>NZ_PGFA01000001.1:0-1200000 GCF_002797555.1 Hymenobacter chitinivorans DSM 11115 | reverse complement strand
GCATTTCCTTGTGCAGAGCCCCGAGGGGCAGGTAGCGGTTGCGCCGGATAAGCTTGATAAGGCCTTCCTCGCCGTACTCAGCCCCGCTCTCGTCGAAGACTTCGGTCAGGCCGTCGGTGTAGCTGAGCAGCAGGGAATGGGGCGGAATGTCGGCCTCGCCCACGGTGAGCATGGGCAGCTTTTCCATAATGCCCAGCATCACGGTGCCTTCCTTGAGGTACTGAATCGGGCCCGAATCGGGGAGCAGAATCGGGTCGTTGTGGCCGGCGTTGACGTACTGCAGCTTCCGGGTGGCGCGGTTGTAGATGCCGAAGAAGACGGTGATGAACTTCTCCCCGCCCGAGTTGCGAAACAGCAGGTGGTTGAGCTCGTGCACGATGGTGGCCAGCTCCACATTCTGGCGCAGCAGGGTGCGCAGGCCGGCCTGGAAGTTGGACATCAGGAGCGAAGCCGGCACGCCCTTGCCCGATACGTCGGCCACGCAGAACAGGAACCGGTCCTGGTCGATGCTAACCACGTCGTAGTAATCGCCGCCGATGGCCGTGTGGGGCACGTAGCTGGCGTGCACCGCTACCTGATTGTCGTTGGGCAGCTTACTGGGAAAGAGCAGGTTCTGGACTTCCTGGGCAATTTCGATTTCCTTGCGCATGGCCGCGGCTGAAATCCGCTGGCGGTTGAGGCGGCGGTTTTCAATGGCCCCCACCAGGATGTTGCTCAGCGTTTCCAGGAACTTGATGGCCTCCTCGTCGGCGTAGTCGTCCTGCACGTTGCCAATCATGACGTAGGCCAGCACCGCGTCTTGCTGGGTCACGGGAATCACCGTATCCAGCTTCTGCCACTCCGCGCCCAGCTTCAACGAGGAAATGGAGCAGGCCCCCGCCACGCAGGTATCAATGATTTCGTCGGGCAGCTCGATCTTGCGGAAGTCGGCCAGCTGGAAGCCAAACGAGACGGTGCACTGCCAGCGCCCCTCATCCTTCACGTAGAGCACGATGCGCCGGATGTTGAGCTGCCCGAGCAGGGTAAACTGGAAGATCTTGTAGAGCGTCTCCTCGGTCGTGTCCTGGTTGATGGCCTGGGTGATTTCCAGCAGAGCGCTCAGCTCCTGCTTTTTCAGCAGCAGCACCTTGCGCAGGCTCAGAACGTCGGGGTGCACGTGGCTCGTATCAGGCATCGGTTGTTCGTTGTTAGTTGTTGGTTGCTGATTGTTGGTTGTTAGTAGTTGATTGTTGGTTGTTCTCTGAATTTTAAACAATCAACAATCAGCAACCAACAACCAGCAACTACCCTCCCAGCGGGGTTTTGGGGTCGTAGGCGTCGCGCAGGCCGTTGCCCAGCAGGTTGAAGCTAAGCACCAGCAGGCTGATGGCCAAGCCCGGCAGCAGCGTGAGCCACAGGCCGGCCTGGGTGCCCAGCAGCTGGAAGCCTTCGTTCACCATCAGGCCCCAGGACGGGGCCGGCGGCTGCACGCCCAGGCCCAGAAAGCTCAGGCCGGCCTCCAGCAGAATGGCCGCCGCAAAGTTACTGGTTGCAATGACTATCAGCGGGCCGGTCATGTTGGGTAGCAGGTGGCGGGCAATCAGGCGGCTCTGGGGCAGGCCCAGCACCCGGCCGGCTTCGACGAAGGTTTTCTCGCGCAAGCTCAGCATCTGCCCCCGCACCACCCGGGCCACGTCGACCCACATGGTGAGGCCCACGGCCACGAAGGAAGTCCAGACGCCCTTGCTATCCAGGGCCAGGGAAATGGCAATGACCAGCATGATGCCCGGAATGCTCCAGACCACGGTCATCACCCCCATCAGCACACTATCGACCCAGCCGCCCACGTAGCCGGCCACGGCCCCGATGAGCATGCCCAGGGCCAGGGAAATGAGCACCGCCACCAGGCCAATGCCCAACGACACCCGGGTACCCAGCAGCAGGCGGCTCAGCGTGTCGCGCCCGGCCTTGTCGGTGCCCAGCCAGTAGGTGCGGGTATGCGGGTCCTCGTACTTAGGATTGATGGCAATGCTTTGGGCGGCGGCGCGGGGGGCATCGGGAGCCGTCCAGGGCCGGAAGCTCACCGAGTCAAACTTCATATGCGCCACGCTACCCGTGGCAATGGGAATTTCCCTGAACTCCTGGGGCTTACCCCGGAGCCAGGTGCCGAACAGATTGGTGGCCTGGTACGAGGAATCGGGCAATGGGATGCGCAACAGCTGCACCCGCAGGCCCGGGGGCTGCTTTTGCAGCTGCACGATGCTATTGTTGGCGTCGGGCGAGTTGTCGGGCAGCACCCAGTAGCCCAGCAGGGCCACCAGGGTGCAGAGCACGATAAAGCCCAGGCCCAGCATGGCGGGCCGGTTCTGGAGCAGGCGCCGGCGCACGTAGTAGCCCGGCGGCCGGGCCGGCGGCGCGGCGGCCGGACTAAAGGAAGTGAGGCGGGTGGCCACCCTAGCGGCTGTTGTGGGCCAGCAGGCCGGGCTTGGTGGCCAGGAAGTAACAGTCGCGCACGAGGGCCCCGAAGGACGTGACTTCGTAGGCCAGCTCGGTGTCCGGGTCGGGGTAGAAGCACTTGATGTAGTCCTGCTCGAGCAGGCCGCGCAGGCTGTTTTCCAGCTCAGTGGCCGGCAGCTGGGTTTTCTCGCGCAGGGTGTTGAAAGGAGTGACGAAGTAGAGCTCGTCGAGGATGTCGTATTCGGTATCAGTCACGGGGAGCGGGGCAGGTGAAGTAAGCAAATGTAGCTCCGCGCGGCGGGAAAGGGAAATGCGGGGGCGGTTTTGGGCGGGCCTCCCCTGTTTCCCTTTCCTTTCCCTCCGCGGCCCCGAGCTGACCAGCGCCGAAAACGCGCGCCGGCGGTTTCTAGCCCAGGTCGGGAATTAGGCGAAACTGTTCCCAGGAGTATGCTCCAAACTGGCCATTGGCAGTACCAGCTCCTGAAGCGTGATATTCCTTACTAATCCTGCCGTCCAGCCGCAGAAAGACGCCCGGAAATTCTGCTGACTCTATCGTAAACGTACCATCTATAGCCGGCGTGAGGCGAAAACGCTCCCAGGCATAGGCCCCGAACTGACCGTTAACGACCCCTACTCCCACCGCATTCCGCTCCGTGATGTTGCGGCCGTCGAGTCGCAGGTAAACGCCGGGAAAAGCAATTGAGCCAATCGTGAAGGTGCCGTCGGCTTGCTTGGTGAGCATGAATTTCTCCCACTGACGGGTACCGAATTGACCGTTGGCCAGGCCTGCTCCCGCCCCAACTCGCTTAGAGAGCCGTTGGCCATCAAGGCGCAGATAAACGCCAGGGAAGGCAACTGAGCTAATGGAGCAGATAAAAGAGGTATTCAATGGGGTGTAGTTAAAGGTGAAGATCTTGCTACGATGGATGGACTGAAATGAGTTGAGAGCGGCAAGCCGCTTTCAGCACCAGGCTTTTAGGGCAACGACACGACCCCGGCAACAGCCATTGTGCCCATTCCCGACTCCACTTCAATATAGGCCATGATACTCTTGATTTCCTGGGCCGAAAGCTGGAAGCTGGGCATCTGCTGCTTCTGATACTGGTTGAAGAGCTTCACCGCGTACTCGTCGCCGCTGGCCACTACTTTACTGGAGTTCTTGACCCAGGGCACCAGCCAGGCAATGGAGCGGCGCTTGTGCACGTCTTTGAGGGCCGGACCCACTACCACTTCATTGATGGCGTGGCACTGGGCGCAGTTGGCTTCAAAGATGCTTTTCCCCTGAATGCTGGCGGTCAGGGTCAGCGAGTCGATGGCGGTGGGGGCGGCGGCCAGCTGCCGCGAGTCCAGGGGCTGGATTTGAGCGCTGTCGGCGGTGGCGAGGGAGGGCGCGGCCGCTGGGGGTACGATGGCAATCAGGCCGGCCGCACTCAGCAGCAGAGTTCCCATAGCTACGACAATAGCCAGCATACACACCGGCAACATCCAGGCAAAATCGTACTTCCGCATGAGGCTAGAGGCGTTTTACGGCCCGTTGATTCAGTAGATAAGTACGCTCCGGAATAGTGGAGAAACAACCGCCTACACCCTGTTTTACCGACTATTTCTGTCGTAGCTTGGCCGCCTTTTGCCCGGCCCCGAACGCGCAACGCCCCCGGCCTGCGGGGGCCGGGGGCGTTGGGGAAAGCACAACTAGCAGACGAATACGGGACGCCTCGTAGCGACTAGTAGCATGATCTTACTTTTGAGCTGCTTCCACCGCCCTTGAGAGCGGGGCTGTTAGTTGAGTTTTCTTTTCTGCCTTAGCGGCGGCCTTGCGGGCAGCACGAGCCGGGCGGTATGGTTCACAACCTGGCTTAGGCTGACATAATGCGTGGTTTGTGATAATCTTGACGTTCGTTTTACCACCACATCCATCAGCAATATACTCCTCTGCCTGCCCACTAAGACAGCCTACTTCATACTCTAGGCAGTTACTAATGACGGTACCCGCTGGAGGAAAGGTATTTTGCTGATAAGAAAGCGTGACTGTATGCGCCCCCATTACATTCGTAGCCATCAGCTGGGTACCGGCCAAGGTGAGCTTAGTACCATCCGGTAACGTATAAGAACCCGTCCGACTAATTCCGTCACCATCCACAATAAAGGATGAGTTAAGCGTGTAAGTGCAATTTGTCGCAGTGAAAGAAAACTTCGTATCCTCGCCGGCTACTACCTGGCTCATGTTTGAGGGAGAAGCAGACCCGCCGGCGGGGTTCGTAGCAAAGTTCACGCTTATCGGATACTGCCCATTTCGAGCGTAGTTATACGCGTACTCCTTCACCAGCTTAGCGCCCGTTGCCACGTCATCAGCGCGGTCAAACGTTTCCTTGTACACCCGGTAAAGTTTGCCGGCAGGATCGTACTGATAGCGAGTGTATAAATTTTCGTTATCCAACGTATAGGTAACCTTGTTCGGCCGAGGGTCAAATACCTGGCTGGTCATAGTGGACGTAAGCGGGCAAAACCGGAAATCGTCGAAATACACAGAGCCGCCACCGGTATTCTTGCAGCCAAACTCCATCTGTTGCCCAGCAACTACGGTCCCCGTCAGAACGAGGCGGTACCAGTCCCCGGCCTTCTTGGTCTGGGCCGACGCGACAGTGGCCTGAGCGGCTACGGTTCCATTAGCCGACGCGTAGAGCTGCGCGGCTTGGGCATTGTTCTTATGTACCCATACACTCACGCGGTAAGTCTTACCGGCCGTGAGGTCAGTACCTACGTGGGCCCGATATACAAAGCCTGATTGGTTGCTATTTAGCTGGTTACTGAATGTACCAGAGTGGGCAACCGTATTTACCTGGGTACCACCCACGGCCACTCCTCCGCCAAAATAGGCCGGGTTAGAGCCCGTTACCAGATCTTCTGCTCCGGAATACGCGAGTTCCTGGTACTTCGCGTTTGAAGCCGAAGCAATAGCCTGTGATTGGTTATAGCCCATTTTAGTAGTAGCATACAATCCATTCATGTCCTGCCCTTCCAAGGGATGAGAAAAATGGTCGTAGCGCAAAGTCTGGAAGCCTTTCAGCCACCGGCTGTCAGGAGTGCCGGCCCAGTTGAAGGCCACAAAGTCACGATACGACCCATCCGGATTCAGCACCGGGGCCTGCCACGCGTACGACGACTCTTCCCGCCACATAGGTTGGTGCGGACCGGCTTCGTCCATTGGGGCACCATTCGCATCTGTTCCTGGATAGTTGCTCCAGGTGTTTTTCCACGTTTTTACCTGTGCCGACAACATGTGCGTGGTTCGCGGATCGAACGGGTTCAGCGGGTTGTAGGCCGGGCCACCGGCTACTTCACTGTAGACATAGCTAGCCGCCTGCTGCATGAGCATGTGGCTATTGGCTGCGTCATTGCCTTTGGGCCCCATGGAGGCGTAGGCTGCAATAGTATAAGCCGGTACGGTGCGCGAATGAATGGTGGTGCCCAACGCATTCTTGGAGGAAGTTTCTAGTACCTGGCCGGTATAGAAATCGTAGAGCACATTGTTATTCTCAATGCTAATGCCATTGCGGGTACTGCGCGACGACACCATTACGGAAGGCACATATTCCTTGGTCGTTCGGTTGATGCGGTAGAAATGCAAATCGAGCAGTTCATTCGTTAGCACGCCTTCCGTATAGTGCCCTTGTTTGGCAACGCCCTCGGTATTGGCCACTTCGTTGGCATAGCCAAAATCCGTACTCAATTCCTGATGCCCGGCTTTATTATACACTGCCACTGATTTAGGACGGCCAATCAAACCTGTCTTAATCTTTACGTTGTTATCATAAAACTCGACGCTCTTACCTTTCAACTCCCTCGACCCTTTCGGCAAAGTGCCATACCCTTCCCGCAACTGGGTAGTTAGCATAGTAGAACTCGGCGTAAAAAACGCGTATACCTCGCGTTGCTCTATGTCTGATTCATCATTATTGCGGAACTGCCCACGTAGCACAGTAACCCGACCATAGATAACCGGGGTAGAAGGGTAATCGAAATTCTGCTCAAACGGGTACTCTGTTTTCTGTAGAAAGCTTGGTTCTTTGGCTAATACTCCGGAGCTATTTACGCCCGGTAACAAGTCTCCCTCTCTGGTATATTTATACCGCACCTGATATGCGTTTTTGTTCTCATCCCGGGTTGTAACGGATGCTACGCGTATGTCGCCACCAGGCCGATTAACTGCAACCAGCGCACTTACTCCTACACCTGAGGCCTCTATATCCGAACAAGTGGCATTCGGTTTTTCACCGGGCACCGGAGCATCTTCCGGTATCAATTCAATCGTATTCCCTGTAACTTCTTGAATGGTCACCTCACGGTCCTTGTATTCATCATTACAAGGGCGGGGAACATTCTCTATTTGAGGACCACTGGGATACTCCACCAATTCCTCACAATAGGAAGTATAATACGCGGCCCCGGTTACTTTTATTTTATCACCTTTTTTTAAATAATGGGTAAGGTCGCCAGCAAGACCAGCCATGCTGGCGGCGCTCACTGTCAATAATGTAGAACAGTCTCTATTAGAAAATTCGAATTTAACAGTACTAAACTCTGACACGTGTGCGTAGGTATCCCGCTCATAAGCAATTTCAACAACGCCACCCAAGGGAGAAGTTATCCGCGTAAGCGACCAAGGAGCCCCGTATCCTGATGCAGAGGGCTTATGACTAGTGGTATTGTGTGCTCCAGCAGGATTATACATGCCGAATCCATCCCATTTCTCCTTTCCGTAAGCAGGGTTGGTTTCCGCAACGGTATAGGCCTCATTATCATACCCAAATTTAAAATCCGGGATAATCTTAGTAGGGACCCTGTTAATAGCAGGCCCGAAAAAGGAGAGACTTTTAAGCGTGAGTTTGCCCCCTCTACCCTCCGAAGCCTGAGCTTCCGTCATAGGTGGTAAGCTCCAGCCAAAAGTAGGCTGGTACTGAAAAGAGTTAGGGGTGCCTACGCATAGTTCGTAGGTATAATTGAACCGAACTCGTTTGATGGCATTTGCCTCCAGGTACTCTTTAATGCGGACGTCGGCATTAATATCCTGCGCGTCCAATACCTGCGTCATGTCATCACCACAATTGCAGGAATTAGCCGTTGCGTTATTATTGGTATTGTTGCTTAAGGCAGGTATCGTATTCGCATCATTCGGTACAGAAATGCCATTTACGGTTTGTAGCCGCTTTAGTGTGGCATTGTCCAGCAGAACAATTTCATCTAAGCGCAGGGAGGAAGCAGGCATCCGCTCATCTATGCCCAAGTGAGAGACTTGGTTATAGTTATTGGGCTGAGTCCAGGTATTAGAGAAGTGGCCTCTGGCATCTTCCCGGATGCTTTTCACAAATAGAGCGGTGTGCGTGCGGGTGCTAATGGAGTTGAGGTAATACGTTTCCTTATAGCCTTCCGTAAATCCTTCGTAATCTATCGGGGTAACTTCATCGGAGTAGGAAGTACCGATGTAGGGCTGCCGCCATTTGTAGTGGGATGAGAACTTGCCGTAGCTATACTTCACCCAGCCTCCCCAGTCGCCTTCATCCACGGTACCGGAATTATTACGGTCGATATAATCCGACGAGGTTACCGCGGTGAGCAACCACGTAGTAGCATAGCCCCCGTGGGGATTATTATCCGAAGGCATTCCTTCTATCTTAATCGATTTGCCAGCCTCTCCCATGGTCACTCGCACCTCATTGCCTTCGCTGTAGGTTTTATACTCGTACATCGGCAGCGAGTAATGATAAGTCGTTCCATCTTCAGCCGTTACGGCGAAAGCACCGATACCATTTGGGGGCAATCCATACCGGAAGGTGTCTTTGATTAATTTTGCGAACTTGTTTGTAGCAATCGGCTGCTCAAAGTTTACAAAGCCATTGGTATAGCCCTGAAAGGGCAAAGTGGCCATAGCCTGTATCTCGGCGTTGCTATACCACACCACGTGTTTGCCGTGCACTAGTTTGCGCACGGCCGCGCTGACTTCCGTAAGACCTTTCCGGGTTGGCTCGATGCGCTCAGTGGGGTTCGATAAGCGAGGATCAGAAATAATAACGGCATTGCTCGCTGCATTCATCTCTAAACCCGTGCCGCTGTTACCGTTGTTAGGATCGTTCTTATGATAGTTATAGGTGTTTGACAAGTCGTTTTCGTAGCGAAACCCGACTTTGTAATTATCCTGGAAAGGAACCACCATGTACTTCTTGTGCTTGGTGCATTCGCTTCTCCCCAACTTGGGATACGCCACACTCCCCACGTCTAGGCGATATGGCCGCATTCCTCCTGATACTCCCTCACCTTGTACCTGGAAGTTGTCATGGGCAATACTTACTGGCCGCAAGCTACTGGCGTAGTAGTCGCCGTATTTCATATCCCCAAATTGGTGAATGTCGGCGGCGGTTTCGTAGGAGAAATAACCACTGCTAGCACAGTCGCGCGAGCAGCCAAACTCTGGGGCTCTGCTGCCCGGGGCAGGGTCTGTACCAGAGAGGACTTGCTGGCTCATTTTCCCGAAGTAGAGCGAGCCATAGGCATTTTCGGTCGTTCTATTATTATAGAAAACGCGCCACCACTGTTCTGCCCAGTCGGAGTATTCCTGCTGGGTAGGTTCGTTATTAAAACCCGCAACTCCGCCTTGCCGCCCGAGTCCTAGGGAGCTAATGCCAATACCTACGCCTGCACCTATGGCATTACTGATTATACCACTAATGCCCACTTTAGCTGCTACCTGGCCACCAAAAGAGCCCCCAGCTGCCACGGAAAAAGCGCTAGTAGCCTCTGCAGTGGCAACAGCGCTACCGGCAGATGCAATAGAGGCTACCGCCAAAGCCATTCGAACGGGATTGACCCCAATTCCTTGCCCGGGTTGATACCCAATACCGATTATATCACCACCAATACCATCTTTGCCCCAATTGATGCTGGCAATGCCCAGCAAGTCAACCGAGCCGCCCCGCCCATCAATGGAGTTGTTTTTATCCCGCCAAATTCCCCAGATAACCCAATGCTCATCTCCGTCAGCAATCTTCTTGTAAAAGCTGGTTTGCACCGGCTCTCCCATAGCGTCATCAGCATAGCCATTGACGGTACGGTTGATGGCGCCCGGGTTTAGCGACCAGCCCAACCCAACCCACGACGCTTCCTGTTCAAGCTGAATACCCGCTTGATAGCTCAACGGCAGTGAAACACTACGCTCGGGCCCGGGAACGTCGAGTACCGGAATACTGTAACTCATGTCGCCGGTACTCAGGTTAACCATATCGGTGCCACCCGCACTCTGGTAAGCGCTAAACTCTGGCTGGCTAGGGCCAGACATTGCCCAGCTCACTGTGGGCAGGGCAATATTGCCCAGGGTTTCGAGCAATAGAAAACAGGCCAGGACCCGCGCCACGCGGCGATTCCGAAATAACATATGCTGAATGAAGTAGAAGTTGAGTCGAAAAAGGACAGGGCTTAGTTGTATTTTAGAACAGGAAGGGCGGCTACATCGTCAGCTTTAAACACGAAGCGTGGGCTGCCCAGACCGAAGTACTGGTCGCGGAAAGTGAGTTCAAAGCCCTGCCGTATATCCCAGGTGTGCGTATCGAATACCAGCAGCAGGCTGGAGCGCCCCGTGTTTCCGTACTGGCGCGGGTAGCTGGCCGCCACGGCTGCCACAGGCTGTTGGCCCGGCCCCGTGAGCAATACATCGGCCGCAATACCCGTGTTGAGGTAGGTGACGGCCTGGGTGAAGCGGGTTTTGTCGTTGACGAATTGGTTTTCGATTTCAGTGCCCCCTAGGGATAGGTCGAGGGCAATGTAGGTCTTGCCCGCGTAGGCGCGCCGCAACGAATCCAACACCTGAGTGGTAGCCGGCAACTCGCTACTGTGCAGTTCCTGGGCCACCAGCAGTTCCGTGGGGCGGTAGGTGCAGGTAACAGTGGCGGCACCTGCTGTTGTTTGCTGGGTAAGCCCGTGCTCAGGGTCCAGGAGGTAGGCCCTGTAGGCTGGCTCATCCAGCGGCTGGGAGCAACCGGCCAGCAACAGCCCGCCGGCTAGGCCGCACGCAATGGCAGTATTCGAAACGAGGTAGCGAAGAAAGCGCATCAGAGCTTAGGGCTTCTGGGGATGGAGCGCGTCGTACTGCTTGTTGAGTCCCTCCAGGATTTCATCCGTCAGGTCGGTCCCTTCCGCAGCGTACACGATGTTGCCCTGGTTGGTAGCCCCCAGGATGAAGCGGTAGCCTTTTTCCTTGCCGTACTGCTTGATGTAGGCGTTGACTTCCTCCATAACTCCTTTAGCCAGCCGCTGATCTTCCTGCTGGGCCTGCTGCTGAATGGCATCCCGATACCGCAGTAGCTCCTGCTCTCTGTAGGCCCGTTTAGCCGAACCATCCGCAGGCAGGGCATCCAACTCCGTTTTGAGGGAGTCAATGCGCTGCTGCCACACTTTCGCTTTGGCTTGGAATACCTGTTGCTGCGCAGTAGCAGCGTGGTACTCCTGCATGAGTTTTACAGGGTTGACGTAACCTACTTTCTCTTGAGTAGAGCAAGACAAAATTAGCGTAGAGGAAACTATACTTAAAATGAAGTTAAACTTTGTCAAGGCTAAAGAAGTGAAGCGTTATACTTTATGTTAATTCACCAGAATTTATTTCTTACAGATTAAGACTATCCCTATTTCTCCTAGATAAAAAATGCAAGACTTGAACAAAACCATAATAAGGCAATCCAGCTTCAAATTTTATTATCTTCGCGGCTTTATTTATATCAATAATAGCCACTCTTGTAAATAAATTTTTATCCCTTACCCCATGTAAAAACTCTTCCTTTAAAGCCATATCAACATCAACTATATCAGCAATTTTAATCACTATTTCAAAACCTTTATTTGCACTTATTATTCTGTCGTTTGTCAAAATAGTCCAATTTAAATTGTCTTTTAAAAAAATTATTAGACCTTCTTCATTATCGTTCAAAAATGGTCTAATAAAATCTATATCATGCTTGTTATTACTGGAAATCACCCTAGTATACAATCCTTCACTCCCTTTCCTTTTAAAGATTGATAGTACTGTTGCAGAGTTTAATTTTGAATCCATTACTAAGGCTTTAAAACTTTTTGCAAGATAACTCCTTGACCCGACTCTTCAAGAGTATATCCGAGAGCAGCAGCCAGCTTAGGATTAATGATTTTAGAATTTATTACTGAAGCACCATAAATAGATATTTTTTTAGCCCCTGCTTCTACTGCTTCTTTCTCCATCGCTCCTAATAAAGACCGAACACCACCGAATGAGGGTTGGGCTGATTTTAAATAGAAAATATTCCTATTAAAGGTCTCGCCAACCAATCCTTTTGTCCCATATACTTCAACTTTTCCTATATATTCAACCCCCTTGAATAATGCTTGTTCAAAAGTTTCTTCAGCCATGGGCACTAAAGCTCTACTTGCCCTTCGCAAAGCAGCTCTTTCTAATGCTGCTACTCCTAAGCTAAGTCCGCGCTCTGCTAATCGCCCGATTGGGGGACCAGGCATAAAGTTGTGCTCCCAGAAAACTGGCTCTATACCATCCGGAGACATTCCGGCAGGGCGAGGTGGCCATGTCCCTGGTGCCCATCCTGAAGTTGGCGCTGTTACATATGCTGGAAGAGTTGTAGGAGGTTGGGTTGCCATCCAAGCGCTAACGCTACCCTGCATGGCGCTAACAATATTAGGAGCCATAGAAGCGTAATGAGTTACATGCACTTCTCCCAATAGATTTCCAACTATATGGGATGGGTCTCCTGGTCCGCTAAATCCTCCATTTGTATCTACACTATTTATAGGATCATTCCCCATGCCCACATAAGGCGAAAAGAACTGTCCGTAAGGATCAGGGGCCGTCCAGCGGCCGATGCGGCTATTGTAGAGGCGCAGTTCGAAGCTGTCGTAGCCGGTTTCTTCGTCTTGCTCGGCGTACTGGCCCTGGTAGCCGTGACGGTAGCGCTTGTTGCCTACCACATAGTTGAGGCCGGTGAGCGGGGAGCCAAACGCATACTGGTGCTGCTCCTGCACAATGGTGCTGTTGGTATGGTCAACTTCGATGTGGTCGAAGTAGCAGGTATAGTCTAAGCCTATGTTCTCCGTCGTCAGCTCGATTCGGCCAGCTTCCGGGGCGCGGAAGCCTAGCTCCAGCTTTTGCCAGGCTTCCGGGCTGCCACTGAACGGCTCTACCCCTTGGGCTTTCAGCTCGTTGTTGCTGTTGTAAAAACGGTAGCGAATCAGTATTTCCGGAGCGCCAGTTGTAGAGTTAGGTAACGGCTGCTCTTTCCCGCCAAACATAGTCAGGCTTATCCCGAAAGATAAACGGCTCAGGAAAGAAGGCTTAGTCGAACTACGCTCCGTGCCGGGAGTCGTCGATTGGCCGGGTAACGGGGCCAGGGTGGCGCCGCTGGTTATGAGAGGCATAATCCGCAAGCCGTTGCTCGCCGTTGCAGAAGCTCGGCCGCCGGTCGGCGAATAGTATAAAGCTTGAGCCGAGAAGGTAATCGTGTCTCCTTTCTCAACCGTCAGCGTCTTTTTAGGACCCTGTCCTGGCGTAAAGAGAGCAGCAACGTGGGCGCCATCGTAGGCTCGGGCTATATCCGCGTAACGCGTAGCAGGCAGGTTCTCAAAGTCCTTCTCTTCCTCGGTGGCCAGGTTCGCATTTACCGTTGCCAGGTACTTGGTGGAGGTTGGCTTGCGAAATACCACCCGAGCATTACCAAGTTGGTCATTTAGCTCATAGCGGGGCTCCAAGGTACCTGCTTCATCATCGAGGCGGGTGATGGTACCTAGCCGACTGGAGCCATATAGTGGAATTTCTGCCAGCTGCAACTCCTTGCCCGGGGCTTGCTCGTACACACTAAGCACGTTGCCGGCGGCATCGGTGACGTAATACGTGGTGTTTTGCACAACGCCAGAAGCGTTGTAGGCCACTTTGCTATTGCGGAAGCCCCGGTCGTCGTAGGCGTAGGTGGCAATTGGGTTGGTAAGGTCCGCATTCCGATACACGCCGCTTACTTTGCCCGTTACATCGTAGCGCATGTACTTCGTGCCCTTACCTTCCTCAGCCTCCCACTTCATCTGCCCGTTGAGGTCGTAATCGTAGCTCAGCACTTTCGCGCCTTCCGGCGTGTTTACGGCCTGCAGCTTATTGGTCCCGGCGAGGTACTGGTACTTGAAATTGTCACTGACGGTACCTTTGTCGTTGGTGCGCACCAGGCGCTCAATGTTGCCGTGGGCGTCGTAGCTCAAGTTGCCTTCCGCAAATTGCGGCAGCTGGCTCAGGGTGTTTGCCGCTAGCTGCCCGTAGGTTGACTGCAGCAGTTGGCCTTTGGCATCATAGGCATAAGTGTAGCCGTGGATGGTGGGCGCAGCAGCGGTTTGCCAGGTACTGGCGCGCACGGTGCCATCGTAGCGTATGTTACTCGAATTGGCGGGAGTAGCCAGGTTGGGCGCCGTGAGCTGACGGCTGCTGTAGTCGCCATTGAAGTAGTCCAGGCGCAAGCCGAACAGATCTTTCAGCACTCCGTTGGCTTTCAGGTTATCCTGTCCCGGGTCAAGGCGCTTCTCCACGTTGTTGATGCTTTTCAGCCAGCCTTGTACCGTGTAGGCGTAGTCGATGCCCTGCAGGCGGCCGGCCAGCTCTACGCGCTTAAGGGAGCCGTGCAGGTAGTAGTAGTACTGGGCCTGCAGGGTCCGGGTCAGGTCATTCCGGCTGGTATAGACCCGGTTCAGGCGCTGGTCCTTGTCGTACTCGTAGTAGTGGTAGAAGGCGTCCGGCTGCTCTTTTTGGTAGGCAACCTTCAGCACGTTGCCCGTGAAATCGTAGGTATACTCCACGGTTTTCTTGCCTAGGCCCCCAGCCTGCTGCACCATCCTGGTTATGCGGCCCAGTTCGTCGTAGCTGTACCACGTGACGTTAGTTTCGTTCCGGGTCTTGGCTACTGCGCCGAGCACAAACTCCTGGGCCGGACCGGCCAGTGTTTCGTCGGCCAGGTCATACCATATTTCATTGCGCTGCTGGCAACGGCCCACATCCAGGCCGCCGGTGCGGGTTCGGTCTTCCAGCAGGGTGAGGACGCTGTTGGTACGGGGCGTTTCGGTGAGTTGGCTTTCAAACACAAATCCGGCTAGCCCATCGGCACTCATCGTATACTCACCCGATTCTACCACCCGCCCTAACTCGTCGTAGTTGGAATACGAGAAACGGCCTTTATCATGCTGGACGGCACTTTGCGAAAAGCGAATGCGCCCATCCCGGGCGTACACATACTCCGTGCGCCCTTCGTCCGTACTCTCGGTGCTCAGCAAGGTGCCGGCACCACTGTAGGTATTGCGGGTAACGAACGAAGGATAAGCAGTGCTGGCCAGTACGACACCGCGAGATGCTACCGAGGCGACGCCCCGGCCAGCATTATCGTAGTACGAATAGCTGAAATCACCGTAGTGCGCCAAGTAAGACAACTGCTGCTGCCCGCTAATGGAAACGACCCGGTAAAAGCCCGGAACAAGGCTAATACTGGCTGGTAAGGCGGTTGCCGTCCCGGTTGGATAGGTAGTAACCGCTTCGGTCACCAGATCTATAATCTGAATACTCCCTGTGCCGCCCACGGTGACAACGGCATCACCAGCCGCCGGGATATGAATATCCTGATAGGGAGGTAAGCCGTTGGTGTTCTGCGTATTCGCATCGAGTGCGAAGCGGAGTGTTAATCCGGGATAATCCTTCCCGCTCAGACAGGAAGCCAGCAGTTTGCCATCCTGATCGGCAAAGGCAATACTTTCAATCCCATCCGGATTAACGCTGACCTGCTTCACGCCGTGGTTGTAGAGGGCAGTAGTGGCAGATGTGGCATCCACGAAATGGGGCCGCAGGCTTAGATAGTGCTCTAACTCATTGAGCAAGGGAAAGCTGCGGCTGCGCAATTCATGACCAGAGCCTATCCGGAAAGCATCACCGGGCCCTGCGCTCCGCTTGACACCTCCCAAAGGGCCGGAGTATTCCTGCTGCAAGCTAAACGGGTACTGAGTCGTTGCCGTTTGGGGCTCCAGCTCATTAGCCGGGCCGTAGTAGTACCCAACAGTACCCTTCGAGGTAGCAGCTACTGCGCTCGGACTGTTTGGGTCCGTCTCAAAGTTGGCGTAGTTGTAGTCAGTTGTCGAGCTGGCCGGCTGTAAAAACCCGTTTTTAAATTTGAACTCCTGGTTGAATGTCGGCGCGGCCAAGGTGCTCAGAACTGGCTTCCCGTCGGAGCTGTAGACTGTTTGTGTAGCCAGCACGTGCCCTTGGCTTAGGCTCTTGACCTGCGCTTGGGTTCCACGCCCGAGACCATCCGCAAAGTGCTTCGTTTCCCCGATTAGTTGATCTTCCCCACTAAATGACCGTACCAGCGACCAGTTTTTGGTTAAGTCCGGATCCGCATTGGCAGGGGGCATATCATCGACTGGCACGACCTGTACTACCAGCCCGGCCTGGGCTTCGGCACAATTCTGCCCCACGGATGCCGAAGCAATGTAGCTTGTAGTGCTGGTTGGCCGTGCTGTTACCCGGGTACCAGTCGCAGCCGATAAGGAGGTGGCCGGACTCCAGCGTATTGCCGGAGTAGCAAAAGGGACGGCAGATGCTACCCATTGCGGCAGAGAGGCGGCGGAAAAAGAACCAACAGAGGCCTTGCCTACTAAGTCAGAAACGACTGTTCCGGCCGATTCATCAAACCGATAATACCCTACTAAGCCTTCCGTGGCTTGCTGGAGCAATTGAGAGTAGCCCGTACTGATTTGTACTGGTGCCAATGCTACATTCCACCACCGCAGCTCATCTACCCGACCACTATAATAACCATAGTCGCCTCCCCCTAGAACGGGTGACAAATGCAGTTGCTTAAGGCTGGCAAGACCTGTGGCTGCCAGCTTCCCGTTTACATATAAGCTAGGAGTGCCCTGGTTGCAAACCACAGCGAGGTGCGTCCATGCCGTCAACGGCGTAGGCGATTCCCAGACCAGCAACGCGGGAGTCTCTGCGCCACTACGCGCATAGATACTAATGCCATTTGTGCCAACTGAAATCCCGAGCCCTGCATGATTGGCGCCCCACTGAGCGGCCCCATCAACAGGGTGGAGCAGATAGCGTTGCCCAGTGGCGCCACTGGTACCACTGCTTTGCTGAGCATCCACTTCGTGTACAGCAGTGGGCAGCACCCAAGCCTCCACGGTGAAAGTGTTTACTCCCTCGGAAGCTGGTTGAGGAAAGTTAACCTGGTCTTTTATTCCATCGAATTGTAAGGCATTACCTGCTACCGTCACAGTTGCCTGTAAGGTTGTGCTAGCCCCAGCGGCAATTCGCACATCTGACGAGGCCTTTATAACAAGTGGAGGACACCAGCTTAAGCTGGTTACCATCGTGGCCTTTACAATACGTGTGTACAAGACCATGTTAAGCGACGTGAAATCGTGCTTAACCCAGTCGTTGGTAATCCGCGCCCGATAGGAACCTTCATTAGCAGCTCCCGCGTGCGCAATAGAGAGAGTCGGTGAATCAGGATGAACTAAATCTTGCCATTCCTCAGTGGCCAGCCCCTCATTCACCAGTTTTTGCCACTGGTAGTGATTCCGCTCCCCTCCCATAGGTTGCGAGCTGGTCAGGGTCTCACCTTGTGAGAAAATTACCGCTTCGGGAGGAGTCGGATTAATCTGAAAGAAATAACTAAACGGGTACGGAACAGGCTGTTTAGGCCCCGAAAAGTTTGGCTCGATGGCACCAAAATCAAGGTAGTTTTCATTTACATCGATACCAGGTACCCGTGTTACTCCGGCAGCCTGCCAATTAGGGATACCCGTTAGTTTGTTACGGCTAAACCTTAAAGCATTTATATGTTTTAAAGATGTTATTTTAGAGGGCAACTCACCTTCCAAAAAGTTGTCAGAGGCATCAAATGTTGAAAGAAAGGAAGCGTTGAATACCTGCTCAGGAACTACTCCACTGAATTGATTATGAGACAGATAGCAGTAGGTGAGCTGCGACATACTTCCTATTGCAATAGGAATAGTGCCTCTAAGCTTATTATAGCTGACATCTAAAGTCGCGCATTCCTTCAAATTCTCGATGGATGCAGGTATCGTACCGCTGAGCTGATTATTATTTATCTTAATACCATACGCTGGGCTCATTTGCCCAATTGAAGCAGGTATACTTCCTGAGAACTGATTGTTAGACAGATCAAAGTAAGCAATGCCTTGGAAGCGCTCCAAATTATCCGGTAAGCTGCCAGTAAGGGCATTACCACTTAATTGCAGGTTCCAGATACTGGTAAGGTCAGTTAGAGAGGCTGGTAGCTGGCCTACTAGATTGTTGGAGGGCAGACTTAGATAATATACATCCCCCCAGGTAACATTGATCCCATACCAATTTTTAAAATCCAGGCTAGTGAATGCCGGACGCTTGGGATCATTCCATTCGCTACTAGAAGGCCAGCCTGTATGATTAGTCCAATGGTCACCATCCGTGGCTAAATAGAAGTCCCGAAGAGCTTCAACCTCTACCGCGTCAGGCACATTACCTTGGGCCTTAGCTTCTAATGAAAAATATGAAAGCAGCAGAACAGAAAGAATTCTGGTAGCCAGCAGCCATTGGCGGATCAGTAACGGTTTGGGCATAAGAAGAGATAAAAGTATTGAGTCCAGCAGGTTCGGCACCGGCTGCAATTAATCAGTAGGTAATAAGGGAAATACTATACCTTATGAAGAGAATACTTCTCCCTAACTATCTATAAGATACATTCACTTATTCTCCCAAAAATATAAAATTGGAAAATGGTATATAACCACTCTATAGACATAACATATATATTAAACAAGTGATATAGATTATTTTTTCAAGAGCATTCCAAACGTCGATAGAAACTCAATAGCCAAAAATATAGGGGCAATATCATACAAATGAGATACTAAATTATAAATATCAAATATTTTATAGCATAAATCACAAGTTCCACCCTTCCGTAATTCAATCAACAAGTAATTATAGGTGCCGCCCTTTCCACACGTAGCTCCCGCGCAGGCCCAGCAACCCCGTAGCCAGGGCATACGGTGCGTAGAGCAGCTGGAGCACCGGCAGCCACCGCCGCCACTGCGGGCGGCCCAGGAAGCGCAGTACCGGGGTCAGAAACCACCAGTCGGCGCCCAGCTTCAGGGCCCAGGCGGCCAGGGTCCAGGGCCCGAGAGCGGGCAGGAGCATAGTCAGCAGCAAGCCCAGGAACAAGGCCACATTGGCCCCGAGCACCAGCACGGCCAACTGCTGGGAGGCCAGGTGCCGGTAGTGCCGCCACTTGCTGGCCCAGCGCACCCGCTGCCGGAGCAAGGCGCCCAGCGTGGCCGGGGCGGCCGTGGACACCAGGGCGGTGGGGCTGCGGAGGAAGCGGATGCTGCCGGGAAAGGCCGCGTGCAGCTTGTGGAGCAGGAACTCGTCGTCGCCGCTGGCCAGGTGCTCGTTGCCGGCGAAGCCCTGCACGGCCGTGAAGGCGGCGCGCTGGTAGGCCAGGTTGGCCCCGTTGCACATGGTAGGGCTTTGCCGCCCGATGCCGGCCGCCCCCACGCCCACCAGCCCGGCGAATTCGAGGCCCATGAGTTGCTGCCAGGCCGTATTGGGCCCCGTCAGGAGCACCGGGCCGCTGATGAAGCGCACCGCGGCGTCGGTGGTCACCAGGGCGGCATAGGTACTGAGCCAGTCGGGGCCGAAGCGGCAGTCGGCATCGGTGCACACTACCCAGGGGGCCCGGGCGTGGTGCAGGGCGGCTTGCAGGGCGGCTTTCTTGCCGGTTCCGGCGCCGGGCAATTCCCGGAGCGCCACCAGCCGCAGCGGAAACGGGCAGTGCCGGGCCGCTTCGGCCACAAGGCGGGCGGTGGCGTCGGTAGAATGGTCGTCGGCCAGGAGCACCTCGAAGCGGCCGGGCGGCAGGCTTTGGAGGGTCAAATCGTGCAGCAGGCCCGGCAGGTTATCGGCTTCGTTGCGGGCGGCAATGAGGACGGAAAACAGCGGACCTTCGGCGGCGGGCGGCGCGGTGGAGGGCGTTACGGCCGGCTCTACTGTAGGCAAGGCCTCCCAGCCCCGGCGCAAACCCAGCATCAGTGCCGCGTACACGGCGGGCAGCACCAGTAGCGCCCCTCCCAGCCACGGCGTACTCATGGCTGCGGGGTTTTGGGGGCCAGGTCCTTCTTGCGAAACACCTTCAGGCGCAGCACGAACAGCAGGCCGGCGGCGCTGGGCAGGGCAATGTTGATGACCCACAAGCTCAGACTGGCGCTGAGCACGGGCAGGGCCGGCTCGTGGAGCAGGCCAAACAGGTGGGTGGCCGATAGTTCCCGCACGCCCACGTCGGCCAGGGCGTTGAGCGAGGGCACCAACGACTTGAGTAGAAACGTGCCGGCAATGGCCGCCAGCCCCGGCCCCACCGGCGGCGAAGCCCCGTAGGCCCAGAGCAGCAGCCCGAATTGCAAGCAGAACACCGCGTAGCGCAGCATCGAGAGGGCCAGAATCCAGTGCAGGGCCCGGGCCGGGTAGGTGGGCATCACGGCCAGAAACCGCCGGAACCGCCGCAGGGGCCGAACCACCGTCAGGGCCGTGAGCAGCAGGCGGGAGCGGTAGAGCGGCAGAATCACCCCGGCGTTAATCAGGAGGGTAGCCACCACTAGGCCCAGACCGGCGGAGGGGTAGCCCTTCAGGTAAAACGTGAGCAGAAAGTAGAGCAGGCCCCCCGTGCCGGCCACCACCGTAGCCACCAATTGGCAGTAGCGGCCCAGAAACACCGCGCCCAGCGCATCGAGGCGGCGGCTTTTGAGCTCGATGATGCGGCCGGCGTAGTCGCCCACCCGGTTGGGAGTCACGAAGCCCAGAGTGAGGCCCACGAGCACCGCCCGGAAGCAGCGCCGGAACGAGACGGGCTCCAGGTGCCGGGCCAGGCGCCACCACTTCCAGGCTTCCAGGCCCCAATTGACGGGCACCAGGGCCAGGGCGGCCAGCACCGGTCCCCGGCCCGAGCCGCTGAGCGTGGTGCTAAGCAGCTTGCGCCAGGCCGCGGCCGTGGCCCCGTCGGCGTACACCGAGTTGTAGAGCAGCCCCAGGGTGAGGGCCGTAATGAGCAGCTTGCCACCAATAACCAGCAGCCGGCGCCGGGAAGGTGCCGGTGGTTCCGGGTTTTGGACGTAGTTTTGTAAGTTGGGCGGGGGCAAAACGGCGGCGTGGTGATTAGTTTCGGCAAGTTACCGATGAAAACAGCAACGGCCCTGCTGCTCTTGTTCCGTCTTCGCCTCCTCTCCTACCTATGCTTCTGCCCCACGCCGCTTCCCAGGACCTTCTCCCCAAAATTATCATGGGCGTCGACCCCGGCACCCAGATTATGGGCTACGCCGTGATTGAGGTGCAGGGCTCCCGCGTGACGGTGCTGCGCTACGACGTCATCGACATGAAGAAGATTGGCAACAACCACGCCCTCAAGCTCAAGAAGATCTTCGAGCGGATGCTGGAGCTCATCGACGAGTTTTTGCCCGACGAGCTGGCCATCGAAGCCCCGTTTTTCGGCGTCAACGTGCAGAGCATGCTCAAGCTGGGTCGGGCCCAGGGCGTGGCCATTGCCGCCTGCCTGTCCCGCCAGATTCCCTACGTGGAATATGCCCCCACCAAGGTCAAGCAGGCCGTGACGGGCTCGGGCTCGGCCAGCAAGGAGCAGGTGGCCAAGATGCTGCGCCAAACCCTGAAGCTGCCCCCCATCGAGGAAGCCCCCAAGTTTCTGGACGCCACCGACGCGCTGGCCGTGGCCCTGTGCCACCACTACCAGAAGGGCAACAACGTGAAAGCCGGCACCAAGAGCTGGGACAAGTTCCTCACCGACAACCCCGACCGGATGGCCAGCGCCTCGGGCACGAAAAAAGCCCCGGCCAAGGCCAAGGCGAAATAGAGTTAAGCGGCGGCGCCGTTGTTCTGAGAATACGCCCGGCCCGATATCTTCTTAAAAAATATTTTCAGCAGCTCTTTTCCTACCGTAAAAAGGCCTCAATTTCGGTTAGCATCTGCGCCCTACCCCGCTCCGGTCGGTCCAGAAAAACGAAGTGGGTAGCCTGGGGCAGGGTAACGGTCTTGTGCGGAAAACCAGCCGGCAGCTCGGCCGCCAGGGCCGTCAGGTCGGCGGGGCGAGACCAGAAATCCAGCTCGCCCCGCAGGGCCAGCACCGGCAGCCGCAGCCGCCGAGCCAGCCAGTACGGCCGCCCCAGGGACTGATAGAAGGCTTCTTCCCGGTAGCCCCCAGGCACCCGCATCGTGGGCGGCTGGCGCTGCAGGGCCCCGCTGTCGGCCCGGAGGGCTGTTTGCCCATAGGCCCGCTGCACTGCCGAGTCGCGCCACTGGTTTTTATCGGCCACCGGAATAGACTGTTCCCAAGCGCTGGTGAGTGACGTGGCCGTGGCACTGCGCCAGGGGCCCAGTGCTTTGTTGTAGCGGGTAGAGTCGTGCGGATCGGCAAAGGCGGCGCGTAGGCCCCAGGGTGCCCGCACCCCGTAGAGCGAGTTTAAGCTGATGAAGTGGCTCACCCGGCGCCGGTGATGCGTGGCATAGTAGCCGCCCCAGTGCCCACCCGTGGCCCAGCCAAATAGCACCACCTGGGCCACTCCCTCCCGCCGCCGGATAGTCTGGACCACCCGATGAATATCCTGACTGGCCTGGCGGCAGCTCCCGTTGACTGGCTGGCTGGTGACCGACGGCACCACGGGGTCCGGGGACCCGCCCCACCCCCGGACATTGAGCACATACACGATAAAGCCGCGCTGCGCCAAATCGGCAGCCAGGGAGCCACCGGGTACGTCCAAATCGAACGAGGCTAGTCCGCCCGGGCCCCCGCCGTGCACCAGGACCACGACTCGCCCCGGGGCGGCCGGCCGCGCCACCCGCCGGACGGCTAGTGGGCGGTGCGCCGGGCCGCTTACGATAAAATCTGCCCGCTGCACAGGAGCCCGCGGCGGAGCCGTTTGCGCAGCGCTTCCCAAGGAAAGCAGCCCTAAGCTGATGGCAGTGCTGTAGGTCAGAAGCGGATATCTGGACATCGTAATCTACTTTGCAGTAAGCGTATTTAACTGTGCCCTTGTGGGCTCGGCCTTACTGCCCCCCGCCGGGGCGAGGGGTAGCTCCCTGAGTTCCTATCAAGCGGATGGCTACGGAGCGTTAAGATATAGCGGGAAAGACCAAGTTAGCTTCCCGTGCGCAGAGCGAAGTAAATTCGGAAAGAGTAAGCTCTACTCGCCTGGCCCTACCGGCTTGAGTGCTCGAGAGCTGCGGAATACGCTGCCCAGGACCGCTGGTATCGGCTATGCAGTGGTGCGGGGCAGGAACTCAGGCAGCGGGCGGCTATTCCGAAAAAAGACTTTATCTATGCTTTTTTACAACCCTTAAAAAAAGCTCATACTACAAATGCCGGCAGCTTATCAGGCCACGCTATCCATACTTGCAGCTCTTTGCGCTGGTGTACTCTTGGGCTGTGAATCCAAGAACACTACGCCGACTATTACGCCGACCACTGCGCCAACCGCTACGCCGCCGCGCCCTCGGCCGCCAGTACCGGCACCCAACGCAACCCTTTACAAAGACAGCACCTACGAGCTGACTGGTCCGGCACAGCATTACGCCACCATTGTTAGGAAAGGCCAACCAGACCCGCCTCCGCGGCCCGGGGCTGCCATTCTCTTTCAGAATGAGGCCCTCTACGTGCTGGGCGACACGGCCTTGCGCGGCGAGTTCGAGCTGACTCAGCGCTTCACTTACCGCCACGCGTTTGCGGATTTTCCCGCCTCGCCGGGCCGTGGCCCACACCGGCGGCCCGACTTTACAACCAACCCGCAGGCCAGGCTGTACATCACCCGGATAACGGAGGGCGCCAAGGAGCCCGCCAACTTTGCGGGTCACTACCGCCTTGTTACGTGGGGCTGCGGCAGTTCCTGCCAGATGTCGGCGCTGGTCGACCAGCACACCGGCCGCATCTACGACGTGCCGGAAACGGCCTTAGGCCTGGAGTACCGCCTCAACAGCCGGCTGCTCATCACGGATCATCTTACGGACGAAGGCTATTCCAGCACTTTTGTGGTAAACTCCATGTATCCGGCCCCGACTTTCTACCTCTGGACCGGCAAGCAGTTTCGAAAGCTGGAGTAGGCCTGTACGCCGGCAGTAAGCAGTCAAGCCTTTTGCTGCTTCGGTATCCTGGCTTCGGCTTACGCCTCACAAGGACAAAACGTCAAGCTCACCATTTCACAGTTTCACCACCTCGCCACCTCACCATTTATAAGCTTCCGACCATTCCTGGAATTCCTTGACCTCGCTCGGGTGTTGGTCGAGCCACTGCTGGGCCTCGGGCTGGCCGGGGCGGGCGGCCTGGATGAGGTAGGTGAGCGTGGGCAGGTAGCCGGCCTTTTTCAGGGTGAGGAAGTAGGGCACGTAGTAGTTCCAGGCAAAGCCCGGGTGGCTGGCCTCCTTCTGCTCTTCCAGGCTCTGGCACAGGGAAGTCAGCTTTTCGGCCAGCCGCACCGTCGCCGACTTATCCTTGTTCTTGTCGTCGTAGTCGTGGGCCGAGGCCATGGTGAGCAGCATATCGGCCTGCCCGAAGTTGTCGGGCTGGTTTTTCTTGCCGTTCACCTGCTTGAGCATATCCGGGGTCATGCTCAGGGTCACCGCTTTGTCGCCGGTTTTGCGCACGCCCTTACCCATGAGCTTATCCAGCAGCTCCAGGCCGCCGGTGGCGCGCGGGCTACGCGGCTCCAATTGCAAAAACCGCACGCAGGCAAAGACGGCCGGCACCCGGTTGCTCTGGGCCGTGAGCAGGGCCAGGGTGCGGTGGGCGCTGGCGTGACGCGGGTTTTTGCGCACGGCCAGCTGCATACTTTCGGTGGCTTCCTCGTAGCGCTGCACCCCGGCCTGGGTTACGCCCAGGTTGTAGTAGAGCAGGCCATTGTCGGGAAACTTCTTGAGGCCGGTTTGATAGATACGGATGGCTTCCTGGGGCTTTTTCAAATCGTCGAGGGCCGTGCCGTAGGTGATGTACACGTTGGGGTCGGCCGGCTCACCTTTCAGCAGCCGCTGGCAAAGCTCCACCACTTCCTCGTTGCGGCCCAGGGAGCCGTAGGTCATGGCCAGCTCGTACTGGGCCGTAAAATCATCCGGGGCCAGCTTCAGGGCCTGTTTGTAGCGCAGCACGGCCTCGTCGTACTTGCCTTCGTCGTAGAGCGTAACACCTTGCTTAATAAGGGCCTTGACTTCGTCGGGCGCCTGGGCCTGGGCCGTGGCAGTGAGGCCGGCCAAAAGAAGCACTACGAGGAGCTTGCTACTGGGGTAACGCATAAAGAGCGGGGAATAGGATGAGGAAGCAACGGGTAGCTTAAAGCTA
This sequence comes from Hymenobacter chitinivorans DSM 11115, assembly GCF_002797555.1. Taxonomy (NCBI): domain Bacteria; kingdom Pseudomonadati; phylum Bacteroidota; class Cytophagia; order Cytophagales; family Hymenobacteraceae; genus Hymenobacter; species Hymenobacter chitinivorans. The sequence continues at coordinate 1,175,128 of NZ_PGFA01000001.1, read as the reverse complement.
GAAATTACCGCCAGAACACCAGTAAAAAAACACCCGTCAGGTAGCTCCAGAGCACGATAAAGGCCGCGTGTACCGTCGTTTCAAACCGTTTGCCCCGCCACAGCTCGGCCGAGTAGCCGACCAGCTGCACCACGAGCCGCACCAGCCAGAACAAACCCAGCCCCAGCGCCACCACCCGGCCCAAATGGGTGTGCACCAAGTCGGCGGCGCTGCTCAGGCACAGCAGGCCCATGAGCAGCACGGTTAGGGCAATGAACAAGGTGTGCACGTACACCATCTGCCGGTTGATGAGGCGTAGCGGTTGCAACTCCCCGGCCCAGTTGAAGTAGCGCGGAAAGCCGGCGTGCAGCAGCGCCAACCCCACCAGCAGGGCCCCAACAATCCTAAGTTGCGTTTCCATAAACCTGAAGCGTAAAGGCCGAGACGAAGGGCGTTATTTTTTGTTCCTGCACCACTTCCAGGCCCGCCGCCCGAAACACCCGCCGCCAGGTAGCGCGGGAGTAGAAATGGAAAAAACCGATGGTGTAGGCCAGGAAATTGGCCGGGTCGCGCAGGTGCTCGACGACGATAATGCGGCCCTGGGGCGTTAGGGTGCGGCGCACTTCGGCAAAGAAAGCAACCCGCTCCCGCTGCTGCCTGATTTCGTGGGCCGAGAGCAGCAGCAGGGCGTAGTCGGTGCTGGCGGCGGGCAGCGGCAGGGCCCCGGGCTGCACGGCCACGGTGCCCGGAAACGGCGGATACGCCGCCCGGGCCCGCTTAATGGAAACTTCCCGGTGCAGCTGGGGGTCGTAAAAGTCGAATACCCGCAGCTGGGCCCGGGCAAACCGCTGCTGCAGCAGGCCACTGGTTTCGTCGAAGCCGGCGTGGATGTTGACCAGGCGCCCCCGGCTGGCGGGGTCAATGGGCAGCCAGCCCAGCCGGTAGAGCTCCGACACGTCGTAGACGTAGTACGACACCAGCAGCGAGATGAGCACCGGCGCCGCGCCCAGGGCCAGCAACCCCAGCAGGTAAGGCCGCCAGGCCGCGGGGGCGAAGCCCGCCACGGCGGCCAAAACCAGCAGGCTGCCCCCGGCACCCACGTAAAAGTGCCAGTTGAAGCGCACCACGTTCCAGACTCCTTCCAGCGGCCTTCTCATGCGGGCCAGGGCTCGGTACGCCCCTTTTGCCAGCGGTAGGGAATGTCGGTCATGGTAAAGGCGCTGGCCAGCCGGCAGCCGCTCAGGCCCAGCTCTTGGATAAAGCCGACCTCCGCGGCCAGCACCCGCACGGGCTGGGGCTGCCAGGCTTCGCGCACTCCTTCCACAATGACCACCTGCCGCCGGGCCTGGTCATAGGAGAACGTGAAGGGCAGCGGGCCCGCAAACCGCCGCGCCTGCTGCCAGCTCGAAAACGGGGAGCCGGCCGGCAGGGCAGGCTCGTCGGCCGCCAGCAATTCGACGGCAATGGCCAGGTTCGCCTTGGTAGAATCAAAGTGCAACTGCCCTTCGGCGGCGGCCTGCCGGATGTCGATGGTGCTGTACCCGTAGCTGGTAAACAGGTTGCCCAGCCACTGCATTTTCACTTTGTCGGTTTGGGACTGGAGGATATACAACCCGCGCAGGCGCTTGCCGGCCCGGGTGGTGTAGCGCACAAATACCCGGTAGCCAATCAGGAAAAAGCTGTGCCCCAGCCAGGCCGGCAGGCCGGCGGGCCGCAGCTCCCGGGTCTGGACCAGGGCCACGGCCACGAAGCCCCAGGTATCGTCGAGGGTATCCAGGGTGAGGCACTCGGGAATCAGGCGCTGCAGCGCGGCGGCAGGCACGGCGTAGGTGAGCACCGTGGTGCGGGTCAGGCGGGCTTCCACGCCGAAGGGATGATGGGCGAGTAAGGCCATATCAGCGGGCCGAAGCAGGAGCGGCCGGCAGCCGGAAGCCGTAGTAATACAGCAGCAGCGCAAACAGGCCGGCAAAGACGATATTGAGCTGCTGCCAGAGCAGTAAGTCCCGGGCCAGCAGAAACTCCAGCACGTTCATGCCCAGCACCAGCGCAATCTGCAGGCCCACGCTGAGCCGCTCCCGGTACCGGCTCAGCACCCAGCCGGCCATGACGATTTCGGCCACCCCGATAAGCACCGTGAGGGGCGCGGCAAACCGCGGCCCGAGGATGCGGGCCACAATGGCTTCGTGCCGGGGCACCAGGTGCAGCACCTTGCACAGCAGCCCGTTAGCCAGCCACACGGCCGCAATACCGAAGCGCAGCCCCGTCCGCATCACCTCCCCGCCCGGCATTAGGCGCCCAGCTCAATTTCGCCCTTCAGATACGTCACCGCGTAGCCGCTCATCAGGGCCCGGTCGCCGCGCAGCTCGCACCACAGGTCGCCGCCCCGGGCCGACACCTGCCGGGCGCGCAGCTCGGTTTTGCCCAGGCGCGCGGCCCAGAACGGAATCAAAGAGGCGTGGGCCGAGCCGGTCACCGGGTCTTCGGGCACGCCCACCCGGGGGCCGAAAAAGCGCGACACGAAGTCGATGCCGTTGGTGCCGGGCGCGGTGGCAATGACGCCGATGTATTCCAGGGCGGCTACTTTGGCCATATCCGGGTGCAGGGCCAGCACATCGGCTTCGGAGTTGAAGAGCACGACTAAGTCGCGGGAGGCCAGCACTTCCAGCGGGGTGGCCCGCAGCGCGTCGAGCAGGCCGGTGGGGTGCGCGGCCAGGGGCTGCGGGGGCCGCGAGGGAAAGTCGAGGGTGAAGCGGCCGTCGGCGGCGTGGCGCACCCGCAGCGGGCCACTTTTGGAGTGGAAGGTTATTTCCTCACCCTGGAAATTGAGGTGGCGAAACAGCACGTGGGCCGAGGCCAGGGTGGCGTGCCCGCAGAGGTCAATTTCGGCCGTGGGCGTAAACCAGCGGATTTCGTAGTCGGCGCCGCCGCGGGGTACGAAGTAGGCGGTTTCGGCCAGGTTGTTTTCGGCGGCAATGGCCTGCATGGTGTCGGCCGGCAGCCATTCGGTGAGCGGGCATACGGCGGCGGGGTTGCCGGCAAACACCCGGTCGGTAAAGGCGTCGATTTGATAAATGGGAAGCAGCATGGCGGAGGGGCGCGTTGCCCGCGCCCGGCAGTTTGAAGGAGTGAGGAAGTAGGCGCTAAAGGTAAAAGAAGAACCCGAAGGCACGGTAGCGGAAGTACGGCCGAAATTGCGGTTTTTTAGAACCGGATTGCCAGGCCGCCCACCCGGCGCAAATAAATTCACCGCCCACGCAACCCTTCCCCACCGGCCGCCGGTCATGGGGGCAGAACGCTAGCTGATTCTATTTCTACCCGCTTATCTTCTGCCCTGCCTATGGCCGAATCAATTGACTCCCTCGTAGATAGCTGCCGCCGGGGCCGGCCCGCCGCGCAACGACTTCTCTACGAGCGGTTAGGCTATCAGCTCATGGGCGTGTGCTTGCGTTACTGTCCGTCCCGGGCCGAGGCCGAAGATGCGCTGCAGCTCACCTTCGTCAAGATTTTTACCCGGCTCGACCAATTCCGCAACCAGGGCCCGTTTGAGGCCTGGGCCCGGCGCATTGCCGTGACCACCTCGCTGAACCTGTGGCAGCAGCACCAGCAGCGGGGCCTGCACCTCGACGCCGAGGAAGCGGCCCACGTGCAGCACCCCGACGGCACCCCCTTCGACCAGCTTTCGGCCGATGATGTGCTGCGGCAGATGAACGCCCTGCCCCTGGGGTACCGCACGGTTCTCAACCTCTACGCCATCGAAGGCTACACGCACGCCGAAATCGGCGAGCTGCTGGGCATTTCGGAAGGCACCAGCAAGTCGCAGCTCTCCCGGGCCCGCCGCCTGCTGGAAGAACGCCTGCACCAGCAGGCTCAGACTCCTTTAGCATCATGACCGACCACGACTCAGAACAATTCTACCACGACCTGCGCCAGAAGCTCCAGGGCTACGGCAGCGCCCCGCCCGAAACGGTGTGGCGCGGCATCCGGGAGCAGGTGCCGGTGCGCAAGCGCCGCCTGCGGCCCGTGCTGTGGCTGCTGCTGGTGGGCGCCCTACTAGTGGGCATAACGGTGGGCACCCGGCAGTGGGGCCCCGCCGTGTTCGGACCCGGGACTTCGTCCCCGGCGCCCGTAGCGGAGGCCGGCCAAACTTCCGGCCGCTCTGCCGGAGCCACCGGGAGCCGAGCAGTCGGCCAGCCCAACGGCGCGGCACCCGCACCCGCACCCGCGGAGCCCCGGGCCAGCGTTACGACCCAGCCTGACAACGGCACTGGCCGCGGCAATTCGTCTTGGGCAAAAGGCAAACCGGCCGCCCCGGCGGCCGGCGCCATCAGCAGCGCCCGAAACGGGCCGGCGGCGGCAGCGGCTAAGCAGGCCGTATTGGCCAGCGTTGACACCCGCGGCAAACGGTCGGCCCGGATTGGGGCTTCCCGCCGCTCCGCGGAATCTTCGGCCCCGGCCCAGCCCGAGGAAGAAACCACGGCTACAGCTGCTTCGGCTACGGCGGCTTTCGAGTCGGCCTCGGCCACTACCACCATTACGGCCACCCGACGTAGCTCCCGCCGCCATGCCCGGCTTTCGAAGCAGCTCTTGGCCGCTACGGCGACTCGCGCCGCGGCTCTTCCGACCCGCCGGCGTACCTCGGAACTGGCCCGCCCCGCCTCGCTCGACCCGAGCCGCACGGTAGCCGCCGGCGCGGGCAGCCGCCGGCTGGGGCTGAGCCGGACTACCAGCGGCCGGCCGACTTCGACCACGCCGGCCTTGGCCGCCGCCGAATTGGGGAGCTACCCAAGCTTAGTCCGCCCCGAAAGTGCCGCCGCAACCCGGCGCGCCCGGGCCCGGCAGGCTAAGGTCAGTAATGCGCCGCTGGCCCTGCTGGTGGTGCGCCCCCGGGTGGCTGACACACCCGAGCCGGAAGTAGAAGCCGTGAAGCGTGCCCCGCGCCGCCGCCCGACCCGGCAGGAAATCAGCCTGCGCAACTGGAGCGCCCAGCTGCTGCTGGGTTCGGGGCTGACGTACCGGGCTCTGGGCGGCTCAGCTTCCCAGCTCGAACGCCTGGAACGGCCGGATGTGGGCTTTAGCGGGCAGGCCTCGGCCACCTACTCCCTGTCGCGGCAGCTGGCCGTGAGTGTGGGCCTGGGCTATTCCGAATACGCCACCAGCCTGAATTACCAATTGCAGAAAACGGCCCCGGACTCGGTTACCCGGACCCTGGTGCGCAAGGAGTTCCGGGACGTGTACCGTTTCCTGACCATTCCGCTGCAGGCCCAACTGACGCTGGCCGGCAACCCACGCTGGCGCTACGGCGTGCAGGGCGGCGGCACGGTGGCCCTGCTGGCCGATGCCAAAACAACGGAGGGCTCGGCCTGCAACTGCCAGCAGGTGCAGTGGAGCAGCTCCGCCCGTACTCAGCCCTTCAACCGGACCAGCGTGATGCTCACCGGCGGCGCGTTTGCCAGCTACCAGTTTGCCCTGGGCCAGTGGTTTACCATTAGGCCCCAGGGTCAGATTTTCCTTAACTCTCTGTCGACGGCCGCTAGTGGCCGGGCCCCGCGCCGGCCCTGGAGCCTGGGTGTGCAGGCCGGCTACAGCTGGGACCTGGACCCGCGCAAGCACTAAGCCGCCAGCCTTTTCTTCTTTTCCCTTCCCGACTTTCCTTCCCATGAATAAATTTCTGCTTTTCGCCCTTGGGGCTTTATTGCTGGCGCTGCCCGCCTGCCAGTTCGACTCCGGCGTGGTTATCTGTGAAGACGGCAAAACGCCCGGCCCCGTCGTGACGCTTCCACCCACGATCAGCGCCCTAACGGCCCAGCTTGGGGCCCCGGTCCAGACGCTGACCTACGACCCGAGCCGCGTCAACTCGTTTACCAGCCTGAAGGGCACCCGCATTACGATTCCGGCTAACGCCTTTACCAAGTACGGGCAGCCTGTGACGGCGCCCCTGGAGCTGGCCTTTCGCGAAGTATTCAGCCGGGCCGACATGGTGCTCAGCAACATGCCCACCATTGCCGGCGGCCAGCTGCTCGAATCGGCGGGGGAAGTGTACCTGCGGGCAGCCAAGGATACGGCCGTGCGCATGACCCCGGGTGCCAAGCTGGTTCTGCAGGTCCCGACGCCCGCCACGGCCTCCCGCGACTCCATGAGCCTGTTTGTGGGCGGCTGGGGCGGCGGCACGACCTCCACCTGCTTCGAGTGGACGCTCAACCGGGACACGGGCGCCTCGTCGCGGCCGTTGAACGGGGGCAACAGCAACCTCGTCACGGTGAGCAGTACGCTCTACAACGCGGGCCTGAACTGGCTCAACTGCGACAAGTTCTACACCAACCCCAACCCCACGACCACCGTGAAGGTCACGGTGCCGGGCCTCAACATTGACCCGGCTACCAACACGATGGTGTTTGCCGTGTTCCGCACCATCAACGGGGCCGTGCGCATTTGCAATTTTAAGGGCCCCAACGATTTTGAGATGCCCGGTATTCCCCAAACGATGCCCCTAAGCATTGTCGTTATCCGCACCGTGGATAGTAAGCTGTACTACGGCCGCCAGGATGCCACGGTGCAGGCCGGCCTGGTCATAACGCCGGTGCTCCAGGAAACCACGGCCGCGGCCCTGGTCGACGCCCTAAACCAGCTGTAAGCAAGCCCGCAGCGGCCCGGCTTGCTTCACCCGGTAGCCCTGGGGCCCAGCCGGAAGTGACGCCTAGTGCCGTAACCCGGCGCTTACTGCTTACTTACGAAGGCAAAAAAATCCGGAACGTAGTGCCTTCGTTGACCACGCTTGCCACTTCGAGGTGGCCATTGGCCTGGCGCACCAGCCGGTTGACCAAGTACAACCCCACGCCGGAACCGGGCACCTCGGGGTGAAAGCGGCGAAACAGCTGAAATAAATCCTGCCCGTGGCGCTGCAAGTCGATACCCCGGCCATTGTCGCGCACGGTCAGCACCAGGCCGCCGGCGGCCGGGGCCGAGCGGACCCACACCTGGGGCCGGCGCCCGGGCAGGGCGTACTTAACGGCGTTGCTGAGCAGATTGTAGAGCAGACTGTGCAGGGCCGGGCGCGGCATCCGCAGGTGGGGCACGGCCCGAAAATCGAGGCTAAAGTCGACGGCAGCGGCCTGCAGGGGCTGCAGGTTGCGGATTATTTCCTCGGTAATAGCCTGCAGCGCAATCTTTTCCCGGGGCACCTGGTCGAGCTGGCGCTGGAGCTGCACCACTTCGGTCATACCCTCGATGGTGCCCAGAATCTGGCGCAGGGCGTCGTCGAACATGGCCAGCATGGGCGCCGCTTCGGGGTCGTGAAAGGTGGCCGTGCGCTTGAGTTCCTCAAACAGGCCCTGCATGTTGCTGGCCGGCTGCTTGAGGTCGTGGGAGGCGGTATAGACGAAGTTGTCGAGCTCCCCGTTGATGCGGGTAAGCTGCTCATTCTTAGCCGTGAGCAAAGCCCGGTGGGCATCGGCTTCGGCGCGGGCCCGCAGCAGCTCCTGCTCGTACTTGCGGCGCTCGGTAATGTCGAACAGCGTGGCCCGGATGAGCAGGGGCTGCCCATCCGCGTCGCGCAGCAGCTGGGCATTGAGCAGCACCGGCAGCGTGGTGCCGTCGGCCCGCCGCAGCTGGTAGCTGATTTCACGTACTTGCCCCTGCAGCAGCAGCAGCGGGGCACAAAACGACTCGTAGTGCAGCCTTCCGCCCACGGTAAATAATTCCTGTAGGCAACGGCGGGCTACCAGCTGTTCGCGGGCGTAGCCCAGCCAGCTCAGCAGCGTCTGGTTGGTCTTGACCAGGGTTCCGTCGGGCAGGCAGGAGCAGTAGCCGCAGGGCGCCTGTTCGTACAAGTCTTCCAGGTTTTCGGCCGTGAGCCGCAGGTCGAGGGCCGGCAGCTCTTCTTCCTCAGCGGCGCTCATCGGGCGGCGGGGCAGCAAGGCCCAGAAAGTGAAACATGGCGGCCACAGTAGCCTGGGGCGCACTCAGGTGGGGGCAGTGGCCCGAGGTGTCGAGGATGACCAGCTCGGCAGCGGGCAGATGCTGCTGCAGGTAGTAGCCCACGGCCAGGGGCGCCAGCGCATCGTGGGCGCACTGCAGAATCAGGGCCGGGGTGCTGACCAGGGGCAGGTCAGCCCGGTTGTCGGCCAGAAACGTGACCCGGGCGAAGTGGCGGGCAATGGTGGGGTCGGTACGGCAGAAGCTGTTGTTGAGCTCGGCGCTGAGCTCGGGCCGCTCGGGGTGGCCCATAATAACGGGCGTAATGGCTCCCGACCAGCCCAGGTAGTTGCTGTCCATGGCCTGCAGCAGCTCGTCGATGTCGGCCGGCTCGAAGCCGCCGGTGTAGCCCGCGTCGTTGAGGTAGCGCGGCGAGGGTGCCACCAGCACCAGCCGACCAATGCGGGCCGGCTCCGCAATGGCGGCCAGCACGCCAATCATGGCGCTGACCGAGTGGCCCACGAATACCACGTCGTGCAGGTTCAGAGTTGCCAGCACCTGCAGCACATCGGCGGCGTGGGCCGCCAGCGTGTTGTAGTGGGCCGGCTCGTAGGCCGCCAGCTCCGACTGCCCCGCTCCTACCAGGTCGAGCAGCACCACGCGGTAGTGGGCCTCGAAAGCCGGGGCCACCAGACGCCACATGTGCTGGTCGCAGCCGAAGCCGTGCACCAGCACCATGGCCTGAGTTCCAGCTCCGGAAACGGTGACATTGTTGCGCCTTAAAACATCCATACGGGGCAGCTAAGGTAGTACGGGTAAGCCGGCCGACTCGTCACGTGCCGGTCTATACTCCACTTTGAAGTTAGCAGTTTCAGCCCAGGCGGCCAATTCCCGCGGCCCGGGGACCGGTTTTGGTCTTCCACAACCGCCCACTGAAAAGCTCCGTTAGCTGCCCGAGGAGTCGTATCTGGGCGGGCGGGCCGCTGCTGCCCAAGGCAAACCTGGTCCCGACCAGTACATTTACGGCTTCCGCCTTGGCCTAACTTTTTCTGCCGTGTCCGTACCCGCTGCTTTGCCCGCGTCCCACATCCTGCTGATCCGCTGCTCCGACGAGCCCGGCCTGGTGTTCAAAATCACCGGGGTGCTGTTTGCCCACGGCCTCAATATTATCCGCAACGGGGAGTTTGTGGAGCGGGCCGACAACACGTTTTTCATGCGCACCGAGTTTGCCGGGCCCTTCGAGGCCGAGACCCTGACGGGGGAGCTGCGCCAGGCCCTGCCCGCCGCGGCCGACATCCGCCTGTCCGACAACCGGCCCAAAAACATTGTGCTCATGGCCACCAAGGAGCACCACTGCCTGAGCGAGCTGCTGGTGCGCCACGCCTTCGGGGAGCTCAACGCCCGGGTGCTGGCCGTCATCAGCAACTACCCCAAGCTAGGCGACATCACCCGGCAGTTTGGGTTGCCGTTTCACCACGTCAGCCACGAGGGCCAAACCCGCGAGGCCCACGAGCAGGAAGTGCTGGCCGTGCTGGCCGGCTACCAGCCCGAGTTTGTGGTGCTGGCCAAGTACATGCGGATTTTGTCGTCGGAGTTTGTGGCCCACTACGCCAACCGGCTCATCAACATTCACCACTCCTTCTTGCCCGCCTTCGTGGGGGCCAGCCCGTATGCGCAGGCGTACGCCCGGGGCGTAAAAATCATCGGGGCCACGGCCCACTTCGTGAACGAGCAGCTCGACCAGGGCCCCATCATTGCCCAGAGCGTCATCCCGATTGACCACACCCAGAGCGCCAGCGAAATGGCCCAGGCCGGGCGCGACGTGGAGAAAATCGTGCTGGCCCGCTCCCTGCAGCTGGTTTTTGCCGAGCAGGTCTTCGTGCACCACAACAAAACCATCATCTTCGATTAAGGGGCTCTACATCAACCGAGCCCCGGCCACTTTGCCCCACCATAAATAAAGTTGCCAGCCCACGCAACGCCGGCGCCGGCCGAACGGTCATCGGGCCGTGGGCCGATGCGGAGTCGGCACTTATTGATTTTCGCCTTATTCATTTCTTTCGATGAAGTATTTACTACCCTTGGCCCTGCTCGGAGCCTTATTGAACGGCCTGACGGCCACGGCCCAAACGGGCTCCATCACGCTCACGCCCGCCAACTTCCCGGCCAGCCCCACGGCGGTAGACCGGTATCGGCCCGCGCACGGCGTTTCGCACCCGGGCTTCGTGTTGCCGCAGCCCGGCGCGGGCCGCGTGTGGGACTACAGCAGCCTGACGGCCGACTCGGCCGCGTTGGAGCAAACCTACCAGGCGCCGCCGGCCGCCGGCCCCTTCCCGACGGCGCAGCGCCGCTACGCCCTGGCCACCACCACTCCCGAGCGGTTGGCCCTGCCGCAGCACGGCCTGTGGCACAGTTTTACGGGCGAGGTTTACGAGGACGTCAGGGCCGATGGCCGGCGCCTGCTGGGTCAAACTTTTGATGAGCAGCAATTTGCCCTGCCGAGCACGAATGGCACCCCCGGCAACTTTCTGCGGGTACCGGCCCAAACGGAAACCGACTACAATTACCGCACTCCCCTGCCCCTGACGGCCACCACCAACAGCCGGAGCAGTGCCTACGAGCGGATGTTTCCGGAAATTACGCTGCGGGAGCTGGGCCTGAACGCAGTCCGGGTACGCCTGGTGCACTACACGGTCATCCAAACCGACGAGGTGGTGGGCTACGGCACCCTGCAGCTGCCCAAGCCGACAGGCGGCAGCGCGGCTTTCCCGGCCTTGATGGTGCGCACTCACCGCCAGGAAATTGACAGTGCTTACCTTCAGGGCCAGCCCGCTCCGGCCGCGGTGCTGCAGGCCCTGCAGATGGAGCAAGGCCAGCGTCAGGACGTGTACCAGACGGCTTTCTACCGCGAAAATTCGTCCCAGCCGGCTCTGCTGCTCTACCACACCGACGCTACTTTCAGCACGCTGCGCAACTGGTTTAGCATCTGGTTTTCGGGCGAAGACAACCTGAGCACCATTACCGGGGTGCGCCCGGCCCAGGCCCGCGCCGGGGCCCTGCAGGCCTACCCCAACCCCACCACGGCCGGCCAGCTGACGCTGGTATTGCCCGGGGAGCGGCAGGCCCTGCAAGTGGTGGTCCGTGACCTGCTGGGGCGGCAGATGGCCACTGCGGCGGCCGTTTCGGGCCAGCCCACGCCGGTGCTGCAAGGCCTAAGCGCCGGCCTCTACCTGGTGGAAGCTACCACCCCGGCCGGACTGCGTAGCACCGTGCGGGTGCAGGTCGAATAAAGCCGGCTCGCGCGGCGTTCCGGGGGTTGAGCTGGTCCCGGCCGGTATTGCTTTCTACTGAGCAATACCGGCCGGGACCTTGGTTTGCCGCCCCGGCTGAGGTGGCCCGCTTACCAGCCGTTTGGTCCGGGCTGCGTACTTTTGCGCGGCCTTATGCCGTACTGCTCCACTGCTGCTTTTACGCTCACCCCACCCTGAGTACTGGCCCGCTTCCTCCGTGCCGCCGCTTTCAACCGAGAGTGCGCGGCTTTTCTTTGGCCTCTTACTCAGCTGCTTATGCTTGCTACTTTCTCACTGCGGTCGTACCTGGCGCAGTATGGAGTTAATCCCAAAAATGAAATTCTGGCCGGCCTGACCACGGCTCTGGCCCTGGTGCCCGAAGTGGTGGCTTTTGCGTTGCTGGCCCATATCAGCCCGCTGGTCGGCATCGGCTCGGCTTTCGTCATTTGCCTTATCACCAGCCTTTTCGGCGGCCGGCCCGGCATGATTTCCGGCGCGGCCGGCTCGGTGGCGGTGGTCATCGTGAGCCTGGTGGTGCAGCACGGGGCCGAGTACCTGTTTGCGGCCGTGCTGCTGATGGGCCTGCTGCAGGTAATCATTGGCTTGCTGCGCTTCGGCAAGTTTATCCGCCTCGTGCCCCAGCCGGTGGTGTATGGCTTCGTCAACGGCCTGGCCCTGATTATCTTTATGGCTCAGCTCGAACAGTTTAAGGCCCCCGGCACCAGCCGTTGGCTGACAGGCCCACCCCTGCTACTGATGCTGGGCCTGGTAGCCCTGACGATGGCCATAGTGTACTTTCTGCCCAAGCTTACCAAGGCCGTGCCGGCTTCGCTGGCCGCCATTGTGGTAGTCTCGGCCCTGGTTATCGGGGGTGGGCTCGACACCAAGTCCGTGGGGGATATTGCCTCCATTGCCGGCGGCCTGCCCCAGCTGCACTGGCCCCAGGTGCCGCTTACCGGGGCCACGCTGGCGCTGGTATTTCCCTACGCCCTGATTATGGCCCTGGTGGGCCTGACCGAAAGCCTGCTGACGCTGACCGTAGTGGATGAAATGACCGATACCCGGGGCCGGGGCAACCAGGACTGCGTGGCCCAGGGCCTGGCCAACATTGCCTCCGGCCTGAGTGGCGGCATGGGCGGCTGCGCCATGATCGGGCAAACAATGGTCAACCTGGAGTCGCGGGGGCGGGGGCGGCTGTCGGGTGTGGTGGCGGCCGTAGCCCTGGCCTTGTTCGTGGTGGTGGGCGCGCCCATCATTGAGCGGCTGCCGCTGGCGGCCCTGGTGGGCGTGATGTTCATGGTTGTTATTGGCACTTTCGAATGGGCCAGCCTGCGGATTCTGCGCCGCATGCCGCGCACCGACGTGCTGGTGATGCTGCTCGTGACCCTGGTAACGGCCATTTCCCAGAACCTGGCCCTGGCCGTGCTGCTGGGCGTGGTGGTGTCGGCGCTGGCCTTTGCCTGGGAAAACGCCAAGCGCATCCGGGCCCGCAAGTACCTGGACGACGCCGGCGTGAAACATTACGAGCTCTACGGTCCGCTGTTCTTTGGCTCGGTACAGGCCTTTACCGAGAAGTTCGACGTGCAGCAGGACCCGGCCACCGTCGTCCTTGATTTCCGCGACAGCCGCGTGGCCGACATGTCGGGCATCGACGCCCTGCACAAGCTCACCGAGCGGTACCAGCGCCTGGGCAAAACCCTGCACCTGCGCCACCTCAGCCCCGACTGCCGGCAGCTGCTGCGCAACGCCGGCGCCCTGATTGAGGTCAACATTCTGGAAGACCCCGAGTACCGGGTGGCCACCAGCGCGGGCTAGGCCACGGTTTCGGGGGCCGCTTCGGGCTTGGGCGCGTAGGTCAGCACGTAGGCCGGGGGCAGGTTGAGTAGTACCCGCTCCTGCTGCAAAGGCCGAAAAAACCGCTCGAACAGCCGGACGTTCTGCAACGTGTATTGAAACAGCACGAGCTTGCCGGCGGGCTGGAGCAAAGCCCGGGTGTGCTCCAGAATGCGCCAGCCCAGGCGGCGCGACAACGACCGAAACGGCAGCCCGCACACCACGTAGTCGACCTGCCCGATGCCCAAGGGCCGCAGATATTCCCCCGTTTTATCGGCCGAACCGTGGATGACGTGCACGTGGGGGTGGGCGGCGTAGCGCTCCTGCAGCAGCTGGCAAAACCGGCGGCTGACTTCGATAAGTACAATGGCCGTTCCGGGGCGGCGCCGGGCCATGAGGATGTCGGTAAAAACGCCCGTACCGGGCCCGTACTCCACGATGCAGCGGGCCGTGGCAAAGTCGATGGGCGCCATGACCTGCTCGGTCAGCTCGCGGGAGCTGGGCACCAGGGAGCCCACGGTGGCGGGGTTGCGAAAAAACTCTTCAATAAAGGGCGGCAGCATAGCACAAAAGCGGTTGGAACGAGGCCTGAACCGGCCTGACGGCCGTTGTACGGCCACGGCGGGGGCTAGGGCTGTGGCTGACTGAGCTTCGCCGGGCCTTAGCCGTTGAAGAGCGGATGCCGCCGCAGGGGCCGGCCGCGGCGCACCTGCCAGGCGTGGTAGAGCGAAGGCACGTCGGTGGCCCAGGTGCGCAGGGTACACAAGATACCGATGATTTCGAGCCGGCTCAGCACGCCCAGGCCCACGCAGGCCCCGAACAGCCAGCTGGTGTGGCCACTCAGGATCAGCTCCAGCAGCAGGGCCGTCAGCACCAGGGTCCAGAGCTTGGCGCTGAGCGTGTGCAGGGCAATTTCCTTGCGGAAGCGCAGGTAGCTTACCACGTACGTCAGTGCCTCCAGGGCCAGCACCACGCTGATCCACAGGGCGTGCTCGGGCAAAAAGCGCGGGCAGAGCAGCACCACGCCCGCCAGCACGCAGAGCCAGAACAGGGTATCCACGCTCGAATCGAGGCGGCGCAGCGCGGGAGTAGCCACGCCCAGGCGCCGGGCAATGATGCCGTCGAAAATATCGGAAACCAGGCCCAGAACCACCAGCGCGGCCAGCAGCTGGCGCAGCGCCGTTGTGGCAGCAGCCCCGCCGCAGAGGCCGAGCACGACCAAGCCCAGCAGCAGCCGGCAATAAACGAGGGTAAGGGGCAAATAGCGCAGCATCAGAGCAGTCAGGAAGGGTGAGCAAGGCCCCAAAGTAGCGGCAGCCCGTCTGGGCACCACCCCACTTTTGCATGCACCCAGACTTTCAGGCCCGCCCTACCCGCCGGCTAACTGCTTAGCAGTAAGAATTCTACCTGCGCCAGCGCCCGACTTTTAGAACGACCACCTACTCCCTAGCGGCCACTCTTCACTTTTACCGCCCCTGAAACCGCTTCAGATAGGGGGCCGTGCGGCTTTCCCGGACCTTGGCCACGGCCGCGGGCGGACCCTGAGCCACAATCCGGCCGCCTTCGTCGCCGGCCCCGGGCCCAATGTCCAGGACCCAGTCGGAGCCGGCCACCACGCGCATGTCGTGCTCCACGACGATGACCGTGTTGCCGGCTTCGACCAGGCCGTCGAGCTGGGTAAGGAGCTTTTCCACGTCGGAGGGGTGCAGGCCGGTGGTGGGCTCGTCGAGGATGTAGAGCGAGTTGCCGCGCTGGGCCCGCTGCAGCTCGGTGGCCAGCTTGATACGCTGGGCCTCGCCCCCGCTGAGCTCAGTGGCGGGCTGGCCCAGGCGCAGGTAGCCCAGACCCACTTCCCGGAGCACCGTCAGGGCCCGGTGAATCGTGGGCTCGTCGGCGAAAAAGGCCCAGGCATCGTCCACGGTCAGGCCCAACACCTCGGCCACGTTCTTATCCCGGTAAGTTATTTCCAGGGTTTTGGCGTTGTAGCGGGCCCCCTGGCACACCGGACAGGGCGCGTACACGCTGGGCAAGAACAGCAGCTCTACCATCACGAAGCCTTCGCCCTGGCAGTTCTCGCAGCGGCCCTTCGCCACGTTAAAGGAAAACCGGCCGGCGTCGTAGCGCCGCTTCTTGGCCGCGGGTGTGGCCGCAAACAGCTTGCGCACGTGGTCGAACAGGCCGGTGTAGGTGGCCATATTCGAGCGGGGCGTGCGGCCGATGGGCTTCTGGTCCACGCGCACCAGGCGCTTGATCTGCTCCATGCCGGCCACAATCCGGCCCCCGGTCTGGGTCGGGGCGGCCTGCTCCAGCGGGTCGGTTTCTTCTTCCTCGGCGTCCACGGTTTGGCCCAGGCTTTCCGCCACCAGCTCCACCAGCACCTGGCTCACCAGGCTCGACTTGCCCGAGCCCGATACGCCCGTGACGGTGGTAAACACGCCCAGCGGAAACTCCACGGCCAGGTTGCTGAGGTTGTTGCGCGTGACGCCCTGCAGCTTGAGCCAGCCGCTGGGTTGGCGCGGGACGCGGACTTCGGCGGCAGTTTCATTGAATAGATAACGCTTGGTTTGGGATGACTCGACCTGGGCCAAACCACTCGGCACGCCGCTGTAGAGCACCTCCCCGCCCTGCTCCCCGGCGGCCGGGCCCACATCCACGAGCCAGTCGGCCTGGCGCACCACGTCCAGGTTGTGCTCCACCACGAAGAGGGAGTTGCCAGCCTTTTTCAAGGTGTGCAGGGCGTTGAGCAGGGCTTCGGTATCGGAAGGGTGCAGGCCGGCCGAGGGCTCATCCAGCACGTAAACCACGCCGAAGAGGTTGGAGTACAGCTGGGTAGCCAGGCGCAGGCGCTGCAATTCACCCGGCGACAAGGTGGGCGTGCTGCGTTCCAAGGCTAAGTAGCCCAGTCCCAGGTCGAGCAGCACGGTGAGGCGGGCGCAGAGGTCTTCGGCAATGCGCTGGGCCACGATGGTTTGCTCGGGGTGGGCCGCGTCGTGCTTTTTGCGGCCCGCGGCAGTGCCGTCGGCGTAGGGTTTGAGCAACGCCGCCACCCGCTTGAGCGGCAGCCGGGCCATATCGGCAATATCGAGGCCGGCGAATTTGACGGCCAGCGACTCGGGGCGCAGGCGCTTGCCCTGGCAGGTGGGGCACTCGGTGCTGAGCATGTACTGCAAGGCCCGCTTTTTCATCAGCGGGCTTTGGGTCGTGGCAAAGGTGTGGAGCACGTGGCGCTTCACCCCAGTAAAGGTGCCCATGTAGTTTGGCGGCTCCTTGCGCTTGAGGGCCCGCTGCGTTTCCTGGGGCGAGTAGCCGGGGTACACCGGCACCACCGGCTGCTCGTCGGTAAAGAGAATCCAGTCCCGGTCTTTCTGGGGCAAATCCTGCCAGGGCGTGTCCACGTCGTAGCCCAGGGTTACGAGGATGTCGCGCTGGTTTTGCCCGCCCCAGGCCTGGGGCCAGGCCGCAATGGCCCGTTCCCGGATGGTGAGCGTGGGGTCGGGCACCATGGTTTGCTCCGTCACTTCGTAAATCCGGCCCAGCCCGTGGCACTGCGGGCAGGCGCCCTCGGGCGTGTTGGGCGAAAACCCTTCGGCGTAGACAATGCCCTGGCCCGCGGGATAGTCGCCGGCCCGCGAATACAGCATGCGCAGCAGGTTCGACAGCGTCGTGACCGAGCCCACCGACGAGCGGGTGGTGGGCGTGCCGCGCTGCTGCTGCAAGGCTACGGCCGGCGGCAGCCCGTCGATGCTATCCACTTCGGGCACGGCCATCTGGTGAAACAGCCGCCGGGCGTAGGGCGACACGGATTCGAGGTAGCGGCGCTGGGCCTCGGCGTAGAGCGTGCCAAAGGCCAGACTCGACTTGCCCGAGCCCGAGACGCCAGTAAAGACCACCAGCGCGTCGCGGGGAATATCGACGTCGACGTTTTTGAGGTTGTGTTCCCGGGCGCCGCGCACGCGCACGAAGCCGGTAAAATCAGGGGAAGAGGAAACGGGAGGAATGGGCGGGGTGGTGGTCATGCAGCGGGAAAGGCGGTGCGTGGATATGGAGCCATTAAATACGCAAGCGGCGGTCCGGCATCCGAAACCGAGGCAAAAAAACTCAGCGGTGCGCCTATTCTGCGGTTTTTCTCTCCGGATTAATTCAGCCCCAATGCGGGCTTGTACGGAGCGAATTGAGTAGTTATCCGGCCCTTGAGCTGGCGGAAGCTCACGTATAAACCAGCCTGTAGTTCCACGCTGCTTTCCGCTACCAAACGCCCTTGCCCATGCCCACCACCCACGCTTCCGCCACCCTGGATACCGTACAGCAAATTCTCGCCCAGGGCTACCCCCTCGACCAAATTCGCCGCGACTTTCCGGCCCTGCAGCAGCAGGTCAACGGGCAGCCGCTGATGTACCTGGACACGGCCGCCTCCTGCCACAAGCCCCGGGTGCTGGTCGAGCGAATCCAGCAGCTTTACTTGGAGCAGTACGCCAAGCCCCACGAGAAACACCCGATGAGCCAGGCCATTACCGGGCAGCTGGAGCACACCCGCCAGCAGGTGGCCGATTTGCTCAACGCGTCCAAGGAGGAAATCGTCTTCGTGCGGGGCTGCACCGAGGGCATCAACCTGGTGGCTACCGGCTTCGAACGGGCCCTGCTGCAGGAAGGCGACGAGGTTATCGTGACCATGATGGCCCACCACTCCAACTACCTGCCCTGGGAGCTGGCCTGCCACCAAACCAAGGCCCTGCTGAAAGTGCTGCCCATCACCGGCTCGGGCGAAATTGACCTCAACCAGCTGGCCGACGCCATTACCGACAAAACCCGCCTGATTGCCGTGGAGCACTCTTCCCACGTGCTGGGCACCATCAACCCCATCCAGCAAATTGTGGCCCTGGCCCACAAGAGGGGCAACATTGCCGTGTTCGTGGACGGGGCCCAGGCCGCGCCCCACATGCCGGTGGATATGCGGGAGCTGGGCTGCGACTTCTATACCTTCTCGGCCCACAAGATGGGCGGCCCCAGCGGCGTGGGCGTGCTGTACGGTCGGCAGAAGTGGCTCAAAAAATTACCGCCCTACCAGCTGGGCGAGGAAATGGTGGACAAAGTCAGCATCGCGCGCCGCGTTTCCACCACCGAGTCCACGTTTCAGGACCCGCCCAAGCGCTTCGAGGGCGGCACCCCGGCTTTTGTGGAAATCATCGGCTTCGGGGCCGTCATCGACTACCTCAACGGCATTGGCCGCGCCAAAATCCAGCAGTACGAGGAAAGCCTGCTGCACTACGCCCAGGAACAGTTGGAGCCCCTGGAGCGGGTGCGCATCGTCGGCACGGCCCCGGAAAAAGAGCCGCTGGTGTCTTTTACGCTGGAGGGCATCGAGGCCACAAAGGCCGAAAGCTGGTTTAACGAGCACACCGGCATTGCCCTGCGGGCCGGAGAGCTCAGCGCCCAGCCCCTGATGAAGTCGTTGGGTTTGAAGGGAGTGCTGCGCATTTCGTTGGGTTATTTCAACACGGTGCAGGAAATCGACCAGTTTACGGACGCCCTGCAGCAGTGCATTCGGGAAGAGGGGTAACGGTCAGACGGTCAACGCTGGGCAACCGGCGGCTTAGCGGCCGGGGCAGCTTGCCGCTGCCGCTAAGCCGCTATATTTCGCCATGCATCTTTCCGTAAAATTCTTGGGGTGGGGCGTTTTGCTCGTAACGGCCTGCCAGCCGGATTCGCCGCCCGCCACTACGCCCGCGCCGCCGCACTCATCCACGTTGCCTGCGGCCACCCCGGATTCAACGCCCGCCACCCCGCCTACCGCCGCGCAGGTCCCCCTGGATTCAACGCCCGCCGCCGCCGCGGCGGCCGCCGTTTCCCTCGAGCCGCCGGCCGACGTAACGGCCGCCGATCCGGCCCTGGCAGCGTTTGTCCGGCAGCTAATGGGCTACGCGCAGCGGCGGCAGCGCGAGCAGTTACTGGCCGCGGCCGACGACAACATCGTTATTTCCTACGGGGGCGGGGTGCACGGCAAAAAGGAATTCGCGGCCTACCTGAACGACCCGGACACCAACGGCTACGGCGGCATCCGCCGGGCCCTGCAGCTGGGCGGCGCCCCGGATGACCCCGACCAGGAGCTGGCGCCCCACGCCCCGAGCTACGCCTTTCCCTACTTCCAGTCGACCCGGTACTGGAAAAATATCCAGGCCGATGAAGACGTGGACCCCTACTCAACCTACGTCGGGCTAACCGGCCGGGTCGAAGTGCACGCACGGCCTGGTGCGCAAAGTCCGGTTCGGGCGGCGCTGCGGTATCCCCTGCTGGTAGCCGCCTCCGATTCCACCTTACCGGCCCAAACCGACGACTGGCTCCTAGTGCAAACGGCCGACGGAAAAACCCGCGGGTTCGTGGCCGCTTCCACCGTGTACTGCGCCGCCAACATGAAGCTGGTCATTGCCAAAAAGCGGGGCGCCTACAAAATCCTGTCGGTAGCGCCCTTCGATTAAGCCGCCGGTTCACCCACCCGCACCAAGCTCTCGGAGTTGATGCAGTAGCGCAGCCCGGCCGGGGCGGGCCCGTCGGGGAAGACGTGGCCCAGGTGACCGCCGCACCCGTTGCAGCGTACTTCCACCCGCTGCATGTTGTACGTGTCGTCGAAGTGGTAGCTGATGGCCTGCCGGGCCACCGGCTGGGTAAAGCTGGGCCAGCCGGATATGGCGTAGTACTTCGTGCTGGAATCGAACAGCGGGCTGTGGCAGCCGGCGCACTCGTAGCAGCCGGGCTCGTAGCTGCGGCAGTAGGCGTTGCGGTAGGGCGGCTCGGTGTGGTGCTCCCGCAGCACCCGAAACTGGGCGGGCGTGAGCTGGGCGGCCCACTCCGGCGCGGTTTTTTCCACCCGCCGGAGCGGTTCGGGGTTGCCGTACTTGGCAAAAGTCAGAATGTCAATCCAGCGCAGCATACTCGGGGCAAACGGCCGCGGGCCGCTTACGGGTTCATGAGCAGGAACAGCAGGTTGTGGTAGAGAATCCCCACTTCCCCGTCGTGGCGGCCGAAAAGGCCGGCGTCTTCCAGCAGGTCTTCCACCTCTTCGTAATCCTGCACGAAGTCCAGCTCGACCTCGTCCGAGGAGTCGTCTAGGAAGGTGTAGGTCACGTAGCGGCGGCGCGTTTCCAGGGTCACGAACAGGCGCTGGCGGTGGGTCTGGGCAATGAGCAGCGCGTCGTGGGGCTCCAGGTCGCCGTCGGGCGTCTGGGTGTAAACGGTGGTTTTCTCCTCGTCGGCGGCGTGGTGAAAGAAGGTGGCGGGGTCGAGGCTCATGGGGCAAGTATACGGGTTCGGGGCCGGGTTTGCGCCACACTCCCCGGAACCCGGCCTAAAGTCACGGGCCTCGGGCGGCGGGGGCACGGAAAGCCGGTGTAGAGCCAGGGCTGCAGGTAGACGCCGGTGCCCGGCGTTTCGGCTCTGTGGTTAAAAGCCCAAAAACGACCGGCCGCCGCGCCGGGGCCCGGCCAGATTCCAGGCTTTTCTTTTCTTGCACCAGCACCGCGGCGCGCCGTGAATTCGGCCGCCCGGGTTTCGGCCTCGGGCGGTGCGGCCGCCGTATGTCCCCTTCTGTCCCGCCTCTTCTGCCCACCCCATGCAAGACTACTTCCAGCAGTTTCAGCGCCTCACGGAGGCCGGCCACTACGACGAATTGGCTCGGCTGCCCGTGCCCAAGCCCGAGTTTTTCAACTGGACCACCGACATTTTCGAAGGCCTGCACGCGGCCCGCACGCCCGATAAGGAAGCCCTGGTGCTGGTCGGGGACGACGGCACGGAGCAGCGCTTCACTTACGCCGAGCTCAGTGCCCAAGCCAACCGCCTGCTGGGTTTCTGGCGCGGGCAGCAGGTCCAAGCCGGGCAGGCCGTGCTGCTGATGGTGCCGGTGGTGCCCGAGCTGTGGCTGACTTACCTGGCCGGCATCAAGGGCGGGCAAGTCCTGATTCCGACGGCCACCATCATGGCCGTGCCCGACCTGGCCTACCGCTTCAGCCGGTTGCTGCCCACCGTAGTCATTGCCGACGCCGAAAATGCCGAAAAAATTGACCAGGCCGAAGCGCTGCACGGCCAGAAAATCCAGTTGAAGATGTTGGTCGGCCCCGACCAGCGCCCCGGCTGGGTGAGCTTCCCGGCCGCTGATGCGGCGGTGGCCGCCGCCGAGCCGGCCCCCACCCGCGCCGACGACCCGCTGTTTTTGTTCTTCACCTCGGGCACTACGGGCCTGCCCAAAATTGTGACCCACACCCACTTTTCCTACCCGGTGGGCCACCTGAGCACCGCCGCCTGGATTGGGGTTAACTCCTCGGATATTCACTGCAACATCTCCCAGGCCGGCTGGGCCAAGTTTGCCTGGAGCAGCTTTTTCGCGCCCCTGAGCGTGGGCGCCACGTTGCTCGTGTACCGCCAAACCGGCAAATTCGCCGCCCCGCCCCTGCTGCGGGCCCTGGCCGAGTACGGCGTCACCACGTTCTGCGCCCCGCCCACGGTGCTGCGCCTGCTCATTCTGGAAGATCTGACCCAGTACCAGTTTCACTTCCGGGAGTGCGTCAGCGCCGGCGAGCCGCTGAATCCGGAGGTAATTGAGGCCTGGCAGCGCGGCACCGGCCGGCTGATTCGGGACGGGTACGGGCAAACCGAAAGCACGGCCATGGTGTATAATTTGCCCGGCCGCCGGGTGCAGCTGGGCTCCATGGGCCAGCCTTCGTTTCTCTACGAGGTGGTTATTGCCGACGACGAAGGCCGCGTGCTGCCCGACACCGAGGAGGGTCACATTGCCGTGCGCCTGGATACGGGCCGGCCCAACGGCATTTTCAAGGAGTACTTCGGGGAGCCGGAGCGCGGGGCCAGCGTGTTTCGCCACGGCCTCTACTACACCGGCGACAAAGCCTACCGCACCCCCGACGGCTACCTCTGGTTCGTAGGCCGCGACGACGACGTTATCAAGTCCTCGGACTACCGCGTGGGCCCTTTCGAAGTGGAAAGCGCCCTGGTAGAGCATCCGGCCGTGGTGGAAGCCGCCGTGGTGGGCTCCCCCCATCCCATCAAAGGTCACGAAATCAAAGCCTACATCATTCTGCACCCCGATTCGGCGGCCGGGGAAGGCTTGGCCGCCGAGCTGTTTGCTTACTGCCGCACCCAGCTGTCACCCTACAAGATGCCCCGGATTCTGGAGTTTGTGCCGGAGCTGCCCAAGACCATCAGCGGCAAAATCCGGCGGGTAGAGCTGCGCGCCCAGGAAGCCCAGCGCCGCCAGCAAGGTGAGCAGGGTGCGCAGGAGTATTTTTACCGTAAGCCGCAGTAGTAGCGCGTACTTTAGCTGCGCCGACCTCCGGTTGTAGTTCGCGCAGCCTACGCTGAATCAACGACTGTCGTTCGGGCCCGCTAGACAGTTCGCGCTACTATTAGCTGTTGCTCTCGCATACATGACCATATACTTTGCTCCTCTGGCTGCTTTGCTCTTGCTGGCGCCCTTCACTTCCTCGGCCCAAAGCTTCCAGGGCCGCTCGGTAGCCGGAGAAGCGGCGGCCCGGAAGCATGTGTAGGCCGTATTGCGCACAAAGCCCGGCTTGCAAGCAGTACTGCTTCCCGACCAAGCCACGGCCGTTACGGTAGTCGAGCCCCTGCTGTTCCGAATTTACGGCAAGGACAACATCGTTCGGCAGCGGCCTTACGAGGCCTACCTGATTGATGGGTTCTGGTACGTCAGCGGCACGTTACCGAATGGCTGTGACGGCGGCGTTTTCGAAATTATTCTGAATGCCAAGGACAGCCAAGTACTCCAAGTAACGCACGGCAAATGAGCGCCGGCATAATTACTCTCATGACCAATTCTCTCGCGCTGGCAGTAGCCTTATTTAGCCTAGTCGCCTTCCCGGCTCCCGCCCAACGTTTTCGGGGCCGCCTCGTGCTCGGCGAGGAGGTGGCCCGGCAGCGCGTAGCTCAAGCCCGACTGCCGAAGCTGGCCGGTGCCTCGGCCGCAGCGCCCGACACGGCCACGGCGCTTGCCGTAGCCGAAAAAGTGGCGTTTCGGGAGTTTGGCCGGAAGAATATTATTGCGCAACGACCGTACGAAGCCTACTTGGTGGACGGCTACTGGTGCATCAGCGGCACCTTGCCCTGGGGCTACGAGGGGGGCACCTTCGTTGTCCTACTCAACGCGGCCACTTACCAGGTTGCCAAGGTCAGCCACGGCCAATAAGTAGTTTCTAGGCGGAGGCAGCTGTTTTGCGCGTAGCCCACAGCCCCAGCACCGGCCCCGGAGCCAGCAGCAGAAACAGATATTGCCCAGCCACCACGCTTTGCAAGGCCCCAAATAGTTGCAGGCTCACAATGGTCAGGGCAAAGCCCAGGCAGGTGACCAGCGTGAGGGCCGTGCCCTTGATGGCCGTCGGGGCCTGCTGGGCCACCAGAGCCGAAAACTGCGGCGAATCGGCCACCACGGCCAGGCCCCAGACCAGCACAGCGGCTATAAAGAGAAACGGCGGCAACTGGAGCAGCACCGGGCTCAGCACGCAGCACGCGCCGGACACCCACAATGCCAGCCGGGCGGGCCGCAGGGAACCCCAGCGCTGGGCCAAATAGCCACTGCCCACGCAGGCCAGGGCTCCGCTGGCAATGACCCCAAAGGCCAAGCCAGCCGGCAGCTCAGCTGGCCCAGGGTGTAATTGTCGATACACGGTCAGCAGCAGCGGCACGAAGGCCCAGAACGTGTAAAGCTCCCACATATGCCCGAAGTAGCCCAGGGCCGCGGCCCGAAACGGCGGGTGCTGCCAGATACCGCGCACGGCCCCGGGCTCCAGCCGGCTGCCGGGCCGCCGAAACGGACCGTTGGGCACCAGCAGCCAGAGCAGGATTCCACCACCCGCGGCCAGGCCCGAGGTGGCCAGCACCACCGCCGCCCAGGGCAGCCCGGTTCCGAGCCAGCGCAGACCGTGGGGCAAGGCCGTGCCCAGCACCAGCGCCCCCACCAGAAACCCCAGCGCCTTGCCCAGCCCCCCGGCGTAGTAGTCGGCCGCTATTTTCATGCCCACCGGGTAAATTCCGGCCAAACACAAACCCGTGGCAAAGCGCAGCCCCAGCAGCCCCGCCGCGGATAATTCGGGCCAGAGCAAGCCCAGGTTGGTCAGGCTACCGAGCAGGGCGCTGAGCAGAAACAGACGGGCCGGCGGCACCCGGTCGGCCAGCGTGAGCAGGGCAAAGACCAGCGTGCCGGCAATAAAGCCCAGCTGCACCGCCGACACCACCCCGCCCAGACTAGCGCCCTGCAGGCCCGGGCGACGGAGTAAGTCGGGCAGCACGCTGTTGCCGGCAAACCAGAGCGAGGTGCCGGCAAACTGGGCGAAAACAAGAACGGGCAGAATCCAGGGGCGGGGCTGGCGGGGGGCAGGTTCCAAGAAACGGGTGGGTAGTGGGTGGCACCAGCGGAGCGGGTACCCAGGGCGGATGGGAGTTCAAAGGTAGCCAACTGCACCGATGCCCGTTTCAGTTGCTTTTATGTAGTCCGTCTAGTCCTCACCTGTCATCCTGAACGCAGTGAAAGACCTTCCTCCCCTAGCTCACCGAAGATTGACCCAATGAGTAAAGCCCTTTACCAACACGCAGCAAAGGGCTTTACTCATTTACTCGGGCTTGTCGCCAAGGGGAGGCAGGTCCTTCACTCCGCTTTGCTCCGTTCGGGATGACAGGTGACATTGAAGGACGCCCGCACAACTCACTCATTCACTCATTCACTCATTCATCCTAAGCTCGGCGCTTGCGGAAGGCCAGGTAATCCAGATAATACAGCACCTTCACCGAGAGGGAATTATTGTGGGGCGTGTTGATGGTGTTGGTCAGGTTGCGGAAGTAAAGCGGGGTAAACTCGTTGGCCTGGATGTTGGGGCTGTTGGCATTTTTCCAGACCACGCTGATCTGGGAGCCGGGCGCAAACCACCAGGAATACACCGCGTCCACGTTGAAGGCGTTGTAGGTGTTGTCGCGGCGGCGCTGGTAATCAGCCGGCGTTTCCGGGCCGCCGGGCTGCAGGGTGGTGAAATCCTGGTAGCGCACGGTGCTGGTGTAGTGCCGGGTGCGCAGCGTAAACGACATGCGGTTGGTGAACGTGTAAGCCACCGACAGCACGTTGGAGACGGTGCTCACGTCGCGGCGGCCCAGCAGAATCTGGCCCCGAAACGGCTGGTCCAGCGGCTCATCGTCACTCAGCCCGCCGTTGACGTAGCCAATCTGGTTGTGGTTCTGGCTCCAGTCGAGGCTGTAGCGGAAGGTCAGGTGGTTGTTGACGCGGTAGCGCGGGTAGGCCCCGAAGCTGTAGCGGGTGCGCCGCGGCCGCCCAGGCTGCCCGCCATCCTGGGCGTAGTACTGCACGCCGGCATTGAGGCCGTAGGAAAACTGCTTGCGGGTGTCAGAATTGACGAAAGCTACAAAATCGGTGTAGGCCGGCACCCGCACGAAGTACTCGCCCAGCCGCTCGGTCCGGGGCTCGAAAAAGTCGTGGGTTTTGGCGTTGTACTGCAGGTCGTAGCCGATTTGCAGAAAGCTCTTGGTAAAGGTCGTGTTGAAGCCGTTGTAGAAATACAGGCTCTGGTAACGCGTCGGTTTGTAGAGCAGCGAATGGCCAATCTGCCCGAAAAAGGCCATGTTGTTCACTTTCCAGAACGGCTGGTACTTGCGGTACGCCACGCTGGCCGACTGGGTAATATTGTTGTTGCCGAACAGAATGCCCAGGTCGTTGGGGTTGTAGGAGTCCGACTCGATGCGGTGGTTCAGGTCCCAGGTGAAGTTGCCGCTGATTTTGCCCACGCCCACCGTGTACTTGTAGCCGTCCTGGTCGTTGATGGGCTCATCGTTGCCAAACCCCTGCCCGCGCCGCCGCGAGTACACCACGCTGCCGTCGAGGGCGTAAGCGTTTTTCTGGTCGTTGAAGCGAAACAGGCCGCCCGTCACGTTGGCGTCGTAGGTGCGGCCGGCCCGGGTTACGTTGGTGTTGATGAGCGAGACGTAGGAGTTGTTTTTCAGGCTTTGGTCGAGCACGGCAATGCTGTAGTTGCTCAGCGGCTGGGTCATTACTTCCCGCTCCTGCCCCGTCTCGGTGTTGCGAATGGTGGCGTGCATCTCCCTGGACACGGCGTTGAACACGCCCACGCCCAGCCCCTTGCTCGTGCGGCCCGATACCTTGGTGGCGTTCAGCAGCTGGCTTTCCGCGGGGTTGCGCACGATTTTCTCGTTGGCGCCGGCCTCTACGTCATAGAAGCCGATGGGCGTGGCCCCCACCCGGCGGGAGTAGAACAGGTTGCCTTTGCTGAAGAGCTCGGTGCCCTCGGTAAAGAACTGCCGGTTTTCGGCAAACTGCACCTCAAACGGGGACAAGTTCAGCACCTGGTTGTCGCTCTGCACCTGCCCGAAGTCGGGCACCAAGGTGGCGTCCAGGGTGAAGCTCTCGTTGATGCCCCACTTAATGTCGGCCCCGCCGTTGAAGCTGGTCGTGGTGCGGCGCGTGCCCTCGGCATTCAAGGGGTT
The DNA here is from genome assembly GCF_002797555.1 of Hymenobacter chitinivorans DSM 11115. Lineage (NCBI taxonomy): Bacteria > Pseudomonadati > Bacteroidota > Cytophagia > Cytophagales > Hymenobacteraceae > Hymenobacter > Hymenobacter chitinivorans. The sequence continues at coordinate 1,148,594 of NZ_PGFA01000001.1, read as the reverse complement.
GTGGTTTACGTAGCCCGAAATGTAGGGCGTCAAAGACAAGCGCAGCGGGGGCTGCACGTCCCGGATGCCGCGCAGCTCGCCCCACTGGTTCACGAAGCCATTGACGGCGGGTTTGACTTCGTTCCAGAAGTATTGGGCGTTGTCGCGCTTGCGCTGCCGGGCAAAGTTGAGCCCCCAGAGCTGCTCGGGCGCCTTGCTGAAGCGGATGGCCGAGTAGGGAATCCGCATTTCGGCCACCCAGTCGGTGCCGCGCTGGGTGGTGCGGGCATCCCAGACGGCGTTCCAGTTGAAGTCCTCGCCCCCGGCGGGCGAGTAGCGGGCGTCGAGCTGCACGCCGGCGGGCGTCACGGTGAAGTTATAGCCGTTGAGCTGGTCGTGGTAGGTGTCGAGGAAAATGCTGAACAGGTCGGAGTTGCCAAACTGGTCCCGGGCCGTCATTTCCCGCAGAATGGAGTCGGGCGAAATGTCGTGCATGATGGCTCCCACGTAGAGGTTGGCATCGTCGTAGAGGACCCGCACCTCGGTTTTGTGGCGCTCGGGCACGCCGGGGTTAGGCCGCTGCTGCACAAAATCGGTAGCCACCGGGGCCTGCTGCCACACGGCCTCGTCCAGCACCCCGTCGAGCTTGATGACTTCGGTGATGCGCTGGGCCTGGAGCTGCTTTTTGGGCGCGGCCGTGGCCGCTATGGGCGTGGCGCCCGGAGTGGTCTGGGCCCGGGCCGGAAGGGTGAGCAGAACGCACAAACCGAGCAGCAGACGGCGCAGTGTAGCAGTACAGGGCATAACTAAAGGGTTTTGGCAGAATAAGGGCGCGAACAGCAAGGGCCAGGCGGAGCCCGGCAGCCGAAAATCGGCGCGGTGCAGGCGGGGACAGCAGGTAGTACAAGGCCGGGTCCCGCTCAGGGTTGGGCGGCAGTGAAGGCGGGCAGTAGTGGGCGGAGACACTGCGGCCCGGGCGGAAGGTTACAGCGCAACTAAAAATAATTTCCCGAGCCCTGGTTGCGGGTGGCCGCAAAGCAAAAAAGCCGGGCCTCCCGGGCGGGTTGCACGACTTTTCGCGCCACGGCCGGGCGGGTAGCAGGAGGCAGCAAGTGGGCCGGGCCGCTTATTTGCCGTCCATCAGGTTATAAACAATCCAGATCAGGGCTATAACTGCCATGGCGTACCAGCCCCATTTGCTGTAGTTGTCTTGGGGAGAACCGTCCCGGGGAGGACGCATTTTCAAGCCGGGAATCTTCATACAATCAACCGCTGGTTTGCTGCGCGGGCCTATTCTATACGCATACCAGCCTGCTGATTGTTCCCACGGCCGGGCTCCCGGCCCAGCTTTACGCCGTTACTTCCTCGGCCATGAGCTCGGCCAGATCCAGCTCTTCCACCGGGGGCACGGCGGCAAAGCGGCTCTCGTGGAAGTTGGCCTCCGGAAAGCCCGGCGCCACGCCCGCGTTGTTGATTTCCTCGAGCGTGATGCCAAACCCGCGGTGGGTGTCGAAGAGGCTGCGCACGGTGTAGATGGGCCCGCGCTTGGGCGTCTGGATGGCCGGGTTCTGGACCAGCAGCAAAGTGAAGTCGTCGTTGGTGCAGACCACCGGCTGGCCGATGTGAAACAGGGGAGCATTCATAAACACAAAGATAAGGCAAGCCGGCCGCGGAAAGTCAAGGCCAACCGGAGCATTTTGCCCGCAAGGGCTCCTGCTCTACTCCAACGCCGCCAGCTCCCGCTGAATTTCGGCAAACAGCGGCCGGGCTGCCACCTGCGGACTAGCACACCGCTGCTGCAGATGCCGTAGCGCTTGCAAAGCCTCGGTAAGCGGCTCGGCAGTCTCGCAATGAGCCAGCAGCTCTGCCAGCAAACAGCCAAAGGCCCGCACTTCCAGGCGCTGCAACGCGGGGGCCGAAGCCGTGGCGGAATCGAAGAAGCTGGCGGCCCCGAAGTCGCTGAGAAGAGCTTCGCCGGCAGGGGTCGTTAGGATATTGTGGGCGTACAGGTCGCCGTGCAGAATGCCGCGCTGGTGCAGGTGAGTAGCGGCGGCAGCAATGCCCCGGGCAATGCGCAGGACAGTTTCCCAGCCGAAGCGGATGCCAGGTGCGTACACGTCGCGGGTGCAGGTCTCGAAGCTGGGCGGACCGGCCAGAATCCGGAACTCGGGCTCAATCAGCGCCAGTACCAGGCCTTCGGCTCCGGTTGGGTGATCCGCAATTTTGCCTTCTACCGTAGTCAGGCTGGGGTGGGCCCCGGCGCTGATGCAGGCCACCATTTCGCTGTGGGGCAGCCCGTCACTGGTCACTGCGCCCTTGAATACCTTCACGGCCACTTCCCGGGCCGGCGCGGACCCGGGCTGCCAGCGGGCCTGGGAAATTACGCCCGAGGCCCCTTCACCCAGCAGCCGGCCTACTTCCAGCTCGGCCCAGGCAATTTCCCGGATGGGGTGCTGAACTTCGGCCCGGGCCTGGGCTGCGTCGCAGAACGGGTTGCCGGCGTAGGCCAGCCAGCTCAGCCGGGGCAGCTCCAGCAGCCAGGCAGGCAGGCCCGGCAGGCGGTTGGCCGCCAGGCGCAGCAGCTCCAAACGGGTGCAGTAACGCAGCGTGTCGGGCAAAGCCGTGAGTTGGTTACCGGCCAGCATCAGCTTCTGCAGCTCGGTGCACTGCCCGATTTCCGGCGGCAGTTCCCGCAGCTGGTTGTCGGTCAGAATCAGCCAGCGGAGCTTGGGCGGCAGGGCTGCGCCGGGCAGGGTGTGAATCTGGTTGGCCTTGAAGCCTACCATGCTCAGCTCCGGGCACTGACCCAGCACGGCTGGCACTTCGGTGAAGCGGTTATCGGAGCAAAACAGGATGCGCAGCTTGCGCAGGCGGCCCAGGTCGGTGGGCAATGTGGAAAGCTGGTTGCCGGTCAGGTTTAGAATTTCCAGCGTGTCGGCCAGGTCGAATATTTCGCGGGGAAATTCCGTGAGGCCAGCGGCCAGGTCGAGGCGGGTGGCGCCGGCTAGCTGGCCGGCGCGCAGCTGTTCGAGGGTGTGCATGCGGGCAAAGGTCGGCAAGGGTCGCCACATCGGGCCTATCGGACCGGCTCTTTGCGTTGCCGGGCCCTGCTACTGGCCACTTTCCGGTTTCTTCCTGGCCTCGTTTGCCCGGAGTAGTTGAGCGGCCGTGGCGTAAGCAGCCAGCGCCAAGGCAATTGTTGTCCTGAGCCAGTCGACTTTTACGGTCATTTGGGGGCCAGCTTGTCGATGGAAGCCATACACAAGCCGCCAAAGAACGTCGCAAAGTTGAGGAGAAGCTTCCCGGGCACTTGCCTGACGATTGGGTTGCTGACCAGACCTCGTAATTTTTGTGGCATAGCTAAAGTGGGTATTCTCTGGCCGCGCCCCGCCAAAGCTACGCTATTTCGTTTGCCGGAACCGCGGCGGCCCGACTCTCCGGGGGTGGGCGGCAGCCGGGGGTGAAGCTTCGGCGGTCGGCCCGGCCCCAGCGGCTCCACCCGGCCTGCTACGCAACCCAAGCCATTTTTCCGTGTTATCTTCAGACTTCCAATCATCCTCCGACCGGCTTTTTGCTTATGTCCAAAATGTCCCCGTCCAGCAAGTTTTTGCTGGCCAATACCTTTCTCACTCTCAGCCTGGCTGCCTTCGTGTATCCCACTTCCAGCGTTGCCCAAACTCCGGCCTCCGCTTCGGCGGCAGTAGCCAACCCGCTGCTCATGGCCTGGGAAGGCCCCTACGGCGGCGTGCCCCCCTTCGACAAGGTGCAGGTTTCGCAGTTCAAGCCGGCCCTGGAAGCCGGCATGGCCCAGAACCTGGCCGAAATCCAGGCCATTGCCAGCTCCAAAGAGGCCCCCACGTTCGAGAATACCATTGCCGCCCTGGAACGGGCCGGCCAGCGCCTCGACGAGGTCCAGACCATCTACGGCATCTGGGCCGGCACTTTGAGCAACCCCGACGTGCAGGCCATCGAGCGGGAAATGTCGCCGCGCATGGCCGCCTTCCGCGACCAGATCAGCCAGAACGAGGCCCTGTTCAAGCGTATCGAGGCCGTGTACAACTCGCCCGACAAGAAAAAGCTCACCCCCGAGCAGCAGCGCCTGACCTGGGTGCACTACAACAGCTTCGTGCGCGCCGGGGCCAAGCTCGACGCCAAAGCCAAAACCCGCCTCTCGGCCATCAATCAGCAGCTGGCCGGCCTCTTTACCCGCTTTAGCCAAAACGTGCTGGCCGACGAAACCGACTCGGTGCTGGTGCTCAAAACGCCCGCCGACCTGGCCGGCCTGCCCACTTCCCTGCGCGACAACGCCGCGGCTTCCGCCACCAGCCGCAAGATTTCGGGCGCCGCCGGGGTCATCACCAACACCCGCTCCAGCATCGAGCCCTTTTTGACCTACTCCGACCAGCGCAAGCTGCGCGAGAAGGCCTGGCGCATGTTCTACAACCGCGGCGACAACGGCGGAACCCACGACAACAACGCCATTATCAGCGAGATTCTGCAGCTGCGGGCCGAGCGGGCCCAGCTGCTGGGCTACAAAACCCACGCCCACTGGCGCCTCGATAACACGATGGCCAAAACGCCCGAAGCGGCCATGCAGCTCATGGAGCAGGTTTGGACGCCGGCCGTGGCCCGGGTGAAGGAGGAAGTAGCCGACATGCAGGCCCTGGCCCGCAAGGAAGGCGCCGGCGCCGACTTCAAAATCGAGCCCTGGGACTACCGCTACTACGCCGAGAAAGTGCGTAAGCAGCGCTACGACCTCGACCAGAACGAAGTGAAGCAGTACCTGCAGCTGGATAAAATGCGGGAAGGCATGTTCTGGGTGGCCGGCGAGCTGTTCAACTTCTCGTTCGCGCCCGTAACCAACGTGCCCGTGTACCACTCCGACGTGAAAGTGTGGGAAATCAAGGACAAGACCTCGGGCAAGCACATCGGCCTGTGGTACTTCGACCCCTACGCCCGGCCCGGCAAACGCTCGGGGGCCTGGATGAATGCCTACCGCAACCAGGAGCGCATGAACGGCGAGGTGACGACCATCGTGTCGAACAACTCGAACTTCGTGAAGGGCAAGGACGGGGAGCCCACGCTCATTTCCTGGACCGACGCCACCACCCTGTTCCACGAGTTCGGCCACGCCTTGCACGGCCTGTCGTCGAACGTGACCTACCCCACCCTCTCGGGCACCAGCGTGGTGCGCGACTACGTGGAGTTCCCGTCCCAGCTGCTCGAAAACTGGCTGCCCACGCCCCAGGTGCTCAACCGCTTTGCCCTGCACTACCAGACCGGCAAGCCGATTCCCCAGGCCCTCGTCGACAGGATTGAGAAGGCTTCGACCTTCAACCAGGGCTTCGAAACCACCGAGTTCCTGGCCAGCGCCCTCATCGACATGAAGCTGCACCTGGCCGGCTCCCAGAAGATTGACGCCGACAAGTTTGAGCGCGAAACCCTGGCCCAGCTGGGTATGCCCCGCGAAATCGTGATGCGCCACCGCACCCCGCAGTTCTCCCACGTGTTTTCCTCGGATGGCTACTCGGCCGGCTACTACAGCTATTTGTGGTCGGTGGTGCTGGCCTCGGATGCCTACTCGGCCTTCACCGAAGCCGGTGGCCCCTACGACAAAGCCGTGGCCAAGCGTCTCACTGACAACGTCTTTTCCGTGGGCAACACCATCGACCCGGCCGACGGCTACCGCAAGTTCCGGGGCCGCGACCCGAAAATTGACGCCCTGATGAAGGAGCGCGGCTTCCCGCTGAAAACGGCGGCCAAGCCGGCCCCGGCCAAAAAAGCACCAGCCAAGAAAAGCTAGCTTTTCAGCCTAGGACCCACCAGAACGTCATGTCGAGCCTAGCGAGACATCTCGCGTGCCGTAGTAATCAGGTTACTATGGCACGCGAGATGTCTCCCGCTGGTCGACATGACGTTTTAGTTTACAGCCAGTTATTTAGACAAGCGTTTCACCTGCCTCCGGCCCATTTACTCGGGCAGCAGGCCGTGCTGAGCGGCGTATACCACCAGGCCGGCGGAGTTGGGGGCGCCGGTTTTTTCCAGCAGGTTTTGGCGGTGGCCTTCCACGGTGCGCCGGCTCAAGAACAGCTCCTCAGCAATTTCGGCGGCTTTGCGGCCCTGGCAGATGCGGTGCAGCACTTCCAGCTCCCGCGGGGTAAGCTGCACGAGGTGGGGCAGCGTGGTGGGCGTTTGGCGGGTGGGCTGCTGCACGGCCCGCATCAGGGCCCGCGAGATATTGGGCGTGAAATGGTGGCCCGTAAGCAGTACCGCCTCGATGGCCTCGCGCAGCAACTCCTGGTCGGAGTCCTTGGGCAGGTAGCTGCGCACGCCGAGCTTGATCATCTGGGTAATGAACTTATCGGCCGAAAACATCGACAGCACGATGATTTTCAACTCCGGAAACTCGGCCAGCAGCAGACGGGTGGCCTCGGCCCCGTCTACTTCCGGCATCTGCAGATCCAGCAGCAGCACGTCGGGCAGGCGCTGCCGGCACTGGACCAGCAACTCGGCAAAGGTGGCCGCCTCCACCACGGCTTCGACGTAGGGCCAGGACTGCAGAATATAGCGCAAACCCTGGCGAAACAGGGCGTGGTCGTCGAGCAGGGCAATCTGAACGGGACCCGGAATAGTAGCCATAGCACGTAAATAATTTATAGAATAATACGCCCCGGTAAACCGGGGCAAGCGCACTGCAATAGTAGCACAACAATTCGGCACTAGCTATTCCGGTCGAGCTTCGAGCTCAACAACCATGCGCGCGCCCTGCCCGGCCGCCGCCTCCCGGCTTAGGCGGCCCTGCAGCATCTGTACCCGCACCTCGATGCTGCGCAACCCCGCCCCGCGGCCCGGCGCGGCCCCGAACCCGCAGCCGTTGTCTTCCACGACCAGCGTAAGGCGGGCCCCCGTTTGCTGGAGCTGCACCAGCAGGCGGGTGGCCCCGCGGGCGTGTTTGAAGGCGTTGTGCACTAGCTCCTGCCCGATGCGGTACAAGGCCAGCTCCTGGGCCAAAGTCAGGGGCCGGGGGTAGTCGATTTCGAGCACGACGGGCAGCTGCCCGGTTTCGTTGCTCACGTCCACCAGGTGCTGCAAGGCCTCAGCCAGGCCGAAGCGGGCCAGCACGGCCGGGTAGAGGCTGTGGGAAATGCTGCGCACGTCGTGCACGGCGGTGCTCATAATCTCGCGGATGAGCTTGAGCAGGCCCTGGGCATCGTCGGCGTGGGGCGGCAGGGTTTCCAGGCGGTTGAGCAGCAGCTTGGCCGTGGAAATAGTGGACCCGATACCGTCGTGCAAATCCCGCCCGATTCGCTCCCGTTCCCCTTCCTGAGCCTCAATGATGGCCGTGAGCAGCTGCTGCTGGTGCTCGGCCTCGGCCAGGCGCAGGTGCAGCTGCTGATGGAGCAGGCGCTTCTGGTAGGTGACCAGAAACACTACCAGACTGCCCCCGGCCAGCAGCATAAAGGCAATGCCGGCGAAGAGCAGCTGTCCAAACGCTACTTCTGGGGGCGCAGCCATAACGCGTAGCTAAAGCAGCCGTGCAGCACTACGTAGAGCAGGGAATGCACGGCCCAGATGTTGTGGTTCAGCTGTCGGGAATAGTGCAGCAGGTAGTTGCTGAACAAGGCAATCTGCAGGTACCCCAGAAAGTAGATAAACAGCCCCGTCGACACCCAGAACATGGGCTCCCGGGTGGGATGGGGCACCTGCAGTTCGTTGAGCAGCTTGCGGAAGTACAGCCCCACGAAGCCCAGCACCAGCACGGCCTGCAGCACCTGCTGGCCCGGCCGAAACCGAGTCAGGTTTTCGGCCCACAGCGTATCGGCCACGGCGTACAGGGCAAAGCCGCCCACCACCCAGGGCATTAGGCGGTTGAAAAACCGGGACTGCAGCGTGTGCCGGTACACCAGCCCCAGCAGCGCGGTTTCGCCCACCATGTAAATGGGCATCAGAAACAGGTTGTTGCGGTGCAGTATTAAGAGCACGAGCCCCAGAATTTCGATGGGCAGGACAAACCACACCAACCCGGCCAGGTAGCGCAGGTTGAGGGGCAAATGACGGTAGCGGATAAAACCAATGATGCCCGCCACCAGGACGGGCACCAGGGTTAGCCGCATAAGGAGTTGCTGCAGCGTAAGAGGCATAGGAGTGGAAAGCGCGCTATGAGGCGCGGCGCAAAGAACGGCTTTTAACGAAATGAAAATCAGGTGCCGGGCGGGCAGGGCGTCGACAGATCGAAGAAGGGCGAGGTAGCCACGGCCACAATCCGGCTTTCCGTCGAACTACTGGCCGTGGTTTGGGGAATCGATAGGCGCAGCACCAGGCCAAAGGTCTGCTGCAGGGAAGTATTTTTTGCTTCCACCATGGCCGGGTAGTACTCGTGCAGCGCCAGGTCGATTCGCACGTCCATGCCGCTCATATCCCGGGCATCGAACAGGGTCTGCAGGAAGTCGTCGGCCTTGAAGGTGTAGCCTTCCAAGGTGCCAAAGCTGGTTGTAAACATGTCGGACTTCAAGTCCTTAGGCAGCACCCGCGCCCAAGCATCCGTCCAGGCGTTGACCAGCGCATAGGGCGCCTGGTCGGTAGCCATCGCCGAAACGTCGATTACCTCCGTGATGGGCGTCGTCCACCACGAGTAGGCCTGGAAGTAAGCCGAGATACGGACGCGGTTGACGTCGGCGGCGTACAGGGCAATGGAAAACTGGTCATTGCCGCCCGTTTTCGAGGGAATAACCAGAAACCGGGCCTCGATGTAGTGCACGCGCACCGTGGAGAGCAGGGAAATAATGGCGGCCATGGGAAAGCTCACGCCCGTGAGTTGGCTGCCGTTTACCTCAAACACCGTGTACGCGGTGGGGGCGGGCTGTTCAATGGTTTGCACCCAGGCCAGGGTGGCGCTCCGGTACTCCTCGGGCGCCAGCAGATGCAGATCAGTCATGGAAGGCAGAATGGTAGACATGAGTAATAGCAGAGAAGGTAAATGAGGGGAAATGAAGGGGTTGATTGGTTGCTAAAAGTACCCGGTTCGGCCACTGCTGCTGCCGCGTAGAAACACTGGAAATCTAAAATCAGGTATTTCTACCTGGTTTTTCGGCGCCCAGCCACGACCTGCTGCGCCGCGCCGGCAGGTAGAAATACCTGCTTAGCGAAATCAGGTATTTTTTCGCGTAAACTACTCCTGATCAACGCCTTCCTTTGCCTTATTCTTTCGCCGCGCCGTCCCCGAGCCTTACCGCCCCACTCCCCTTTTACTCCGTGAACCGGGGGCGGGCACTCCCACTCCTATTGGCTACTCACCTATTGCAACGCGTCCTGGTCTTATCGTTAACCCTTTCCCATTACGCCAATGCCCACGCCATCAACCACCTCCGCCGGAATCTTTGAGCTGCGGTTCCAGACTGAGCAAAGCTTCCTCCAGTTTGGCCAGCAGTACGCGCGCTGCTACGCCAACCTCGCCGTGCCCGGCCAGCTAAGCGCCCCGGCCGAAACCGGCCAGCAAACCTACTCCATCGACTTTAGCCTGGACTGCGGCTGCGACGCCGTGCTGACCGAATTTCGCCAGGCCTACGACCTGACCTTCCCGGCCCCGGACACCGCGCCGGCAGCGCCGGGACCGGGCCGCGACTGGACCGGCGAGTTGCGGCTCTGCCGGGTGGTGCCGGCCACCCCGGCGGCCCAGCGGCCAGTCCGGGACTTTACGAGCCGTATTCCCCGGGCCCCGTTTGAGAGCAGCAGCACCACGACGCTGGTGGCCGACCTGGCGGGCCAGCCCTGGCTGGATGGCTACGCCCTGGGCAAGGGCGTCAATGCCGTGACGGGCAGCCTGAGCGCCCAGGCCCTGGCCCCCTTCGCTACCACGCCGGCTACCACCACCAACTCGGCCACCAACTACTCCAACATCAACTCGACCAGCGCCGTCGACCAGTTGATTGACGTGTCGGCCAGCGGCAGCTACAACCTCGACGGGGTAACCATCAGCGCCTCGGCCTCTTACCTGAGCGAGATTAAGCAGTCGGAACTGGACATGACGATTCTGGCCACCTACCAGGTGGAGTACACCGACTACGACACGATTACCATTGCCGGCCTGCACTTTACGCCCCAGGCCCAGCAGCTTATTGAGCAGGGCAATTTTACCGCCTTTCGCAACCTCTACGGCGACTACTACATTGCCGGCACCAAGCGCGAGGCCTCGTTTCAGGCCGTCTACACCATCAGCGCCGACTCGGAGCAGACCCTGACCCAGGTGCAGGCCGCGCTCGGCGCCTCGGCCCCGGATATGTTTACGGCCCAAGGCGAGGCCACCTTCAAGCAGGCCACTTCCGCCAGCAACGTCTCGGTCAACTTCTACCTGAACATGCAGGGGATGCCGAGCAACGCCCCGGGCCGGCCCACCGCCCCCATCGGCATCGACACGGTGCAGGAGTACCTGACCTGGTTTCAGGACAACAACGTGCCCGAGCCGGCCCAGGCCGAGCTGATTCACTACAGCCAAATCAACCCCAACATTCCCAATACGCTGCCCATCAACCCGAGCGTGTTCAGCGCCGTGGGCAGTTTGTACTTTAACACCTACCTGCTCCAAATTACGCTCAACTCCCTGCCCGACAGCTGGCAGGGCTCCTACCCCCAGCAGGTAAACGCGCTGGTAAAGCAGGTAACGGCCAACCAGCAGACGATAGTAAACGACCCGGCCACGCTGCAAAGCCTCACGAGCCAGGTCAATGCCCTCTACAACGAGCTCAATAACCTGAACCAACGCTACATTTTCATCCAGAGCATTGCGGCCCTGCAAGCCTCCGAGCCGAGCGTGGGCAGCCGCCAGTCGCAAACCCTGACCTACGGCTCAATTACCTACCCCAACGCGGCCAACGACCCGGATTTCGTCATTCAGAGCACCCATCAGAACTACGCGGAAAGCGGCCACGTGGGGCACAAGGAACACGACTTCAACCTGGCACCGGGCGGCGTGATTGTGCAGTGGCAGCTGCACCAGGTATGGGCCGACGGCACCGATGGCAGCTGGTGGAAAAACAGCCAGCGCAACAACTCGAACTACATTTTGCTCAACACCAGCGCCAACGTGCACTGCGAGTCGGCCTACGACCGGGGCTTCGACAACACGCTCTGGGTCTGGTACGTGGACAGTGCCCTGCTGCCCGGGCCCGTTTCCAACACCACCCAAATGGCCGCCGCAACGGCGTAAGTCAAGTATTTTTTCCCGGTTCGGCGGGTTCTGACAAAAGATTCTTAAAAGCTCCCGGCCGCGGCCGGGAGCTTTTTTTATCGGCTTTCGGCGGCCGGGCTTTATCTGGCCTAAACAGATTGGCTTGCCTATCTTCGCCGGGCGTGCGGCCGGCCCCGGCCACCCAGGGCACGGCTCTTCCAGTATCCCGTTTTGATTTGTGTATGCTAGTTCATAAAGCCGTAGCCTTGGCGCTGGGCGCCGCCCTGACTTGCTTGAGCTTCACCAACCGGCCCGCCGCCGAGCTGCCGGCAGCTTTTCAGCGCCAACTGGCGGCGGCCCACATGCAGTTTCGGACGCCGGGCGGCACAGTGCCGGTGCCCGTGGTGGAAAATGCCCAGATGAATTACGATTACGCCGTGCGCTACCCCGGCCGCCACCTCGAAATCCGTTACGCCATCCGGCCGCTGCACGACCTATTGGCGGACTTTCGCAAATCCAAGGGCAAGAAAAACACGGTTATGGCTGACCCCAACGAACTATATCCCAGCCTGCTGACGGCCATTGCCCTCAACGTCTCCGGCGGGCAGATGCCGCAGGTCAACCAGTTTCCCACCCAGGCCGTGGGCCGGGAGTTCAACGCCGACTGGGGCGGCACCACGGTGGTACGGGCCGGGGAGGAGTTTGCCAAAGGCTACGCGGCCTGCATGGTTGTGGCCCTGCACAAAAAGAACGTGGCCGACGCCTACTGCTTTTACCTCTTTGACAAGCGCGAGGATATTGACCCGCTGCTGGTGGTGCCCACGCCCGATACGGCGGCTTTTCACGCCCTGCGGTTTCAGTAAAGTTGGCTTTCCGGCCACGGGCCGGACCTTTTTATAAGCTTCGGGCCGTTTGTTGGGCGGTTAGCTTTTTGCGTTGATGACTGAATATTCGCCTTCGTGGCCTCCCTTGGCGGAGCCGGCCGGCTCCCACCACTTTTTGCTCGCCGGCCCGCTTGCGGCCCTGAGCAGTGCCGACGTGGAGCGGCTGGCTCCCACCCTACCCCCGCCCGACCACCGCACCCTGACGGCCATTCAGCCCACCACCCTGCGACTGAACGCGGGCACCTTTACCAGCTCGTCGCCCGGCCGCGGCGGCCAGCCGTTTCCGCCTGTGGCCGTGGAGCAGCAAGCCCAGGGCGCGCTCTTGACCTGCAGCTGCCCGGCGCCCGGCGGCGCCCTGTGCGAGCATCAGGCCCTGGTGCTGCTCAGCATTCTGCAGCGCAAGGAGCTGCGCGTGTTCTTCGACGCCGCGCCGCGCCACGAGCTGCTGCGCGCCGCCGCCCGCGACTATGGCCTTAGCCACGCCACCGACCTCGACGCCCACTTCGAGCTGACCTATAACCGGCCCCAGGTGCTGATTTCGCCCCGGCAGGCGGGCCTGTTTGCCGTCACGGCCGCCTCCACCCAGGAGCTGGTGAGTCAGCTGCTGCCCGAGGCGGGCGGGGCGGTGGCTGCGGCCGGCAGCCGGCGCATCGTGGTGCTGGGGCGGCACAAGTACTACGGCCACCTCACCGTGCAGCTGGCCGAGGCGGGGCTCACGGCCGCGGGCAAGGTCAAAAACCCGGTGACGGTGCTCAACCCGCTCGACCGGCTGGGTACCAGCGACAACCTGGCCGAGCTCAGGTTCTACTCTGGCCTGGCCCGCTTTCAGCACAACTACGACGAGCAACGCTCGACGGCCACGCTGCAAGCCCTGCGCGCCATTGTCGACAACCCCGAAAACCTGCCGTTTTTTGCCCACAACCCCAGCGTGTCGGACAAGCTGACCGGCCCGGCCCTGACTCCGCTCACGCTGCGCTGCGCGCCTACTGATCTGCATTTGCACGTGAGTGAGCGGGCCGAGTTTTACGAAGTGACGGGCCGCCTGCTGCTCCACGACCAGCCCGTGGATTTGACCACCGCCCCCATCCGCTTCGAGTATTTCGTGGCCTTCAACAAGGCGCTCTACCTGCTCGAAGATTTGGCCGTGTGGCGGGTTATCCACTTTTTCCAGCGCCGCAACAACACCCTGCTCATTCACCAGAGCAAGTTTCGGGAGTTTCAGCAGCAGGTGCTGGCCAACCTGGAAGACAAGCTGCGGGTGAGCTACTCCTTCGTGCGGCCCGCCACCTCCGAGCAGCGGGTGAGCAACGGCTTCGACCAGGCCCCGGAAAAACTGCTCTACCTCTCCGACCACCGGGCCGGGGGCGTGGAAGTGCTGCCCGTGATGCGCTACGGCACCCGGGAAGTGCCGGTACTCTCGAAACGGCAGCTGCTGGGCCACGACGAGCTGGGCCGCCCCTTTGCCCTGGAGCGCGACACGGCGGCCGAGGCCAGCTTTCTGGCGGCCCTGCTGCGCCAGTATCCGGCCTGGCAGGAGCAGCTCCACCAGGGCGCTTTCGACGCGCCCCGAGCGGCATTTCTGGATGAGGAATGGGTGCTGACGGCCTTTGAGGACTGGCAGCACGCGGGCATCACGATTCTGGGCTTCAAGCAGCTCAAGGACAACACGCTGAACCCGCACCGGGCCCGGATTTCGGTGCGCGTCACGGGGGAAACCAACTGGTTCGACACCCGCCTCAACGTGCGCTTCGGCCAGCAGAAAGCCTCGTTGCGGCAGGTGCAGCAGGCTATTCGCAACCGCCGCCACTACGTGCGCCTCGACGACGGCACCCGCGGACTGCTGCCCCGGGAGTGGGTCGAGAAGTTTGCCGAATACTTTGCTGCCGGGGAGGTGGAGGAAGACCGGATTCGCACGCCCAGCGTCAACTTCCGCCTGATTCGGGAGCTCTACGACCCGGCCGCCCTCGACGAGGCTGCCCGCACCCGGTTGGCCACCTACGAGGCCGCCGTGGCCGACTTCACCGGCATTGCCCCGGTGCCCGCCCCGGCGGGCTTGCAGGCCACGTTGCGCGAGTACCAGCAGCAGGGCCTCAACTGGCTTAACTTCCTGGACAGCTTCCATTTCGGTGGCTGCCTGGCCGACGACATGGGCCTGGGCAAAACCCTGCAGGTACTGGCTTTTCTGCTGCACCAGCGCCAGCAAGTTCCCCGGCGCCCGGCCAGCCTGGTGGTGGTGCCCACGTCGTTGGTGTTCAACTGGCGGGCCGAGGTCGAGAAGTTTGCCCCGGCGCTGCGGGTACACGTGCTGCAGGGCAGCTTGCGCCGGGCCGAAGCGGCCCAGTTCGATGCCCACGACATTGTGCTGACGACCTACAACACGATGGTTTCCGACATCCGGGAGCTGCGTGGGTATGAGTTCAACTACGTATTCCTGGACGAGGCCCAGGCCATCAAAAACCCGGAGTCGCAGCGCTACAAGGCGGCCCGGCTGCTGCAGGCCCGCAACCGGGTGGTGCTGACTGGCACGCCGCTGGAAAACAACACGCTGGATATTTACGGGCTGCTATCCTTTGCCTGCCCCGGCCTGCTGGGTTCCCTCAAGCACTTCAAGGATGTGTATGCCGGGCCCATCGACAAGTTCAAGGACGAGCGGCGGGCCCGGGAACTGCAGCAGCGCATCAGCCCCTTCGTGCTGCGCCGCACCAAGGGCCAGGTGGCCCGGGAGCTGCCCGACAAAACCGAAATGGTGCTGTATTGCGAAATGGGCGCCGAGCAGCGCCGGGTGTACGAGGCCTGCAAAAAAGAGTACCACGACCTGCTGCTGGGCATTCACGAAGACGCGCCCCGCAAGGAAAGCATCCACATTCTGCAGGGCCTGACCAAGCTGCGCCAGATCTGCAACTCCCCCGCCCTGCTACCCGACGAGGCCGACTACGGCCGGGCCTCCAGCAAGCTGGACGTGCTGCTGGAAGAAGTGCGCAGCAAAGCCCCGCAGCACAAAATCCTGATTTTCTCCCAGTTCGTGACCATGCTCGACCTGATTCGGGACGAGCTGCAGGCCCACGACATTCCCTTTGCCTACCTCACGGGCCAGACCAAAAACCGGGCGGCCACCGTGGCTCGTTTCCAAATGGACGACTCGGTGCGGGTATTTTTGATTTCGCTCAAAGCCGGCGGCACGGGCCTCAACCTGACCGAGGCCGACTACGTGTACCTGGTGGACCCGTGGTGGAACCCGGCCGTGGAAAACCAGGCCATTGACCGCAGCCACCGTCTCGGGCAGGACAAGAAAGTGGTGGCCGTGCGCCTGATTTGCCCCGACACCATTGAGGAGAAAATCATGAAGCTGCAGGACGCCAAGCGCGAGCTGGCCCACGAGCTGATTCACACCGACGCCACGCTCATCAAAACCCTGAGCCGGGACGAGCTGCGGGAGCTGTTCCGCTAAGCAGCGGGGTGGAATTCAGCAGATTCGTCGGCATAAGTTTCGGGTTGTTGATTGTTAGTTGTCGGTTGTTAGTTGTTAGTTGTTAGTTGTTGGGCATCTGTCATCCTGAGCGGCGCGAAGCAGAGCGAAGGACCTTCCTCGCCTACCCCACTGCGGCTGTTGCCAACGTGCTAAAGCCTTTTCCCACACGAGCCGGAAAGGGCTTTGTCACGTTGAAGAAAGCTTGTCACTCAGGTGAGGGAGGTCCTTCGCTTTGCTCAGGATGACAGATGCCCAACAACCGACAACTAACAACTAACAACCAACAACTAACAACTAAAATCACCCCACCAGCTGCTGGTAGAGCTGCTCTAGCGTAGCGGCGGCGTTTTCGCAGAGGCCGGGGTGGGTGGGCGAGGTTTGGACGATGGTGCTACGGGTGGCCGTGAGCCAGCGGAACCGCTCGGCCAGGGCCAGACGGCCGATGGTGCCGCCTTCGGGCTTGCCCCGGCAGATTTTCTCGAAGGCCTGCAGGCGCTGACGCAGCTCGTCGAAGTCCAGCTCGGCGCCGGTAAAGGCTTGCAGGCGGGCTTCGGGCAGGTGGCAGCGGGTTTGCAGAAAGCCCTGGGCCCGGCAGTAGAGAATCACGCCGACGTTCAGAAACTCTTCGCGCTCCACGCGGGGCACTACGCGCAGCACGGCGTACTCAAACAAGTGCTTTTCGGGCATCTTCGGCTTCCTGAACAAAGGTTTCGGATGCGGCCAGGCGGTGGGCCAGAAAGCCGACGTAATTGGCGCGCTGCTCTGCGGCCGTAGCATCGCCGGCGGCAGCCTCTTCCAGCCAGGCGTCGGGCACCAGGGCCAGAATATCGTGCAGCACCTGGGTCGTGAGCCGGGGGCGGTACTCGGCATCCACGGCCCGCAGCTCGGCGGCCTGGGGCAGCAGCACGTGGTCTTTTACCTGCGGAAACGGCCGGGGGCGCGGCGTGGCCCAGCCCGGGCCGGCGTGGTGCACGTAGAGGGCCGCGCCGTGGTCGATGAGCCACAACTCCTTGTGCCACATCAGCAGGTTAGTGTTGCGGGCGGTGCGGTCCACGTTCAGGGTCAGGGCATCGAGCCACACGATTTGCGAGGCCAGCCGCGGCTCGATGGTCGTGACCAGCGAATCGAAGGTGATGGCGCCGCTGAGGTAGTGCAAGCCCAGGTTTTGGCCGGTGCTGGCTTGCAAGAGGTCCTGGATTTCCTCGTCGGGCTCGGAGCGGCCAAAGGCTACGTCGAGCTCACAGAACACCAGTTCGGGCACGCGTAAGCCCAGCACCCGGGCTATTTCACCCACGACCAGCTCGGCAATCAGGGCCTTGATGCCCTGGCCCGCGCCCCGGAACTTGACCACGTACATAAAGGTATCGTCGGCCTCGACGAGGGCCGGCAAAGAGCCGCCCTCGCGCAGTGGCGTGACGTAGCGCGTCACGTCCACGGTGCGGAGCGGGGCAATGGTTTCGGACATAGAGCAGACAGTGGAGCGGACTTAGGCCCGACAAAGAAAAGGGAATCGGGGCAGTTTACGGGCCAAACAGCCTCCGCGGCCACCGTATGCGAGTAAAGTGCCAGCTGGAAAGCTGCCCCAGGCCGCTTTGATTGTTGGTACTAACCAATAATGAACAGGTATACAATTGAAGCATAAACCGCTAATGTATACCAATGGGAGGTATACATTTATCTATGATATAAAAAACATCATACCTAATTAGAGTATACAATCAGTGCTATTAAACTGGTTTGTATACATAAAGTCAGCAACAAATTAACTGGTAAAATGAAGCTGGCGTAGCTCGGCGGCTTCGCTTTTTGAAAGCCTCTCCTGCTTATGCAAACCACGATTCTTGCACGCAGAAAGCCCTTTCCCGTTGGTACGGGAAAGGGCTTTCTAGTTAAAGGATGGGACTATCTGCGCAGAGGACGGATTAGCTGCGCTGTCCTTCGGGTGCCACGGCTGCGCCTCGCAATGACACATTCCACACAGTTCTCACATTCCACCACATTAGCACTTGAGCACCTTAAATCCCGGTGTGGCCCAGCATCGGGAAGCGGCGCTGGTGCCAGTAGGGGTAAATCGGCTCGGTGGCGCTGGCGGCGTCGAGGCGGGCAACTTGCTCGGGGGTGAGGTTCCAGCCCACGGCGGCCAGGTTCTGGCGTAGCTGCTCCTCGTTGCGGGCCCCCACCACGATGTTGACCACTGTGGGGCGCTGCAAAAGCCAGTTTAACGCTACTTGGGCCACGGTTTTGCCGGTTTCAGCCGCCACTTCGTCCAGGGCATCCACGATGCGGAACAGCAGCTCGTCGGGCACCTGCGGGCCCTGGCCCCCACCCTGGGCCAGGCGGCTGCTTTCGGGCACGGGCTGGCCCCGCCGAAACTTGCCCGAGAGCAAGCCGGCCGACAACGGGCTCCAGACGATGGTGCCCACGCCCTGGTCGAGGCCCAGGGGCAGCAGCTCCCACTCAAACTCGCGGGCGGCCAGGGAATAATAGGCCTGGTGGCCCACGTAGCGCGCCCAGCCGTGCCGCTCCGATACCGACAAGGACTTCATCAAATGCCAGCCCGAGAAGTTGGAGCAGGCAATGTAGCGCACCTTGCCGCTCTGAATCAGGGTATCGAGGGTGCGCAGGGTTTCGTCGACGGGCGTGTGGGCGTCGAAGCCGTGCATGTGGTAGATGTCGATGTAGTCGGTGCCGAGGCGGCGCAGACTGTCGTCGCAGGCCCGGATGAGGTGGTGGCGGGAGGAGCCGTAGTCGTTGGCCCCGGGGCCGGTGGGGAAAGTGGCTTTGGTGGAAATCAGCACCTCGTGGCGGCGGCCGGCCAGGGTTTGGCCCAGGATGGTTTCGGCGGCCCCGTCGGAGTAGCCGTTGGCCGTGTCGAAGAGGTTGACGCCGGCTTCGAGGCAGATATCAATCAGGTGGCGGGCTTCATCGACCTGGGTGCTGCCCCAGGCTTTGAAAAACTCGTTGCCGCCCCCGAAGGTGGCGGTACCAAAACTCAGCACGGGGATGCGCAGGCCCGAGGCCCCTAGTTGGCGGTATTCCATGGTAGTCGGAAGGGAGTAGTCAGTAGTCAATAAAGAGAGTGGGAAAGCAGCGCCGCGGCGGACCAGCGGGCGGCAGGCGGTTGGTCGTCTTTTACCGCGGGCCCGCGGCCGATGTTGCCCTGTAAGACAAGCCAGACCCGCCGAAGTTTTCGGGCGCGGCCGGTGGCGCCCGGTACGGTTAAGCTTAGGCATTTGACGCTAAAAGCTCGTCCGGAACGCTCCGGGGGCACTTTCGTAGGGTAGTAGAGCCAAGCAATTTTTCACCCTTCTCACCCATTGTCTTATGTTCGATAAACTGGAAACGCTCGACGACCTGTTTGAAATGCAGCTCAAAGACCTTTACAGCGCCGAGAAGCAGCTGGTCAAAGCTCTGCCCCTGATGGCCGAAACGGCCAAGGACGGGCGGCTGCGGCGCGGCTTCGAGAAGCACCTGCGCGAAACGGAAAACCAGGTGGCCCGCCTCGAAAAGATTGGCAAGGCCCTGGACCTCGACCTGAGCGGGCACACCTGCAAGGCCATGGAAGGTCTCATTGCCGAAGGTCAGGAAACCATGTCGGAAAATGCCACCGAGGAGGTAATGGACGCGGCCCTGATTGCGGCGGCCCAGCGCATCGAGCACTACGAAATATCGGGCTACGGCACGGCGGCCCACTTTGCCCAGCGCCTGGGCCACACCGACGCCGCCGAGCTGCTGCAGCAAACCCTGGACGAAGAGCAGCTGACCGACACCAAGCTCAACGACCTGGCCAAGAACTACCTCAACGCCAAGGCCGAGTAACCGGGGTTGAGTGAAGAAAAACGGGCCCTTTCCGCCGCGGCGGAAAGGGCCCGTTTCGTTTTTTCAGGGCGGTTTACGCCGCGCCTAATGCTTCATGTGCTCAGACTGGCCCGGGCCGAGCTGGTCGAGGGCGGCGCGGAAGCCGGCGACCAGCTGTGCGGCCGGGCCCCGGCCGTAGTAGTGCAAAAACACCATCCGGGGCTGGTCGAAGAGCATGTGGTTGTGCACGGCCACGACTTCCAGTCCGTGGGCCCGCAGCGCCCGAATCACCGGGTTGACTTCGGGCTCCAGCATGGCAATGTCGCCGGCAATGTGGGCGTGGGCCTGCTGGCCGGCCAAGGCAGCCCAGGAATTCAGCCCCATGGCGGCCGTCATGTCGGTGTTCATCATGAGCACCTGCAAGTCGGCCCGGCCGATAGTGTACTTGTAGGTTGGCCCGTTCACGACGCCCGTCGCGCCGACGACTTTATCCAGGGCGGGCAGCTCGAACTGCTCTTTGGCCGTAGCTGGGGCGGCGCTGGGCGGGGCAGTGGTGGCCGCGCCGCCGGCCGGGGCCGGAGCGGGCTGGTTGGCGGGCAGCAGCCGGGAGTTTTTCAGGGTAGCGGCAAACTTGCGGGCCAGCTCGGCCGGCGTGCCCATGCCGTGCAGGTGCATGTAGACGATGCGGGGCTCCTCGTAGAAAAAGTGGTTGTGCACGGCCCCGATTTCCAGCCCGTTGGCGTGGGCCGCGTCCATGAGCGGCGCCACTTCCTCTTGCAGCAGCACCGTGTCGCTCATCAGCATGGCCGTTGTGCCGTCCAGCGTGTGCTTGATGGCTACCCAGCCGCCGAAGCCGAAGGAAATCGGGACGGCCTCGCCTTTGATACTCACCTTTAAGTCGTTGCGGGGCAGGGCCGTGGTGTGCGTGGCCTGGGCCTCGACGTAGCTGCCTTTCTTGCCCAACGCCGCCTCAATGGCGTTGATATCGGCCGCACGCAGCGGGGGCGTTTTGGCCGCGGCCCGCGGGGCTACTCCCGCCGGGGCGGCCCAGGGGCCCAGCAGCACCGGCACCGTAGCCAGGGCCGTAGTTCTGAGCCAGCGGCGGCGGGAAAACTGGAAGTTGGGGTCAGTCATCGGAGTCGGTGGGTTAGCCCCGGAAAGGCAGCAGGGCGTAATACAGCAGGCCGATGGCGGCGCTGATGCCAATCCAGAGAATCATGTTGAGCTTGAAGCGGTACAGGGCCAGCAAAGACACCAGCAGCCACACCAGACTCGGCCAGTGCAAGTGCAGGCCGGGCCCGGCAGCAGGCCACAGCACGGCCTGGCCCAGGTACACGGCCAGGTTCAGGACCACGCCCACTACGGCGGCGGTGATAATGCTGAGCACGGCCTTAAGGCGGGCGTTGTGCTGGGTGCGCTCAATGATGGGCGCCCCGGCCAGGATAAAGAAAAAGCAGGGCAAAAAAGTGTAGTAAGTCGTCAGCAGCAACCCCAGGGCGGCCAGGGCCAAGGAGCCGCCGAAGTGGGTGTAGCCGCCCATGAAGCCCACGAAGGCCAGCACCATAATCAGGGGCCCAGGGGTGGTTTCACCCAGGGCCAGGCCGTCGAGCATCTGCCCCTGGGTAAGCCAGTGCAGCTGAGCCACGCTCACCTGGGCCACGTAGGGCAGCACGGCGTAGGCCCCGCCGAAGGTGACCAGGGCGGCCTTGGTGAAAAACCCGCTCAGGTGCTGCCAGAACGGTAAGTCGGGCCCGGTGAAAGCCAGCACCAGCAGTGGTAGCGCCCAGAGTCCCAGCGTCAGCAGCAGTTGCCCCACCAGGCGCCGGGCGCTGAAGCCCGTGCCGGACACTACCGAGCGGGTGGTCAGGAAGTAGCCTTCCTCGGCCAGCTCGGCCCGGGCCTGGGCGGCGGCCGTGGCGGCCGGGGCCGGGAAGAACCGCTGCACCAGCAGCGCCACCAGGGCTGCGCCCACGATGAGCAGCGGAAAGGGAATATTCAGCCAGAAAATACCGACGAAGCTGGCCGCCGCCACGGCGTAGTGCAGCGGCCCCAGCAAGGACTTCTGCCCAATCTTGACCAGAGCCAGCAGAATAATGGCCACCACGGCGGGCTTGAGGCCCGCAAATACGCCCTGCAGGGCCGGCAGCGTGCCCACCGTAACGTAGAGCAGGCTCAGAGCCAGCAGAATAAACACCGAAGGCAGCACAAACAACACGCCGGCCGCCAAGCCACCCCGGCGGCCGTGCAGCAGCCACCCGATGTAGGTGGCCAATTGCTGAGCCTCGGGACCGGGCAGCAGCATGCAGTAGTTGAGGGCGTGCAGAAACTTGGCGTCCGAAATCCAGCGCTTTTCCTCGACCAGCACCGTGTGCATGATGGCAATCTGGCCGGCCGGGCCGCCGAAACTGATGAAACCCAGCTTCAGCCAGAAGCGCAGGGCCTCGCCAAAACGGGGCTTGGAAACGGGCGGCAGGAGCTGGGGCATGGCTGGCAGCGGGTTGCGGGATTACGAGAAGAAAGCTACGAACCGCAATGCTACGGCCGGCCGCCGAGGAAAAATAGAACGGAATTTTCCCTTGGAAGAATCTTTACGTGGGGCGCCACTTTTTGCGGTAGGCCGACGGGCTCTGACCGGTGTGCTGCTTGAAGATGCGGGTGAAGTGGCTCTGGTCGGAAAAGCCGGTGAGGTAGGCAATTTCGGCCAGCGGATAGGTCGTGGAATCCAGCAGCCCCAGGGCCTTTTCAATGCGCAGCTTGCGGATGTACTCACCAAAAGAAAGGTTGTCGAAGTAGCGGGCAAACTCCCGGGACAGGTAGGTGGGGTTGACGTGCAGCACGTCGGCCATTTCGGTCAGGCGCAAACTCAGGTTGGTGTCGAGGTGGTCCTGAATCAGCTCCCGCAGCTGGCTGGTCCAGGCCGGGGCGGGCGAGCTGCGGCCCCGGCTTTTCTCCAGGTAGGCGGCGTACACCTGGGCCAGCAGCAACTCCTCGGGCTGCTGGGTGTGGGGCTGGTGCTGCAGGTGCCGGGCCCAGCTATAGAGGGCATCGTAGAGCACCATACCCTGCTGCAAGAGCTGCTGGTCGTCGTCAATGTTATAGGCCAAGCCCGCCGAAATTGCCCAGAGTCCGGCGGCCTGCTGGGCCAGGGCGTGGTTGTCGGTATCGGCGCCGCGGATGATGGGCGCCAGCGCGTGCAGGGCCGGGTCCTGCAGCTCGTACTTTTTGAGGAAGTAGTCGAAGGTGCACTCGGGGCCGTGGTGGGAGAATTCCACGCCGGGCACGTCGAAGGGAATGGCGCCGGTGCGGGCGGCCGTGGGCAGCACCTCGGCGGCCGGCACGTAGAGAATTTCGGCCTGGGCATCAATAAAGCGCCGGATCAGCCAAGGGCAGGCCAGGCGGTCAATCTTGGGTTTTTCGCGGGTAATCCACTGCATAGGGTCCGGGTAGTGGTGCAAAGATTAGTCGCCGCCGCAGCCGCCGCAGCCCCCGCCGCAGCCCGAGCCTCCGTCGCTGCTGCCGGAATCACCGCCGCTGGAGTCGCCACCCTGGCTGGGCGGCACCAACAGGATGGCCAGGTGATTCAGACCCAACCCGTTGAGGCTCTGCACCCCGAATAAAGCCACGCTCAGGGCCACGTACTCGGCAGAAACGGACTCGCTATGCTGCTCTTCGCCCACCACGGCCGTGGCCTCGCGCAGCACCCGGGCCCCGCGGCCGGTAGCCCAGGCCCGCTGGTGGTAGCAGTAAACGGCCACTACCACCAGCCCTAGTAGCGTGGCCACCAGGAAGCCCACGGGCCGCTCCCGGGCCAGGCCAACGACAACCTTGGCCAAGCCAAACAGGCCCAACAGCACTAGGGCCAGGATAACCGGCTTATTGAGACGGGCCCGCTCCGCTTCGGGCAGCAGCCAGCCCTGGGCTTCGAGGCCGGCATCGAGGGCCTGCACTGCTTCAATTGTGGGCTGGCTGGCCCGGCGCCGCACCGCGTCGAGGGTGGTGCCTTCGGGGGGCACCAGGCTCCAGACGGCCAGCTCGTAGGCATCGGTGGGCGGCGGGGCGTTGAGGGGGCGGCGCACTTGCTGGTCGGGCAGCAGCTCCAGCTTACCCGCGTGGGCCAGGGCCGCCAGGGCGCTGTCGGGCAGCCGCTCACCGTGGGCGGCCAAGCGCACTACTTCGTAAGTGGAGGGCCGGGCGTTGGCCGAAGCTTCTGCGGGGCCCCGGCCCCGGTGCCGCCACCACAGGACCAGGGGCAGCACGGTCAGGCACAAGAGCCAGTATAAAGCCAGAAACTCCTGCCCGTACCAGTTCAGCGGGTTCAGGGGCAGGCGGGCCGTGCAGCCGACTAGCACCAGGGCCGCCAGGATCAGGAGCCAGGCCTGCTTACGGCCCAGGTGCGGCCACTGGGGCCGGGGCAGCAGCCAGTGCCGCCGCAGATTGACGCGCCGGAAGTGGGGCGCCTCCCCGAAGCGGACGGCCGCCGGGGGCCAGATGTCGGCGGGGGGTACGGAGCCGAAGGCGGCGTAGTAGGCCTGCAGGGTTTTGGCGTACCAGTCCCGGAACTTGTGGCCCTCGGCGGCGCCGCCCTGGGTGGGACCGTGGTGCAAAGGGAAGCCCAGCACCTGCCCGCAGAGCTCGTCCCAGTACGAGCGGGTGTAGACCAGGTGCAGGTGCCAGGCCTGGTCGACTTCGTCGGAGGGCGTGACGGGGTGGTTGCAGGTGGCGGCCAGAAACACGAACTTCTTGTATTCGAGCACCACGCGCCGGGCAAAATCCGGGGGCCAGGCATTGTCGCGGGCGAGGCGGTGGGTGAAGGACAGCGGGGTGGCCGCGTCGAGGTCCAGGGCGTCGAGCCGGGACCATAATTCCGAGTGATTCGCGTGGGTCGAGTCGGGATGCATAGCGGCGGAGGCTAAACGCGAGTCAGGAAGAATGCCCCCAAGGTATAAAACCGGCTGCACTTCCCCACCTCCTTTCCCCTGAGCCGCCGGCCGATAGATTGTGCGGCTGAAGGGGGCAGGAAAATCAGTCCTCCGTCAAGGTAGAAAGTTGCTCCGTCGGGGTCGAAACCTTCTCCGTCAGGGTAGAAAGCTTCGCCGTCGTTGTTGGAACCTGCTCCGCCGGGGTCGGAAGCATCTCCGTCGGGGTGGAAAGCATCTCCGTCGGGGTTGGAACCTTCTCCGCTGGGGTTGGTAGCTTCTCCGTTGGGGTTGGAAGGTCCTCCGTCAAGGTAGAAAGCTTCTCCGTCAAGGTAAAAATCCTTTCCCTCAAGGGGAGGCGGTTCTCCGTTGGGGTTGGCAGCCCCTACCCCACGGGCGCTTAGCCGCGGTGCAGGGGCGGGGGCTGGAGCCCGAAAATGTCGCGCAGGGCCCGGCTGGCGGCGTGGTAGCCGCACATGCCGTGCACGCCGCCGCCGGGCGGGGTGGCCGAGGAGCACAGGTAGAGGCCGCGGCGGGAGGTGCGGTAGGGCGAGGCGCGCAGGGCCGGCCGGGTAAAGAGCTGGCCGATGTCGAGCCGGCCGCCGTTGATGTCGCCGCCCACGTAGTTGGGGTTGTAGGCCTCCATTTGGGCCGTGTCGAAGGTGTGGCGGCCCAGGATTCGGTCCCGGAAGCCGGGCGCAAACCGCTCGACCTGCTGCTCAATGGCCTGGGTCATGTCCTGGCGGGAGCCGTGGGGCACGTGGCAGTAGGCCCAGGCCGTGTGCTGGCCGGCCGGGGCGCGGGTGGGGTCGAAGCGGCTTTGCTGGGCCAGCAGCACGAAGGGCCGCTCGGGGTGCTGGCCCCGGCTGGTGGCTTTTTCGCCGGCCGCAATTTCTTCCAGGGTATTGCCCAAATGCACCGTGGCCGTATCGGCGCATTCGGGGGCGGTGAAGGGAATGGGCGCGGCCAGGGCCCAGTCGACCTTAAACACGCCCATGCCGTAGCGGTAGCGCCGCAGCTGCCACTGGTACACGGCCGACAAGCTGTGGCCGGCAATGCGCAGGATCTGGGCGGGCGTCACGTCGAAGAGCACGGCGCGGGCCTCGGGCAGCTCACTCAGGGACTTGACCATGGTGCCGGTTTGGACGTGGCCACCCAGGGCCCGGAAGTGGGCTACCAGGGCGTCGGCAATGCTTTGGGAGCCGCCTTTGGGCAGGGGCCAGCCCTGGCGGTGGGCGGCAATGAGCAGCACCAGGCCAATGGCGGAGGTCGTCAGGTTTTCCAGGGGCTGAATGGCGTGGGCGGCCATGCCGGCAAACAAACCCCGGGCTTCCATGGTCTGAAACCGCCGGGCCAGCAGCGTGGCCGGCTGCAGGGCCGAGAGGCCAAACTGGGCCATGTCGAGCGGGTGGCGGGGCAGCTGCAGCGGGGCCAGCACGTCGGGGGCAATGCCGGGCCACTGGGCCACCAAAGGCCGCATAAGCTGCTCGTAGGCCCGCGCATCGGGGCCCAGACTGCGGGCCGTAGCGTCCAGGGAATTGACCACCGTAGCGGCCGTGCCGTTGTCGAAGGGGTGAGCAGCGGCCACCGGCGGCGTGATATACTCCAGGCCGTACTGGGCCAGGGGCAGGGTTTGGAGGTAGGGCGAGGCGGCCGCCAGCGGGTGAATGGCCGAACAGATGTCGTGCCGGAAGCCGGGCAGCGTCAGCTCGG
Source organism: Hymenobacter chitinivorans DSM 11115 (assembly GCF_002797555.1). Taxonomy (NCBI): domain Bacteria; kingdom Pseudomonadati; phylum Bacteroidota; class Cytophagia; order Cytophagales; family Hymenobacteraceae; genus Hymenobacter; species Hymenobacter chitinivorans. The sequence continues at coordinate 1,122,671 of NZ_PGFA01000001.1, read as the reverse complement.
CCGTGCGCAGGCCGCCGCCCAGCTCGTCTTTGCCTTCGAGCAGCAATACTTGCAGCCCGGCCTGTTGCAGCACGATGGCCGCCGCCAATCCATTGGGCCCCGAACCCACCACCACGGCATCGTATTTCATTTAACAATTATCATTTAACAGTTAACAATCCAAAGCCCGCATTCCGACTCTAAACCTAACAACTAACAACTAACAACTAACAACTAACAACTAACAACTAACAACTAACAACTAACAACTAACAACTGCTTACGGCTCTAGGCGGATGATGAAGTTCTTGAGGGGGTTTTTCTTGATGATGGTGGTTAGCTGGCCGTTGGCGTAGCGGTACTCGTCTTCGCGGCCGGCCCGGGTGGCCTTGAGCTGGCCGGCGGCGGGGCGGACCAGGGTGAAAAAGTCGCCGAAGTACTCGGCGTAGGCGCGGCTGATGCCGGGGGGCTCACTGAAGAACAGGTCCGTGACGGTGCAGGTAATCGGCTGCCGCTCGGTGGCCTGGTAGTGGTGCTTGTACTGGTCGGCCACGATGTCGTAATGGTCGCCTTTCCACTCGGCGCGGGAGGCGAAGTTGCCCTGGTTGGTGTGGGCTTCCACGGTGGAGAGCAGCAACTGGCCCCGGCGGCTGCGGTTGACGACCTTGTAGTAGATCTTGAGGTGGTAGAAGAGAAAATCGACCTGCACGTCGCTGACCAGGGTGGCTACGACGTCGGCGGCGGGGTCGGGGCCGGGCTGGCGGGTGGCCGTCATGGAGCCCACGCGCAGACCGGCCACCTCAATGGCGTAGCGCCGGATTTCGGCTGGGGCCGGCCGCGTTTGGGCCGAAACTAGGCGTGGCAGGGCCAGCAGCAAAGCGGCGCCCAGTCCGGCAGAGCGGAGCCGGCTCATGGCCGGGGCCCCGCTCCGGCCCCACCGCGCCCGGCGGCCCGCTTACTGCTCATTGAGCTGCCAGTTGTAGTCCAGAAAGCTGATGGCGGCGTTTTTATCGAGCTTGGTGGTGGCGTACTTGTTTACCCAGCTCGTCACCGACTGCCCGTTTTCCGACCAGTCGCCCTTGTACCAGTCGAAGTACTTGGAGAGCTGGGCGCTGGTTTTGCCGGGCTTGTTTTTGGCCGGGTTGTTCAGAAAGTCCCGGCCCTGGTCGTCGAGCTGGTCGTCGAGCTTGGCGGCGGTGTAGGCCTCGGTGCGCAGGCGGGGGCAGGAAATAGAGGCGCAGACCAGGGCGAAGTGAATGCGCGGGTCGTTGTACTTCTTGCGCAGGATGCCGTGCTCGATGTTGTCGAGGCTCATCTTCTCGCCCCCGATGCTGAAAAACTTCGCGGCCCAGGGCGTGGTCACGAACGGAATCTGGATTTTGGTGCCGATATCCTTGATGCTTTGCAGCGGGTAGTGGTCCAGAATCAGGCGGATGGTGTAGGCGTTGTAGGCGTTGATCCAGAAGGCCATCTGCTCGGCCTTACTGGCGCCGGCCGCCGGCGGATTCTTGCTCAGCTGGGCCAGGTACTGGTTGAGCGGGCCCTGGTCGGCCTTCCAGGCTTTGTAGTTGACCAGGCCCTTTTCGGTGACGTACTTTTTCAGCAGCTTATCGAAGGCGCCGTGGTCAACGGTAGCCGCTGCCGGGGCGACTTTGGCGGCGGCAGCGGCCCGGGCGGGCAAGGGAGCGGCGCCGCCGACAAGGGCGGCCAGGGCGGCGGTGGTCAGCAGGCGGGGCAGGCGGGAGAAGCTCATGAGGAGGGGCGTTAGCCGGCATATACGGGGCCGGGCCGGGGGAAAGATTGGCGCGGGGCAAACTCTATGCCCACCGCACTTCGTAGGGTTGGCAAATTACTCGTTCTGATGCTGCTTCTCACCGCCGCCCTGCTCGGTGCCACCGCGCTGGCCCCACCCGACAGTCTGCCGCGGCGGCGCCTGACGTTGATTCCGCTGCCGCTGGTGTACTACACCCCCGAAACCCGCCTGGCCTACGGGGCCGCCCTGACGGCCACGCTGCGGTTTCGGCGGGATTCCGCCTTTGCCGAGGCCCGGCCCTCGCAGCTCACGCTGGGCGCGGCCTACACCCAAAACCGCCAGCTGCTGCTGTATGTGCCGTTTCAGCTCTTTTACGCCCGCAATACCTACTACGCCTACGGCGAGGCCGGCTACTACCGCTACAACTATTATTTCTACGGCGTGGGCCAGCAGGAAGTACCCCGGGAGCTGTACGGCGTCAATTTCCCCCGGGTGCGCCTCAACGCGTTTCGGCGGGTAGGGCCGGCATTGCGCCGGGGCAAGCTTTACGCCGGCCTGCGCTACCAGTACGAGGAGTACGACGTGACCAGCACGGCCGCCGGCGGGCTGCTGGGCAGCGGCACCGTGCCCGGGGGCCGGGGCAGCCGCCTGCGCGGGGGCGGCCTGGGGTTGTTTTTCGACTCGCGCGACAAGGTTTTCTTTCCCAGCAAAGGCGTGGTGGCCGACCTGACCTACCTGCACCGCAACCGGGCCACGGCCCCCGACGGGCCCACCACCCGCTTCAGTCGCTACGTGGCCGACGTGTCGTCGTACCACCGGCTGCACCCGCGCGCCATCCTGGCGTTGAACTACTTCGCTAGTTTCACGGCTGGCACGGCGCCATTTAATGCGTTGTCGTTGCTGGGCGGCACCCGGCGCCTGCGCGGCTACTACGAGGGCCGCTACCGCGACCAGCACGCGGGCCTGGTGCAGGCCGAGCTGCGGCTGGCCGCGTACCGGCGGCTGGGCGCGGTGGCCTTCGGCGGCGTGGGCGCTCTGGGCGACTCCGGGGCCCTGCTGCGCCTTGACAGCCCGAAAGCGGCGTACGGGGGCGGACTGCGCTTCGTGCTCAACCGGCGCGACCAGCTCAACCTCCGCCTCGACTACGCCCTGGGCCACGAATCAAGTGGCTTCTACCTGACCATCGGCGAGGCTTTTTAGCCGAAAATCTTCGTAAACTGCTTACCTAAATACCGTTCCTTCCGCTCCCTCCTCCCCTCCCCCATGGTTCTCAGCGTCATCATTCCCACCTGCAACGAAGCGGCCAACATTGGCCGCGTAATCGGGCAGCTGCGCCAATACGCTCCCGCCGGGGCGGTGGAAGTGCTGGTAGTGGATGCCGCCAGCCCCGACGGCACCGCCGAGCTGGCCCGGCAGGCCGGGGCCACGGTACTTACCGCCCCCAAGCCGGGCCGGGCCGCCCAGATGAACCACGGCGCCCACCACGCCACGGGCGAGATTCTCTACTTCGTGCACGCCGACGTGGGCATTCATCCCGACTACGTGGCCACCATCCGGCAAGCCGTGACCGAGGGCTACGAGGCCGGCTGCTACCGGTTCCGGTTCGACTCCCGCCACCCGCTGCTGCGCCTCAACAGCTACGGCACCCGCTTCCAGGGCATTATGAGCCGGGGCGGCGACCAGACCCTGTTTATCACCCGCGCGCTGTTTGATCAGCTGCAGGGCTTCGATGAGCACTACTGCATCATGGAGGACTTCGACATCATCCGGCGCATCCGGCGGCAGGCCCGCTTCCTGATTGTGCCCCAGGACGTGGTGGTGTCGGCCCGCAAGTACGAAACCAACAGCTGGCTGCGGGTGCAACTAGCCAATCTGACGGCCTTTTCGCTGTTTTTCCTCAACGTGGCCCCCACCCGCATTGCCCGCACCTACAAGGCCATGCTCAACTACCGCTGATGCTGCCCCGAGTTCTGGTAACCGGCGCCGGCGGCTTTTTGGGCCGCCACCTCGTGGAGCAGCTCCTGCGGCAGGGCTACCCGGTGCGGGCCCTGGTGCGTGGCGCGGCAGCTTCCTCGCCGTTGCCGGCGCTTTCATCCTTGCCCATCGAGGTCTGGGAAGGCGACGTTACCCAGCTTGCCACGCTGACGGGCTGTGCAGAAGGCTGCGGGGCCATACTCCACGCCGCGGCCCTGGCCCAGGTTAATCCGGCCCGGAACCCGGCCGTGTGGGCCGCCAACCTGACGGGCACCCAGAATGTGCTGCACCTGGCCCGGCAAGCCGGCGTGGGCCGCTTCGTGTACGTGGGCACGGCCAACGTTTTCGGCTTTGGCTCCCGGCAGCGGCCCGGCGACGAAACCCGGCCCTTTGCCGGCCGCCGCTACGGCCTCGACTACATGGACAGCAAATGGGCCGCCACCAAGCTGGTGCTGCAAGCAGTAACCCAGGAACAGCTGCCGGCCGTACTGGTCCACCCCACCTTCATGCTCGGCCCCGGCGACGCCAAGCCCACGTCCAACGCCCTGCTGCTGGAGCTCTACCGGGGCAAGCTGCCGGGCTACCCACCGGGCGGCAAAAACTACGTGCACGTGCGGGACGTGGCCGTGGCTACGGTGAATGCCCTGACCCGGGGCCGGGTGGGCGAATCCTACATTCTGGGCAATGAAAACCTGAGCTACCGGGACGCCTTTGCCCGAATCAGTCGGGTGCTGGGCGTGGCCCCGCCGCGCTGGCCCATTCCGGCCGGCCTGGCTACCCTCTACGGCCACTTCTGCGACCTGCAGACCCGCCTCACCCGCCGCCCGGCTCAGCTCAACGCGGCCATGGCAGCCGTGGCCAACGACGGGCATTATTTCTCGGTGCAGAAAGCCCGCACCGAACTGCACTTACCCCAGACAAACCTGGAAACGGCCGTGGCCGAAGCCCTGGCCTGGTTTAAAGCCCACCACTATGTCTGATTCCGCCCCTGCCGCCGCCACCGCTCCGGCTACTTCCGCCCCCCCAGCTGCCGCCGGACTGCCCCGGCCGGGCGCCCCCGGCGTATTCGCGGGCCAAGTGGCCATTGTCACGGGCTCCGAATCGGGTATTGGGCGCGAAACGGCCCGGCGCCTGGGCCAGCAGGGCGCCGCCGTGGTGCTCAACGGCCGCAATGCCGAGCGCCTGGCCGCCACCCGCCAGGAGTTTGAAGCGGCCGGCCTGGCCGTGGCCAGCTGCGTGGCCGACGTCACCGACTACGCGGCCTGCGAAGTGCTGGTTGACACGGCCATCCAGGCATTCGGCCGCCTCGACATCCTGATTACCAACGCCAGCATTTCCCAGCGCGCCTACTTCGCCGCCATGCAGCCCGAGGTGTTCCGCCAGGTGCTCGACAGCAACGTCTACGGCTCGGTGTACCCGCTCAAAGCCGCCCTGCCCCATTTGGTGCAGAGCCAGGGTTGCGTCACGTTTATTTCCTCGATTTCGGCTCTGAACGGTATGCCCAGCGGCTCGGCCTACTGCGCCGGCAAAGCGGCCATTGCCAACCTGGCCCACACCCTGCGCCTGGAGCTGGCCGAAACCGGTATTCACTTCGGCGTGGTCCACATCGGCTTCACCCAGAACGACCCGGAAAAGCGCGTGCTCGACGCGGCCGGCCAACCCGTGCCCATTGCCCACCGCCCGCCGCGCTGGCAAAAGTCGCAGGCCGAGGTGGCGGCCATCATCCTGAGTCACATCCGGCGGCGGCGGCAGCGTACCGTTATTTCGGCCCTGGGCCGGCTCATCGTGCTGGTCCACACCTGGCTGCCCGCCCTCGGTGACTGGATAGTGCTGCGCACCATCCGGCGGATGCGGCATTTTTACGAGTAAGATTGAAGCCCGCAGCCCTTAGAGGCATTTGTAAAAAGTCGGCTGTCCTCCTGAGCTTTTGCGAAGGATCTTCCTCGCCTACCCCACTGCGGGTTATACCAATGTAAAAAGCCCTCTACCAGCAGTTGGTAAAGGGCTTTGAGCGTTGAATCGGGTTTGTCACTCAGGCGAGGAAGGTCCTTCGCAAAAGCTCAGGAGGACAGCCGAAATAACCTGGATGCGGAATACCTTGGTCAGCGGAATACCTTAGTTAAACGAGTAGCGCAGCCCCAGCTGGCCCTGCCAGCGGGAGCTGATGGGGTCGGTTTGCCAGGGCGTGCCGGCGGGGTTCTTGAACTGGTACACCGGCCGGTTATTCTCGATGCGCACGAAGTCGAGCAGGGCGTAGCCGGAGTTATTAATGTTGGGCACGAAGTACTGCCGGCCCCAGCTGTTGCGCAGCAAGTTGCCCAGGTTGATGACGTCGAAGGTGACTTCCAGGCGCTGGGCCCCGCTGGCGGTGAGCGGCAGCTTGGCCGTTAGGCGCAAATCCAGCTGCTGGGTCCAGGGCGTGCGGGCGGCGTTGCGCTCGGCGTAGCGCCCGCGCCGGCTCGCCAGGTAAGGGTCGTTGGCAATGTAGGCGGCCAGCTGCTCGTACTGCTGCTGAGCCGACACGAGCACGGCCCCGCCGGGCCCGGTAATGTTGGCCAGGGTAATATCGGCGCTGGAGGCGGGCACAAACAGCACGTCGTTCTTAGCCGACCCGTCGCGGTTTACGTCGCCCTCGTACACGTAGGAATACGGGCTACCCGAGCGGGCAATGTAAATCAGGCTGGCGCTGAGGCTGGCCCGCTCCCGCACCTTGAGCGTGTAGTACAGGTTGCCGATAAACTTGTGGCGCAGGTCGAAGTTGGAATACGCCAAAGCCGGCGAGTTGGCCACCAGGGCCTGGTTCCACTCGTAATTGGCCGCCGGCGACACCCGCACCCCGTTCACGATGTCCTTGCTCTGGCCGTAGCTGTAGCCCGCGTAGGCCTCCAGCTTGTCGGCCACGCGCTTGGTGAGCGTGAAGGTGGCGTTGTAGTTGTAGCCCTGGCGGGTGTTGCTCATCACGAAGACGTTGGTAAAGGCCGGATCAATCTTGGCCGCGTTGCCGGTGGCGGCAAAGTAGGGTCGGTTGTCGGCGCCCTCGAAAGTGGCCTTGTTGTCCTTGAAGTTGATGGACTGAAACAGCACCCCCGCCACCACTTTCGACACCAGCCCCTCGGCCGTGAAGGTCAGCTCGTAAGGCAGCTTCACGTCGAAAGCCAGGGTGGATTTCCAGTCCCGGGGCAGCTTGAAGTCGTTGTCAATCAGGTTGATTTCGGCAATTCCGGGCTGCACCGCCTGCAGGGTCGAGAGGTCCTGGGCAATGGGCAGCGCCCCGGTGGGCCGGTAGTCGATGTTGTTGTAGCGGTTGCCGGAAATGTAGTGGGCGTAGGCGTACCACACGAACGGAATCCGGCCCGTAAACAGGCCCGAGCCGCCCCGCAGCTGCATGGTGCTGGCCTCGTTGAGCTGGTAGTTGAAGCTCAGGCGCGGGTTGAGCTGGGGCACGCCGCCAAACTTATTCTGGTACTGGCCAAACTCCGGATTCTTGAACACGGCCGGGTTCAGGGGCACCTTGTCGGGGTGCAGCTGCATGTCCAGGCGCAGGCCGGCCTGCACCGTCAGGCGGGTGCTGAGGCGGTAGTCGTCCTGGGCGTAGAGGCTCAGCAGCATAGCCCGGAAGTCGGCCGAGGGCAGGCTTTTGTTGTAGGCCGGGTCGTTGCTCTCGGTGTTGTACACGCCCCGCACCCGGTTGGGCCGGCTGTTGAGAAAGGCATCCACCGACGAGTACTGCCAGCGCCCGTTGAAGGCCGTCAGAAAGCGGTACTCAATGGCGTTCAGCTCGTTGCTGGTGCCCAGCGTGAGCGTGTGCTTGTCCCGGAAAATGGTCAGGTTGTCGGTGAGCTGGGTGGTGCTCAGGCCCGAGCCGTACACGGCCGCCTCCCGGTAAGTACCCGCGTAAATGACGGTGGAGGTGTTGTAGTTGATTTCCAGGTGCGGAAACAGTGGCCCGTCGTACGTCCGGTTTTCGTTCACCGTGTTATAGCCCACAATCAGCTGGTTGGAAACCCGGCTGGTAAACGAGCTTTTGAGCTCGGCCACCAAGCTGTTGGTGCGGCTGTGGTGCCGAAAGCCCTGGTTGCCGAAGTTGAGCACCGTCGGGGAGCGTTCCAGGTTGTCGGCAAAGCCCGTGACGTAGTTGTCGCGCAGGCTCAGGCGGTGCTTGTCGGAAATATTGTAGTCGAGGCGGAGCAGGAATTTGTCGCTGTTGCGCTTAATGGCCACGTCGCCCACGGTGCCGGGGTCGTAGCCGTACTGGGTTTGCAGAAAGTCGCTGATTTGCCGGGCCACTTCCCGGGGCACGTTGGCCCCGGCCGCGCCGGGGGCGTACGAAACCGGCTCCTCCCGGCGCTGCAGCTCGTAGTTGCCGAAGAAAAACAGCTTGTTCTTCACAATCGGCCCGCCCAGGCTCAGGCCCGACTGCACGTCGTAGTAGCTTTCAATGGGCGTGCGCAGGCCGTCCACGCTCTTGCCAGTAAGGGCCTGGTTGCGGGCGTAGCTGTAGGCGCTGCCGGCCAGCCGGTTGGTGCCGCCCTTGGTTACGGCGTTGATGTTGGCCCCGGTGAAGTTGCCCAGCGTGACGTTGAAGGGCGAAATGACCACCGATATTTCGTCGATGGCGTCGAGGGAAATGGGCTGGGTACCGGCCAGGGCCCCGGGCGTGCCGGCCGCCACCGTGCCGCCGGCCCCGCTGGCCGGTTCCTGAAACCCGAGCACGTCGTTGGTGGCCATACCGTCGATGCTCAGGTTGTTGAAGCGGTAGTTGGAGCCCCCAAACGAGTTCTTGTTGCCCTGGGGCATGAGCTTGGTTAAGTCGCCCAGGCTGCGGTTGACGGTGGGCGTGTTGCGAATGGCCTGCTGGCTGAGGTGGTAGGCCTGCCCGTTTTTGTCGGCCGTAAACGGGTCACTTTTGTCGCCGGTAACTTGCACGCCGGCCAGCTCGGTGCTGGCCTCGACGAGCGTAAAGGTTTGCCGCGTCACCTTGCCCAAGCTCAAATACAGCTCGTCCCGGGTTTGGGAAGTGTAGCCCACGAAGCTGACCACCACCTGGTAAGGGCCGCCGGGCTTGAGGTTGTTCAGCAGAAACTGCCCCCCGCCGTCGGACTGCGTGCCGCTGCGCGTGCCGGTAGGCAGGTGGGTAATGACGACGGTGGCCCCGGGAATAGCTCCGCCCGCCGCACCCACGACCAGGCCCTCCAGGGCGCTGGTCGTGACCTGGGCCCGGCCGCTAAACGACAACAAAAGAACGAATAACAGGACGGGTAAGCATTTTTTCATGCGGGGACCTGGAGGAGTTAGAGCAGGTAAGAGCGGCTGAGCCGGGGCGCCGCGTGGGCCGACCTACGTAGCGGACCGGGCCCAAGGATTTAGCCGAACGGGTGAATATAGCTGGCTCGGCAGTAGCTTCCGGGCGGCCTGGCCTGGCGCCCCGCGAAACTTCTTGCCGAACTGGCGCTTTATAAAGGCCGGCGCGGCGGGCCCGAACTCCGGCGAATGGGTTAACTTGCTTGCCAGGTCGCTTTTTTGCCCCGCCCGCTCCCGGCCCTAATCCGGAAGCCTCCTAAATTTCGTAGCTGCCCCAGGCCCCGCCCGGCTTCCACTCACTTTCTACTTCTCCCTTTTTCTCATGGAGCAACACATTCAGGCCCAGGTCCAGGACTACTACGGTACCGCGCTGCAAACCAGCCACGACCTGAAAACCAACGCCTGCTGCACCGACGACATTCCGGCGGCCCACAAGCGGATTCTGGCCCAGCTGGAGACGGAAGTGCTGGAGAAATACTACGGCTGCGGCGTGTGCATCCCCTCGGCCGTGGAGGGCCTCACCGTGCTGGATCTGGGCTCGGGCTCCGGCCGCGACGCCTATTTACTGTCCAAGCTGGTCGGCGAGCGGGGCCGCGTCATTGGCGTGGATATGACCGAGGAGCAGCTGGCCGTGGCCCGGCGCCACGTGGCGGCCCACACCGCCACCTTTGGCTACCAGCAGCCCAACGTGGAATTCCGCCACGGCTTTATCGAAGACCTGCACTCGGCGGGCCTCGAAGACAACAGTGTGGATCTGGTCGTGAGCAACTGCGTGCTGAACCTGAGCACGGATAAAGTGGCCACCTACCGCGAGATTTTCCGGGTGCTCAAGCCCGGCGGGGAGCTCTTTATTGCCGACGTCTTCTCGGACCGGCGCGTGCCCGAAACCCTGCGCCAGGACCCGGTGCTCTACGGCGAGTGCCTGAGTGGGGCCTTGTACATCGAGGATTTCCGCCGCCTGCTGCGCGAGCTGGGCATCCGCGACTACCGCCTCACGGCCCAGCGCCGCCTCACCATCGACAACGCCGAGATTGAGCGCAAGGTCGGCAACATCAAGTTCTACTCGCTCACGGTGCGGGCCTTCAAGCTCGACCTGGAAGACCAGTGCGAGGACTACGGCCAGGTGGCCACCTACCTGGGCACCGCCCCCGACGAGCCCCACAGCTTCACCCTCGACGACCACCACGTGTTCGAAACCGGCCGGCCGGTGCTCGTGTGCGGCAACACCGCCGACATGCTCACGCGCACCCGCTACGGCGCCCATTTCCGCGTGGATGGCACCAAAAACCAGCACTTCGGCTTATTCCCCTGCGGCCCTGCTCCCACGAGTACCGCTGCCGCCACCGAAACCACTGGCAGCTGCTGCTAACCCGGCCCGGCCCTCATTTCCCTTGTATTGAGCTCATGACTAAGTCCTTAAGGGCCACTGGCCACCAGCTGGCCGATTCGTCGTTCCAACTCACCGTGCTGCGCCAGGAAGTAGCCGAAACGCTGCACCTGCCCCTGTTTCACGAGAAGCTCGGCGCCGCGGGTCTGTTTCCGCTTACGCCCGTGGCCCCGGCCGTGCTCCAGATCAACGTGGGCAAGATGTGCAACCAGGTGTGTAAGCACTGCCACGTAGATGCCGGCCCGGACCGCAAGGAAATCATGACCCGGCAGACCATGCAGTACTGCCTCGACGCGCTGGCCCAAACCGATATTCCGACGGTGGACCTCACCGGCGGCGCCCCGGAAATGAACCCCGACTTCCGCTGGTTCGTGGAGGAAATCAGCAAGCTGGGCCGCAAGGTGCTCGTGCGCTGCAACCTGACCATCATCGTGGCCAATAAGAAGTACTACGACCTGCCCGAATTTTTCAAAAAGCACGGCGTGGAAGTGGTCAGCTCCCTGCCCTTCTACAGCGCGGCCAAAACCGACAGCCAGCGCGGCGACGGGGTGTTTGAGGACTCGATTCGGGCGCTGAAAATGCTCAACGCCGTGGGCTACGGACAGGCAGGTTCGGGCCTGGTGCTCAACCTGGTGTACAACCCGGCCGGGGCGTTTTTGCCCGGCGGACAGAAGGGCCTGCAGGACCAGTTTAAGCGGGTGCTGCTCAAAGACCACGGCATCGTCTTCAACGAGCTGTTTGCCATTACCAACATTCCCGTGAGCCGCTACCTGGACTACCTGATTGAGTCGGGCAACTACGCGGGCTACATGGAAAAGCTGGTCAACGCCTTCAACCCCGTGGCCGCGGCCGGCGTGATGTGCCGCAACACGATTTCGGTGGGCTGGGACGGCGGCCTCTACGACTGCGACTTCAACCAGATGCTGGACCTACACGTGGCCAGCACCGTGCAGCACATCCGCGACTTCGACGCCGCCACGCTGGCCCAACGGCCCATTGTGGTCAACCAGCACTGCTACGGCTGCACGGCCGGCGCGGGCTCCAGCTGCGGCGGTACCGTGGCCTAGCTCTTTTACGTTTTGAACCACTGCGCAGTACCCGCCTGATGGCCGACCACCTGCTACTTTTTGCCCGCCACCCGGCCCTGGGCCTGGTCAAAACCCGCCTGGCGCATACCGTGGGCGACGAGGAAGCCCTGCGCGTGTACCAGGAGCTGCTGGACCACACCCGCGCGGCGGCCGACGGCGTGGCCGCGGCCAAAACCCTGTGGCTGGCCGGCGAGCCGGCGGCAAGCCCGAATTTCTTCACCGATTGGCTTGGCTACGAGCAGCTACCCCAGCCCGCCGGGGAGCTTGGGCAGCGGATGCAGCACGCCTTCGAAGCCGCCTTTGCCGCCGGTGCCACCCGGGTCGTCATCATCGGCACCGACTGCCCGGAGCTGACCAGCACGCACTTACGGGAAGCTTTCGACCAGCTAGCCCACCACGAGGTCGTCGTGGGCCCGGCCCTGGATGGGGGCTACTACCTGCTGGGAATGCGCACGGTAGTCCCCGATTTTTTTCGGAACAAAGCCTGGAGTACTGACTCGGTACTGACCGACACCCTGGCCGACGCCGCCCGCCTGGGCCTGCGCGTGGCCCAGCTTGTGCCCCTGAGCGACGTGGACACCGCCAGCGACCTGCTGGCCTGGCAAAGCCGCCGCGGCTAACGTGTTGTTTGAACTCAAAACCCATAAAAACGCCTGCATTGCGCAGGCGTTTTTCGTTTACCGTAAAGTCAGCGGTCAGCTACACGGCTCGGGCCTCGAAGCCGGCATCCTCTACCAGGGCAATTACCTGAGCTTCGGTTAGCTCCCCGCTGATGGTCAACACCTTGTCGGGGTTAGCCGTGTCGACTTGCCAGGCGCTGATGGCCGGCTCGCCGTTCAGAGTAGGCGTTACGGCCTTGATGCAGCCGCCGCAGTTGATGTTGGTTTTGAACTGGAGGGTTTTCATAGAAGTAAAGTTGAGCCGCCCGAAACCAGACCGGGGTTGGCAGAATAAACGCCCAAAAGTACGGCGGGGTGCTGCCCGGCGGGTACAGAATTGCGCCGGCAGCTTGCAGGATTCTGCCCGCCTTCGTTTGAAACCGGCGCGTGACCAGGCCTGCCAACGGCTTGGACTTGAAGCGCGGGTTAGGCTTTCTTTTCCAGGTCCATGCCGCATTTGGGGCACTTGCCGGGGGCGTTGCTGCGGCCTCCGTCGCCCATGGGGCACTCGTAGAGGGCCGCGCCGGGCTTAATCTGGCCGGCGTGTTTCACCTGCCACACCTTGAATTGCTTGATTTCCTGCTCCTGAGCCGAAATTATTTGCTGGGCCAGCTGCTTGAGCTTGGAGTCCTGGCCGTGGGTTAGCTCCGCCTGGGCCATTGCCACGGCGCTCTGGTGGTGAGGTATCATCAGGGCGGCGTAGTCCTGGTCGACGCTGCCGCTGGGCTCGCCCAGGTTCAGCATCATGCCGTCCATTGAGGCCTTCAGCTGGCGGGTAAACGGGTCGGCCGGGTCGGTGGGCTTGTAGTTGGCCGGGGCCGCGTCGAGGCGGGTGGCTGCTTCCTGTAAAACCAGGATTTCCTGCTGCTGGTCGGCGCTGATTTTCTCGGCCATGGCCCGCAGTGTAGCGTCGGTGCCCTCTTTGAGCTCCAGGGCCGACATTTCGACGGCGCCTTTGTGGTGGGCCATCATCATTAGCGCAAAGTCGCGGTCGGTGTTGCCGGCAGGCTTAGCGCCCTCCATGTTCGTCATCATGGTGTTCATCAGTCCCTTCATGTCGGCAGTGGCCGGCCCATGGTGCATGGCCGAGTGGTCGGTGCTGGCGGTGGGCGCTTTGGGGTCGGTAGTGGTTGCGGCAGATTTTTGGTCGCCGCAACCAGTAAACAGCAACGTACCAGTGACCAGGGTGGCGAGCAGGCGGGCGGAGGAGTTCATGGAGGGGTGGGAATAAGGCCAAAGAAAAAGCGGGGGCAGCGCGTCAACCCGCTGGAAAAGACCAGCTAGCATACAAAGCCTGGGCCGTACGCTACCCAACACAACACAACGGGCCACCAGCGAGTTTGGAGCTTCTGGCAAAAGTAGAAACTCGGGGGTACAAAGGGCCGGCCGGTTTTAATCGGCGCCCACCAACCCCGGCCGCGGGTAGCCGGCCTGAATGAGCTCAAAACGTTCGGCACGGAAACCAGCGCGCCCTTTTCCCCGGTTTTACCAACGCAGTGGCCCCAGATTCAGCAAGTACGGGGCGCAATTCGGCAAGCTGGCGGCGCAAGCTGCAACTCAAATTATGCAAGAATGCGGCAGGATTCCGTACCAACTTCCGGCCGGGGCCCTTGTTCCTTTGTAGAGCCGGAAGACGAGCCGCGGCTGGCCGCCAACTGGGCCTTTTTGCTTTGTATTAGCTGTTTTGCAATGAATACGGTTGCTCCCGAAACTACTACCCTCGACATCGAAGGCATGACCTGCGCCTCGTGCGCGGCCTTTGTGGAGAAGTCCCTGACCCGTACGCCTGGCGTGCAGAGTGCGTTGGTCAACTACGCCACCGAAAAAGCCACGGTGCAGTACCTGCCCGACCAGGCCTCCCCCACCACCCTGAAGGAAGCCGTGGTAAAAGCCGGCTACGGCGTGGTGGAGCGCGCCCCCGACACCAGCGCCGCCGACCGCCAAGCCGCCCTCGACGAGCAGAAAGCCCGCACCTACCAGCAGCTCAAGCGCCGCTTCTGGGTGGCCGTGGGCTTGGCCGTCGTCATCATGCCGCTGAGCATGCTTATGCTCTGGCCCGCTTTGCTGCAGCGCGTCAACATGCAGGGGCTCAATTATATCTTGCTGCTGCTCACGCTGCCGGTGCTGCTCTACAGCGGGCGGGAGTTTTACGTCTCGGCCTGGAACGGCCTGCGCCACCGGGCTGCCAACATGGACACGCTCATTGCCGTGGGCACCGGGGCCGCGTTTGCCTACAGCCTGGCCGCTACCGTCGTACCGGGCTTTTTCACCAGCCGCGGCCTGATGCCCGAGGTCTATTACGACACCACGGCCACCATCATTGCCCTGATTTTGCTGGGTAAAGTGTTGGAGCAGCGGGCCAAAACCCAAACGTCGGCGGCCATGAAGTCCTTGCTGGGCTTGCAGGCCAAAACGGCCCGGGTGGTGCGCCCCGGCGGCCAGGAAATCGACGTGCCCCTTGAGCAGGTGCAATTGAATGACGTAGTGGTGGTGCGGCCCGGCGAGAAAGTAGCCACCGACGGCGTACTGCTGGAAGGCGCCTCGGCCGTGGACGAGGCCATGCTGACGGGGGAAAGTTTGCCGGTGGAGAAAAAGCCCGGCGACGCGGTGTTCGGGGCCACGCTCAACACAACCGGCTCCTTCCGTTTCCGCGTCACCAAAGTCGGGGCCGACACGATGCTGGCCCAGATTGTGAAGCTGGTGGAAGATGCCCAGGGCAGCCGGGCCCCGATTCAGCGCCTGGCCGATAAAGTCAGCGCCATCTTCGTGCCCACGGTCGTGGTTATTGCCCTGCTCACCTTCGTGCTCTGGTTTGATTTGGCCCCGGTGGAAAGCCGCCTGCCGCTGGCCTTGGTCAACTTCGTGGCCGTACTCATCATTGCCTGCCCCTGCGCCCTGGGGCTGGCCACGCCCACGGCCATCATGGTCAGCACCGGCAAAGGCGCCGAGCACGGCGTGCTGATTCGCTCGGCCGAAGCCCTGGAAAAAGCGTACCGGGTCGATACCGTGCTGCTCGACAAAACCGGCACCATCACCCGCGGGGAGCCCGCCGTTACCGACTTCATCGTTGCCCCCGGCCAGGATGCCCGCCGGGTGCTGCAATTAGTAGCGGCCGTGGAGCGCCAGAGTGAGCACCCGCTGGCCGCCGCCGTAGTCCGCTACGCCGAGGCACAAGATGCCGCCGCGCTGCCCGCCACCAGCTTCCGGGCCGTGGCCGGACACGGGGCTGCCGCCACCGTCGAAAGCCAAGTTGTACTTATCGGCAACCGCCGCCTGCTGCAGGAAGAAGGCGTTGTACTACCTCCGGAGCTGGAAACCCCGGCCGCAGAGTTGCTCAGCCAGGCCCAAACCGTGCTCTACGTGGCCGTAGCCGGCCGGGCCGTGGGCGTGCTGGGCGTGGCCGATACCGTGCGCAACACTTCGGCGGCGGCTATCCGGCAATTGCAGCAGCAGGGCATTGAGGTGGTGATGATGACCGGCGACAACCCCCAAACGGCCGCCGCCGTGGCCGCCCAGGTGGGCATCACCCGCTACTTCGCCGAGGTCTTGCCCCCCGACAAAGCCGCCAAGGTCCAGGAGCTGCAGGCCGAGGGCCGTACCGTGGCCATGGTCGGCGACGGTATCAACGACGCTCCGGCCCTGGCCCGGGCCGACATCGGGCTGGCCATCGGCGCGGGCACCGACGTGGCCATGGAAGCGGCCGGCATCACGCTGATGCGCTCCGACCTGCAGGGCGTGGTTACGGCCATTGCCCTGAGCCGGCAAACGATTCGCGTTATCCGCCAGAACTTGTTTTTTGCCTTTATCTACAACTCGCTCGGCATTCCCGTGGCAGCGGGCCTGCTCTACCCCGTCTTTGGCTGGCTGCTCTCGCCCATGCTGGCGGCCGGGGCCATGGCCCTGAGCTCGGTGTCGGTGCTGACCAACTCGTTGCGCCTGCGCTCTTTTCGCGCCAATTAAGCTTTGTAACTTCTGATGGATACTGCCGAAATTTTCGTGACGCTGGGCGGGCTGGGCCTGGCCGCGTTTGTCATCTGGTACTTCTTCTTTTCGGCCCGGCAAACGGCCGCCGCTGCCTCTACCGCGGGCGGCGTGCAGCAAGTCGCCATTACCGTCAAGGGCGGCTACTCGCCGGAGGTGATTGAGGTGGAGCGG
This sequence comes from Hymenobacter chitinivorans DSM 11115, assembly GCF_002797555.1. Taxonomy (NCBI): domain Bacteria; kingdom Pseudomonadati; phylum Bacteroidota; class Cytophagia; order Cytophagales; family Hymenobacteraceae; genus Hymenobacter; species Hymenobacter chitinivorans. Next base: position 1,106,375 of record NZ_PGFA01000001.1, on the reverse strand, counting down.
GGCCAGCCCGTGCAGCTTAGCTTCTATCGGGCCGAGGAAAACAGCTGCTCCGAAGAGCTGCTGCTGCCCGATTTCAGCATCCGCCGCGAGCTGCCCGCCTTCCGGACGACGCTGATAGAATTGCTGCCCCAGCGGGCCGGCGAGTTCGAGTTTACCTGCGGCATGGGCATGCTACGGGGCCGGCTCATCGTGAAATAGCGCCGCCCCGGGCTGGGTTGGCGGCCGGGGATTAGCCACTTTTGCAGCCGCGGCCGCCGGCATCAGCGGCGGCCGCCCCCCTGCATGAACGATACTCCGACTCCGCGCTTTACCCTGCCCCCCCTGCCCGCCGTGCTGCTTGCCATTGTGAGCGTGCAGGCCGGGGCCGCCATTGCCAAAGGTCTGTTTCCGGTGCTCGGCCCGGCCGCCACGACCAGCCTGCGCATCGGCTTGTCGGCCCTGATTCTGCTGGTCACGGTGCGGCCCCGGCTGGGGCAGCTGCAGGCCGCGCAGTGGCGGGTGGTAGCGCCCTACGGCCTGGCCCTGGGCACGATGAACTTTCTGTTCTACGAGTCGCTGGCCCGGATTCCGCTGGGCCTGGCCGTTACGCTCGAGTTTATCGGGCCGCTGAGTCTGGCCCTGGTTGGGGCCCGCCGCTGGTTCGACTTCGTGTGGGTGGTGCTGGCCGCAGCGGGCATTGCCCTGATTGCGCCCTGGTCGGGGCAGGGCATCGACTTGCTGGGCATGGGCCTGGCGCTGGCCGCGGGCGGCCTGTGGGCAGTGTATATCGTGCTGGGACAACGCACGGCCGCGGCGCTACCGGGTCCGGTGGCGGTGGCCGTGGGCATGCTTTTCGCGGCGCTGCCGGTGCTGCCGTTTGGGGTGGCCAGCGGCGGCCTGCTGGCCCTGACGCCGTATTTGCTGCTGCTGGCGGGTCTGCTGGCCTTGTTTTCCAGCGTGCTGCCCTTTTCACTGGAAATGCAGGCCCTGCGCACCATGCCCACCCGCACGTTCAGCATTCTGATGAGCCTGGAGCCGGTGGCCGCGGCCGTGTCGGGCTGGCTGCTGCTGGGCGAAAAGCTAACCTTGGCCCAATGGCTGGCCGTGCTCTTTATCGTGGTGGCCAGCGCGGGTGCTACCCTGACGACCAGTCGGCCCCAGCCCGCCCACGGCGGCGAGTAAGGGGGCCGAAAAAGCTCCCCCGTTCGTTCATGGCCCGGCCTGATTTGCCGGGTCAACTATTGCCGTGGTTTTCCGGCCCGGCCGCCTACCTTTGGTTACAGCCTGATTCTTTCTGCTTTATCCGCCCCCGATGCTGCTTACCATTACCACTACCCACCAGCCCGCCACCGATTTGGGCTACCTCTTGCACAAGAACCCGGCCCGCCTGCAAACCCTGGAGGTAGCCGGCGGCCAGGTCCATATTTTCTATCCCGAAGCCACCGCCGAGCGGTGTACGGCCGCCGTGCTGCTCGATATTGACCCCGTGGCGTTGGTGCGCAACCACCGCGGCCCGGCCGGCGAAGGATTTGCCCTGGAACAGTACGTCAACGACCGGCCCTACGTGGCTTCGTCCTTTCTGAGTGCGGCCCTGATCAAGGCCTTCAACACGGCCATGAACGGCACCTGCAAGGACCGCCCCGAGCTGCCCGAGGTGCTGCTGCCCCTGCAAGCCACCGTGGCCGTGATGCCCGCCGCCAGCGCCGAGCAGCTCGTCCGCCTGTTTGCGCCCCTGGGCTACGAAGTCGAAACCGCGGCCCACGTGCTGGACCCGACGGTGCCGGAGTGGGGCCACAGCCGCTATTTCACCCTGCACCTGCGCCACCCGGCCCTGCGCCTGCGCGACCTGCTGAGCCACCTCTACGTGCTGATTCCGGTGCTCGACAACGACAAGCACTACTGGGTAAACGCCCAGGAGGCTGAAAAGCTGCTGCACCGGGGCGCGGCCTGGCTGCCCCAGCACCCCGACCGAGAGTTCATCACCCGCCGCTACCTGCGCAACCTGGCCGAGTACGTCAACCCAACGTTGGAGCGCCTGCTGGCCGGCGACGAAGCCGCCTCGGACGACTCCCTGGAAGCCGTTCTGCCGCCGGATTCCGCAGCGGAGGACGTTGCGGGCAGCACTGAACCGGCCGGACCGGACCACGCCGAGCCGGCCGCCGAAAAGCAGAAGCTCCACGACGTGCGCCTCGACCGGGTGGCCGAGGAAATCCGCCGCCTGGGTGCCAAGCGCGTGCTGGACCTGGGCTGCGGGGAAGGCAAGCTGGTGCGCCGCCTGCTCCGGCTCCCGCAGGTGGAGCACATCCTGGCCATGGACGTGTCGATGCGGGAGCTGCAGCGGGCCCACGAGCGGCTGCACGTGGCCGAAATGCCCCCGCGGCAGCGCGAGCGGCTCACCCTGGCGCAAGGCTCGGTGCTCTACCACGACCCGCGCCTGACCGGCTACGACGCGGCGGCCGTGGTCGAAGTCATCGAGCACCTCGACGAAAACCGGCTGGCGGCCTTCGAGCAAGTGGTGTTTGCCCGCGCCCAGCCCGGGGCCGTGCTCGTGACCACGCCCAACGCCGACTACAACCAGCGCTACGAGCAGCTCTCGGCCGGCGACTTCCGCCACTCCGACCACCGCTTCGAGTGGAGCCGGGCGCAGTTTCTGGCCTGGGCCATGGGCGTGGCCGAACGTAATGGCTACCGGGTGCGCATCGAGCCCCTGGGGCCGGAAGCGGCGGAAGTCGGGGCACCTTCGCAGCTGGCCGTGTTTGAGCGGTAAGGAATCTAGCATACTAAGGTACTTTAGAACGTCATGCTGAGCTTGCCGAAGCATCTCTACCGCTTCGTTGCCACAGTAATTTGATTACCAAGGCGGTAGAGATACTTCGACTCCGCTGCGCTACGCTCAGTAGGACGACCTTCTTCGCTAAGGCCTTTTTACAACCACACCCGCGGTAAATACCTCATTCTGAACCATTATTAGTCTTCTCGCTGAATCTAAGTTGACAGCCGACTTTTCAGCCTTATGACTTTCCCTATTTATGCCCTACACGAATCTTAAGCTGCCCGAACTCTCCCTAGTGTTGCTCATCGGCACGTCCGGGGCGGGTAAGTCCACCTTTGCCCGCCGCCTGTTCCGCAGCTCCGAAATCGTGTCGTCGGACCAGTGCCGGGAGCTGGTGGCCGACGACGAAAACGACCAGGCCGCCACGCCCGATGCCTTTGCCCTGCTGCACTACCTGGTGGGCTTACGCCTCAAGCGCGGCCTGCTCACGGTGGTCGATGCCACCAACGTGCAGCCCGAAGCCCGCAAAACTCTGGTCCAGATGGCCCGCGACTACCACGTGCTGCCCACGGCCATCATCCTCGACGTGCCCGACCGGGTAGCTGAGGACCGCAACCGGGCCCGGGCCGAGCGGCAGCACATGGGCCGCCACGTGGTGCCCCAGCAGCGGCAGCAGCTGCGCCGTAGCCTCAAAACGCTCAAGCAGGAAGGTTTCCGCCACATTTTCCACTTGCGCGGCCCCGAGGAAGTGGACGCCGTGCAAACCATCGTGCGCGACCCGCTCTACAGTAACCGCAAGCAGGATACCGGCCCCTTCGACATCATCGGCGACGTCCACGGCTGCTACGACGAGCTGCTGCTACTACTCGAAAAGCTGGGCTACGCCGTGGAAACCGAGCCCGCGCTGGACGCCCGCGACCTGGGCCTGCGCGTAACGGCGCCCGAAGGCCGGCGCGCGCTGTTCCTGGGTGATTTGGTGGACCGGGGCCCGGCTTCGCCGCAGGTACTGCGCCTGGTCATGAGCATGGTGCAGGGCGGGCAGGCCCTGTGCGTGCCCGGCAACCACGACATTAAGCTGCTGCGCTACCTCAACGGCAAGCAGGTTAATGACAAGCACGGCTTCGCCGAAACGGTGGCCCAGCTAAGCCTGGAATCCGATACGTTTAAGAGCCAAGTGCGGCAGTTTCTGGACGGGCTGGTGAGTCATTACGTGCTGGATGGCGGCAAGCTGGTGGTGGCCCACGCCGGCATGCGCGAAGAAATGCAGGGCCGGGGCTCGGGCGCCGTGCGGGCCTTTGCCCTGTTTGGCGAAACCACTGGTGAAATCGACGAGTTCGGCCTGCCGGTGCGCTACAACTGGGCCTCCGAGTACCGCGGCCGGGCCACGGTGGTCTACGGCCACACGCCCGTGCCCGACCCCGAATGGCTCAACAACACCATCGACGTTGACACCGGCTGCGTATTCGGCGGCCGCCTCACCGCCCTGCGCTACCCCGAGCGGGAGTTGGTGGCCGTGCCCGCCGCCCAGGTGTACTGTGAGCCGGTGCGGCCGTTGGTTGTTAGTTCTCAGTTGTCAGTTGTTAGTGACAACGGAAACCAGCAGAACGACCTAACAACGAACAACCAACAACGAACAACTAATGGCCTGACCGCCCAGCAGCAGCACGACGATTTGCTCGACATCACCGACGTGCTGGGCAAGCAGATCATTAAAACCCGTTTGCTGCCGTCGGTGACGATTCGGGAGGAAAACGCCACGGCGGCCCTGGAGGTCATGTCGCGCTTTGCCCTGAACCCGAAATGGCTGCTGTATTTGCCGCCCACGATGAGCCCTTCGGAAACCAGTGCCCTGCCCGACTTGCTGGAGCACCCGGCCGAAGCCTTCGACTACTTCCGCCGCCAGGGCCTGAGCCGGGTGGTGTGCGAGGAAAAGCACATGGGCAGCCGCGTGGTGGTGGTTTTGGCCCAGAGCGAGGACGCGGCCCGGCGCCGCTTCGGCGTAGTGGGCGAAGGCCCCGGCAAGGTGTACACCCGCACCGGCCGCAACTTCTTCAACGACCCGGCCCTGGAAGCGGCCTTCCTGACCAAACTGCAGCAGGCCCTGACGACGGCCGGCTTCTGGGAACGGTTCCAGACCGACTGGCTCTGCCTTGATGCCGAGCTGCTGCCGTGGTCGGCCAAGGCCCAGGAGCTGATCAAAAACCAGTACGCCGCCGTGGCTGCCGCCGCCACCGCCGCCCTGCCCGAAGCTGCTGCGGTGCTCACCCAAGCCGCCACCCGGGGCCTCGACGGCGTGGAAGCCCTGCTGGCCCGGACCACGGCCCGCCAAACCGCCGCCCAGCACTACGCCGAAGCCTACCGCCGCTACTGCTGGCCGGTGGAAAGCCTGGCGGATTTGCGCCTGGCCCCGTTTCACCTGCTGGCCACTGAAGGCAAAACCTACTTCGACAAAGACCACGCCTGGCACATGGAAACCCTACGCGCCCTAAGTCAGGCCGACGAAAGTCTGCTGCGGGCCACGCCCTACCGGGTAGTTCATCTGGCCGACATTGCCGACGTGGAAGCCGCTACCCAGTGGTGGACCGACCTGACGGCGGCCGGCGGGGAAGGCATGGTGGTGAAGCCCTACGACTTTATTCCCGAGGGCAAAACCCTGGTGCAGCCGGCCCTCAAGTGCCGGGGCCGCGAGTACCTGCGCATTATCTACGGCCCGGATTATTTGCTACCCGGCAACCTGGAGCGCCTGCGCGAGCGGGGCGTGAAAGCCAAGCGCAACCTGGCTTTGCGCGAGTTTACCCTGGGTGTGGAAGGCCTGGAGCGGTTTGTGGCCGGGCAGCCGCTGCGGGCCGTGCACCAGTGCGTATTCGGGGTGCTGGCCCTGGAAAGTGAAGCCGTCGACCCCCGTTTATAGTTGTTAGTTATTGGTTGTCAGTTGTCAGAAACAGCCGTCAGCACGAACTACCAACTGACAACTACCAACCAACAACTAACTATGCAGACCCGCATTGCCGCTGCTCTTACCCGGCTTGAGGCGGACCACGACATCCGCATTCTGTACGCCTGCGAGTCGGGCAGCCGGGCCTGGGGCTTCCCCTCCCCCGATTCCGACTACGACGTGCGCTTTATCTACGTGCGGCGGCCCAGCTGGTATCTTACGCTCGACGAAGGGCCCGATACGCTCAACTTCCCCGTGGATGCGGAGCTGGATTTGGGTGGCTGGGATTTGCGCAAAACCCTGAAGCTGCTGCGCGCCTCCAACGCGGCGTTGTTTGAATGGCTCCAGTCGCCGACGGTGTACCACGCGGCACCCGAGTTTCGGCCGCTGCTGCAGCCGCTGCTGGCGGGCACATTCAACCTGCGGGCCGGCCTGCACCACTACCTGGGCCTGGTGCGCCGGGGGTTGGAAACGGACCTGACCGGGGAAGAAGTGCGGCTCAAGCGGTTGTTTTACGCCCTACGCTCGTCCCTGGCCGCCCGCTGGATTCGCACCCGCCACGCGCTGCCGCCGATGGAGTTTGCCCTGCTGCGGGACGAACTGCCCACGGCTTTGAATCTAGAAATAGACGAACTGCTAATCCGCAAAGCCCAGGCTACCGAAAAAATGACCGTGCCCCGCCCGGCGGCGCTGGTCGAGTTTCTGGCGCAGGAATATGCCGCCGGCCAGGCCGCCCGCGATGCGCTGCCCGTGCCCACCGGCCCCGACCCGACGCCCCAGCTCAACGCGGTATTCCACCAGCTGCTGGCCGACTCTTTTCCCGTCTAGCGCTTTTCCCTTTTGCTTTCTTATGACTCCGAGCGACACCAGCCTGAGCATCGACTACCTGCGCCAGCACGGGCTTATCCTCTTCGAAGCCGTGAGCGGCAGCCGGGCCTACGGCACCGATTTACCCCACTCCGACACCGATTTGAAGGGCGTCTTCGTGTTGCCCGAGGCCCTGTACTACGGCCTGGACTACGTGCCGCAGGTGGCCAACCCGACCAACGACGAGGTGTTTTACGAGCTGCGTCGGTTCGTGGAGCTGCTGCTCAAAAATAACCCCACGGCCCTGGAAATCCTGGGCACGCCCACCGACTGCGTCCGGTTTGAGCACCCGCTGTTCCGGGCGTTTCGGCCCGCCCAGTTTCTATCCAAGCTCTGCCGCCAAACCTTTGCCGAGTACGCCGTAGCCCAGATTCGCAAAGCCAAGGGGCTCAATAAGAAAATCAACAACCCCGAGCCGCCGGCCCGTAAGTCGGTGCTGGATTTCTGCTACGTGACGGTGGGCGCCGGGGCCCTGCCGGCCGACAAGTGGCTAGCTCGCCAAGGCTACACGGCCGAGCAGTGCGGGCTGGCCAACGTGCCCCACCTGACGGATCTGTACGCCCTGTTCGTGGATCCGGCCGCCGTGCCCACGCTCGGTTACCGGGGCTTGGTCAAGGACGCGGAAACCTCCAACGACGTGCTGCTCTCGGCTGTGCCCAAAGGCGAAGTGCCGGAGGCGTATTTGTCGTTCAACCGCAACGGCTACTCCACTTACTGCCGCGTGTACAAGGAATACTGGGACTGGGTGGGCCGCCGCAACGTGGAGCGCTACGAAAACACGGTGCAGCACGGCAAAAACTACGACGCCAAAAACATGCTCCACGTGTTTCGGCTGCTGCGCACGGCCCTCGAAATTGCTACTACCGGCCAGCTCCACGTGCGCCGCCCCGACCGGGACTTTCTGCTCCAAATCCGCCGCGGCGAGTTTGAGTACGAGGCCCTGGTAGCCGAGGCCGAAACCCTGGTGCAGCAGGTCGAAGCCGCCTTTGCCGCCTCCACCCTGCCCGAGGCCCCCGACAAGCAACTGGCCGTGGACCTGCTGATTCAGACCCGCCGGCAATTCTACGCTGGGCAAGCCGGCTAGCGTGGTTACTGGTAAATATAAAAGCCCCGTTCAAACCCATATCTTCCCAAGAGCCAGGAGTTCAGGAAACTCATCCCAATGCTGCATTTTCTGAACTTTGCAAGGTGAACTAGTTTCTTGAACTCACTCTGGGCCGTAGGGATACTTTGCCACGCCAGTAAACGTGCATGAGCAGAAGTCCAGGAAAAGGAGCGAATTAATAGTGGCTATTGCTTACCACCCAAGCTCCCTCCCATGATGGCGGGGCCTAAGTAGGTACCGGAAGGAACGAAATCTACGGCCTCCGAGCGTTTGAGGCGGCCCGCTTTGTCATAGGTGAGCCGGGTCATCACCCGGTCCCCAGCAGCATTAGGCACTTCTTCGTTTACCAATTGCCCCTCTTTGGTATAGGCGGACACCTTAGACGCTAGGTTGCCTTGGTGGTACTGCGCCTGCACCTTCAGCGCCCCGGTGGGGTAGAATACGGCATACCGCCCTTCGAGCTTGCCGTTCTGGAACGTGGCTTGAATGGATTTCGCACCCTGGTAATAAAAGACCCAGGGCCCGTCCAACACGCCGTTTACGTAGCCGATTTCCCGCTCTAGGCGCCCTTGTTTATCGTAGGATTTATACAAGCCATGGGGCCGGCCCGCCAGAAAGGTCATCTCACGGTCTACACGCCCTGAGGGGAAATAAATAACCCAGGGGCCCTCTAGTACTCCGTTGACCCGCGTGTAGGATTCCAGCAGCCGGCCGTTTTCGTAATAGCGCCGCACCTGCCCGGGGAGCGTGTCGGCCGGTGCTTGACAATACCGACGCAACGCTGGCTTTCCGACGGCAGCCGCGTGGTGAGCTCCTGAAAGGAACCCAAGGAGGAAAAGCCCGCAGAACAGGTGCCGACAGCAATTGGCCATACTCAATTATAAAGATTGTTCACGAAAACGGTCGTTTCATTAAAATAGGATTGGTGCCGGGCCCTGGGCTATGCCTTCCGTTGTTGAGAAGTCACCACTAATTACGAACGAACAGGCCCGGCACCTACGCGGAAGGCAGCAGGGCCAGCGTGGCGCGCAGGCCGGCCACGCGGGCGGCCAGCAGGCGGCCGGCGGTGGCCGTCGCTACCGGGTCGGGGTCGGCCCAGGCCAGGTCAGCCGTCAGCTCGTCGAGCCAGCGGGCGTAGTGGGCGGCCTCGGTGGGGTCGGGAGGCGGGCTGATGGCCCGCAACAGGGCCAGCCCCCGGCGGCGGTGGGCCAGGGCGGCGGCCTGCCGCTGCAACAGAGCCAGCTGCTGCCCCAGCGTGAGCAGCTGCAGCCGGTAGCGCCGCCAGGGCTGGCGCAGGCTTTCGGCAGTGGCTGGTCCCGGTGGCGGTAGCACGGCGGGGTCGGGGGCGGGCAGGGCCGCCAGCGGGTCGAAAGGAGCGGGCGGCTCGGGTGCCGCTGGCGGGCCCTGCCCTAAGGGAGGGGGCAGCACGGGCGTGAGCCGCAGCAGACGCGGGGCCAGAGCCGGCGAGAGGCCCCGCCGCCCCGCTTCCAGGTGCGACACCAGCCCCGCCGACACGCCCAGGTAGCGGGCCAGCTGCCGCACCGTCAGCCCGAAGTGCGCCCGGACGGCGGCGGTGAGGCTCAGCAAGGGTTCGGGAGCAGGCATATAAGCAGGGACAAGGGATAGGGAAGCAGGCTGAAAGAAGGTTAGGCTTGAAACCCTCGAAAAGCCGTTGCCCAGTACTATCCCTAGGTAGACAAGTCCGGTCAATTTAGCAAGTTTGTCTACGTAACCGCGTAGACAGACTTGCTAAATTGACCGGACTTGTCTACGCATCTACGTAGACAAGAAGCATAAAAGTAAGACGTTTGTCTACGCACCTAATTCAGGCGGCTACGCTCTAACTCGCCGCGTTGATGGCTGGGCCACGCCCCGGCGGCGGGCCAGCAGTACGGCGCGGTTTTGCTGCTGGGCCAGGCGCTGCCCGTACTGCAGCAGCAGCTGCTGGCGGGCGTCGCGCAGGCGCTGGCGCAGGGGCTCAGCGGCGGGAGTGGTAGCGCCGGGCAGCTCGGTATCCTGGAGCAGCGGGTCGGGGGCCGGCAGGGGGGCCAGCGTGTCGTAGGTGGCCGATTCGGGCAGTTCGGGGGGCGCCGGCGGACCCTGGCCCAGGGGCGGGGGGCAGCAGCCCGCAACTACACGCGCTTGGCGCAACAGGCACCCTAAAGCGACACCCTAGCCACCCGTGAAGCAACTACCCTGAGTTCTGCAACAGCCACCACCGTTTACGTTAAAATGAGCAATACTTGCGACTAACCCAATTACAGTTTCCGTTTTACCAGAGGCCACCAACAATACTAAAAAAGCGTTCCGGCCATAAGCCGGAACGCTTTAGAAAATTTGGGTAAGGACCAGGCCCTAGCTAGGCCGGGGCTTTTTAGCGAATTACAGAAAGCGGGGGCGCGGGTTACTTCCAGCCGCCGCCCAGGGCCCGGTACACGTTCACCGTGGCGTTGAGTTGCTGCATCTTGGTTTCGACCAGGTCGAACTTCGATTCCAGGGCGTCGCGCTGGGTGAAGAGCACCTCGGTGTAGTCGGCGCGGGCCGAGCTGAAGAGGCTGTTCGATATCGTGCTCGACTCGTTCAGGGCCTGTACTTCCTTGGCCTTCTCACTGTAGGTTTTCTCCAGGTTGCTGATGTTGGCCAGCTGGTTGGCTACCTCGATGTAGGCGTTGAGCACCGTCCGCTCGTAGTTGTACACGGCCTGGGTCTGGCGGGCGTTAGCACTGTAGTACAGGGCTTTAATACCGTTCTTGTTGATGAGCGGGGCGGCAATATCCCCGGCCACCGACAGCAGTACCGACTCGGGTAGCGTGGCCAGCAAGCCGGGCTGGAAGGCCGCCGAGCCCACCGCGCCGGTGATGCGTAGCGAGGGGTAAAAATTGGCCCGGGCCACCTGCACGTCCAGCTTGGCGGCCACCAGGTTTTGCTCGGCCTGGCGCACGTCGGGGCGGTTTTGCAGCAGCTGGGCGGGCACCCCACCCTGAATGGCTTTCGGCACCAGGTCGTTGAAGGTGGCGTCGTTGCGCACAATGGGCTGGGGGTAGCGGCCCACCAGGAAGTTGATGCGGTTTTCGGTTTCCGTGATGCGCTGCTGAATCAGGAACTGCTTGGCTTGGGTGTTGTGCACCTGGGCTTCGAAGCGGCGCACGGCCAGCTCGGTTACCCGGGCCGCGTCCTTTTGCAGGCGCACGGCCTTCAGGGCGTTGCCCTGAATCTGCAGGTTCTGCTGGATAATGGCCAGCTGGTTGTCCAGAGCCAGCAACTCGTAGTACGAGTTGGCAATTTCGGCAATCAGGTTGGTCACCGTGAAGTTTTTGCCCTCCACCGAGGCCAGGTAGCGCGCGGCGGCGGCCTTTTTGGCGTTGCGCAGCTTGTGCCAGATATCCACTTCCCAGCTGGCGTAGGCGCCCACCTGGAAGTCGGTCAGCGGGTCGGGGGTGCGGCGCTCGGGCTTGATGTCCACGTTTTCCTCCGTGGCCCCGGGCAGGGTGTAACGGGCCGCTTTTTCGACGCCGGCCGCCGCGCCCAGGCCCACCGTGGGCAGGTATTCGCCCTTGCGGGCCCGGATTTCCTGGCGGGCAATTTCGATTTCCTGGAGCGTGATGTTCAGCTCCTGGTTGCGCTGCAGGGCCGTATCAATCAGGGCCGTCAGGTTGGGGTCGGTGAAAAACTCCTTCCACGTTACCCGGGCTATGTTGTTGGTCGAGTCGGCGGCGGCGCCGGTGAAAGTGGCGGGGACGGTGCGGTTCTCGTTTTTCTGCACCAGGGTGGGCGTTTTGCAGGCGCCCATGGCCAGGGCTAGGCAAGCTGCGCTCAGGCTTTGATAAATGCGTTTCTTAAGCATGAGTCTCAACTTCTTCTTCAACTATAACGCGGGGTTCAAACTCCGACAGGGGATTTTCGTTCTCGTCGCCAATGAGGCGGCGGCCGGCGGCCAGGGTGCCGAAAATGTAGTACAGGCCCGGCACGATGATGACGCCGAACACGGTGCCGAACAGCATGCCGCCCAGGGCCGAGGTACCGATGGTGCGGTTGCCGATGGCGCCGGCACCGGTGGCCAGCACCAGCGGAATCAGGCCGGCAATGAAGGCGAAGGACGTCATCAGAATGGGGCGGAAACGCACTTTGGCGCCTTCAATGGCCGCGTCGCGCACACTCATGCCCTCCTCGTGCTTCTGCACCGCGAATTCCACAATCAGCACGGCGTTCTTACCCAGCAAACCTACCAGCATCACTAAGCCTACCTGGGCGTAGATGTTGTTGGCCAGGCCCAGGGTTTTGATTAGCAAAAAGGAGCCGAAAATACCCGCGGGCAAGGACAGAATAACGGCCAGCGGCAGCAGGAAGCTTTCGTACTGGGCCGCCAGCACCAGGTACACGAAGGCCAGCACCACGAGGAAGATGTAGATGGCCTCGTTGCCGCGGCTCACCTCGTCTTTCGATAGGCCGCCCCAGTCGATGTCGTAGCCGCGGGGCAGGGTTTTGGCCGCCACTTCCTGCACCGCCTTGAGGGCCTCACCCGAGCTGTAGCCCGGGGCCGCGTCGCCGCGGATGGAGGCCGTGGGGTACATGTTGTAGCGGTTGATTTCGTTGGCACCCTGGCCCTTCACGATTTTCATGAAAGCCGAAAACGGCACCATCTCGCCCTTGTCGTTTTTCACCCACATGTCCAGGATGTCCTTGGGCAGACGGCGGTACTCGGGCGAGGCCTGCACGAACACCTTGAAGAAGCGCTGGTACTTGATAAAGCCCAGCTCGTAGGTCGAGCCCACCATGATGCTCAGCGTGTTCATGGCGTTGCCGATGCTCACGCCCTTCTGCATGGCCAGCTGGTTGTCGATCTGCAGCTCGTACTGCGGATAGTTGGCCGAGAAGAAGGTAAACAGCCCGGCCAGCTCCTTGCGCTTTTTGAGCTCGGCCATGAAGTCCTCGTTGACTTTTTCCAGCGCCTTATAGTCGCCGGTGCTGGTTTTGTCGAGCAACTGGAGCTGGAAACCACCCGCGGCGCCGTAGCCCGGTACTGCCGGCGGCTCGAAGAACTCGATGGTCGCGCCGGGAATTTCCTTGGCCTTTTTCTCCAGATTCTCCACGATGTCGTGGATGGATTCCTTGCGTTCCGACCAAGGCTTGAGGTTAATGAGCAGCGTACCGGCGTTGGAGCCCCGGCCCTCGGTCAGGACTTCGTAACCGGCCAGCGAGGAAATGCTCTCGATGCCGGGCACTTTCTCGGCCAGGGCCGAGAGCTGCTGCGACAGGGCGTTGGTGCGTTCCAGCGTCGAGCCGGGCGGGGTCTGGATAATGGCGTAGAGCATGCCCTGGTCCTCGGCCGGAATAAAGCCCGTGGGCAGCGTGGACGAGATGCCGAAGATGCCCACCCCGAAGGCAATCAGAATGGCGAAGGTGAACACGCGGCGGTCCACGACTTTCTCCAGGAAGGTGGTGTAGCGGCCGGTCAGGCGCTCGAAGCCGCGGTTAAACCAGTCGATGAAGCGGTTGATGGGCGTCTTTTTGCGGGGCTGGCCGTGGGTGTTCTTCAGAATCATGGCGCAGAGCACCGGCGTCAGCGTCAGAGCCACGATACCGGAAATAACGATGGACGAGGCCATTGTAATCGAGAACTGCCGGTAGAAAATACCCACCGGGCCGCTCATGAAGGCCACGGGCACGAATACGGCCGTCATCAGGATGGTAATGGCAATGATGGCGCCGCTGATTTCCCCGACTACTTCGCGCACCGCGCCGTAGGGCGAGAGGTGCTTTTCCTCCATCTTGGCGTGCACCGCTTCTACCACTACAATGGCGTCGTCGACGACAATACCGATGGCCAGCACCAGGGCAAAGAGCGTAATCATGTTGATGGTCATCCCGAAGGCCTGCATGGCAATGAAGGCCCCGACCAGAGACACCGGCACGGCAATAATGGGAATCAGCGTGGAGCGCCAGTCGCCCAGGAAGAGGAACACCACCAGGGCCACCAGGATAAAGGCGTCGCGCAGGGTGTGAATGACGTTTTCGGTGGAGGCGTCGAGGAAGTTCGACACGTCGTAGCTGATCTTGTAGTCCATGCCGGGCGGCATGGTTTTCTTCAGCTCTTCCAGCTTGGCCTTCACGCTCTTGATGACGTCGGAGGCGTTGGAGCCGTAGGTTTGCTTGAGCATGATGGCCGCCGAGGGGTAGCCGTCCAGGTTGGAGTAGATGTCGTAGAATTCCGAGCCCAGCTCCACGTTGGCCACGTCCTTGAGGCGGAGCGTCTCGCCGTTGGCGTTGGCCTTGATGATGACGTTCTTATACTCCTCCACGTCGTTGAAGCGGCCTTTGTAGGTCAGCACGTACTCCAAAGCCGAGGCTTCTTTGCCATCCGAGCGGCCAATCCGGCCCGGGGAGCCAATCACGCTCTGGTCGTTGAGGGCTTCCATCACGTCGTCGACGGACAGGTTGTAGGCCCGCATCCGGTCGGGCTTGAGCCACACCCGCATGGCGTACTGCCGGCTACCCAGGATGCTGGCCCGGCCGATACCGTCGATGCGCTGAATCTCGGGCAGCATGTTGACCCCGGCAAAGTTGAAGAGGTACCGCATGTCGGTATTCTTGTCCTTGCTGTAGAGGTTGACGTACATGAGCATGTTGGGCACCACCCGGTTTACCACCACCCCTTCGCGCTGCACCAGCACCGGCAGACGGTTCAGGATCTGGGCAATGCGGGTGTTGACGTTTACCACCGCCTGCTCGGGGTCGGTGCCCAGCTTGAAGACGATCTGAATGTTGGCTTCCCCGGCCGAAACGGCGTCGGAAGTCATGTATTTCATGCCCGGCACGCCGTTGATGGCCTGCTCGAGCGGGATGAGCACCGATTCGGTCAGCACCTTGGCGCTGGCACCCGGATAGGCCGTGCTCACCATTACCATGGGCGGCGAAATCTCCGGGAATTGGGACGTAGGCAGGGTATTAATGGCCAGAATACCCAGGAACATGATGACCACCGATATGACGATGGCAAAGACGGGCCGGCGAAGGAATCTACTAAACATAGCTGATGAGTTTAGTTGTCCGTTGCTGGTTGTCAGTTGTTAGGGTAAAAACCGCCCTAACAACTGACAACCAACAACTAACAACTATTCTGAATACACTTTCAGGTGCGAAATGACCGACTTGGGCTCCTGGTAGGTGAAGCTGATTTTGTCGCCGTCCTTCACTTTGCGGATGCCTTCGAGCATGATTTTGTCGCCCGGTTTCAGGCCCGCGGAGATGATGTAGAGGTCGGGCATTTCGGAGGCCACCGTGACTTCGGTCTGGTGCACCACGTTGTTCTTATCCACGACGTACATGAATTTCTTTTCCAGTACCTCGAAGGTGGCTTTCTGGGGCACAATCAGGGCGTTTTTCAGGGGCACGGTCATCAGTACCGAGCCGGTTTCGCCGTTGCGCAGCAGGCCTTTGGGGTTGGGGAAAGTGGCCCGGAAGGCAATGTTGCCGGTTTCGTTGTTGAAGTCGGCTTCGATGGTTTGCACAATGCCGGGGTAGTCGAACACCTCGTTGTTGGCCATGCGCAGCTTCACGTGCGGGGCGTCGTTGGCCTGGGCGTGGGCCCGGTAGGCTAGGTATTCAGCCTCGGGCACGTTGTAGTACACCCACATCTTGCTGTTGTCGGAGAGCGTAGTCAGCAGGTCGCCTTCATCGACCAAGCTCCCGAGCCGGGCCTGGAAGTGGTCCATAATACCGCTGAACGGGGCCCGGATGGTGGTAAAGCCCAGGTGAGTCTGGGCCAGGGCTACTTCGGCCTTGGCTTTTTCAAGCTTGGCCTGGGACAAGGCCAACTCGTTGGGCGACACGATGTTGCCATCGGCCAGCTTCTTGGTATTCAGGTACTCGATGTTCACGAACTTGGCCTCGGCCTCGGCTTTTTTCAGCTCGGCCTGGTAGAGCAGGGGCATGATCTGGAACATGAGCTGCCCATTTTTTACCTGCTGACCTTCATCCACGAAGATCTTCTGCAGGTAGCCTTTTTCCAGGGCCCGCACCTCAATGTGCTGGAAGGCGTGAATCTGGGCCACGTACTCCTTGGTGATGGTCGTGTCTTTTTGCAGAGGACTAGTGACCAGGAATTTAACTTGCTCTTCCTTCTCCTTTTCTTCTTTCGAGCAGCTTGTAGTGCTATACAAGACACCCAAGCTCATGGCCATGAGCAGGAACGTTCTTTTCATAAATACCGTGACAGGCAGTTGGTGATTCGAGGTAAGGGAATTAGGTCGGCAGAGCGGCGTGCGGCCCGTGGGCAGCAAAGAATTAGAACTCAATTTCAAGCGGTTAGCCCAACGACCTTTTCGTTGAGTAGCACAAAGCACTTGACTCGACATGAAGTCGATATGAAGCCAAACTTTATTTTCGCTTCAGCAGGGCTCTTTTTCCGCCGATTTTGGCGGCCCTCGGCGGCCTAAAAGTGGCTGGCTGAGCCGTTGCCGGACCGGGCTTTTTGGCGGTATTCTGCTGGCTCCAGCATCGGCCCAGCCGCATTTTCCCGGGGTGTCGCGGGCTCGGGGTTCATCCTGCACGCCGGTTGTTTCGTTTACTGTGGGTGGCTCCGCTCCTACTCAAGGGCGGCCGCTCATTTTCCCTAGCAATTCACGCCCTTGGTCATGCCGACTGTACTGCTCCATGCTCCGCTGTAAATCAGACGAATTGCCCGGGGCGGCTGGGACTTTTCTGCTTCGTCAGCGGGAATCTGGCGTCACCGCGTGCGGTGGAGGCGTATATTCACGGTTCACTTCGCGCCCCCATGCCCGCTGACTCCCCGTTCCAGGCCTTCGACCTGTTTCCCACCGAAGCGTTGCTGCCGACTCTGCTCGACCTGGCCACGAACGGCATCGTGCTCTGCACACCCATTTATGCCCCGGCGGGCACCCTGGCCGACCTGGCCCTGACCTACCTCAACCCCGCGGCGCAGCGCCTGCTGCGGCTGCCGGCGCAGCCGTCGGGCACCTTCACCCAGCTCTTTGCCGACGGCCGCCCGAACGGCAGCTGGCCGGCGCTGCACCACGCGCTACAAACCGGGGAGCCGGGTCATTTTGCCGTAATTCATGCTCTTGAGGGCACTCCGCACCACCTGCACGTCATCAGTCAGCGCGTGGGAGGCGGCTTGCTGCTCAGCTTCACCGAGGCTGCCCAGCCGCCCGAGGGGTGTGACCCGAAGCTCGGGACCGAAGCGGCCTTGCGCGACAGTGAAGCCCGGTACCGCACCCTTTTTGAGAGCATCGACCAAGGCTTCTGCCTGATTGAGGTGCTGTTTGAGGGCGCGCAGCACCCCGTGGATTACCGTTTTTTGGAAGTTAACCCCGCCTTTGAGCGGCAAACCGGCCTGCAGGAGGCCGTCGGGCGCACCATGCGGGAATTGGAGCCCCTGCACGAGCAGCACTGGTTCGACATTTACGGCCAGGTAGCGCTCAGCGGCCAGCCGGTGCGCTTCGAGCAGCGCGCCGAGCAGCTGCACCGCTGGTACGACGTCTACGCCTTCCGGGTGGGCGAGCCGGAACGGCACCAGGTGGCCATCCTGTTCAGCGACATTTCCCAGCGGCGGCAGGCCGAAGAGGCGCTGCGCCAGCGCGAGCAGCAGCAAGCTTTTCTGCTGCGGCTCAGCGACCAGCTGCGTCCCCTGGCCGACCCGGCCCATATTCAGTACCAGGCCGCCTGCGCCCTGGGCCAGTACCTGGGCGCCAGCCGGGTGGGCTACGCCGAAGACCAGGGCGACCAGGCCCACCTCGTCGTCACGTGCAACTACACCCAGCCGGGCGTGCCCAGCATCGAGGGGCGCTACCTCTACGACGACTACGGGCCGGCGCTGCTGCAGGCCTTTACCGCCGGCCGCACCGTCGTCCGCCCCGACATTGCCCACGACCCGACGCTCACCGATCAGGAGAAAGGCGCCTACGCCGCGCTGCAGCTCGGGGCCACCGTCGACGTGCCGCTGCGCAAAGACGGGCAGCTCATTGCGGTATTCTTTATCCACTATGTCCACCCCCACGCCTGGACCGACCACGAGCTGAATTTGCTCGAGGAAACTGCTGAGCGCACCTGGGCGGCCGTAGTGCGGGCCCGCACCGAAGCTGCGTTGCGGGAAAGCGAAGAGCGGTTCCGGGTTATGGCCGACGCCGTGCCGCAGATCGTCTGGATTACCGACGGGGAAGGCCGCACGGAGTTTTTCAACCGGCAGTGGAGCCGCTACACCGGCGTGCCCTACGAGCTGAGTTCGGCCGCCGCGGTGGCTACCGCGTTTGTGCATCCGGCCGATGCAGCCCACACGATGGAAGCTTTCCAGGAAGCGCGCCGCACCGGCACCGTTTTTGAAGTCGAGCACCGAATTCGGGCCGCCGATGGCTCCTACCGCTGGTTTTTGGTGCGGGCCGAGCCTTTTCGGAACCCGTTGAGCGGCCAGATTACCCGTTGGTTTGGCTCTTCCGTCGATATTCACGACCGCAAGCAGGTGGAAGAGGCCCTGCGCCGGAGCCAGGAGCGGCTGCAAAAGGCCCTTTCCATCGACACGGTGGGTATCCTTTTCTTCGACATGCAGGGCTGTATTCACGACAGCAACCCGGCCTTTGAGCGCATGAGCGGCTACGCCCACGCCCGGCTGGCCAGCAGCCAGGTGTATCTGGACACGCTCACGACGCCGGAGTTTAGTGCCGTTACCCGCCAGTCGCTGCAGGAGCTGCGCAGCACCGGCGAGAGTACGCCCCTGGAGAAGCAGTACCGGCGCCCCGACGGTACCCACTGGTGGGGCTTGTCGGCGGGCAAGCGCCTGAGCGAAACCGAATGCGTCAAGTTTGTCCTCGATATTACGGAAGCCAAGCGGGCCGAAGCCGCGCTCCGGCATTCGGAGCAGGAGCTGCAGCGCTTCAACAAGCAGCTCACGCGCACCAACCAGGATTTGGACAACTTCGTGTACGCCGCCTCCCACGACCTCAAGCAGCCCGTCAACAACCTGAGCGGCTTGTTTGAGGAGCTCTACCGCAGCATCCGGTTTCTTGATCCGGAAGAAGAGCAGGTACTGGTGCCCCTGATTCAGCAGGCGCTGCAGCAGCTGGGCAGCACCATCGACGACCTGGCCGCGCTGGGGCAAGCGCAGCAGGCCGGCCAAGCCCCCGCCGAAACCGTGGCACTGGTGGAGCTGACGGAGGAGGTGCTAACGCTGCTGGAGCCCCAGATGCGGGCCGCCCGGGCCCGCATCACCACCGACTTTGCAGCCTACCCCACCGTCACTTTTCCGCGGGTCAATCTGCGCACGGTGCTGCTCAATCTGGTGAGCAACTCCCTGAAGTACGCCGACCCGCAACGCCCGGCCCGGATTCACATTTCGGTCTGGGTGGACGACGGGCTGCCGGTACTGGTGGTGGAAGACAACGGCCTGGGCTTCGACGCCAACAAGTACGGCGAGGAGCTGTTCCACCTATTTCGCCGCCTGCACCAGCACACGGCCGGCTCCGGAGTCGGGCTGTACCTGGTCAACCGCATCGTGCAGGCCAACGGGGGCCGGATCGAGGTCGACAGCCAGGAAGGGGCCGGCGCCACATTCCGGGTGTGGCTGGGTCGGCTGCAGCCCGGGCAGTAAGCAACTCATTGAGAGCAGGATGCGGCAAGCAAGTTTCGGCTTGCAAGAATGGAAGTACGGGCCTGATTTACTCTTCTGACTGCACCACGGCGTAGTTATCGGTTTGCTTCCAGTCAATCAGCAACTGGCGCGGGTCAACGCCCACGGTAGCGGGCCGGCCGGGCAGGGCCAGCGTAATGGTCTGCCGCCCGGATTTGAGGCGGTGCTTTTGCCGGTAGAGCAGCTTACCGAGCTTCTCTCCGGCTTTGGCGGGCGCAAAAACGCCGATTTCCACCCAGTCCCGCATGGGCCGCTTCGTTTCGGTGCCGGCACTGTCCACGACTAGCTTGCGGGCCCGCAGGGTGAGCGTGACCTGCCATTTGCCCGCTCTGAGTTGTTTGGCGGTGGCATTGTCGGCGGCGAGGTCCCAGAAAGTATTGGCTGCGAACAGGTCGTGGAGCAGCGGCTGGACCGAGTCGGGCGCGGCCGCCTGCAGCTCCCGGTAGAGGTCCAACGACGTAGGCCGGGGCAGCGTGCCGGGGCGGTGTTTGGCCAGCAGCTGCCGGAGTGCCCCGTTGACCCGGTTTCGGCCCATATACTGATTCAGCGCGTACAGCGCCAGGGGGCCTTTGCGGTAGTTCTGGTACCAGTCGTCGGCCCGCAGCAGCGGCAGCGCAGCGCGGGTGCGCGGAACTTTGTTTTCTTCCCGCAGAAAATCTAAGAGCCGCCGCATGTGTTCCGGTCCGTATTGCTCCTCCAGCACGCCCAGGGCCGAATACCAGGCCAGGCTTTCGGTAATCAGGCCCGCGCCCTCCACGTAAGCGGGTTTGAGCTGGTTGCCCCACCACTGGTGTGCCACTTCGTGGGCCACCACGGCCGTTACTAAGTCAAAACCCCGCTTATCGGCCTTGGGATTCAACAGGAAAAAGCCTTCCTCCGCCGTAATGTCGATGGGCGCGGCGTGGTGGCCGAAGTCGTAGCTGGGATGGGCCACGAAGCGGAGCTGCCGGTGCGGATAAGGCCCAAACTGCCGGGTGTAGTAGTCCAGCGACGCCTGAGCGCTCCGGATCATGCGCGCGGGGTTTTGCGGCAAGCCCGGCGGATAGAAAATCTGGATGGCAACCTCCGGCCCCGGCCCGGCCGCCGGGTTGCGCCACTTACCTTCCTGCCCCGCGTAGTAGGCCGAGAAAATGGTGTATTCATTGCGAATGGGGGCCTCCGTGGCGTAGTGAAAGTAGCGGCGGCCGGCGTGGGTCCAGGTCCGGCGCAGGGTGCCCGGTGCTACTACCTGCTGGCCCGCCACCGTCCCCACCGTAGCTGCAAAGCGGATTTGCTCGGGAAACGGGGCGTAGCGGCGCGCCGCCTCGTCGTAGACCGAGGCCGTGGCGGGCCGGGGGGCCAGGCCATACGCTTGGCGGGCACCGGCCTCGTCCAGCTCCCGGTAGGGTTCGTACCCAATAACGGGCAGCCACTCGATGTTCCGGAAGCTGCTGCTTTTTTCAGTTATCTGGGCATCGGCGCCGCCGTTGGCAAAGCCTTGCGCTTTGTAGCTCACCCGAAAGCGCAGGCGCAGCGAATCCCCAGGCAATAGGGGTTTTGATAGGGTATAAATGCGGTGGCCCAGCGGCTCGTCGACCAGGGCTACCTGGGCAGGCTGGTGGAAGTGAATGGCGGTGGTTTCCACGCCCGCCCCCGTTCCCAGGTGCACCGAGTCGATGGGTACCCGGGTGTTGTTGACCAGCAGATACGTGCCCTGGATGTCCACTTTCCGCTGCTTGGGATACATTTCCACCAGCAGGTTTACCCCCGTCAGCACGGGCTGGGGCACGTTCCGGTAGCGGCGGTAGCGCTGTTCGTAGGCCGCCCGGCGCGCGGTTGCCGCGGAGGCGCTGGTGTACTCATGCAGCACGTTGGTATTATAGAAAATAAAGCCGCCGGTTGCCAAGACGCCGCCCGCTGCCGCCGCGGCTACCCAGGCCACCAAGCCCGTGAAGCGCCGCCGGGCCAGCTGCAGCCGGGCCGCCACGCTACTCTCCCGGCCCCGGCCCCAGAACAGCACCGCCACCACGGCCAGCACCAGCGCCCACGCCGCCCAGTAGCCCTTAAACCACAGCCAGGGCGCCAGCGTGGGCCCAAAGCCGGCTAGGTCGGTATACGTCCAGGGCGGACTGGCGCCGTATACCAGTAGCTTGTGCTCAACGCCCAGGCTAGGTGCAAAGGTAATGCCTGCGTAGGCCAGCAGCGCCACCAAGTGCCCCACAAACTTCTGATTTACCAGCACGTGCACGCAGAGAACCAGCAAGGCAAAAAGCAGGCAATCAACCAACTGCAGCCCGAAAAGAATTTGCAGGTACAGTCCGATTTCGGGAACAGCGCCGCCGATGGCCGCCTGCGCCATCAGGCCGGCCGTCAGCAGCAGCGCCAGCCACAGCACCAGCACTAGGGCCAGGGCCAGAAACCGACTCAGGAAGAGCACCCATTCCGGCACCGGCGCCGCGTTGGCAATGTCGCTCAGGCCGGCCTCCCGCTCCCGCCACACCAGCTCCCCGGCGTAGAAAATGGTAAGCAGGGCAATGAGGGGCCAGAAACGCTCCAGCTGCGCCAACGGCGCGGTCAGATAGTCCAGCACAAAGTCGGTACGGGGCAGCAGGGGCACGCCCCGGCCTTCCAGATTAGCGGGAATGGTCAGCCCCACGAGCAGGGCCAGCACGCCTAGCAGCGGCAAGCCGGCCTTGCTTCGGGCCAGTTGCCGGAAGGCTTGCCCGGTGAGCAGGCGCAGCTGCCGCAGCTGAGTGGCCGGGCCAAATGCGCCCCGGGCCGGTGGCAACGCAACCCCGCTGCTCCAACTCAGGCTTACCCGGGCCGGGGCAACTGGTTGTGGCAGTTGGCTGGGTTTCGGTGGTCGGGCGGTTTCGGGTAAAACAAACTGAAACCGGAAATACGTAAACGCCAACAGCCCCAGTGAAATGCCGAGCCACAGCAGACGGTTGGCAAGAAAAGGCCCTTCCAGCAGCATTAAGCGGCTATTCTTCTCCAATGGACTCCAGTCGTTGTCCATATGGCTTAGCACCGGACCCAAGCTCATCGGGTCGGCCAGATTTCCCCATTTGGCTCCTTGCTCCAGCAGCGGCCAGCAGAGGTAGGCGGCCGCAAACAGGGCTGCCCCGGCCAGATAACTGGTCAGGGCCCGGCGACTCAGCGTGGCCAGCGAGAACTGAACAGCCGTGGCGAAAAAGGCGTTGGGCAGCGCGATAAAGCCAAAAGCCGTCAGGTAGGCGGCCAGCCGGAATGGCCCGAGCAGCTCGGTTTCGATTCCGGCCCCGTACAGGGCCAGCAGCAGGCCCCCTGGAATGGCCAGCAGCACGAGCACGCTGAGGGCAAAGGCGGCCAGAAACCGCCCGCCCAGGTAAGCGGCCTTGCTGGCCGGAGCAACGTAGGTAAGCATCTGCATCCGCGTCTGCACGTCGCGGGTGCCCGCCTCGCCCGCCACGGAGGCGCCAATCAGCAGCCACTTCACGCTGCAGATAGCCGTAACGGCTGCCAGCACGATAGGCGCGTTGAGCAAGAAATACCCGTCGCGCGCATCGTCGGCATAATTGGCCACGACAATCAGAAAAGTCAGCGCCAGCAACGCGCCGAAATACAGCCAGGTAGTGACCCGGCGCAGCTGGTAGCGAAACTCCAGCGCAAAAATCCGTCGGAACTTCATGGCCCTACCTCCTCCCTCTCCAGCGGCTGCCTAGCCCGGCCAACGCAGCCCGTCAGGGCGCTGAAATACACGTCCTCCAGGTCGGGCTCCACCGGTTCGAACCCCGGGCCGGGCCGGTCGGGGCTGTACACGTGGATTAGGGTGCGGCCGCTGAGCAGCTTGGCCGAAATAATCTGGTGCTCCCGTTCCAGGGCGGGCAGGGTGTGTTTATCAATCAGCTGGCGCCAGACGTGGCCCTGGAGGGCGGCCACGGCGGCCGGGGGCTGGGCTTCGAGCAGAATCCGGCCCTGGTTGATAATGGCCATGGTGGTGCACAATTCCGCCACGTCGGCCACAATGTGGGTGGAGAGAATTACTACGCTGTTTTCGCCCAATTCACTGAGCAGATTAAGAAAGCGCACCCGCTCGGCCGGATCCAGGCCCGCCGTGGGCTCGTCCACTATTAGCAACTGGGGGTTGCCGAGCAGGGCCACGGCCACGCCAAAGCGCTGACGCATGCCGCCGGAATAACCGCCCAGCTTCTGCCGGCGCTTGTCCCAGAGGTTGGTTTGCCTAAGCAAGGCCTCGGTGGTGGCGCGGCGCACGGCCCGGTTGGTCAGGCCCTTGAGCACGGCAAAGTAGTCGAGCAGCTCCTCGGCGCGGGCGTTCGGATACACCCCAAACTCCTGGGGCAGGTAGCCCAGCGTTTGCCGCACGGCTTCTTTCTGGTGCACCACGTCGATGCCGCCCAGCAACAGCTGTCCGGTATCGGGTTCCTGCAGCGTGGCCAGGGTACGCATCAGCGTTGATTTGCCCGCGCCGTTGGGGCCCAGCAGCCCGTACATGCCCGGCGGAATGGTTAGCGACACATTAGTCAGCGCCTGCACGCCGTTTGCGTAGCGTTTCGAGACGTTGCGGATGCTCAGGCCCAGCGGCGGCTGGGCCTGACTATTGATTTGGCTGCGGTTCATCTTCGGAAACGAGACAAGCCCCGCACCTGACCGGATGCGTACTTGCTCGATGGTAGGCCGAAGCAATGGTTACCGACTTGAAAGCCGAAACCCGATATGCTACTGGGCAGAATTACTCGACCAAGCCAGTCGTTGCGGCCACCAACACCCTGGCGGGCTCGATTTCAGGACTCGTAGATCAGGACTGGCAGCTGGTCGAAACCGTGGCTTCGCCAGGGCTGGAAAACGCAACTTTGCGCAATGGAGCGAATCAAAAAAATCTTCCGGCTGGTTCACCTCTCCCTCTGGGTCTTACTCACTTTTCTGGTGGCCTTCCAGCTGGGCAGTGAAGGTGACACCCACTGGCGGAGCACCACCGCGGGGTTTATTGCCACTTGCTTGTACGTCTTTTACGCGCACTTCCACGTCCTGACGCAGTATACCGGCAAACGGAGCGACGGGGGCTATTGGCTCCGGCTGGCCGGAATTGTGCTCACCGGGCCTCTGCCTTTTATGCTGTTCTACCACAAAGAACCGGATATTGGGTACTATGGCATGCACCTGTTTTCGGTCGTCCTCTTTGTCTTCCTGAGCTGGCTGGCCCGGGTCACCGAGAATCTGGTGCTGAATACCATCCGGAAAGAGCAGCTGGAAAAACAGGCCGCGGAGGCCGAACTGCATTATCTAAAGTCGCAGATCAACCCGCACTTTCTCTTTAACACCCTCAACAACATCCATACGCTGGTTTACAAACAAGCGCCGGCCGCGCCGGAAGCCGTGATGCAGCTGGCCTCCCTGATGCGCTACATGATTTATGAGTCGAATGCGGCCACGGTGCCGCTCAGCCGGGAGCTGGACTACGTGCGGGATTATGTAAGCTTGCAGCAGCTTCGCTACAAGCCCAGTCCGGTGCTGGATTTGCACATAACCGGCAACCCCGAAGCCTGCTCCGTGGCTCCTTTGCTGTTTATTCACCTGCTGGAAAATGCCTACAAGCACAGTCCCGCCCGGCTGGAGCCCGGCGCCCTGCGGGTAGAAGTGCAAGTCCAAGCCGATACCCTGGTTTTCCGCGTGCAGAACCCCGTAGCGCGAAAACCGGCCAACCCGCTGGAAGAACCCGGGGGCATCGGGCTGCCCAACGTCCGCAAACGACTGGCGCTGCTGTACCCTGGCCAGCATACGCTGGCCATTCACGACTCCGGCCTAATTTTTACCGTCACGCTTACCCTCCACGGACTTCACTCCCCGGCTCATGAAAGACAAGCTCACCTGCTACATCATTGAGGACGAGCATCTGGCCCAGGAAATGCTGGAGGAATACATCCGCAAAGTTCCCTTCCTCGAGCTGCGCGGCACCTACACCAGCCCCCTGGAGGCCGCCGCTCAGCTACGGGCCGATAAGCCCGACCTGCTGTTTCTGGACATCAACCTGCCGGATGTGGATGGGCTCAGCTTTATTCCGATGCTCAATCCTAAGCCCCTGATTATCCTCACCACGGCCTACGACCAGTACGCGCTGCGGGCCTACGACCTGGAAGTGAAGGACTACCTGCTCAAGCCCTTCACCTTCGAGCGGTTCTACAAAGGCGTCTTACGACTCTACCAGGAGCAGAGCCGGCCGCCGGCGCCGAAGGCTGAAAAAGAGGCTCCAAAGCCCGGGCCGGAGTATATTTTCCTCAAGGTGGGTCACCGCATTCAGAAGGTGGCTATCCGGGATATTCTCTTTGTGGAGGGCATGAAAGACTATTTACGGATTCATACCCGGGACGAGAAAATCCTGACGCTGCTCAGCTTTGCCCGGCTGGAAGAGCTGCTGCCCACCCAGGATTTTGCCCGCGTGCACCGCTCCTTCCTCGTGGCCCTCGACAAAATTGACCACATCGAGAAAAACCGGATTCAGATTGCCGACCAGCTCATTCCCATCAGTGACACCTACGCCGAGGCTTTTTATAGAATGCTGAAGGGGTTGCAGTAAGCCGAGCGTAACTGGCTTTACCGCAACCCCTTCATTATCAACAAGCCCGGGCCGGGTTAGCACACCCCGGCGGCGGGCTTACTGGCCCGCGGCGTACCAGTTGCGCAGCCGGACATCAATTTTCTTGTTGGCCGCGTTTACCGTTTTCTTGAAGGTTTCCACGTCGCTCAGGCCGTTCTGCCCCCGGTAGTGGTAGGGGTACACGATGCCCGGTTTGAAGGCCAGCACGCCCTGGGCCGCTTGGTTCACGTCCATGGTGTAGGGCAGGTTCATGCACACGAAGGCCACGTCGATACCCTTCAGGGCGCGCATTTCGGCAATGTCCTCGGTGTCGCCGGACAGGTACACGTTTTTGCCGCCCAGGTTCAGCACGTAGCCATTGCCCCGGCCCTTGGTGTGCATGGCGTCGGGGGCTTCGGGCAGGTTGTACATCGGAATGGCCGACACCTGCATGCCCAGCGTATCGAGCCGCTGCCCGTTGCCCAGCACCCGGACCTGCGCTTTGTACTCGGCCGGCAGCTTATCGGCCACGGCCTGGGGCACCACCATCAGGGCCTTGCCCACGGAAAGCCCGACCAGCGTCTTGGGGTCGAGGTGGTCACCGTGAATGTCGGTAATCAGAATGACGTCGGGGGCGGCCAGGCCGGCGTAGGCCGCCGCCCCGCCGTAGGGGTCCACGTAAATAGTCTTCCCGTTCCAGGTAAGCACCACGCTGCCGTGGGTAATGGGCTGCAGCGTCAGCGGGCCTTTTTTGGTGGCAATCTGGTCGGCGGCCACGCGCGCAGGGGCCGCGGCAGGCGCCGTCTGGGCCAGGGCCGGAATAGTCAAAGCGGCCAGAGCGGCCGAGAGCATAAGGGTAGACTTCATCAAGTTGCTGTCTGTCGAGGATGAGGTATGAACGATTTTTTCAGCAGCCTAACTCCCAAAAAGTAGCCGCCACTGAAAAGCTAGACAATAACCCGCTGGCCCCTTACAAGTTTCGGCGCGAGCGGTCCACCTACCCGGCCGGGCCTAGCCGTTTAGCAACGCCCAACCTGCGCAAATCCCCGGCCCGGCTTGCCACGAGGTGCTACTGCGGCGGCTGCGCCCGCGCCTCTTCCAGTAAATGCCGCAGCACGGCCGAGTCGTCCTCGCGCCGCCACACCGAGTACACGGCCGACTGCTGGGGCAGCTCGATAAAGCGCAATCCTGGCAGCGGACTGCTGGCGTACGTCAGGGGCAACACCGATACGCCCAGGCCGGCGGCCACCAGGTGCAGCATTGTAGTGCCAAAATCGGAAGTAACGGTGCCCCGGGGCGCAAACCCGTACTGGCTGAATAGGTCGCGCAAGGTTTGCACGTAAGCCGAAGAGCCTTTCAAATCCGGCAGCACGAAGGACTCGTCGCGCAGGGCTGCCAGGGAGGTAAACGTTTCGGCCTGCGCCCAGTGCTGCTCGGGCACTACCAAGGCCAGCGGCTCCACAAACACGGGCTCCGAAACCAGGGCCGGATTGGTGGCCGGCTCCCGCCAAAAGCCCACGTCTACCTGATACGTCAGCAGCGGGTGCTCGGCCTCAGTGGCGCTGACTTCCAGCAAATCGAGGTGGACCAACGGGTAGCGGGCCGTAAAGCGGGCCAGCAGCCGCGGCAGCCACCCGTAGGCCGCCGCCCCGATGTGACCAATGCGCACACTGCCCACCTCCCCGGTACTCACCTGCCGGGCGTGCCGGTGCACGGCATCCAGCTCCCGCAGCAGCCTGGTCCATTCGGTGCGCAGCAGCTGCCCGGCCGCCGTCAGGCGCACCTGCCGCGGGGTGCGCTCCAGCAGCCGGAAGCCCAGTTCGGCCTCCAGGCGCTGCATGTGCCGGCTGAGCGCCGATTGACTCAGGGGCAGCTGCTCGGCGGTCTGCCAGAAGTGCAGCTTGTCGGCCAGCAGTAGAAAGTAGCGAATCTGGTCCAAGTTCATTGATGCAAGAAACGCATCAACCGGCGCACTATTAGCATTGGAGCGCATAAACTCGCTCCTTAGGTTTGTACCCTGAGTAATGCTGACTGCGGTAACCTATTTTCGTTCGGTAGCAGCTCGCTCTGCGGTCCGGACGCTGCGGCGCTGCCTCTCTCCTTTCCTACGGGCCACGCCGGTCTTTACCTTCCACCTTCCTTCCACCTCCCGTCCCATGAATTTTCAGCAGCAACCCTTTGAACTTGCCGTCGTCGGACTGGGCGGCGTTGGGGGCTATTTTGGCTTCAAGCTGGCTCAATACTACGCCGAATCGGCCGCGGTTCGGGTTACGTTTATTGCCCGCGGGGCCACCTATGCCGCCGTGCGCCGGCAGGGCCTCACGCTGCTCTCGCCCGAGCACACCGATTCCGTGGCCCATCCGGCGCAGGTGCTGGCCACGGTGGCCGAGCTGCCCACGGTAGACCTGTTGCTGCTCTGCGTCAAGGAGTACGACCTGGAAGACCTCTGCCGCCAGCTCCGTCCCGAGCTGCCGGCCGGCACCGTAATTCTGCCCCTGATGAACGGCGTAGACATCTACGAGCGGATCCGGCGGCAACTGCCGCAGGTCATCATCCTGCCGGCCTGCGTGTACGTGGCGTCCCATCTGCAAAGCCCGGGCGTGGTAGAGCACCGCGGCAATCCGGGCAGCATCATTGTTGGCCAAGACCCGCAGCATCCTTCCTTCAATCCTACCCCCCTGCTAAAGCAACTCACGGCCGCCGGCATTCAGCTAGAGTATCAGACGGATGCCTTTCCCGCCATCTGGACCAAGTTTTTCTTTATTGCCAGCTTTGGCTTGGTCTCGGCCCGCTACAACCAATCCATCGGTCAGGTTCACGAAAACCCAGTGCTGCACGCCCGGGCCCGGCGCCTGATGCAGGAAATAGCGGCCATTGCCCAGGCCAAAGGCATTGCCCTGCCCCCCGACCTCATCGAGCGTACGTTCCAAAAAGCCGCCACCTTCCCCTACCACACCCCTACTTCCCTGCAGCTGGACGTGCACGCGGGCAAGGCCCGCACGGAGCTGGAGTTGTTTGCCGGCGCCATCCTCTCCTACGGCGCAGCCCTGGACCTGCCCGTGCCGGAAACCCGGACCATTTACCAGGAAATTCAGGCGCAGTTGGCCGCCACAGAGCCGCCGCAGGCGCCAGTCGCGCCCAGTTAGTTGCCCCCAACGCCCGGCAAGGCAGGTTCTAGCGCATTGTAGCAGCTAGGCCAGTGCTGCAAACCCGGCGGCTGTGCTTGCCGTGGAAGACGCTGCTAATCGGCTCCTTGGCTTTGGTAACCGACAACCGGCAAGGCTTGGTGCACCAGGCCAGACCCGAAACTTTCCGGAATTGTTGCAGTTTTAGTACCGATTGGTATATTTGCTCCGATTTCAATTTTCTCATGTCCAAAGCCGAGCGCACCCGCCAGTTCATTATCGAGCAAACTGCCCCGATTTTCAACCGTCAGGGCTACGCGGGCACGTCTTTGAGCGACCTGACCCTGGCCACCGGCCTGACCAAGGGCGCCATCTACGGCAACTTTGAAAACAAGGAAGAAGTAGCCCTGGCGGCCTTCGAGCACAACCTATCCTACGTAACCAACGGCCTGCGCGCCAGCGCCGCCAAGTCGGCCTCGGCCCGCGAGAAGCTGCTGGCCGTGCCGCGCTTCTACCGGCACGCCTACGCCGAAATACGCGCCCGGGGTGGCTGCCCCATTCTCAACACGGCCGTGGAAGTCGACGATGCCCCGCCCAGCCCCCTGCGGCGGCGCGTGGAAGAAACCCTGCGCGGCTGGCGCGGCAACCTGGTGCGTATCATCGAAGCCGGGCAGCAAACTGGGGAGCTGCGCCCCGAAATCAATGCCGCGCACTACGCCACGGTCTTCATGGCCCTCATCGAGGGCGGCGTGCTGCTGGCCAACACCACCGGCGACGCCCAGGCGCTCTACACCACTCTCGACCACCTCGAGCACGTCATTGAAACGCAGTTGGTGACCTGACTTTTTTTTGCCTGTCAATATACCGAACGGTATAAAATGTTAAACAGCCATTCGCAAGCGCTTCTTCTACCATCCTTACTTCTCTGCCCATGAATGCTTACCTGCTGGATTTTGCCCGCACTCCGTTTCAGTTTGCCCGCAAAGGCGCTTTTGCGGCTCTGCCGCCGGCCGAGCTGGCCGCCCAGCTGGTGCGGGGGCTGCTGGCCCGCCAAGCCTTTGACCCGGCCGAGCTGGAAGATGTGCTACTGGGCTGCGCCTACCCCGAGGGCGAGCAGGGCGACAACCTGGCCCGCATCGTGGCCTTGCTGGCCGGGCTGCCCGACCACGTGGCCGGGGCCACCATCAACCGCTTCTGCGGCTCCTCGATGACGAGCATACACGCGGCGGCCGGCAGCATTGCCACCGGCGCCGGCGAGGCTTTTCTGTGCCTGGGCGTGGAATCGATGACCAAAGTACCCCAGGGCGGCCTCCACCCCGCGCCCAACCCGCGCCTGCAGCAGCTGCGCCCGGAAGCGTATATCGCCATGGGCCTGACGGCCGAGAACGTGGCCCGGCGCTACAATATCAGTCGGGAGGCCCAGGAGGAGTTTGCTGCCGCCAGCCAAGCCAAAGCCGTCGTGGCGGCAGCCGACGCCTTCGCCGACGAGCTGCTTCCGGTGACGCTGCCCGACGGCACCCTCGTGACCCAGGACGGCTGCCTGCGCCCGGCTACGTCGCTCGAAGGTCTGGCGGCGCTCAAGCCTGCCTTTGCCGCCGACGGAACCGTAACGGCGGGTACCTCGTCGCCGCTGACGGACGGGGCGGCGGCCGTGCTGGTAGTGAGCGAGGCGTTTTTACGGCGGCACAACCTTACGCCCCTGGCCCAGCTGCGGGCCGTAGCCGTGGCGGGCGTAGCCCCCGAGGTAATGGGCCTGGGCCCGGTGCCAGCCACGGGCAAGGCGCTGGCCCGGGCGGGGCTGGGTGTGGCCGACATCGACGTGGTAGAGCTCAACGAGGCGTTTGCCGCCCAGGCCCTGGCCTGCCAGCAGGAACTAGGCCTCGCGCCAGCCAAGCTGAACCTGGACGGGGGCGCCCTTGCCCTGGGGCACCCGCTCGGGGCCACCGGGGCCCGCATTACGGGCAAAGCCGCGAGCCTGCTGCGGCGCACGGGCGGCCGCTACGCCCTGGCCACGCAGTGCATTGGTGGCGGGCAGGGCATTGCGACGGTGCTCGAACGCTGCTAAGGGCCAGTCCTGACCGACGGCTTTTTCCTGTTATTCTTTTCCCTTCTCACTTTCTTCATGCCTGAATTAAAACGCGTAGTCATTACCGGAGTGGGCGCCGTGACACCACTCGGCAACACCGCCGAATCCTTTGGCCGGGCCCTAGTAGCGGGCGTCAGCGGGGCGGCGCCCATCACCCGCTTCGACGCGGCCAAGTTTAAAACCCGCTTTGCCTGTGAGGTTAAAGGCTTTGACCCACTCAACTTCCTGGAGCGCAGCGAAGCGCGCAAGTATGACCTCTTCACCCAGTACGCCCTGGCCGCGACGGAGGAAGCCGTGCGCCACGCCCAACTGGATTTCGACCGGCTGAACCGCAACCGTATCGGCGTCATTTGGGGTTCGGGCATCGGGGGGCTGTGCACGCTGCAGGAGCAAATCACGGAATTTGCCCGCGGCGACGGCACGCCCCGCTTCAACCCGTTCTTTATCAGCAAGATGATCGTAGATATCGCCGCTGGGGTCATTTCCATCAAGTACGGCCTGCGGGGTCTGAATTACGCCACGGTGTCGGCCTGCGCTACCTCCACAACGGCGCTGATTGACGCCTTTACCTACCTGCGCCTGGGCAAGGCCGATATTTTGATTTCCGGGGGCTCGGAAGCAACCGTGAACGAGACGGCCGTGGGCGGCTTCAACGCCTCCCGGGCGTTGTCGACCCGCAACGACGAGCCCACTGGCGCCTCCCGGCCGTTTGACGTGGGCCGGGACGGCTTTGTGCTGGGTGAAGGCGCGGGGGCCCTCGTGTTGGAAGAGTACGAGCACGCCCGGCGGCGCGGGGCACCCATCCTGGCCGAAGTGGTGGGCGGGGGCATGGCCGCCGATGCCTACCACCTGACCGGCACCCACCCCGAGGGCGAAGGCGCCTACCTGGGCATGCAGGCCGCCCTGGACGACGCCGGCCTGCAGCCCGAGCAGATTGACTACCTCAACGCCCACGCCACTTCCACCCCCCAGGGCGACACGAGCGAGCTGCGGGCCATACGCCGCCTGTTTGGTTCGGACTCGGAGCTGCGCATCAGCGCCACCAAATCTATGACCGGCCACCTGCTGGGCGCAGCCGGAGCCATCGAAGCCATTGCCTGCGTGCAGGCCGTGCGCGACGACGTGATTCCGCCCACCATCAACACGACCACCGTGGAGCCGGAATTTGCCCAGGGCCTGCACCTGACCCTGAACCGCGCCGAGCACCGGCGCGTGGACTACGCGCTGAGCAACACCTTCGGCTTTGGCGGGCACGTGGCCTGCCTGATTGTGAAGAAATATTCGACCTAACTGTGCTGGCAGCTCGCTACTTGAGTTTCGCAGCAAGTTGAAAACAGATACATTTCCGGTCACCGCCCGGTGGCGCCAGTGCTGACGGATTTTGGCCCACCTGGCTCCGGCGCCCGCCACCCGGGGCTGGACCAGACGGCCACCCTGATGCTGGGGGATTCTATCCGAAGCAAACGGCTCGGGCCCCGCTGGTAGTGTACGGGCAGCGCCAGGCGGGCAGTTGCTGGTCCCGGCCGGCAACTGTGTTGGTCGGTTAAGCTCAAAACTGCCTCTGTTTTGAGGGCCCCGCGGCCCAGATTTTTGTCGGGTTGCTGTCCATCCTGTGCCACTACTTTTCCTTTTCCCATGAGCCCCGAACAAGCCGCCGAATTTGCCCACGACTGGGTAGAGAGCTGGAATGCCCACGACCTGAACCGCATCATGGCCCACTACGCCGAGGAGCTGGATTTTTGCTCGCCGCTGATTCAGCAGCTCGGCGCCGATGCCAGCGGCACGCTCCATTCCAAAGAAGCCCTGCGCGCCTACTTTGCCACGGGCCTGGACCGCTACCCCAACCTGCGGTTTGAATTGCAGCAGGTGCTGCCCGGCGTGCAGTCCGTGGTGCTTTACTACCGCAGCATCAACGACTGGCCCGCGGCCGAATACATGGAGCTGAACGCCCAGGGCCGGGTGCAGCGGGTGCGGGCCCACTACGCCGCCCCAGCCGCCGGCCATTAATCCCTGCCCGTCTCGGTACCTTTTCAGGTGCTTATTATCCACTTCCCATTGGCCTGCCATGAACTCCACCTTGACCGTTGCTGCTGCGCCCCACAAGTACCAGGTGGTAGCCAATCACCTGGCGGCCCAGATTCGGGGCGGCGCCCTACGCCCCGGCGACAAGCTGCCTTCGGTGCGGGTGCTGAGCCGGGAGCAGGGCCTGAGCATAAGCACTATTCTGCAGGCCTACTACGCGCTGGAGGCGGGCGGCCTGGTGGAAGTCCGGCCCCAGTCGGGCTACTACGTGTGCTTGCCCGGCCGCGCCTCGGCCGCCCTGCCCACGCCCACGCGGCCCTCGGCCCAGCCGCCGGAAGCCACTGCATTCAGTGATACCGAAGACCTGATTGCCGAATACGCCGCCCACATGCACCGTCCGGATTTGTTGCCGCTTTCCCTCTCGGTGCCCCACGCCTCGGTGCTGCCCGTGGCCCGGCTGGCCGAGGCCGTACGGCGGGCCCAGCAGCAGCTGCCGCAGGCCGGCACCCGCTACGAGCCGGCGCAGGGCAACAGGCTGCTGCGGCAGCAGATTGCCCGCTACAGCGTGCTCTGGGGCGGACAGCTCACTGAGCACGATTTGCTCACCACTGAGGGTTGCATAGCGGCTATTTCGCTGTGCCTGCTGGCTATTACCAAGCCCGGCGACACGCTGGCCGTGGAAAGCCCGACCTACCTCGGCGTGCTGCAGTTGGCCCGGGCCCTGGGCCGGCAGGTGCTGGAGCTGCCCACCCACCCTGTGACGGGCATCGAGCTGGGCGCGCTGACCGAGCACCTGGCCGCGGGGCGCGTGCAGGCGTGTTTGCTTACGCCCAACTTCAACAACCCCATGGGCAGCTGCATGCCCGAGGCCCGCAAGCGTGAGTTGGTGCAGCTGCTGGAGCGCTACCAGGTGCCCCTCATTGAAGACGACCTCTACGGCGACCTGCACTTCGGCACCCAGCGGCCCAAACCCTGCAAGGCCTTCGATACCAGCGGACTGGTGCTTTGGTGCGGCTCGGTAAGTAAAACCCTGGCCCCGGGTTACCGCGTGGGTTGGGTGGCGCCGGGCCGCTACCTCGAGCAGCTCAAGCGCCTGAAACTCTACCAGCAGGTGGCCTCGCCCGGACTTACGCACCAGGCCATCGGGCACCTGCTGGCTACCGGCCGCTACGAGCTGCACCTGCGGCGGCTGCGGCGCTTCCTGCACGACAACTACCGGCGCTATGCCCGGGTCATCGAGGCGGAGTTTGCGGCCAGCAAAGTCAGCCAGCCCCAGGGCGGTTTTCTGCTGTGGGTGGAGCTGCCGGCAGCAGTTAGCGCCACGGCCCTGTTCCGCCGGGCTGCCGCCGAGGGGCTGAGCATTGCGCCCGGGCGCATGTTTACCCTGCACGAGCAGTACCACAACTGCTTCCGCCTCAGCTACGGGCTACCCCTCACGGCGGAGGTTGAAGCGGGGCTGAGACGGCTGGGCGCACTCGTGCGCGAAGCCCTTGCCCAGGCCGGCCAGCCTCCGGCCGAGGCGGAATGATGCGCCAATACGAATCTGTCCTTACCTGCTTACCTCCCTACCTCCTAATCCCACAACTGCATGGAACAACTGAAATGGTTTGAGCGCGAATTTACCCAGCCCACCGATCCGCGCCTGCTGCCTTCGCTGCTGGAACGCCTGCTGGGCACTGCGGCCCGGCTGGAAGAAAAGCTGGCCACTATTGCCCCCGAATGGCACACGACGCGGGTAGACGGCACCTGGACCATTCAGGAAAACGTGGGCCACCTCGTGGACTTAGAGCCCCTGTGGCTCGGCCGGCTGGAGGACATCGTCGAGGGCAAGGCCGAGCTGCGCCCCACCGACCTGAACAACGAGGCCACAACCCGGGCGGGGCACAACGATGCGCCCCTGGCCGCGCTGCTGCGCAGCTTCCGCCAGCAGCGCCTACGCACAGTGCAGCGCCTGCAGGAGCTCCCCGGCGACGTACTAAACCGCTCGGCCCTGCACCCGCGCATGGGCACCCCAATGCGGCCCGCCGACCTGTTTTTGTTTGTGGCCGAGCACGACGACCACCATCTGGCCCGCATCAGCGCCCTGACTCGCCAGCTGGCCGCGGCCGGGCACGTGGCTTCACCTTCCGCTTCTAGCCCCGCCCACGCATGAGCCGCCTCTTCGCTACCAAACCCCTGGCCGTGCTCCTGGGCGAGGCCAATTCCACCGGGCACGGCGCCCTGAAACGCACCCTGGGCGCGGGCAACCTGGTGGCCCTGGGCGTGGGGGCCATCATCGGCTCCGGCCTGTTTATCCGCACCGCCAACGCCGTGTCGCAGGCCTCGGGGCCGGGCGTGACGCTGGCTTTCGTGCTGGCGGCGCTGGGCTGCGTGTTTGCCGGGCTGTGCTACGCCGAGTTTGCGGCCATGATTCCCATTGCCGGCTCGGCCTACACCTACGCCTACACCACCATGGGCGAATTCGTGGCCTGGGTTATTGGCTGGGCCCTGATTATGGAATACGCCCTGGGCGCGGCCACCGTGAGCATCGGCTGGAGTGAATACCTGAATAAGCTCTTGCAGGCCTTCGACGTGCACCTGCCCTACAGCCTGACGCACTCCCCGCTGGAAAGCGCCGTACTGGACGGCGTGGCCCAGCACGGACTGATTAACCTGCCGGCCGTGCTGGTCGTGGTGGCGCTGAGCCTGCTGCTGGTGAAGGGCACCCAGGAATCGGCCGTATTCAACTCCGTGATGGTCGTGGTGAAAGTGGCCGTCGTGCTGCTTTTTATTGGAGTCGGCTGGCAGTTTATTGAGCCCGCCAACCACACGCCCTACCTGATTCCGGAAAACGCCGAGCCCGTGAAAAACGCGGCCGGGGAAGTAGTGCGCGAGTACTCGGCCTGGAACAAGCACGGCTGGGGCGGTATCCTGGGCGGGGCCGCCATTGTGTTCTTCGCCTTCATTGGCTTCGATGCAGTGAGCACCGCGGCCCAGGAAGCCAAGAACCCCAAGCGCGACATGCCCATCAGCATCCTGGGCTCGTTGGCCATTTGCACGGTGCTCTACGTGCTGTTTGGCCACGTGTTGACGGGCGTTGCCAACTGGCGCGAGTTTGCCGACCCTTCACTTGGAGCGGAAGCCTCGGTGGCCTACGCCATCCGGGCCCACATGCCCGGCTACGGCTGGCTGGCCACGGCCGTGACGCTGGCCATTCTGCTGGGCTTTTCGTCGGTGGTGTTGGTTATGCTCATGGGCCAGAGCCGGGTGTTTTTCTCCATGGCCAAGGACGGGCTGATGCCGAACGCCTTTGCCGAGCTGCACCCGCGCTACCGTACGCCCTACAAGTCCAACCTGGTGCTCATGGGCTTCGTGGGCTTGTTTGCCGCCTTCGTACCCGGCTCCCTGGCCGGTGACTTGACCTCCTTCGGTACCCTGCTGGCCTTTGTGCTCGTGTCAATTGGGGTGTGGCTGATGCGCCGCTCCCACCCCGAGCAGCCACGGCCGTTTCGGGCGCCGCTTTCCTCGCCGCGCTTTCCGCTGGTGCCTTTCCTGGGCGCTTTGCTCTGCACCTTGCTCATTGCGGCCCTCGATGCCTTTACGCTGCAGGTAGCCGCCGTCTGGATGCTGTTGGGCTTCGTGGTGTACTTCCTCTACGGCAAGAAACACTCTAAGCTGCAGCAGGGCATCGTGGTGGTGCCCACCGAACTGGAAGAGCCCGTCAACAGCTAGTCCTTCCGATTTCTGCACTTCTCCCGCTTTAGCCGGCTGCTTACGGTGGCCCTCTTGCCCATGCCCAAACCTCTGCCCCTGGCCCTGCGCGCCCTGCGCTTTTTCTATCGGTTTCTGAGCCCCGTGCTGCCGGCATTGGGGGTGCGGCTGCTGTGGCAAACTTTCCGACCCCGGCGCCGGCTGCTGCGCGCCGAGCAAGCCCAGTTTATGGCCGGCGCCGCGCCGTTTTCATTTTCCAGCACTGGTGCCCTGACCGGACAGACCATCCGGCTGCAGGGCTACCGCTGGGGCAGCGGGCCGCGCACGGTGCTACTGGTACACGGCTGGGAAGGCAGCCCCGCCGACTTTCGGGAACTGGTACCCGCCCTGCTGCGCCAGGGCTACGCCGTGGCCGCCTTCGACCAGCCGGCCCACGGCCATTCCGAAGGCGCCGAAACCAACCTGGTAGAAATGAAGCAAGCCCTGGTGGACTATACCCTCAGCGTGGGCCCGCCCTACGCCGTGGTGGCCCACTCCCTGGGCGGCACGGCTGCCGCGCTCTTCCTACGGGACGCCGCCGCACCAGTAGAGAAGTTTACGTTTGTGGCCAGCCCCTTGTCGGCCCGCGACACGTTTGAGGTGGTCTTTACTCCGCTGCAAGTGCCCCAGGCGGTGCGCAGCCGGTTTTATGAGCGCCTGGCCCGGCACCTGCGCCAGCCGGTGGAACATATTGCCTTTGCCCCCGCCGCCCAGCTAAGCGCCCACCGGGTGCTGGGTGTGTACGACGCCACCGACGAGCAGGTGGTATTCGAACGGGTGCAGCAGTACCTGACGGCCAACGCGGTGATTGAGCCGCTCGTGGTCCGTGGCGTGGGCCACACCCGGCTGCTGCGGCACGCGCCCGTGGTGCAGCGCATCGTGAATTTTATCGACGCTTAACCCGCCGCCCGCCCTAGCCCGCCGGCAACGGCTGCTTTGCTTTTATTAACTTCTTACTGAGCCGCTCATGCCCGCTACTGCCAATGCTCCTCTGCGCCGAAGCGCCCCACTCAAGCCTCTTCCGGGCCTGGGTACGCCGTCACGGGCCGCCGTGGGGCTGGCTTTTGCCGCCATCTACCTCATTTGGGGGTCGACGTACCTGGCCGCGCTGGTAGCCCTGGAAACTTTGCCGCCCTACCTGATGATGGCCGCCCGGCTGCTGGTGGCAGGCTCCCTACTGGCGGCCCTGGCCCGCTGGCGACATCCTACTGCCTCCCTGCGGGCCGGCTGGACGCGCAACGCGGCCAGTGGGGTTCTGATTCTGGGCCTGGGCAGCAGCTCCACGGTGTGGGCCGAGCAAGTGCTGCCCAGCAGCCTGGCCGCCATTCTGGCCACTACGGTACCCCTGTGGCTGGCCGTACTCGACTGGCCGCGGTGGGCCCGCTACCGGCGCGAGAAGCTGCGGCTGTTCGGGCTGCTGTTGGGCGGTCTGGGGGTGGTAGGCTTGTTTGGGAAGCAGCTGGCCGCGCCGGCGGTGCTCAGTCCCGGGTATTGGTTGGCCGTGGGCGCCATCGTGGCCGGCAGCCTGTGCACGGCCGCCGGGTCCTTGCTGGCCCGCTACCGCGCCGCACCGGGGCCGCCCCTGGCTAATGCGGCGGTACAGCTGCTGGCTGCCGGGCTGTTCTGCGGCCTGGTCAGCGCTGGGGCCGGCGAGTGGACGCACTTTACGCTGGCCCGGGTCAGTTTCCGCAGCGGCTGGGCCGTGGCTTACCTGGTTGTTTTTGGGTCGGGAATAGCTTATCTGGCTTACCTGTGGCTACTGCAAGTCCGCCCGCCGGCCGTGGTGGGCACCTACGCCTACGTCAACCCCGTGGTGGCCGTGCTGCTGGGCGCCGGCCTGGCCCACGAGGCTATTACCTTGCCGCAGGTACTGGCCCTGGCCATCATCCTGCTCGGGGTGTGGCTCATTAACCGCCCGACGGCCAGCCCCGGCCCGGCCGAAACGCAACCCTAATTGAAGTCGGCGACCCAGCGGCTTTGACGAGGATTTTCAACTCATTTTGTCCCAGGGGCGCTTCTGCGGCCTGCAAGACCATTGTTCCACCTTTACTTTCTTTCCCATGGCACCCGACTACCTCAGCAGTGTTCGAAAACAATTTGAGTACTATAAGCTGCTCGGCGACAAGACGTTTGCCCAGCTGCCCGACGACGCCCTGTTCTGGCGCTACAACGCCGAAAGCAACAGCATTGCCGTCATCGTGCAGCACCTGTGGGGCAACATGCTTTCCCGCTGGACCGACTTCCTGACCTCCGACGGGGAGAAGGAGTGGCGCAACCGGGACGCCGAGTTTGAACCGAAAATCCAAACCCGGCCCGAGCTGCTCGCCAAGTGGGAAGCGGGCTGGAGCTGCCTGTTCACCGCCCTGGACTCCATCACCGAAGCCAATTGGGACACCACCGTCTACATCCGCAACCAGGGGCACACCGTTACCGAGGCCCTCAACCGGCAGCTGGCCCACTACCCCTACCACGTCGGTCAAATCGTATTCATCGGCAAGATGATTAAGGACGGCCAGTGGAATTCACTCTCCATCCCGCGGGGAAATTCACAAGGCTATAACGCGGAAAAGTTTGCCCAGCCTAAACGGAAAGTGCACTTCACCCAGGAGTATCTACCGGGCCACAGCGCCGCTCCGGGTACTACCGAAAGTGCGGGAAGCCAACAGAAGAAAGCCGGGCAAGCTACGGCCAGGCAGCAGCAGCCAACAGCCCAGCAGGTGCACATCCTGCCCTACGAGCCGCGGTACGCCCCCGATTTCAAGCGCCTGAACGTAGCCTGGATTGAAAAAGACTTTGTGCTGGAAGAAGCCGATTTGAAGATGCTGGACCACCCCGAGGAATACGTGCTACAGCCGGGCGGCCACATCCTCTTTGCCGAGTACCAGGGGCAGATAGTGGGTACCTGCGCCCTGGTGCGCATGGGCGAAGGCACGCTGGAATTAGCCAAAATGGCCGTGGCCCCGGCTGCTCAGGGTCTGGGCATCGGTCGGCAGCTAGCCCAGGCCGCCCTCGACAAAGCCCGGCAGCTGGGCGCGCGGCGGGTATACCTGGAAAGCAATACCAAGCTCGAATCCGCCCTTCAGCTCTACCACAAGCTGGGCTTCCAAACGATTGAGCCCGACCGGCCCTCGCCCTATGCGCGGGTCAATATTCAGATGGAATTGCTTTTTGCCGACGCGCCGGCCGAGGCTCCCAAGTTCTAGCAAAGCGGTTATTTCGAACGTACCACGCGGATGGAAATCCACACCGTAGCTTCGTTTCTGGACTACCACGAAAGAATCCGCCAACGCACCGATAAGCTCGTCGCGCTGGTGCCCGCCGACCAGCTGGAGTGGCGCTGCCGGCCCGGTAGCTTCTCCATCGGCGACACTATCCGCCACATCGTCGCCATCGAGCGGTACCTGTACGCGGAAGTTGCAGCCGGCCGGCCGAGCACCTACCGGGGCTGTGGCCGGGACCTGGCCGATGGCCCCGCCGCAGTGCTGGATTTCTACTGGCGCCTACGCGCCGAATCGACCGGCATTTTCCGCGCCCTGACCGACCAGGACCTGCCCCGCAAGTGCCTTACCCCGGGCCAGGGGCCGATTGCCTTGTGGAAATGGCTTCGCGCCCTGGTTGAGCACGAGATTCACCATCGGGGCCAGCTCTACCTCCTGCTGGCCATGACCGGTGTGCCCACGCCGCCTATTTTCGGCCTTACTTCCGAAGAAGTAATTTCTTTGGGTACTCCCCGCAGCACCGGCTCAGATGCAGCTCATCCCCTCTAATAAAAACGGCTTTAACCTTAAATTACTGGCAAAACTGTTGGCAGCAAATAAAAAAGCCGCTTGCTACTAGTAGCAAGCGGGGTTTTGGTGGGCCTGAGGCGTGAAGTATCGAACTATTGGCGCCAGGATTTAGAAGCTATTGCGGCGTTTAGCCACCAGGTTGAGCTTAGCTCAATTTCTGCCGATCAGCAGGAGGACCTTGCCTAATGAAGAAGGCCTCCTCTCCCACCGCTAAGTTCTAGATCCCTAATACACCTGCTGAGATATTGACGCTTGAAAGCATTGCCTTATGGCTAAACTCATGCGAGCAGACGTCATCGACAGTTATAAGGCCAAAAAACATGTCTGCGCTAGCGACAATACATTGCCATCCAGTTCCTAACTTACTATAACTAAATAGAGCTTTTATTGGAAGTGTTTTGTATAGTTCAGCTACTTTGAGCACGCTCTGTTAGCAAAGAGCTCTTTTTATTAATCGCCAGGTACATAGGTCCCTTTTTCTTTAATCACGCATCTATGAATTCTATTCCACTAGATATAGCTGATGATGCCGCCGGCCGGCCAGCACTCGCAGTAGGTCCAGGGGCGGGGATGATAATGGCAAAACATTGTTTGCCTCAAGCTAAGGATACAATTAGGCTGGCTAGCGTATATTTTTCGTTGACAGGTTATGACTTAACGCGCCATCTTATGAGTGGCGGTGCTACGCTTCGAATACTTATTGGACAAGATGACGAACCCAAAGCCCACCGGGCAGTCCTTAAGGAAATTTTAGCGGACCTAGGTCAATGCGAACGTCCGCTAACAGAGGCGATTGAAGATTTAGTACACCGTATGGAAGCGGGCCAATTCTTTATTCGAGAAGCGAGGGGCTATACCACAAGCTATGGCTACCATTGCAAGTTTTATCTAATGGATGGGTCCATAGGCTGGCATGGCTCAACTAATTTTAGCGGACGAGGGCTGCGAGACTCGGCAGAGCAGGCCAGTTTGCTAACTGACCCTCAACAAATAGCCTTACTGGCGCGCTGGTTCGATGAAGTTGCCGCACATGGCCGTGACCTTCTGGCAGAGCTACTAGCTCGCTTACAGGCATGGTTACGAATGGCCATGCCTTTTGAAATTTACTTGAAGGTGCTAGCTGCCGTACGTCGCTTAGAGGAGCCTTCTCGCCGTCCTCAAGCAGATTTGCCAACGCATTACCAACAGTTGCTGATAAGTCGAGCAGTACGGCAGCTCACAGAGTTCAGTGGCGCTTTAGTGGTGGCAGCCACCGGATTAGGAAAAACAGTGCTAGGCGCTGAGGTGGTTGCTCATTGCCGCGCTCGGGGTTTAACTAGGCGTTGCATCGTAATAGGTCCAGCTGGGTTACGCAAGCAGTGGCTGCGGCATGTGTGCGAAGACCGTGACATCAAGGCAGACTATTTTAGTTTGGAGACATTGTTTCAACCTAATTCAGAAAATGAGGAGCATCAGATAGAATTACTCCGCCAAAAGCTGCAAACAGCAGACACACACACTTTACTACTAATTGATGAGGTGCACACCTACCGCAATCAGTGGCTACGAGAATCATTGCAAGCAGAATCGAGCCGAGTATTTACGCGTTTAGTGCCGGCAATACAGCAGCAGGGGCTACACGTATTGCTACTTACAGCTACTGTTTACGGCACTGACTTTGGGAATTTAAAAAGCCTGCTGCATATGCTACCCTTGCAGCCCAAGTCAGCTGCTCAGCCCGGCACAGAGTGGGAAGCTCGTACAGCGGCCCAGTTTGCGATGTTACCAATAGTCACCGTGTTTGGAATACCACACGTTTTGCAACTGGCCCGCGAACGAGGCGACGTAGACGAATTAGAGCGGGTGTATGTAGAATTTAACAAGCAACGCTGCTATCTACCTCCAGAACTGCATTTATATGCTCCCCGTTATCAATTGCCTTGTGAAACCGCAATGCAACGAGCATTAGATGAAGAGCGCTTCGCTTCTACTAAACACGTATTACACGCTTACTTTTCAGAACAAATGCGCCTTGAAAAGGGAACAACTAACTCCCTCTTCAATGATGCTATTGAAGCTTGGCTTAGCTCGCCATGGGCGTTGGCGCAAAACCTGGCTCGAAATTTAGCAACTCCTGGCCAGCGTGACCCGGTTCCAGATAATCTACCGGATGCTGAAGCTCCCCGACCTTACGGATACGCACTGAAGCAGAAACAATCTACACGCTATCAAGTGTTAGCACCCCTATTGGATCAGTGCACGCAGGAGAGCTATACACACAATCATAAATTCGGGTTATTGCGTACAATCGTACAGCGTGCTTGCCTTGACTATACTGGACCTTCTACAGGCAAGGTATTGGTGTTTGTAAACCGCTGGGCAACGGCAATCTATTTAGTGAAAGGGTTAGCATACATTTTCGGAGCGAATTTACGGGTTGCGAGTACTGTAATAGAGCTTGCTAATGGAACAGCTGAATTATTGTTGTCCAGCAAAAGGAATAAAATCCTGCGCGATTTTGCTCCTGTAGCGCACAAGCGGCCAGCAGGAAGCGGCTTCGATTATCATGTGCTAATATGCACTGATGCTGATGGCAAAGGTGTGAACTTACAAGATGCCGATACGCTGGTTCATTACGATTTGCCTACAGCGGCTGATGAGCTTTATCAGCGCGTCGGGCGATTATTGCGACTGACCCCTAATCCTAACCGGCGCATTTCAATATATACACTAGAGCCTGCGCTGGGTTATGCCAACCAAGGAGAGTTACTTACAGTCGCGTCAAAGTCGCAGCAGAAGATTGCAACACTACTAAACCGCCTACAGCGAAGGCATGACCATTCACAAAGCATTATGGCGACAAGTGTACGCGGACGCCAGGAATACACACAGGAGCCGCTGGAAAATGCTTCCGTAATTATGACTGTCGACTTGATGACAGACCCCACTTTTATTGAAGCTACTGATGCGCCTGCACAGGCTGAATTGCGCCATTTATCAGTGTTATCACGTTATCGTGATATAGCTAATAATCTTCCTGAGAATGGACTACATAGTGCGCGTGCATATCAGGGTAGTCAAGCACGAATTATTGTTCTGCTACTAGTGGCGGGACATTATAACCTGTTCCGCTATAACCTCAAATTAGAAAAATTAGAGAAACCAACAGAGGAAGAAATGCTGGAGCAACTTGCTTGTGAAGTAGATACTGAACGTGTAGCATTACCTACTAGCTTGGTTGAGAATAGTGCTAATGTAGCGATTCAGGTATGGTGCAGTATGAATGGATTGCCACTAGAAGGAGCTATAAAGGTTTGTGCCCTTTATTTGGACCCAAGAGGCATGATAAATCGAGGCCCCAATCGATTATTTTCCTGACTTACAAGCAAGAATAAGTACACACCATTAGATAGCCTCTGTCTGTAGTGCGGCCTGCATCCGTTAGCAAGGTAGTGGTGACGAAATTCTACCAGCAAACACGGTCTGAAGCGCAAGCTATGCGTGTACTATAATTTAGAAAACCACTGCAAGCTTAAAATTTTAGTTTGAAAAGAAACGGGAATTAACCTAGTCTCCTCTTATTCTATCCTGATGCGACATCTATGCAGCATAAACAAAAAAACCCTGTCAGCTAACTGCTAACAGGGTATTCTGTGGGCCCAACTGGAATCGAACCAGTGACCTGCTGATTATGAGTCAGCTGCTCTAACCGATTGAGCTATAGGCCCGGCTAAAACCTTCCGGAGTTGGTTTCGGCAGTGCAAACTTCGAAGTTTGCAGCCGGATTTCCAATTCTTAACCGCGGGACACTCGCCGCCAGTCACCCCTTGGCTGGCGCAGAAGCCTGCTATTGAAGCGTATGTCAACAAAAAAGCCTAACCTGCTCTTCGATTTTGGCGGGGTCATTATCAATATCAACTACCAGCTGACCGTGGACGCCATGCGCAGCCTGAGTCGGGCCAGCAGCACC
The DNA here is from genome assembly GCF_002797555.1 of Hymenobacter chitinivorans DSM 11115. Lineage (NCBI taxonomy): Bacteria > Pseudomonadati > Bacteroidota > Cytophagia > Cytophagales > Hymenobacteraceae > Hymenobacter > Hymenobacter chitinivorans. The sequence continues at coordinate 1,061,826 of NZ_PGFA01000001.1, read as the reverse complement.
ATCGAGTTCAACCAGCAAAGCCAGTCGGAGCTGTTTGACCACATGGAAACTGGCCGCCTCACCCCACCGGAGTTTCGGGACGGCCTGCGCCGGCATTACGACCTGGAAGCCACCGACGAGCAGCTGGACGCGGCCTGGAACGCCATGCTGCTCGACGTGCCGGCCGAGCGGCTGGCTTTTATTGCCGAGCTGCGCGCCCAGGGCCACCAGACGGCCCTGCTCAGCAACACCAACCAGATTCACATCGAGGAAATCAACCGGCGGCTGCAGCAGCAGTACGGGCTGGTTCACGGCATTGCCGACTGCCTCGACCGGGTCTTTTACTCCCAGCAGGTGGGGTTGCGCAAGCCGGGCACCGAGATTTTTGAGCACGCCCTGCGCGAAATGAACTGGAAGGCCGAGGAAACGTTGTTTATTGAGGACAGCATCCAGCACATCGAAACGGCCCGGCGCCTGGGGCTGCCCACGCTGTTTCTGGCCCCGCCCCTTACCCTCACCGACGCCCTTCCCGCTGCCATCCGTGCCTTCCCTCCCGCTGCCTGAAGTCCCCGCCCCTGAGTCGTCGGCGCCCCTCCTGGAGTTCGACCGCTACGAGCGGCCCGAGCCCCCGCGCTGGCGCGTATACGCGCTGCACCTGCTGCTGTTTGTGCTCACCCTGGCCACCACCACCCTGGCCGGGGCTGAATGGAGTACGAACAAGTATTTTTTCACCCAGTACTCGATTGACGACCCGCGGGCCGTTTTCCGGCTCGGCGGCTGGCTGAGCCAAGCCGAAATTCTGCGCGGGCTCTGGTTTTCGGTGCCGTTTCTGGGCGTGCTGACCGTGCACGAGTTTGGCCATTACTTCACGGCCCGCTACTACCGGGTGCGGGCCACGCTGCCCTTCTACATTCCCTTTTTCACCGGCGCCTTTGGCACCATCGGTACGTTCGGGGCCGTAATTCGCATCAAGGACCGGATATTCTCCCGGCGGGAGTTCTTCGATATCGGGCTGGCCGGGCCGCTGGCGGGCTTTCTGGTGGCCGTGCCGGTGCTTATCTACGGCTTTACCCACCTGCCGGTCCTGCCCCCGCCGGGGTCGGAGCAGCTGCTCGACCATACCGACTTCGACTACGCCCTGACCCTGAGCCGGCCCCTGCTCTACCACCTGCTGGAGTTTTGGTTTGCCGACCCCACGCGCCTGCCCGCCCCCATGGACTTGCCCCAGAATCCGGTGCTGCTGGCTGGCTCCCTGGCCTTGTTTTTCACGGCCCTCAACCTGCTGCCTATCGGGCAGCTCGACGGGGGGCACATCTTGTACGGGCTACTGGGCTTCCGGCGCTTCAACCGCCTGTCGGTCATCTTCTTCGTGGGCTTTATCTTCTACGCGGGCCTGGGCTTGTTCACCTTCGAGCGGGACTGGCAAACCTGGCTCTACGGCGGGGTGCCCTACCTGATTTACCTCTACCTGGTGTTTCGCCGGGCCGTGCCCACCGTGCGGCGCACCCTGCTGCTGCTGCTGAGCGTGCTGGCCGGGCAGCTGGCCCTCACGCTGGCCGTGCCCGGCATCGTGGGCAACCCCGGCTGGCTGGTATTCGGGTTGTTGCTGGGCCGCTTCACGGGTATTTTTCATCCGCCGGCGCCCAATGAGCAGCCCCTGAGTGTGGGCCGTAAGGTGCTGGGCTGGCTGATGCTTGCTATTTTTGTGCTGTGTTTTTCGCCTTCGCCTTTTACGTTTTCCTAATCCGGCTGAGGTCGGTAGTACCTAGCGTAGCTTATGTTTATTGAACAACGCCGGTTTGGGCGCACCACGCAGCTGGCCCTGCGGCCCCACGGCTTGTATGTGTGTGAGCGCAACGGCCAGGGCCGCACCGTTCTGGAATTTGAAATGCCCTACGAGGAGGTGCTGCCCGTGCGGGTAGAGCGCACCACGACCACGCCCCAGCTTAAGTGGCTGCCGTTTGCCTTGTTCTGGGTGGCTTCCTCGGTGCTGCAACATGCTACCAAGCGCCCCGGTGGGCTGACCAACCTGGAGTGGGCCGCCGCCTTTGGGGCAGGTCTGCTGCTGATTGGCATCTATTTCTATGGGCAAAACAACTGGTGGAAGCATTTCACCCTGGGCACGGCCCGGGCCACCGTCCACCTGCTCGACCGGCCCGGCCAGCGCCCCGCCCTCGATTTATTTGCCCAGGCCCTCGACCAGCGCACCAAAGCCTACCTCAAGCAGCACTACGCGGCCGTCAACCCCCTGGGCATCATTGAGCCCCAGCTCCAGCGCCTGCACTGGCTCCGCCACCTGAACGTGGTCAGTGAGGCCGAAGCCCGGGCCCTGGCCACCCGCCTGACCGGCCAGATCGGCAGCATACCGCTTAAAAGCATGGGTCAGGAGCTGGATTCGCCCTTTGTGAATTAACAGCAACCGACTCGGACGCAAAAAGAACGTCATGCAGAGCGCGAGCGAAGCATCTCACGTGCGGATGTTGAAATAGTAATTCAACGACTCCACGCGAGATGCTTCGGCCGCGCCTCTGCATGACGTTCTACTTTTACTCAGGAAACCCCCTCGTTCTAGCGGCCTTCCAGGGCAGCTACGCCGGGCAGTTCCTTGCCTTCCATGTACTCGAGCAGCGCGCCGCCGCCGGTGGAAATGTAGGATACCTGGTCGGCGAAGCCGAGCTGGTTGACGGCCGCCGCCGAGTCGCCGCCGCCGATGAGGCTGAAGGCGCCGCCAGCAGTGGCTTGAGCAATGGCGCGGGCCACAAACTCGGTACCCACGGCGAAGTTTGACATCTCAAACACGCCCATCGGGCCGTTCCAGAGGATGGTTTTCGACTGGCGGATAATATCGGCAAACGTCTCGCGCGACTCGGGGCCGATGTCGAGGCCCATCCAGCCGGCGGGAATGTCGAGGTTGCCGGCCACGTCCACGTCGGAATCGTTGGCAAACCGGTCGGTAATCATGCTATCCACGGGCAGTACCAGCTGCACGCCTTTCTGCTTGGCCTTCTCGATGAGGTTGGCGGCCAGCTCCACTTTGTCGGCCTCCAGCAGCGAGTTGCCGATGCTGCCGCCCTGGGCCACGGCGAAGGTGTAGGCCATGCCGCCGCCGATGAGCAGGTAGTCTACTTTATCGAGCATCTGCTCGATAATGAGGATTTTGTCGGAAATCTTGGCCCCGCCCATGATGGCCGTGAAGGGCCGCTCGGGGTTGGTGAGCACCTTGTGGGCGTTGTCCAGTTCGCTTTGCAGCAGGTAGCCGGCCACGCGGTTTTCGGGGGTAAAGTACTGGGCCATAACGGCCGTGGAGGCGTGCTTGCGGTGGGCCGCCCCGAAGGCGTCGTTCACGTACACGTCGCCGAGCTGGGCGAGCTTCTGCGCAAAGCCGGCGTCGCCTTTTTCCTCTTCGGCGTAGAAGCGCACGTTGTCCAGCAGCAGGATTTCGCCGGGCTGCAAATTGGCGGCCAGCTGGGCCGCCTCCGGCCCGATGACGTCGCCGCCGAAGCGCACCGTGGTGCCGTACTCCTGCTCGAGGCGGGCCACCAGGTTGCGCAGCGAGTTCTTGGTATCGGGGCCGCCCTTGGGCCGGCCCATGTGCGAGAGCAGCACCACCGAGCCGCCGTCACTGAGGATTTTGCGGATGGTCGGGGTGGCCATCCGGATGCGGGTGTCGTCGGTGATGCGCAGGTCGGCATCGAGGGGCACGTTGAAATCGACGCGCACCACGGCCCGCTTGCCGGCAAAGTTGTACTGATCCAGAGTTTTCATGGAAAAGAATAGGTTGGAAGAGGTCTTACTACGGAGCGAATGTAAGCAGGGCCGGCATTTGGTCCTCTAATCGACCCGAATTTGCGGCCAAACGACGGCGCAGTGCCCTACAAAGGGCATTCGGCCCGTGGAAAGCCCGGCGGGCAACTACCCAACCGCTGGAATTCCGGAATTTTGCCCGTTGGGTAGTTGCCCGCCGGGCCGAAATCCTGCAAAAACAGGGTTGGGTAGCTACCCAACCGACGGAAATCCGGTAGAAAGCGGTTTGGGCAGCTACCCAAACGGCAGAATTCCGGAATTTTGCCCGTTGGGTAGTACTTCCGGGTCATCGCGAGGCGCTAGCCAAAGCAATCCGTCCGCTGCGAAGTGACAAACGCTCTGGCAGTCGCTCGGCTGTGCCGAGTGACGACTATGCTTGAGCAGCTGTGCTGCGAATTGAACCGAGCCGCTTGTTTAGTTGAGGCACGAATGGCGCGGGACGCTCGGGGCACAGCCCCTCCGCATAACGGTCACTCGGCATAGCCGAGCGACTGCGGGAGCTACGGGAGTGCGGAAAGGGCTTCGAAGGACCTTACAAATGACTTTTTACTTGCGGAAACTGGTAAGGTCCTACAAACGTCTTTTCACCTGCCAAAAGTGGTTTGTGGGGTTCTTCAACCACGTTGCGGCCTGTCAAAACTGCTCCGGGGTGCTTGTAGCGCGAACTTTGTAGTTCGCGTGGCTGAACGACTAGCGTGCAGGCCCGTGAACTACAACCGGAGGTCGGCGTAGCCAAAGCTCGCGCTTCGTTGCGCTACCACTCGGCGCGTCGTCAATCCCCCAATCACTCGTACCTTTGCCCTACGTATGAAAATAGGCATCTTCTTCGGCGGCCCGTCGCGTGAGCGGGAAATTTCCTTTGCGGGCGGCCGCACGGTATATGATAACCTGGACAAGGCTTTGTTCCAGGCCGTTCCCATCTTCGTGGACAGCCGCGGCAACTTCATTCTGCTCGACTGGCACTACATCTACAAGGGCACCATCCGCGACTTTTACCCACCCGTTTCGGCCCTGCCCGACTCCCGCCACAAGCTCCAGGTGTACCTGGAAAGCCTGGGCGAGCTGAGTTCGGACGAGCAGGACAAAATTATCAGCGAAGTAGGCCGGCGCGTGCAGCCCGCGGAGCTGCGCGAGCTGATGGACTTTGCTTTCCTGGCCTTGCACGGCCCCGGTGGGGAGGATGGCGCCATTCAGGGCCTGCTCGAATGGTACGGCATCCCCTACTCGGGCTCCGGCGTGCTGCCCTCGGCGTTTGGCATTGATAAGATTGCCCAGAAAAAGCTGCTCAAGGCCCTGAACCGCCCCACCCCCGACTACCGCGTGCTGACCGCTGAGGAATGGGACTCGGCCGCCAGCCAGCCGGCCATTCTGGACTACCTGGTGCGCGAGCTGGGCTTGCCGCTGGTGTTCAAAGCGCCGCGTCAGGGCTCCAGCATCGGTATCAGCATCCTGCGCGAGGCCAACGCCGCTGCGTTTGCCCGCGCCGTGGAGCGCAGCCTGTTCCGCAAAACCGTGACCCGCGAGGAGTGGGCCCGCCTGGGCGAGCAGGACAAGATTGCCTGGGTCCAGCACCTGACCGACATCCGCGACGGTATCGGCCTGCCGGTGGTAGTTGTTAGTTCTCAGTTGTCAGTTGTTAGTGAAGGAGTAAATCAGAACGACCTAACAACTGACAACCAACAACTAACAACTATCTACCACCCCGAGGCGCTGCTGAACACGCTCACCGAGCGGCTGCAAACGGCCGATTCGGTACTGCTGACCAACGTGGACGGCGAGGCCCAGGTGCTGGTCGAGTCGTTCGTGGCCGGCCGCGAGTTTTCGTGCATCGTGGTAGAAGACCCCAGCGGCAACCCGCTGGCCTTGCCGCCCACCGAGATTGTGAAGGGCGAGGAAATGTTCGACTACCGCTCGAAGTACCTGCCCGGTTTGTCGCGCAAAATCACCCCCATCGATCTGCCCGAGGCCGAAATTCAGCGCATCCGGGAGGCCTGCGAGGAAATGTTCCGCACCTTCGGCTTCCAGGTCTACGCCCGCATCGACGGATTCATTACTGGCACCAACCAGCACGACCTAACCACGAACAACCAGCAACCAACAACTAATATCTTCCTCAACGACCCGAACACCACCTCGGGCATGTTGCCGGCTTCGTTCTTCTTCCACCAGGCCGCCGAAATCGGCCTGAATCCGTCGCAGTTCCTCACCTACCTGATTCGTACCTCGTTGGCCGCCCGGCGCCGGGCCGGCATGAAGCCCGTGCACCTCGGCGGCCTGCTCCGGCAGCTCGACGAGGCCGTGGCCTCGCGCCAGCATGAGGAAAAGCAACGCACCAAGGTGGCCGTGATTATGGGCGGCTACTCATCGGAGCGCCACATTTCGGTGGAGAGTGGGCGCAACATCTACGAGAAGCTCAGCTCCAGCGTGAAGTACGAGCCGGTGCCCGTCTTTCTGACCGGCAACAGCCAGGAGTTCCGCCTTTATGTGCTGCCCATCAACGTGATGCTCAAGGACAACGCCGACGACATCCGGGAGAAAATAGAGTACGCCGAGGCCGGGCACGCCCTGCACCCGGTGCTGGAGCGGATTCGCCAGGAGGCCGGCGCCATTACCAGCACCTACGCCGGGCAGGCCACGGCCCAGCCCCGCCGCCTGTCGTTCGAGGAGCTGGCCCACGAGGTGGATGAGGTCTTCATTGCCCTGCACGGCCGCCCCGGCGAGGACGGCGCCCTGCAGAAGCAGTTGGAGCAGTATGGCCTGCCTTACAACGGCTCGGGTGTGGAAAGCAGCAGCATCACCATCAACAAGTTTGAGACGAACCGCCGCCTGCGCGAAGCCGGCCTGCGCGTGGCCGAGCACCGCATGGCCGCCCGCCTGGAGTGGGAAGCCGACGCCGAAAGCTTCTATCGCAGCCTGGAAACGCAGTTTGCCTATCCCTTCATTGCCAAGCCCGCCGACGACGGCTGCTCCTCGGCCGTGAAGAAAATCAAGAACCGCGCGGAGCTCGAAGCCTTTTGCCAGCTCATCTTCCGCGACCAGGAAGACCTCATGCCCGAGCCCGCCACCGTGCTGAACCTGGGCTTCAAGGAGGAATTCCCCCAGAAGGATGCTTTCCTGGTTGAAACCCTGATTTCGCGCGACGGCGCCAAGCACTTCCTGGAAGTAACCGGCGGCCTGCTCACCCACTGGAAAGAAAACGGCCAACTGGAAATCGAGGTATTTGAAGCCTCTGAAGCCCTGGCTGGCGGCGAAGTACTGAGTCTGGAGGAGAAGTTCCTGGCCGGCGAAGGTCAGAACATCACCCCCGCCCGTTACGCCCCCGAGGCCCAGGAGCGGCAGCGCATTTCCGACGAGGTGAAAGCCGAGCTCAAGCGCGTGGCCGAAGTGCTCAACATTCAGGGTTACGCCCGCATCGACGCCTTCGTGCGGGTGCGCGAAACCGGTGCCGTAGAGGTTATCATTATCGAGGTTAACTCCCTGCCCGGCATGACGCCCGCCACCTGCATCTTCCACCAAACAGCCCTCAACGGCTACACGCCCTACGACTTCATCGACCGGATTCTGGAATTTGGCAAAAAGAGAGCTGAGAACTTAGAACTCAGAGCTTAGATATATTGCGTCACTCATTTCTGCCTTCTGAGTTCTAAGTTCTCAGCTCTAATCTCTAAGTTCTAACCTCTCCAATGTCATTTCTTAAATCAGATACGCCCGTTGACGTTCTCAAGCACCTGCTGGTGATTGGGGCCGCGGGGGCGCTGCTGCTGTTCGGCTTCTTCTTCGTCTACCTGCCCATCACTACCAACCACGGCGAAACCATCGTGGTGCCCAAGATTACGGGCATGAAACAGGAGGCCCTGGAAGACTACCTCGACGAGCGGAACCTGCGCTACTTCGTCGACGACAGCAGCTACAACCCCAGCATTGCGCCCTTCACGGTGCTGACTCAGGACCCAGCCCCGGGCGAGCGGGTTAAGGAAGACCGCAAAATCTACATCTCGGTGAGCATGAAAAACCCGCCGGTGATAAAGATGCCCAAGCTGGTGGACGGCTCCCAGAAAAACGCCCAGATGATTTTGAGCAGCTACGGCCTGATGGTGGGCAAAATCATCAAGGTGCCCGATTTGGCCCAGAACGCGGTGCTCAAGCAGATGGTGAACGGGAAGGAAATTGCTCCCGGCGCCCCCATTGCCAAAGGCACCAGCGTGGATCTGGTGGTCGGCGACGGACAGGGCAACCAGGAGTTCCCGGTGCCCAACGTGGTGAACATGCCCCAGGATGAGGCTGCCACGCTGCTCGTGGGCCAGGGCCTGCAGGTAGGCGAAATTTTCTATCAGCCCGCCGAGGAAGGCCAGCTCGAAGGAACTGTGGTGAAGCAGCGGCCCGTGGCTACGCCCGGCGCCACCATCCGCATGGGCCAGCTCGTGGACCTCTGGATTGCCGGCGACGCCCCGCTCAAAACGGTACAGTAAGCCCCAACGGCAAAGAAAAACCAGTAGAAAAGACCTTTCCGGAACAACCGGAAAGGTCTTTTGCTTGTAGGCTCAGAAGGCCGCCTGGCTCATTGACCAAACGGGCGGCCCGGGCTTGAAATATTCACGCCCTTGCCCTCGTTTGGCTTCCGTAACTTGCCCGTATGACCCGTTCCTTACGTCTTTTATCAGCCCTGCTGCTCGGCGCCGGCCTATTACCCCTAACAGTACCGACGACGGCCCGGGCCCAGGTGCCCGGCGCCTTGCCCGCCGACCCCAGCCGGAGTCCGGCGCCGGGTAGCGCCCCTGCAGCGGCCCGGCCCGCCGCGCTCAGCCTACCCTTTTTCGACGACTTTTCTACCCAGCCCGAAGGGGCCCCCAGCCCGCAGCGCTGGGAAGCCGGCGGCGGCGTACTGGTCAACAACCGCTTCGTGCTGGCGCCCCCGTCGCGCGGGGCAGCTACCTTCGACGGACTCAACGCCAAGGGTTTGCCTCGGGGCAGCTTTTTCAGCGACACCGACACGCTCACCTCCCTGCCCATCGATTTGAGTGGACTCAAGACGAGCGACAATGCCTACCTGAGCTTTTTCTGGCAGGCCGGCAACATCGTGTCGGCCCCGACGACGGCCAGCAGCTCCCGGCCGGTGTTTATCCAGCTCGAATTCCTGGGCAACGGTGGGCCCGACGACTGGCAGCTGATCTGGACCCAGCGCAGCCAGGGCCGGCGCACGGGCTTCCAGCAGTTGCTCTTCCCAGTTACCGACCCGCGCTTTCTGCACGCGGATTTCCGCTTCCGATTTCATACCTCCGGCAACCAGAGCAACGTGGACAACGACGACGCCTGGAGCATCGACTACGTGCGCCTGGACCGCAACCGCTCGGCCACCGACTCCACCAACCGCGACATTGCCACGAGCCGGCCGCTGGGCAGCCTACTCAAGCGCTACACCAGCATGCCGGTGTGGCAGTACAACGCCAGCGCGAATCCCAGCGCGGAGCTGAACGACGTTATCAGCACTACCGTCAACAACCTCGGGCCCGGCCCGGCCAGCACGCCCGTCGACTGGCTCGGCACGCTGCAAGTGCTGCCCGGTGGCCCGGTAGCTACCACCGCCAAAACGGGCAAGCCCCTGGACCCCGGTAGCCGGCAGACGCCAGTGGTCGTGGATGCCCGCCCGCTGGCTATTCCGCTGACGCCGGAGGAAAAAGTGCTGCGCCACTCTATTTATCTGCTCACCGGGGAAGCCGCCACCGCCCCAACCGTGCGCAACGACACCATTTCGCGGCTTACCGAGCTGCGTAATTACTACGCCTACGACGACGGCACCCCGGAAGCCACGCTCAGCATCGAGCGGTTTTCGACCACCGGCCTGCGCTACCGGGCCCACCGCTACGACCTCAACAAGCCCGACCAGGTCCGCAGCCTGCGCCTCTACCCGATTCTGCCCGCCGCCGCCGGCCGCGTGATTACCGTCAACGTCTGGGATGACCAGGGTGGCAAGCCCGCCGCCCAGCCCAAGGCTACCCAGAGCTTCACGATTCCGGCCGCGCTGCCCGCCGGCCAGAAGTTTATGGAAATCTTCTTTGCCGCGCCGGTACCGGTATCGGGCGCCTTCTACGTGGGCTACGGGCACGGGCAGTACGGCAATTCAGTAGTGCCCTTCGGCCTGGATTTGAACAATGCCCCGCCCGAAGGCTATTTCCTCAAAAACACATTTGGAGTGTGGGAAAACGCCTCGTTCGACTTCTCCAGCGTGGGCGGCGCCCCGGCCGGGGCCGTCATGATGCGTCCGGTGATGACCAACAACGTAGCCGTCAGCGCCACCGCCGACGCCCAAACGGCCGCCGCCTACTCGCTCTACCCCAACCCCAGCCGCGGCCTAGTGCAAGTGCAGGGTAGCTACCGGCAAGCCGCCGTACTCGACGCCCTGGGCCGCACCGTCTGGACCCAGCCCGCCGCGGAACTGGGCCAGCCGGAACTGAACCTGCAGCACCTGCCCGGCGGCGTTTACGTCGTGCAGCTTACCTTGCCTAGTGGGCTGTTGGTCAACAAGCGCCTGGTGCTGGCCCGCTAACGGGCAGAATTCACCAATTCTTCAGTTGAATTGGCTATTGTTGCGGCTCAGTTGCCTTTGTTTCTTATTTACTTTTCTTTTTTATGAACGACATCACCCCCGAAGAGCTGAAGCAGCGGCAGGCCGCCGGCGAAACCCCCATTATCCTGGACGTGCGCGAGCCTTGGGAAAATGAGGAAGGCCGCATCGAAGGCAGCCAGAACATTCCGCTCGGCACCCTGCCCGATAAAATTGCCGAATTGGAAGACCACAAAGACGCCGAAATCATTGTGCACTGCAAGGGCGGCGGCCGCTCGGCCACGGCCAAGGCTCTGCTCACCCAACACGGTTTCAGCCACGTGCGCAACCTGCTCGGCGGCTACAATGCCTATAAGGCCCAGTAGGCTCCAACCACCGGTTTCTGCCACTGCCGGCTCCGCTCTTGCGGGGTCGGCATTTTTTATAGCTCATTATCAATAACATATTGGAATGAACTAAATTTAATTGTACACAATTAAACATTACACAATACAACCCGTTATACTTGCACAACCCAATGAGCAACCCCGCCGCTTCCTCTTCTTCCGCCGATGCCCTGCTGCAGCTTGATAATCAGCTGTGCTTCCCGCTGTACGCCGTGTCGCGGATGCTGACCAAAGCCTACCAGCCCTACCTGCAGGCCCTCGACCTGACCTACCCACAGTATCTGGTGTTCCTGCTGCTGTGGGAACACGACGAGCTGACGGTCAAGGAGCTGGGGGAGAAGCTGCTGCTCGATTCGGGCACGCTCACGCCCCTGCTCAAGCGCATGGAGCAGAAGCAGTGGCTCAGCCGCCGCCGCGACCCGCGCGACGAACGGTCGGTGCTTATCCGCCTCGAGCCAGCGGGCCGGGCCCTGCGCGAGCCGGCCTGCCACATTCCCGAGCGGCTGTTTCAGCACCTGGGCATGACTTCGGCTGAATTTGACACCCTGCGCGCCCAACTCAACACGCTTTTAACCCGGCTGTCGTAACCCGGCCGGCTTTTCTACCCAATTCACTTTTTTTCTCTGCTCCGATGAAAATCGAAAAAATCTTCACCGCTCAAGCCCTGGCCAAAGGTGGCCGCGACGGTCATGTAACCACCAACAACAACGTGCTGGACATCGACCTGAGCACGCCCAAGGAAATGGGCGGCCCCGGCAAGGCGGGAGCTACCAACCCTGAGCAGCTGTTTGCTGCCGGCTACGCGGCCTGCTTCGAAGGCGCCCTGGGGGTGGCCGCCCGCCAGGCCAAGGTGAAGCTGGAAGGCGTGACGGTGGAAGCTTTCATCGGCTTCGGTAAGGCCGAAGACGGCGGCTACGGCATTTCGGCCGACCTGCACGTGAACATTCCCGGTATCGAGCAGGCCCAGGCCGAGCAGCTGGTGGAAGCCGCCCACGGCATTTGCCCCTACTCGCGCGCTACCAAAGGCAACATCGAGGTAACGCTGAGCACGACGACCAACGCGTAGTTTTAGCGCAGTGCTGCCAACTGTCATTTCGGGCCGGACCACCGCCCGGAATGACAGTTTTTGGTTTCTATCCTTTCCCGCTTCCCTTCTACGTCTATGAAAACCCAAACCATTCTGCTGGCCAGCCGCCCTCAGGGCCTGCCCACGGCCGCCCAATTTCAGTTCGAAACCCGGGAGCTGCCCGCCCCGGCCGCTGGCCAGGTGCTGCTCCAGACCCGCTACGTATCCGTGGACCCCTACATGCGGGGCCGCATGAACGAGGGCAAGTCCTACATTGCGCCGTTTCAGGTGGGCGAGCCAATTGCCGGCGGGGCCGTGGCCGAAGTCATTGAAAGCCAAAACGAAGCCTTGCCGGTGGGCAGCGTGGTGGTCGGCAATCTGCCCTGGCAGGAGTTTGTTCTCTCCGACGGCAAAGGCCTGAACCGGATTCCAACCGACCAGGCGCCGGTGAGCTACTTCCTGGGGCTGCTGGGCATGCCCGGGCTGACGGCCTACTTCGGGCTGCTCGACATCTGCCAGCCCAAGCCCGGCGAAACCGTGGTGGTATCGGGCGCGGCCGGGGCCGTGGGCATGGTGGTGGGCCAGCTGGCCAAGATTCAGGGCGCCCGGGTTATCGGCACGGCCGGCTCCGCCGAGAAAGTAGCCTACCTCAAGCAGCTGGGTTTCGACGAGGCTATCAACTACAAAACCACGCCCGACATGGCCCAGGCCCTGGCGGCAGCGGCTCCCGGCGGCGTCGACTGCTACTTCGACAACGTGGGCGGTGCCATTACCGATGCCGTCTACGATTTGCTCAACAAGCACGCCCGTATTGCCCTCTGCGGGCAGATTGCCAGCTACAACGATACCGAAACGCCGGTGGGCCCGCGCCCCGAAACCAAGCTACTCAAAAGCAGCGCCCGGCTGCAAGGCTTCATCGTGGGCGACTATTACAGCCGCTGGCCCGAGGGCGTGCAGCAGCTCACGCAGTGGTACCGCCAGGGCAAGCTGCAGGCCGAGGAAACCATTACCGAGGGCTTCGACCAGATTCCGGCGGCTTTTCTGGGCCTCTTTAAAGGCGAAAATACCGGCAAAGCCCTGGTGAAAGTCAGCTAACATCTATTGCCCGCAGGGTTTCGCGCTGGTTCTGTGTCTCCAGAACAGCCACTGCGCGACCCTGCGGTTTTACCCCCCGAACCACTGCGTGAAACCTTAAACTCCCAACCTTATGAGTACTGAAGCAGATATCTATTGCGTAGCGGCCGAGTGGCTGGTGCAACCTGGGCACGAGGAAACGGTGGGCCGCCTGCTGCGGGAAGCGGCCCAAGCCGTGCGCGCCAACGAGCCCGGCAACCTGGTGTACACCGCCCATCAGTCGACCGAGGAGCCGGGGCGCTTCTTCATCTACGAGCAGTACGTGAACCAGGCCGCTCAGCTGGCCCACCGCGAAACGGCCGACTTCAAGCGTATCGTGCTGGGCCAGATTGTGCCCCTGCTGGCCGAGCGCAAAACCACTTTCTACCGGCTGCTGCTGTAAGGCCGCGCCGTTTCTTTTTCACTCTGTACCTAATTCATCATGAACATTCTGATGGTATTGACTTCCCACGACGAGCTGGGAAACACGGGCCACAAAACCGGCTTCTGGCTGGAAGAGTTTGCCGCTCCCTACTACGTTTTTAAAGACGCCGGCGCGACCCTGACCCTGGCCTCCCCCGCCGGTGGGCAGCCACCCCTCGACCCCAAGAGTGACGACCCCGGCGCCCAGACCGATGCTACCCGGCGCTTCAAAAGTGACCCGGCTGCCCAGCAAGCCCTGGCCAGCACGGTAAAGCTCGCCTCCGTATCGGCTGCCGACTACGACGCGGTATTCTACCCCGGTGGCCACGGCCCGCTCTGGGATTTGGCCGAGGACCAAAAGTCGATTGAGTTGATTGAAAGCTTTTACGCCGCCGGCAAACCGGTGGCGGCCGTCTGCCACGCGCCCGGCGTCCTGCGCCACGTGAAAGCCGCCAACTGCGAGCCGCTGGTGAAAGGCAAGCAAGTAGCGGGCTTCACCAACTCCGAAGAAGCCGCCGTACAGCTCACCGACGTGGTGCCGTTTTTGGTGGAAGACATGCTGGTAGCCCACGGTGCCAACTACTCCAAAGGCGCCGACTGGCAGCCGTATGTAGTCACCGAAGGCCACTTAATTACGGGCCAGAACCCGGCTTCCTCGGAGCCGGCTGCCGAAGAGCTGCTCAAGCTGCTGAAAAAGTAATTCCGTCAACTTTTCGAAAACAAGCCGCCCCGGCCGCCCTAGTCTCAGAGGCAGCCGGGGCGACTTGTTACTTAAACCGCACGTCAGCTTTACCCCAACCGCCCGTCGGGCGCGTAGCGCAGCTGGCCCAGCTCGACCAGCTCCCGCAGTTGCTCGGTAACTTCGGTGGCTTGCCCGGGCGCAAAATGGGTCAGCACTTCCCGGGGCGTCTGGGGCGCGGCTTTGAGCAGTTGCACGAGTTGCTCGCGCAATCCGGCCGCCGGCGCCGGGGCCTGCTGGGCTTTTTTCTGGGCCAGGCAATAGTCGCACACCTTGCAGGGGACGGCGTCCAGCTCCCCAAAATACTCCAGCAGCAGCTGCTGGCGGCAGCGGCCCCCATCAGCGTAACGAATTACCGACTCGGTTTTGTGCAGGGCTAGCTCCCGGGCCTGGTTGAGGCGCTTCTGGTCCAGGGGCAGCTTGTCGGCGTCGTAGCGGCCCGTCGTGAACAAGGCCTGGGGTGATTCGTGCTTGGGCTGGTACTGGATAATGCCCGAGCGGTGGAGGAATACGAGCATTTTGCGCACGTCCAGCACGCTTTTTTTCAGGTGCTGGGCCAGGCTGTTTTCCGAAATCCGCTGAAAGCCGGTGAACAGCTCCCCACCGTTGAAGCGCAGCAAGCTTTTGATGAGCTGGTCGTGCTGGGCATTGGCCACCTGAAAGCGGTACAAATCGGTGTGGTCGATGGGAATGTGCACCCGGGCGGGGTTGTTGACGGCCTCGTTCACCTGCACGAAGCCTTCCCGCTCCAGGGTCCGCAGGCTGTTGTGTGCGTCCAGGGCCTTGATACGGTAGGTTTCGGCAAACTGCTGCAAGTCGAAGTCGAAGGCTACCAACTCGCCACCGCCCACGGCCGTGCGCGAGAAATTAGCCAACGCCTGGTACACCCGCCGCACCGTATCGAGGGGAGGAAAGGCCTGCTGGGTGCGGCGGCGCAACTCGTCGGCATCATTGGGAGCCTGCAAGAGCACGGCAAAGGCGTACTTCTCGTCGCGCCCGGCCCGGCCCGCTTCCTGATAGTAGGCCTCCAGATTATCCGGCGCGTCGAGGTGCACTACCAGGCGCACGTCGGGCTTGTCGATGCCCATACCAAAGGCGTTGGTGGCCACAATGCACCGGATGCGGTTCTGCATCCACTCCTGCTGGGTGCGGGTGCGCTGCTCGGAGGGCAAACCGGCGTGGTAGGGTGCAGCTTTTACACCCGCCTGCTGCAGAAACGCCGCTGTATCCTCCGTCTGGCGCCGGGTGCGGGCATACACGATACTGGTTTTGTCGGCCCCCACCCCGCGCACTACTTCCTCCAGCCGCCGCAGCTTGTCTTCGGTAGCCAGCACCGAGTACGACAGGTTCGGCCGGGCGAAGCTCTGCTGAAAAACGCGGTGGTTGACCCCAAAATGCAGCTTTTCCACAATATCCTGGCGCACTTGCTCGGTAGCCGTGGCCGTGAGGGCAATGCAGGGCACGCCCGGCAGCAGCTCCCGCAGCTCGGCAATGCGTAAGTAGGGCGGCCGGAAGTCATACCCCCACTGAGAAAGGCAGTGCGCCTCATCCACGGCCAGCAAACTCACCTTCATCTTCTTGACGCGGGCCTGAAACATGTCGGTCAGCAGCCGCTCCGGACTTACGTACAGGAACTTCACCGGCCCGTACACGCAGTTGTCCAGCGTCTGGTCGATTTCAGTGTGGCTCATCCCCGCGTACACCGCTTCGGCCTTGATGCCGCGCTTGCGCAGGTTTTCCACCTGGTCTTTCATCAGGGCAATCAGCGGGGAGACGACCAGGCACAGGCCCGGCCGGGCCAGGGCGGGCACCTGAAAGCAAATGCTTTTGCCGCCACCAGTGGGCAGCAAGGCCAGGGTATCCTGCCCAGCCAGCACCGAGCGGATAATGTCTTCCTGCATGGGCCGGAAAGCCGAGTGGCCCCAGGTCTGGCGCAAGACCAGCAGAATATCGTCGGTAGGTAGGTCTGACAAAGCGTAAGAATCCGGGCTAGAATAAGGAAAGGCGAAGGTAGCGCCGCCCGGCGGGAAACGGAAGCGGCGGTTGGGCATTACCGCTCATCTGCCAGCCTTCATCTGGCGTACGCTTGCGAAGGACCCTTCTCTCCTACCCCACTGCAGTTCAGTGCCAATGTAAAAACCCTTCAATTATGCTGTTGGCAAATAGCTTTATCGGGTTGAATCAAGCTTGTCACCAAGGCGAGGAAGGTCCTTCGCAAGCGTACGCCAGATGAAGGCTGACAGCCGAGCGGGTACAAAGACAAAAAAGCCCGGCTCCATACGGAACCGGGCTTTCGATATAAATAAGGATAGATAAATCCTTAGGCGGCAGCCGACTCGCCGTTTTCACGGTCGTCGATGGCCTTCTTAAGCTTGGCAATGGCCTGGTTAGCGCGCTCTTCGTCCAGACGGTTGATGTTGAGGAGCATCTTGGTCTTTTCCTGACGGGTAATCACCGGATGGTTGAGCAAGCGGATGATTTCCTCTTTCTGCGACGCCGTGGCGTAGGCTACTGCGGGAGCAGCAGCTTCGGCTACCACTGGCTCAGCGGGTACGGCCTTCATGGCCGCGGCTACCTGGGCAGCGGGAGCTTCCTGAGGAGCCGGAGCAGCGGCAACCACCTTCGCATCGGTCGTGTTTCCGCCGTAATCCATTTCCTCAGCCGGGGTGGGCTCGTAGCCCGCCGCCCGGATAATCCAGGCCAGAATGTTACGGTAGGCCTTCCCAATAGCGCGCGTCTGAGCCATGCTCATGATGGCAAACTCCTGGTAGAACTTCTTGCCCTGCTCCTTATTCGAGCAGATGGCGAAGCCCGCGCCCACCGTGTGGCCGCTGCGCAAGTCGAACAGCGTCACTTTGGCCTGATACTTTATTTCTGTTTCGGTGCTCACATTGATGACGTGGTCCACGATGGGCACGATGCCCAGTCGGGAACCGGCATACTGCCAGCCCTCCACATTCACAAACTCTTTGCCCTGCACATTCGTGGTGAGCTTATTATCCTTGATGAACTTGGCCAAATCCGTGGCCAAGTGCAACGTCTCATCGGAGCGCGAGATGTCGTAGCTCTCGATTTTGGTCTTGTTGACCTGGGTTTTAGGGGCTTTGGTGGCTTCGTTCATGGCGGTTTCCATAAGTGTCCTGTAGTACGTTCTGTTGTTCTATTACTAAACTAAAGTACGGGGTTTTTGGTGCAAAAAACCAGGGCTTTTTTAGTAAATTTTTGTCTTGATTATCAGGTAGTTACAAAGTATTTTCAAATACCCTATTTCTAACCTGGTTAGCACAATAGCAAACGTAAGACATATACTATGTGTTCCTATTCGCTTAAACATTGGCTAAAATATTTAGCCGACTACTGAGCGTCGGCGGCCGCAGCGGCGGGCAATAAAAAAAGCTCTGCCGGACCCAACGTCCAACAGAGCCTATAACGTATTTAAGCTTAACCAGTTATCTTAGCAATCTTTGCTAGCCTGCCTAGCCTTCCCAGATGTTGCCGTCGCGCATGGTAATCTTGCGGTCGGCCATTTCGGCCAGCTGGTCGTTGTGGGTCACAATCACGAAGGTTTGACCCAGCTCTTTGCGCAGCAGAAAGAAAATCTGGTGCAGCTCCTGGGCATTCTGGGAATCGAGGTTGCCGCTGGGCTCGTCGGCGAAGATAATTTCGGGGGAGTTGATCAGAGCCCGGGCTACGGCCGTGCGCTGCTGCTCCCCGCCGCTCATTTCGGAAGGCTTATGGTCGGCGCGGCGTTCCAGGTTGAGCATACCCAGCAATTCACGGGCCCGCACCCGGGTTTCCTTTTCCGAGCGGCCGGCTAGGTAAGCCGGCAAGCACACGTTTTCCAGGGCCGTGAACTCGGGCAGCAGGTTGTGAAACTGGAAGATAAAGCCAATGTGGCGATTACGAAACCGGGCCAGGTCGGAGCGACCCAGCGAGCTGACCGAAGTACCATCGAACAGCACCTCGCCCGAGTCGGGGTTGTCCAGAGTGCCCAAAATGTGCAGCAGCGTACTTTTTCCAGCCCCCGAGGAGCCGACAATCGACACGATTTCCGACTTTTCAATTGTCAGATCGATGCCCCGGAGCACTTCCAGCGTGTTGTATTTCTTCCGAACGTTGATGGCCTGCAGCAAGGGAAAGCAGAATTGAATGGGCGCGTATTAAAAACAAATCTACGGAATGTAGGGAGTTGTCGGGTTTGAATTGCAGATTAGCCCTTAGTTGCCGACTAGCTTCCCGGCTTGCTACGCAGAAAACCCGGCTAGTGCTGCCAGCAAGCCTACTTTCTTTTTTCTCTCCTCCCCTTTCCCGACGCATGGTTGCTTCGTTTTCTGCGCGCCATTGGCTCTGGGCCGGCCCCGCAGCAGCCCTGGGTCTGCTGCTGACCGTGGCAGCGGCCTGGTGGTACTGGCCCCACTCGCCCGCCCCCCGGCCCGCAGCTGCCCCCCCGGCCCGGCCCCTGGCCGAGCTGCTGGCCGATGACCGCTTCCGGGGCGTGAGTTGGGTAGCCGGCGATTCAATTACGGCCGCCGATCTGGAGCCTCTGACCCAGGCCCACGTCACCTGGATAGCTCAAACGCCCTTTGGCTGGCAGCCCAGCGCCACGGTGCCCGCCGTGCAGCTGCATACCGGCACCCGCACCGGGCAAAGCCGGCGGCGCGGCCTCTGGGGCGAAACCGACTACGGCTTGATCTATACGGCCCAGCTGGCCCAGCAGCGCGGTATCCAGACTTTGCTAAAGCCCCACCTCTGGGTGCGGGGCCCCGGGGCTTGGCCCGGCAATATCGACATGGCGACGCCCGCCGCGTGGCAGGCCTGGTTTGCTTCCTACTCCGTTTTTATACTGCACTACGCTCAAATGGCCGAAGAAAATCACTTTGGCGCGCTTTGCATTGGTACGGAGCTGGGCAAAACTGTGAGCCACGAGAAAGAATGGCGTACTCTTATTAAAGAGGTACGCCGCGTGTATCACGGCCCGCTCACGTACGCTGCCAACTGGAGCGGCGAGTACGAGCAGGTCCGGTTCTGGGATGCGCTGGACTTTATCGGCATCCAAGCCTATTTCCCGCTGAGCAAGAACTCGAGTCCGCCCCCGGCTGAGCTGCGGGCCGCCTGGCAAGCCCACCAGGCGGCCATCGAACGGGTACGGAAGAAATACCGGAAGCCTGTAGTCTTCACCGAAGCTGGCTACCGCAACACTGCCGACGCGGCCATTGAGCCCTGGACTTGGCCCGACCGCACGGCCGTATTCTTCACTTCTGATGAGCAAACCCAGGCCAACTGCTACGCCGCTTTGTTTGAGACGTTCTGGCCCCAGCCCTGGTTCAAGGGGCTGTTTGTCTGGAAATGGTACCCCGGCCTAGCCCCCGACGGCCCCGCCCGCCGCCACGCCGATTTCACGCCCCAGCACAAGCCCGCCGAGCAGGTTATGGCCCGCTGGTTTGGGCAATAAAGCGGGTTTCAGCGTTGGGCGGCAGCAAGACGCGGGCCGAACTCCAGGACAACCGATTGTCCGGCTAACAAAACTGGGTGCTGGCGGTTGAAAGGGCAATTTTCGCCGTCTCCCGTCCGGAATCCGGGGCCTTACTCGCAATGACAGCGAATAATGCCTACTTTCGTGGCCTAGTAGAACACCACCCCGTCAACCCCCATTGAACTGACCCTCTATGAACATTCACGAGTATCAGGGTAAAGAAATCCTCAAAAGCTACGGCGTCCGCGTGCAGGAAGGCATTGTGGCCGACACCGCGGAAGAAGCTGTAGAAGCGGCCAAAAAGCTGACCGCCGACACCGGCACCAGCTGGCACGTGATTAAGGCCCAGATCCACGCGGGTGGCCGCGGCAAAGGGGGCGGGGTGAAACTCGCCAAAAACCTGGAGCAGGTAAAAGAAATTGCCGGCCAGATTATCGGCATGCAGCTCGTAACCAAGCAAACCGGTGCCGAAGGCCGCAAAGTGCACAAAGTGCTGGTAGCCCAGGACGTGTACTACCCCGGTGCTTCCGAGCCCAAGGAATACTACATGAGCGTGCTGCTCGACCGGACTTCGGGCAAGAACGTCATCATCTACACCACCGAGGGTGGCATGGACATCGAGGAAGTAGCTGAGGCGCACCCCGAGAAAATCCACAAGGAAATCATCGACCCCCGCGTGGGTCTGCAGGGCTTCCAGGCCCGCAAAATTGCCTTCAACCTCGGCACCGAGGGCGAAGCCTTCAAGGAAATGGTGAAGTTCGTAACGGCCCTTTATAAGGCCTATGACGACACCGATTCCTCGATGTTCGAAATTAACCCCGTCCTCAAAACGTCGGACAACAAGATCCTGGCCGTGGACGCCAAGGTAACCCTCGACGAAAACGCCCTCTACCGCCACAAGGACTTCGTAGCCCTGCGCGACACCAACGAGGAAGACCCGCTGGAAGTAGAGGCCTCGGCCTCGAACCTGAACTACGTGAAGCTCGACGGCAACGTGGGCTGCATGGTCAACGGCGCCGGCTTGGCCATGGCTACCATGGACATCATTAAGCTCTCGGGCGGGGAGCCCGCCAACTTCCTCGACGTAGGGGGTGGAGCTAATGCCCAGACCGTAGAAGCCGGTTTCCGTATCATCCTGAAGGACCCGAATGTGAAGGCCATCCTGATTAACATCTTTGGTGGCATCGTACGCTGCGACCGGGTGGCCAACGGTGTGGTAGAAGCCTACAAGAACATCGGCGACATCAAAGTGCCGATTATCGTGCGTCTGCAGGGTACCAACGCCGAAGAAGGCGCCCGCATCATCGACGAGAGCGGCCTGAAGGTGTACTCGGCCGTATTGCTGAAAGATGCCGCTCAGAAAGTAAAAGAAGTTTTGGCCGCCCAAAACGCTTAAGTACCAGTCGTTTCCTGACGCCAGGAAACGACAAAAAAGCCCGCCCGAATTATCGGGCGGGCTTTTTTATGTGACATAATCATGTGACCACAGCCATTAGTCTAGATTTATAACAAAATAATATTGTTATTGCAATATGATTTGACAAAAACCTAGACTAGCGAATCACGTTAGAACCCTGCCCTCACCTTTACCCTACCCCCTACTTGCATACACCTCTACCCATGATATCTAAGGCATTTGCAGGATTTGCGTTGTTTGCGGCATTAAGTAGCAGTTTTTTTGCCCCGGCCCAATTATTGGCGCCGCCGACCAAACCCCTGGAGTACTCGCAGGCGCCGGACCCAACTCCCTGCACTTTCCAATACAGCTCCGCTGATGAGCCTTACCTGGTTACGCTCCGCGAGAATTACGCCCTAAATGATATTGTGGCCGGCAAGACGACCGATCTGGACAAAGCCCGCACGCTCTGTACCTGGGTACACAACCGCTGGGTGCATGACGGCCACGTGCGCGCCAAAAAGCCCGACCCACTTTCCATTCTAAAGGATGCCGACCTGGGCCACAACTTTCAGTGCATCGAGTACAGCATCGTGCTGAGCGGGGTGCTGACGGCCATGGGAATGCCGGCCCGGGCCGTGTACCTGAAAACCGCCGACTCGGAAACCCGCCGCGAAGGCGCCGGCCACGCCGTGACGGAAGTCTGGCTGCGTGACCAGCAGAAGTGGGTCATGCTGGATGGTCAATGGGACGCGGTGCCTTTTCTGAACAACGAGCCCGTAAACCTGATTGAACTGCAGAAGGCCCTGGCGGCCAACGACCCGGGACTACGCATCGAAACCGCCTCCAACACCCGGACTAAAACCTATTTCAACTGGCTTAACCCCTACCTCTATTACTTCGACACGGTCTTGGACAACCGTTTTGGGGTGAAGACTCAGCCTAGCGGCATTATGCTGGTACCCCTGGGCGCCAAATGCCCTACCGTGTTTCAGCGTGACACGCCCATTCGCCGCATGCGCTACACCAATTCAGTAACCACGTTCTATTCCCGTCCAGTCGACTTTATGGCCGGGGAAGCCAACAAGCCCCATGCGCCCGAAGGCAGCGGTTCTTACTAAGCCAACCGAGCAGTTACCCCACAAAAAAGCCTTCCCGCCAAAACGGGAAGGCTTTTTTTATGCTCTGATCTGACTGCAGGCTAAGCGTTATCGGCTGCCACGGGAGCCGCTTGGCCGGCTACTTTCAGCTCTACTTCCATATTGCCGCGCGTACCCACCGAATACGGGCAGATCTGGTGGGCTTTGTTCACGAGCTCAAAGGCCTTTTGCTGGTCCATATCCTTCAGGTCCACATCCAGCACGGCGCTCAGGCCGTAAGCTTCGCCGTCCTGGAATAGCGTCACGGCGCATTGCACGGTGCTATCGGGGCTCAGCTTAAGGTTTTCCCGGCCGGCAATGACAATCAGTGCCTGTTGGAAGCAGGAGGCGTAGCCGGCGGCAAAGAGCTGCTCGGGGTTGGTAGCTCCCTTCTTGCCGCCTAACCCTTCCGGCACCGACATATCCATATCAATTACGCTGTCGGAGGAACGCACGTGGCCGCTGCGGCCGCCAGTAGCCGAAGCTTCGGCCGTATACAGATTCTTTTTCATGGGTAGGTGTTGGTTGACGAGTAATCGGTTGTGTATCTGTCTTAACTGACTTCCGCCGGATTTGGTTATGCTCCTGCGCCACAGAATTATTGGGCCGCCAGCATCAGCAAATGCATTTTGCGTTTGGCAGGGCATATTTTTCTCTCTACTTTTGCCCCATATCCGCTCCGGACTGGTCGCGTCGTACAACGGATAGTATAAGAGTTTCCGAAGCTCTTGATCTAGGTTCGATTCCTAGCGCGACCACCAAAAACGCCCTCACGGTATCGTGAGGGCGTTTTTCATTATAGTCAGTGGCAGTTTCAGTGGCAGATTTATCCGATTTGCTTCATTTTTGCCCCTCTTCCAGCTTGCGGCGAGGCACGCTTTCGGCCAGGCAGGTAAAAAAATTTGTACCAGCGTCCCTGCACCTTGTGCCACCGGGTGCGGTAGCGCTTCATTTTCGGTTGAGGTGCCGAGTTTACGGCGGCTACGGTACTCCCGAGCGTGAGAGCTACGGCGAGTAGAACAACGAGCAAACGTTTCATAAAATGAGGTAGAAAAGAATGAGGTCTCAAGTACCTCCCCTTTCCTACCCTCGAAAAGGACACGAAAAGACTGGCTGCTCAACCTTGTCCTTCCCCCAATCTCACCGTTCTTGCAGATTGAAAATAGAACGTGATATGCTTTACGAAACCATATTACTAGGTAGTGGTGCCGGAGCTGGCTTCCTGTCTAGCAAAGCTGGCTTGGCTCTGATCGAAAAATGCAGCGAGGCCATGGGCGGCCTGCTCAAACCTTGGCAGATAGTGCGAATGGCTAAGGCTGAGGGCCAAGCCAGCATCATTAAAGCCGAAGCGGATGAAGCTATAAAGGAACTGGCTTTACGCACGCAGAACCGCCTAATTGCTCAAGGAATGCAAGAGCAGCAAAATATTGAGACCACAATTTTAAAATCACTGCCTAATCTACAGGAGTCAGCCACCCCTGAATATATTGATCAAGATTGGTTGGCTCATTTCTTCGATAAGACCCGGCTCGTTTCCAATGAACAGATGCAAGACCTCTGGGCCCAGGTGCTAGCAGGAGAGGCAAATGCACCGGGCTGCTACTCCCGTCGAACCATTGAGTTCTTATCCACCATGTCTCAGCAGGAGGCCATGTGGTTTCGTCAAGCGTGTTCCTTTATCTGGAAAGACCTTGACACACAACAGCTATACGTAATAGCTGATCTAAGTCAAGAAGAACCATTACCAACTGGTATAACAGTTGAAAACTTTAAACACCTAGCTGATATCGGACTTTTTACTATTGCCGCTTTTGGGGCAAACGTCACCCCATATTATCTAAATAAGCCAAGCGTCAGAATAGAGAACAACGATGTTAGATTGGAAGTCAAAGCTCTTGTAGCTCTGCCTGTCGGAGATGCGCAAATGACTAATATCGGGCGTGAGTTATATACGATATGCCGCCCAGAAGCCGCGCCTGATCTCCTTGGATACACCCGCAGATACTTGAGCACGAAGTCTGCAGGTAATGTAATTTGTGAACTATAATCCCGGCTACTCGGCAGGGTTCTCTTCTTTAATGAAGTACTTGTGGACCGTACCCACCGGCACGTCGACGGCCGCACTGATTTTCCGGACGCTGAGGCCTGCTGCTTGCAGCTCTCGGATCTGGGCGACTAGCTCTGGAGCCAGGGCGCGTCGGCCGTGCACGTAAACCTCTCCTTTCTCAGTAGCCTTGAGCTTCTTCCGGGCCAAGCCCTGCTTGACGTTTTCGCTCAACCGCTCACTGTAGTAGCCGGCAGCCCAGCTGAGCACCGCTTTCATAAAGTCTTTCATTGGGCCGGCCGTATTGAGCATCGGCTCGGAGTAGCTCCAGAAGCTCACCCCGCACTGCTCCAGCAGCGACGTATACTCGAACACCTTCTCGACTCCTTCGCGGCTAAAGCGGCTTAAGTCCCACACACGCACCAGGTCGAACTTGCGCTTGCTGGCGTCGGCCAGCAGCTGCTGGAAGGCCTTCCGGCTGGACTTGCGGCCCGAGTCCTCATCGACGTACTCCTTTACGACTACGTCGCCTGCGCGCTCGGCTTCGCGGCGCAGCACCAGCAGTTGGTTTTCCGGGTCCTGGTCTTTATCCTGGGTTGATACTCGGGCATATAGGGCCACTCTCATTGATTCTCTACTCCAATGTGCTTATGGATAATGTCCTGTACTATCTGAGAAGACGTTATAATTCTCTTAGCAGAATCATCTAAAGTAGGCCGTAACTCCTTGAATTGATTTTCAAACTCCTCAAACGTGATGGCATTATTCAGGTGCTTACTTATCAACATGATAAAAGCCATGCATATATTCGAAAGCGTATCATTGAACTCAGCCAGAGGTCCTATGTCAGCAAGTGGGATAAAGAACGAAACGCATACGTAAGTACTTGTCAAGTTCTCGTGTGCGGCTAACAGCCCACCCACTAACTTTTCTAGCTTTTCATCATCAGTGTTGATTACTACTGGAAGGGTGTTTAGTCTGGCAAACATTACCCCAACAGCATTGGAGTAGTGCTTTATTTCTGTGTTGCGGATTGCTAACAACCCATTGTACCGAATCTCTTCTCGCTTAGTACGCCTGTCTAATACAATCTTCACTATGGCAACTGGAATACTTGCCAACACTACAATCTGAGACCAGTACTTAAATGCGTAATTGAACACCTCTTTTGCTGACATGGGACAAATATGTGCAATATGACAAGTATCTCTTTCAGTAGAAGAGAATCAATGCCTCATTATTGAGCATCTACCGGTGTTCAGAATACCTGTCCGAAAAAGCCCCCAAGAAACAGCGTTTTTTGGGCTTCAGGAGGGTCGCTAAAAGTGTTCAGAAAAGAACTCTAATCCGAACACCACTTAGCCGGTAATTCCGTTGCCGCGCTGGATCTGTTTCACCACATCGAGGTCCTTGTTCAGATCAACTAGGTCCTGCTGCACCACCTGCAGCTCGCGAGCCCAAGTGCCGACTTCGTTGGCATAGTGCTCTTGGCCGGCCACCAGCTGCCGGAGCAGGCTCACCACGTCGCCCGAGCCCAGCAGCTCCACGTCCGGATCCACGGCCTGGCTACTGCCCTCGGTGGTGGGGCCACCGGTGATGAAGCCCCGCTGGCGCCGGGCCTCCAGCCACTGCTCCATCTGAGCTACCTGCGGGTCAGCCCGCATCCACTCCGGAATCACGTACTCATTCTCGTGCACCACGCCGGCCACGGCGAAGCCATCCTGGTCGATGAGCTTGCCGTTGGGGCCCACCTGCAGGCCGGCCAGATCCAGAGGCCCACCCCCGCCGCTGGTGCGGCCACCGGAGCGGAAACCCATGCCCATGATTTTACCAATCTGCACGGCCGCCACGCCGCCGGCGAATAAGTTAGCCCCGATGGTATAGGCCGTGCCGATGGGAATCGACACCGGCGGGGCCATGGCCGAAATCTTGGTGCCCGTTTCGGTATTGACGGCAATCTGCTTGGCCAGGCTAATGCCGACCTCAGCCGCCGCCATGGTCTTTTGCACGACCACGGCCGCTTTATAGATGGCGGACTTCTTGCCGAAGATTTCCGCCAGCAGGTTTATCTCCCCCTCACCCAGCACCTTTTTCACGGCACTCACCAGCTGCTCCGCCTTGACCAGGTCCTGGTCGAGGTTCTTTTTCTTGGCGGCATACTCGGCCTGCTCCTTGAGCTTGTTGGCATTGGCTTTCTTATACTCGGCCGTTTCGGCCCCACTTTTCTCCTTGAGCAGCTCTAGCTCCCGCTCGTGGGCGGCCAGCTTCACGGCGTACACCGCATCCTGGTAGGCCCACTCATCCAGTACGCCGTTGGCCAGCTTCAGCTCCAGCGCTGCCAGTTGCTCCTCCGCTTCGGCCGCGGCCAGCTCCAGCTTTTTATCGATAGCCTCCTGCCGGCGTTTCTCCTCTTCCTCGGCATGCTTGTCGGCCAACTCGCGCAGCTGCAGGTCCCGCTCCTCGACGATGGCTTTCACTTGCTCCGTATAGTCCGCTTCCGAACCTGTGAGCTTCCGGACCCGGTCGGTGGCGGCATCGAAGATTTTCTGCTGCTCCAGTATGCGCCGGGCCTCCGCATCGGAGACTTCCCGTTCCCCCAGTTGGTTGAGCAGGGCATTGCGCCCTTCCATTTCCTTACCCTCAGCCTGAACGAAGCGCTTGATATCATTCAGGCGGTCCTGATCTACCTTGTCCCGCGCCTCCTTGGCTTTTTTTCGGGCTGCTTCCGCATCCTTCTCGGCCTTGGCTTTGTCCGACTCGGTCATGCCGTCGCCACCAGCCGCCTTCGTAGGGCCCTCCGGAGCCTCGGCCCCACCCGACGTCGACGTGCTGCTGGCCGCGGCACGCTTGGCCGTCGCATCGGCAAATGCCTTGGTATAGGCATCGCCGGCCGCCTTGCCGATATTCTTGAACTCGTCGGCTGCGCCGCCGAAGTCCCGGTCGAGGATTTTGCGCCAGGCCCGGCCGATGGTACCGAACGAACTCTCAGCTGCAGCGGAGAAGCCGGCGAAATACGCCGGGCCGTTGCTGAGCAGCTCAAACAGGGTGCGGATAGGCAGCGTCATCACCGTCAGCGCAGCCCGGGCCACCTCCGACGACTTGGCCCAGTCGACGAAGCCGCGCACCAGGTCGGCCACCAAGCCCCAGAGCAGCTTGGTGGGTACCATCAGGAGCCGGAACACATTGCCTAGGGCCTCGCCCATGGATTTGGCCGAGAGGCCCTCTTTCGAGACCAGGCCCAACGACTCGCCCAGCTCGACAAAGGCATCCCAGATTTCCTGCACCGGGGCAACCAGCTCCTTGAAGGTAGCCGCCAACGAACCCAGCAGCGCATAGAGCACCGTCAGGCCCTTGTTGGTCAGCGTGTCGAGCACGGTGCTGCTGCCTTCGAACTGCTTGGCCAGGTCGTTCTGCACCGAGGCCAACTCCTTCTGGCTGGCCAGTAGGACCTGCTGGCGCTGGGTGTACACGTTGGTGCTGTCGACCAGGCCGTCGACGCCGGTCGACACGTTGCGCAGGGACTTCAAGTACTCCAGGCCCGCATCTTCGCCCGGGCCGCCGAACACGTCGGCAATCACGGTTTGCAGCTGCGAGGCCGGAATCTTGGTGTCGTTCATCTGCTGCGACACCTTGCGCAGGGCCTCCACCGAGCTGAGGCTGCCGTCGTTAACGCCGTCGAGGATTTCCTTGGTGAATTCGGGCCCGAAGGCGGCATACATGGCGTCCTTGGTGGACTTGGTCTGCTCCCGGATCCGCAGGCCGAACTCTTTGACCACGTCGGCGCCCTTGTCGGAGAAGATGCCGGTGGTCACCGACTGCGAAATCACGCCGATGGCTTCGTTGGCCGAGAGGCCGGCGGCCTTGAACTGCGGCGCGTACTCCTTCACCTGGTCGAGGAACTCGCCCGAGGCGTCGGCGCCGCTCAGGAAGCCCTGCTCGATGAGCCGGATGGCCTCCTGCTGGGAAATACCCATCTGCTTGCTCAGCGTGTTGCTGGCTAGGAGCACTTCGTTGAAGTCCTTGTCGAAGGTCTTGGCCACGGCCGCCACGCTGGTGCTCAGCTCGTCGAGCTCCGCCCCAGTGGCGCCGGTCAGCGTGTTGATCTGGCTGCGCAGGTCCTCGAACTCCTTGACCGTCTGGGCAATTTCGGCGCCCATTTCCTTCACCACGTCGACGGCGGCTTCCAGGCCGACGCCGACGCCGGCGAAGGTCAGCGCGTCCTTCATCGTGAAGCCCTTCTCGGCCGTTTCGCCCATTTCCTTCTTCACACCGTCGATGCGCTTTTGCAGCTCCTGGTAGTCCCTGAGCAGCTTGGCCCGGCCCGGGTCGTCGGCCGACAACTCGTGCAGCTGCTGCTCGAGCAGCGCGCCGGCGGCCTTCATGTCCTTGAATGAGGCCGACACCTTCTGCCCATTCAGGACTACCTCCCGGTTTTCCTGGTTAAGCTTCTCGGTGGCCAGTTGCAGCTGACGCTGCTCCTCGGCCAGCTCCTCGGTCGTTTTGATAATGGTGCGCTGGGCCATGCGGGCTTCCGTAATGCGGGCCGTGAGGCGCGCAAAATCATCTTGGAGCTTGGCCCGGCCCGGGTCGTCGGCACTCATTTTTGCCAGCTGGTTGTTCATCAGGCTGGCACCGGCGGTCATTTCCTTAATGCTGGCGTTGGGCTGTACCGCATCCAGCAGGATTTTTATCTTCCGCTCTTCGCTATTGTCTGCCATGGTCTTAGAGGCTCTTGCGGCCGTTTTCTAGCTCCGAAATCTTCCGACCGACCTCCAGCAGCTCCTGCACGGACTGGTCAAACTCATCGGAGCCTACTTCGATCTGCTGCAGGTTTGTGGTCAGCACCTTCTGGGTGATGCGCAGGCTGCGCAAGGATTGGGGGTGTGGATGTTGGTTCACGACGTCACTTAAAGGTTGATGTGGGTAGTTTCAGGCAGCGCATCGGTCACGGCGCTGATCAGGATGGTGCCGTGCAGCTCACTCATCAGCTCGGCCAGGCGCTTGGTCTGGTAGGCCAGCTCCTTCGAGTACCACTTGCGGGCCTTGCGCTCGTGGCGCTTCAGCCGGCCGCGGCTGGTGCGGATCCGGTCGTAGCCGTCATCGGCCTTGCGCACGCCCTGGCCCATGCCCCGGCCCACGCCCATGTCGACGAACTTGCCATACAGGGCATAAGAGAGCTGCAGCTGCAGGCGGCCGTCCGCCGAGCCGATGACCTGCTTCTTGAAGCTGGCCAGCAGCGCACCGGTGTCCTTAATCTTGAGCTGGCGCATGTTGGCCTGGAACCGCTCGACAGTGATGTCGAGCCACTGCAGAGCCAGGGCGTGCTCGGAAAGGTGCAGATCTGGGGCGGTGCTCATAAGCGAATGGATCGGTAAGTGAAGCGGGCCGTCTCCAGCCGGCTGGCGGTGGGAATGCTCAGCGAGATTTTCTGCCAGAGGTACTTGCGCATCCCGACCATTTCCTTGCGCGCCGGCGTGAGCGTGAGCAGGTCGGCCACGTCAAACTGCATGGTGCGCTCCGACGTGCTGGCGCTGTCCAGGAAGCTCAACCAGGCTTGGTGGTGGCGCTGGTAGAGCCCTTTTGGGCCCGCCCAGTGCAGCGTATCGGTGCCGATGCTGGTACCGGCCCAGGTCTCGGCGCCGCTGGTTGCCAGCGGGTAGAGGGCCCCGGTCGAGTCGGGCTGCAGGCCGCGGTCGAAGAGCAGCATCAGGCTGGCCCGGCTCTCCGGGCTCAGCTCGTACACGTCGCCGGCGCCCGGGGCCGACACGGCCGGCGTGAGCCACTGGCGCACGGTGGGCTGGAGCAAGTCCTTGCCCTTGACCATGTGCAGAGTGCCGGCCCCGCAGTCGACGACGGTTTTGCCGGCGCCCACCTTGAAGGTGCTCCAGCTTGTGTCGAGCGTTTTATTGAGCTCGTCGTCGAGCAGCTCCAGCTTGAGCGTGAAGCCCAGGCCCTCGGCCGGCGTCGTGCGCGCTACGCCGCCCACCCGGTCGATGTAGCTGTGGTCGGCCACCACGTCGCTGAGCCGGGTGATGAGCAGCTCGTTGCGCACCGGGTTGAAGTCGTAGCCCAGGCCCAGCAGTTTCTGCAGGGCAATCAGGAATTGGCCCGGGCCCATGTCGGGCACGTGCCGATTCAGCTGCAGCTTGCCGAAGAGCGTGGGCGTGGCCACCCGGTCGGAGTACACCACCAGCTTCTGGGCCTCGGCCGAGTCCAGCCAGGGCCCGCTGACCGAGTAGCCCAGGGCCGCCATCACCCGGCGCAGCAGCGGAATCAGCCGCAAAAACGGGGTCAGAAAGTGGGCGTTCGGGTCGGTGGCGGCCAGGTAGGCGCCGTTGCGGTAATAGTTCAGATAGCCTTTGTAGAGCGGGTTTTTCTCCCCGAAAAAGGCCGTATTCTGCACTACAGGCATGGCATAGTCCGCCGCGGTGGCCGTCACCACCCAGGGCACTTCGCCCAAGTCCATGGTGGCCAGTGACAGGCCCTCGATTTTGCTTTGCAGGTCGGTGGCGTCGGCCACGAAGTGGTACTGGAGCAGCTCCTTCTCCTCGTCGAAGTCGCGGTACACCAGGCTGCCCCGACGCCAGAGCAGCTCCTCGATGAAGAACAGCACCGGCTCAGGCTCCACCTTCTGCCCCTGCTCGGCCCGGATGTGCGGGAAGTTGAGGCGGATGGCGTTGTTATCCGTGAGCGGGATGGTGAACGGGTACGTAGTGGTGCCTGGTACCGAGTCGAAGGAAAAGAAGGAATTGGCCAGCTCCAGGGTGATGCTGCCGGCGGTCAAGTCCAGGCCGCCGGCAGCCGTTTCGAGGCGAATCATAACGCGCCCGAGTCTGGCCCCACCGGCAGCACCGGCTGGCCCGCCGGCACCTGCGGCAGCAGGGGCGTGAAATAACTCTCCCGGGGCAGGTAGAACTCCAGGTCCAGCGTCTGGATGGTTTTGCCCTCCGATACGATGGGCACCTGCTTGGCTTTGAGGTAGCCGGCCACCCAGCGCGAGCCGTTGCGCAGCAGCACCCGCCGGCTGAGCAGCAAGTCCTGCAGGCCCAGCATCGTGGCCCGGGTCAGGTGCACGCCGCTGGCCAGCTTGAGCACGGGGCGCAGCTGCCGCTTCTGCACGGCCGTGTCGCCCTGTAGTGGGTCGTAGTCCAGGGCCAGGGCCAACTGGGCTTCCTCACCGGTTACCTCGGCTTCCTGGTCGGCCTCGCCGGTGGCCACGTAGGTGTTATTGCCGCCCAGCGAGTTGGCGTACAGAAGGTAGCGCCGCTGGGCCACCGGTAGCCGGTCGAGGACATAGTGCCGTTTTTCACTCAGTGGCACGCCATCTTCATCGACGACGGACACCTCCCAGCGCACGACTTGCTTGCCCAGCTTGTCGCTCAGGCCCAGCTGCTGGTAGCCCGCCGGCAGGCAATAGATTTCAAACAGCCCGGCCCCGAACACCGTGTCGAGCAGGAAGGACTCCTGGCTGTTATCGGTATAGGTCACGACGACGCGTGGGGCAAAACTGGTCACCTCAGCCGAGGGCACCAGGTAGTAGAGAAACTCGGGCTGGTCCACGGCCGCCGGCTTAGGATTGACGTCCCAGGTCAGGAAGGGCTTGACGCCACTGAAATAGCTATTGAACCAGGTGCGGGTCTGCTGCTCGGTGAAGTTGAGGCCACCCAGGGCCACGTAGTTCCGCGCCACCGTTACCGAGCCGCTGCGCACGGGCGGGTTGCCGTACACCTGCGCGTGCTTGAGGTAGAAGCGCCGAAACAGGCTGTCGGCCCGGGTCACGGTGTTCTGGCCCGGAGCCGGCACGTGCGGCTGCAGGAACTTGGCCAGCAGCTGTTGCACCTGGAAGGTCGTGCGGCCGTCGCGGTCGGCGGGCTGCTCGAGCACGGTGCCCACCAGCTCGAAGTTCTCGCTCAGATACTCCTTTTCCAGAAACACCTCACAGACAAACGAGAGGTTAGGCTTGGTGCTGGGGTTGGCCCGGTAGGCGGCGCCGGCATCGAGCTTCAGCGTGATAGGGTTGCCGCTCCAGAAGAAGTTATTCTCGATGATGGTGAACGTCACCGTCTCGGCCGTGCAGCCCTGGGCGTCGGTCACGATGCAGGCGTAGGAACCGGCGCCTAAGTCCGGGCGGTCGGGCGTGGTGGGGCCGTCGTCCCACAGGAAGCTGTAGGGCGGCACCCCGCCGGTGACTTCCACACTGGCCGAGTTCGGCGTTTTACGCAGCAGCACCAGCAGCTGCGGGCTCTGCCCGACGACCACCTGCACCGTGACCTTGCTGCTGTTGGCATCAGTCACGGTAACCACGTAGGTGCCCGCCGTGACCAGGCTGCGGTCCTTCGTCGTTGGGCCATCGGCCCAGGCATAGGTCCACACACCAGTGCCGCCGCCAGGCGTCACAGTGATGGCGCCCGTGGCGCTGCCAAAGCAGATGGCCTTGGTGGGCACGGCCGTAGCGGTGAGCACCACTTCCTGCACCGTGAAGCCGCCGGCGCCATCGTGGAAGTAGCCGTACCAGGTGGCTCCAATTGCCTCGGAGAAGAAGGGCACGTCCAGCGGCCAGCTGAAGTCCTCGGGTGGGGCTTCGCCGACGGCATCGTTCTGGAAGAAGGTGTTGCGCCCCTGATCGGTGACCTGGTTGGTAAAGAGGACCTTTTTGGAGGCCGTGTTGAACTCGTAGCGGTCGGCAATAAACTTGCTGCCGTAGTCCGCTCCGTTGTCGCCCTGCCAGGTGCCGTCGCCGAACCACTGCAGTTTTATGCGAATCATTGCCATCGGTTAGAAAGTAAAGGCGTCTGGCTTGTAAGCCAGCGCGGCCGTTGCCGGCGTGGTGAATTCAAAATCCAGGCGGGTGCCGTACCAGGTGCCGTCGCCGAGCGGGCCCAGCGACTCGCTGGCCAGGCTGCCGGGCGTGATGCGCACCTTCACCTGGCCCTGCAGGGCATGCTCGATGGCGCCCATGATTTCCTCGGCCGTCTGCTCCGTGTCATCCAGCGCCAGCTCGATGGCGTCGTTGTCGGTGGCGCTGGGCACTTGCTGGAGCACCATAAAGGCACCATGGCGCACGCGCTGGCGGTTGTCGCCCTGGTTGTCGCGGTAGTCGGTCACGCAGGACTCGGCCACGAGCACATGGCTGCCCGCCGGCGGCTTGACCTTGCCGGTGCGGCCGATGACCTTGGTCAACTCGTGCATTTCAGCCTGGCGCTGATAGGGGTCCTGCGCGACGATAATGCGGGCAAAGCGTGACAGCGCCGCCGTGTGCTGGATGCGCTTGTGAGTCATGGCCAGCTGGCGAAGCAGGCCCACGTATTGGGAGTGGCGTAGAAGCATATTCTTAGCGTTTGGCGTCTTTGAGCTGTTTTTTGTAGTCGCGGGCCGCGTCCTGCATTTCGGCCATCAGGGTGCGCAGGTGCTGGCGGGCGGTTTGCTCCAGCGTGCCGAAGGCGCCGCCACTGAGCTTGCGTAGCACCCGGCCCCAGTCGCCATCCTGCTGGGCGCCGACCTCCTGCTGCTGCACATCGAAGACTTCCGGGAACTCCAGCTCGAGCTGGGCGCGGCAGCCGCGGTACCAGGTAGTGATGGCCAGCTTCTGGTCGTCGGGCAGGCGCTGGAGCTTCTCGGCGAAGTACTCCAGGCGGTGCTCGTTAAAGGCTTCGCGCTGGTCGCCCTGCCAGCGGGGGTCGCTGGGTCCGAGCCCAGGCACGACCGGCCGGTAGAGAGCCGCCAGGAACAAGTGCAGGGCCTCAGCCGATTGGCAGGTAGCCCAGGCCCGGAAGTAGGTATCGGCGAAAATGAACTCGCCGAAAAGCACGTTGCCCAGGCTGCTCTTTGGGCCCGCATACCGGGTGACGCCCACCCGTACCACCGGCAGCAGCTGCTGGGTGAACAGCTGCTGCTCGTCGAACACGAAGTCGGTGACGCTGTAGAGCTGCACGCACTGCACGGCCGGCAGCTGGAGCAGCGTGGCTAGTGGCGCGCCGCTGAGCACGTGCAGCAGCTGCAGCGGCCGGGGCAACTTGCCCTCGGGGCCGTAGAGCACGCGCACCAGGTGCAGCAGCTGGGCCCGGGTGAGCTCATTCCAGGTGGTGGGCACTTTGTAGGTCGTGCCCCAGATTTGCAGGGTATCCATGGGGCAAAGCTGCCGCCGGCTACCTCGGGTAAAAAGGACACAAAAAAGCCCCACAGCGCGGGGCTGTGGGGCTTGTCATTAGCCAGATCTTCCGAAAAGCGAGGAGTTCACGAAACTCATCGCAACTCTAGGTTTTCTGTACTTGAAAGGTGAACCAGTTTCTTGAACTCAAACTGGGCCATAGGACCACTTTGCTATGCCCGTAAGAGTGCATGAGCAGTAGTTCAGGAAAAGGAGCGTCTGATAGTGGAATTACATAGTTACGAATAGCGAAGAAGCCCCACTATTCTTGCAGTGCAGCACTATTACTCCACTTTGTAAGAGTTGTTGTCGAACATTAAATCGACAGAATTACTCCACCAGGTCTTCTTACTATCCTTATCCTGGATGCCATGCATAGAAGAAGGAAAATAAGGGACTTCCTTAAATCCGAAGCGAACGGTACTGACAAGGCGCTTATAGGACCCTGCTGCATACGCAGCAAGCTGCTCGGCCTGGGTACGGATAAGGGCAGCGTCCTTTGATATAAACCCGTAAAAAACGAGCTTCTGATAGGGGTTGAGCTGTATTTGAGTAGGGATGTTCTTATCGCATTCACTTCCCCATAAGTATATTCCCTGCCTATTCGTTACCCAATTCTCATCCCAGCCGCAGGACATGATCCAGAACTCCCTCAGGGTGCCGGATGTGTTGCGAACGGTCAGCTTCACAAAATACCCCTCGTCCCCATAGTTTTTCTGGAACGAGAACATAGAAGATTTTCCTTCTCCCGTTATTTCTGCTGTTACAGTCAGATCTTGTGGTAGGAGTACTTGGGCTTGTATTGCCGGGGTAGATAGCCCGATGAATAGTAAGCTTAAGAGCAGCCTGTATAGGAGGGGCATTTTCATCAAATAGCGAAAGGCTTCCACTTTATGGAAAGGGTCCGCTCAAATAAACGCAAAAGCCCCGATATGCAGTTGGGCTTCTTCAGGCAGAAAATTATGTTAGCCTAAATGGTCGTTTAGATCTAAACGAGGACATCTGCTAGGCTGGGGCCTCCCCTATTCGCCCTCGTGCCGAGGCTCGTACTTATCCAAAGCCAACTCCAGAGCCGACACCACTTGCAGCAGCTTACTCTCAGTGTTGCTGAGCGGCGTCAGCGGAAAGATGTCGTAGGCTTGCAGGATTTCCAGGGCCTCTCCGTCACCCACGTAAGCTGGCACTACTCGGGGCAGCCGCAGTGGCTTGAGCACTTCTTCCGCCGCAGTAGGTTCGTCCACATCGCCGAGTGAGTACCGGAACCCGTCGCCGGTGCCGTTGGGGTCTGGATCCGGCTTGCTCTTGAAGCCGATGGGGTTACTGGTTTTCTTGGCCATGGGCGTTCAGCAGTCGGCGGCAAGCCGGGGAAATTGCTGCGAACACCAATGATTCCTAGGAACCCTAAGTATGTGGCTCATCCTGCCACTCTTCTCCCCGGCCGTATTTCGACGGCCAAAGATTCCCAGGCTTCAATCATTCATTGGTAGTTCGCGGTGCGAAGGTAGCAAAGCAAAACGCCCCAACCAGCACGGTCGGGGCGTTTATTTTAGAGCAGCCAGCGGCCGCGCAGCCACTTGTTCAGGCAGAGCAACGTGGCCAGTACTGCCAATACGATAACCAACCAGGGCAGGCCAGACTTCGTGACGGCCGCAGCCTGGGCTCCGTCGCCGGCCGCCAGGGCCCCACCCTTCTGGGCGGCCTTGCGTTGGTCGACGGCGGCAGCCAGGCTGCCGGCGGCCACCGGTGCCTTGCTCTTCCCGACGGCCGCAGCCGTGGCGCCGGCGCCGGCGGCTACGCCACTGTTCTTGGCGGTACTGACGGCCGTGGCGCCGGCGCCGGCGGCCAGCGTGCTGTGCTTGATTTTCACCGTCGTCGGCGTCACGCCGGCGCGGGCTAGGTTCCGTCGCTGTGCACGGGCCCACTTGCGCTTTTCAGCCGGAGTACTGCCCGCCGGCGCCGGCACCAGGTACGCTGGCAGCTGGGCCAGCTCGTCGAGGCTGAGCGAGTCGGTGGCCCTCGTCGACAACGTCGGCACGTCGGCCGGCCGCGGGCGACTGGTGGTGCAGCTGCTCAGCGCAGCCAGCACCATGAGCAGGAACGTAACAAAAGCTTTCATCTACTTTGAAAAGTATAGAGCCAACTCGTTTGCCCGCCGGCGCACCAGGCCGGGCGCTACCTGCTTCTCGCCGGCCTCGTCGACCAGGCCATCCTTATCATCGTCCTTGCGGTTGCGCGTGCCGTCCATCTTGTTCCAGACTTCCCAATAAGGCCGAATCACCGCCTCCGGGGCCCGCTCGTTGATTTTCTTGACCAGGTTAGAAGTGGCAAAACCCGTTGTGCCGATGTTGTAGCACATGGTCACGCAGGCATCGAACTGGTTCTGGGTCAGCGGCACCTTGATGGCGCCAGTGACGGCCGCCTCGTAGCGGGCCAGGTCCTTGGCCAGCAGCGCGGCCGCCTCGGGCTCGGTCAGCACAGCCGTTTTCAGGTGCTCCTCCCCTTTCTGAATCACGTGGCCGTAACCGATAGTCAGAATGTGGGCCGGGCAGTAGTAGGCCTTAGCCATGAACTGCTCCTCTTTTTTGATCAGGGCCAGGCCCTTTACTCCGGTTTTCATGGGGTAACTTCTTCAATGGGTGACGTAACAGTGGTGGCCGTGCTCAGGTCGGCCGGGGGCTCTTTGCTGCGGAACGAGCCAGTTTCTTCCCAGTCCGTCATGCCCTTGCGCAGGAACTTGGGCAGCGGCAGGCCCTGGCCACCGAGCCCGCGCAGGTTCTCGTCAATGGACTTGGCCTCGATGATTAGAATCATTAGGTAGATGGCGAACTTGATGCCCAGCGACATATAGTCGGCCCAGGGCACGCGGCTGCCGTCGATTTCGATGGCGCTGAAGACGTGCGCCACGACGATGCCCACGCCGTAGTCGCGCAGCTTGGTGAACATCTGCCGCATGCCGCGGCTGTGAAAGCGGCCCTGGTGGAAGCTGCGGGCCATGCCCAGCAGCGTATCAATCAGGAAGAGCACCATCAGGAAGGCCAGTGCATTCCAGTCGTTGAACACGAACTTTTCAAACAGGCCGCCGGCCGTGCGCAGGGCGTCAGGAAGTAGTAGCGAAAGCATTAGCAGGCGCGGTAAACGCGGGATTCCGCGGTATTGAGGGGAATGGGTGTCGTCGCCGGCTTGTAGATGCTGCTGGCGAAATACGTGGCGTACCGAGTGGCTGAGGCCGTGCGGTTGAGGAAGGCGCGCATCTTCTCGAGCAGGATGTCGGCCGCGCGCTGCGCCTCGAAGGCCCGGGCCTGGAGCAAGAGGTCCAGGCCGGCATCGGCTTCCTTCTCGTTGGCGTCATCGATGCGGGCCACCATCAGCTCAATGCCGTCCCCGGTCAGGCGCAGGCCCAGCTCCGGGATAGCCCGGGCCAGGGTCAGGCTGGCCAGAGCCGGGCGCATGTAGGTTTCCAGCAGCTCCTCGTTCTCCTCGCTGAGCGTGCGGGTGCGCACCTGGTCGCGCAGCTCCTGCAGAAACTCGTCGCCGAGCTGGGGGGCCAGGATGAAGAGCTCCTGCCGGCGCATCAAGGGCTTGAGGGCTTCGAAGACTGGCCAGCTGGAGCTGATGTTCTCGAAGCGGTTGAACTCCTCGACCGAGACGATGAGCTGCCGGCGCAGCGTCTGCCCCGGGCCCGCGGCCCAGGCCTGCAGTTCCGGGGAACCCTCTCGGCTTTGCTCCAGCCAGTAAAGAAGGTGGCACAAGTCCAGATAGCCCTTGCGCAGCAGCGTTTTCTCCAACTGCTTGGTCTGCCACTGAAAGGCCGTTTTGTGCGTCGTGGTGGACATTATCTGAATGCCGGTGTTGCTCACCGTCATTTGCAGCTCCACCACCACGCCGGCCACGCCCAGGCGGGCCAGCGGCGCCTGCACCACGCGCAGCAGCCGGGCCGCCAGCGAGTCGGCCTCAATGCCGGCATCGTACTGCGCCTGCAGCCAGGCCAACAGCGGGGCGCCCAGCAGGGGCCGCAGCAGCACGTTTTCCAGCCGTTCGATTTCGGGCGGCAGCACGGTAGGAAATTCGTTGTCGTCGATCTTGACGAATTGCGCCAGCTCCTCGGGGGTTTTCAATAACATGGGCCTTAGAATTTGCTGCTGGACTCAGCCGCCTGGTCCAGCGTGTTGATTTCGGTATTGAGGAAGCGGAACTCGATATCCGGGTCCCAGCCGTTGTAGTCGCGCACCAGGTTGAGCGGCTCCAGAATCAGCTGCTGGAGGTAGTAGTGCGTGGCAATGAAGGCGTTGAAGGCCACGCGCTTGTCGGAGCCCGAGCCGGCGCCCATGCCCTTGCCCGGCGAAATGCCCGAAAGCGTGGGGTCCACCTGCAGGGCGGTGTAGATGTGGCTGGCCGCCTCCTGCGAGTCCTCGATGTAAATGCCTGACTTGATCTTGTCGTCGATGGCCGTCACCTTGAAGGCCTGGATGAGCTGCCCGGGGTTTTGCGGGTCGGTGAAGGTGATGGTCAGGATGGACTTGCCCGCCCCCTCAGCGCCGGCCATGGTCTTCTCGAAGTCGGCCAGCTCGTCGCCGATAATCTGCCGGCGGTCTTCGGTCGTTTTGGTATCCCAGTCGGGATATTTCCACTTCCAGTAGCCCTCGTGGGCTTCGATGATGTACTTGAGGCTGAGCTGGTTTTTAAACAGGGCCTTCTTGAACTCGGGAATGGTCTGCGCCACGTCGAGCCAGCCCGACTTGCGGATGCTGTTCCAGGGAATGAGCTGGTAAAGGGCCTGGCCCGGGCTGGGCAGTGACAACGGGTAGACGTACTTGAAGCCCCGGGTATCGGCGCGCAGGCTCTCGGCTACGTCGAAGTAGGGGTCCAGCACCGGGATGCTGGTTGTAAAGCCGTCGCCGGGCTTGGCCTCGGGCCAGTTGGCCGAGTGGTGCAGCAGCGCCGGCACCGCCTCGCCGGGCTTCTGCACCGAGTAGCGGCAGAAGGTGGTGTCGAGCGTAGCCAGGCTCGTGATTTCGCTCCGGTCCTTGCTGAGCACCAGCTCGGGCCAGCCGTTGGCAAAGTTGACCAGGTTCTGAATCCCCTCGAAACCGAAGCGCGGGATGTTGCTGCGCCGAAAAAACGCCTTGATTTCGTCGTTTTTCTCCCGTTTGAAGATTTCGTTGCCCTTGTCGTCGTAGCCCGTAACCTTGCCGTAGACGATGCCCTTGCCGTAAATGGCCCGCGTTTTCCAGTCCAGCACGGGGGGAATGATGCTCGACTTGGAAATTTCGGCCAGCACCTGCTGCGGAAAGTCGTTGTTGGGTCCCCATAGGGCCACGTCGCCGGACTCGCCCTTAGCCACGGCCGTGGTCAGGTCGGCCCCGCCACCTTTGCCCGGGGCGCTGGTGCCGCCCTTGGTGGCGCCCATGGCCCCGCCGATTCGGAACACGGAGCCGTTCAAATACCCGACGTTGCCGCCCGAGTTGAAGATTACCTGCTGCATTTAGAGGATGACGTTGCGGCCGGCTACGGCCACGAGTAAGTAGATATGCACCTTGACCAGCTCGCCGGTGCGCGTATCGACCAGGTTGCGGGTGGCGTTTTCGTAGTGGTTAGGATTCTTAGGCGTCGGCACCGGCACGGGGCACACGTCCACGCCGGCGGCATCTTCCGCCGCAGGGGCGGCGCGCAGCACGGCCTCGGCGGTCCGTTTGCCGGTGCCTAACCGCGCGGCCGGCAGCGTGCCAAACTCGCCGGCTACTTTGGTGCGGCGGTTGGCTTTCACGTACCGAACGGCCACCGGCGCGCCGGCTTCGAGTAGTTCCAGCGCATCCTTTAAGTGAAGGGGGGCGGGTGTTTGCATAGGGGGACAAAGCTGCCCCCGCTGCGGTCCGGCAAAAAGGACACAAAACCACCCTGAGCGGGCTGAAACGAAGCAAAAACCCAATCTCACAGCCAACCGCCTACACGCGCCGGAAAGGGCGATTTTGGGCGTTCAGAGCGTTTTCCAGTCTCACCGGTGTAGCGCCGCACCCCGGCTTGCCCTGTCGCGTTTTGGCAGCTGCCAAGGCCGACTTCGGGGATATCTGTGGGCGAGACGGCTCTCAGGCGACAGCCACACAGGACACAGATGCGCTCGTGCGCACCGAAGTCGCCATCGGCAGTTTATGTGACAGGCATGTGACGCAGGCAAACAAAAAGCCCCAACGCAGGGCGCGTTGGGGCTTGGCTTGTGTGATGGTCACGTGCCTACACGACCAGGGCCCTGCTCCAGTCGATGCCGGCATTGATGACGTCGGTGCCACAGCTGAGCATGTGCAGGTCCACGTTATCGGTATAGTGGGTGGCGTGCTGCGCTGGGAAGCTCTCCTTCTTCTCGCTGGTCTTGACCTTAATGATGCGACCCTTGCTGTCCTGGCTCACCGGGGCCAGAAGCATGGCCTGCACCACGTCCTTGGTGTTGACCTTGTTGAAGCGCATGCGCAGCAGCTTGGGGTCCCGCTCACTGAGCAGGGCCTGGGCCAACTGGTAGCGCGTGGGGTGCCCTGGGATACGACCCAGGCCGAAGGGCTGCACGCGCCATCCCCGGGCCCGCAGGCCCCGCATGAACTGCTCGTTGAGCGTATAGGCGCTATCCGGGCGCCGGGCGTTGCCGTACTCCTCGTCGCTGAGGAACTGCACCTCCTTCTTCAGGTGGGGCTGGTAGTAGCGGCAGAACTCGTCCAGCAGGTCGTCGATAAAGGCGGGGTGCTTGACGTGCATGCCCTTGAGGAAGCGGTACTCCCGCTTGTCCACGTGGGGCTGCCCGACGACCAGGGTGGTAATGCGGGCACCCCAGTCCACCGACACGCGCAAGGCCTGGTGGCTGCGGCAGTCACTGTCACCCAGGCTGGTGGAGAGGTCCTTTTCAAAGCCCTTTTCGCCAAACATGGCCCCGCCGGCCTGCTTGAGCTGCTTCAGGTTCATGTCCAGGCCCAGGATAAAGCTGTCATCGGCGCACTCCTGCACGTGCACGGCCTGATTGAGCTGCGGATAGAAGCCGCCCTCGACCGTGGTGGGCCGCCGGTTCATCATCTCCACCATAAAGGTGAAGTCGGTCATGAACTTGCGCTGGTCGAGCAAATACTGCAGGCCCAGGTTCTGAATGTTGTCGAAGGCGTTGGCCTCCGAGTAGAACGTGCCCTTTTTAGGGGCCGAGGGGAAGTAGCGCACGGCCGCCATCAGCTTCATCACCTCGTCGCGCCAGATGGTCAGGCGCTCCTGGTCGGAGGTGGCATCCAGGAAGCGCACCTGGGCCTCAATCAGCGCATTCTGGCGCTCCACCAGGTCCACGCCCTCCTGCTCGTAATACCGCGACTTATCCAGCAGCCAGCGGCCCTGGTCGCCCCAGGGCATGCTGGAAAACAGAAACACGCCATGATGCTTTGGGTTTTTGCCGAAAAACTGCCCGTTACCGCGGTTGGTGGCCGACAAGTCGGCATCGAGCTTGTTTTTATCGAACAACAGGGCCTCGTCGCCGATAAAGCCGTCCACGTTCAGACCACGTGACGAACTGCCGCCGGCATCGAGCGAGACCAGGTGAAACCCCGTCCCATTCTTGAAAATGATGAAGTGGTCGTAGTTGAGCGGCCCCTCGTGGGGCCGGGGCCAGTTCAGCGTCGCCGGCGGCTTGCGGCCAATGTAGAAATCATGATTCAGGCGGTAGCCCAGCCGCTCCAGCGACGAAATGGTCGAGGGCAGCGTGCGGCTGAGCACCTGCTTGTAGGTCGAGCCCACAATGACCCAGCAGCTGCGGGGCATCGTCTGCACGATTTCGTGAATGTCCCAGGCGATGATGCTCGACTTGCCCGTCCCCCGGCCCCAGAGGCTGATGCCCTCCTTCTTGCCCCGGGCCGTGATGTAGCGCATCTGGGGCTGGTTAAATTTGAGCTTCACCTGATCAATGATCGTCATCCGGATGGGCCTCCTCGCCACGCATTAGGTTTTCCATTTGCTCCACGCCCAGCACGTTGCTGTTGACCGCTTCCTGCAGCAGCTCGTACTGCGCATCCTCGATGGCGTCGAGCTTGCCGATGTCGATGGCATGCGTTTTCGGCCCCCGGGCGCCCTGCACCGTCAGGTTGATGGTGTAGCTCGTGTTGCCGTTGCCGCCGGCGTCCTCGTAGCCCGTATCGGTCCGGTGCAGGCCCATCAGGTGGGCCTCGAACTTGGCCGCGGCCAACGCCCCGCGCACGTCGGGTGGGCGCTGGGTCAGGCAGAGCTGCTTGAGCATCTGGGCATGGCTGATGAGCAGGGCCCGGGCACCCTGCTTCTTGACCTTCTTCAAGTCGCCCATCATGTTCTGGGCATCGGCCAGGCGGCGGTAGCAGGTGGCCCGGCTGAGGCCAAATTGCTTGGCCAGCAGCGGCCAGGCCTGGTCGAAGGTGTGGTAGTTGAGCAGCAGCGCGTAGGCGGCCTCCATCTGCTGGTTGCGCAGCTTATCCGCCGGCGACAACGCCGAGAGCCCGGGGCCCGTGCCCTCGGCCTCCTCGATGGCGGCCGCGTAGATGCGCTCGACGGCCGTCGAGGTGGGCAGGCTCAGCCCGGGTACACTAGGCAGCTGCGGCGTGGACATACTCGTCGAGTTGGGCGGCAGTGAGCTCTACGCCGTTGCGGAAGATGGAGAAGGCGCGCTGGTTGTCGCGCATGAACTGGGCAAAGCGGCGCACGTGCACGTCGCAGAAGCGCGGATCCAGCTCCACGGCGTGGCAACTGCGCTGGGTCTTCTCGCAGGCAATCAGCAGCGAGCCCGAGCCGCCAAAGCCGTCGAAGACCACGTCGTCCTGCTTGCTGGAGCAATCGAGCAGGTACTCCAGGATGTCCAGGGGCTTCATGGTCGGGTGCTCGGCATTGCGGGTGGGCCGGTCGAACTTGAGCACGGTCGTTTGCTTGCGGTCGGCGTACCAGGGGTGGGCAGCTCCCTCCTTCCAGCCGTAGAGAATGGGCGTGTGCTGCTCCACGTACTCCTGCAGCTCCGAGAACCAGGGGTGCGGGCCCTCGTCCTTGTAGCCGTAGAGAATGGGCTCGTGCTGCCAGTGAAAGTCCTGGCGGCTGAGCACGAAGGCCTGCTTGACCCAGATCAGGCACTGCGAAAGCTTCAGGCCGGCCTGCTGCAGCATGTCCCGGAAGCTGGCGCCCTCACTGTCGGCGTGGAACACGTAGAGGGGCGCCCCGGGCTCCATGTGGGCGTAGGCATTGGAATAGAAGTCGTAGAGAAACGCCCGGAAGGCGGCGCTGTCCATGTTGTCGTTCAGGATGGTAAGCGCCTCCTTGGTGCCGCCCTCGTAGTTGATGTTGTAGGGCGGGTCGGTCAGCGTGAGCCGGATGCCGCGGCCCTGCAGCAGCGCCTGCAGCACATCGGCCTCGGTGGAGGAACCACACACCAGGCGGTGTGCCAAGTCGCGCCCATGGCTGCGAAACTCGTACACGTCGCCCAGCACCGTGACGGGCATTCTGGGCAGCACCGGGTCGAACTCCTGCTCCTCAGCCGGCGGCAAGGTAACGGCCGACAACGCGGCTAGCGCCTCCAGGGAGGTAGCATCCATGATGCTGGCAAGGTTCAGGTGGCTGAAGTTATCGAGCAGGCTCTGGTAGTCCCACTGGCCGGCCCCGACGTTCGAGGTGACGTTGTACTCGTCGACTTCGGCCTTGGTGAGCAGGCGGTTGGGCACGCGCACGTCGATGCGCTCGTCGCCACGGCCCAGGTCCACGAGCACGGCCAGGCGCTGGTGGCCGGCCAGCACCAGGTTGTCGGCGTTGATGGCCGGGATTTCGGCCAGGTTGAACTTAAGGATGCTGTTGGTGAG
Organism: Hymenobacter chitinivorans DSM 11115; assembly: GCF_002797555.1. Taxonomy (NCBI): domain Bacteria; kingdom Pseudomonadati; phylum Bacteroidota; class Cytophagia; order Cytophagales; family Hymenobacteraceae; genus Hymenobacter; species Hymenobacter chitinivorans. The sequence goes on along the minus strand of NZ_PGFA01000001.1, from coordinate 1,017,731 downwards.
GCGCTGGCGGCCTTCCTCAGTCAGGATCCGTGGGTTGTAGTCCATCGGCACCAGGTCGCGCACCCGGCGCTCCTGCGTGCTCCACTTCAGGGGAATCAGTTGTTCAGACACGTGTAGTACGATTTAGTTTGGTTCGGATCAGGTCGATATCGGCCTCGACGCCGGGCAGCTCGCCGGCGCGCTTCTCGTTCTTGCGCAGTTTGGCGCGCAGGGCCACCAGGTTGCTCAGCCGGCGGCGCAGCTCGCCCTCGTCGGTGATGTCGGCCAGCGCCACCGGGCCGGCCGGCAGCTGGCCATGGGCCAGCACGTGGTCCTCGAGCTTGAGTAGCCGGGTCACCTCGTCGCCAATATCCAGGATCCGCAGCGCCGCAGCACCGCGGGCCTTGCGCCCCAGGGCCGTGAGCTGCGCGTGCAGCTGGCTACGCTCATCCCGCAGGGCCCGCAGTTGGGCCCGCACGACTGGTAGGTCGGGTGCGTCGACGTGGGTGGTCACTTGCGCGGCAGGTGCCGGCACTGGGGCAGGTTTCGACACTGCAGGGGCTGGTGCCATGGGCGCTGGTGGCGCCGGGTTACTGGCCAGTGCCTGCAGCTCACGTCGCAGCACCTGGCGGCTGTAGCCAGTGGTGCCGGCGGCGAAGAGTTGCTGGTACACCGGGCTGCCACCCAGCTGCGCATATAGGGCCGCACCGGCGGCAAAATCAGCCGGCTGGGCCAGCCAGGCGAAGAGTTCAGGCGGTATCATACCCCAAAGCTGCCGCCGGCTACCTCGGCTAAAAAGGACGCAAAAAAGCCCGGAGCACTGCCCCGGGCCTTTCCCTCTCCCACCGTAGTGCTCCCGCCTACGGCTCCTTATCCTACGCCTGGCGGCTGTTTTGCTTTGCGCGTCTTCTTGGCCACCAGGTAGGTAAACTGAGGGTCCTGTACCAGCTCCTCGACGTCAGCCACGGTGAGCTTGGTCATATCGATGCGCCGGCGCGGGTTGTGGAGGTCGATAACACAGGGCGGTATAGTGGCTGTGTACTTCTCGGCAACTTCGGGCCGTAGCCGCTGCTGGTACAGGGATTTCGTTGCCATGGCCTTAAACCGTTGGTGTCGGCTTATGCACCACGTTGGCCTTGTAGAGCTTGATGGCCGTGGCGTAGCACTCGCCCTTCACCATAGTGCCGCGGCGGCCACTGGAGAGCTTACCCGAGCCCCAGCTGGGCGTCAGTTCCACGGGCAGGCCCTTGGCCCCCACCTGGATGTAGGTATCGTCGGCGTCAGGCACCAGCATGATGCCGCCGATGTTCTTGACGATGTTGAGGAATTCCAGCGACTCGGGTTTGTTGCCGGGGTGGAAGCCTTCGAAGCTCACCTTCAGGCCGCGGCCGTCCCGCTCCCCGACAATCTCGGCCTTGAGCTCGTTCGAGTCCAAGGTGATGTAGATTTCCAGGAAGCCGTAGCCTTCCTGGAAGGTGTGCGGCGTGGCAATGACGGCCGACGTGCCCGGGGCTGCAGCGGCCGAGTAAGCCGGGGCCGTGGCGATGGTTTCAAACCATGACTCGGCCGCCCAGAGCACGTAGCCGCGCAGGCCGGGCGTGTTGTCGACGCCTTCCAGGCCGGGCAGTGACGTTAATTTAGACAGATCCATACGGGTGCTGTTTGACGATGGTCGAATGAGTTTAGGGGCTGCAAGGCAGCTTAGGCTTCAGCCTCCGTGCCGGCACCCGCTTTGGCCTTGGGCTTGGCGGGGGCCTTTTCCACCGGCTGCAGCAGGCCGCTGTTCTTCTCCACCAGGTACTTCAGCGACTCTTTGTCCTGCCCCAGCTCGGCGGCCTTCACCACCTTGCCGTTGATGTTGAACTGCTTGGCGAGCACGCGGTACTGCTTCTGCTCGTAGCTGACGATGGTCACCTCGGCCTGCGTCTGGGCCGCTTCGGCATTGGCAATCACCTCCGACTGCTCGGTGATGATGGTGTTCTGGTCGTCAACCAGACGCTGCTTGGCCTCCAGCTCAGCGGTGAGGCGGGCAATGGTTTGTTCGGGGGTTTCCTGGGCCATGATGGTGCCGTGAAAATGCGTTTATGGATGAAAAAAGGGGCTCACCAGCGGGCCGGCACCCTGCTGTAGGAGGCCGGCCCGGGGCGAGGGGTTAGCCCAGATCCTGGTCGTTGGTGAAGACGATTTCGGGGATGATGAAGCCGATACCCATGCTGAAGTCGGTGAAGAACTTGAGCAAGCGGTCGATGCTCTCGACCATGATCTTGGACTGGTTCTGGATGCGCTTGCGCAGCACGATGGCGTTACCCTTGGGCGTGCACCAGATTTTGCTGGTGCCGCGGTGCGAGGTCAGGCCCTGCACCGTGATGTTGGTCTTGTGGATGGTGTTGCCCAGCTCCCCACCGCCGGTGTTCTTGCCGTACTTGCGCTCCTGGCCCCGCAAAAAGGCCCGGGCCACGGCCGGCGAGGTGCCCAGGATCATGGGAATGTCCCAGTAGTCCTGGTGGATGCCATCGGCAAACTTCTCGAACTGCTCCACCAGGGCCTCGGGGTTGGTCACATCCAACGCACCGGTGATGATGGGCGTGATACGGCCGGCCGTCACGTGGCCGTTGATGGTCTTGCGCAGGCCGTCCATCGACGTGCCGGCAGCGCCGGGGGTGCCGGCAACGGGGGCCACGTACACCCCGCCGTAGATTTCGTGGTGCTCGATGTCCTGCTTGATCTGCGGAATCAGGTACACCTCGCAGTACCAGCGCACGAAGGGCCAGGTCTTGCGGTCGATGTCCGCGTCAAGGCCGTCAAGGAAGCCCAACCAGGTGGCTTCGAGCTCATCCGGATATTCCTGCGCATCGACCTTCATCTTGAACTGCTTGATCTCCACGGGCGTGAACTCCACGCCGGCCAGCGGGGTGAAGGCTTTCTGGAAGGGCTGCACCACGCGGCTGAACATCGTTTTGGCGGCGCGCCAGATGGTGTCGTCCGTGTTGATGGGCGTGAACATGCTCTCGGTATTGGTCGTCGAGCGCAGCAAGCTGTACAGGCGGGACAGGTTCTGGCCCTGGTTGAGGTAGTAGGCGCCAAACTGAGCGACGACCTGGGTGATAGTTAAAGCCATGAGTGGTAACGAATAGAAGCAAATGGGTGAAAAAATGAGGGAAGTGGCGCCGGCTTAGCTGAGCATTTCAGCGTGCAGGGCCTCGACCAGCTTCTGGTTGGCCTCGGCATCCGAGGGCTCATCGGCCAGGTCGTTCTCGCCGGGCGTGCGCACGGCCGAGGTGTGCTCGGCACCGGGCGTCTTGCCCAGTTTGTCGGCCCGCAGCTTCTGCGCGTCACGGTCCTCAGTGAGGGTTTTGTTGGCCGCTTCCAGGTCCTTGACCTTCTCGCTGGCTTGGGTAGCAGCCTGCTCAGCGGCGTCGACGCGGGCGGCCTTCTCGCTGAGCTCCTCGTAGGTGGCCGAGTTGATCAGCGCGGCACCGGTGATGTTGAGGCCCTCCAACTCCGTGTTGGCGGCTTCGGCTTCTTCGGCCGAGACGGTTTCTTTGCCCACCAGCGCCAGCATAGCGGCGCCCAGGGTCAGGGGTGTAGCGGTGGTTTTGTTCCCGAAAAGCTTCATGGTATGTGCTTGAAAAAGAGATGTATGGTTACTTGCCTGCGCCGCCGGCCTGCACCAGGCGCACGCACTCGCCAATGGCATCCGAAAAGGAGCCGATGGCGTCGATGAGGCCAATGTCGCCGGCCTGGCTGGCGAAGAAGGTTTTGCCGGCCGCGGCACCGGATTTCTCGAAAAGTTTGGTATCGAGGCGGCTGCCCCGGTTGGTGCGCACGTCGCCCAAAAAGCCCGTGGCAATGGCCGTCAGGTTGGCCTGCACGGCTTTGTAGTCGCCTTTGGCGGCCGCGGCGAAGTCGGCATTCTTCTGCTTTGACTGCTCGGCATACACCTCATGAAACTTCACGCCCAGGCTGGCCAGGTAGGGCTGCACGTCCATCCAGCTGGCCATGATGCCGATGCTACCGATGGTGCAGGTTTCGTGGGTCACGATGATGGTATCAGCCGCCGAGCCAATCCAGTAGGCAGCTGAGCACATCAGCCCGTCCTCACACAAGGCCACGACGGGTTTGCCGGCGGCCTGACAGGCCTTCACGCCATCGACGACGCTCTGGGTACCGAATACCTGGCCACCCGGCGAGTCGATGCGCAGCAGTACGGCGCTGATTTCCGTGTCGCGGGAAGCCCGCTGCAGGTCATTGGCCAGTGACATCAGGCCCCGGGGCCCGCACTCCTGGTCGGCCTTCATCAAGGGCCCATTCACGCCCATCACCCGCACCACAATGCCATCCGTGCTGCCGGCAGCGCCGCCACTGAGGCCAGCGGCCGCGCGGGCCGCGTAGCTGATGCCACCGCGGGCCCCGAGCGTGGCCACGTAATCAGCTGGAGCTGCGGCCGCCCGCAGCTCGGCCATGTTCTGGTCCGCCATCAGGGGCGCACTACCAGTGAGCAGCCCAGCCACCAATGGCAGATAGGACTGCGCGTGCTCCAGGGACATGGCCCAGGGCGAAGAAGAGAGTCGTGCGATTAAACCAAGCATCGTTCAGGAGTGAATGATGCAAAGCTGCCGGCGCCACAGCCCGGCAAAAAGGACACAAAAAAGCCCCGGCCGGGGAGGTCGGGGCTTTGGGTCAGGGGCGCAAATAGCGTCCTACGACCAGGCCGCAGCAGAAGGCCACCAGCGCTACCAGGCCGATAATAAACCAGGGGTCGAGCATCAGGCGTAGCGGCCCATGAGCATGGCCTGCTGCATGTGCAGCCGAATCAGCGCGGGTTGGGACGGCGGGTTGTGTTCGGCCAGCCATTCAAACCAGTCGCCCTGCAGCATCGTGTCCAGGGTTTGGTCGGCGGCGTAGCGGGCTACCACGGCCGCCCATTCCTCGGGGGTATGGGTCGTGCGGTAGGCCAGGATTTCGCCGCTTGGGAAGGCCACCACCGTTTCGTTGTTGCCCCGCAACAGCACGGGGTAGGTCGAAAAGCCCATGCGCTCAATGAGGCTCCCGGCCCCGTCGGCGGTGGCTTCGTGCAGACGAACTTCCGTCTGCATGACCAGGCTGAACTCGCCGGCCGGGCTCTTGGCCTGCTCCAGCTTGACAAAGCGGGCCCGGCGGCAGATGCGGGTTTCGCCCAGCACCAGGTCGGGCAGGTCAATTTCGATGGGTTGCTGTTGTTCGGCGAATAGTAGCAGGGGCATGGCTAGACGGAATAGATGGTATTGTATTGGTTGGCCACTTGCTGTAGGAGCATAATGGCCTGTTCATCACGAAGGAAGGCAGGCCACCAGCGCACGTCGGCAATGTCAAGCATCCCGCCGCCGCCCAGAATTTCGCTCCCCAGACCGATGCGCGGCTTCGCCTTGGTGGTTTGCCCGGTCTTGAGCTGGCCATAGGGCCGGGAGTTGCTGAGCTGATGGTCCTGGATGTACTGCACGCCGAGTTCCATCCCGGCCCCTTGGCCGTTGGCGGTGCTGTCGTAGCGCAGCAGCATGGGCCGCCACACAAACTCCGTCGCCGCGGGCAGCGCCGGCTGGGCGTCATTGCTGATCAGGTGAATGCCGCAGCCGATGCCGGTGTGACTGGGGTTGTCCAGGCTGCAGAAGTCGTAGCCCTCGACCGAATAAACACTCGGGTTGAGCGTGGCCACCTCCCGGCTTATGCCCACCGGGGCCCGGTAGAGGAAGAACAGCGACCTGCTGCCCGCCCCGTAGAAGCCCGCAGGCAACAGAGTCTGCAACTCGATATACCCGTAGTAACCGCAGCGCAGGGCTACCACTCCCGCCCCAAGCTCCGGGGCCGCCACGGTGCCGACCGTGTTGACGGGCAACAGCAGCTGGCCGGTGCTGACCGTCACGCTGGTCACGGCGCTGCCGCTGGTGGCCAGCGTGCTTTTGTTAGGGCCGGCCGTGGCAAAGTGCAGGTACGGCTCCGGGATGGTCAGGCCGGGGGCTGCGGGCGCGGCGGCCGTATAGTAAAAGCTGTAGAGCGTCATCCGTTCACCTCCAGGGTTACCAGCCCGCCGCCACTCGCCGCCGTGCCACTGAGCAGCAGCTGGTCATTGAGGGCCGTCGTGAAGGGGAAGTTGACGGCCACGCCGTTCTTGGTGATGGTGACCCCGCTCACGTTGAGCAGGGAGGCGGCCGTGACGGTGCCCACCTTCTCGGACCGGTTCACATGCACCTGGACCTCTTGGGGTCCCGAGAGCGAAAAGGCCACAATGAATTCCGCCTGGGTGCTGTTGCCCCCGGTGCCGGCTTCCAGGTTGTTGATATAGGTTTTGCCCGTGGTATTTTCGGGCACCGTGAAGGCTTGGCAATTAATCAACAGCACATCCTGGCAGGAGGCGGGAATCGTGTTTTGGTTGCCGCCATAAATGGCATTGCGCAGGCCCCCGGCAATCCTATTGAGAATGCCGTTCACGATGGTCCCCAGAATACCGCCTTGGATTTGGTTACCGCTTGATTCCAGGTTGTTGATAATGATATTGCCGTCTTCGGGGTCGCCGACAAAAACGGCCGCATCCTGCCCACTGGTGGCCACGTCGAATTCATCATTCACCAGGTCATAGCTGCCCAGCTCCCACAGCCCCGTTTGCGGGTTAAACTGCTTGGCCCGCTGCAAATCGAACCGGCTGTCGTCGTCCATCTCCAGCCGCACCTCCGGCTTGCCGTCGGGGCGGCGCACGAAGAAGACTTTGTGGGCCGTGCCGGCTTCCTCTTCGGCATACGTGCGAGCTACGTCCAGCGTGATGCGGCCCGTCAGGGCGCTGACGTAGTCGGCTGATACCTTCTCCCAGTTCGCATCATTCTGGTCGCCGGTCGTGGGGGCCGGGATCGTGCCGTTGGCCGGCTTCACCAGCACCTTGCGGGCCTGCACAAACTCAGTGCTGCCGTTGAAAATCCACTTGGCCAGCTCGCCCAGGGCGTAGCCGTCGAATTTGGTGGGGTTGAAAAACTTCAGGCTGGGCTGCTGGGCCTCCTTCGACCCAGCCTCTACCCACTTGACCCGGGCCTCGCTCAGGTCCAGAACGGCATCGGCTGGAATGGCAAAGCTGCCGGCTTCCCCCTCGCCAGCATAGACGAGCGTATAGGTGCGCGGGCCCACGACCTTGCCCTCGTCGTCCTCGTCGGCCGTCACGGCATTAAGCACCAGGCAGCTCGTGCCCACGGCCAGAACCGTCACGGGCAACGTGTCGCGGCGGGTCAGGTCGCGCACCAGCTTTGGGCCACCGCGTACTTTATTGGTATGAGGCTCGCCACCTTCAGAGAGAAGCTTGTCGATATCGGCCGCAAACTCGCGAAAATCGGCCTCGACAATATCGAAAGTGTCGTTGTCTTTAAATCGGCCGAGCAGGTTCGCCCATTTGGGGCCAAACTGCGCCTTGGTAATCGTACTGGGCATTAGCTAATGGTGTAAGAGAGCTTGAATCCGGATTTGAGCACCACTGTTTTGCCCGGCGTAACGGTGGCCAGTAGGCGGCCGTCCGCCGTTTTGAGCAGCACGGTGCCACTTCCGCCCTGCTGCAGCTCCACGGCGTACTCCAGGCCGCGGCCACTCACGGTCCAGGTGCCACGGTACGGGCGGGCCCGGCGCACGGTCTCGCCCTGCAGCGTCCAGTCGAAGCCGTTGCGTTGGCCGAAGGGCTCCAGGCCCGAGTCGAACACGTCGGAGAAAACCAGCGGGTGCTCGGGCGTGCCCACCAGCTGCACCTGCCCGTTCATATCGCGGTAGAGGCACACGAGCTTGCGGCCCTCCAGCGTCTCCAGCCCGCCGGCCAGCCCTTCCGTGTGTTTGGCCAGGGCCCCGGTGAACTTCTGCGTCCAGCTCTGCCCGTGCTTGCCCTGGTCCTTGGGGGTCTGCTTGTAGCGCACCGAGCGGCGCACGCTCACGAGCTGGTACCAGGTAGCCCCGGGCAGCAGCTGCAGGTCGGCTTCGATGAGCAGCGGGCCCAGGGCCGGGAAGTTGACCAGGTTGCTGGCCTCCGTGTACCAGGCTGCCTCGACGCCGGCCACGTTCTCGTCGACCCGCTGCTCGAGGTTGCGCAGGCCAAAGGAATCGGTGTTTTCAGCCACTGGACAAATGGTAAAATTTTCTGGACAAACGCTTTAGTAAAATGGACAAACGCTTTAGCGATTTTTACACGCTCATTTGCCGCAGCCCGGCGGCCGGCAGCGGGGCAATGGCGGCGATGCGCGTCAGGTTCCGCTGCAGGTCCTTCAGGGCCTTACGAGGCGTCACGGCCGGGCCTTTTTTTTTGGAAGCCTTGCGCTCCTCGACGAAGCGCTGGTAGCTCTTAAGCAGCGTGTCGTAGGCAATGTCACTTTCCTCGAAGCCGTACTTAAGCATGAAGCACTCGATGGAGTACTTCACCTGGTTGCCCATGTCGGTCATCAGGTCGACGTAGCTATGCAGATCCTGCTTGAGGAGGCTATGCACGAAGCTATTAAAGAGGTATACGGTCTTACCCGTGAGGTTTTTCAGGCCAAACTGCTGGGGCGAATAGGCGCCGTAGCTCACCACGAAGCGGCCGGTGTACTTGGCTACCAGCTCGTCTTTGCGGCTATCCGTGACGGGCCGGCGCAGCAGCCCAAACAACATCAGCCCGTAAGGATCACTCTCCGACAAGCTGTACTCAGTACCGAGGTAGAACTGCAGATATTTTAGAATATGCGGTTTAACGGGAATTTGGAGGTTTTTCACAGGGTCGAGGGATTAGCGTTAGCAAACGTACCTGCGCTACACCCCGGGCCAAAGGACTCCTGGCACGGCGCCCAGGCGGGCACCGCAACGCGTAAACGTGTTTTCATAGTTCTTAGAATTGTACAGTGTTTGCAGTCGAACAATATAGCTAATCTTCAACGCCCTGCCAAAGGTTCAAATGGGCTATACCATGGAATAAATAGAGAAAATTACTTTGTTGCTTATGCAGTAGCATGCTATATCAGTTTAGCATAAGAGTCCAACTTAGAACCATAGTATACTTTTATTTCCTAGCGTTTTCTACTGAAGCTTCTCACGGCTTAGGCTACTATGACCTTTTCCAGGCCTAAAACTTTATCTTTCCTACCACTACGCTTATGCTCAGCGGCTGCTTAGTAGAGTAAACGCCTCGCTATGGACTTTTTTATCGTTTGGCTACTCATCAGCGGTAGCTACTTTGCCCTAGTGTGGCTCTTAGCTCGCGTACTCCCTGAACGGACGTATCCACTACTGAGGCGTCTGCATTGGCTCACCTCGGGCATGTGTTTGCTCACGGCCTGCATACCACTCTTGACTTTAGGTGAATGGACCTTCAAATCATGGGGGCCACTTTTAATTTTACTGCTTGCCAGCGGCCTGCTCGGCGGTATTCGCGCACGGCTCAAACTGACGCGCTCAACGCCACTCAGTACTATACAGGCCATACTAGTAGGCATCGCTGCGCCCTTATTGATTTCCGGCCTAGATAATTCTACCCCTTCCGATGTCGCCTACTCGGATAGCAATTATACCGTTACGATTAACACCCATGAATCCTTTCAGATTGACAATCTGATCTACACGGATGTAGAACTATATCGTACACACGGGCTCCTCTTTGAAAAGCCCATGGGCAAAATAGTCCTTGAGCATACGGGCAATAATGTGCCGGAACGGATGGAGTGGTGGCACGGTGTGTCCGCGCTTTCCTTTGACCCGAGCAAAAACCGCGGGGTGGCACGGCATAATGGCCAGGATGTGCCCTTTGAGGTCAACCCGCCCTACCACAATAACGGCGTACCGCCACCAGAGCCGCCAGCCGAACCAGTAGTTGTAGCGGAGGATTCAGTAGATGACAACAAGGTCTACACCTACGTGGAGGAGATGCCTAAATTGCTCGGTTACCCGGGCAAAGCCCTGACGCTGGAAGTCGCGCAAGCCGTTCTGGTATGGCTCAAAGTGCCCCGCGATGCACAGGAGGGGACACTTTTTTTAGGCTTCGTAGTAGACAAAACAGGTGCTGTGCGGAATCTGCATATTGCAAAGGGATTAAGCGCCAGTTCCGATTCAGCAGTGCTGGCGGCGGCACGACATATGCCGTCCTTCAGCCCCGGCCGGATGAACGGAAAGCCGCTAAATGTGTCACTGACCGTACCCATACAAGTGTACAAGTCTATTGCGCGAAGGGGAAAGCGGAATAGGCATTAGCTTATCCGTGTTCAGACGATTTCAAAGAACTGCTTCACGTTGTGGGCTGCCGCGTTGACCTTGGCCAGCAGGTTCATAAACGGCACATCGTGGGCATCTTGGGCCGAGAACAGCCGGGTCTGCAGGTAGAGCGAATTGAGCAGCACCACCTCGTGCACCTGCAGGTGCCAGCGGCGGGCCTTGAGCCGGCGCATCTTGTCCCGGGGCCAACTGCCGGCGGTAAGGCGCTCGAGCTGGCGCAGCAGCCGCGCCGTGGGCTCGACGCTGAGCAGCTCCAGCACGTAGAGCGGCCGGCGGCTGCTGTGGTAGGTAAGCCAGTGGTGATACATCCGCAGCGCATGGCACAGGGCCACGGCTTCGTCCTGGTGCAGCAGCAGCACCTGGTCGTGTTGGCGCAGGTTCATCCTACCCAGACCCCGTTTTTTACCCAGACCGCCTCCTGGGCGCCCGTCTGGTTGTCATAGAGCACGGCTTCCTTGACCGTGGCCCCCATCTTCTCGACCATTTTGCGCAGGCCACGGATGCCGTACTCGCGCGGCTCCTTGACCTGGTAGCGGCCGCTGGTATCGAAGGAGGTAAAGTGCTTTTTGTTGCCGTCCTGCCACACGACCCACACCCGGGTCAGGGCCTGGCTGCGCATGTGGACGGGTGGGGCGGTAGAGCGGATTTGCTGGGTATTCATCGTAGAAAAGATGTAGGTGTAAAAAAGGTAGGTTAAGCCTCAGCGCCGACGGCCATCGTGGTGGCCAGGCCCAGCATGCTCAGGCGGGCATGGTAGAGGTAGAGTCCTTCCTCGCCCCCGATGCGCTTGACTTCGGTGCGGTGGTACCAGTGCAGGGCCAGTATATCCTTGCGCTTGGCGCGGTCCGAGGCCGGCACCTTCTCGCCCCGATCGAGGCTCTGGCGCTGGCGCAGCTCGGTCTCGGCCAACTGCAGGGCGCGGTCCAGGGCCGTGAGGCCACCCTTGGGGCGGTTTTGCTTCTTGGCCAGCCACAGGCGGGTGCCGGCAAAGCCCTTCTCGTTTTCGGCGTCGAAGTAGCCGCGGCCGCGGTGCACCATGGCATAGGGCAGCGGCAGGTAGCATTCCTGCGGATCCGGGTGGCGCTGCACGTATTCGCGCACCAGGACTAGGCGGTCGAGCAGGTACCGGTGCACCAGGTCCCACTTCGCCGGCGCCGCCGCGGTGAGGGCCGGCTTGTATTGGCCTTGCCAGATGGCGCGCAGAATCTTCTGCTTCTCGGCCTCGGTGAAGTGGTGCGTGGGATAGAGCAGCAGCTTGGCCATCGTCCAAAACTCGACGACGAACCGGTCCACCCGGGCCGTTTGCTGGGCTTCTGCCGAGGGCTCCGGCGCGGCGGCCTGCTGGGCCGCCCGGGCCGCGGCGCGCCCCCTGTGCCGAGATTTCGACGCCTGGCCGGCGTCGGCCGCCCCGTCGCGGTGGCCCTGTGGTTCCAGTAAGGGGGTTCCTGTCGGTTCCTGGCCGGGTTGGAGTGCCGACTTATCCACTGGAACGACTTTCCTTATCTGAGTTTCTAGTGTTTCAAGAACCTCAGTAGGCGGAAAATATTTACCGTTTGTGGATAAGTCGGAGGGGTTCAGGGTGCTTTTGGAATCGGCACTGAGGGCCGTTTTGGGGCTTTCCACGGGCATTTCCCACACAAGAGCAGGGTTTACCCACAGGTAGAAGCTGTGCTCTCTGCCGCGAAATTTGTAGGCCGTAATGAAGCTGTGGGCCTTGAGCTGGCGCAGGTGGTTGCGCGTGGTCCGGTCGCACACGTCGCGGGCCTCCCCTAGCTCGTGGCCGTTGACCTCGATGCGCGGGCTCAGCAGGCCCGTGTCGGTCACGAGCTGGTCCCAGAGCAGCGGCGTGGCCAGCATTTGCTGGGCGGCCGCGCGGGCCCGGGGCAGCAGCACCTCGACCAGGGTGGTCTTGGCCCCGTCGCAGATGACGCGGGGGCCGTAGCGGGCCACGGTGCGGGTGGTGCCGGCCTTGGGGCCGGTGGTATACACGCGGGTGTGGGTCTTGATGGGGCGGTGGGCATTCAGGGCCGAGACGCGCTTGTGCACGTCGAGGCGGGCATCTTTGAGGGAGCGAAGCGAGGGGAGCATTGGTACTGGAGCGTGGGTAATGGTACTTCCCCGTTGTAAGGCGGGGTCTGAAAAAGGCGATGGGGAGGCAGCGGAGGCGGGTATTCCTCACGCTGCACCATCGCCGAGCTGCGTTGCGGCAGGCCCTGTGGTTCCCTGGCTGGCCACGATGCCAGCCCTACCCAAGTGGTAGCTCTTCTGCAGGCAGGGAAAGGTGGGTTCGGAGCGGTGGGGCCAGGTGGACCCACTCCGGGGTATTACCCCTCCCCTGCTTTGACTTGCTGCAGAATTAGCTCGCCCTGCACCTGGTGCAGGCGGCGCTCGTAGCGCTGCTTGTCCTGCTGGGCCAAGGCCAAGTCGGAGGCATACAGCACCGGGTTCTGGCGGCCCTGGGCCAGGACGAACTCCACGGCCTGGAGCTGGCGGCGCAGGGCGGCGGCTTCGTGCTCGAGGCGGACGCGTTGGCGCTGGTGCGGGTCGGCCACGGGCAGCTGCTCGAGCGAGAGCACCTGCACGGGCAGGCCGGTTTTGAGGCGCAGCAGCTCGGCCGCCGTTTGGGCCTGGGGCAGCGTGGGGTCGGAGGTGTAGAGGGTGATGGTCTGGAAGTGCATAGCAGTGGCGCGCCCTACGAGGCCAGGCGCTGGGGCGGCAGGGTGGGCAGGTCGGCGGCGGTAAAGCCCATCTTGGAGCCGTAGGCCACCAGGGCGGCGCGGGGCACGCGGTAGTAGCCGTCGGAAAACTCCAGGGCGAAGAGCGTGATGCGCTTGCCCTTCAGGTCAAACTTGCCCTCGGTAATCCATTTCTTGACGGTTCGCACGCTGGTGCGCGTGGCCTTGGCCACTTCGTCCAGGGTGAGGTACTCGTCGGCGGCGACGGAGGCGGGCTGGGCGGCGGCCAGGCGCTGCTCCAGCTTGAGCAGGAGCTGTTCCAGGTCGCCCTTGGTGGCTATTTGGTTGGCATCGACGGACATGGCAGGGCAGTCGAGGAAGTGGATGAATGGGGTAGCTTGTTGGCGGTGCGCAGGCGCTGGCGGGCGGCGTCGAACTGGTCGTTGGCCAGCAAGAGCAAGCGCACCTCGCGCAGGCGGCGCACCTGGGTCGTGGCAAAGCAGACGGTGGGCACCGTGGCACCGGCTGGCAGCACGCCCATGCTGCACCCGGCCCAGTGCGCGGGGCCGGTGGCGGGATGATGGTGGGCGTACTGGAAGTGGAACTGCTCGCCGGTGAGGCCGGTCCAGGTGCCGGTGACCAGCGAGAGGCTGGGCGTGGGCGCGGCCTGCTCCCAGATGGTGAAGCCGAGCCCGCGCAGCAGCGCAGCCACGGAGGCATAGAGATTGCGGGGGCCGGGCGGGGTTTCCATCAGGCAGCCTGGGGCAAGAGCAGCCGGAACTCGCGGCGGCAGTCGGTGAGGTCGATTTCGCGGATGCCGGCGGGCAGCGCGTCCACCAGCAGCACCTCGTCCTGGGTGCGGCCTTCCTCCTGGGCCGAGCGCAGGGCCGCGGGCATGGGGCCGCTCACGTAGACGGTGAGGTGGCCCTGGCGGTAGCAGTAGCCCAGGATGGGCTCGGGCGCGGCCACCAGGGCGCTGCCGGCGGGCAGCTCCTGCACGCGCACCCGCTTGCCGGTGCGGGCATCGGTGAGCGAAACGGGCTTGGTAAACGTCTTTTTCATGCCTGCGACGCCCGTTGGGAGGTGGCTACCTGCAACTGGCCGCCGAGCTGGGCGCGGCGGCGCTCTTCGTAAGCCAGCACCAGCGGGGTTTCCTCCTGGTACTGCGGGTGGGTGGCGTCGATTTCGCGTAGGCGGCGCTTGAGCTGCTTCAGGGGCGTGAGCTGCACGATGGCCGGGGGCAGGTGATTCTGCACGAGCGTGGCCAGGTCGCGGAGGCAGGGCTTGCGGGGGCCGGCCGGGGCGTCGGTGTTGAGGCGCATGGGTATTGGCGATAAAGAGTGAAGAAATAGCAGCTATAAGTTGAGCGGCAGGGCCGCACCCACCCGGGCCGGCGCGGCTGGCAGCAGCTCGGCGGGAATCTGGAACTCGGGCAGGCCGAAGCCGATGAGCGCCACCAGGTGCTCCAGGTTCATGACCCGGCCAATGCGCACGTTGGCCAGCATGGTGGTGGGAGCCTCGTAGCCCGCCCGCACGGCCGTATCGATGGCGCTGGTGGGCAGGTCCTCGATGACAATGGACAGCAGCCGAAGGTATTTCTGACGCTCAGTCATGTTCGTGATTGGCACAATTCACCCGGCAATTGCTTTCTTGCAATAGTTCGGTACTGTACACCACACAAACATACGTCATTGCGTCAAAAAATAAACGCAAATGCTTTAAATATTTTACGTTAAAACGTTGGAAGAGCCAGAATATTCTATAAATCAACGCATTGCAGTTCTTGTTGACCTAAAAGCTAAAGGCAATAAGTCTTCGTTTGCTAGACACATTGGTGTAGCACCGAGCGTAGTAAGTGACATATTAGGCGGCAGAAAGAACAAGCCTGGCTTTGATATACTGAACAAGATAGCCTCAGCCTACAGTGACGTAAATACGTCATGGCTACTACTTGGAGAAGGTGAAATCTTCACAAGTGGCGGTGACACGCCGCTGACCCAGACAAATGTTTCCGGCAAAAAGAACGCAGTGAACATAGCTGGCGGCAAAGCCACTCAGACAAACACTACCCTATCTGACTGCGAGAAAGAGCGGGACCTCTACAGGGCCGAGCGGGACCTAGCCCAGAAGGAAGTAGCCCTACTCCGCGACCAGCTGGCCATGAAGGATGACCTCATTGCGGCCAAGGATGAAATGCTCCAGCTGCTGCGTGGTGGCTATAACCGGCCGAACTGATGCAGCCAGCTACTCGCAAGGATTACGTTTGGGCGTCGAATCTATTCTTGGCTTCTACAGCATTCTACCTCCTACCAACTCTCTATACAATCTCCAAATTGCTAGGCGCCTTTACGGCAGAGAAAAGCATAGACTATGGCATTTTCTGCGTAATGGTCCTCATATCTGCTCTTTTTATCGCCGCTTTCATTTGGCTCGGCTTGGGCATTCGCTCCGGGAAAACGTGGGCTAAAATCCTCTATTCCATCTACTTTGCCTGGGTACTCTTTGTGTTTATGCGCGAGCTACCACTGATTCTCCAGCAAAACCTTTGGAGTATAGCCCGGCGCCTATTCGCCCTTAGCACTCTGTTCGCCACTGCCTTCCTCCTATTCAAAGACCTCCTGCTCCGCAAGCCAGAGTCCCCAGATGCTGGGGTTGCGGGGGGCGGCTATGACCGGCTGAATTAGACATCCCAATATTGGAAGTTCTTCCCGTTATTAGAATACCTTACTATTTCGTGTTTATATAATGATTTCCTCTTTTTTATGCATTACTTAGCTCAACGGTATTTGTACAGTACAGTATCAGTCCAGCACATTGCCAAGCGCCGACTGTCTACACCCGTGCGGTTTTCATCGTGCTAGAAAGCGACACGGCCTTCACTACCACGAAATACCATACTCAACTAGGCACAGAAGAATCTATGGATAAGAAGTACCAAATATTCATCAGCTCAACATACATTGACCTTAAGGAAGAACGAAACCAGATCGTGAAGACCGTTTTGCGGATGGGCCACTTACCTGTAGGCATGGAAATGTTCGATGCCGCTGATGAAAGCCAATGGGAAACCATAAAGCGCCATATCGATAACTCTGATTACTACTTGCTCATCATCGCACACCGCTATGGCTCAGAAGATGCTGATGGAGTAGGCTTTACCGAGAAGGAGTATAATTATGCCTTAGAGCAAGGCATTCCTTGCCTTGCTTTCATACTAGATGGCTCCGTAAAAAACTGGAATAACGACTATGTCGATTCTGGCAAGAAAAAAACGAAGCTTAATACTTTCAAAGGCAGATTTAAAAATAGACTTGTCAACTTCTGGACATCCACGGACAACCTCGTTTTACAGGCGGCGCTTTCACTCTCAACGCTGACTACGAACAAGCCTAGAATTGGCTGGATACGCGCTAATGAGGCAACTACAAGCCCATTAGTCGCCGAAGAAATTTCACGCCTTAGTAAAGAGAATAATGAGTTGAAACTTCTAGTAGCTGCCAGCAACCCAGCTAATGACAAAGTCCAGCAGGCTTATAATATATTAGAAGGTATTCCATATGAGTTCAACTTCTTTGACCAGAAGTACACTGGAACATACTTGTCACTATTTCATGATATAAGGAGGATTCTAGTCTCTGGCACCTATATCCATATGCTTTATATGGATATTTTTGCACTTTTAACTAAAAGGGAAATGTTTGAGATAAATCATCAACCCGATAAGAATGTTTCAAAGAAAAACTCTAGTGTATGTAAGGATTTTGCAGACCGACTTACCGTCCTACTATTAGTTGAGCAGGTTCACAACAACGATTCACAGAGTGCAGCATTAATACTAACAGACAAAGGCAAAGACTTGATACTAAGAATAGAGCATCCTTACTAAGTAGTTTTCAAGTGTAATTGATAACCACTTAAAAAAAGGCACTCTGAAGCAGGAATCGAAGAACAAAACCAACTTACTATGCCTATTCTAGCTGGGTACTTAATACAAAAGAACCAACTTGAAGTTACTTCATTAGACACTAAGCTAAGTGATGCCTTTAACCTTATGGTTGAAAATCACTTCAGCCAGCTACCTATTGTAGATTCCGACAACATATTGCTTGGCATAGTAACCACAGAATCAATCACTCATGCATTAATAAATTTCAACGTTGCACCTACTGAATTAACAGTCAATGACGCCGTTGTTAAACCAAGGACAATAGAAGTTGACGAGGACCTGATGGAACTTTTGGACGACTTCTTAAACAGTGCATCGGAAGCAGTACTCATAGTAGATAAATCAAAGAAGCTATTTGGACTAATTACTCATCACGATATAACACGCTACTTACAAGAGAGGGCAGAATACAATATTCTATTGGGAGAGATTGAAAAGAGTATGAAGGACCATATTCGATTTGCATATAACTCGGATATAGAACCTCAATCTGCAGAACTGCAGCAAGCCATTGATAATCTTAACAACAATGCAGGAGGCCTACGCATTAGAGCAAAAACATTGATAAATCAGCTTGTCACAGATAAAACACTAGAATTGACAAATGACGATGTTGAGAAAAGACTTGACGTGTCCTTCCCCGCACGGGGCAAGTCAATACATTTAGACAAACTTACTCTGTCAGAGTTTATACAACTAATACAAAATAAGGATACGTGGAAAATACTATCTCCTGTATTTAGAACATCTAAGGATGGTTGGATAAAAATGATGAACGATGTTCGTGAGATTCGAAATGATTTCTCTCATTTTAGAAATAACTTCTCTTCAGAAGAGAGATACAAAGTCCGATTCTGCGCAGATTGGTATAAATCTCACCAGCCTTTACAAAACAAGGGAAAAGACGAAGCAATTAATGCAGACACTCAATCTGTAGCAGATAGCGAAAATGCAGATCTCAATATCAATAGAAATATAAATAATCTACCGACAGACAATGAAACAAGTTTCGAAGATCAAGGTAGTATTGAATATAAATTACCCAAAGAAATTCTTGCTAAAATTTGGACCAATTCTTTTAGTAGAATAGAGAAGGAGGTTGAGATATCGATTGAAAATAAATATCAGCCTTTTGTGAATTTTTTATTAAATGAATTAAAAGACTCGACAGCAATTTTCGAAACAGACATTGATTTTATAGAAGAAATAATCAGACAGCCTTTGCCAAAAGCAGCGAGAGAGCATACGGGATGGTGGACCGATTATTCTGCTCAGTCTCGTCAGTGGTTGTTAGCGGGTTGGGCTGTAAGGAGTGTGAGTTTGACCAGACAGAAAATTTCCTTTTATCGTTGGTCATATATAATCAACAAGGGAGATACAGAACAAGTCAACGTTTGGGCTCAGAAGCTAGGCATTACTGAAGAACGGCTTCTTGCAACTATAAACCAAGTGGGTGCTCAATCTTCGCTTGTTTCTTACTACTTGAACAACCCCCTCTAGGCAAATACGACAATGGCTGGCATCCCACCTTTTTTTAAGCTCTCACAAATACCAGTAACAGCTGCATCTGACAGCTGCAGCTTTAGTTTCATAACAACCCTAGCATCGCCTAATATAATGACAATACCAACACTAAAGCCTGGAGAAACATTACAAGTAAGATTTCCAGAGCCATTAAATATGGTTATAGCCGTTACAGATAATGGTGATATATGCGGCACCATTATGAGTAACATGGCGCGCATTATATTATGCCTCAAAAAAGGAATAAATTTTGAGGCAAAAATCATTAAAATCAACGGCGCTGAATGTCAAGTATTAATCCAAAACGCTTCGGCATAAATAAATGTTAGCAATTGTAGGAGGAACCTATCGTGAAGTTTGTCAAGAGCCTCATTGGAATGAGTTATACGGCTCTGGGCTACGAGCTGTAGTAGCTCTTTCTAAACATATTCCAGAGCTTCAATTTACCACATGTGTAGGTCTTGAGGATGCGGCTGACTTGGAGTTGATATGCTCCATGTATAATGTACCCTTAACGGTTACTCCTATCGAGGAGACAGTCACGTTCGAATACTCCTATCCACTGTCTCTTTCTAGCTACTCATTCAATGAATTTGAACAAAGTCGCATTCAGCTACCAGAAGTTGTGGCCGATAACATCCTGCTCTTCGATCTTATCGAGGCATCTGCTATCGTACATGGCAAACGGGTGGTATATGACCCTCAATCAGGCGCGCCCCTTTCTTTCCGCAGCACTGGCTCTACTGCCGAGCAGCTGGCGCTGGTGCTCAACAGCCGCGAAGCCCGGCATCTATTTGGTCAGCCCGATGCCGAGGACTTGGAGGCAGTGGGTCGCAACCTGCTCCTCAGTGAAGGCGCAGATGTTGTAGTCATCAAGAATGGTGCGTATGGGGCCTTGGTTATTGAGTCCTCGGGCGTGTACCGGGTGCCGGTATTTGCCACCCGCACTGTTTTCTCCATCGGTTCCGGTGATATTTTCTCTGCTGTATTTGCCTGGCAGTGGCTGCACGAACAACGCCCAGCCGCCGAAGCAGCTCTGTTAGCATCCCGGCTCACGGCACAGTATTGCCAATTTAAGTACCTGCCCCTCCCCGCTGAGCCCGACGAAACATTTCCCGCTATACAACCTAGCGCTAAGCCCAAGAAAATTTACCTGGCAGCTCCATTCTTCAATCCTGCAGAACGCTGGATGGTCAATGAGTGCCGGACAAAGCTATTGGAGTTTGGCAATAATGTCTTCTCACCCTATCACGATATTGGCCTAGGCCCAGCTGATCAGGTAGTACCTCAGGATATAGCTGCTATCGAGTGGTGCGACACTGTGTTTGCCCTGTTGGAAGGCTTCGATCCAGGCACCGTGTTCGAAATTGGATACGCAAAAGCCCTCGGCAAAAAGGTGGTAGTGTATAGCATCAACTCCCGCCCCCACGACCTAACTATGTTCCTCGGCACACACTGTGAAATCACCAGTGACCTCACCACAGCCATCTATAAAGCGTCGTGGTAAAGAATATTTTTTGACTGCACAGGAATATCGCCCGTACTTGGACTTATTGTGTATTTTGTGACATAATTCTAAACCCAAATGGCGAAGCAACTCCTCTCCGCACGAGACCTTACCGACGAAGAAGTACTTAAGGAATTTGTGAAACGATTCCAATGCGACGGCGCTGTCCTGATTTATTTAGATGAAGGTACCGAAAGCTGGTTCGGCCGCTGGCGCAACACAACCGGCCGGCATTGGGTGCATGATTTTCTAACCCGCATGAAACGGGATATGCGCCAGGCACTGTCCAGTAACGAATCAGACGAAGGCACGACTGTAGCCTTTCTGAAATAGAATTATTTCTCACTCCAACATTATAAGAATACAATGAGTAACGGTGATCGTGGAAAATTACAAGGCACTAATAAATCAAGTAACAACAAGCCCAGCACTTCCAGCAGTGGGTCTGCTCCAGGTCAAGATACTGGTAGCAGCAGTAACGCTGTAGTTGGCGGCACGGCTTCTGGTAACGCTACTTCAGTAAATGATACGAAGTTACCTACCAATGGTGGCGGTGGCGGCGGTGGATTCAGCGGTGGTGGCGGTGCTACATCCGGCGGCGGCGCTATACCCGGCGAAGGTGGGGGTGGTGGAGTAGGCGGCGGTGGCGCAGGTGGGGGTAGTGGCATAGGTGGCGGTGGCGAAGGTGGCGACACCTTAGAGGAGCCCTGCGACCAAATCAGTTTCCGAACAACATTAGCCAATCCTAATACAGCAGCACTAAGTAGTGTTAGTCCTAGAGATATTTTGACTGTGAAGTCCAATGGCACACAGCCTATCGTCGAGAACGACCGCGGCCAAATCTGTGGTGTCATCTCCCGTAAACCTGCCCGTCTAGTCCAGTGCATAAAGCAAGGATACAGGTTCATCGCAGTTGTCATTTCTGTTGATGGTGGCGCGTGCGAAGTGCGCGTTCAGAGCGCTGCCTAGTTATTCAGCCTAGTTTCTATTCTAGCATTTTCTTGATATGAAATCAGCCCTATTGCTCTCGGGTGGCATGGATTCTATTGCCATTGCGTATTGGAAAAGGCCAGCAATTGCCGTCACACTTGATTATGGCCAGTTGCCAGCGCAAGCAGAGATTGATGCTTCCAAAGCTGTAGCGGCAGCTCTCGGCATCCAGCACGAAATTGTTCAGGTTAATTGCCGTGCACTTGGCAGCGGTGACCTAGCAGGCACTACCTCGCTTTCAAATGCTCCCACTGCTGAGTGGTGGCCATACCGAAACCAACTGCTGCTCACTTTAGCAGCCATGCACCTCAGCCGTTTGCAGGTAACTGAGCTTATGATTGGCACAGTGGCCACTGATCAATCCTCTCACAAGGATGGACATGAGCACTTCGTTAGTTTAATGAACCAGTTAGTATCGTTTCAGGAGGGTGGTCTACAGATTACGGCCCCAGCCATTTCTTTAACTACGGCTGAATTAGTAAGAATTTCGGGTATCACCCGCTCTCTGCTCTGCTACGCCCATTCCTGCCAGAAGTCAAATCTTGCCTGTGGAGAATGTGGAGGTTGTGAGAAATACCGCGCTACTATGCAGGAGCTGTATGAAGCAGAGGGGTTGGTTTACTAGTCATAGCATAGTCTTCACCCATTGCTACGACGCTAAGTCCAATAGTTAGCTGCTCACTGTGATCTATGGCTGCTTCGCCCCTAGCACTACTGACTGTATGTATAGATACCTATGCTATTGCAATAAATTTTAGTAAGAGTTTGCTAAACCAGTTGAATCTTCCGTATATACGTATGGTTTTGTAGTACCTTTGCACTCCGCATATTAGGACGCTTCAATAAGTACCTAATTACCAACATCATGTACGAACGCAACATCCACACTTACGTTGAGTTAGTAATAGAACATGCTAAAAAAAATGGCATTGAACTAACCCCGCTAAAGCTCCAGAAAGTCTTGTACTATCTGCAGGCATGGAGCCTTGCATTCTCAGGCGATGATCTTTTTGATGATGTTCCCCAGGCGTGGGTACGTGGACCGGTATATCCAGCAGTATATACCCGTTTTTGCCAACTCAAAGCAACACCAATTGTGCATGCAAATGCAACAGTCAATACTGCTGCATTATTGGCTTTCCCACAAACTGAGTTTACTATCAGTGCGTTGCGTGACCAGGAACAAGTACTAGAAGCAGTCCTTCACGAGTATGTGCCAAAAACGGCCGAATGGCTTGTACGCCAGACTCATTGCGAAAAGCCTTGGCTTGAGGCACGCGCTGGGTTAGATTCTGTTGAACCCAGTTCGAAAGAACTTTCTAAAGAGACCATGAAGACCTACTATTCAAGTAGTATTCATCAACACCAGCCGCTGAACCCTTTCGCTTCTCAAGACGTGTCTGCCTCCGATTTTGCCCTTGAATCACCCCTTGCCGAACTTCAACAGCAATGGGAAAATAAAGCTGAGTACTTCACTGGTATCTCCAAAGAAGAAGTAATGCAACGCGCTCAGCACTTGATGATGACAATGCAGTCATTAAAGCCTAGTATGTTCATTGTAAGCCTCACATATGACCATGACCTGTATGTGCGTGCAGAGATTGCTGGTGGGCGTAGCTTACACGCTAGTGTAACATTTGGTGAAGACTCAGACCCTGAGGATGATACTTTCCTTGCTATGTTTTTGAATGGAGAAGAGCAATGGAATGTGAGTTGTGCTTTTCATCAAACGAATGAAACAATCTACTACCAATTAGTCCCTACAGAACTAGTAGCATAGTATCAATGTCATCTCCTTCTTACCCAGGCTATATCTTGCCTGATACAGATTACCTAGATCTATCTGACGGCACCATAAAGACTTTTGAGAATGAGTGGTTACTGCGCTACGTAAATGAGCCAGTTCACCCGCATGTTGACGCTAGTGGAAAGCTCGCAGCTGACATCTTGACGAAGCCTCAAACAGATCACATCGCCAAACGGATGTCTGTAAGCTTGTTTGGATTGTTTCAAGGGTCAGACATCGCATGGCGGCCAATCAAAGGAATTAGCAACTCAGATGAAGTTCATAAAGAGTGGAAGCCAGGTGATGCTGGTCGAATGCCAACTGCATCTGAATATCAATACGAAGTAGGTGTAGGATACTGGCGTATTCCTATCAAGCATTTGAATGGCAAGGAGATTAAAATTGATGACATTACTTACTCCTGCTCAATAAAGCATCAGCCTACTGTCTGCAATTACTGGCATTTTGAACTTCATGTCTGTGATCCGAGCGGCAACCATTTGATAGGAAAGGACAACGATGAGGATAAGCAGTTTCAGAAGCTTAGAAAAAAAGTTGCTAAACTGATACTGCCGACACTTATAGAACAAGCCAAATCAGAGGTACCTCCTCCTGCTCCGGTTAACTATCCGGAAGATATGTACAAGCAGAGTATAGGTACTTCTGTAGAGGAGGAAAAAGAAGATATCAGTACAGCTATTCTGGAGACAAGTAGTGAACCTAAGGCACTTAAAGAAACATAGTAAAAAGGCTTTGCTGCAACAGCAAAGCCTTTTTACTTTTTAACTAGAGCCAATCCTGTTGTATCAGTGTTATGAAACTTTGATCAGCTATGAAGATCACTCGTCAACTTCGTAAGGACCTACTCAACCAAACAGGCTTCGCCCCCATCCAGGTTACGATCTGTTGGCAGGGCAACCGCCTGCGTATCAGCTCCGGCCAGCTGTGTCGGCCGGAGTTTTGGGATGAGGCCGAGTCGAAGGTGATGCCCAAAAAGGGCAGCCACTACAACCACATCAACCCGGTGCTCAACAGCATCTCCGAAACGGCCGAGCAAGCCCTGTTCACGGCCGAGCAACAGCGGCGCCGGCTGGACAAGGCCGAACTGGACGGCATCCTGAAGAACCTGCTGCAGCTACCACCTGAGGCAGCCCCTGCCACCCCAGTTACCTCAGGCAACGAGTCCCCGGCGGAAGACGAGAAGTCGTACTTCTTTCAGCTCATGGCCCAGTGGGTTGAGGCCCACGAGCGCAAGGTCAACCCGCTTACCTTCCGCAAGATTGCCAAGAGCACTATCGACGGACTGCACGCCACGATGGCCCGCTTCGAGGCCTATGCCCAGGACCGCGGCGTGGAGCTCACCCTGGAGGGCATGAACACGGCCTTCTACAACGACTTCCGCACCTACGTGCTCGACGAGCTGGGCCAGGAAGTCAATACCTTTGGCAAGCATATCAACCGGCTGCGCAGCTTTCTGGCCTGGTGCGAGGATGAGCAGGAGCTGGACGTGAACCGCAAGTACCGCAAGTTCACGGCGCCCTCGCAGTACGTGGGCGTCGACGCACTGACCGAGCAGGAGTTGCGGCGCATCTACAAGATTGACTTCCGCTCCCTGGCCGTGCAGGAGCGCCTGCTCGAGTTGCGCACCCAGAGCCACTCCAAGGGCATGGATCTGGAGCTTCCCTCCTTCCAGGCCTGGGCCGCGCACGTGGAGCTGGCCCGTGACAAGTTCCTGGAGTGCGCCTACACGGGCCTGCGTATCAGCGACGCCGAGCTTTTGGGATGGAAGCACGTCAAGGGCCAGATGATCCACATCAAGGCCGGCAAGAACCAGCACGAGTGCTACATTCCCTTCTACGATGATGACCTCTTCCACCTGGTAGAGCTGGCCCATAAGTATGAGGATCGGGCCCCCGATGGGCTGCTGCTGCCCACCTGTTACCGGGTCAATGAGTTTTTGAAAATCGTGCAGCAGCTGGCCGGCATCACCCGCCTCACACTCAGCAGCAAGCTGGGCCGCAAAACCTTCGTAACTTTGAAGCTGTACCAGGGCGTACCCACGCGCCTAGTGATGCAATCCACGGGCCACACCACCGAGCGCAGCTTCAACCATTACGTCGGCGTCGACACGCTCAAGCTCCTGCAGGAGTACGCCCGTCGCTCGCCGGGCATGCCGCGGTCAGTGGCATAAATGAGTGGCAGATTTTGAGGAATTGCCTTCCAACGGCTTCCAGTGCTTACCGTAGAAATTGCGTTTCCAGGCTGTAGAGGCCCATTGATTGGAAGCGAATGGAAACCAAAACCACATTTTAAGTCCTAGCGCGACCACCAAAAACGCCCTCAGGTTACTCTGAGGGCGTTTTGTTTTAACCCGTAGCTGATGACAGATAAATCCAGCCCAAGAATACATCTATAGACGTTGAATGAGAGCCTGTCCCTAACCGAGGACAGCTCGAACGCACCTATCAATAATAGATGTTGTCCGTAAGCCTGAAGCGCCAGATGTAGGGGCTGTGGGCGGCAGCTACAACCGGCCGAACTGATGCCTCCTGCTATTCACAAGAATTACGTTTGGGCTTCGAACCTATTCTTGGCTTCCACGGCATTCTATCTTCTGCCGACTATCTATATTTTCCTCAAACCGCTAGCAGCTATTACCATAGCACAAGGGAAGGATTATGGCAGCTTTTGGGCAATAGCCATCATGTTTGCGGTTATTCTTGCCGCTTTCATTTGGGTTGGCTTAAGTATGCGCTCCGGAAAAACTTGGGCGAAAGTGCTTTTCTCCATCTATTTTGCCTGGTCACTTTACTTGTTTGCGCGGGAGCTACCCATTCTGCCTCAACGAGGCTCCTGGGATATTGGCCGCAACTTGCTGGCCCTTTGCTTTCAACTCTCTATTGCCTTCTTTCTATTCAGAAACAAGCTCCGAAAGCCAGAGTCCCCAGATGCTGGGGGCAGTTATGACCCACCTAACTGATGCATCCAGCTGCTCGCAAGGATTACGTTTGGGCTTCGAATTTATTCCTGGCTTCCACAGTATTTTACCTCCTACCAACTCTCTACACAATCTCCAAATTGCTAGGAGCCTTTACGGCAGAGAGAAGCATAGACTATGGCATCTTCTGCGTAATGGTCCTCATATCTGCTCTTTTTATCGCCGCTTTCATTTGGCTCTGCTTGGGTATTCGCTCCGGGAAAACGTGGGCTAAAATCCTTTACTCCATCTACTTTGCCTGGGTACTCTTTGTGTTTATGCGCGAGCTACCACTTATTCTCCAGCAAAACCTTTGGAGTATAGCCCGGCGCCTATTCGCCCTTAGCACTCTGTTCGCCACTGCCTTCCTCCTATTCAAAGACATCCTACTCCGCAAGCCCGAATCCCCAGATGCTGGGGTTGCGCGGGGGCGGTTATGACAGACCGAACTGATAATTAAAAGCTATGGGTGTAACTATCCGCAAAAACGACGTCAAAGCGTCCAATCTTCTCTTGGTGAGCCTGGTGCTCGGCACTGTAGGGCAAGCAGTACAATTTACCCCTGCTTTTTCCTCGCGCTTCTTTGGCACACTTGTCTTTATGATATTCAACCTGCTGCCCGGCCTAGCATTCGCCTGGCTTATTCGACAGGGGTATCATTGGGCCAAGATATTCTTCCTTTTCCTGGTAATAGTTGGTGTGTTCTTTTACTTACCCAAGCTACTCGAGCAGAAGGATCCTTTCACTATCCTCGTCATCGGGGCTTGCGCTGTCCCACAAGTCTGGATGGTTTTCATTCTCCTCAGAGACCTACTTCGCAAGCCAGAGTCTCCTGATGCCGGGGCTGCGCGGGGCGGTAGAAACTGAATAAGCTTATGAAGCCACTGCTTCTCTTGACGGCTTGGCTAATACCGGCAAGGGGCTGGGCTCAAGCGCCCCGGCCACCTGGGAAAGTGCCCGTACTGCAGCCGATTACTACTGGAATAGCACTACGCCCAGTGGGTCCACAAGGCTATCAGCTTGCTTCTGCCGGCGTGCTGTATCGTCAGCTGCAAGATACCCTTGCCAGCTACCCAGCTATCCTTCTTCAACCCGGGGATGCAGTAATTATCCGGCAGGAGTATCCGCGCTGGATCAAGGTAGTCCGGGGTACGAGGGACTGCCTGAATTTCTCCGCCGATACAGCCACTTACTACATGCCAGCAGCGGGAGCCCTTGGCGCGAGGATGTTCGGCTTTATGTAGAAACTACTACTTACCGGCTACCAAGCGTCCGTGGAGATGCTGATAGTTCCGGCGGGCAGCTGTCAGCTATTTCACCGGAATGTAGGCCTTGGTACAGTTCTACTAAACTGTTGGTTTCTTAAGTTCGTAGCTTCAGCTTCAGTTAGCTACTTCGGTTTATGGCCCCTACTCCTTTCGTGCCCGATAATGAATCTGAGCGGTTACGCAGCCTGCGGGCTTACGATGTGCTGCCCACACTTATCGAGCCGATCTTCGATGAATTCGTAGCCCTCACGGCCCAAGTTTTCAGCCTGCCCATCTCCCTTATTGCCGTAGTAGAAGAAGCTGAGGTGTTCTACCCCGCCAACCACGGCATGCCCGGCAACGACCGGCAGCGGCGGGCCGAGGCTCTGTGCTCCACGGCCATCGAAAAGGCCCGCGCCGTAGTTTACCACGACCTGCTACTCGAAACCGCGGCGACCATCCCGGCCGAGGCGGCCCTGGCGGCCCAGCAAAACGAGCTGCGCTTCTACGCCGGCGCCCTGTTGCGCCTGCCCGATCAGTCGCCGCTGGGTACGCTGTGCATTATTGACCGGCAGCCGCGCACGTTCAGCGCCACCGAGCAGCAAGTGCTCGACCAGCTGGCCGCCCTGGTCAGCCAGGCCATTGCCGTCCGCCACGCCTGCCTGTATCAGTCGGCCGACGGGCTGGAGCAGTGGGAACAGCTACGAACTCAGCTCCAGGAAGAGCTGCGCGAGCTGACGGCGTTGGTGCGCTACCTCTTCACCCGGCACGGCGTTCAGATTCCGGTGCCCGCCGAACTACTGGCCCAGGTGGAGCGCCGCCTGCACGACTTTCGGGCCTTGCTCGATGAGCACCAATGCTCCTAGCGGCGGCCAGCCGTTTACCAGTGCGTATTCGTTCCACGAAAAGGGGGCAGAAACTGCGGTTTCTGCCCCCTTTAACACCCTATTAGCTCCAACCGAATACGACCACCTTAGCGCAGCAAGGGCGCCACACGCGTACCCAGCAGCTCAATGGCCCGCAGCAGCTGGGCGTGGGGCAAGGTGGCCACGTCCATCTGAAACGTGACGCGGGTGATACCGCCCAGGGCCTCACTGTGCCGCCGGATTTTGGCCGCCACGTCTTCCGGGCTGCCCACCAGTAACGCGCCGGTGGGGCCAGCCTGGGCGTCGAACTGCGGACGGGTAACGGCTGGGCCGCCCCGCTCCCGGGCCCGGGCGCTGAAGGTGCGGGCGTAGCCGGGGTAAAAACTTTCCAGGGCTTCCTGAGTCGTTTCGGCCACGTAGCCCAGGGAATGCAACCCCACGGGCAGCTGCTCGGGGGTGAAGCCCGCCCGGCGCCCAGCCTCCCGGTACAAGTCAATTAAAGGGCGGAAACGGTGGGTTTCGCCCCCAATAATGGCTACCATCAGCGGCAAGCCCAACGCTCCGGCCCGGGCAAAGGACTGGGGCGTACCGCCCACGCCGAGCCAGATGGGCAAGCGGCTCTGCATGGGCCGCGGGTAAATACCTTGCCCGGTCAGCGCGGGCCGAAACTTACCCGCCCAGTGCAGCTGCTCCTTCTCGCGGATGGCTAGCAGCAGCTCCAGCTTTTCGGTGAACAAGGCGTCGTAGTCGTCGAGGTCGAAGCCAAATAGGGGAAAGGCCTCGATGGAGGAGCCGCGGCCTACCACCATTTCGGCCCGGCCCTGCGAAATCAAATCCAGGGTGGCAAACTGCTGAAACACGCGGACGGGGTCGGCAGCGCTGAGCACGGTTACGGCGCTGGTCAGGCGAATTCGGCGGGTGCGGGCCGCCGCTGCGGCCAGAATCACGGCCGGGGCCGAGTCCAGATACTCAGCGCGGTGGTGCTCCCCGATGCCGAATACATCCAGCCCGACCTGGTCGGCCAACTCAATCCGGTCGAGCAGCTGGCCCATGGCCTGGGCCCCACTCAGCCGCGTGCCGGTGCCGTCATCAAGCAGCAACGCGGCAAAACTGTCTATTCCTACTTCCATCGGTTTTCCTGAGTAAATCGGAGTTGCCCCGCATTTGTTTGCCCCGCGCCAGGGTCGTTGCGGTGTCCATCCCTACTGCGGACCGGGGCGGCCATAAGCCAGCAGCGCCGTTGACTCACGGCTAGCGGGTCGGGAAATTAAGCTAAACGGTAGGACTTATCATTTTCGCATCATGTTGCCGAGCTAGGTTTGATTCATACCCTTCCAACCTAACCTCGTGTTGCCATGAAAAAGATAATTTTCGCCCTGGCCGCCCTGCTTTGCACCTTTGCGGCCCAGGCCCAGGCCCAGGCCCAGAAGCCAGTATCAAACGCGGAGCGCGCCACGCCGGCCAACGGCTACGGGCAGCAGCCTGCGGAGCTGAAGCGCCAGGATCAGGATGAGCGCAACGCGGAGAAAGTAGCCGCGCCGGCAAACCACGGCCAGACCGTGCAGGCCGTAGCCCAGAGCACCCCGCTAACGGGCAGCGCCAAAGGAGCCGCCGTGAGTGCCGTGGCCAGCGGCGGCCGCTCGGCCCAGCGCGCTCGGCCCACCCGGACGGCCCGGGGCACCCGCAGCCACGACTCGCACCAAGCGGGCGGCTCGTCGGCGCCGCACGGCCACGCCGGTGGCAACGGCCACCGCACGGAACGCTAATCCCGGGCTCTCACTGCTTGGTCGTCGGCCACATTTCTGACTAAATCAGGGTGTGGCCGGCACTGTTTCTTAGCTCAGGCGTGTTTGCCTGCTTGAAATGCCGTTAGTTGCTGCGGCCCGCTTATTTTTGCCTTCTTCATGACTATTCTGATTCGTTTGCTTTGCGCAATGCTGCTGCTGACGGCCACCCTACCCAGCCAGGCCGGGCAGGGCGACAAGCCCCGGGGCGGCGCGGCCACACCGCCGGTGAAGGTAGTGCCCCAGACTCAGCGCCAAAGCAAGCCGCAGCGCGTGGAGGGCAGCAGCTGGTTTGCCCGCGCCACCAGTCGTTCCACCGACCACTCGGCCCGCAGCAGCCAGCCCGAACGTACGGCGCGCAGTGCTCGTAGTAGTCGAGGAGCCGAAGGCGGCCGCAGTGCTCGTAGCAACAGCAGTGGCGGCAGCCGGGGAGCTGCTGCCGGTGCGGGCCGGAGCCACGGCCGCGGGCACTAAGCACTACTGATTGAGCGTATATGGCTTTTTTACTTGGTCGACCCCGCTTGCTGGGGCTGTTGGTTTTCACGGCGCTGCTGAGCTTGGCCGGAACCGCAGCCGGCCAGCGTGCGGGCACCGGTACTCCCAAACCCGGTACTACTAAGAAGGCCCCGCCGAAAAAAAAGGTATTGCCCGCGCCGCCGGTCAAAGCGCCAGTTGTCAAAGCTCCGATAACAGCACCGGTGCAAGCACCCGTCAGGCCCGTAGTAGCTCCGCCACCGGCTCCTGCGCCGTTTCCGGATGAGCCCCGGGGCAGCTTCCGGGCCGAGCTGAGCCTGGGCAGCAACTCCTCCTTCTTCGGCCGCACCCAGACCACGCGCTACCCTTACACGGCCGGGGAGCTGAGCTATACCAGCCGCTACGGCGTCTGGGGCTCGGTGGTGAGCTACAACCTGTTCGACACGTCCAGCTTTATCGACGAAACCGATTTGGCCGTGGGCTGGGACGGCGACCTATCTAAAACGGTGGATGCCTCGCTGAGCTACTCCCACTTTTTCTTTGCCCCGAACAGCCCGCTGATCAAATCCAGCGTCAACAATTCCGTCGATGGGTACCTGGGCTGGGACTGGGGCTACGTGTATTCGCGCCTGAATGCGGCCTACCTGTTTGGGGACAGCAACGACTTTTTCCTGACCCTGGACAACTCCCGCTACTTCGAAGTCGACAAGGTGTTTACGCCCAAGGCCTACCTGGCCATTGAGCCCCGCCTGAGTGCCACGGCCGGCACCCAGCACTTCGTCGAAACCAGCATCGAGCAGCAGATTCTGCGCGGCAATAGTAACGGCAAGGGCAAGGGAAAAGGCGGCGGGGGTGGCACCACGACCGTGACGACGACAACCGACACGCCCGTGACGCGCTTTCGGATGCTGAGCTACGAGCTGCGCCTGCCCCTGACTTACCACCTGGGCGCGGTGGCCGTGCAGGCAGCCTGGCGCTACGCAATTCCGGTTAACTTGCTGCCCGACGACGTGAGCCACGCCCGCTCCTACTTCACGACCAGCGTTGCTCTGACCCTGTAACCTTGCCGCCTTTCAACCTGCCATGACCGTTCTTATCGTGGAAGATGAGCGCACCCTGGCCCGCGAGCTGGGCATCTTCCTGCACCAGCAAAACTTTACCTGCACCGTGGCCCGCACGGCCCGCGAGGCCCGAACCCAGCTGGCCGACACGCCCTTCGACTTCGTGCTGCTGGACCTGGGCCTGCCCGACGGCGACGGCCTGGAGGTGCTGGCCGAGGCCAAGCAGAACGACTTGACGGCCGCCGTCATCATTCTCACGGCCCGCAGCGCGGTAGAAGACCGGATTGGCGGCCTGGAGCTAGGCGCCGACGACTACCTGGCCAAGCCCTTTTCTTTGCCCGAGCTGCTGGCCCGCATGCACGCCATTACCCGCCGCCGCTTTGGGCTGCACAAGCCGCTGGTCAGCTGCGGGGCCTTCGAGTTGGACTTGCAGGCCCGCCGCTTGCTGCACCAGGGCCAGGAAGTGAGCTTGTCGGTCAAGGAATTCGACGTGCTCAGCTACCTCGTGCTGCACAAAAACCGGGTCATGACCCGCCTGCAGCTCACTGAGCACATCTGGGGTAACCTGCCCGAAGCCGGCTTCGACTCCAACTACATCGACGCCCACATCAAAAACCTGCGTAAGAAGCTCGGCCTGCTGGCCGACGTGGAGTGGCTCGAAACCGTGCGCGGCGTGGGCTACCGGGCCCGGCTGTGAGGGTAAACGCTTACTGGTCTTCTTCGGCTGTCATCCTGAGCAAAGCGAAGGACCTGCCTCGCCTACCCCACTGCCGCTCTTGCCAACGTCCGAAAGCCCTTTCCTGCGCATAAAGTTGAAAGGGTTGGTACATTGACTTGTCTTTGCTACCAAGGCGAGGAAGGTCCTCCGCCTGTGCCTTAGAAGGACAATTAAAACACTACTAGTCTACTTCCCGCTTGAAGCTCAGCACCAAATTCACCCTCTTCAATGGCCTTTCGAGGGTCGTTATTCTGCTGCTGCTGGTGGGCGTGCTGCCACCGGTAATGAGCCGCCTGGCCCTGGTTTCGACCGACAGCCGGCTGGCCCAGAAGAAGGAAAAGGTGCTGCGCCTGATTCGCCGCAACGGCATTTCGACTTTTATCGAGGGCGACCAGTCGTCGTACGGCAGCTACAACCTGCTCAAGGAGGAGTTTATTTCGCTGGAGGAAATTCCGCCCGGCCCCCGCATCGACGTCATTGAGGACTCGAAGCGGGCCGTGGAAGACGAAATCGTGGAGTACCGGGTGCTGAGCTATTCCTTTGCCCAGGGCCCCAAGTACTACCTGCTCGAAATCGGGCGCAGCACGGGCAGCATCGACGAGACGGAGCGCAACTTCCGCACCTACGCCTTTTACATTCTGCTGGTGGCCGTGGCCCTGACGACGCTGGCCGACCTGGCCTTTTTCCGCTACCTGCTCGAGCCCTTTTACACCATCATCCGGCAGCGGCTCAAGAATGCCCACCACCCGGCAGCCTTCAACTTCACGCCCATCCCGACCAGCACCGACGACTTCCGCTACCTCGACGAGAGCCTGCGCGAGATGATGACCACCATTCAGGCCTCGTTTTCCAAGGAGCGCAAATTTATTGCCGACGCCTCCCACGAGCTGCTCACCCCGCTGGCCGCCCTGCAGTACCGCTTCGACAACATGCTTTCGGACGAAAGCCTCTCGGACGAAAACCTGCTGCGGGTGGTGGAGTCGCAGCGCACGGTGCACCGGTTGCGCACCATCATCAAGTCGCTGCTGATGATTTCCAAAATCGAAAACGACCAGTTTCCGCGCACCGAAACCGTGTCGTTGGCCCAGCTCGTGGCCGAGGTCAGCGAAGAGGTGCAGGACCGCCTTTCCGTCCTCAACCTGACGTTGACCCAGGAAGTAGCGCCCAATTTTGTGGTGCAGGCCGCCAACCGCGGCCTGCTCTTTACACTGCTCTTCAACCTGGTCAGCAACGCCATCAAGTACAACCGCGAGGGTGGGCAGATCATGCTGCTGGGCCGGGCGGCACCGGACGGCTACGTGCTGGAAGTGCGCGACACCGGCCAGGGCATCCGCAAGGAACAGCTGCCGCGCCTGTTTCACCGCTTCGACAAAGGCAGCACCACCGACCCCGACAGCTACGGCCTGGGCCTTTCCATTGCCCGCACCATTGCCGACCTGCACGGCATCCGGATTGAGGTCAACTCCATCGAGGGCCTGGGCACTTCTTTTCTACTTTCTTTTCCGGGGCACTAAAAGCCGGCCGGCCGCTTCTCAGGCCTAAAAAAAGGGGCTACCAGCTTGGCTGGCCGTCCGGGCGGAGCGTCGTTTATCATATTCGCATCATGTTGGGGTAGTAGCGTTGTGGACTAACCTGCAGTACTGCAGTGCTGCCCGACCTTCACCTAACGCCTGCGCTATGCGTGCCCTGTCCTCTATTTCTACCCCTGCTGCCCACGTTCTCGACAGCGTTGCCTCCTGGTGGAGCCACGCGCTGATTTTGCTCGGCCTGCTGCTCATGTCGCGCGCGAGCCGCGCCCAAGGCCCTGACGCCGACCAACTAGCCTTCTCCGAATCGGCCGGTGGTGCCCCGACGACCCTTAGCGCGGCCTTCGCCTACGACGGCGGCAGCCGCTGCGCCGGCACGGTGGGCCAGCTGGTGCCCGCCTGGGCCAACGGTGCGCAGGCCGGCACGTTTTCAGCCAGCCCGGTGGGCCTGAGCCTCAACCCTACCACCGGCGTCGTGGACCTAGCCCGCAGCCAGGCCGGCGCCTACACTATTACTAATCAATTGGCGGCCGGCGGAGCCGCGGGAGTAGCGGCCAGCACGTTTCTGGTGCTGCACACCCTGCCCAGCCCGGTGCTGACGGCCAGCGGACCTACCACTTTCGGGGCCGGCGGCGCCGTCCGGCTCACGGCCAGCGGCGGCACCGAAGGAGCCACGTACCAGTTTTTCAACAACGGCCAGCTGATTCGCGAGGCGACGAGCAACACCTACACTGCCACCAAGAGCGGGTCGTACACGGTGCTGGTTATCAACCCCGGCAGCTGCGTGGCGGCCTCCGCGGCCGTGCCCGTGACGGTGGCGCCGGCCAAAACCGCCCCGGAGCTCAGCATTGCCCCCAACCCTACCCCGGCCCATTTTACCATCTTCACGGGCGCGGCGGCCCCGGCAGCCCGGATTTCGGTGCGCAACGGCCGCGGCGAGGAAGTACAGACCGGGCTGGTGCCGGCCGGCGTGCCCTCCTACGATGTTGACTTAAGCTCCCTGGCGGCTGGCACCTATATGCTGCAGGTAACCACGGCCACGGGCCGTGTTATGCGGCGCGTGGTGCGAGAATAATCCGGGGCTTCCTTGCTGCCTAGTAAGCTCGACTGCAGAAGGGATTTTCGGGCCGTGCCGGGCGGCGAAGAATAGTGCGCAGTTTCAAACCGTAATGCTTCTTTTTCCGGATGGTGTTTACGTATATTGGAGTTCCGCTTTCGACCGACTCCTGGATGGAAATCCTCTACGATACGCCTTCCCTGTCCATCACCTACGACGACCTTAACCAGTGGCTGTACGTGGAGTGGAAAGGGCAGCACAACGAGGTATCGGCCGTGACGGGTGGCGACCTGGTGCTGCGTTTGCTGCAGCAGCACCCCTGCGCGAAGATGCTCAACGATAACAGCCAGGTCACTTCCGACTGGGATAAGGGCGCGGCCTGGGTAGGCGGCCACTACTACGAGCAACTGGCGAATCGGGGCGTACGGTACGTAGCCTGGGTGTATCCGCCCCACTGGCAGGCCCGCAAGTCCATGGACAAGGCCATGCAGTTTGTAACCCGGCCCATGGTTGTGACTTTCGACGACGTGGCCACGGCTTATGAGTGGCTGCGCACTACCCCCTAATATTCTTCCCTTTTTTGCCAACAGAAAGGGCCGACGCTGTTGTAGTGTCGGCCCTTTCTGTTGGCAAAGAATACGTTTACCGGGAAGATGTTTGTTTGGGCATAGCTCAGAAATGGAGGGCAAAAAACGGAGGCCCTTACGCGGCCTGTTCGCGGGCATCCGCCGGCGTCCGCAGGTGCAGGGCCTGCAGGTTGGTTTGGTTGTCTTGTACTAAGGATAAGGCCACGCCGCCGTGCTGCCCGAAGAAGACTTCGATTTGGTGCAGCAACTGCGACGGATCATCCGAATCGAGCTCGGCCACGATTTGCGTCATTGAGGAAACATTCTCGCAGGTGGTCAGCATGTAGCCGGGCTCGTGCAGCCAGGAGTACACGAACAGCGTGGCCCCATCCTGAGCCGTGTAGATATGCTGGTACCGCACATCCGTCGGGGGAATGTAGGCGCCTTCGCCGCTACGGCTGGAATGGAACAGGGAATAGCTCGGGACCAATGGCACAAAGCCGAGGTTGTGCAGATATGTGTCTTTCATGGCAGTCGTCTTTTAAAGGCTCTACTCGTGGAGGCGGGTAGTTAGAACGCTTCCAAGATTGCCGACTTCTGACCGGATAGAAAGGAAAATTTAAGAGCAGTTGTGACATCCAGCTAACGGATTATTGCCGCACTTTCCCGAGTTAACAATGCCTTAACAGCTTTCTAAATGCAATTCTCTAGAACAACTACTACCAAATTGTGACATGATTTTAGACCGAATTCGTTTTCTCAGTCCGGTGATTTTCAGTGGGTCGGTGGACTTTGCGGGCGTAGTTCGGCTCGGGTAGCCGCCGAAAGCTTAGCCCGGAGGAATATATAATTTTTTACATATGAAGGCCTCCCGGGCTTCTATCCCCCTGCCTATGGCCCCACCTGCCGTGGTGCCTAAAGGGCTTCAAAGAAGTACATTCGGACCTGGCCAGGCACTTCTGCTGGTGACCTGGGGCCGGGCCCATATTACTGCGCTAGGGGTGGTAGGCCTAAACGAAAAGCTCACGCCCCGGGCGGCCGAGGGTACTACTCTTAATTAAAGTTGGCACCTTGGGCCTGATTTGGAGCTAGGGCCTGGACTGTTCCCTACGGCCGGGAAACCGCCGCACCTAGCCCAGCCGTACCCCGGGGCCGCGCCACCCTTGGCCCGGACCAGCCCGTATAGCGCCACCACATTCACTGCTTTTCCCATGCCCAAGCTTTTCCTCTCGTCCCTGGCCCTGCTCACCACTTTGCTTACCATGAGCCTGCCCGGCACGGCCCAGAGTCAGCCGCCGGGCAAGACGAAGTCGGATGCCAACAAAGTCAAAACCAGGCAGGGCGGCGCGGTAAGCAAAGCCAAGGTGGCCCCGGAGGGCAAAACCAAGGTCAAGGCTAAGAGCCCGGCAGGCAGTAAGCTCAAGGCAAAAGCGAAGCCCGCAGCCGCCAACAAGATAGCGCCCGGCGTGCTGGTGGGCGGCAACCTGATGATGCCCGACCAGGATATCGTCGAAAACGCGGTGAATTCAACCGAGCACACCACGCTGGTATCGGCCCTGCGGGCCGGGGGGCTGGTCGAAACGCTCAAGGGTCCGGGCCCGCTGACCGTGTTTGCGCCCACCAATGCCGCGTTTGACAAGCTGCCCGCCGGCACGGTAAACACGTTGGTAATGCCCGAAAACAAGCAGCGCCTGGCCACCATGCTGGCCTACCACGTGGTATCGGGCCGTTTGCTGGCCAATGACCTCAAAGACGGGCAGCAGCTGACTACGCTCGAAGGCGAAACCCTAACGGTGGTACGCAAGGGCACCGCCGTGCTGCTGCGCGACGTGCGGGGCGGCACCGCCACCGTCACCATTGCCGACGTATTGTCGCGCAACGGCGTGACCCACGTAATCGACACGGTGCTGCTGCCCAACAAGTAGCCCGGATAGCGTCCCCAGCTGGCTGCCAGTCAGGCAGTTAATTATACTTTTCCAATAGCAATAAGCATTCTTTTGCCCTGCGAAGGCTCGTGGAATACTCTGCGGGCCTTTTTGCTGCCGCAGCTCAGCTGCGCGCCGCAGAATACGCTGGGGCTACCAAATGATTTTCGGATATTTGCTGTCTTCCGTTGTCTTCCCCATTCTGTTTTTGTTCTTTTTCTTTCTTCGCATGAAACACCTCTTCGCATGGGCTGTGGCCGCTGCAATGAGTTTGAGCACGGCCGTGACGGCGCAGGTAATGCCCCCGGCTCCGCCTTCCAACTTGCAGGGGCAGCAGCTAAAAGACTGGCTGCGCACCAACTGGTACGACGGTAAACGCATCGACCTGGGCTACGACCAGGCCCGTGGCAAAATGTACAACTACGTGGACGTGTTCGACGGCCGCCTGGTGTGCGTGTACTCGGGCTACTCGGTACCCAAAACCATCGACTCGACGGCCACCAGCACCGGGGGCGTGGGCTTGATCAACTGTGAGCACACCATTCCGCAGTCGTGGTTTAACGAGGTGAGCCGGATGAAATCCGACATTCACCACCTCTACCCCACCTACACCCAGTGGAACTCGAACCGCAGCAACGACATGTTTGCGGATGTGCCCGACAACCAGACCCAGATCTGGATGCGCAACACGACCAGCCAGAGCACGATTCCAACCTCGAACATCGACGAGTGGAGCGAGGATGGCGGCTCGCTGTTTGAGCCCCGCGAAGACCACAAGGGCAACTTGGCCCGCTCGGCGTTCTACTTCTACACCATGCACCAGGGCCAGACCTTTGACCCGGGCAAGGACGTAATTACCGGCCTAGCCGACCTGCAGACCCTCTACCGCTGGCACCTGGCCGACCCAGTGGACGCCCACGAGCGGGAACGGAACCGCCGCGTGGCCAAAAGCCAAGGCAACTTCAACCCCTTTATTGCCTATCCCGAGCTGGTAGCCCGCGCCTACGGCCTGATTGCCCAGCCCACCTTCGCCTTCACCACGGCCACCGGCTCGATTGAGGAAGGCAACAGTGGCACCAAAACCTACACCGCCACCATCAGCGTGGACCCGGCACCCACCTCGACGCTGACCGTGCAGGTTAGCGCCGATGCGGCCAGCTCCTCGGCCCTGAGCCCGGAAGACTACACCTTCACGACCCAGACGCTGACCTTTGCGGCCGGCGAAACCTCCAAGACGGTAACCGTAACGGTGAACGGCGACACCAAGCCCGAAGCCGATGAAGTAGTGCAGCTCAAGTTGACCAACGCCAGCACCGGTAGCACTACCGGCAGCGTATCGACCCACTCGCTGGTGATTACCAACGACGACGGGGAGCCCACCACGGTGAAGTTTGCGTCCGCTGCAGGCTCCCTCACTGAGGGCAACGCCGGCACCCAGACCTACACCGTGAACGTGACTCTGACCGGCACCGTGAGTGCCACGGCCGTGACGGTACCGGTGAACGTGGTGGCCGGCTCGACCAGCGCCAACGCTACCGACTACACGCTGAACACGACTTCGCTGACCTTCGCGGCCGGCCAGACCAACCAGACCCTGCCCGTGACCATCACGGTGAACGGCGACGTGACGCCCGAAGCCAATGAGACGGTGTATCTGAGCCTGGGCACGCCTTCGGGGACGGCCGTTATTGGCAACCCCGGCGCCCACTCCTTCACCATCATCAACGACGACCAGCTGCCGGCCGGCGCCCCCTGCACCAAGCTGTTCTTCTCGGAGTACGTGGAAGCCAGCACTGGCAACACCAAGGTGCTGGAAATCTACAACCCTTCGCAGTTCACCGTGGAGCTGACCGGCATGCGGGTTGACCTGTTTGCCAACGGCGCTACCACGCCCACCACGCAGGCTTTGTCGGGCAGCATTGCCCCCGGCGGCGTCTACGTTATTGCCAACGCCGGCTCGGTGCCGGCCGTGCTGGCCAAGGCCAACATTACGTCGGCCGTGACGTTCTTTAACGGCGACGACGCAGTAGCCCTGTTCGATGGCACTGATACGCTCGACGTAATCGGCGTAATCGGGCAGCGGCCGGCCGCTACCGGCTGGGTTATCCCCGGCGGCGGCACCACCACCGACAACACGCTGGTGCGCAAAGCCACGGTGACCCAGGGCGAAGCCCGCTGGTCACGCGGGGCGGCCACCTGGGAAGCCAAAGGTGCCGACGTGTACACCAACATTGGCGCCCACACCTCCTCCTGCATAATTCTGGGCACCAAAGCGGCCTTGGTAACCAACAAGCTGGAAGTATACCCCACGCCGACCACGCACCTGCTCCACGTGCGCCTGCCCGAAGGCTCGACCCGCGCGGCAGCCACCATCAGCCTGCTCAACGCCCTGGGCCAGCAGGTCCTGACCCGGCAGCAGACGCTGGGCGGCGCCACCGAGGCTACGCTGGACGTGCGCACCCTGCCCGCCGGCCTTTACACCGTACGGGTCGCCTTGGATGGCACTACCTACACCAGCCGGGTGGTAGTACAGCCCTAAGCGGCTCTGTGACTGGCTTATTAAAAAGCCCTGGCTTCCGCGGAAGCCAGGGCTTTTTTCTTGGTCTGCCACACCAGTGCGGCCGGGTAAGCCAGCTTGGCTAAAATTTGTGACCAGCCGGCGTCGAAATGGCCTGATTAGCACGGATATCTCGCGCCGCCGCTGTATTTTTGCAGGTAAAACTATTGGCAGGTGGTCCAGCAGATAGATGAATCTATTGTCTTGGCGGGCCGCCCGCCGCTTTAGCTAGGATTCTTTGCCCTATGCCCATTCTTACGCCCAGCGAAACGCTCTACTTCTCAAATGCAGCCCTGAACCTGAGCTATGACTCAGCCGGGTACCTGCGCCTGCGCTGGACCAGCGCCGGTGGGACGGAGGATGAGTTACGCAAGGCCTACCTGCAGGTGCGGCAGGCTATGCAGCACTTCCGGACGGGCAAAACGATGAGCATCCACCACCAGCGCCCCCTGATTCCGGTGGCCGTGCAGCAGTGGCTCAGCACCGACTGGATTCCGGGCTGTGTGCGGGAAGTAGGCTACAGCCACTGCGCCATTGTGGAAAGCCACAACCCCATGGCCCGACTGGCCTCGCAGGCCGTGAGCCTGGGTGCTCCCTCGGCCCTGGCGTTCCGCCACTTCCCCACCGAGGCCGCCGCCGACGCCTGGCTGCGCCTGCCAGTCTAAAACCTTCGGTCGCACCAGCCTAGGCCCGCAGGCTCTCGTACTCGGGGTGGCGCTCCACGTAGGCCTGCATAAAGGCGCAGCTGGTTTTGATGCGTAGTTGCTGGGCCTGGGCGTACTGCAGGCCCGCTACGGCCAGGGCTTCGCCCACGCCCTGCCCGCGCAGATTCTCATCGACGAAGGTGTGGGTAAAGTCAATGACGGTATTGCTGGGAAGGCTGTAGGCCAGTTCCGACTCGTAGCCGTGCACGGTGGCGTAAAAGGCCTGGTCTTCTTCGTTGTGGGTGATGGTTGGTTTCATAAAGGAAAAGCGTACGTAAACAAGCTGCATACGCAGCCGGCAGCCGCGGGGAGGTAGTAGGCCGGTTTTGCGGATGCGCTGCCCCGCCGACCAGCGCATGCGTAGTGCTGGTGGGACCGGCCGCCGGCTCCCGGCGTGATTTTGCCCGCGACTGTAGCCAAATCCGGTTCGGCTGCGTACAGCAGGGAAGCGCACCACGTTGGTGCCCCCACCCTAACTACTCTTCTTTCCGCCATGCAAAATCATCCTAACGACGGCAGCAACGATAATCCGGACGAATTCAGCGAGTTTCGCAAGGACGATAACCGGATGCCCGAAAACCACCGTGAAGGTGCTGCCCGGGCCGGTAATTCCGCCGAAAACGGGGCTGACGTGCCTAATTCTCCCAAGCCTAATACGTTTGCCAGCAACACGCCCAACTACGGCGAATTTGGCGGCGTAACGAATAATAACACCACCGCCGGTACCAATGACGTGTACTCCCACTCGGCCGGCAACAACCCCGGCGGCGTGGCGGCCCCCAACGTAACCGAGCCCGACCAGCGTGGGGCAGCCCCGCAAAACCGGGCTACCGGCACGGTGCTCAACAACCTGGATTCGGACGATGAGGTACGCCGGGAAGCCAACAAGGAGGACGACCCACGCTACGGCAGTGGCACCCGTAACTGGGCCACCAACGAGCCCGCCAACCGCAGTACCGGCCCGGAAGACCCCAACGACACTGCCCTGAGCTAAGCCCCTTATTCCTGACGTATGGCTACCAACAACAAGAAATCCGCGGCTTCCAACGAGCCCCAAGCAGACGGCGGCAAGATGAGCCCCGAGCAGCAGAAGCACCACGACGAGCTGTATAGCTACAAGCGCGACGAGGAAGGCACCCTAGACACTTCGGCCCAGCTGGAGCAGGAAACCCTGGGTATTCCGGATGACACGACCGTACCCGGTGCCACCGGCGACCTGGCCGCTACCGGCGACAAACGGGACGACATCATCATCGAGTCAAACAATAACTTCGACAACGACAACAACCGCTAACCCAGTCCCGGCTGCCCTTTACCAGGTGCTACCGCTGACGTTGGATTTCGGCAAAAAGCCGTTTAGCCGCTGGGTTAAACGGCTTTTTTTATGAGTTGCCGGTACTATAGCTAGCCTGTCTTGCCTGTGCTTTAGCCCGCGGCACGGCCTTGCCTCCGTCCTTAGGCAACAGCTTACCGCCGGGGCAGTATACAGTAAGATCGTACCCGCTAACCGTCCTTTCGTATGCCCGCTCCCCTGCTTGTGCTGACCGATTTTACGCCCGCCGCCGACGCGGCCCTGCGCTACGCGGCGGCCTTAGCCGCCGTGCTGCACGTGCCGCTGGTATTGCTGCACGTCAACCGCAACTCGGTTTTTGACCCGGAAACATTCACCGGTAAGATCCCCCACCGCAGTGAGGGCGAAATTGCCGTGGCCCTGAATGAGCGGGTGCAAAATATGCCCGTGCCCGTAATACCCGCTCTGACGGCCGGCCGCTCTACCCGGGCCATCCGGGAAGTTGTGGAGCAGCACCGGCCCGCCCTGCTGATTCTGGGCCGGCCCAGCGTGGCCGAGCTGCCCGATGAGCTGGTCAGCACCACGTCCCTGGATTTGCTGGCCGAGCTGCAGTACCCGTTGCTTATTGTACCCGCCGGCACTGCCCCGCAGGTGCCGCAGCGCATAGCCCTGGCCGCTGATGGCAACCCGTTTCAGCTGGCCGCTCCGGCCCGGGCGGTACCAGAGGTGCTGGGCACGCTGCGGGCGGCCGTGACCGTGGTGCACGTGGCCGAACCCGAAGACGACGATTCCTGCCGCCCCTCCCTGGTCAGCGTGCAGCAAGCCGGCCTGCTCACCGACGGCCAGAACCCGGTGTCGACCCACGGAACCCGCCACCTGGACGTACCCCGGGGTATTGAGCAGGCCATGCAAGCCACCCGCGCCGAGCTGCTGGTGCTTATTGCCCGCCGCCACAACGTGCTGGGCCGGCTGTTTCACCGTAGCGTCACCGCCCAGATGATCCGGCAGGCCCAGTTGCCCGTGCTGGTGCTGCCTACCACGGGGTAATGTGCTAATGCGTGGGAATGGGCTACCTGTGGAAGAGTGTGAGAAATGTAAGGACTCGTGTCCTTGCGAGCTTGCGAAGCCATCCGGCCTCTGCTAATGCCTAGCAGCCTTTTACCAGAAAGCCCCTTGCTACATGTGTAGCAAAGGGCTTTTTCAGTTAAGAACGCTCCGCACGTTTCAGAGGATGGATGGCCACGGCCCTCGGCCTCGCCCTGACAGGAAAGCAAGGGCTTCTGGATAAAAACGGGTTGTACGGCGGTACGAACAGGTGGCCGCGGCGCTATTTCGCACGCAGAATGCTGGCCACACCAAGTAAGAGCGGGTTA
Source organism: Hymenobacter chitinivorans DSM 11115 (assembly GCF_002797555.1). Classification (NCBI taxonomy): domain Bacteria; kingdom Pseudomonadati; phylum Bacteroidota; class Cytophagia; order Cytophagales; family Hymenobacteraceae; genus Hymenobacter; species Hymenobacter chitinivorans. The sequence goes on along the minus strand of NZ_PGFA01000001.1, from coordinate 974,965 downwards.
CCAGCGCCAGCCGAGCGTGGTGCCGCCGTAGAAGTTGCGGCCGGGGGCGGGCTGGTAGTAGCGGCCCCCGAAGGCGTTCAGGTCGTTGCCGAGGCTATAGCGCCGGTTCGTAGCGTTTTCTACGCCCGCAAACACGTCGGCTTCCAGGTGCGCGAATAGCATTTGGCGCCAGCCGGCCCGGGCCGCGAAGGTCCAGTAGCCGGGCGCATACACGGTATTGGCATCATTGAGCGGCAGGCGGGCCTGGTGGCTCAGGGTCGGGTTCAGGTAGAAGCCCAGCGGAATAGTGGCATCGAGGCCGGCGCTGAGCGTGTGCGGGGCGGTGCCGGTGAGGCGGTTGCCGCTGAAGTTGTCGGCGTTCTGTTGGTAGTCCTGAAAGCGGAAATGGTTGTATGCGTAGCTGGTCCAGGCGCGCAGGCCGGGAGTAGCCCCGCCGACGCCGACCGGAGCCAAAGTCGGGGCTGAGGGCCGCCAAAGCCAGCCGCTCAGGGCTACCTCTACGCCCCGCTGCCGGGTGGTGCCGGAGTTGGCAAACAGCTGGGCACCCAGCTCATTGGTACGGGTCACGATGGTCTGGCGCAGGCCAAAGTCGAAGGCGGCCACATCAAACTGCAGCCACTCGCGCAGGGCTTTGCCGCGCAGGCCCACTTCGTAGCTCGTGCCCCGCTCGGCCTGCAAACCGGTGTTCAGGCTGCCGTCGGAAGGCCGGATTTCCTCCTCAGTGGGCGGCGAGAAACCGCTGCTCACGCTGGCGTAGGCCGAAATCAGGGGGGTAATTTCCTTGAGCAACGCCACCCGCGGCGACACTTCGGGTCGGAAGCGGCGCTCCACCTCGTAGCCCGCCGGGTTGATGGTGCCGCCCGCCACCCGGGTAATGTCGTAGGTCAGGCGGTTGTAGCTGGCGCCTACCGTGGCCAGCAGGCCGGCGGGTAGCTCCAGCTCGGCCTGGGCAAAACCGAAGCCGGTGCTGGTGCGAATGTCGTCGTCGTAGCGCAGGGCGCCGGTGCTGCCGCGGCGGTTTTCGTAGTTGCGGGCATTTTCCTGGCTGCTTTGCCACTCCCCGCCCCCGCTTAGGCGCAGCAACCGGCCGCCTACCACCGCTCGGTACGTGAATACCGTACGCCCGCCCCAGCCCACGGCCGTGTTGCGCTCATAATCCACCAGATAGGGCGTGCGGATGACGGTGCCGGTAGCGTAGAGTGTGGTTTTGTTGGTGAAAGCCGGGTTGAAGCGGTACTCGTGCGAGAAACCCACCAGCGCCGTGCGCGAGGCGTAAGCCGCCTGCTGCTCCACCGTGCCGGGGCTGGTTACCACCCCAGCACTGTTCACGGTGCGGGGCCGGGCCTGGCGCGGGTCCTGGTCGAATTGAGCCCGGGTCAGGCCGCCGGGCAGCTGGTACGAGAGGTCAGTGTAAAGCACGTGAGCGGCCAGGGTTTGCTTGTCGGAGGCGCGCACTTCTCCGTCGAGGGTCAGCACGTCGCGTAGGGCGGCGCTGTTTTGGCGGTAGCCGTCCAAACTTTGGTGCACGTACTGGGCCCGCAGGGCGCTGCTGGCCGTAGCGGTTTCGGCCAGGGCCGAGTAGCGCCGCAGCCCGAAGCTGCCCGCCGTGAAGCCCACCTGGGCCCGGGCCTCGCCGGGCAGGGCCTGCCGGTTGCTGAGCAGAATGGCCCCGCCCGTGCCGGCCCCGTACACGCTGGCCGCCGGCCCTTTGATGACTTCAATACGCCCGATGGTAGCGGGGTCGAGCAGGTTGAAGGGCGTGCTGCCGCTGGCTTCGGTGAAGGGAATGTCGTGGTAGTACACCTTCACGTTGCGGACCCCAAACGGGGAGCGGAGCGTGCTGCCCCGCACGCTGATGCGGTAGCTGGCCGTGGCCCGCTCCTCCAGCCGCACCCCCGGCAGGGTATTGACGGCCGCCGCCAACGAGGCCTGATTGAACCGCTCGATGCCCGCGGCATCCAGCACGCTCACCCCGCCCGCCGTGCGCCGCAGGGGCAAGTTGGTGCCGTAGCCCACTACCGTGGCCTCGGGCAGCCTTACGACGCGGGTAGTGTCGGCAGAGTCGGGAGTTTGGGCCAGCGTTGCCAGTGGCAGCAACCCAAGCGGATAAAGCAGTAATAATCGAGCGGCCATACGAACAAGACGGGTCAGTGCTTGTGCAAACGGCTAAGCCCGCGGGGATGTTTGGAGCACAAATGCCCGGGGCTGCTTACCTTGGTTTCGCGCCGGCTGGCGTTAGATTATTCTAGCCGCTGCTGCCTCCTATGTACGTTATCCGCCGCCACCGTCGCCACTTGCTGTTTCCGCCGGGTTTGCTGGCGCTGGCGTTTCTGCTGCTGCTGGGGTGTCAGGTGCTACGGCCCTGGTATGGAGTACTAGGCCCCCACTACGTTCTTTCGCTAACCTTACCAGCTCGGCCGGTATCTGACGTCATTTATCCTTATCCGGATATTGCTCTTTTTAAGCAGGTTAGGATTGGAGAATCCGAGCATTCTTCTCAGGAACAGCTGGAGCTCTTTTCCCAGCTTCCCTACTTCCGCCATTGGCAAGACTTTACCTTCACTGGTGAGCAAGTAGCCAGGGGGGCAACAGCGGAAAAGGCCCGACTTGCCTTTCAGGCTATGCGCACAGATACAACTCGGGCAAAAGGCATACGCATACGATTTACCGAACAAGCCTCTTACACTAGTTTGGTCCAGATTCTGGATTGGGCACAGTCCGCTACTGGTGATAATTACTTGCTCGACATCTATCAGGGCCCAGTCACGTTGTATGCTTTTACGAATGCCTACAGGCCCCCGGCTATAGATGTTGATCGGCTTTTTCCTGATGGAAACGCTATAATAGGCTGTTCACTCTGTAACGATTTTTACCCCTACAGCCCACCCCCAGCTTCTTTTTGGGAGCAAATGAAAACATGGGTCACTCAGTGCAAGCTCATTTGGAAGCAGGCTCTTTTATCGTCCGAGTGGTTAGCGTCTTTAAGTTTGCTTTGCGCTATAATGCTAACAACTATGCGGAAAATGGCGCGTCGGTGGCACACCGCGTAGATTTTGCGTGTTTCCTTGGTCTGACCTAGAACCTTCTAATGCCCGCCCTTTCCCCCGACCTGCGCAAAGCCCTCTTCAACTTACCCCAAAAGGAAAAAGACCAGCTCCTGGCCCGCCTCGTGGCCCAGGATTCGGTCCTGACCGAGCAGCTGGCCTTTCGCCTGCTCGAAGGCCCCGACGCGCTGGAAGACCGCCGCGCTCAGCTCCGCACCCAGATCGACGACCCGGTGCGCGGCTACCACCAGACTCCCAACGATTTGCTGGTCATCGTGCGCCAGCTCCAGGCCCGCATCGGCTACCACGCCCGCATCACCGAGGACGCCTTCGGGGAAGTGGAGCTGACCTTGCGCCTGCTCAACCGCGTCTTTGAGCACCAGCCCCAGCTCGTGGCCAAGCTGCACGGCCCCACCCAACCCCTGCTCCAGCACCTGGCCAAGCGCACCCACGAGGCGCTGCGCCAAACCGAAAAGCTCCACGCCGACTACCACCTGGAGCTAAGCAGTGCCATCCAGGAGCTGCTGCCCCGCCTCTGGCAGTCCGGCGCCGCCCCCCTGGCCCGGGAGTTGGGCGTGCCGAAGGAGTTTAGTTGTTAGTTGTTGGTTGTTAGTTGTTGGTTGTTGGTTGTTAGGACTGTCATCCGGAGGCACAGCCGAAGGACCTTCCTTACCTAAGTGACAATCTTCGTTCGATGCAGAAAGCCCTTACCCACTAGTTTGGGAAAGGGCTTTCTACTTTGGCAGAAACGGCAGCGGGGTAGGCGAAGAAGGTCCTTCACTCCGCGTTGCTGCGTTCAGGATGACAGTCCTAACAACGGACAACCAACAACCAACAACTAACAACTAACCTACTCTAACGCCCGAAATACAATAGGCAAGGTGTATACCACCTTCACGGGCTGGCCCTGAATTTTGCCGGGGCTCCACCAGGGCATGATGCGGACCAGGCGCAGGGCTTCCTCATCGAGGCCGAAGCCCAGGCCTTTCACCACTTTAGGGTCGAGAATGTGGCCCTGCTCATCCACGATAAAGCTCACGTGGACCTTACCCGAGGTGCCGTGGTTGAGGGCCGCCGCCGGGTACTGAATTTTGGCCCGCAGGAACTTGGTAAAGGCCGCCTCGCCGCCCGGAAAGCTGGGCATTTCTTCGGCCACGAGGTATACCATGGGAGCCGCGGCGGCCGGGCCCGGGCTCACGCTGCTGCCGCTGTCGGTGAGGGCCGCAGCCAGTTGATTCTGAGCCTGAGCCTGACCCAGAAGGAGCGAAAAGCACGAAAGCACGAGTAAGAATCGGAGCATAGCGGTAGTGGTATCAGGCAGACACACAAAGCTATGCGTCCGGCCGGTGGCGGCCGTAACGCCACGGTTATGGTTGTGTTGCCGTTATGTTGGTAATACAAGAGTATCCTTTGCCCGCAAAAATCAGTACAGTATGACTAACCGCCACCTTCAGCGCTTTTTCCTGGCAGTAGTCTAGCTTTTACCACTATGTCGTACACTCCCCACCCCGAAAATATGCGCGTGCCCCAGCACCTGAGCGAAACGGAGCTGCACCAGGCTCTGGACGAGCTGGACGCCAAGATCAAAACCCTGCGCAACCGCGCCCACGCCACCACCGTCAACTCCGAAAACACCTACCACGAGCACATTGCGGCCCTGGAAGTGAAGCGCGCCAAGCTGGCCGACCTCGTGGGCCCCGCCGGCCGCACCGCCGAGCGTCCGGCCAGCACCTGGGACGAAATCCGCCGGGGCATCGACACGCTGCGCGAGGACTTACGCAACATCATTTAGCCCGCTCCCGATGAGAATATTCGTTCCGCTGCTGGCCCTGGCCGCCACGCTGCTCACCGGCTGCACGGCCCAGGAAAGCTTTCAGAATGCCGAGAACTGCACGAAGGTGCAAGTCGGGATGAGCCAGCAGCAGGTGCGCGGCATCATGGGCGCCCCCACCGGCGAAGACGCGGCCGAGGGCGGCGGCAAAACCTGGTCCTACCTGTTTGGCAGCGCCACCGACACCCAGCCCATCCGCATTCAGTTCGACGCCAGCGGCAAAGTTTCGTCTGCTACCTGCGCCCCGGAAGCCTCGGGCTCGGAGCGGCCCACGGGCAACTAACGATTCCGATTTATATCAGTAGCGCGGCCCCGGCTCCTTCGTGAGTCGGGGCCGCGTGGCGTTTTACGCCGGGCCGGGCCGCGCCATTCGGCCGGGTTAAAAGCAGGTCGGCGGCCGAATTGACCGTTCGCCCAAAACTCGTTTCGTTCGGCGGCGGCCCGCGCTAGGTTTGAGGCATCATTCACTTCCAACCTCACTCCTCCGCTGATGAACTTCGCCGCTACCGTCCGCCCCATCCTGGCCGCCCTCCTGCTGGCCGCCGCACCCCTGGCCGCTACCCATGCCGGCCCCGCTCCGGCTGCTACTGCCGTTACCGATAATGCCGCGGCCCACCCCAGCTTCACGGTACGCGTAGTGGGCAAAGGCCAGCCCATGTTGCTGATTCCAGGCCTGACCTGCCCCGGCGCGGTGTGGGACGCCACCGTGGCCCACTACCAGAAGCAGTACCAGTGCCACGTGGTGTCGTTGGCCGGTTTCGGCGGGCAGCCGGCCGCAGCCAACACCACGGCGTTTTTGCAGGGTGTGCGCGACCAGCTGCTGGGTTACATCAAAACCCAGAAGCTCAACAAGCCCGTGGTGGTGGGCCACAGCCTGGGCGGCTTTATGGGGTTGTGGCTGAGCACCACCCAGCCCGAGGCCGTGGGCCCGTTGGTAATCGTTGATTCGCTGCCGTTTATGGCGGCCGTGCAAAACCCGGGCCTGACGGCCGCAGCGGCCAAGCCCATGGCCGAGGGCATGCGCCAGCAAATGAGCCAGGGCCACCTGCCGATGGCGGCCCAGCGCCAGATGGTGAGCAGCCTGGTAACCGACTCGGCCCGCGTGACCCAGCTGGCGCGTTGGGGCCAGGCTTCCGACCCGGCCACCGTGGCCCAGGCCATGTACGATATGATGACCACCGACCTGCGCGCCGACCTGAGCCGCGTGCAGCAGCCCGCCCTGGTGCTGGGCGCCTGGGCTGCTTACCAGCAGTTCGGCTCGACCAAGGAAAGCACCCGCGCCATTTTTGCCCAGCAGTACGCCAAGCTGCCCCAGGTGCGCATTGAAATGTCGGAAGCCGGCCGCCACTTCCTGATGTACGACGACACCCAGTGGTTTTTCACCCAGGCCGACGCGTTCCTGAAGCAGCAGGCGGTGGCCCGCAAGTAGGAATATTAACCGGCGCGGCCCATTTTCGGCGACTAATTCCTGACGGGCCGCGCCGGGCCTTCTTTTCCCACTCCTCAACATGCCCCCCATGTCTGCTCAGCTTAACCTCGACGCGCTGCGCCGGGAACTCTCGGTGAAAGCCAAAAACGGCCTCGACTTCATTGTGGCAGCCAGCCTGATCTGGTCGGTTATTACCCTGATCTGGCTGCTGCCCAACAGCCCGGGCCGCAACGGGCTCTATACCTTCTGCATGGGCGGAGTGATGCTGCCCCTGGCCCTGCTGTTTTCCAAGGTTTTCCGCACCACCTGGACCATCCCCGGCAACCCGATTCAGCCCCTGGGACTGTGGCTCAACTTCGCCCAGCTCTTCTACTTCCCGATTCTAATTTTTATGTATATCAAACACCCGCAATACTTTATAATGACCTACGGCATTATTACCGGGGCCCATTTCTTTCCCTACGCCTGGTTTTACAACACCAAGTCCTTCGCCGTCATGGCCGGCGTAATTTCCCTGGGCTGCCTGCTGCTGGGCACCCGCCTGCCGGTGGAGAAGCTGTATTATATTCCCGGCTTCATTGTGGGCAGTTTGCTGGTGCTGGCCGGCTGGCTCTACCTCGATTACCAGGCAAAGCGCCAGCCGGCGCCAGAGCTGGCGGCCGTGGCAGCCTAAGGCTCTTTTTCTTTCTTCGCTCATCGTTTTTGCCGCTTATGCGCCCTTTCACCCGCCGCCGGCTGTACTGGCTGCTGCAAGTCACCTGCTGGGGGCTGTACGCCCTGCTGGGCATCACCATTTTCAAGGTGATGGGTCAGCTGACGGTCAACTACGCGCTGGCCCAGCTCTGCATCGTGGCAATCAACATTGGCGCCAGCCACCTGCTGCGGGCCATGATACGGCGCGGGGGCTGGCTGCGGCTGCCGGTGCTGGCGGTGGTGCCCCGGCTGCTGGTCGTCAATTTCCTGTTGTCGCTGGTTACTCAGTCGCTCATCTCGCTGCTGATGATGTACGTGGTGCACATCTTCACCCCGGCGCAGTTCAGCTGGACGGCCCTGCTGCTCTACACCCTGTACGGCAATTTCGTGTTCTGGCTCTGGGCCGTGCTCTACTTCGGCCTGCACTACCTCGACAGCTACAAGCGGGCCGAGGTGGACAAGTGGAAGCTGGCGGCGGCTGTGCAGGAAGCCGAGATGCGCATGCTCAAGGCCCAGATCAATCCGCACTTTATGTTCAACGGGCTCAACAACATCCGGGCCCTGGTAATCGAAGACCCCGCCCGGGCCCGCGACATGATAACCCACCTGTCGGACTTGCTGCGCTACTCCATCCAGCTCAACAGCACCGAGAAAGTAACCCTGGCCCGGGAAGTGGAAATTGTGGAGCACTACCTGGCCCTGGAAGCCATGCAGCTGGAAGAGCGCCTGGAGTACTCGCTCGACGTGGCCCCCGACACCCTGGGCGTGCTCATTCCGCCTATGACCCTGCAGCTGCTGGTCGAAAATGCCATTAAGCACGGCATTGCGCCCCGGCCCGACGGCGGCCGGATTACGCTCACGGCCCGGCTCAGCGGGGCCCGCCTGCTCATCACGGTGTGCAATACGGGTCAGTACCAGCCCCGGCCGGACCACGAGGGCGTGGGCCTGCGCAACGCCCGGGAGCGGCTGCAGTTACTTTTCGGCCCGGCGGCCAGCCTGCAATTGGCCAACGACCCCGCCGCGCCCGACACGGTAGTGGCCGAGCTGCACCTGCCGGCCGGGCCGCTGCCCCAGCCCGCGGCCACCGCCGCCGCTGCTGTTTCAGCCTAGCTTGGCGGCCCCCGACCCGTTCTTTTACCGCCCGTTTTCTTTCGCCGCTGCCTGCCCTATGAATGCCCTTCTGGTTGACGATTCCCGCCTGGCCCGCACCGAGCTGCGCCACCTGCTCCAAACTTTTCCCGACGTGACGATTGTGGGTGAAGCCCGGCACGCGGCCGAAGCCCGCGCCCAGCTCGCCCAGCTGCGCCCCGATCTGCTCTTTCTCGACATTCACATGCCCGGCGAAACGGGCTTTGAGCTGCTGGCCTCGCTGGACACAGCCCCGCAGGTGATTTTTACCACGGCCTACGATGAGTACGCGCTGCGGGCTTTCGAAGTCAACGCCCTGGACTACCTGCTCAAGCCCATCGGGGAGGCCCGGCTGGCAGCGGCCCTGGAAAAAGCCCGGGCCCAGCTTCTGGCCCCTGCCCCGGCCGTGCCCACGCTGCCCGAGGAGCCCGCCCCTACCCCGCTCACGGCCCAGGACCAAGTATTTGTGAAAGACGGGGAGCGGTGCTGGTTTGTACGCCTGGCCGACATCAAGCTCTTCGAAATCAACGGCAGCTACACCCAGATTTACTTCGAGCAGCACCGCCCCCTCATCCCGCGGACGTTGCAGCACCTGGAGGCCCGCCTTGACCCGAAAGTGTTTTTCCGGGCCAACCGCCAGCAGATCATCAACCTAAAGTGGATTGAGAGCATCGAGCCCTGGTTTAGCAACACGCTCAAAATCAAGCTGCGCGAGGGGCCGGAGGTGGAAGTTTCGCGCAAGCAGTCGGTGCTGTTTCGGGAGCTGCTGAGCCTGTAGAAGACCCGGCCCGGCTGGCCGGGGGCGGTTGGGTGGAGCCAACCACTCGCCAGTCGAATTCGCGCATCTTTTCCACCTGATTATTAGTATACAACAGCGCAATAATCCAGTGCCGCCAAATGGACTGGTTTCAATTGCCTGTCCCGATGAAAAAACTCCTACACATATGTGCGCTGGGCCTGCTGATTACGGGCGCAGCTTGTTCCCAGGACACCGTCCGCCAGGGCGGCAACCCCAAGAAGTACAAGGCCTACAGCGAGTCGTCGCGCCACCCGAATGACAAGTCCAAGTTCAAGAAACGGCGCAGCCCCGGCTTCGGCGTCGACCTGAACGCCCGCAACCCCTACAAGTCCGGCACGGTGTCAGCACCCAAGGAATACAAGTTCGACAAGAACCCCGGCCGGTAGTATTCTTCCCGGCTACCCGTTCGGTATCCGGCAAAAAAGCCTCGCTGAAGCAACTTCAGCGAGGCTTTTTGTTTGTTAGCCGGTTGGCGCACTTCTTACTGCGGCCCCACTAGCTAAGCTGGCAGCGGCTCCCGGAACCCGACCCAGGTGAAGCGCTTAATCACGAATTCGGGGTTAGTAAAGGAAGCATTGCCGGCCGGGTTGCCGCCCGTGACGTGGAAGTCGGAGAAGCCCGCGTTCTGGTTCACGTAGATGCCGCCGGTCAGGTTGAAGCTCACCGGGGTGCCGGCCAGGCTCATCTGGTCCATAATCTGCTCCTTCACCTGCTCGTCGGTGGTGTAGGCCCCGCAGCTGATGGCCCCGTACTCCCGGGCCAGCTGAGCGGCCAGCCGGATGCTTTCCTGCGTGTCCTGAGTTTTGATGACCAGCATAATGGGCCCGAACAACTCCTGGCTGAACTGCTCAACCCGGCCGGCCTCCACCTCGTGAATGCAGGGCGAGCAGGTGCGGGCATTTGCGTACTGCGGGTGGGGCACCGGGCCGTAGGGCAGGATGCTGCGGCCCCCGTCGAGGGTGAGCTGCTGCACCCGGGCGTAGGTGGCAGGGTTCTGAATGGCGCCCAGCACGTGGGGGCCGGCCTTGGGGTTGGTAGCCAGCCCGGTTACGGCGGCGGCCAGCTTCTGCACCACGTCCTCGTAGGGCACCAGCTCGTCGCCGACCCGCACGCCGCCGGCCGGAATAAAGAAGTTCTGGGGCGCCGTGCACATCTGGCCCGAGTACAAACTCACTGAAAACGCCAGGTTCTGGGCCACTTTGTCGAGGTCGTCGCAGGAGTCGAGGATAACGGAATTGACCCCGGTTTTCTCGGTAAACACGGTTTTGCCCTTCAGGTTCTCCAGGTAATTGCCAAACTCCGCGCCGCCGGTGTAGTCGATGAGCTTCACGGCGGGGTGCTCGGCCAGGTCCTGGGCAATGAGCCGGTCGGCGGCGTCCACGGCCAGCTGGCAGATGTTGGGGTCCAGGTCGTAGGCAGTTAGCACTTTCTGGACCTCGGCCACGATAATGGCAATCGGCAGCACGGCCCGGGGATGGGGCTTTACCAGCACCGGGTTGCCCGTCACGAGGGAGGCAAACATACCCGGCACCGAGTTCCAGGTCGGGAACGTGGAGCAGCCGATAACCAGGCTCACGCCCTTGGGCACGGCCCGCCAGGTTTTGAGCAGCGCCAGGTTATACTTGCCCATGGGCTTTTCCCAGCGGGTTTCCTCCGGAAAGCGGGTTTGTTCCTCGTAACCGGCGGCAATGGCTTCCAGGGCCCGGTCGGCGGCGTGCGGCCCGCTGGCCTGAAAGGCCATCATAAACGCCTGGCCGGTGGTATGCATGGTGGCGTAGGCAATTTCAAAAAACCGGTCCTTGATGCCGTCCAGGGCTTCGGTAAGCAGGGCTGCGCGCTGGGCGGGCTTGAGCCGGCGCCAGGACTCGAAGCTGGCCTGGGCCCGCTCGACGAGCGTGGCGGGCTCAAAAAACGGGTATTCGACGCCCAACGGCTGCTGCTCGTAGGGCGACTCCTCCAGCCCGACCCAGTGCGTGGCCCCAGCTTGGAGCAGCTCCGAAAAACGGCCGTGGCGGTGCCGCTCGAAGGCTTCCCGGCCCAGCCGGTCGGCGTCGGCCCCGTAGATTTCGGGGGAAGGACTTTCGGGAAAAGCGGCGAAAAACGTCCGGCCGTGCAGGGCCCGGATGGCAGTATCAATCGTGTCCTGGTGCTTTTGGGTGGGCAGCGTCATAAAAACTTGGGAAAGAGAAGGAACGGCGGTTGGCGGGGAATTTGACCGGGTTAAACGAAAAGTACCGGCCCAAGCTCGGCTTCTACGCCTGCTTGCGGTTAAATTTACGTACCTAACCGCGAACCGTCGAATTCCTGCGTATGCCCCGACTGCTACATTTTCTCGTTTTGCTGGCGTTGCTGGCCGGCGTCCGGCCGGGCTGGGCCCAGACGACGGCCCAGCTGCCGGGCACGTTGGTCTTCAAGCTCAAGCCCGAATTCAAGGGCTTAGCCACCACCGACTATATTGCCCTGCCCGAGTTGCAACGGGTCCTGGAGCAGGTGGGTGCCACTAAGCTGCGCCAGAAATTTCCGCGCACCCTGCCCGCCAGCTCCGAACTTCCCGGCTCGGTGGACTTGCAGCTGGTGTACCAGATAAACCTGAAAACCAACGTTCCGGTGGCTAAAGCCTGCCGGCTACTGGAGCAAACCGGCCAGCTCGAATACGCCGAGCCGCTGAACGTGCGCCCCCCGCTCTACCTGCCCAACGACCCGCTGGCCGACTCGACCAACGCCGACGGGCAGTTCTACCTGAAAAACATTCAGGCCTACCGCGCCTGGGACGTGACCAAGGGCGACACAACCATCGTCATCGGCGTCACCGACACGGGCACGCGCTACAGCCACGAGGATTTGCGCAACCAGCTCAAGAAAAACTACGCCGACCCCATCGACGGCATCGACAACGACAACGACGGCTACGTAGACAACTTCCGCGGCTGGGACATGGCCGATAACGACAACGACGCGTCCATCAACATGGCCGTGTTTCAGCCCGTGCACGGCATCTTGGTGGCCGGCTGCGTGGCGGCTCAGCCCGACAACGGCGTGGGCCTGGCCGGCGTGGGCTTCAAGTGTAAGTACCTGCCGCTCAAGATTTACCCCAACACGGCCACTGGCAGCTTCGCCGGCTTCGAAGCCATTGTGTACGCCGCCGACCATGGCTGCCAGGTCATTAACGCCAGCTGGGGCAGCCCGGGCAGCCGCTCCCAGTTTGAGCAGGACGTGGTGACCTACGCCGCCGTGAACCGCAACGCGGTGGTGGTGGCCGCCGCCGGCAATACCAACGCCGAGCTCGACTTTTACCCGGCCAGCTATGACCACGTCATTTCGGTGGCCGCCCTGGCCCCGAACGACGAGAAATCGGGGCCGGCCACCTACAGCACCCACGTGTCGTTGGCGGCCCCGGGCGAGAATATCCTGACCATCCTGGGCAACAACGACAGCGACTATTTCCCGGTGAGCGGCTCCTCGTTTGCCTCCCCGCTGGTGGCCGCCGCCGCCGCGCTGGTGCGCAGCCGTTTCCCGCAGTTTTCCGCCGACCAGGTAGCGGCCCAGCTGCGCCAGACGGCCGACGACGTGTACGGGCTGCCGGCCAACTCGGGCCTGCGCGGCAAGCTGGGCACGGGCCGCCTCAACGTGCATCACGCCGTGCGCTTCACCGACCGGCGCGAGGCCCGCATCATCAGCACCCAAGCCCAGCCCAGCCGCCAGGCCTACCAGCCCAACGACACGCTGCAGGTGGCCATTACGGTGCAAAATCTGCTGCAGCCCGTCAGCGGCCTGACCGTGACGCTGACTTCGCTCTCGCCCTACGTCACGGTGCGGCAGGGCTCGTTTGCAGTCGGCAATCTGGTGACGCTGGCCCGGGCCGATAACTCGGCGGCGCCCTTCCGGCTGGTGGTAGCCGGCAGCGTGCCCATCAACACCCGGGCCCAGCTGCGCTACCGCCTCACGGCCGACAACGGCTACCAGACCGACGAGTTCCTGACCCTGACGCTGAACCCCGACTACGTGGTGCTCGACGCCGGCGACCTGCACCTGACGCTCACCAGCCGCGGCAACCTGGGCTACGACGGCCTGGGCTCCGACCTGGGCCAGAGCGTGACCTACAAAGGCAGCGCGCCCCTGCTCTACGAAGGCGGCCTGCTGGTGGCAACCTCGGCTACGCGCGTGGCCGACCGGGTCCGCAACGAGCGGAATGCCCCCGACCAGGACTTCTTTGCCCTGAGCCAGATTCAGCTGAGCCGCCAGCCGCTGCGGGTCACCCAGGAAGCCACCGGCGTATTTCAGGACTCGGTACCCACGACCAAGCGTCCCGGCTCGGTGGGCATCCGCATTCGGCAGCGGGGCTACGCCTGGGCCTCGGCTCCCGACCGGGACTACGCCATTGTGGAATACCACCTGCGTAACATTACCCCCGACACGCTCAAGCCCCTGTACGCCGGGCTATTTATGGACTGGGACGTGCTGCCCGAGGCCGGCCGCAACGCTGCCGCCTGGGACTCGGTGCGGGCCCTGGGCTACGCCTACGACCGGGAAAATCCGACGGTGTACGTGGGCGTGAAGCTGCTCAGCGACGGAGTGCCGGCCTGCTACGCCATTAACAACAACGCCGGGGCCGGCACGCCCGTCCGCCTCGCCGACGGGTTTAGCAGCGCCGAAAAGTTCTTGACCCTGAGCAATAAGGCCCGGCAAAGCAGCGTGGGCCTTACCGTGGGCACCGATGTGTCGCAAGTGGTGGGCGCGGCCCTGCGCCGCCTGGCCCCCGGCGACTCCACCGTGGTAGCTTTTGCCGTGCTGGGGGCTCCTACCCTGCCAGCCTTGCAGGCCGCTGCCGACGCCGCCCAGCGCCGCTACGCGCTGGCGCTGCCTACCCGGGCCCCGGCGGCGGCCGTAGCGTGGCAAGCTTACCCCAACCCGGCCCGCACCCAGCTGCGGGTGGAAGTGCCGGCCGGGCTGGGCCTGCACACCCTGCGGCTCTTTACCAGCGTGGGCCGGCTAATGCGGCAGCAGCCCCTGGCTGGTACCCGCACCGAACTGGACGTGCGCGCCCTGCCGGCCGGTATTTACCTGCTGCAGGTGCAGGGCCCCGGCCAAGTTTTGTCGCGCCAGCTTGTCATTGAATAGCCAAAGCTGCCTGGGTTGCATGCCTCAGCGCATTGGCCTTTTCCGGTAGCGTAGCACCGGGCCAGGAAACCGCTCTTCCGTCAGCAGTTGCCCGTGGGCGCCGCGCAGAAAGGACGGTTTCGGTTTTTTCCGGTGGCAGCCTGCAGTAAGGTCAACTGGCTTAAAAACTAGCCGTAGACTGCTCAAGAGGCTTATTTCCGGGGATTATGGGCGGCGGCCGGATGGCACTGGGCCGGGCTAGCTGAATTTTTACGCCTATATTACCCCCGTTATATATCAGTACGACTAGGTTCCGCCCGTATAGGCTGCGGTAGTATCACATCTTCACAGCGCATTGTTATGGCATCATTTCATGCTGAACTGTATATCGAGGAGCAGGTGTACCCCGTGTTGTGGTGCGCCCTGGAATTCCGCCAGCAAATCCAGGAGCGGGGTCGGGTTTCGGCCCGGGTGCGCCAGGGTCCCTTGCTGCTGCTGCTCGACGTAGCCCAGGACGACGACACGCTGGTGAGCTGGGCGGCCACGCCCCACAAAAAGCTCAGCGGCCACCTGATTTTCTTCGACACCGCCCAGCTCAGTCCCCACGAGTCCATTCACTTCGAGGAAGCTGAGTGCGTAGGTTACCAGGAAAGCTTCGACGTGCTGCAGGGCGAAAATGGCTCCTATACCTGCAGCCTGACCATCACGGCCCCGGAGTTTGCCTTGGGCACCGGGGCAACCGGCGGGGCAGCGGGTCTTAGCAGCATGCTGGCGGCCGTAACTCCCGCCCTGCCCAGCGCCAACCTGGCCGCCAAAGCCCTGGAAGTCGTCGAATCGAAGGTGGAGCGCTACCAGAAGCGCCTGCGCCTGCTGCAGTCGGGCCGCAGTAAGCTCACGGATATGGACCAGCTCATTAGCGCGGCTGGACCGGCCACTTCGTCTGCGGCCGCGCCGACCAGCAAAAGCCCACTCGGCCGCCTGGGCTCCCTGCTCGGCTCGGGCCCCAGCGCGGCCGTGGCCGAAGCCGGGCCGGGCCCACTCCCCCTGGTGAATGACCGCAACATTCTGCAAAAAGCCGTCGACCGGCTGACTTTCAACAACGTAGCCGTGGAGCGGGCCCGGCTTAGCCAGCACGCCTACCAGTTTACGACCACCGCCGACCCCAGCGGCCTGTTGCTGCCCACCTTTACGGAGGAAGTACCCGAGGGCTGGCAGGCCCTGCAAGTCTGGGACGACAAGCAGACGGGCTTTGCCGCGGCCCTCTACGACAGCGACTTCGAGCAGCCCAACCGCAAGGTGCTGGCCTTCCGGGGCACCAACCCCACCGAGTGGGGCGACATTAAAGCCGACCTGACCCAGGCCCTGGGCATCCCGACTAAGCAGTACGACCAGGCCATTCAGTTGGCCCAAAACCTGAAGCAGCAGTACGGCGGCCTCGACATCGTGCAGGACGCCGGCCTGGACATGACCGGCCACTCCCTGGGCGGAGGCCTGGCTGCGGCGGCCAGCACCGTTACCGGGGCCAAGGGGTACACGTTTAATGCCGCCGGCCTGCACCCCCGCTCGGTGAAGCCCTACGGCATTTCCAAGGAAGCCATGCGGGCCGCCGCCCCGGGCCTGATTGACAACGTGTATTCCAACCGTGACCCGCTCAACGGCCTGCAAAACCACATGGGCGGCCTGATTCCCAAGTCCGTCGGCACCCCGCACGTGCTCGACAAGGCCGGCTTCCACCCCATTGGGGCCGTGGTCAATGCCATTGAGGCCGAAAAGGATGCCGACACGGCTACCATCAAGCACTTCACGGCCCAGCCCTAAGCCCATGCCCGGCTGGAAACTCTGGTACCTGCCCCTGCTGGCCCTGAGCTTCTCGGCGGGCTTGCCCGCGGCCTGTTCCCAACCTTCTCATCGTCCGTCCCCTTCTTCGCCCACGATGCCAACCAAGTCCCCCGAAACTTATTTCCAGGCTCCCGAGCTGGCCGCCGCCCAGGCTATTTACCGCGGCGACGCGGCCGGGCTGCGCCAGGCCGTAACCACGCAGCATGTCAATCTTGCCTACAGCAGCCCCCAGGGCATGACGCTGCTGCTCTTTGCGCTGGCCAATCAGCAGAAAGCCTGCGTGCGGGAGCTGCTGGCCCTGGGCACCGACCCCAACCAGGTTTCCCTGCTCAACGGCCGCGAAAAAGTGCAGCCCGTGGCCCTGGTGGCCGGCGGCGAAGACCAGGAGCTGGTGAAAATTCTGCTCGACCACCGCGGCAACCCCAACAGCACCATGCACGACGCGGTGGCCGGTGACGAGCCCGCCGTGTTTCAGGCCATCCACGCCCGCCGCTTCGACACCATGCGCCTGCTGCTCGACCACGGCGCCGACCTCAACGCCACCGACGGCTTGGGCAACACCGCCCTGATTTTGCTGGCCACCTTTAATCAGTTTGAGCAAGTGGCTTATCTGCTGGGCCGCGGCGCCGACTTCCGCAAAGCCTCCCACTCGGGCGGTACCGTGGCTTTTCTGGTGCAAGACCACCAGCTCGCCGACCCCGCCAGTGAGGCTTACCAGTGGCAGCAGAAAGTACGCCGGATGCTGGAAGAGCGGGGCGTGCAGTTTCCGGTACCCGACCCGGCCGTGGCCAACACCCAGCAGCGCACCGCCGTAGATACCTACCGCAAGCAGTGGCTGCAAACCGAGGACGGCCGCCGCTGGAAAACCCGGATTAGCACCGCCCCCAACAGCACCGACAATTTCCGCCTGCGCCTGGAAGCCCAGCAACACTTCCGCGCCTGGCTTAAAGCTCAGCTGCCCGCCGACAGTCCCGCCCTGCAGTACGAACTGAGCCCGGCCCGGGCCGGCGGCATTGAGGGCTTTTAGGCGGCTTCCGCACCTTATGTACCCGCGCATATCCTTCGTTCTTACACCCGGAGGCCGCCCCGGCAGCTTCCAAATTCCTCTCTAGCTTATGTCTTTTCACGCTGAATTAAACCTGGAAGGCCGTACCTACGTGGTGCGCCGCTTTGGCTGGTCTATCGGGCAGAGCACCGACGCCGTGGGCCGCCCCGAAGCCCGCGTACATGGTGGCCGCCTGCAGGTGGAGCTCGACTCTCAACCCGACGACCTGATCCACCACTGGGCCCTGGACGACACCAAGAAGATGAACGGCTCCATCAGCATCTTTCACTCCGACGTGCGGGCCGTGCGCAAGACGATTACCTTCGAAGACACGTTCTGCGTGGGCTTGCGCAAGGAGTTTAGCGCGGCCAAATCGTCGCAGAACATGACGATGAGCTTGTCGTTGTCGGCCAACCGCCTCACCATCGGCTCGGTTGAAATAGACAATAAATGGCCCGCTTAAGGCCTTTTTTCGCCTTTTCAACCCATCTTCCGCTATGGCTTCCTTCAACAGCGCCCTGCTTCTCGAGGGCCACGTGTTTCCCATCGAGAACTGCAGCTACGAGTTTTTGCAGCACGCCGACAGCCGGGGCCGGGCCTCGGCCAAAGTCCGCAGCGGCCTGATTTCCCTGAGCTTGGTCGTCCCCGAGAGTGAGGCCCTGATTGCCTGGGCCGCCGACCCCGAAAAAAAGATGAGCGGGGCCATTCTCTTCAACGGCATCGACCAGCCCCTGGCCCACGAGGAGCTCACCTTTGAGGAAGGCCTCTGCGTGGCTTACGAAGAAGTTTTCAGCTCCGACGACGATGATGCGCCGGCAGCTTACTACTGCATCCTGCAAATTGCCGCCGCCAAACTGGCCCTGGGCACTACCACCAAAGACAGCAACTGGGAGCTGACCCGGTAAGCCATAACCGGCTTTACTCCTTCTGTCCATGATTCAGAGCCTGCCCAGAAACTGGAAAAGGCAACTTCTTCCAGCCATTTCCCGGGCTAGTCTGAATACTATCGGGAATGGCTACGGTAAAGTACCCAGTGCTGAGGCCCGGATTTAAGGTGTCGTACTCAACTACAAACCGAGCTCCGTTGTCCGTATTCATAGCCTCTTTCCGGGTGTCGGTAGCCTCATACTCCTGGCCCTGCACCTGGTAGCGCTTGCCACTCTTGGGGGTGTAGTATTCGCCTGTCAAATAGCCAATCGTGAACCGGGACCGGGTATGCATAATCTGCTTACGGCGCATACTCCACTAGCCGCCGAGCAAGCCCCCAGCCAGTATGAGGTAGGCTCCATACTTTTTTAGTTGGGCGAAAGAAGACCTTAGATTGTCCATTGCAGGAATATTGAACTAGGTCTTTACTCTTCTATACAGCTGCTTGGAGGAGCTATTTAGAGCATATAGCAGTCAATTCAGAGTAGGCCTATGCGGGCATCTCTATTCAGCCGCCGTTTCTTCGTCCCGGCCATAATTCAGGTCTTTTGCAGAAACGGGGAAGGGTGGGCTAGGCCACCCATTCGCGGGAATCCGCTGGATACTATCGGGAATGGCCAGGGTGAAGTGTCCGGAACTCTCCCCTGGGTCCAGAGTATCGTACTCCACTAGAAAACGGGCCCCGTTGTCAGAATTCATATCTTCTTCTCGCGTATCCGTAGCCTCATACTCCTGGCCCTGCACCTGGTAGCGGTAACTGTAGCGCTTACCGCTTTTGGGCGTGTAATAACCTCCCGTCAGGTAACCAATCGTAAACCGGGACCGGGTATGCATTATTTGCTTGGCGCGCATACCCCACCAACCACCGAACAAGCCCCCAGCTAGGACTAAGTAGGCGCCATATTTTTTAAGCCAACCAAGAAAAGTCATCGTTTCGCTGGTAGTATAGGGCGGGTGGAAGGTGCCGTTTTCTTTTTGGCTGCTTCTGCCTTATCAACATTATAATTCTCCCAGAGTTTTTTAGTACTCTCCAATAGCCCGCCTATTTCATAGCTCAACACAGCCACCATTTTCTGATCTACTGCTTTTATAGCCGTCTTGACAGGCACCAGATTATGCCGAATTGCCGTGAGCATCCCCATCGTATTAGGAGTGTTGCGCATGGATTTCTCTATCCAGGGAGCCCCGTATTCTTTCAGCTGATCGAATACAGTTCCTGCAATTATATTGATAACAAATTCTTTGCTCTCCTTTTCTTTGGTAAAATCTACAGCGTGGCCAAAACTCTTGTAGGCATCTACGTTACTAAACTTTGTGGTATAGTAGTTCGTGGTAGCCGATGAGCCAAGAGCAACCAAGGCTTTAGCCCACCATTTAAGTCCTTCTGAATTTACAGCGGCCGCTCCGGCTACCGAAGTCCAGTTCACATCTGTGAAGGATGTTTTAAATCGGTTTCCCCAACTGCCTTTGCCCGTTACAGCTCCAACGCCAAGTTGCGTGGAAAAATCTACCATAGCCCGTATACTAGCTCCTTCCGAGGCCTTTACCACGTACCCCCGAATAGCGGTACCCACTACCGCCGCGCCCTCTACTTCGTAGGCCAGGCCGCCGGTGAGCATGCCGGCACTGATAGCCAGGAAGCCTTTTTCCATGTAGCCGCCCGCTACCCCAGTGCCGGCCGCAATGGTGCGGAACCGGTCTTTTTCCGACATGTACGTGCGCTTGTCGCGGGCAATGCCCCGTTCGGGCGTGAAGGATACCAATACCTTCGTCTGCGTATTATAGACCCAGTAGACCCGCGTGCCGAAGGCATCGTTCAGGGTGCTGGCAAACACCCACAGCTGGCCCACGGCGTAGCGCTCCTGCCCCATTGGCTGGCCGTACTCGTCCGCCACGTCAGTCTTGTAGCGCTTGTCAATCCGGTTGGCGTCGTAAAGGCGGTGGGGCATGGCTTCCATGCGCCGGCGGAGCTGGGCGTCCGAGTTCATCCGCCACACCTCCGCTTTGGAGAGTTCCACGACCTGATCGACAGTCCGCTTCAAGTGCGCGTGCTCGGCGTTTACGGCCGCCGCCCGGCGCGCCGACATGGGCTGGGGCCCCTGCCGCACGGTTTGCCCGGCCTGGTGCGCGTGCTGGGCGGCCCCGGGGGCGGGCCGCCGGCTCAGCGGACTAGCGTGGCCCGTGTTGGCCAGCGAGGCGACGGCATTGGTCCGGGGCCGGCGGCCGTCCTGAAAAGCTGGGTTCATAGTAGTATTATTCGTTTAACGCAGTGATAATCTAAGTACAAAACTCTGCCCTAAACTACGGTGAACGAGGCAAATTGCCCCCCTATGGCAGACCTTTCGACCGCAAGCTAAGCTAATTACGTAACGTCAGTTCAATTATTCGGTTACTTTTACGCTGGTTCCATCGTAATCTTCATATACTTTCTAAATGTCATATCCAGTTAATGCAAGCGTTCATGTAGACGGCGGCCTGGCCTTGACCGACTACAATCGACTAACGCTCAGTCAGCACGTGCTGACCCACCACACCTTCGCCCTCGACTTTTCGTTTGAGGCGCTGGGTAAGGCCCTTGGACTCAAGCCGGAGGCCCTGTTTGCGCAGGCCCACGAACGGCTGAGCGGAAAAAACATTGCCATCAGCTGGACGGGCGCCCTGCCCAACGACTCGGGGCGCTCCTTCCAGTTTAAAGGCATTATCACCCACATCAGCATCCAGACCGACGCCGACCTGGTCAACTACTACCACGTCAGCGGCTACAGTCCTTCCTTCCTGCTGGAAGACGGGACCCAGAGCCGAACGTTTGTCAAAAAGTCTATTCAGGACATCTTCTCCAGCGTGCTGGGCCCTTACGACGGCAACGCCCTGAAAAAGCAGCTCAAGGCCCAGCACCAGGAGGTACTGCCCTACACGGTGCAGTACAACGAAACCAACTTCAACTTTTTGAGCCGCCTGGCCGCGCACCAGGGCGAATGGTTCTACTACGATGGTCAGACCCTGCAATTGGGCCGGGGCGCGGGCAAAACCATTCCCTTCAAGAGTAGCAGCGCCCAGATGTTTACCCTCTCCATGCACTTGCAGCCGGGCAAGACCGAGGGTGCCCACTACAACTACCGCACCCACAAGCCTCTGAAGACCAAGGCCGCCACTCCGGCCGCTGGCCACCCGCTCAGCCAGTTTGCGGTGCAGAAGTCGGACGACCTGTTTACCCAGCCCCACCGCTTGCTGGCGGGCACGCAGGTGAGCGACCAGGCCCAGCTGCAGCGCAGCCTCGACGGCCTGGCAGCCAAACGAGCGGCCAATCAGGTGAGCCTGGAGGGCAGCGGGGAAGCCTATGATATTACCCCCGGCTGCGTGCTGGCCGTGCAGGATGCCACCGGCCAGGATTATGGCAAGTTCCGGGTGCTGGCCGTCCGCCACGAAGTAGACGGCGACGGCAACTACCAGAACCACTTCGAGGCCATGCCCGAGTCGTCGGAAGCCCCGCCGCCCAACCCGCTCTACGCCGCCACCGACGCCCAGCCCGAACTGGCCGAGGTGATTGATTTGCAGGACCCACGCAATCTGGGCCGTATCCGGGTGCGCTATTACTGGCCCGTGGCCCAGCCCACCGAGGCCGAATCGGCGTGGCTGCGGGTAAGCACGCCCTACTCCGGCGACGGGAAAGGCCAGCTCTTTACGCCGGAGGTGGGCTCCCAGGTCCTGATTGGCTATGAGCATGGACTGGCCGAGTTTCCGGTGGTGCTGGGCAACATGTTTCACCCCCAGAACAAGCAGAGCGCCAAGTATACCAACCCCCAGAACAACCTGAAGGGCCTGCAAACGGCCGGTGGCAACAAGTTTGTCATGGCCGACGGCCAGGGCGAGCAGCGCATCCTGATTTCCAACTCCAACAACAAGGGTACGGCAGTGGAAGTCGGCTTTAAGGGTGACGGCAGCATTACCATCAAAAGCAACGGCCCGGTAACGGTGCTGGGCTCCACCATTACCCTGGAAGCCGGCGACAAAGGGGAAATCATGATGCACGCCAAGAACATTACGATGGAAGCCGAGGAGGAAATCAAGGTCACGTCGGCCTCGAAAAGCATTGCCCTTAAGGCTGAAAAGGATATTACCGCCGATGCCACGGCCAAAATGGCCTTTAGTGCCAAGGAGAAAACCGTATCGACGACGGGCAAAATGGAAATCAGCAGCGGCTCGACCGTCGATATTTCCGGCAGCACCGTCAAGATTAACGGCTAAGGCCGTGCGTTTCCCTGGTTGTACTTTAGGCCCTTTCTATGACTTTGGCGTTTCCGCTGCTGCCGACCTCCCAAGACTACACCGTCACGGTTCAGACGACCAACCTGCTGGGTAATCTGCTCTACGAGAACACCCGGCAGACGACGTTTCGCAAGCAGCCCCTGCAAAAAACCGCGGCGGGCTGGCTCTACGAGGTAACGGTGCTCAGCTTCCAGCAAACCGAGAATCAGGGTCTGGCCCAGCTCGACGCCGATACGGCCCAGCTGCGGCGGCGCCTGCTCATTGAAACCGACGCAGCCGGCGCCCTGGAGCGCATTGCCAATAAGGAAGAGCTACGGGCGCAGTGGGCTAAGCTGGAGCCCGAGCTGCTGCGCAAGTACCGCCGCTCCGACCAGATAACTCCGGGCATGGTCTCGGGCCTGGGCCAGGTGCTGCACGGCGACGGGTACTTAGAAGATGTGCTGCGGCGCGGCTACGAGTACGGCACGCTGTTTCCGGCCTTCTACGGGCAAACCTACGGGGAGCACCCTGTGCCCGGCCCGCCCCGCACTATTGCCCGCTTCCTGGGCAACCTGGATTTGCCCCTTACCACCCAGATCAAGCGCCGGACCGAAACCCTGACCGACGTGGAGCTGGCCCTGGTAGTCGAAGGCCAGGTAGACCAGGAAACCTACCCCGCCGAAGCCGTGCGCCAGGGCCTGCGCACCATGACCGACCAGTACGACCTGGACACTACCCTGAACAGCCAGCATGTGGAAAGCTACGAGTTTGACCACCGCTCGTCTCTGCTCAATGCGGCCCAGTTCACGGTATTTGGCGTGCAAGGCGTGTTTATGAGCAAGACGCTCTGCACCCTGCAGCCCGCTGGGGCGTAGTCCCCAGCCTTATTTCTCCTATTGTTTTTCGAGGGTTTAGTTCGACTACTTATGGCTAAGAAATATGTTCCCGCCGGCGTGTTCCTGACCTGTGACAAAGGCACCCTGCCCGCTACGCTCAACGTCACTTTCAACGCCTTCACGTCAATCTACGGCCAGAATCTGGCCACTGATAAGGACATGATACCCCTGGTCAACATCCCGCCCATGGGCGTGTGTAGCGTGACCAAAATGCCGTGCGTCTTCCTGCCTTCCACGCCTTGGTCACCAGTCAAAAATGATGTGCAGCTGGGCATGGGGCACCCGCTGCTCGAAGACTCCAAGCTCCAATGCAGCGCCAGTGGCCGCATTGGTATTCATTTCACGATGGCGGCCGCTCAGGCGGCCTGTGCCCCGCCGCCGGCCCCGGAGAAAAGCCTGGCCGATCAGGCCGATGATTATCTCAAAACCCTGGGCCCGCTGGGTGCCTACGGCCGCTTCCAGCTCGGCGTGGCCGAGGGCGTATGGGAAGGCGGCAAAGGCCTGGCCGAGGGCTTGTGGGGCATGGCCAAGGGTGGCTGGAACGCCGTAACCCACCCCGTCGACACGGCCAACGCCATTGCCGAAGGCGCTACCAGTGCCTACAAGTGGGCCGGCGACTCCCAGAACTGGTCCAACGCGGCCCACAGCGCCGGACAGGGCATTAGCAACGCGGCCGACTGGGCCAGCCACGGCGAGAACTGGCAGAAAGTCGGTGACAAGCTGCAGAATATGTCGCCCCGGGACTGGGGCAACGTCACGGGCCAAGTAGCCTTCGAAGTAGGCCTGACGGTGGCTACCGCCGGGGCCGGTACGGCCCTGAACGCAGCGGCCAAGACCAGCCGCGTGGCCCGCATGGCCCTGCGCGCCGCCCGCATTGCCGACGTAGAGGGCCACGCTATGAGTTTGGCCAGCCGGGCAGCCCGCTCAGCCGCCGGCCGCATGAAAACGCTGGGCAAGGTGCTCACCGGCGCCAAAAAGGCGAGAAAAGCCGAAAAAGCCGCCGCTAAAGCCGGCAAAAAAGCGAAGCAATTAGCTGCGGTAACAGACTGCGCCGGGCCGAAGAAATGTACCCGCGTCGGCCACCCCGTCGATGTCGCCGCCGGCCTGGTCTTCACCGAGGCCGTCGACTTCGAGCTCCCTGGCCCGATTCCCTTCGTGTGGGAGCGAATCTGGTATTCGCGCTCCACCCACCAGGGAGCCCTGGGCCACGGCTGGCACCACCGCTACGACCTGGCCCTGGCCGTGGAAGAGGATGGCTCCCTGGCCCTGCGCCTGGCCGATGGCCGCCTGGCTTTGTTTGCGCCTCCCGCCGGCAAGGCCGGCAGCTTCAACCGCCCGGAGAAGCTCGAAGCCTTTGGCCCTGCCGACCAGGGTTACCGTATCTGGAACAAGGACGAGCGACTGTGGTATGTTTTTGCCCCAGAGGCAGTCAACGAAGTGTATTTGCTCCAGGCCGTCGAGGACAACAATGGCTTTGCCATTCGCTTTGCCTATACCCCGCAGGGCTTCCTGAGCAGCATCACCGACAGCGTCGGCCGCCAACTACGGGCCGACACCGACCCGCTCGGCCGCCTGACGGCCCTGCACGCGCCGCTTCCCGAGCCCGGGGCCGAAGGCAGCTTCGTAATCGTGCGCTACGAGTACTCGGAGGCCGGCGACATGGTCCGGACCACCGACGCGCTGGGCCACGCCATGACCTTTGTCTACGAGCATCACCTGCTGGTGCGCGAAACCAACCGGCTAGGCCT
Organism: Hymenobacter chitinivorans DSM 11115; assembly: GCF_002797555.1. Classification (NCBI taxonomy): domain Bacteria; kingdom Pseudomonadati; phylum Bacteroidota; class Cytophagia; order Cytophagales; family Hymenobacteraceae; genus Hymenobacter; species Hymenobacter chitinivorans. Next base: position 950,244 of record NZ_PGFA01000001.1, on the reverse strand, counting down.
GAGCTTCTACTTCCGCTACGACAGCACCGGCCCCGAGGCCCGCTGCCTGCGCACCTGGGGCGACGGGGGCATCTACGACACCACGCTGCGCTACGAAAGCGCCGAGCATACCGTCGTTACCGACTCGGTGGGCTATACCAAGCACTACACGCACCGCCACGGACTGGTGGTGGTGATGCTTGATTCGCTGGGGGCGGTGCGCCAGTGGACCTACAACGAGGATACGGACCTGACCCTGGAGCGCGACCCGCTGGGACAAGCCACCAGCTACGAGTACGACGCCCGCGGTAATCAAACCTTGGTCACGTATCCGGATGGGGCAAAGATCCAGACGCAATACAACCCACAAGACTTGCCGATCCAGGCAATAGATGCCAATGAGCAAGTGTGGCAATGGACATACGACGAAGCAGGAAATTTACTTCGTCGTATCAATCCTGTCGGGGCTAGTACGGAGTATAGTTATGACGCGCAGGGTCGCCTAGTCGGGGTCGCCGATAATCTGGCCCAAACCTTACGCTTGCGCTATGATGCACATTATAACATCGGTGAAGTACTTGCTCCGAACGGACAGGTCAGCTCCAATCAATACGATTTTCTGGGCCGTGTTATTCGCACATCAGATTTCAGAGGGAATGTTCGGCAGTATCAATACGATATCCTGGGTAGAATACTATGGCTGCGTGAACCCGATGGAGCAGAACGAACCTTTACGTATGATGCCGTTGGGAGCGTACTTCGGGAGCAAGATCCACATTCAACGACCCAGTATACGTACACAAGTACAGGGCTCCTAGCCGCACGAGACCAGGCCGGCGCCCGAGTTTCCTTTACCTACGATACGGAAGGGCGCTTGACGAGCCTCTGCAACGAGCACGGGGAAGTGTATACGCTCGTCCTGGATGTTGCGGGTCAAGTTGTAGAGGAAGTAGGATTCGACGGACTTACCCGTCGCTACTATCGGGATTTGGCTGGCCGAGTCACCACTTTGCAACGCCCAGCCGGCCGCTCGACTCAGTATGCTTACGACGCCGTTGGACGCTTAACGGAAGTGCTGCACCACGATGGCACCCAAGCGCAGTTTGTGTATCGTCCAGATGGCGAGCTAGTAGAAGCCAACACCCCTCAGCACAGTGTCCGTCTAGACAAAAATGCGTTAGGTCAAGTCGTACGGGAAGTCCAGGGTCAGCATGTAGTCGAGTCCGACTATGATATCCTTGGGCAGCGTCTGGGGTTACGCTCATCCTTGGGTGCTGCCGCTCAAATGCAACGTAGCCTCTCCGGGCAACTAGAGTATGTGCGCACCGACCAGTGGCAAGCCAAGTTCACTTATAATGCCTTTGGTCAGGAAATAGAGCGTGTGCTCGAAAGCTTGCAATTGTCCTGGCAGCACGATGTCCTTGGTCGACCAGCGCGGCAGACAATTCACACGGAACGCGCGACGAAGAGTCATCAGCGGCGCTACCATTGGTTGACGCCGAGCAGGCTGTCAGAAATCGATGCTACTGCCATAGGTCGTACCTCATTCACCCACGATGAGCAGGACAACCTTGTATCCACTCGGTATGCCGACGGGGTCCAGGAAATTCGCCAGCCTGACGCAATAGGCAACTTATTTCGCACGCCCAGCCGCACCGACCGTCAGTATGGCAAAGGCGGGCAGCTCCGGGAAGCCAACGGCACGCGCTATTACTACGATGCGGAGGGCAACCTGGTGCGCAAGCGCCTGTCCAATGGTCAGCAGTGGCATTACGACTGGGACGGGGCCGGCCAGCTAACCTCTGTGACCCGTCCGGACGGCTATGCTGTCACCTTCACTTATGATGCTTTGGGCCGGCGCCTGAGCAAACGCTTCCGGGGCCGGGTCACGCGCTGGGTCTGGGACGGCAACCAGCCCCTGCACGAGTGGCAGGAGCTGGAAGTCGGACCCGGCGCTGGCAGTGTGCAGGATTTGACGACTTGGCTCTTCGAAGATGCCTCGTTTGCGCCCATGGCTAAGCTTACGGCCCAAGCCGCTTACAGTGTGCTCGTGGACCACTTGGGTACCCCACTGGAACTCTATGACCAGCAGGGCACCAAGACCTGGCAGGCCCAGCTCGACAGCTACGGCCAAGTACGGGAAGGAAAAGGCAAGCCCCAGGACTGTCCCTTCCGCTACCAGGGCCAGTACGAAGACGTCGAAACGGGGCTCTACTATAACCGCTTCCGCTACTACGACCCTGAAGCTGGGCGTTATATCAGCCAAGACCCCATCGGGGTACTAGGGGGCATGAACCTGTACAGCTACGTAGCCGACCCCACCACGTGGATTGATCCGTTTGGCTGGTATTCGGATCTAAACCACGATGGCATGGGCCACCACTTGTTTCCCCGGAGTGTGGCCGGCAAGCTCCAACTGCCCAAACTTGACAAACCCGGCTCCATTGCCTGGTACCCGGATGACCCCACTGGTACAGCCGACCTGCACAAGCGACTGCACCGGGCCTTGATTGATGAGGGAGTCCCCTTCCACGGCTCGAAGTACACCGGGTCGGTGGATGACTTCTTCGACAAAGGTAAAAAAGCGTATGCCGGCTTCCCCGAAAAAGGGTTCTTAAAACTGCCCGGCACTAATCAAATTCTATATCGCAACCTGACTCCAGGCGAAGCGTTAGAAAAACTACAGGAGCTCCATAAAGCTGGCAAAATACCATGTCCGAAGTAAAAAACCCCAAAGCGATGAGCGAAAAAATAGTTGATGTAAGCGGCTATGGTCTGTATTGTTTATCCATAGAAAGTTTCACATCTTTTCTCAAAAACCATAATATAAAAACCAAAAAACTAAACAGCTTTTTTGATAAAAATCGCAATATTTTAGAGGAAGCCATAAAAGATGGCTACCTTCTACCTATTGCAACCATTAATTCAATTGCTTATTACATTGAGGTAAAACACTTGTCAGAAGCAGTAGAATTAGGTGAAGAATGGCAGGAAGTATTAACTATTGAGAATTGTAATTTGCGTGTAGGAACCGATTCAGCCATCTGGATAGGCACGCTCGACACTTTGGATAATTGGAACCCTGCTGATTTTAAAGAACAAGAGAGTATATCTTACGAAACCCTGGACGGTGAAACATTACATAGCTCTCAAAAATTCACCATCACTCCAGCCGATTACAAAGTAAAATTGCTAGGATTCAAGCGCAAAAAAATATTGCCTTATCCGACGGCAAACTTTGGATTCGTATTTGAGTTGCGTGAGACATCCAGCTTTGACAGCTTTACCAACCCGTTGGTGGAAAACGTTAATATTGCCAAAATGTAATAGCAACCGGTCTGCTATTGGTAGGGCCAGTAGCAGACCGGCCCATATACTCACCAAAATTGAGGACAGCCGCAGCGGACTACTGCGCGAGGCCAACAGCACGCGCTATTACTACGGTGCGGAAGCCACATCGGTGCACAAGATCTTGCCCACCGGCTAGCAGTGGTATTACTAGCGGCAAGAAGCCGAGCAGCTGATTAGTGGCCGCCCCGCTCACCCAGCTCGACACTTTCGGTCTAGGTGAAGGCAGCACGGTGAGCAAACCCCATGGTCAAAGCCAAGCGCACCCCTGGCATCACTGATTACGTTAAAAACGGCTTCCGAGCCCACCACGTCCTTGCTCACAAAGCGTGGGTAGACAACCAAAAGTTCTTCGATGATAGCGGCTTAGGGAAGAAGTCCGGCCGCAAGGGCAAAACCCAAAGATGCCGCCGCATAAAACAGCCTCTGACTCCCTACCTCGTCAGCTGGTGGATTCTCACTGCCAGAAATGGTTTCGGCATGGGTGCAATAATGCAGATGATTGAGAAGACAGGAATGGCTAGTTAGAATATACTCCCTTAGCTGAAGGTCACAAAAAAGCCCCCGCGGCAGACGTCGCGGGGGCTTTTTGCGAGGGTTAGCACCAGGTGCTTATACCCACTTATTGTCCAGAACAGCGCCGTTGGCGTTGATCTTGTTGGCCGAAATAGTCAGGCTCAGGGTCATGGAGGTGTTGGTGTCAGCACCACGAGCGTCGAAATGCTCGGCGTAGCTTACGCAGTAGGCTTCCTCGAAGGAAATCTCCTTCAGGGTCGAATCCTGGTCGATACGCTTGAAGATGATCTTGCCGCTCTCGCGCTTGTACGGGTCCAGCATCCAGCTGGTCAGCGAAGCGCTGTCGGTCGAGACAATGGTAACCTTGATGGTACCACCTTGCACTTTAGACGAAGGACGACCTTTGTCGTCAATTGCCTGGTCGAAGGAGTAGCTGCAGCTTACTACTTCACAGTCACCGCTGCCAGCGGCGTTGAAAAATGCACTAAATGATGCCATGATAAAGGAATTAGGGGGGTGAAAAATGAAGAATTAATAAAGGCACTACAACTTTTACTGATCTGCAACAGCTACTGCCACCTCACAACTCACTTCACGTTACTGCTGCTTGTACTCGGCATTCCAGTCGCGGCCCGGAGCGTCCGGATCGTCGCCTTTGGTGCCATCCAGGGAAACCAGGAAGGTTTTGGCCGGGAAGTAGGGCACCATGTGAATGTCGAGCAGAATGCGGTCCTTCTGATTGGGGTCCCGCTCAAACTTTTTGATGGAAAATTTCTCGATGAGCTTGCCCGGGCCAGCAATACCATCCAGGAACCGTACAATCTGGCTCTGAATGTCCATACGCACGTTGTGGTCCCAGTTTTCGAAGGCTCGCCGGTTGAGGAAGTCAATGAGCACCTTGGTCACGTGGTCGAACACGCGCACCACGGAGTAGGTCTGCAGGCCGATGTTGTCGCCGTTGAACAGGGTTTTGGCCGAGAAGGCCATTACCCGGCCGTACTCGTTGACCATCGGCACGAGGCCAATTTTCTCCATGTTGGCAATTTCACTCTTGCGCAGCGGGAAGCGTACGCCGTCCACCTCGTTGAGCGTGCCGTGCTTGCGGCCAGCGGTTACCTGCGAGGCCAGCGTGCTGTAAATCCGACCGGCCAGGGCCGAGGACGGGGGTACGAACAGGTCTTCCTCCTCGCCTACTTCCTCCAGCTTGCCGCGGCCCACGAGCCAGTTACAGGCCATGATGACGTTGGACTTGTGCGACTCGGCGCCAGTGAGGTTGGCTTCGTCGAAGAGTTCGATGACGTCGTCGGGCGAGTCGTAGTGCTCGAAGTCGGTGACCATCATCACCTTGTTCTTGTGCGCAATTTTGGCCCACTTGTCGATAACCTTGTTGGAGCCCAGGTACCCCGGAATGACCAGCAGCGAGTAGTTGTCGCGCAGGTCGAGACGGTCGTAGTTCTGCTCCAGCTCGTCCGACACGGCGTCGATGAAGGTGGTATTATCCAGGTCCTGCAACTGCTCTTTGTCGGCGTTGAGGATGGAAATGTTCTTGATTTCGTTCTGGTCGGTGTTGCGGTAGAATAGCGTGACCGAACGATAGGCCTGCTCCAGGTCGTGGGTGGCTTCGATGGCCTTTTTGAGGTTGTCGGTGAGTTGGTTTTTAGCCGACTCTACCTTTTCCTCGCTTTTCTGCACGGCATCGGCTACCGAGTCGGACTCGCTGAGCACCGAATGCCACAAGGCCAGACGCTTTTTGAGCTGCTGCCGGTCGGCTTTCTTGCTCTCTTCGGTGAGGAAGATCTTTTTGCGGGCTTTCTTCTCCGGGTTCAGGTTAGAAGCGCCGTCGATGGTGGTTTCGAGCAAATCGAAGCCGCCGAACTTGGCCAGAGCCTGGGCATTCTGTTCGAGGCGCGGGGCCAGTTCCCGTTCCCGGGCGGCTCCGGCGGTGGAGGTAGTATCTTGGTTTTCGGTGGCCATGGGTGGTTCCCTACTGAGGATAAAGCGTGAAGAAATCAGCGGCGGACTAGTCCAGCTCGCTTATCATGGCTTCGATAGCCGCCAGAAACGCCGCTTTGGTTTCCGGATTTTCCAGGGCCGACTTCAAAATCTTGTTCGACTTAAGCTGGCGCAGCAACTTTTGCAGGTTGTCGGCCTCGGTGTCGAGGCTTTGCAGGAAGTTGCTCTGGTTGATGATGCCCTGCTTGCCAAAGTCGCCCAGGGTTTCGAATTGTAGTTTCTCTGGTATTACCGAGCCGTCCTCCTTCTCGAACTCCACGGCCACTTCGGGCTTGAAGTGGGCGAAAACGGCCTCGGGCGTCCGCAGGCCTTCTACAATTTTGGCCCGCAGGGGCGGGTCGGCCGTGAGCTTTTGTACCAGCAAAGTCCGATTCAGCGGAATATCCGAGATGGACTCCTGTGCATTGTCAAGCTTGCGCTCTTGCCCGCCGATTCCGTAGTTGAACATAGAAACAGTTTTATGACTAAATGATGAATATCAATCCGTTAGACGATTTCCATACGGCCTACTTGAGCCGAAAGGTACATTAATTCAGGAAATACAATACTTTAACGCCACTCTTTTTTGAGCTGGGCTCCGGTACTGTCGAGTCCTCGTCCAGGACCTTGCACTATTCTCCGGATATTTACGATTTCCGATATTGAATAGTTCGAAATAGTTCAGGTTCGACAGTTTTCTCCCAGTGTAATAAGCTGTTAGAAAGACATCCTGGGGCCGCAAACGCCAGGACCACGGGGCCTTACGTATGCAGCTGACGGCCCAGGTTCCGATTCTGGCTCAGCTACTTTCCTAGTCATTCTTCTACCCTATTATTTTTTTCCGTGTCTTACTCCGACGAACTAAAACGCACCCTGCACATTGCGCAGGCCGTGGCCCACGAATACCGCCACGAGTATTACGCCGCCCCCCACGTGCTGACGGCCCTGCTGCACAATGAAATCGGGCTGGCCTCGTGGCTGGCCATTGAGCTCGACAAGGACATTCACTACCTGCGCGAATGGGCCGAGGTGCGGCTGGAAGGCCTGCCGAAGTCGACGCGGCCGCCGGAAATGCCCGGGCAGGACGCCCAACTCAAGCCCGTGCTGGAAGTAGCCGACCTGGTGGCCCTGCAGCTGGCCAAGGAGCAAACCGACCCGCTGAGCTTGCTGGCGGCCCTGCTGCGGCCAGGCCTAGCCTTCACCGAGGAGCAGCTCAAATCCCTGCCCCTCACCCAGCGGGAGGTGATGAGCGCCGCCGAGCCCGAGGCCCTGCAGCCCCTGGCCGTGGGCGCCGACGGGCAAACCAGCGCCCCCCTCACCGACCGGGCGGCGCCCGGTGTTAAGGCTGGCGCACTGGCTACGTATTGCGTGAACAAAACCGAAGAAGCCGCGGCCGGCAAGCTGGACCCCATCGTGGGCCGGGACCGGGAAACCCGGCAGATGGCCGAAATTCTGGGCCGCCGCACCAAGCCCAACGTGCTGCTGGTCGGGGAGCCCGGCGTGGGCAAGTCGGCGCTGGTAGAGGGCTTTGCCCAGCAGATTGTGCAAAAGAAGGTACCGACTCATTTGCAGCAGGTGGTGCTCTTTGAGCTGGACTTGGGCACGTTGGTGGCCGGCGCCTCCTACAAAGGCGAGGTGGAGGACCGAATTAAGAGCGTGCTGACCGAAATCAAGCAGTACACCCGGGCCATCCTCTTTATCGACGAAATCCACGTGCTGCTGGACCCCAAAGGCTCGGCCGGGGCCGGCATTGCCCAGCTGCTGAAGCCCGAGCTGGCCCGGGGCGAAATTACCGTCATCGGGGCTACCACCAACGACGAGTACCGGCAGTACGTTGAGGCCGATGAGGCGTTTAACCGCCGCTTCGACGTGCTGCGGGTAGAAGAGCCCAGCGTGGTAGTGGCCGAGCGGATGCTGGACAGCGTGCTGCCCCACTACGCCGCCCACCACGGCCTGAGCATCGGTGAGGGCACCGTGAGTGAGGCCGTGCGCCTGGCCAAGCGCTACATCAAGGACCGGCAGCTACCCGACTCGGCCATCGACCTGGTGGACCGCACCATGGCCGCCATCCGCATGCTCGACAGCCACGCCGAGGCCGAGCTGCAGCAGCTGCAGCAGGATTTTGAGGCCCTGGCGGCCCGCGGCCCGGAGCTAGAAGAAGCCGAGTACATGAAGGAGCTGCGGTGGTTTTTGTACCAGGTCCAGAACCAGGTGAGCCACCTCTGGCTCAACCAGCTCGACCAGGAGCAGCAGCCCGACACGCTCGAAACCTCGGAGCCGCTGGAAGCCTACATCCGGGACTTGCTGGTGGCGGTAATTACCCTGTCGGCCACTAAGAAGGACAGCGTGGAGCGGGCCGACGTAGCGGCCGTGGTGGCGGGCAAAACCGGCATTCCGCTGGGCAAGCTGCAAAGCAACGAGCGGGATAAGCTGCTCAATATGGACCAGACCTTGCAGCAGCGCGTCGTGGGCCAGAACCACGCGGTGAAGGCCCTGTGCGAGGCCATTCTGGAGTCGCGCTCCGGTTTGATTAAAGCCGGGCAGCCCATCGGCTCGTTCTTTTTGCTGGGCCCTACCGGCACGGGCAAAACCGAACTGGCCAAGTCCCTGGCCGACTTCCTGTTCAACGACGAATCCTTTTTGATTCGCTTCGACATGTCGGAATTTAAGGAAGAGCACTCGGCGGCCCTGCTCTATGGAGCGCCTCCCGGCTACGTAGGCTACGAGGAAGGCGGCATGCTGGTCAACAAGATTCGGGAGAAGCCCTACTCTGTGGTGCTCTTCGACGAAATTGAAAAGGCCCACAGCTCGGTGTTCGACATCTTTTTACAGATTCTGGACGAAGGCCGCCTGCACGACCGGCTGGGCCGGGAAGGCGACTTTTCCAACGCCGTTATTCTCTTCACCTCCAATATTGGCAGTGAGCAGATTATCAAGTCGTTCGGGGAAGGCCAGATTCCGGCTACCAACACGCTGATGGAAACCATGAGCCGGCACTTCCGGCCCGAGTTTTTGGCCCGCCTGACGGAAATCGTGCCCTTCGCCCCTATTTCGGAGGAAAACGTGGTGCAGATTTTCGACATCCATTTGCGGCCCTTGCAGGAGCAGCTGCGGCGGCAGGGCATCACGCTGGAGCTTTCCGACGAGGCCCGCACCCACCTGGCATTGTCGGGGTTCACGCCGCGCTACGGGGCCCGGCCCATCAAGGGCGTTATCCGGCAGCAGCTGCGCCGCCCGATTTCGCGCATGATTATTTCCGGGGAAGTGGGTAAAGGCTCGGTCATTGCCCTCAGCAAAGCGCCCGAAGCCGAGGAGCTGACCTGGGAAACCACGGCCGCCGCGGCCGTGGAGCAGGTGTAAACGGTACGAGTTTAGCCAACTGGAAAAGGGCCGGCAGTATTGCCGGCCCTTTTTTGCTGTAACGGAAGCTCCTCCCCTACGGCGTCTTAACCAGCACCTCGTAGGGCAGGTTCATGGCCGACTGGCTGGCCAGCGTAATTTGCAGGTCTTCGGCCGTTTGCTGCCATTCGGGACCCGACAGGCGGCTGATGGCGGCCGGCGTAAGCGTTACGCGGATGCAGCGCACGAAGCCGGCCCCGGGCGTGGCGCCGTTGCGGAAGCCTTTCTCGACCTGCACCTGAGCCAGCTGGCTGCCCAGCTCGGCCCAGCAGGCGGCTTTGATGTCTTCCAGCGTCACGATACGGTTGCGGCTGAGCAGGTTTTTGCGCAACGTGTGCACCCGCTCCTCGGGCCGGGGCCGCTCCTGCCCCCCAATGGTGGTGGTCAGCAGCTGCACGTCGTCGAGGTACTGCCCGTCGTAGACCTGTAGGCGGCTGCCGGGCGCCAGGCGGTTGGCCGCGGCCCCGTCGCTCGACCAATATTCCAGAAAGACGCTGTCATTCACGTCGTGGGGGCGCAGCAGCACGTAGGGCGCGGTATTCTGGGCGGCGGCGTCGCGGCCGAGCCGCTCTTCCAGGCGGGCCAGGTTCTGGTTCAACTCCCGCAGCGTGGAGGAAATAAAGTCGGTACCGGTGGCGGTGAAGGCCCGGCTTTCGTCGCGTAGCAGCTCGAGCAGCTGCATCAGGGCCTGCTTGCCGGTGCGGGCGTCGAAGCGGCCCACGCCGTGGGAACGGAGCGTGTAAGTGTCGGTTTGGGAGTCCTGCAGGCCGGTCAGGGACGTGGAGCGGTACACCACGTTGTTGAGGCTATACACCTCGCGCATGGCCAAAAACGGCTCCTCCGAGTCGAGCGGGAAGATGTTCAGGGCCTGCTGCAGCCGAAACAGGCGCTTGTGCAGGCGGCGGTTGAGGACCGGAAAGCAGTTGGTGGCGCAGAGCAGATTGGTGAGGGCCTCGGGCGGCAGAGCGTGGGAAAAGCGCACTTCCAGCCACACCAGGGGCTGGGTAAGCTGGGCCAGCGCGGCGGCCGGCAGCTGGGCGGCCAGCCCCGCTGGGTAAGGCCGGGGCACGTAAGCCGTCAAATCGGCGGCCGGGCCGCCGCCGACGCGTATGAAATGGGGCGCGTACACGGCCCGCACGTGTTGCTCGACGCGCTGCAGAAAGTCGTACTCCTGGTGCAGGAAGGTTTCCTCAGCACCATCTTCGTGCAGGCCGGGCTCCACGGTCAGCACTGTTTCGTCGAGGCGCCAGGAGTCGCCCGGCAGAAACGAGGTAAAGGTGGGCCGCTGGGGCTCGTTGGCCCAGTCCAGGTAAAAGCTCAGATTAGCCAGGGACGTTACTTCCGGGGCCAGCTCCAGGCCAATCCACAGGCGGCGGTGCTCGGTGGGCAGGGCTACGGGGGCCTGAGCCACCACCCGCTTCTGCAGGCTCGATTCCAGCTGCCAGAGCGTGGTATCGGTGGCCAGGTAGCGCACCCGGCCCTGGGTCAGGCTCGTGTTTTGGAGCGGAGAAAAGAACACCGGATGCGTAGTGACCTGGCGGCCGGCGGCCGGGCGCTGGTACACAAACTGAGCGTCGGCGGGCAGAATGGCCTGGGCTTCGCGGGGCGAAGCCTGCGCCACGGCATGGGCCGGGCGCGGGGCATCCACCACGTCGGGGTTGAGCAGGCTGGCCAGCCGATCTACGAGGCGGTGCTGGGTACTGTGAATTTCCTGCCCAATCTTTTCCAGCTCCACGGCGCAGGCTTCCATGAGCATCTGCACCAGCGGATCAAACCCCTCCATTTCGGCCTCGCTGTAGCCCCAAAGCTCGGCGGCTTTGTGAGTGAGGCGGGTCTTGATGGCAGATTTGGTGAAATCGTCGGCAGAAGGCGTCATGCGGGCACTGAATTAAATACGAAAGGATATTTAGCTAACCGATAAAGGCGCCACAAACAGGCTGGCGCGGAAGCCGAACGGTTCGTTGGTGCGGTGCAGCACGGCTTTGACCGTTACTTCGAGCCGTTTTCGGATCCGCTGGCTCACACCCTTCATTTCGAAGTCGTCGACGCCGACCAGCACTTTCACCTGCTCCAGGCGGGGCTCGTGGCTGCGGATGGTTTCCTCCACGGAGCGCTGCACGGCATCTTTCCAGCGCATGTTGGTCATGGCCTCAAAATCCTGCTCCCAGACCAAGCAGCCGAAGGTGGGGTCGAAGCGCGACTCGCCGAAGTAAGTGGTCAGCATCAGGTACAGATGCTGGGCAATGGACTCCTCCTCCGAGCAGCGCGGCAGGGCGCGGCGCTGCAGCAGGGTTTCGAAGTCGAGGGGAAGACGGTAGTACTCGTTGCTCATAGCGGGCCGGAAATGACTGCCCACCCCGCGGCCAGGGCGGCAGCCGCTTAGTTGAAAATGCCTTTTTTCAGTTCCTGGTCAATAACCTCCACCATTTTCTCCACCGTTTCCTTCATGTCGCCGGAGCTGGGGTTCTGCAGAATGGTCAGGTACGACTTGCGGGCCTGCTCCAGCATTTCGCGGCGGCGCTTACCGCCCACGGCGGCAGCCCGCAGGCGCAGGCAGTCGGCGTTGGCAAAGGTCACCTTGTCTTCGAGCAGGCTGACCTGCTGCTGGGCGTCGAGCAGGTTGCGCTGGAGCTCGGCCGTGCGGGCACTGCCCCCGCCGCCCCCGCTGCTGCCTCCGCCGCCCCCACCGCCGCCGCCCCCGGACGGCATGGGAGCAGGCCGGTTGGCCGCGGCGGCCTGATAGGTGGCCAGCAGCTGCTTGGTCTGGGCCAGTTCGGCGGCCATTTGCTCCCGGCCCGACACGTCGATGCCGCGCTTGTCGAGCGACTGGCGCAAAAAGTCGATGGTGCTACGGTTGTTGCGGAATAGGTCGAAGTCGCGCAGCACGTTCTGGGCAATGCGTTTGTTGGCCACCATCTGCATCCGGGCCGAGTCGCGGCGCAGCTCGTTCAGGGACAGTGCAATGGAGTTCATATAGTCCTGGGCGCGCTTATTGAGCTCTCCCACGACCAGGTCGTTGCCTTCGGAGCGCAGCTGCCGGTCGGTGAAGTCAATGCGCTGCAGGTGCTTGGTGAGCGTGTCCATCTGGGTCAGCAGGCGGCGCTGCTCATCCTTGGTTTGGGTCAGCTCCTGCTTCAGCCGGGCGTTTTCCGCGGCGACGGTGCCATCCGAAAACAGGAAGTAGCAGGCTGTCACCGGAATAACCAAGGCCAGCAGATACAGCAAAGCAAATTTCCACAGGCGGGTGGTGCGTTCAGCTTGGTTGAGGGGTTTCATGAAAGAACGAGGAAGGTCGGGAAAGGAAGGGGGCTAGAATGGGTTCCAGCGGGTGGCGGGCTTTTCGGGTGCCGTAGAAGCCGCCACCGGGTTTTCGTTGATGAAGGTTTTCCAGCCCTCCTTGTTTTTGCCAATGTACTCGAGCTGGCTGAGCTGGCGGAAAATGGTGGCCACCAGCTGCCACAGCGCGTAGTGCTGCTGCAGGCTGCCGTGCACGTTCAGGGGGTCGTAGGTGGCGGTGGTGGCTTCCTGCAGGGAGTTGAGCAAGGTGGCCGGCAGAATCTCGGACCACTGCTCAAAGTACTTTAGTAGCTCTTCCCGCTCGGCTTCGGTGAGGCAGTACAAACCAGTCTTAAACTGCTTGGCCAGTCGCATCAGGGTGCTGAGCAGCTCCACGGGCGGCTGCTGGGCGGCGGTGAAGTGCAGGCCGGTCAGCTCCTGGGCTAGGGCCGTTACCAGCCGCTCGGCCACCAGGTGCACCAGCTCGCTGAGGTTGTTTTTCTTGTCGGGCCGCATGCGCACCTTGTGAATCACCCGGAAAGCTTCCGTCTCGATTTCCTGCAGCAGGTGCTCGGTTTGGTGCAGCCACTTGAGCAGGGCCGGGTGGCTGAGCACCGCCATGCTGGGCGGAATAAACTGCGCCACGGGCCGCAGGGCGCCTTCCTGGTACACCAGCTCGCCCACTACCAGGTGAAATGAGCTGACCTGGGTGGAGTTGAGCTGCAGGGCCGGCACCACGCTGAGCTGATATTCGGGCGTGGTATACGGGTGGCGGGGCGGAATTTCTTCGGGGGCCGGGGCGCCCATCGGAATCCGCACGTAGGGATTCACCGACACCACCACGTGGAAGCGCAGCTGCTCGGTGGCCGTCAGGTTGAACTCGCTCAACAGCTGGGCCAGACTCGTGCGAAACGTGAGCGGCTCGGCCGCGCCGGTCAGCTCGATGCGCGCCCCGCCGGCCGTGACGGCCCGGCAGTGCGTGAGTCGCGCCGTCACGGCCTGCTGGTGGTCGACGCTGAGCAGCAGCTCGAAGGACGACGGGCCCTGCGCGTCGGCGGGCAGCAGGCCGTAGCGGTGGGCACTCAGGCCCAGGGCCGTGGCGTCGCGCAGGTGCTCGGTAGTAAATTGCTCAAGCTCAGTAAAATGCCGACGGGAAATTTTCATACCGTCGACCCAGTTGACCGGGTAATGCTTGATTTCGGGTAACATAAGGAAGCCGCGAGGAAAGGAAAGAGAATACAGAAATAGCTATTGGCCGATACGAGGCCGCCGCAAATTAGCCAAGCGCCGCCAGATTACGCGGCTCCGGCCCCTTACGAAGGCCGCTTAGCTCTGCACCGCGACGCGCTTGGCCACAATAATATTTCCCTGTTTAATGAAATTATCCCGGAATGTGTAATCCGGGTCGTAGTAGCGGCGGGGCTTCCACCAGGGCTGCTTGGCATAAAAAATCCAGCCGTAGGAGTGCCCGTCGTTGTCCAGGTACTGAATGGCCTGCTCGGGCTTAATTAGGTTATAATCGGTCAGAAAGATGTGAAACAGGTCACTGAAGCGCATTTCGTAGGGCGCCTTCGACGAGAAATCGTGAAACAGCGACTCCCCGTAGCGCCGCGACATCCAGAAGTGAATCACCATGAAGTTGCTCAAATCCATGCGCGAGAGGTCGGGGCCGGCGGCGCTGGGCTGGTAATACCACAGCTTGTACTGCTTGACCGGAATCTGCCGCCAGGCCTGGTAGGAAGCCAGGAAAAAATAGGGCACGGCCACGGGAATGGCGGCCGTCACGAAGGCCAAGGACGGGGTGGCGGGCGTAAACCAGGGCACCCAGCTCGAGGCAGCCAGGCCCAAACTAGCCGCCAGCCAGGTCAGCAGCGTCAGCAGCGGGCCGTGCCAGGTGGCCTCGGGGTCGTACCAGGTCAGCCAGCGCGGCATGGCCCGCACATGGGCCCAGCCCAGCAGCAGAGCCACGAGCTGCACCAAGAAAAAAGTAAGTTTGTAGGACCACGGACTGTAGGCCGCGCCCAGCCCGACCACCGCGAAGATGGCTACCACTGTCAGCAGGTAGAGCAGCGTACTAATGATGGTTGGGTTGCGCTGCACGCTGGAGCGGGCATTCGACAAGGCCGTCGAGACGCCGCTACGCGCCTGCGCCTGAGGATTGGGAGTAAGCATATATCAGCAATATTTGCCGAACTACGGACCAGCGCCGGCCCAAGTTCAACAAGCAGTAATAGTTTGGGTACTCTTTCGGACCAGAAGCAAGCCGGCGCAAACCGCTGTGTGTATATCTTGCCCGAGCTATAATCGGGTGTAAGTTGTCAGAAAAAATATACTATGCCAAAATCCAGCCCTGAACTCGTCTCGCCCGAGGTACGGCCCGCGGCTCCCGCGGCCCGGCCGGTTTCCACGTTGCAGCAGCTGTTTACCCAGCTTCGGCGCCGCCCCATCGACCTGCGGCTGGAAGTGGTGCTGGCCGATTTGCTGGCCCACGGCTACCAGTTCGACGACTTTATTATCCGGCCCCTGAGCCTGTTTGCCCGCCGCTACCGCCGCGACCTGGGCGCCACCACCGAGGAGCAGACCAACCGCTGGAGCTCCCCGAAAACAACCGTCGAGGTGCATCGGGAAGGTCTTTACGATGCCCTGCCCCAGGAGCTGTTTCACCACCCCTCCGACCCCACGCCCCGCCCCGGCGTGCAGCCTATGGTGGAAGAAATCCAGACCCAGCGCCGTAAGGAAAAAGCCGCCCGCCGGTTCTTTTTGCCGCTGGAGCAGGAGTTTTACCGCTTCCGGGTGCTGCTCGAGCAGGAGGAGCGGCGCTACATGACCAACTTGTCGGCCGAGTGGTACAACGAGGTGCTGGCCCGCTTCTGGAACCTGGAAGGCCAGCTGCCCGCCCGCCAGGTGACGGCCCTGCTCTACCTGCTGCCCCTGGCCCACCGCATCACCGGCGACCTGGAGCTGACCCGGCGCTGCTTCGAGAGCGTGCTGGAAACGCCCGTGGTGCTGCGCACGGTGGCCCCGCTGCGCTTCGCAACGCCAGCTCCGGCCGCTCCGGCGGCCAGCAGTGGCGGCCTGAGCCTGGGTAACCTGGAGCTGGGCCGGCAGTTTGTGCTGGGCGGCCTGTACCAGGAAACCCTGCCCGCGCTGGAAATTAGCTTGCCGGACCTGACGACGGCCGCCCTGGAAAGCTTCCTCTCGGATACCTGGCAAGCCCGGGCCCTGCAGCTGCTCTGCCAGTATTTCATTGCCTTCGAAACCGATGTGGTGCTGCGCTACGAGGTAGCCCAGGAGGAGCCAGCCTTTGTGCTAGCCGACGCCGATGGCGAAGCGCCCGTGCTGGGCTACACCACGGCCGGTATTTAAAATAGGAACCTGGCAAAAAGCAACAGCGGCCCGGTAGCTTACCGGGCCGCTGTTGCTATAGTAAGGCAGGAGCGGTTGTTACAAAGCCAGAGCCAGCCATTCCTCGTCGGTCAGGCCGTAGTCGGCGGGGTTGGCACGCAAGAGCTGATGCCGGTCGAGCAGTTCGGCCACGGGCCGGGGTACCACTAGGTAGTTGCGGGCAATGCTTTCCAGGGCTTGGCGGCCGCGCCGAATCCAGAAGGTGCCGCGGGCGGGATGAACCTGTACGGTAGGGTCTACGACCAGGGCCGCCTGCAGCCATTCATCGGCGGGGGCTACGGCCGTGTGGTGACTGCCGCCCAGCTCCTGGCGCAGAAACTGAACAAAGCGGCTTTGCAAGGCCGCCGGCAGCGAAGAGAATAAGCAAGGTGCGGTGGTATTCATAGTGGAGCAGACTATACAAAGAGGCAGGATACTACCCGATACGTAGGCGGGCGCTTTGGGATACGGGAAAATAGCGACTATCTACATAGAAAGTCAATAATATTCACCGGGTTAGCCAGGAAAAATTATGGCGGCTCGTAACCGATGCTGCTAGATGCAGAATTTAGGACTCAGCTGCATCTAGTTGACTAACAATTGTTAGCAAAACGACGACCTTGTTCAGCTAACATATTTAGCAAATTCCAGGTAATAAGTTCCCAAAAAGTTCCTACTCCCTAAAATTTACTCTGGGCAATATTTTCTTTAATATAATTTTAATCCTAGCCCAAGTCCGATAACCAGATACTTTTCTTGCTTTTTTTCTACCTAATATTATTAGCTTAAGAATAATATTCTTATTTTTGGATATGCGCAGAACGAAGAAGACCAGCCTTCCTTTTCCTCTCCCCATGCAGCAGTACGCCCGCTGCATTGACGCCACCCGCCGGCCCACCGACCACATCGGGGACTGGCCCGAAACGGGTACGGTATACCCGGTACAGTATCGTCCCAACGCCCGCACCGGCCAGCTGCAGGTGCACGTCCTGGGTTTTTACGCCGAGCGGCCTTACGGGGCCTTCAACTGCCAACGGTTTGAGCCCGTAGCCCAGCTCTGGCTTAACTAATGTCCGGCCGGGCCTAGTCCACGGCTCGGTCATGTATTACTGCAGGAGCCACCCACTTGGGTGGCTTTTTTGTTGTCCGTTCTTTTCTCGCTCTGCGCAATGAGAATTCTGCGGCGGGGTCCGCTATTTTTGCAAGCTCCGCCTATTTCTGCCCTATGTCCCAGTCTGCCGATCCGCTTTACAGTATTCCGGCCCCCTACCGCCGGATGGAAAACATGCACATTCTGTTCTGGCTGCTCAAGGACATCGGCTGGTGCATGATCTGGAAGCCCCTGGGCCTGACCATGATTTTCCCGACGCTCCTCATTGCGGTGCTCATCACCTGGCGCACCCGCGACATCAAGGCCGAGCTGGCGCACAATCTGGCCATCGTATTCTGGATTTCGGCCAACTCCTACTGGATGATCAGCGAGTTTTTCGGTTTCGATACGTTCCGCGTCTGGGGTAGCGTCACGGGCAAACACCTGGCCCTGCTCCCCTTCCTGACCGGCCTATTGATCCTGCTCTATTATTACCTGGTACAAAAGCCCCGGGAAACCCGCGCCGCCCAAGTCGCCACGCTCTAGCTCCGGATTTCGGAAACCGTACCGTTTGATTCAGCCCCAGCAGCCCGCCGGTGCGGTCAGCAGCGGTCCTATTGAGTTAATAACTGCTCCACCAGCGCCACGGCGCGGGCCAGGCGTTGCACCCAGCTGCCGCTCAGCTCCTCCGGGGCTACGTTATGGCGCTGCAGCATTTGCCGGTGCGAGTGGTCCAGGCGCTGCCGCTCAGTGGCCGACAGGCGGGTGCCATCCTGCACAAAGGGCACGTCGGCGGCCAGATACAAATACAAATCGGCGCGGTGGGTGGCGTATACGGCGGGGCTTACGGCCAGCTCCCGGCCCCAGGTCAGGTGGGCGTACGACTGGGTAATGTGCACGTCGGTATCGATGATAACCAGAGCCTGGCCGCCCCGCACGGCCTGGGCAATGCGGCGAGTGTGCTCGGCTACGACTTGCTGCAAGTCGTCGGGGGTGAAGTGGTTGGAGTCGGCAATCAGGTCCCGGGCGGCTTCCAGCACCAGCGTGGCCCCGAAATGAGCGGCCAGCTCAGTTGCCAGCGTGGTCTTGCCCGTCGACTCCGCCCCCAGGATTACCACTTTGCGGCAGTAGTAGGGCCGCACGCTGGCGGGCAGAAACGGCCAGTACCGCTGCCGGTCAGCCCGAATGAGGGTAGCCGACACGGGCACCTGCCGCCGGGCCACATCGAAGGCCACGTGCCGGATGCCCATGCGGGCCGCCACCAACTCGCCGTAAGGTTCGGAAGTCACGACCAGCGTGCAGTTGGGCAACAGCTGCCGAAACCGGTCGGCCCAGATGGTGGCCACCGGTAAGGAGGTTTCGGAGGTGTTGGGCAGCTCACTTTCCTGGTATTCCAGCAGCTGCACTCTCACGCGGGGCTCAGTAGCAAAGGTTTCCTGAATCCACTGCTGGCGAAGCGGGCCGGGCACGGTTTCCTGGTCACTGGCGCACACCAGCACCGTGAGCTGGTCGCAGTGCCGGAGCGCGAAGCGGATGAGCTGTTCGTGCCCGCGGTGGAAAGGCAGAAATTTGCCGAAAACAAAGGCCTTGGTCATGCGGGCAAGCAGCAGAAAGCCGGGCTAGAAACGGTACTGGACGCTGAGGTAATAGTTGCGGGGAGCCTGCACGAAATACTTGCGGGTGCCGTCGGCCTCCACGCTGCCGTTGTTGAAATACTTGGTGTTGGTCAGGTTGTTGGCAAAAGCCGTGACCTGGTAGTGCCGGCTGCTGTATTCTAATCGGGCATTGAGCAGGGCGTACTCCCCTATCGTGGCCGAGTTGGCAAAATCAACAAAAGAGCGGCTCTGGTAGCGGCCCGCCACGGTGGCGGCCCAGGGGCCAGTTTGGTAGGCTACTTCCTGGTTCAGAATCAGGCCCGGAGTTAGGATGGGGCGAAACTCCTCGGTCTGCTCCCGGATGCGGCTGTAGTTGAAGGCCGAGTTGTTCAGCAACGACCAATGCCGAGACGCCTGCCAGCGGGCCGTGGCTTCCAGGCCGGTCCGCACGCTGCTTTTTACGTTGTTGGTCAGGGCCAGGCCGTTGGGTCCAAACTTACCGTTGAGCACGATTTCGTTCTTAAAATCCATGTAGTAGCCATTCACCCCGATTTCAAGTTGGCTCCGCTGGTAGCGTAGGCCCAGCTCCTGGTCCAGCACGTACTCGGCCGCCGGGCTCGTAATCAGGGCCTGGCCGTCGGCGTCGGCCAGCAGGTCGTCGCTGCCCCCGAACAGGTCGTTGCGGGTGGGTTCCCGGCCGGTGCGGCCCAGGCTGTAGTAGAGCGTAGCATGGTTGGAAGCGGCAAAGCTCACCCCGGCTTTGGGGTTAAAGAATTGCCAGTCTAACTTACCCAGCGGCACCGCGCCATCGTACTCAAAAGCCACGGTGCGGCCCTGCACGTCGGCAAACAGGGTAAAGCGCTGCACTTCGTACTCGAGCTTGGTAAAGGCGCTGGCCTCCCGCTTGCGGCCGGTATTCTGGTAGAGCTGGCCCAGAGCCTTTTCGCTGCCGGTATGCTGGCGGTGGTAGGTGTTGGCGTGCAGGCCGCTGGTCCAGGTCAGGCGGCCGAGCTGGCGGGAATACGAGGTGTAAGCGCCCCAGAAGCCCGATTGGAAAGCGTAGTTATAGAGCTCAGCGGTGGAAGGCAAACCCAGAAAGCTGTTGAGGTCGAAGTCATAGTTGCCCTTCAGAAACGAGGCGTACACGCTGGTATTCACCACGGTGCCGGCCGCGGGCTGCCAGGTATTCTGCAGCTGCACTAAGGCCTGGTCGAACCGGTCATTTTCGGGGCCGTTGACGTTGGCCCGGCGGTTGACGGCCAGCACCGAGTCGGGCACTCCCAGCCAGGCCAGCTGATTCTGCTGGTGCCCGGCCAGCACGTTGAGCTTCCAGGTGGTTTTGTCGTAAAACAGCCCGCCGCTGATAAAGACCGAGCGGGACGTGTTGGCCGAGCGGTCCTTGTAGCCGTCGGAGTGCAGCTGAGAGGCCCGCACGTAGAGCGCCTTGCGGCCATGCAGGCCGCTGGCGTACTCCCCGAACGCCCGGTAGCTGTTAAACGAGCCGTAACCCAGCCCCACGGTGGCCGAAGCCGAGTCCTGGCGCAACGACGGCGAAAACAGTTGAATACTGCCCCCAAAGCTGGCGCTGCCGTTCTGGCTGGTGCCCACGCCCCGTTGCACCTGCACTTTGCTGATGGAGTTGAGCAGGTCGGGGTAGTTGGAGAAGTACGCGCCCTGGTCTTCCGGCTCGTTGAGCGGCACCCCGTTCAGGGTGGTATTGATGCGGGTCTGGTCGATGCCGCGCATGCGAAAGTAGGCGTAGCCCTGGGTGCTGCCCGCGTCGGAGTAGGCGGTAATGGCGGGCGTTTCGGCCAGCAGAAAGGACGGCTCCTGCCCCACGCTTTTGCGGGCCAGAGCCCGGCCACTCAGGTCCAGAAACGTGACGGGGGTGCGGCGCTCAGCCTGGTAGGTAACCTGCACTTCGGGCAGGGTCCGGGACGTATCGGCTGGGGTGGCAGACTGGGTTTGGGCTTGGCTAACGGGCACTACAACGACACTAATTGCCGCCAACCATATAACTCGTTTCATACTACTGACTAATTCCAGGAGCCGGGTCCAGCGGATTTGCCAACCTCAACCGCCCGCCAAATGTAGCGTTCTGCCCCGGGACGCAAACAAAAAGGTCGTTTCCCATCGGCGGGAAACGACCTTTTCAATAGGCTCCGGCAGCCCGAAGCTACAGCTGCTTCACTTCCAGTTCCACCGTTACCTGCTCCCCGGCGGCCAGCTTGGGCACCAGCGCATGGTAGGTGATATTGGGAGCTTCGGCGGTCAGGCCCTGGCTAAACGTGACGTGCAGCGTAGGCCGGTTGGTCGTGCAGTCGCGCTGGTAGGCGTAGGCAATGCCGGAATTGCCACTGCTCAGGCCCTTTTTGCCGATAATTAAATCGTAGGCGCTGAAGTCAATCAGCGGGTGGCAGGGCCCGGTGACCAGCCGGTCGAAGTCGGCCTGGGAGCGGATGACGGTGTAGGTCTGGTCGAGGTTGATTGCCAGCTGCCGGCGGGTATCCTGGCAGCCGTACTCCGCTTCGAGGCTTTTCACCGGCACTGGCGCGCTGCTGCACGGCTCCACGCCGCACTTGGTGGCGCAGCCCGGCAAGCTGGCTACCGTCAGAATCAATCCAGCAGCGTAAACAAGTGGTTTCATACCCAAAACATAGGTCGTGGAACATATTCCTTCTCCTTTCTGGATTCAGCCTTGACCAGAAAGGTTGCAACAAGCCTGAGCAATACAAAAAAAGGCCACCTCAAACGCTGAGGCGGCCTTTTTTACAAACTTAAGTCCGAATTACTTCTGCGACAACTGCGCCTGGCCCGACTCTTTCAAGCGGATCAGGTTCAGGGCCGAGCCGGCTTTAAACCACTCAATCTGACCTGCGTTGTAAGTGTGGTTCAGATAGATGAGGTCCGTGTCGCCGTCGGTGTGGTGCAGGCGGGCCTGCAGGGGCTGACCGGGCGTGAACGAGGTCAGACCGAGGATGTCGATGGTGTCGCCTTCCTCAATCAGGTCGTAGTCGGCCTTGTTGGCGAAAGTCAGCGCCAGCATGCCCTGCTTCTTGAGGTTGGTTTCGTGAATCCGCGCGAAGCTCTTCACGATAACGGCGCGCACGCCCAGGTGGCGGGGCTCCATGGCGGCGTGCTCCCGCGACGAACCTTCGCCGTAGTTCTCGTCGCCCACGACTACCGTGCCGATACCCATCGACTTGTAGTTACGAGCCACTTGAGGCACCGTGTTGTAGGTATCACCCTGGGCCACGAAGTCCCGAACCTTGTTGGCTTCACCGTTGAAGGCGTTGGTGGCGCCGATGAGCATGTTGTTCGAGATGTTGTCGAGGTGGCCGCGGTACTTCAGCCAGGGGCCGGCCATCGAAATGTGGTCGGTGGTGCACTTGCCCTGGGCCTTGATGAGCAGCCGCAGACCCATCAGGTCCACGCCTTCCCAGGGCTTGAAGGGGTCGAGCAGCTCCAGACGGTCGGAAGCGGGGTCAACCAGTACCTGCACGCCCGAGCCATCGGCGGCGGGAGCCTGGTAGCCGGCATCTTCCACGGCGTAGCCCTGGGGCGGCATTTCCACGCCGCGGGGCTCGTCGAGCTTCACTTGCTGGCCGTCCTTGGTGGTCAGCGTGTCCACCAGCGGGTTGAAAGTCAAGTCGCCGGCAATGGCGAAGGCCGTCACGATTTCGGGCGAGGCCACGAAAGCGTGGGTGTTCGGGTTGCCGTCGTTGCGCTTGGCGAAGTTGCGGTTGAACGAGGTGATAATCGAGTTCTTGCGCTTGGGGTCGTCGGTGTGGCGGGCCCACTGGCCGATGCACGGCCCGCAGGCGTTGGCCAGCACCACGCCGCCCATCTGGGCGAAGGTGTCGAGCAGCCCGTCGCGCTCCACGGTGTAGCGCACCAGCTCCGAGCCGGGCGTTACGGTGAACTCGGCATTCACGGTCAGGCCTTTGGTAACGGCTTGCTCGGCGATGGAAGCGGCGCGGGTGATGTCCTCGTAGCTGGAGTTGGTGCACGAGCCGATCAGGCCTACTTCCAGCTTCTCGGGCCAGCCATGCTCGCGCACGGCGGCAGCAAACTGCGAAATCGGCCAGGCGGCGTCCGGCGTGAACGGACCGTTCACGTGGGGCTCCAGTTCGGAGAGGTTGATTTCGATCAGCTGATCGTAGTAGGCTTCGGGGTTGGCGTAGACCTCGTCGTCGGCGCGCAGGTGCTGGCGCACGCCGTTGGCCAGCTCGGCCACCTCGGCCCGCTCGGTGCCGCGCAGGTACTCGGCCATCTTCTCATCGTAGCTGAATACCGAAGTCGTAGCCCCGATTTCAGCGCCCATGTTGCAGATGGTGGCTTTACCGGTGCACGACATGTTTTCAGCCCCTTCGCCGAAGTATTCAACGATAGCGCCGGTGCCGCCTTTTACGGTCAGGATACCGGCTACTTTCAGGATTACGTCTTTGGGAGCCGTCCAGCCGTTGAGCTTGCCGGTCAGCTTTACGCCAATCACCTTGGGGAACTTCAGCTCCCAGGCCATGCCCGCCATTACGTCCACGGCATCAGCGCCACCGACGCCGATGGCCACCATGCCCAGACCGCCGGCGTTGGGCGTGTGGGAGTCGGTGCCGATCATCATGCCGCCGGGGAAGGCGTAGTTTTCGAGCACTACTTGGTGAATGATACCGGCGCCGGGCTTCCAGAAGCCGATGCCGTATTTATTGGAAACCGAAGCCAGGAAGTCATATACTTCGCGGTTTTCGTCGTTGGCCACGGCCAAGTCCTCGTTGGCACCGTCGCGGGCCTGGATGAGGTGGTCGCAGTGTACGGTGCTGGGCACGGCCGCCTGGGGCTTGCCGGCTTGCATGAACTGCAGCAGCGCCATCTGGGCGGTGGCGTCCTGCATTGCGACACGGTCGGGGGCAAAATCGACGTAGGAAACGCCCCGCTCGAACGACTGAGTTACGTTACCGCCATACAAGTGCGAGTACAGGATTTTCTCGGTCAGCGTGAGCGGGCGGCCAACAGCGGTGCGAGCAGCTTCAATCCGCTGGCCCATACCGGCATACACGGCCTGAATCATTTCTAAGTCAAACGCCATAGTCAGGAAGGGAAAAAGTGAAATAGTAAGGCTCCGAAGAGCAGGTACGCAAATATAGGCGGCAGTCGTTGCCCTACCCAAAATTTATCTTAGCCGCCTATCTTTAAAACCAAGTCGGCCCGTTGGTAGTTTTGGGCCGAATACCTTTTTCTACTTTCTATGTCCTCTCCTATTTCTTTTCGCGCTGCTGCCGCCGGCCTAAGCCTGGCGCTAGCCTTGGGTGCCTGCCAGTCCAATTCGAAGCCGGATGCGGCGCGGCAAGGGGTGCCCGAACCCGATGCCAGCGGCCTGCCCGCCGGACTCAAGCCCGGCACCTGGCGCGGGGTGCTCACGGCCCAGGGCCAGGAAATCCCGTTTTTGTTTGATGTAAGCACCGCCGACAACGGCCAGAAGCCCACCGTGACCCTGCGCAACGGCGAGGAGCGCCTCAAGCTCGACGAAACAACCACGGCCGGCGACTCGACCACCATCCGCCTGGGCGTGTTCGACGCGGCCCTGGTAGTGCGGGCCGTTGGGGAGGATGGTCTGAAAGGCACCTGGGTGAAGTACGATGGCAAAGAGCCCTACCGGGTGCCGTTTGCGGCCTTTAGAACGCCAAACAACGATAACCTGTTCGTTGGTGATTCCAAGATGGTTCCGATCTACGGCGACTTGGTGAAGGGCGCGACTTTCCGGGTGGAATTCAAAGGGGATGATGGCGAAACCTACCCCGCCGTGGGCCTTATTCAGCAAGACTCGGCTAATGACCACATGCTCACCGGCACCTTCTTGACCACTACCGGCGACTACCGTTACCTGGCCGGCAACATCGTCAACAAAAAGGATGGGGAGCACCTGCTGCTCTCGACCTTCGACGGCAGCCACGGCTTTTTGTTTGATGGCAAGGTGAGCAAGCCCGGCAACATCAACAGCATCACCGGCGACTTCTACTCCGGCAAATCGGGCCACGAAACCTGGACGGCGGTGCTGGACGGCAACGCCAAGCTGCCCGACGCCAACACCCTGACCGGCATGAAACCCGGCCAGAAAAAGCTCGCCTTCAAATTCCCTAACATCTACGAGGGCGGCAGCATCTCCCCCATCGACCCCAAGTACCAGGGCAAGGTGGTCGTGCTCCAGATTCTGGGCTCCTGGTGCCCCAACTGCATGGACGAAACCAACTTCCTGGCCCCCTGGTACGAGAAGAATAAGGGCCGCGGGGTGGAAATCATCGGCCTGGGCTACGAGCGGACACCCGACCAGACCCTGGCTTCCCAGAAGCTCATCAAGATGAAGGAGCGCATGAACGTGGGCTACGACCTGGCCGTGGCCGGCGTGGCCAGCAAGGACTCGGCCAGCAAGTCCTTGCCCCAGCTGGCGGGCGTGCTGGCCTTCCCCACCACCATTTTCCTGGACAAGAAAGGCGAAGTCCGCAAGGTGCACACCGGCTTCTCGGGCCCCGGCACCGGCAAGTATTACCAGCAGGAAATTGCCGAGTTCAACAAGACCGTGGACATGCTGCTGAAAGAGTAGTTTGTAATGTGCTACTGATTAATGTGCTGATGTGCTCAGGTAAGCCTGTCCTTAGGAGGCGCAGCCGCAGCCATTCGTCCTCTGCGCAGAGTCCTGGCCTTTACCCAGAAAGCCCTTTCCTACTGCGGTAGGAAAGGGCTTTTCGCGTTAGGGAGCTTGCCACGGCCTAGAAAGGCGTGACGGATATCCGTAACGGCCATTTCGGTATCGAATTGCCCACTTAGGGAATCCTCATTGACCATTCTGGTACCAAATTGCCTGCGCAGGATTTCCTACCGCACCGGCCAGGCAAACACTACTGCAGGCTAAGCTGCACCGCGAAGTCGCCCTTGGGGCGCAGCGTAATCAGGGGCTGGGTGGGAATGGCGGGCAAACCGGCCGGCAGTGCTACGTCGAAGTGGCGCAGCAGCTCCAGGGTCACGAGCTGCATTTCGGTGAGGGCGAACTGCATGCCGATGCACAGGCGCGGGCCGCCCCCGAAGGGTAAATACGCCCCGGGCGTTACCGGTCCCTGCCCGGGGGCAAACCGCTCAGGCCGAAACTCGGTGGGGCGCTGCCAGTGCTTGGGCGCGTTGTGCAGCCCGTAGATATAGAGTGAAAACAGCGTGCCTTTGGGGATGGGCAGGCCCTGGTACTCGTCGTCGGCCAGGGCCACGCGGTCCACCATCCAGGCCGGCGGATACAGGCGCATGGCTTCCTGCACGGCATAAAGGGCCCGGCCCAGGCGGGGAAGTTCTTCAAAGGCAAACAGTCCGGCTGCCTGTTCCGGCCCGCGCGAAGCCAGCACGGCGGCAGTTTCGGCCCGGATGGCCTGAGCTTCCTGCGGGTGCTGTCCTATTAAGTAGAGCAGCCAGGTCAGGGCGTTGGCGCTGGTTTCGTGGCCGGCAATGAGCAGAATCAGGGCCTCGTCGAGCACCTGCTCGTCGGTCATGGGCAGGCCGGTATCCTCGTAGCGCACGTCGAGCAGCATCTGCAGCAGGTCGTCGGGCGGGGTAATGGCCTCGGGCATCTCGTTTTCCCGGCGCCGCCGGGCAATGTAGCTGCCCAGCAGGGTGCGCAGCTCCTGGGTGAGCTGGTCGTGGTAGCGGAACTGTACCCGCAGCCGAAACCACGGATTGAGGTAGGGCTGGCGGATGGTGCGCACGTAGAACGCCTGAATTTCGGTAATGAGCCGGGCCACGTGGTTGAGCTCGGCGGCCGAAAAGTTGGTACTGAACACCGAGCGGGCAATAATGCGGAACGTCAGCTCGGTCATCAGTTCGTGGGCGGGCACCGTTACCGTGCCGTCGTTGGCCGCGGCCTGCGTGCGCAGCGGGGCTATGGTTTCGGCAATGATTTCCTGCATCAGCCCGGTGAGGCCCGCCACCCGCTGCCGGTGAAAACCGGGCTGAATCAGGCGGCGCTGCCGCAGCCAGTCGGCGCCCTCGTTGGTGAGCAGGCCGTGGCCGATGTAGCGCGCAAAACCCTGGGTGAACTTGGACTTGGAGTAGTTGCGGTGGTTTTTCTGCAGAATGTGGTTGATCAGGCCCGGGTCCTGGGTCAGGATGGAGGGCTGCACCCCGCCGATATAGAGCCGCACCGTGTCGCCGAACCGGCTCAGGGTCTGGTTTAGAATGGGCAGCGGATCTTTGGCCAGGGCAAAGGACCGGAGCATGGATTGCCAGCGCGGCACCTGGGGCAGGTGCGGGCCGGCGGTAGTAGCTGGGGAAGCAGGGGAAGCAGGGGAAGTAGCCATAGGATTAGGAGCCTAACAACGGGCCGCAGCCAAAAGTAACCGCGCGGGCGCAGCGGGCCATCCGGCCGGGTTTATCTTTTTTCGGGGTAGCCTCGTAAGCTACGGCAGGGCTCCGGCCCTACTCCACCCTTGTTCCGACTCTTTCCAAACCAAACCCCTCACCTTATGTGGATTCAGCAAAAAGCCAATACCCCCGCCCCCGTCGATGAACTGCAGGGCCGCACCGTCGGACTTAAATTCGAGTGCAACCAGTGTCAGACGGAAGTATTCACCGACCTGATCGGCGTGCCGGCTCCCGACCACCTGGCCAACTCTATGGAAGACGATGGACAGTTCGAGAAAGAGGAAATCAAGTGCCCGGGCTGCGACATGACCCACGAAATAACCGTAAAAAGCACCTTCGACGGCGTTATGTTCGACGTCTCGGATGTCAAGCCCGAAAGCGTAGCCTACCAGGTAGCGGCGGAGTAATTCCCGGCTTACTTTTTACCAAAGCCCCATTGGCCGGCGCCAATGGGGCTTTTTGTGTCCGGCGCCAAAGCAGCCGGCACGGCGGGGGAGCGAAATACCCATAAGTGGGTATTGTAGGCGGCAGGGCGAAGCCGGAGCTTTGCAAGAGGAAAACTCCCGGAACCTTGGGGTCGGACCACCGCTCACACTTCTTCACTCTCGCTCTATTGCAATTATGACTTTACCTTTTCTCACCAATCGGCTGGCCCTGCTAGCTCTCGGCCTCACTACTTCCCTGGGCCTGGCCTCCTGCTTCGAAGACGGCAAGGAAAACGACCCTTCGCCTTCGCAAACGGTTAGCGAAAGCCTACACTTTGCCTTCAAAACGCCCGACTGGGAACGGCACATCGACTGCACGGCTCTGAACCTGGGTTTTAGCACCGTGAGCACCAAAGTGGCTTACGTGGGGGCTACTTCCGCATCCACGAGTGCATCTTTCTACTTTACGTATCCGGCCGACAGCTCCACGCTGGTGCAGCCCTCGGCCCTGGGCAAATACGCCATTGGGGAATACCAGGACAACTCCGGCGCCTACGAACTGTCCCACAAAGTGCCCACTACCGACGGGAGCAGCGGCCGCCTGGTGAGCCTGGCCGGCAAGGCCGACAACTCCTACAACGAAATCCTGGCCGTGAAATACGTGGGCCACGAAGGCAAATACTCGCTCTTCGAAATCAAAGCCCGCTACCAGATGCAGATGCAGGAAATTCTCAACGGCACGCGCGGCGTTATCAAGCCCGTATCCGGCTCCTTCAAATTCCGCGTCCGCGCCAACGCCAAATAATGTGCTGATGCGGGGAATGTGCTGAGGTGCTAATATAAAGGACGTGTCCTTGCGAGGCGTGCGCCGAAGCAATCCGTCCTCTGAAATGTACTGAGCCTTCTCACGTGAAAAGCCCTTTCCCACGCAAGTAGGAAAGGGCTTTCTGGTAAAAGGGCGGGTCGTGCTGCGCAGGGGACGGATGGCTTCGCGTTGCTCGCAAGGACACATCAGCACCTGAGCACATTCCTCCACATTAGCACATTACAAATTACTTCTCCCGCTCGATGGTGAAGTTGATGAGCTGCTCCAAGGAGGTGCGGGACGGGGATTCGGGGAAACTGTGCAGAATGCTCAGGGCCTCGTCGCGGTAGCGCTTCATGACAGTAATGGCGTAGTCGAGGCCCCCGGATTTTTTGACGAAGTCGATGACGGCCTGGACCCGGTCGCGGCGGCCCTCGTTGTTTTTCACGTTGAAGATGACGCGGCGCTTGGTGAGCCAGTCGGCCTGCTGCAGGGCGTAAATCAGCGGCAGAGTCATCTTTTTCTCCTTGATGTCGATGCCCACGGGCTTGCCGATTTCGTCGGTACCGAAGTCGAACAGGTCGTCTTTGATCTGAAAGGCCATGCCCACTTTCTCGCCGAAGAGCCGGGCCCGCTCCACAGTAGCTTTGTCGGAACCGGCCGAGGCAGCGCCCACGGCGCAGCAGGACGCAATCAGGGAGGCCGTTTTCTGCCGGATGATGTCGAAGTACACGTCCTCGGTGATATCGAGGCGGCGGGCTTTTTCGATTTGCAGCAGCTCGCCTTCACTCAGCTCCCGCACGGCGTTGTTCACGATTTTGAGCAGGTCAAAATCGTCGTGCTCCAGGGCCAGGGCCATGCCGCGCGACAACAGATAGTCGCCCACGAGTACGGCAATCTTGTTTTTCCAGAGGGCATTGATGGAAAAAAAGCCCCGGCGGTAGTTGCTCTCGTCCACCACGTCGTCGTGTACGAGCGTGGCCGTGTGCAGGAGCTCAATCAGGGCTGCGCCGCGAAACGTGGCTTCGGGCATGGGGTCGCCGCCGCTGATTTTGGCCGTGAAAAACACGAACATCGGCCGGATCTGCTTGCCCTTGCGCTTGACAATGTAGCCCATGATTTTGTCGAGCAGCAGCACATTGGTTTGCATGGAAGCGCGGAATTTGCGTTCAAATTCCTCCATTTCGGCCGCAATGGGGGCCTGTATGACATCCAGGGTACTTTTCATGCAAGGGCTTGAGCAACTCAAAGCGGCCAAGAAGCCGCCGTGGCAGCTCAAAGCGCTGCAATGATACGGGGCGCCGCGGCGGTTTCCTAACCAAGAGCGGTGCTGAAGAGTTTTTGCCAGCTACTTTGCCCAGGCGCGGCCGGCAACGCAAACTTGGGCGCCGACTGTTACCTTGCCGCCAAACCATTTTGCCATGCCGACCTCCGCTCCTATTCACATCGAGTTTCTGCTCACCTCGCCCCACCATACCCGGCCCTTTGCCGCCGATGCCCGCTTCCGGCCGGATGGGCGACCCAAGCCGGTGGTGGTGTTCGTGCACGGGTTCAAAGGCTTCAAGGACTGGGGCCACTTCAACGTGCTGGCCGACTACTTTGCCGCCCACGGCTTCGTGTTTGTAAAGCTGAATTTGTCGCACAACGGCGTGGTGCCCGGCGGCAGCGGCGACCTGGAGGATATGGAAGCTTTCGGCCGCAACAACTTCAGCCTGGAGCTCAACGACCTGGGCACCCTGCTCGACTACTTAACCAACCCCGGCTCTTCGGTGCTGCCCGCGGCCGAAGTCGACCTAGGCCGGATCTACCTGATAGGTCACAGCCGCGGCGGGGGTATCGTGCTGCTCAAGGCCGCCGAAGATGCGCGGGTGACGGCCGTGGCCACCTGGGCGGCCATTAGCAGCGTGAATCCGCGCTGGCCCGAGCCAGTGATGCAGCAGTGGCAGCAAAGTGGCGTGCAGTACATCGAAAATGCCCGCACCAAGCAGCAAATGCCGCTCTACTACCAGCTCGTGGAAGACTACTACGCCAACCAGCCCCGCCTCGACATTGCGGCCAACGTGCGCGACAAGCTCCGCCAGCCCCTGCTCATTCTGCACGGCGACCAGGACGAAACCTTGCCGGTGCAGATGGCCCACGAGCTAAAAAGCTACCAGCCCGCCGCCGAGCTGGGCGTGGTACCCGGCGCGGGCCACATGTTCGGCGGCAAGCACCCTTGGGAGGAAGACCAGCTGCCGGAGCTAGCCCAGCTTATTGCCGACAAAACTATTGCGTTTTTCCGGGGCTTACCGGCCATTACGTAGCCCCACCAGGGCATTCCTGGCCTCAACCTAGTTTGGAGCATATTTTTAAGATTTTAGAAAATATGCTCCAAACCCTTCTGCCCACTCTACTGCTGCCTTATGCCTACCGCCTACCTTTTGCTCGGCTCCAACCTCGGCGACCGGACCGCCACCTTGCAGGCGGCCGTGCAGCGGTTGGCAGCAACGGCCGGTACCGTGGCAGCCGTATCGGGGCTGTACGAAACGGCCGCCTGGGGCCTTACCGACCAGCCAGCCTTCCTCAACCAGGCCGTGCAGCTCGATACGCCGCTCTCCCCGCTCGATTTGCTGGCCGCCTGCCTGGCCGCGGAGCAGCTGGCCGGCCGCGAAAGGCGTATCCGCTGGGACGCCCGCACCCTGGACGTGGACATTCTGCTCTATGACGACCTGGTTCTGGATTTGCCCGAGCTGCAGGTGCCCCACCCCCGCCTGCCGGAACGCCGCTTCGCGCTGGTGCCGCTGGCCGAAATTGCAGCGCAGGTACTGCATCCCGGGCTGAATAAAAAGGTGGCGGAGCTGTTGGCGCAGTGTGCGGATGAGCTGCCCGTCAAGAGGGCAGCCGACTAGTACCAGAAGCTTCGACTCAATTCGTCCGGGAAATTTTGCCTACTTTGGCTTAGTTGCTACGACCTTTTTCTGGTCGGCAATTCACATTGCTACGACTTTTCCCTCTCCCACTCAGCGCTTAATAATATGCCCGAAACCGGTGTAGTAAAATGGTATAACGATTCTAAAGGATTCGGTTTCATTACCAGTGATAATAAAGGAGAAGATGTATTTCTGCATCATAGCAACATCCGCACTCCCGGCTTCAGGGGCATTCACGAGGGTCAGCGGGTCAGCTTCGACGTGGTATCGGGCCCGAAGGGACTGACGGCAGAAAACGTAGACAGCCAGACCTAATAGAGGCTGTAAGACTCTTGCCGCCGTGGGCAGCCCCTGCTACCGGCATAGAAAAAGCGCCTTGTGGAAGACTTCCCACAAGGCGCTTTTTCTTGGACAATTACAAATGATTACCCCGCAGCCGAGCTGCCCGCCGCTTCCGGCGCTATCTTCTTGACCAAACCCAACAGCACTTTGCCCGGGCCACACTCCACAAATTCGGTGGCGCCGTCCTGCACCATGCGCTGCACGCTCTGGGTCCAGCGCACCGGGGCCGTGAGCTGGCGCACCAGGTTCTGGCGAATTTCGTCCGGGTCGCGGTGCGGGGCCGCGTCCACGTTCTGGTACACGGCACACAGGCCGGCCGCAAACTGGGTCCGCTCAATGGCCTGGGCCAGGGCAGCCTCAGCCGACTGCATCAGGGGCGAGTGGAAGGCACCGCCCACGGGCAGCGGCAGGGCCCGCTTGGCCCCGGCGGCCTTAAGCTGCTCACAGGCCAGCTCGATACCGCGCTGAGAACCGGAAATGACCAATTGGCCCGGGCAGTTGAAGTTGGCGGCTACTACCACGTTGCCGGCCTGGGTTATTTCCTGGCAGATACGCACCGTGGTGTCGTCGTCGAGGCCGAGGATGGCGGCCATGGTACCGGGCTGCTCCTGACAGGCGGCCTGCATGGCCTGGGCGCGCCGGGCTACCAGTTGCAGGGCATCCTCAAACTTGAGCACCTGGGCCGCTACCAGCGCCGAAAACTCCCCCAGGGAGTGGCCCGCTACCATATCGGGGCGCAGGTCGGGCAGCGTGGCGGCCAAAGCCACGGAGTGCAGGAAGATGGCGGGCTGGGTTACATCCGTGCGGCGCAGGTCCTCCTCGGAACCGGTAAACATGACGTCGGTGAGGCGGAAGCCCAGGATTTCGTTGGCTTGGTCCATGAGCCGGCGGGCGGCGGGCTGCTGCTCGTACAGGTCGCGGCCCATGCCAGTAAACTGGCTGCCCTGGCCGGGGAAAACAACTGCTTTCATACTATAAAGGAGGTGAAGGCGGGAATGAAGGAGTGAGGAAAGTTCAGTGGGGTAATTGGGCCGACAAGATACGGGAATAAAAAAACCCGCTTCCAAGCCTGGAAGCGGGTTTCTCTGCGGCAGTGGATTACGCTAGTGCGTTATTTCCACCCAGCCTTTGTAAGTAATTTTGGTCGAGTTGTCGTCGGCAAACTCCACTTCGGCCAAGTAGTAGTATACCCCGTCGGGCACCTGTACACCCTTGCCCCGCTCGCCGGAAGTAGCATTACCGGTCCAGTTGATGTTGGGGTCCGCGTCGCCGTCGAATACTTTCACGCCCCAGCGGTTGAAGGCCTGGAAGTGCACTTTGCGCAGCGGCGAAGCCACCCGGGGCCGGAACGTGTCGTTGATTCCGTCGCCGTTGGGCGTGAAGATGTTGGGCAACTCGAATACGACGCAGTTTTCGGCGCAGGCTTCGGCACTCAGCGCGCTACGGCGCCCACCTAGCCGTCCCACCGACTGCACTTTATAGCAGCCCCCACGCTCGGTCAGGTTCTGGTGTAGGTAGGTATTGACGGGGCCGCTGGTAGAGTCAATCAGCACAAAATTTTGCTCGCCAGAACGCCGGTAGAAGATGCGGAAATAGACAATATCGGTGCTGCAGTCCGGCGTGCCTTTGCTGTCAACCGTCCATTTGAGGGTGTGGCTAAACCGGTCGGTTTCGTTGGGGAAGTAGCCAGGGCGGTTCAGCACCCGGTTCTTGAGTTCCTCGCAGTCACTTTGCACCGTCACCACGGGCGGGCAGGGAATGGGCGTTACCAGCACCGGTACTTGCTGGCTCAGGTTCAGCAGCGTGTCCTTGATGGATGGCGAGCTGTAGCTGCCGTTGGTTCGCACATAGTAGTAATATACTTGTCCGGGCACCAGGGGCAGCTTCTTACCATCGTCTACGTACGACGTATCCCGGGCCGGCACCAGATCCAGCTGGGCAAAGGCGCCCGTGGGCCCAGTGCGCCGATAGACAACGGCGTTGCGGCCGGGCAGCCGGTTATTCCAGGGCACTTTATAGGTCCAGTTCAGCAGCACCTGGGTACCGGTAGCGTTCGACTCGCCGAACAGGCGCACTGTACTAGCCGGGCCCGACCGTTCCACTATCGGAGTGGAAGGGTTGGAGGGGTCCTGGTAATAATGCTCCAGCCGGTAGGTAAACAGACTATCCGCAGTGTTGCGGTTCTGATCCACAAAGACGGTATCGACCAGATTAGCGGTAGTGTGCACCAGTTTGGACTGCGCCTGGGTGGCGCTGCGGCCCGGGCCCCGGTAGAGCCGGTAGCCGGTGGGCGTTGGGAAGTCGCCAATTATTTTGGGCTGGGTCCAGCGTACCGTAACCTGCCCCTTGGCGCGGTCCGTCACGTCGATAGTGGCGTTGGTCAGTACGGCCGCCCGACCTTCCATCGTTACGCAGGCTTCCAGCGAGGCCAGACTGGCACCGCCGGCAGGCAGCGGAAATTCGGCGTAAATACGGTAGCTATAGGTGCGGCCACGCTGCAGCTTGGAAATGCTCCCATTGTCGAGGTAAGACTGCAGCGACACGTCGGTGAGCACGGCAATCTGCTCGTAGCCCGACTCGGCCGGAATACCCGTCTGGCAGGTGTCGGTTGCGGCAGTGGTACAACCTTCTTTACGGAAAATCAGCAGCCGACTCGCGTTCTGACACGCGTAACGGTCCCAGGTGAGCAGCACGTTATTCTGGTTCTGTCGGGCCCGCACGTTGCCCGGCCGGGGGCCCACTACTCTGATCCGCAGTATCTTTTCGTCGATGAGGGCCACCTTAGGCGACTCGGGCTGGTCGGTGGCCTTGAATACAATCTGGTAAGGCTGGGCAGCGACGTCGGTGCACTCTGGCGTCCAACGCAGAATACCTTCGGCCACCGGGACCGGCCCCCGCCCTCTTTGCACAAAAGTAGCCGGGGCTACTTTGCGACCAAAAAGGTCACTGTAGCCTTCAATAATTACCGGGTTGTTGTCAGGGTCAGTGGCCGTAATTTTCTTGCGCACCTCTACCCCGGCCACAACGCAGATATCCGCCGGGATATTCACCGTCGGCCGCTTGTTATCAGTGGGCAGCACCTGAATTTGCATATCCCGGATAACGTAGCCAATCTCCCGGACGCCAAATTCCGTCCGCCGCCACTCCCGAACAATAAGTGCCACGTTGAAGTCCCCCAGGCGGCTGGGCGAATTCCAGACGATCAGGCCCGACTTCGGGTCAATGGTGAACGTGGCTCCTTCTCCGCCGGGGTCGCCCAGGTAAGGTACCCGTTTGCCGGGCGGCGACACCAGGTTGGGATATACAAAGTTGGTGGTAGGCCGCGGAGTCGGCGTGTTGTTGTTGCGAATGGCATTTTCAATTAGCCCGGCCTGCTGACTTACCAACAGCTCATATGAGAGCGAGTCTCTATCGGCATCGGTGGCGGCTGGCGCGTGCAGAAAT
Source organism: Hymenobacter chitinivorans DSM 11115 (assembly GCF_002797555.1). Classification (NCBI taxonomy): domain Bacteria; kingdom Pseudomonadati; phylum Bacteroidota; class Cytophagia; order Cytophagales; family Hymenobacteraceae; genus Hymenobacter; species Hymenobacter chitinivorans. Next base: position 915,346 of record NZ_PGFA01000001.1, on the reverse strand, counting down.
ACCTGCTCGAAGCTGGCCTTGTCAATAGCGGGAGCATTGAGCACCGGCGAGCGGTTGATGCCGATGCCGGGGTCGATGGTGATGCGGGTGGCAATGTAAATGGACTGGTTGTCCGATTCACTCATGTTCTGCACCCCCTTGTTCCGGTTTTCCCCGATGTAACTTACCACGTAGCTACGGTCGGCATTGTAGGTATGCTCGAAGTAGTAGACGTTGCGGTAAGTATCGGGCGTAATCCGGGTTTTGCTGAAGCGCGGAATGCCACGCAGGCCGCTGCCAGTCCCGTCCCCATAGAAAATGGTGATTTGCTCCTCGTCGACCGAGGAGGTGGCATCCGTATAGGTCACCATTTTGAAGAAGATGCGGCGCGGGTTGTTGCGCTTGTCCCCAAAAGGATAGGTAGTGTCGCTTTTGGCTTGAATATCACCAGCCCGCAAGTGGGATGCCTCTGCCGTATGATGCAGCCCTAGCAGGCATAGCACATTGACTATCAGCACCATGACCCACTTACCAGCACTCCGTGGTAAAGAAAGGCTCATAGAAAGGAACAATTTGTAAGCTGAGATAAGAAGAAGGTCGAGAAAACCCTGGTAGAATCCTAACAAAAAAGAGGTTAACCGGGTTGCTTCAGTGGTGTGATTCTCTAACGGGATTAGCCCAAGATTGATTCACCACCCCAGTTAACGCTAATTCGGATTGTTTAGTACATGGTCCGCGTGTACCTTTGACCGATACAACCGACCGTTTCAAAACCACCAGTAGCTCCTATGAGTTGGATCAGTAAAACGTTTTCCAGTAGCATTGGCCGCAAGATTATCATGGCCATCACCGGCCTGTTTCTGTGCTCTTTTTTGGTTGTTCACCTCGTGGGCAACTTGCAGTTGTTCAAGGACGATGGTGGGCAAGCTTTCAATGTCTACTCCCACTTTATGGGCACCAATCCGCTGATTCGCACGGTCGAATGGGTCTTGGTCCTGGGCTTCGGCTTCCACATCTACGAGTCGATTGTGCTGACCCAGCGCAACAAGACGGCCCGCGGCAGCAACTACACCAGCAACCACGCCGAGCAGAACAGCCCCTGGCAGTCGCGCAACATGGGCCTACTGGGCACCATCATCCTGATTTTCCTGTTGGTTCACCTGTACAACTTCTTCTACCGCGCCCGTTTCGGGGAGCTGGATCCGGACATCAACAACAACGCTGACCTCTACACGCTGGTTGCCAGCTCGTTTAAGCAGCTCTGGTACGTGATTCTCTACGTTGTGGCCCAGGTTGCCTTGGGTTACCACCTCATTCACGGCTTCCGCAGTGCCTTCCAGACCCTGGGTCTGAACCACCGCAAATATACCCCCGCCATTAAGTTCGTGGGCTACGCCTTTTCGGTGCTGGTTTCGGCCGGTTTCGCAGCCATGCCCTTGTACTTCTACTTTTTTAAATAAATCCTAACCTCGTCCATCCGATGATACTGGATTCCAAAATTCCCGAGGGGCCCTTGGCCGAGAAGTGGGAGAAGCACAAGTTCAATGTGAAGCTCGTAAACCCCGCCAACAAGCGGAAGTACGACATCATTGTGGTAGGCACCGGCTTGGCTGGGGCTTCGGCTGCGGCCTCCCTGGCCGAGCTGGGCTACAATGTGAAGGCCTTCACCTTCCACGATTCGCCCCGTCGCGCCCACTCCATTGCGGCGCAGGGGGGTATCAACGCCGCTAAAAACTACCAGAACGACGGCGACTCAATCTTCCGTCTGTTCTACGACACGGTGAAAGGCGGTGACTACCGGGCCCGCGAAGCCAACGTGTACCGCCTGGCCCAGGTATCGGTCAACATTATCGACCAGTGCGTGGCCCAGGGTGTGCCTTTCGCCCGTGAATACGGTGGCCTGCTGGCGAACCGCTCCTTCGGGGGGGCCCAGGTAAGCCGTACGTTCTACGCCCGCGGCCAAACCGGACAGCAGCTCCTATTGGGTGCCTACTCGGCCCTGAGCCGGCAGATTGCCTACGGTAAGGTAAAGCTCTACACCCGCTCCGAAATGCTGGATCTGGTGGTCGTCGACGGTAAAGCCCGCGGCATCATCACCCGCAATTTGATTTCGGGCGAGATTCAGCAGCACTCGGCCCACGCCGTGGTGCTGGCTACCGGCGGCTACGGCAACGTGTTCTATCTGAGCACCAACGCCAAGTACTCCAACGCCACGGCCGCGTGGCGCGCCCACAAGAAGGGCGCCTATTTCGCCAACCCCTGCTTCACCCAGATTCACCCCACCTGTATCCCCGTATCGGGCGACTACCAGTCGAAGCTGACGCTGATGTCGGAGTCGCTGCGCAACGACGGCCGCGTGTGGGTGCCCAAGGAGCAAGCCACTGCGGAGCGCCTGCGCAAGGGCGAAATTCGGGTGAGCGACATTCGCGAAGAAGACCGGGACTACTTCCTGGAGCGGAAATACCCCGCTTTTGGTAACCTCGTACCCCGCGACGTAGCCTCGCGTAACGCCAAGATGATGTGCGACGAAGGACGCGGCGTAGGTAGCAGCGGCCTGGCCGTCTACCTCGACTTTGCCGACGCCATCAAGCGCAATGGAGCCGACTGGGTAAGCCAGAAGTACGGCAACCTCTTCGATATGTACGCCAAGATTACCGGCGAAAACCCCTACGAGGAGCCCATGCGCATTTACCCCGCCGTGCACTACACGATGGGTGGCCTCTGGGTAGATTATAACCTGCAAACCACGGTGCCCGGCCTCTACGCCACCGGCGAATGCAACTTCTCCGACCACGGCGCTAACCGCCTCGGCGCTTCGGCCCTGATGCAGGGCCTGGCCGACGGCTACTTCGTGATTCCCTACACTATCGGGGATTACCTGGCTCAAACGGCACCCACGCCAGTTACGACCGAGCACCCGGCGTTTGCCGAAGCCGAGGCCGAAGTGCGGAGCCGGATTCAGCAGTTCCTGAGCATCAACGGCACCCGCACCCCGGATGACTTCCACAAGCACTTGGGCCACATCATGTGGGAATACTGCGGCATGGCCCGCAACGCCGAAGGCTTGCGCCACGCCAAGCAGGAAATCCAGAAGCTGCGCAAGGAGTTCTGGAGCGACCTGAAACTGGTGGGGACTAACGAGGAACTCAACCAGTCCCTGGAAAAAGCTGGCCGCGTTGCCGACTTTCTTGAACTAGGCGAACTGATGGTGGACGACGCCCTGGACCGCAACGAAAGCTGCGGTGGCCACTTCCGCGAGGAGTACCAGACGCCGGAAGGGGAAGCCCTGCGTAACGACGACCAGTACGCCTACGTGGCCGCCTGGCAGTACACGGGCGACAATCAGCCGGAAATCCTGAACAAGGAAGAGTTGCAGTTCGAAAACGTGAAGCTGACCCAGCGCAGCTATAAGTAATGTTGAATTTTGAGAGTTGAATTGTGCCGTGCTAGCCATTGTTTTCACACTGGCGGCACGGTACACTTCAAATAGTACCCATTCAACATTTAAAACTCAAAATTCAAAATTCCCGATAAGATGGCTGGAAGTAACCCAAATGCCAAACCAATGAACCTCACGCTGAAGGTGTGGCGGCAGAAAAACCGCAATGCCCAAGGCCAAATTGTAGATTACCAGGTAAAGGACATTTCCCCTGAGATGTCGTTTCTGGAAATGCTGGATGTACTCAACGAAGACCTGCTGCGCCGCGGCGATGACCCAGTAGCCTTCGACCACGACTGCCGCGAGGGTATCTGCGGCTCGTGCAACTTGTTCATCAACGGTCGGGCCCATGGTCCGGAGGCCGGCACTACCACCTGCCAGCTGCACATGCGCAAGTTCTCCGATGGCGACACGATTACCATTGAGCCTTGGCGCGCTAACGCTTTTCCCGTTAACAAGGATCTGAGCGTAGACCGCTCGGCTTTCGACCGGATTATCCAGGCCGGTGGCTACGTGAGCGTCAATACCGGCGGGGTGCCCGACGGCAACGAAATTCCGGTGCCCAAGGACATTGCCGACCGCGCCTTCGAAGCGGCCACCTGCATTGGCTGCGGCGCCTGCGTTGCGGCCTGCAAAAATGCCTCGGCCATGCTGTTCGTTTCGGCCAAGGTGTCGCAGCTGGCCTTGCTGCCCCAAGGCCAGGTAGAGCGCAAAACCCGCGTGGAAAACATGGTGGCCCAGATGGACAAAGAAGGCTTCGGTGCCTGCTCTAACATTGGCTCCTGTGCCGCCGAGTGCCCCGTGGGCATTTCGCTGGAAAACATTGCCATCCTGAACCGCGAGTTTCTGGCGGCCAAGGCTACGTCCAACAACCTCTCGTAAGGATTGGAAAACAAGCTGCCCGAGGGCGGTGAAAGAGCGGAACGAGGCCTCGTTCCGCTCTTTTCTTTTGTAGCCAGCACTACTTTGTTGGGCCCCGCCCCAACATTCTGCGGGAGTTGTAGCTTACTGCACTAGCTTAGCGACCCCGCGGCCCTGTAGCCCGTCCTTCTTTTCTGCTCTTCCCGCATGATTACTATCATTGCTGGCACCAACCGCCCAGCCTCCCGTGCCCGCCGCATTGCCAACATTTACGCTGGCCTGCTTGAAGAATTGGGTGCCGATTACCAGATTCTAGACCTGGCCGACTTGCCCGGCGACTTTACCAGTTCAGCCCTGTACGAGAATACGGGCAAGCACGAAGCCTTCAACAAGCTGGTGCGGCAGGCCGAAACGGCCAATAAGCTCGTGTTTATCGTGCCCGAGTACAACTGCTCGATTCCCGGCGTGCTCAAGTCCTTCATCGACGGGCTGCCCTACCCCGGCGGCATTCGGGGCAAACAAGCGGCCCTGGTCGGCCTGAGCGCCGGCACTCAGGGCGGGCTGCTGGCGCTGAGCCACCTGACCGACATTCTGATGTACCTCGGGACGCTGGTGCTGCCGGCCCGGGTGCGCCTGCCCAGCCTCGACCAATACCTGCTCAGCAACGGAGAACTCGACAACTCGCTCTATCTGCAGCTGTTAAAAGACCAAGCCGAGCAACTAGTAGCTTCCTAAAGCCGATTTCGCGTCGGCGCCAAGCCGCTTCTGGGGCCCAGCCCGTATATTTGGCCCTCTTCCCGGTACTGATTTCTCCTTGTGGCACGTACGCTGGCTTATCTGCTCACCACCCTTATTCTGCTCCAGACGTTTAGTCGGGAGCTGGTGGTAGTGGATTATCAGTTGCACAAGGAGCGGATTACCGAGCTGTTCTGCGTTAACAAGGACAAACCGAAGCTGCACTGCAACGGCAAGTGCCACCTGGCGAAAAAGCTGCGCCAAGCCACCTCGTCCGAGAGTAAAGCTCCCGCGGGCGGCTTTGCTAAGGTGAAATACGACGCCGTGTTACCCCTGCGGGCCCTGGTAGTGGGGCCGGCTATCTGGCCGGCCGCCCCAACCCGCTTCGGCCGGCTGGCGGCTGTGTCGTACTGCTTCTCGCCGGCGCACAGCATTTTTCATCCCCCGTCTTCCCAGGCTTAATTCCAACCGGTTTGGCTACTTCCCCAGTAGCCAGGCAACGCTGGCCCTACTCTTAACCGAGTAGCGCCTCGTGCTGCCGTTCATTTGGTTTTACTCCTGTTTTTCGAAGATGAAATTTTACCAGCTTTTCCTGGCTCTGGCCGCCCTGTCCGTTTCCTTCAGTAGCTGCAAAAAAGATGCGGATGCCAAGCCCCAAGTGGGCAAGCTTGACCTTGAAATGGACCACGTGGTGGGTGCCAGCAGCCTTGTACTAAACGCAGCCACGCCCAACTACTCCACCCCGAGCGGTGACCATTTCTCGGTGAGCACGCTGCGCTACTACATTTCTAATATTCGTCTGCGCAAAGAGGACGGCAGCGAATACGTGCAGCCCGAAAGCTACTACCTGGTCGATGCCGCCCGCCCCGACTCGAAAGTGCTGACCCTGGACCAAGTACCCGTGGGCGACTACACTGGTATTACTTTTACCATCGGGGTTGATGCGGCCCGCAATACGGCCGGGGCCCAGCAGGGCGCTTTGTCGCCGAGCGACATGTTCTGGAGCTGGAACACGGGCTATATTTTCCTGAAGCTAGAGGGCAAGTCGCCCGAGGCCAGTGCGGGGGCTTTTACCTACCACATTGGCGGCTTCGAGGGCCCCAACAACGCCATCCGGACCGTGTCGCCGGCCTTCCCGAGCGGCACCAAGCTGCTGATCCGGACCGACCACGCGCCCGAAATGCACCTTAAAGTCGACGTGCTAAAGATCCTGACCGGGCCTACGGAAGTGCGGTTTGCCACCTTCAGCGCGCCCCACATGCCGGGCGCGGCGGCCGTGCAGCTGGCCGACAATTACGCGGCCGGCATGTTCCGCATCGACCATATCCACGCCAACTAAGGCCGGCCCATGCAACGCACACCCACGGTGCTGCTGGCCCTGGGGCTAGTGGCACTGCTTGTGGCCAGCTGCCAGCCCGAGGCAGAAATAGCGCCCGAAACGGTGCCCGGCAGCATCTTGCCGAGCAATTTTCCGGCGCCCGTCTACGGCTTGGACCAAAACCCACCCACTAAAGCGGGGTTTGAACTAGGCCGCGCGTTATTCTACGACCCGCGCCTTTCCCGGGACGGGACCATTTCGTGCGGCAGCTGCCACCAGCAGTTCGCGGCCTTTTCCCACGCCGGCCACACCCTCAGCCACGGCATCGATGGGCGGCTGGGCACGCGCAACGCTCCGGCCCTGCAGAATCTGCGCTGGCAGCGTAATTTCCTCTGGGACGGGGGCTCGGTGCACATCGAAACCATGCCCGTTGCGCCGCTCACTAACGCGGTAGAAATGGATGAGACGATGGCAAACGTGGTCCGCAAGCTCAATGCGGATGCTTCGTACGCGGAGCGGTTTGCCGGGGTATTTGGCACCACGCCCATTGACTCCTACCAGCTGCTCAAAGCGCTGGCGCAGTTTACGGCGGCTCTGACTTCAGCCAACTCCCGCTACGACCACTACGTGCGCCACGAAAGCGGCGGCACCTTGAATTCGGCCGAACTGCGGGGCTTGGCAGTGCTGACCCAGAAATGTACGCCCTGCCACGGCACGGACTTGTTTACCGACAATTCCTACCGCAACAACGGCCTGGACCGCACGTTTGCCGCCGACTCGGGCCGGGCGCACATTACCCAGCTGGCCACCGACCGGGGCACGTTTAAGGTGCCCTCGCTGCGCAACGTAGCCCGCACGGCGCCCTACATGCACGACGGCCGCTTTCAAACCCTGGAAGAAGTGCTCAACCACTACGCCAGCGGTGTGCAGCCCTCCCCCACCCTCGACCCACTGCTCAACGCGGCCGGCAGCCGGGGTATAGCCCTAGGCTCACAGGATAAAGACGACTTGCTGGCGTTTCTGCAGACGCTGACCGACGAGCAATTTCTGACCGACAAACGCCTGTCGGAAAAACCGTAATGCGTGGCCGGATTCTGGTTAATCCGGCCTACCACCTTCCTTTCAGCTATTCATGAAACAGTTATATCTGACGCTGGCCCTGCTGGGTCTGCTGAGCCCAGTTGCCCGCGCCTGCGACATCTGCGGCTGCTTTATGGGCATCACGCCCTACGATAACCAAAGCGGCATTTCGCTGATGCACCGCTACCGAATCTTCAACGGCTACCAGGAATTCGGGCAGCCGCACCAGTTTTTTCCGGCGGGCGTGCAGCCTTTTGCGCCCAGCCACCCCAACCAGGATACGGGCTACGGGCACAACCACCAGGGCGACGCCACTGACTACGAAGCGTACCGCGTGGTGGAGCTGCGGGGTAAGTATTTTCTAGCCAAACGACTGGAGCTGAACGCCTTTGTACCCTACGTCATGAACACCTCCCAGAGCAACGGCCGCCAGCTCAACACGGCCGGCCTGGGCGACATCACCGTGTTTGCCGGCTACCACCTGATTCGGGCCATCGAAACGATGGGCGTGCAGAGCCGGCTCATCCTGGGGGGCGGCCTCAAGCTACCGACCGGCGACTACCGGCGGACCAGCCCTAGTGGGCAGCGCTACCCCATGCTCAACCAGCCCGGCACCGGCACCACCGACGGCTTCGTGTACCTGAACTACATCGGCAGCTTGCATAACGTGGGCCTGAGCCTGAACTCGAGCTACCGCCGCTCCACCCGCAACCAGTTCGACAACAGCCTGGCGCCCAGCACAGCCAGCTTTGCCAACCTGTTTTACCGCGTGGCCCTGGGCTCGAAGTGGCAAATTTATCCTTCGGTTCAACTCTACTACGAAAAAACCAAGGGCGAAATGCTGGACGGGCAGCTCACCCACGAGCACGAAATGAACGACGCCCTGCTGGGCCCGGGCCTGGATATTTACTACAAGAACTTTTCGCTGAACACCAGCGCGCAGTTTCCCCTCTATACTGCCAACACCGACCACCCCGCCAGCGCCGGCCGGATGGTAATTGCCCTGGGCTACAGCTTCAAGCAAACCAAGTACCTGCTCAAAGGTCGTCCGCCGGGCGCTTAGTGTAGGTCGCGCAGGCGCCGGCCCTGCTGCCGTGCCCACAGGCCGTGCTTGCTCTGCCCCACCATCTGGGCCCCGTAAATGCCGCGGTGCCCGGAAAACAGGTAGCTCACCACGCAAGCCACCCCGATGTACAGCCCGCCCTGCTGCCCAAACAGCTCCAGCCCCATCAGCAGGCAGGCCAGGGGCGTGTTGGCCGCTCCGGCAAATACGGCCACGAAGCCCATGCCCGCCAGCAAGGGCATGGGCAAGGGCAGCACCGGCGCCAGCGCGTTGCCCAGGGCTGCCCCGATGAAGAACAGCGGCGTGACTTCCCCGCCCTTAAAGCCAGCACCCAGCGTCAGGGCGGTCAGCAGCAGCTTCAGGGCAAAGGCGTAGCTCGGCAGCGGTTCGGCAAAAGCTCGCACAATAACCTGTATGCCCAGCCCGATGTAGTCCGTTGTGCCCAGGGCCCATACCAGCAATGTCAGCACGGCTCCGCCCAGCATGGGCCGCAACGGTGCAAAACTCAGCCACCGCTTGAAAAACCCTCTTATCAGGTGCGTGGTAGCGGCAAAGACCCGGGCTGTAAGGCCAAAAACCACTCCGGCCACCACGGCGCTGCCCAAACCCAGCAACGAAAACTGCGCGGGGGCCGCCAGCAACGGATAAGCTGTGTGGCCCACGCCCCAGGCCCGCGTAACCCAGTCGGCGCAGGCGGCGGCCAGAAAGCTGGGCAGGATGGCGTCGTAACGCAGGCGGCCCAGCAGAAACACTTCCAGCCCAAAGACGGCCCCGGCCAGGGGCGTCCCAAACACCGAGGCAAAGCCGGCGCTGATACCGGCAATGAGCAGCAGCGTCCGGTCGTGGGGGCGCAGCCGAAGCCAGCCGGTGAGCTGGTCGGCCAGGGCCCCACCCATCTGCACGGCCGTGCCCTCGCGCCCGGCTGAGCCCCCGAACAAGTGCGTCAGCAGCGTACCCAGCAGCACCAACGGGGCCATGCGCAGCGGCAGCACGGCCCGGGGCGCGTGAATCTCGTCGAGCAGCAGGTTGTTGCCGGCTTCCACCGGCTGGCCCCAGTAGTGGTAGAGCAGGCCCACCAGCAAACCGCCCACCGGCAGGGCGGCCAGAATCCAGGAATGGGCTTCACGCCAGGCTGTTACCCAGTCCAGCGCCACCAGAAACCCGGCCGAGGCGGTGCCGGCCAAAGCTCCGACGGCGGCGCTAATCAGCAGCCAACGCCCCGTAAACGACAACAGAGCCCGGTACTCAGCCCATAGGCGGGACACTATCCGAAAGGGCATGCGGCAAACGGCGAGGTGAGGAGTAAAGGCGAAGGTACGCAAAGCCGCCCCGTCCCGAATCTGGCGGGATATTCAAAAGCTACTGTCCTGCCCGAAACCATTCGCCGAAGCACCGGTGTTACGCTAGAAATCAATATCTTGACCTTTTCCTCACCGTTAGCCTGCTCAGGTTGTTAACTGCTACTCGCCTCCGCTCCTGGCTCCTGGCTACGAGCGTTTTACTGGTTCTGATAACGGCTTGTAAGCCTGAGGAAGAAGCCGGGGGGGAAGGTCCCGTCGTGACGACGCCCTACCAGTTGGTTTTGCCCAAAGGGTTTCCCCAGGACGTTAGGATTCCCGCTACGAACCCGCTCACGGAAGAGGGTGTGGCCCTGGGCCGGATGCTATTTTACGAGCCCCGCCTCTCGCGTAACAATACCATGTCGTGCGGCAGCTGCCACCAGCAGAGCAAGGCCTTTACCGATGGCCGGGCCCTAGCCCTGGGCGTCGACGGCGTGGCCAACCCGCGCGGCACGATGTCGTTGGCCAATATTTTGTGGGAGCCAGCTTTAAACTGGGACGGCGCGGCGGTTAGCCTGGAAACTCAGGCTCTGAAACCCATCGAAAACCCCGTGGAGCTGCACCAAAGCCTGACTGAGGGCGTCAGCAAGCTGCAGCAGACCGAGCTTTATCCGCCGCTGTTTCGCAGTGCTTTCGGCTCGCGCACCATTACCGAGGAAAATGTGCTCAAGGCTCTGGCGCAGTTCGAACGGACCCTGATTTCGGCCAACTCCCGCTACGACAAGTATCTGCGCGACGAAGTCCAGCTCAATAGCCAGGAAATTGCGGGTCGAATCCTGTTTTCCAATCATCCCGACCCTACAATTCCCGTGGCCGGGGCCGACTGCATGCACTGTCATAACGAGGGCAACCGACTTTTCTCGTCCACCGACTACGCCCGCGGGGCTACGGCCAACTTCTTCAACAACGGCCTAGACTCCAACCCCTCCGATCTGGGCCGCTTCAGCGTCACGGGGCTGACTTCCGACCGGGGCAAAATGCGCGCCCCTACCCTGCGCAACATTGCCCTGACGGCACCCTACATGCACGACGGCCGCTTCCAGACCCTGGAAGAAGTGCTGGACCACTACAGTGACCATGTCGCCAAGGACAGCCCCAATCTGGACTTGAACCTGCAAACGGCTACCAACAAGCGCAACGGCGCCCAACTCAGCCTTAGTGATACCCAGAAAAAGCAGGTTATTGCCTTCCTGCGCACCCTCACCGATTCCACCTTCATTCAGGACAAGCGCTTTTCCGACCCATTTAAGCCCTAGCGGCAACTAAATTCAGTTTCCGACCTCCCGGCAAATAAGCTGGTCGAAAAGGCTGCCCGTTCCCCCGGCCGCAATTTCCCGAACATCCGGACTGCCCAGCCGTATTAGCGCCCGAGTACTGCGGTGCTCTACTCTATTGCCAGTCTGGCAATTCACTCTCCTAACCCCTATGAAAAGCAAATTGCTGATTGTGCTGCTGGCCCTGTGCTCAGCCTGCACGGCGTCCTCTACTACGGCCAGCCGCACCCTGTCGCCCGACCGGGAACTGTCGGACCCGATCAACGCCTCCTTTTCCGATTCTGCCTCAACGGCCGCCGTTAAATAGGTCTCGTTCGGGCCGCCCGATTACGAAAGCCCACAAAAAAAGCCACTCCCGAATCCAGGAGTGGCTTTTCTGTTGATTATCCAATGGGTCTTTTAGTCGACGTTGTCGTGCAGGAAGCGGTTGTCGCCCAGCAGCTCGTTGTCGTCCGAGAGGTTGAAGCGCGAAATATTGCGCTCATTCGACGGCACTACGTTTTCGAGCTTCACCTGCCGCCGCAAATAGGCCGGGGTTTCCAGCTGATCCTTGATGGCGTCGTTGGTCAGGCCGTTGCTCAGGCCTTCCAGCCGGCGGCGACGCTCCTCAGCCCGGGCGTCCAACGACGGACGAGCCGGCTGCTGCACCGGGGCGGGCTGGTGAATCACGACGGGCTCGGGCGCTGGCGTCGACGGGGCCGCTACCGGGGGCACGTAGCCGGTGTAGGGCGAAGTCTCGAGGTCAAAAGTCACCTTGGGCGGCTCCGGAGCCGCGGCGGCCACGGGGGCCGGGGCTCCAAACGAAGGCACTACCGGCGCAGCCGGCACGTCCTGCCGCTCCCGGTCGAAGATGTTGATCTGCGGATCGGGTACGGGCGCGGCGGTCGGCTCAGGCTTTTCCACGGCGTAGCCGGTGGTGATGTTGTGCGCCTCGCGAGCAAAGCCGGTGGCAATAACCGTCACGCGGATGCTCTGGCCCAGCGTCGAGTCGATGCCGTGGCCGAAGATAACCTCGGCGTCCTGCCCGGCTTTGTGCTGGATGTACTCCGTAATTTCAGTCAGCTCATCCATTTCCAGCTCGGCCTGGTCACCCGACATAATGCTGAGCAGGATTTTCTGGGCCCCGTGAATATCGGTGTTGTTGAGCAGCGGCGAAGCCAAGGCCTCCTCAGCGGCGCGCTGGGCGCGGTTTTCGCCCTCCGTGATGCTACTGCCCATGACGGCCGCGCCCGAGTCTTTCATCACCGTTTTCACGTCTTCAAAGTCGACGTTGACTTCGCTCGTCACGGTAATGATTTCGGCAATCGACTTGGCGGCGGTGCTCAGCACGTTATCAGCCTTGGCGAAGGCCGAGCGGATGGGCAGGTTGCCGAATATTTCGCGCAGCTTATCGTTGAGAATAACCAGGACGGTGTCGCAGTTGTCGCTGAGCTCCTTGATGCCTTGCTCGGCCTGCTGACGCTTTTTCTTGCCCTCGAAGAGGAAAGGCGCCGTAACGATGCCCACGGTCAGAATGCCCAGCTCCTTGGCCACTTTGGCAATAACGGGCGCAGCCCCGGTGCCCGTGCCACCGCCCATGCCGGCCGTGATGAACACCATCTTGGTGCCGTTACTGAGCAGCTCCCGGATTTGCTCCCGGCTCTCAATGGCCGCCTGCTTGCCCCGCTCGGGGTTGGCACCGGCCCCAAGGCCCTCGGTCAGGTCCACGCCGATTTGCAGCTTGTTGGGCACAGTGCTGCTGTGCAGGGCCTGCTTGTCGGTATTGCAAATCACGAATTCCACGTCCTTAATGCCTTGGCTGAACATGTGGTTCACGGCATTAGAACCGCCCCCACCGACGCCAATCACCTTGATGATGGAGTTGGATTGCGCTGGAATATCAAATTTATACATGAGTGGTCTGCTTCAATTAACAGTTACCATTTATCATTTATCACTCAACTACTCTGCATCCACAAGCTATTCCGCCCGGTGAAGTGTCAACTGATAATTGTTAAATGTTAAATGATTTAGTACTGCTTGTCGTCGAAATCATCAATCAGCAGTCCTTTCGTGCGGCTGATGATGTCCTGGAAGAACTTGCCGGCCCCCGAGGTTTTCTTCGGAGGCGCTGGCTGGGGTTGCGGAGCCGGCTGCGGCGCGGCCGGAACTGCTGCCCGCACTTCGGGCGCGGGGCGATACTGCTGCTCCTCTTCCTCGTACGAGCGGCCCACCCGCTCGTCAATCGAGCGGTAGCCGGCCAGCACCAGGCCCACGGTGGTAGCGTACATCGGCGACTTCACGGCTTCAATGCGCGACTTGCCCAGGTGCTCGTTGGGGTAACCAATGCGGGTGTCGAGGCCCGTGACGTATTCGGTAAGCTGCACCAGGTTCTGCAGCTGGGAGCCGCCGCCGGTCAGCACGATGCCGGCCGCCAGCTTGTCGCCGTGGCCGGTGCGCTGAATCTCGGCGTACACCAGCTCGATGATTTCCTCCATCCGGGCCTCGATGATATGGGCTAGGTTCTTGAGGCTGATTTCCTTGGGCGCCCGGTCGCGCAGGCCGGGGATGCTCACGATTTCGTAGTCGGAGGCTTCCTCGGCAATGGCTTTACCGAATTTCACCTTCAGCTGCTCGGCCTGGTTCTGCATTACGGCGCAGCCCTGCTTGATGTCGCTGGTCACGATGTTGCCGCCAAAGGGCAACACCGCGGCATGCCGAATAATACCGTCCTTGAAAATGGCCAGGTCGGTGGTACCGCCCCCGATGTCAATCAGGGCGACGCCGGCTTCCTTTTCTTCGTCCGACAGCACCGACATGCTCGAAGCCAGGGGCTCGAGAATCAGGTTATCGATTTCCAGGCCCGCCTTGGTAACGCACTTGTTGATGTTGTTGATGGCCGTGCTCTGAGCCGTAATGATGTGGAAGTTGCCTTCCAGGCGCACGCCCGACATGCCCACGGGGTCCATGATGCCCTCCTCGTAATCCACCTTGTAGTCCTGGGGCATTACGTGGATGATTTCGGAGCCGGGCGGGGTTACCAGCCGGTACATATCGTTGGTCAGCCGATTTACATCGTCGACGGTAATCTCAGTTTCGGCCGAATTGCGGGTGATGCTGCCGTTGTGCTGCAGGCTCTTGATGTGCTGGCCGGCAATGCCCACGTTCACGACGCCAATATTGATTCCGGACTGTTCTTCGGCCTGCCGGATGGCTTTCCGAATTGCATCCACCGTCTTGTCGATGTTCGACACGATACCGCGCACCACTCCTTCCGACACAGCCTTGCCCATGCCCAGGATTTCGAGTTTGCCAAACTCGTTCTTGCGCCCTACCAGAGCGCAGATTTTGGTGGTACCAATGTCGAGGCCGACTACAATCTTATCGTTTTGCATGAGGAAGGAAGGACGAGTGGGTGCGGTTGGTGCTATGAATTTCAGGTGCAAAAAACGCCGTTTCCGAGCGTTTACGCAAGATTTTGTTACTCACAAATGATTTGATCTTGGAACTCAACGTTGACGCGGTGGTACGTGTCCCAGCCCAAGACCGGTGGAATTTGACGGTAAAATACCATCAGTTTCGCAAATTTTTCCGAAATATTCTCCGGAAAGCCAAATTCTATTCGTTGGTCACCCACTTGCTGGGTGAAGGAAACCTTGCCATTGGGGCCGATAAAGACCTCCGCAACCTGGGCGCGCCAGAACGGATGCTCATCAATATAGCGCAAAAACGCTAGATATTGACGACCGGTGGAATCTTGGAAAAAGCCAGCTTGGAGCGGTCCGCCTCCCAGTCGGGAAATGGGTACCACGCGGGCCGTGAATAACGAAGACAACGGCAGTTTCTTGCCCTCGGCATCGAGGTAACTATCCTGGCGGGTATCGGCGTGTACGAGGCGGGCAATCGGACGGTTTTGGCGCACGTCGGCGTGCAAATTACCGGCTAGGTCGCGGTACACCTGCGCTTCCTTGACGAAGCTGTGGGCTTTAAGGCGGGCTTCTAGGGCTTTAAGGTCCAGGTCGTCGGGATGGGCGCCCTCGAGCTGCTGGTGGCCGTTGCGGGTTAATAAAGCCGTTACTTCCCGCTCACTAATGAAGTAATTGTTAAACTCGTTGCCGATGGTCACGATGACCTCCCCCACGGGGCGGCTGGCCTGCCGGACTCCGGCAAACACGGCCAGCCCCGAGAGCAGCACGAGGCACCCGGTGGCAAACAGCAAGTTGTTGGCTTTACGCTTCAGCTCCATTCCAGCGAATATCTAAAATATTCCTTAGCCGTGGTACAAGCTGGTCAATATCTCCAGCCCCGACGGTGGCTAATACGTCGAAAGTATCGTCTGATTCGGCCGAGGCCAGGACTTCGGCTTTGGTTTGCAACGACTTTTGCGGAGCCGTTATTTGGGACAAAATCAATTCGGAGGTCACGCCTTCCAGGGGCAGCTCCCGGGCCGGGTAGATGTCGAGCATCACCACTTCATCGGCCAGGCTCAGGCTCTGGGCAAAGCCGGGGGCAAAGTCGCGGGTGCGGGTGAAGAGGTGGGGCTGAAACACGACCCGCAGCCGCTTGCCCGGGTACAGGGCCCGCAACGAGCGGAGGAAGGCTTCTATTTCGCGGGGGTGGTGGGCGTAGTCGTCCACGTAGACCTTGTCGCCCTTGGTGACGATAAACTCAAACCGGCGTTTTACGCCCCGATACGCTGCTACGGCCTGCTTCAACTGCTCCTCCCCCACGTGTTGTAGCTGAGCAACCACGCAGGCGGCCAGCATGTTTTCCACGTTGTGGTAACCGGGCACGGCCAGTTCCAGCTTTTGCACGTTGCCGAGGGGGCCGTGCAGGTCGAAGCGGAACTGGTGACCCTGGGCCGTAATCTGGTCGGCGTAGAGCTCCGGGCCCTGCTCGGGCGAGAGGCCGTAGCGGATTACCCGCACGCCTTCGGCCACGGCTTCGGCAATGCCCTGGTCGGCGGTGTGGTTGAGGATGAGCGTGCCGCCGGGCTTGATCTGGCCCACAAACTGCCGGAACGACTCCACCAGGGCCTCCTTGTTGCCATAGATGTCGAGGTGGTCGGCATCGGTGCTGGTGACGATGGCAATATCGGGGTGCAGGGTCAGGAAGCTCCGGTCGTACTCGTCGGCCTCAACTACCACAGGGGTAGTTGTTGGTTGTTGGTTGTTAGTTGTCAGCTCAGCCAATGGAGGCAGCAGCAGGTTAGAGCCCAGGTTGACGGAAATACCGCCCAGGAAGGCCGCGCAGGGCACACCGGCGTGGTGAAGCAGGTGAGCCACCATGCTGCTGGTCGTGGTTTTGCCGTGGGTGCCGGCTACGGCAATGGTGTAGTGACCCGCGGTAAGCACGCCCAGCACCTGGCTGCGCTTACGGATGTCGTAGCCCTGCTCCCGCAGCCAGGCCCACTCCCGGTGGTCTTTGGGAATGGCGGGCGTAAGGACGACCAGCGTCTGCTCCCGGTTTTCGCGCACCTCGGCCGGAATGCTCTCTACGGCATCGTCGTAGTGGATCCGGATGCCTTCGGCGGCCAGGGCTTCGGTCAGGGGCGTGGCGGTTTTATCGTAGCCGCTCACGCGGTGGCCGTTGGCCTGAAACCAGCGGGCCAGGGCCGACATGCCAATGCCGCCGATACCCAGAAAATAGACGTTCGGAAATGCGGCTACGGGATTCATGCGCGGTCCATGAGGGCTAAAAGTTCATCCACGATGGTCGTGGTGGCGTGCGGGTGAGCCAAGCGGCTCACGTTCTGGCTGAGCTGCTGCTGCCGGCCCGGGTCGTTGAGCAAGGCCAGAGCCTGGTCGTAGAGCGTGGCGGCGGCATCCGCATCCGACACGAGCAGGGCAGCATCCTTCTCGACCAAAGCCAGGGCATTTTTGGTCTGGTGGTCTTCGGCCACGTTGGGCGAGGGCACCAGAATACTGGGCTTGCCGGTCAGGCAGAGTTCCGACACCGACAAGGCCCCGGCCCGGCTGATAACCACGTCGGCGGCGGCGTAGGCCAGATCCATGCGCTGCACGAACTCCAGGGCCTGGAGCTTATCGGGGGCAAAGGGGGCAGCCTGCTCGGCGGCTTTGGGGTAGTAGAGCTTGCCGGTTTGCCACAAGAGCTGAATTCCAGCGGCCTGCAGGCGGGTCAGGGCGGCGGCGGTGGCTTCGTTCAGGGTGCGGGCGCCCAGGCTGCCGCCAATGACCAGCAAGGTCTTTTTCTCGGGCGAAAGGCCAAAGAAACTCAGGGCTTCGGCGCGGCTGCCGCTGGCAATTTCGGTGCGCACGGGGTTGCCGGTCAGCACGAGCTTGTCGGCGGGGAAGAACTTTTCCATCCCGTCGTAGGCCACGCAGATCCGGTTGACGCGGCGACTGAGCAGCTTATTGACCAGGCCCGCGTAGGAGTTCTGCTCCTGAATCAGGGCCGGAATGCCGCGCGAAGTGGCCGCCAGCAGCACCGGGGCCGAGGCGTAACCGCCCACGCCCACCACGGCATCGGGCTTGAACTCCTGGAGCAGCTTGCCCGCCTTGCGCACCGAGCGGAACACCTTCACCGGGAACAGCAGGTTCTGGGGCGTCAGGCGGCGCTGCAGGCCGGCAATGTCGAGGCCCACGATTTTATAGCCGGCCTCAGGCACCCGGGTCATTTCCATGCGCCCATTAGCGCCCACAAACAGGATTTCGGCGTCGGGCTGACGGCGGCGCAGCTCGTTGGCAATGGCCACCGCCGGGAAAATATGCCCGCCCGTGCCTCCGCCGCTGATAATCACGCGGTAAGGCCGGGGCTGAGCAGAAGCGCTATATAAAGTCGTTTTGGGCACTGGTGGTGAAGTTGGGAAAGGTGAAGTTGTGAAGAGCGAACTGGCGGGTTATGAACTCACAACTTCACCTTTCACAATTTCACTCTTGATTTACGCGTAAGCCGTTTTCTTGGGGATGCGGACGGTGTCTTCCGGCTCGCCGGTCATGGGTCGGATTTCCCGTTCCCCGCGGCTCACGCTGAGGATAATACCGATGCTGATACCGGTAAAAATCAGGGAGGTGCCGCCCATGCTCAGCAGCGGCAGCGGCAGGCCGGTAATCGGGCCCAGGCCCACGGCCACGCCCATGTTGACCATGGCCTGCAAAACCAGGCTAAACGCCAAGCCCGCCGAAAGTAGGCCGCCGAAGGCGCCGTAGCTGTTCATCACCGTTTTCAGACCTCGATACAAAAAGGCTAAGTATAGAAACAGCACGAAGGCCCCGCCGGCCAGGCCATATTCCTCGATGATGACGGCGTAGATAAAGTCGGAGTACGGGTGGGGCAGAATGTTGCGCTCCGTACTTTGCCCGGGTCCTTTGCCGGTAATGCCGCCCGTGGCAATGGCAATGTAGCTGTGTTCAAGCTGGAAGGGCACGGGCTTGGTCTTATCGGTGAAGTTCTCGATGCGCGACTTCACCGTTTGCAGGCGCTGACCGGTTGACAAACCGATGCCGCCCACGACGGCCCCAATGGCGACCATGACGGCCATCTGTTTGATAGGCACCCGACCAATGAACATGAGCAGCAGGCAGGTGGCAAACAGCAGCAGTGCCGTGGAGGCGTTGGAGAGAATAATCAGGCCGCAGATAACCCCAATCCAGAGCATTACCGGCAGCAAAGTCGTTTTGAAGTCCTGCACGTGCTGCTGCCGGCGGCTGAGCATGCTGGCCAGGTGCGAAATCAGGGCCAGCTTGGCTAAGTCGGACGGCTGCACGGTTTGGTTGATAACCGGAATGGTGAGCCAGCGCGAGGCCCCGTTTACTTCCCCACCCACGAAAAAGGTGAACAGCAGCAGCGGCACCGAAATCAGCAGGGCGTAGAGCGACAAGCGGGAGTAGTAGCGGTAATCGATGCGGTGGGCCAGCCACATGAAGAACAAACCCACGAAAATCAGGCCGGTGTGCTTGACGAGGAAGTACTCGGTATTGCCACTCATCTTCTTGTAGGCCAGCGTGCCGGTGGCCGAATACACCACGGCAATACTGATGAGCGAAAACAGAATCACAATGGCCCACAGAATTGGGTCACCTTTCAGATTCCGCTGCAGCCAGGTTTTTATGGGGTCCATCGGTGAATGAGTGAAATGGTGAATGAGTGCAGTGTGAGCGGGTTGGCGAAACGGTGAAGCGAACAGTCGAAACGGGCTGAAAGCAATACTTCACTCATTCACTCATTCGCTCATTCACCGCTGCCGCAAACTGCCGGCCGCGGTCCTCGTAGTTTTTGAACAGGTCGAAGGAGGCGCAGCAGGGCGAGAGCAGCACCACGTCGCCGGGGGCGGCCAGGGCGGCACCGCGGCGCACGGCTTCGGTCATGCTTTGGGTTTCTTCCAGGTGGGGTACAATGGAGCCGAAGCTGGCTTTAAGCTTTTCGTTGTCGACGCCCAGGCAGATCAAGGCCTTGACTTTTTCCTTGGCCAGGGACAGCAGGCTGCTGTAGTCGTTGCCTTTGTCGGTGCCGCCGGCAATCCAGACGATGGGCTGCTGAATTCCGTCGAGGGCAAACCAGGCGGCTTCCACGTTGGTGGCCTTGGAATCGTTGATAAACCGGGCACCGCCTATTTCGCCCACGGGCTGCAGGCGGTGGTCGGCGTTGCGGAAGGTGGCCAGGGCGCTTTCAATCTGCTCCTCGTTGAGGCCCGCCACCCGGGCGCAGAGCACGGCGGCCAGGGTATTCTGGCGGTTGTGCTGCCCAATCAGCGGGGAGCCGGCCGTGCTGATCTGCTCCGGCTGCTCGTTCAGGCCCGGCGCCAGGTTGGTGCAGAGCTCAGTTTCGGAAGTGTAATAGCCGGCCAGCTGGTAGTCGGGGCGGTGGTGCAGGCTGAAGGGCAGCAGGTTGGTCTGGCTGAACACCGAGGTGAATTCCTGCTGAATAACCGGGTCGTCGGCGTTGTAGATGAAAAAGCCGCTGCTGTCCATGTTGCGGGTGATGCGCAGCTTGGCGTGGGCGTATTTTTCCAGGGAGTAGTCGTACCGGTCGAGGTGGTCGGGGGTGATGTTGAGCAGCACGGCCACCCAGGCCCGGAAGTCGTAGGTATCGTCGAGCTGGAAGCTGCTGAGCTCCACCACGTAGTAGTCGTGCTCGTCGGCAATAACCTGCTCGGCCAGGCTGTAGCCCACGTTGCCAGCCAGGCCCACCTTCAGGCCAGCTTCCTTCAGCAAATGGTAGGTGAGCAGCGTGGTGGTGGTTTTGCCGTTGGTGCCCGTAATGCAGATGCAGCGGGCCTGGGTATAGCGGCCGGCCAGCTCGATTTCGGAAATGACCGGAATCTTCTTCTCGCGCAGGGCCTGAATGACCGGCGCTTTTTCCGGGATGCCCGGGCTTTTCACCACCTCGTCGGCCGTCAGAATTTCCTCCAGCGTGTGGGTGCCTTCCTCGAAGGGAATACCAGCCGCCGTGAGCTTCTCCTTATATATAGGTTGAATCGGGCTTTTGTCGGACACAAATACGGTGTGGCCTTTGGCCTGGGCCAGCAGCGCCGCCCCTACCCCACTTTCCGCAGCTCCGAGAATGACGATTTTAGTAGACATGTCTTTTGAGAACTTAGAGCTCAGAACCTAGAACCGAGAAGCAAATCAACCCGAAGTCTACGTTCTACGCTCTGACTTCTGAGTTCTAAAGGTTAGCGCAGCTTGAGCGTGACGAGGGTGAAAATGGCCAGCATAATGCCGATGATCCAGAAGCGGGACACGATTTTGGACTCGTGGTAGCCCAGCTTCTGGTAGTGGTGGTGCAGCGGCGACATGCGCAGCAACCGGCGGCCTTCGCCGTACTTGCGCTTGGTGTACTTAAACCAGCCCACCTGCAGCATCACCGACAGGTTTTCAATCAAAAACACGCCGCAGAGGACCGGAATCAAGAGCTCCTTGCGCACAATCAGGGCCAGTACGGCAATGATGCCGCCGATGGCCAACGAGCCGGTGTCGCCCATAAAAACCTGGGCCGGATAGCTGTTGTACCACAAAAACCCGATGCAGGCTCCCACGAAGGCCGTACAGAAGATTACCAGCTCCCCCGAGTTCGGAATGAACATAATATCCAGGTAGTCCGCCAGAATCGAGTTGCCGCTCACGAAGGCGAAAATGGCCAGCGTCACGCCGATAATGGCCGAAGTACCGGCCGCCAGCCCGTCGAGGCCGTCGGTGATGTTAGCCCCGTTGCTCACCGCCGTGATAATCAGAATCACAATCGGGATGTAGAGGAAGCTGTAAAGGCCGTTGAAAAACGGGCCGGCGTAGGCAAACAGGTTGCCGTAGTTGAGCTCGTTGTTTTTGGCAAACGGGATGGTGGTAATCATCAGCTTCACGTCCTGGTACACGGTGCTGGCATCCACGGCCGAGAGCTGGCCGTTGGGCAGCAGGTACTGGCGCACGGTCACATCGTCGCTGAAGAACAGCACCCAGCCCACCGTAATGCCCAGGCCAATCTGGCCCAGCACCTTGAAGCGCCCACTCAGACCCTCCTTATTTTTCTGGAACACCTTAATATAGTCGTCCAGAAAACCGATGAGGCCCAGCCAGACGGTGCTCAGCAGCATGAGCACGATGTAGATGTTGTCGAGCTTGGCAAAGAGCAGCACCGGCACCAGAATGGCCAGCAGGATAATCAGGCCGCCCATCGTCGGAGTGCCTTTCTTCTCCATCTGCCCTTGCAGGCCCAAATCCCGGATACTCTCCCCCACCTGCTTCATCTGCAGCACCCGAATCAGACGGGCACCAAAGACTTGAGCAATAATGAGGGACGTAATGACGGCCATGGCCGCTCGAAACGAAATAAACTGGAAAACGCCCGCGCCTGGCAGGTTGTAGTGCTTGTCGAGAAAATTGAAGAGGTAATAAAGCATTGGCGCGGGGGTCAGCGGGTCTCAGTTGGGGTTATTCCAAGCTGCAAAGATTTGGCTTTTTTGGGGTTAGGCAACTGTTGCGTTTGTGCAGATTTTCTAGTAATCGGGCTTTTCCGAACGTCGTGCCGACCAGCGGGAGACATCTCGCTAAGCTCGTCATGCCGTTCTTTTCCCTTTTTTCATTTTCCCAGCAGCTCGAACATTTCCTGCAGGACTTTCTTGTCGTCGAAGTCATTCTTGACGCCTTTGATTTCCTGGTAATTCTCGTGGCCTTTGCCCGCTACCAGCACGATGTCGCCGGGCTGGGCCAGGGCTACGGCCGTTTTGATGGCCTCGCGCCGGTCGGCAATGGTCAGGACTTTGCCCAGATCAGCTACCTGCACGCCGGCCTGCATCTGCTGCAGAATGTCGTTGGGGTCTTCGAAGCGGGGGTTATCCGAAGTAAGCACCACGCGGCTGGAGCCTTTGCAGGCCAGGTTGGCCATAATGGGGCGCTTGGCCGCGTCGCGGTTGCCGCCGCAGCCCACCACGGTAATCACCTGTTGGCTGGGCTGGCGGATATCGGCAATGGTGTCGAGCACATTTTCCAGGGCGTCGGGGGTGTGGGCGTAGTCTACGATGCCGGTAATACGGGTTTTCTCGGCCAGAATCGGCTCGAAGCGGCCGGGCGCCGAGGTCAGACCCGACAGCACGGTCAGCACGTCCATCGGCTCCTCGCCCAGCAGCACGGCCGCCCCGTAGATGGCCAGGATGTTATAGGCGTTGAACACCCCGATAAGGCGAAACTGCACGTCGCGCCCGTCTACGTCGAGGTGGAGGCCGTGCACCGCGTTTTCCACCAGTCGGGCCCGGTAGGTTGCCGGGCCGCGCAAGGAGTAGGTTTCGCGGCGGGCGGCGGTGTTCTGCAGCATTACCGGGCCCCGCTTGTCGTCGGCGTTGGTCAGGGCAAAGGCTTTTTTACCCAGGCTGTCGAAAAAGCCCTTTTTGGCCTTCAGGTAGTTGTCGAAGGTGCCGTGATAGTCGAGGTGGTCGTGGGTGAGGTTGGTAAACACGCCGCCGGCAAACTGTAGGCCGGTTACGCGGTGCTGCACCACGGCGTGGGAGCTGACCTCCATAAAGCAGTGGGTGCAGCCAGCCTGCACCATCCGGGCCAGCAGCTCGTTGAGGCGGATGGCGTCGGGGGTGGTGTGGGTGGCCGGAATAACCTGCTCGTCAATCTGGTTTTGCACCGTGCTGAGCAAACCCACGTGGTACCCCAACTCCCGAAACAGCTTGTGGAGCACCGTGGCACAGGTGGTTTTGCCATTGGTGCCCGTGATGCCCACCAGCTTAAGCTGGCGCGACGGGTGGCCGTAAAACGCCGCTGCCATGTAGGCCATGGCCTCGGCACTGTCGGCTACCTGCACGTAAGTTGTGGTAGCAACGGTTTCGGCGGGCAGCTCCTGGCACACCACTACGGAGGCGCCCAGCTCCACAGCTTTGGCAATAAACTGGTGGCCGTCGGTTTGGGCGCCGCGCAGGGCGAAGAACACCGCGCCGGGCTGGGCCTGGCGCGAATCCAGGGTAAGGCTGAGTACCGCCGGGTCGGCGGGGCCCACCTGAGCCTGCACCGTGAGGTCAGTTAGCAGGGAAGAAAGCGGAACGGCAAGGTTATCGGCAGTATTCAAACGAGGAGGGCGGCGGGAAAACCGCTTTTTCGGGTGAGTAAAGGGGGAAGAAAGTTGGGCCTGACGGAGTCCAGGGGCAACGTTAGGCCCGGGGTCTGGCCGCCGGTGCCCGTTGCAGGCCTTGCTGGGAGAGGCGTTGTTGGGCCTGGCGCTTGGCCTTGAGTGTGCGGATGCGCTTGGCCTCGTCCAGGTCGACGGCCGTAATTAGCTTGTTTTCGGTGAGTTGGGTGGGTTCGGGAGCCGGCAAGGCCCTGGGGGCATCCGCCGATTTGGTGCCAATCGGCTCCAGCGCCAGGGTCACGACGGTGCCGCGCCGGATGCCGCTGCCCGCCGCTACCGACTGCTGCCGCACCCGTCCGGTGCCCAGGGCCTTGACGCGCAAGCCCCGGTTTTCGAGCAGAAACAGCGCGTCGCGCAAAGTCAGGCCGGTGACGTCGGGCACGCGGCCGGGGCGCACGGCCACCGGCTTCCAGTCCACGGCATTCACATTCGTATCGGCGCGGTTGGCTCGCACCCAGTCGTCGCCGGAGGCCTGGGAATGGTTGCTCACGCCCAGTTTCTGACATACCAGCGTCAGCTCATCCTGCAGGCCGGCCCGCACGTAGGGCACCTTCGACTTGTTGGTAGGCGCCCGGGCCAGCAAGGGCCGCTGGCTGGCCATGTCGCGGGCCATGGCCTTATCGGCCACTTCCCGGAAAATGGGGGCCGCCACCTGGGCGCCCGACCAGTTGGCGCCCTTGGGCGAGTCAACTACCACGATGCAGCTGTACTTGGGCTTATCGGCGGGAAAATAGCCGCAGAAGCTGGTCGAGTACTGCTTGGTGTACTGCCCGTTCTTGAACTTCCAGGCCGTCCCGGTTTTGCCGGCAATGGTGTAGTCGGGCGTTTGAATGGCCCGGGCCGTGCCGTTGAGCACCACGCCTTCCAGCATCTGGCGCAGCTTGGCCAAGGTTTCCTCCGAGCAGATTCTGGGGTTCAGGACCTTGGGCTCGAACCGCTCCAGGACCTTGTCGGCCTGCTTGATTTCGCGCACAATCATGGGCTGCACCTTCACGCCGTTGTTGGCAATGGCGTTGTAGAAAGCCAGGGTCTGCAACGGCGCCAGCTTCAGCTCGTAGCCAATGCACATG
Source organism: Hymenobacter chitinivorans DSM 11115 (assembly GCF_002797555.1). Taxonomy (NCBI): domain Bacteria; kingdom Pseudomonadati; phylum Bacteroidota; class Cytophagia; order Cytophagales; family Hymenobacteraceae; genus Hymenobacter; species Hymenobacter chitinivorans. The sequence continues at coordinate 890,626 of NZ_PGFA01000001.1, read as the reverse complement.
GTGCTGAGCGAAGTCCGGCTCCACGACCGGTCCCGCGGGTCCTTAATATAGGGCCGGGCCTCCCCCGCCATCTGGAAGCCCAGCGGCTTGTCGAGCCCAAACTGCTTGAGATAGTCGGTGTACTTGCTGGGGTTGGCCGAAAAATGGTCGTTGATGAGCTTGGCCACCCCGATGTTGGATGAATTCTCAATGACCTGCTTCACCGATAGTCGTCCGTAGGCGTGGGTATCGGTCTTGACGGCCCCGGCAATGCGCATGGAACCCGAGCGGCCGGTATTCACCGTGTCGTCGAGCGAGAGGCTGGGGTTGTCTTCCAGCAGGGCCATCATCGAGGCCAGCTTGAAGGTCGAGCCCGGCTCGGTACGGCCCTGGTCGGCAATGGCGTAGTTGTAATCCTCGCGGTACACGCCCTCGGCCACCTTGCCCAGGTTGGCCACGGCCTTGATTTCGCCGGTCTGCACTTCCATCAGAATCACGCAGCCGTACTGGGCGCTGTTGTCGACCAGCGACTTGTACAACGCATTTTCGGCCACGTCCTGGAGGTTGATGTCCAGGGTGGTTTTCACGTCGTAGCCGGGCTGGGGCTTCACTTCGGTACCGTCGTAGATGGGCTTATTGCCGCCGGGCAGGCGCTCAAACAGGGCTTCCCCGTCTTTGCCGGCCAAGTGGCGGTTGTAGGTAAACTCCAGGCCCGCGCCGTTTTTGTCTTCGTTCAAAAAGCCGATGGTGCGCTGGGCCAGGCCACCGAAGGGTCGGAACCGCTTATCGACCTTCTCGAAAATGACGCCGCCCTTGTTTTTACCGCCCCGGAAAATAGGCCACTGGGCCAGCATCTTCTTTTCCTGGAAGTTGATCTGCCGGGAATTCAGCCGTACGTAGCGCACTTTGCCTTTTTTGGCATCGGTTAGCCGGCGGTAATACTCTCTGGGAGTTCGGTCGCCAAAAAAGCGCGACAGTAGCAAGGACAAAGAGTCAACTCCGCCCTTAAACGTCTTCTCGTCCACCACGCTCGGGTCCCAGGCCACCCGGAAGAAGGGCAGCGAGGTGGCCATGATGCTCTCGTTGTCGGAGTAAATGTTGCCGCGGGTGGCAAACACGGGCTGGTACACGATGCGGCGCTCCTGCTCCAGGGCCCGCCACTTCTCGCCTTCCTTGAACTGAATGCGCGACACTTTCCAGACGATGGCGCACGAAAACAGGCAGACGCCCAAAAACGCCAGCCGAACCCGGGTTACAATGGATTTTTTAACGCTTCCTTTCATGGGTCGGGCGGGAAGAGTTGGTGGTTTTCTTCTTGTTCGTAGCCGGTTTAGCCGCCGGCTTTTTGGCCGTAGCTTTTTTGGGCGTAGTCCGGTTTTTGGGTTTGGCCGCGTGGCGGCCCAAGCTATGGCTGGCTGCCGCGTGCGTAGCGGCGGCCCGAACTGGCTGAGTGGCCGTACCAAGCGAATCAGCCAGGGCTAATGAGTCGGCGGCCGACATAGCCGCCAGCGAATCGGCGGTAATGACGGGCAGGGCCTCCAGCTCGGCTTCGTCGAGGCGGCCGGCGGGCACCGTGATGCGGAACGGCGGCGAGGAGCTTTCCACCAGGCCATAGGCAGCCACCTTGCGGGCTACCTCGCTCTGCTTGCTGGCCTCCATGTAGTCCGACTTGAGGGTGGTATAGTCGGCCCGCAAGTCCTCGGTTTCGAGCTTGAGCTTCTGAATGCTGCGGTTCATGCGGTAGCCCCAGTGGGTATTGCCGATGTAAATCAGAATCAGAAACATCACGAACAGCACGTGCGGCAGGTACTGCACGGGCAGCCCTTCCCGGAAGATACTGTCGACGCTGGTGAGCCGGTCGAGCACCGTAAACACGCTCCAGGTGCTACGGGGGGCAGCTTTTTCGCGCTTGGCTTTGGGTTTAGGCGCGGGTTCGGGCTCCGGCTCGGGCAGAGGTGCGGGTTCAGGCGCCACCGGCGGGGGGGGCGTCAGGTCCCGGGGCACATTGGCGCGGGGCGGGGTGTTGGCAACGGGTTTGAGGGTATTGGTAGCCAAAATCTCGGGAGAGGAAAAGGAGGTTGGCGTATCGGCTTAGTAAGTCAACTGCACGGGGAGGGCGGCGCGGCGCGAAAATCCGGCCAAACTCGGCTTCATTCGTCGCGGCGCACCGCAATGCGCAGCTTGGCCGAGCGGGCCCGGCTGTTGAGGGCAATTTCTTCGGCGCTGGCCTCCACGGGTTTGCGCGTCAGCACCTCGAAAGGCGTATTGGTGTGGCCGAACAGGTCTTTTTCGGCTTCGCCGAAGAACTTGCCCTTGGCCATAAAGTTCTTCACCAGCCGGTCTTCCAGGGAGTGGTACGACATAACGACGAGCCGGCCGCCGGGGCGCAGCACCTGGGCCGTTTGCTGGAGCATTTCCTGCAGGGCCGCCATTTCGTCGTTCACCTCGATGCGCAGGGCCTGAAATACCTGGGCCAGGTACTTATTCTCCTTGCCCCGCGGCGTGCAGGGCGCAATGGCTTTTTTCAGGGCCGCAATGGTCTGCACGGCCTGCCCGCGCCGGGCCGTGGTAAGCGTGTTGGCCAGGGTTCGGGCGTTGGTCACTTCGCCATACATGCCGAAAATGCGGTGCAGCTCGGCCTCGGAGTACTCATTCACGATGTCGGCGGCGGTACGGTCGGCTTCGGGGTCCATACGCATGTCCAGGGGTCCGTCGAAGCGGGTGCTGAAGCCCCGCTCGGGCGTATCAAACTGGTGGGACGACACGCCCAAATCGGCCAGCAGCCCATCGACGGGCAACGCGCCACGCTGCTCCAGTTCGTGGTGCAGGTCGCGGAAATTGGCCCGGATAAAGGTGAACTGGGGCCGGGCGAGCTGCCGGGCTTCGTGCTCGGCGTCGGCGTCCTGGTCGAAGCTGTAGAGGTGGCCGGAAGTCAGGCGCTCCAGGATGCGGGCCGTGTGGCCGCCGCCGCCGAAGGTCACGTCCACGTAGCGGCCGTCGGGGCGCAGGTCCAGCGCTTCGAGGCACTCGGCCAGCATCACGGGGCGGTGGTAGGCGGTATCGTTCTGGTAGTCGGCGCTCATGCGGCAAGGGGGCCGCTGACGGGCGGTGTGTCGGTGGATAAAAACTTCTGGGCCAGCTTCGAGAAGCTCTGCTGGTCTTTGATCAGGAACTCGTCGTACTTCTCGGGCTCCCAGATTTCGCAGCGGTTGCCCAGGCCCACGATAATAGCTTCCTTCTCGATGCCGGAGTAGCGCAGCATGGTGCGGGGCAGCATAAAGCGCCCGATGTTGTCGAGCTCCACCTCGGTCATGCCGCGGAAGAAGTTGCGCTGAAACTGCCGGTACTCCTCGTTGAACTCATCCAGGGCCATAACCTTGTCGTGAATCACGCGCCAGGATTCGCGCGGGTAAAGCACTAGGCAGGGCTCAAACCCGCGCACCAGCACTAGCTGGTTGGCCGAGGCCTCGGGCAGGTTGGCCTTCACCTTGGCGGGCAGCACCAAGCGCCCTTTCGGGTCCAGCTTGCACTCATATTCGCCAGAGAGAAGGTTCATAGATGCCAGGGGTTGCCGACGAGGCGTGGGAACGGGATGATAGCAAAAGTACGCAATGCCCGGGAAAAGGCAACCACGATTTACCATTTTCTACCACTACGCAAAAAGGCGTTTTTTAGCCATCTGGCAATGTTTTCAATCCATCATGCCGCAAGTGAGGGAAGAAAGTGGTAGGACAAAAAACCTGGTTTGCCAAAATGGCAGCTTCGTTGGTAATGATTCGCAGGCTTCCCCTGTTAGGGTTTTCGGGTCCATCGGCACCACCGGATTACGCACTATTGCGGCCGATATTTTGCACGGGCTCAACCACAAGCTTCGTATCTTTGTCAGCGTGAAACGTCCGTTGCTCCACCGGCTCTTCAGCGGCTTTATGGCCCTGCTCGTGCTTCTCACTTCGGTGGGGCTCACGGTGCAGTCGCACACCTGCCGTAGCAGCGGGCGCAGCACGGCCGCCATCGTCTTTAGCGCGCCCGAGCACAAGTGCCCTCCCGCCGCGGCGGTTGCTAGTCGGCTGCTCGACCACCAGCTGGCGGGCAAAGCTCAGCTGAAAAAGTCCTGCTGCGAGTTTGGCGCCCATTTTCACAAGCTCGATGCCGCTGCCACGGGTCACACCAAAGTGCTGCTGCCGACGGCAGTACTGGCTTGGCTACCCATCAGCTACAGCAGCATTTTCTGCGCCGGCCCCAGCCTAACCCAGGCCACGCCCTGGCACGCCAGCGACTCATCCCCGCCCCTGCGGGCGGGCCGCGCGCTGCTGACGTTTGTGTGCAGCTGGCAGGTATAGAATTTCTTCCCGCGCTCCGGGGAGCGAGGCAACCATCCCCGGTTTTCCTCCGAGAAGAATTCTACTTACCTGACCATATGCAGTCTACCGTAGGGCCACGCCTTACCGCCACGCTCGGCCTTTTGGTGCTGAGCAGCGCGGCGGCCTGGGCCCAATCCTCTCCCATTGCGCCCGTCCAGGGCCAGATTACCGACGCCGTGGCGGGCTCTCCCCTGCCCGGGGCCGTGGTGCGCTGGCTGGAAGCTGCCGATGCCGCAGCTACCACCGATGCCACCGGTAAATTCACGCTGGTGCGGCCCGCCCGGGGTGCCGCCAGCCACCTGATTATCAACTCCCTCGGCTACAAGGCCGACACACTCACCATTGAAGCCACCAGCCAGGCCTTCGTGCGGGTGGCGCTGCGTCGCTCCGTGGAGCTGGGTGAGGTAAAGATTGAGGAGCGCGCCCCGGCTTATTCCTCCCTGACGCCCACCAACACCCAGGTCATCACCAGCCGTGACCTGACCAAATCGGCGTGCTGTAACCTGGCCGAAAGCTTCGAAACCAACGCTGCGGTGGAAGTATCGACCACCGACGCCGTGTCGGGGGCCAAGCAGATTCAGCTTCTGGGCCTCGACGGGGCCTATTCCCTGCTCACCGTCGACAACCTGCCGGCCCTGCGCGGCCTAGCTACGCCCTACCGGCTGAGCTACCTGTCGGGCACCTGGATTGAGGGCATCGACATCATCAAGGGCATGGGCTCGGTGGTGAATGGCTACGAGAGTATTTCGGACCAGGTCAACGTGCGCCTCAAGGAGCCCGAAAAAGCCGAGCGGCTGCTGTTCAACGCCTACGGCAACGACCTGGGCAAGTTTGACCTTAACCTGAACCTGGCCACTCCGCTCAGCGCCAAGGTAAGCACCGCCCTGCTGCTGCACTCCGACCACCTGGGCCGCCGCGTCGACCGGAACAAGGACGGCTTTCTGGATTTGCCCCTGGCTACGCAATACAACGTTTTTAACAAGTGGAAGTACAAGTCGGGCACCGGCATCGTGAGTGAGCTGGGCCTGGGCGCCTTGCGCGAAACCCGGGAAGGCGGGCAGGTAGACTTCCGGCAGGACAAGCCCGGCAGCTTCTACGGCACCACGCTGAGCACCAATCGTTACACGGGCTTTTCCAAGACCTCCTACACCTGGCCCGGCCGGCCCTACCAGAGCCTAGGCCTGCTGCTCAGCGGCACCAGTCACGCCTTCGATTCGGGCTACGGCATCCGCACTTACGACGGCACCCAGCGCACGGGCCTGGCCACGCTGCTGTTTCAGAGCGTGCTGGGCACCACGGCTCATACCTACCGCCTGGGCCTGAGCTATCTGCACGACAACTACGCGGAGGTGTTCAAAGACGGTTTTATTTATCCTACCGAAACCACGGCTGAGCGGTATGCCCGGGAGCACCGCACCCGCAACGAGCGGGTGCCCGGCGCCTTTGCCGAGTACACCTACCAGAACGCCAAGAACCTCACCCTCGTCGGGGGCCTGCGCCTGGACCGCCACAACCTCTACGGCTGGGTGCTCACGCCCCGGCTCAACGTGAAGCTGGATGCTACGGCCAACACGGTGCTACGCCTGGCGGCCGGCACGGGCTTCCGCACGGCCAACCCTATTGCCGAAAACTCGGGCATGCTGGTCAGCTCCCGCGAGTTTGTTATCGACTACTATCTGCGCCCCGAGCGGGCCTGGAACGTGGGCGGCAGCTTTACCCAGTACTTCACCGTGGCGGGCCACCCGGCCACGTTCATCACCGACTATTACCACACTGAGTTTCAAAACCAGGTGGTAGCCGATGCCTATTCAGCGCCTACGCTGCTGCAAATTGGCAATCTGGAGCCGGGCGGCCGGTCCTTTTCGCGCAGCCTGCAAACCGAGGTGCAGTTCGAACCCGTGAAAGGCCTGCAAACCAAGCTGGCGTATAAGTACCTGGACGTGCGCACCACCTACGCCGGCGAATTGCTGCCCAAGGCCCTCACGCCCCGGCACCGGGTGTTTGCCAACGTGGGCTACGCCACGGCTTTCGACAAGTGGCGGGCTGATCTGACTCTGCAGTGGTTTGGGCAACGGCCCCTGGCTCACAACCCCGGCAGCATTGGCCATGAGCACGGCACGGGTACCACCACGCTCAACTACGCCCCGCGCTACGCCCTGCTCAACACGCAGGTGACGCGGGCCTTCAAGCGCTGGGAAGTGTACGTGGGCGTTGAAAACCTGACCAACTACCGCCAGCCCGACCCCATCATGGGTGCCTACGCCCCCTTCGGCCCCACCTTCGACGCGGCCATGATCTGGGGGCCTACCTACGGCCGGCTCACGTACGCCGGGCTGCGCTTTAAAATTGAATAACCTTCTGGCAATTCTTCCGGCAAGCTCTTTGTTATGAGAGCGGCCAAGCTGGACTTTGCCCCATCCTTTTCCTTCTTTTGCTTCGTATGAAAACTCTCAGATCATTTTGGCTAGCCGCCGTGCTGCTACTCACTGCCCAGTTCTCGTTTGCCCAAACCACCGCCGCCGCCAAGACTAAAGGCCCCGCTACGGAAGTGTTTCAAATCAAAACCTCGGCCGTGTGTGACATGTGCAAGGCCCGCCTGGAAAAAGCCCTGGCCTACGAAAAAGGCGTGCAGGAAGCTCACCTCGACGTACCCAGCAAAGTGCTGACCGTATCGTACCGGCCCGACAAAACCACCCCGGCCGCCCTGCGTACCGCCGTGCAACGCACCGGCTACGATGCCGACGAGCAGGCCGCCGAAGCCCGGGCCTACGACCGGCTACCCGACTGCTGCAAAAAAACCAACAACGTGCACCAGGATGCGGCTCACTAAGCGCTAGACGCCTTTTGAGTGACACTGCGCCAAAGCCTGCCCTTCGGGGCAGGCTTTTTTTATTGGCTGACTAATGCTGGCTACTAGCCCGGCCGGCTCAGGCCTGGGCACCGGGGGCGAGCTGCACGTCGAACTCCAGCACCGCACTGAAAGCCAGGGGGCGGGTTAGGCGGCGGCGGTTGGTACCCGAAATTTCCAGGGTAAAGGAGTCGGCCCGCAGGTATTCCAGCAGATTAGGCTGCCCTTGCGCCTCCATTACAATGCGGGTAGGATGCACGTGCCGGGTCGTGAATGAAGCAATGGATACTTTGCGGCCGTTGGCGGTCAGAAAGCAGTTGCCGCTTTCCAGGGCCGCCAGCGTGGGCGTACCCCGCCCAATATTCTGCTTGGTTTCCGGATGCCATTCCAGCCGCACCGAGCGTAGCAGCACGGCAATTACGCCGGGTCTGGTGAGACTGGCCAGGCAGGGCAGCGTATTGGGTAAGGTGGTTTCGCACAGGTAAATCAAATCCATGCTGGGGTCGATGCGCAGGTTGATGGCCCGCGTATTCAAGCCAAAAGCCGAGCGAATAGACTTGCGCAGATCCTGATGGTTGGCAATGGTGAGCTCAACTCCCAGAATCACAGGCGGCAGGGCTGCGCTGGAAGCACTGGTGAAACGTTTCATAACGAGTAGGTGTGTTGGCAGGAGCAGGCAGACGGAGAAATAAGAATAACCAGAACCGAATTGGTAAAACGAAGAAGCTATTCCGATAGAAGATATCTAATCCGATTATAGCGAGGGGTTTAAAGTAGAGGAACCAAGCCTAAAAGTAGATGGAAGCTGGGAAATAGCCGGCCAAATATTGATTTGTTCTTATAATAAATTGCATTTATCAATTTATCCTTTTTATATTCACCCACTCCCTATCGAAACCTGCGCTGTATGAAGATTAGCTGTTTGCTGCTCGACGATGATCCGCTGGTGCTGGATCTGTTGCAAGCCTACGTGGCCATGACCGACGTGCTGGATGTGAAAGCCGCCTTCACCGACCCACTGGATGCTCACCGCTATCTGATGCACCACGACGTGCAGGTCTTGTTCTCGGACGTTACCATGCCTCACCTGAGTGGCCTGGATCTGGTTCGTTCCCTGCAACACCCGCCCCTGGTGGTACTGATGACGTCCTACCCGCAGTACGCCATGGAAGGCTTCAACCTGGACGTTATTGACTTTTTGCTCAAGCCGATTTCGCTCGACCGGTTTTTGAAAGCAGTCAACAAGATTGCCGGTATCCTGCGCACCAATCTGGCCGAGGGCGACGGGCACCAGGATATTCTCTCGGGCTGGGGCTCGTTCTTCATCCGCACCGACGCCCAGTTTGTGCGCCTCCACTACCGGGAGGTACTCTACATCGAAGCCCTGAAAGATTTCACCAAAATCAACACGGCCGACGGGCGCACTCATCTCACGCTGGTCAACCTCAAAAACATTGAGGAGCAACTGCCGCCCGGCTTGTTTGTGCGCACCCACCGCTCCTACCTGGTCAATACGGCCCGTATTGAGGCCGTCAGCAACCTGGAAGTACGCGTGGGGGGCCACGCCCTGCCCCTGGGCCAAACGTACCGCGAGCGGGTAACCGAGCGAATCGTCAACCGTTCCCTTATCCGGCGGCAGCAGCCACAGTAGCCGGCGCGGGCTGGGCATCCGGAGCCGCGAGAGCCACCGGGAGCGTAAACGTAAACGCAGTGCCTTGTCCGGGCTGGGTGGTAAAGGTGAGCTGCCCGCCGTTGCGCTCCACAAAATCCTTGCACAGCTGCAGACCTAGACCCGTGCCTTTCTCCCGGGCTGTACCCGGAGTCGTAAATGGTCCATTCTTGCCGAACACCCGTTCGTGGTCGGCTTGCTGAATACCAATCCCGGTATCCTGCACCGTAATGCTCCATACCGTGCCCTGCTGCGCGCCCGTGAGAATTACGGAGCCACCCTCGGGCGTAAACTTAATGGCATTGCCAAGCAAATTGCGCAACACAAGCCGAACCATGTTCATATCGGCCCGCACCAGCGTGGGAACCACCAGCTGGTTTTGCAACAGAATATTTTTGCGCTCAGCATCCCCTAGCAGCAGGGCCAGGGCCTCTTCCGCCAGTACATCGAGGCGTAGCCGCTCCGGCCGGATTTTGTCGCCTTTCATCTGCGCCGCCGACCAGTTGAGCAAGTTGTCCAGCAACTGCAGGGTGCTGTTGAGGCCCCGGGTAAGCCGGGCCGAATGCAGCGCCAGCCGCTCGGGCGGTAAAGAGCCGATATTGAGCAGCGTCAACAACGAATACAGGGAACTGAGCGGGCTGCGCAAGTCGTGGGAAATGACGGAAAACAGCGTGTCCTTTGTTTGATTAAGCCGCGTCAGCTCCTCTTTCTGCCGATTAATTGCCGCATTTTTACGTTCCAGCAGCCGGTTGACCCGCGCCTGCTGCTGCCGGCCGCGGTAAAGCCCGCCCACGATGATAAGTAAGAGCAGAGCCCCTACCGCCAAAGTATTGCGCAGCAGCTTCTGCCGGCGCAGGGTGGCATCCTGAATCTGTCGGTCCTTAATCAACAGCTGGATTTCCCGTTCTTTCTTTTCCGATTCGTAGCGCGTCCGGAGCTCGGCCACCTGCGCCGCCCGCTCCTGAGCAAACACACTGTCCTGCAGGCTAGTAAAGCGCGTGAGCATGACCAACGACTTCTGGAACTGGCCCCGCTGCCGGTACACCTCCGCCAGGGCCCGATAGTGCTGACTTAGCAGCAGGGCGGAACCGCTCCGGCGGGCCAGTACCAAGCCCTGGTGAAGGGCCCGCTCGGCCGCCGACACCTGACCTAGGGAGTCGTAAGTGGCTGCCAGGGCCTGATATAGCTGGGCGTGCGGGACGGTGGGCGCAGTGGTGGGCACCAGCCGAGTGGCCTGCTTGAAGCTCGTCAGCGCGGCGTCGTAATTGCCTACGGCCCGGTATACCCGCCCGATACTGGTTAGACTTTCACTTTGCCGCAGACTATCGGTTGGGGCTGCTGTCCGCATGGCTTTGCGCAGGTAATACAAGGCCCGGCTGTAGGCTCCCTGCTGGCAGTAGACGTTGCCTATGGCGTTTAAGGTAGCCGCGGCCCGAGCCGAATCCTGGTGCTGCAGCCACCCTTGTAGCGCGCGCGAATGACTAGCCAAGGCCTGACCCCACTTGCGCTGCTGCGCGTACAAAGAGCCTAACCTGTTTTCTACCTGAGCCCGGCCGCGCCGGGAATTTTGCTGGGCAAAGCTTTGCAGCGCCAAATGATATACCTGACGCGCCTGCCCCGTGTCGCCCTGGCTGAGTAGCGCATTGCCCAGTCCCAACCCATCAACGGCCACGTTTGGCTGGTTTTGTTGTTGCTGATCCAACTGCAACGCCTTGCGGAAATGATAAGCGGCCTTGGCAAAGGAACCCAGTTCGTGATGGGCCGAGCCCACGAGGCGGTGGCCAGCCGCCTGCTTATCAGCACTTCTGCTTTTCGAAGCTTCCCGAAGCATGCTCAATCCATAGCGCAGCCGTGCTTGGGGGTTGGCGGGCGCAAGCGGAATGGCGCCCACCAACTCGGCCAGCCCAGCGTCGAAAGATTGCGTCAACGCCGGGTCGGGGCCGTTGGAAGCAGCCCGCCCTGCTAGCGGCAACAAGCCCAGCAAGGCTGTTGCCAAATACAGAAAGACCGAAGAAACTTTCGTGCAGTGCAACAAGCGCATCTTGGCTAAGTGGGCGTCCCAACGACAAGTTAGGCTGCCTGAAGATAGCCAGATTCCGTGTTTAAATTTACCCGCCCCACAATTTTAGCCGGGTTTTTCTTCTCGCTGTTCAGGTAGGCTCCGGCGGTGGTTATCCTTCTTTGGTGCGCCACAAGCGCCACCAGGGTAAGTACGGCTGGTCGTGGTGCTCGTAGTGGTAGCCAAAGAAATAACAGCTCACAAAGGCCCACAGGTGATGGCGCAGCTGAGTGCGCGACTTGTGCACATTGTCGGGGGCATGCTCGCCGCGGTGTGGCAGGTAGGTCCCGAAAAAGAAGAGCTGCACCGTGGCTAGCACCGCCGGGACCATCCAAAAGGCAATGACGTTGGCCATGGGAAAGGCCAGCTTCAACAGATTATAGGTAAGTCCCATCAGGGCTATCTGCCACCACGTCACGTAGTTCAGGGCGAAGCGCAACAGCCACGGCAGAAATCCTGGGTGCCGACCATCGTGAAAGTCGGGGTCGGCCTCGGTGCCCACGTGCCGATGGTGCTGGTGGTGCCGGGGCAGCAGGCGCGGATACCAGTTGAAGGCAAACAAAAAGGCGCACACAGTGCCCAACATCGTGTTCAGACGCTGGTTGGTGCTAACCACGCCGTGCATGGCATCGTGGGCGGTGATAAACAAGCCCGTGTAAAGGTGCATCTGCAGCAAAACCAGCAGGTAAGGCCAGGGGGTGTGCCAATCCGGGACGTAAAAACCCAGCAGAAAGGTCAGCAGTGCGGCCCAGCTGCCGATGATACCCAACGCTGCGCCCACGCCCACGTAACCCAACGGAGCCGGTTTTACCCGCGAAACGGGCGGACTTGGCTGGGGCGCGGTGTGGGGCATCGGGTCGGATAAGGGTGAAATAGCGGGCTTTTGGGCGCCGCAACAAAGTGCAAACGGCCGCCAGCAGCAGTTGGTTAAGCTAAGCTAGCCTACATAGCCAGCAGCGCGTCGCGCACGTCTTCCATCAGCCACATGGGCGTGCTCGTGGCCCCGCAGATTCCGACCGATTGGCCCGGCTGAAACTGCGTGGGGCTAAGCTCCTCCACTTTCGAAATAAAGTGCGTGTTCGGGTTAGTATCCTTGCAGACTTGGTAGAGCACCTTCCCATTGCTGCTCTTGGTGCCCGACACGAACACCACCTGGTCGTACTGGGCCGCAAACTTACGCAGGTCCTTGTCCCGGTTGCTGACCTGCCGGCAAATTGTGTCGTTGGGGTTCACGGCGTAGCCGCGGTGCTCCAGCTCGCCCTTGATACGGTAAAAACTGTCGGTGCTTTTCGTGGTCTGGCTGTAGAGCGTAATGTTGGCCGGCAATTCGTGGCTCAGTAGCTCGTCCAGGTTTTCAAATACCACCGCCTGCCCGCTGGTCTGGCCCAGCAGGCCGCGCACCTCGGCGTGTCCGTGCTTGCCGTAGATAAAGATTTTCTCCTGCTTGTCGTAGCTGGTCTTGATGCGGTTCTGCAGCTTGAGCACCACCGGGCAGGAAGCATCAATCAGGGTCAGGTCGTTTTCCAGGGCCGTCTGGTAGGTGCTCGGCGGCTCGCCGTGGGCCCGGATCAGCACTTTCTCGTCGCGCAGGCCGGCAAACACGTCGTAATCGATAATGCGCAGGCCGCGCTGCTCAAGGCGCTGCACTTCTTCGTCGTTGTGCACAATGTCGCCCAGGCAATACAGGTAGCCTTGCTCATCGAGAATATCCTCCGCCATCTGAATGGCATAGATTACGCCGAAGCAGAAACCGGAGTTGGGGTCAATACGGACGCTCAGGTGGTGCGGCATAGCTCGGTAACCAAGGAAGCGGACGGAATGTTACGGACGGGCTTCACGGAGGCAGAAGATACGAAAAACGTTATATAAGCGGTTCTGACAAGTAAGTGACTTTCCATTGCTGGCTTTGCCGACCAGCCGGCCGGCTCTACGCCTGCTTCTGGCCAGCTGCCCGCTTCATCAACCTAACGCAGAACAATTTAGTTTTCTGCTTCCTATACCAACGAAAGATGATTTTGTTTCACTTTGCAGCCACAAAAGTTAAACAAAAATACTCGAAAAAATAAAAAGGACCACCCTGCGCAGATGGTCCTTTTCAGTAGACGGGAAAATCTTACCAGCTTATTGAGCCACCCGGGCCAGCTGCTGGGCTTCCGCGTCGCTCACGTGGCCGCGGTTGACCAGAAAGTTGCGCACGGTTTGAAAAGCCTCCGTATCCAGGCCCGACTTAGGGTGCTTCAGCAGAGTCTGAATCAGCAGCTGCCGGTCTTCGTCCACGTGCTGGCTCAGGTTGAGAAAGCCGGGCAGGTTGCTTTCCACGCTGAAGCGCAGGAAGCGCACCTCCGCATTCTGTGGGTCGAGAGCCACGGCCTGGTCGAAGGTGCGACTAGCGGCCTGCACGTAGGTCAGCTTGTTAAACATCGACGCGTCGCGGGCCCGGATGGCTTCGGCGGCGCCTTTGTAGCCCAGCACTACGGCATCCTTGGCGTTGTAGTCGGCCATGAGCTTGTAGAATTTTTCGCCGGCCGTTTTATCGGCAGCGGCTTGCTCGTAGTGGCGGCGCAGGGTGGGCAGGTGGTAGGGCGAGGTTTCGGACACGGCGGAAAGAAGGGTAAAAAGCGGGAAAAGAGAGAGAAGCAGACGTTTCACGCGGGCGGAAGTTCGTGGTCAGATAGCCCGAAGGCGGTAGCGAAAGTACGAACCCATCAGCAACAAAAGTTTCGTGTTGTCGGGTACGCGCACCCGCTCTCCCAAGATTCGTGCCGCCGGCAGCTGCCGGATTTTGTGAAAAAGCTTCAGGTAATACACGTAGGCCAGATACACCCCCAGGCGGGCCGAGCGGGGCAGCTGCACGATACCGGCGTACCCGGCATCGAAGTCGGCCCGGATATCGGCCTCAATTTCGCGCTTCACCTGGTCGTCGAACCGCTCGTAGACCACGCCGGGAAAGTACACCCGGCCCCGGTCTTCGTAGTCGGAGCGGATGTCGCGCAGGAAGTTGATTTTCTGAAATGCGGCCCCGAGTCGGCGAGCCGGCTCCCGCAGCCGGTCGAACAAGGCCACGTCGCCCTCGCAGAAAATGCGCAGGCACATGAGGCCCACTACTTCGGCCGAGCCGTAGATGTACTCCTCGTACATGGACTGGTGGTAGCTGCGGTCTTCCAGGTCCATTTCCATGCTTTTCAGAAAGGCATCGATAAACTCCCGGTCGATGCCGTACTGCCGTACCACGAGCTGAAAGGCGTGCAGCACCGGGCTCAAGCTGAAGCCCATGGCCAGGGCCTCGTCGGTCTGCCGCTTGAAGTCCGCAAACAGAGCCGCTTTATCGTAGTCGTGAAAAGTATCCACGATTTCGTCGGCCCAGCGCACGAAGCCATACACGGCGTAGACCGGCAGGTGAAACCGCGGGTCGAGCGTACGGATGCCCAGCGTAAACGACGTGCTGTAGCGCTTGGTAATCAGCTTGCTACAGGCCAGGCTGGTTTGGTCGAAAAGGGCAACGTGGTCCATTTTAATTCAGTTATCAATTATCATTTAACATTTAACACTCAATTAGGCAGCTCTCTTAAGCTGTTAAATGATAGATGCTACTTGTTAAACGGATACTCCTTCTCCACTTCGCCGGCCACTACCTGCCCCGAAATTAGGGAGGGTGGCACGCCGGGGCCAGGCACGGTCAATTGCCCCGTAAAATACAGATTACTAACCTTTTTACTTTTCAGTGTGGGCTTCAGAATGGCGGTTTGCCGCAGGGTGTTGGCCAGCCCGTAGGCGTTGCCCTTGTAGCTGTGGTAGTCGCTGATGAAGTCGTGGTGGGCGTAGCTGCGCTTGTACACCACCGCGTCGCGGATACTCTCGCCCACGTGGCGCTCCAGCCGGTCCATAATCAGGTGGTAGTAGTACTCCCGGGTTTCCTCGGGGTCGGGCAGGTCGGGGGCCACCGGAATGAGCAGAAACAGGTTTTCGCCGCCGGCCGGGGCCACCGTGGGGTCGGTTTGGGACGGGGCCGAGACGTAGAAGAGCGGCTTGCTGGGCCACTGGGGCTGCTCGTAAATTTCGTGGGCGTGGAGCTGAAAATCCTCGTCGAAGAACAGGTTGTGGTGGCGCAGCTTGGGCAGGCGCTTGTTGAGCCCGATATAAAACAGCAACGACGACGGAGCCATGGTACGCTTGTCCCAGTAAGCCTCGTCGTAGTGCCGAAACTCGGGCCGGAGCAGGTGCTGCTCGGCGTGGTGGTAGTCGGCGCCGGCCACCACGATGTCGGCGGCGCGGAAGCCGACGGCCGTTTGTACGCCCGTAGCCCGGCCGTTTTCGACCCGGATTTCCTGCACTTCCTGGTTGTATTCGAGCTGCACGCCCTGCTCCTGGGCCAACTGCACCATGCCGCGCACAATCTGGTGCATGCCACCTTTGGGATACCAGGTACCCAGGGCCAGGTCGGCGTAGTTCATGAGCGAGTACAGGGCCGGGGTATTCTCGGAAGTAGCGCCCAGAAACAGAATCGGAAACTCGACCAGCTGCAGCAGCTTGGGGTTCTTGAAAAAGCGGCGTACGTGCTTGTGCATGCTCTGCAGCACGTCCATGCGCACCATATCCACTAGCAGCTTGGGGTCGGCAAACTCCAGCACCGAGCGGCTCGGGGCATACACCAGCCGGTTGATACCAACTTCGTACTTATAGGCGGCCTGCTTCAGGAACTCGTCGAGGCGGGCGGCACTGCCGGGCTCGTACTGTTCGAAGAGCTGACGCAGCTCGGCCATTTTTGCCGGAATATCCACCGCGTCATCGGGCCCAAATACCACCTGATACGAAGGGTCCAGGCGCTCCAGCTCGTAGTAGTCCGACACCTTACGGCCGAAGCGGGCGAAATACTTCTCAAACACGTCGGGCATCCAGTACCAGCTCGGGCCCATGTCGAAAGTGAAGCCCTGAGCCTGAAAAACCCGGGCCCGGCCCCCCGGCCCTTCGTTCTTTTCGAGCACCGTCACGCGGTAGCCGCGCTGGGCCAGGGAAGTAGCCGCCGAGAGGCCGGCGAAGCCGGCACCAATAACCAGAACGTGAGGGGAAGCAGAAGCGGTAGTCAATCTGAACAGGGAAAAGGTGGTGGCAAGCTACAAACCCGCTCCCAACTTTGTTTTGGCGGGCAGGGTCCAAGCCAGCGCGCCGTTGCCGTGCAAGAGAAGAGTTTAGTGTCGTTTCCAGCCAGCGGGGCACGGGAATAATTGGCAGCGTGGCTGGGCCCTCAAAAACTACGGGCCGCCAGCCGCGGGCAAATGCTCCGTAGCTGGCGGCCCGTATTACGCCCGGGCGCGAGTTGTATTCTCCCTATTCCCTACACGCCGGGGGCGTAAACCTTCAGAGCATCTTTGAGCTCCTTGCGGGCAATGTGAATCCGGTTTTTCACGGTTCCAATCGGAATCTGCAGCTTCTCAGCAATTTCCAGGTACTTGTAACCGATGTAGTACATCATGAACGGCGTCCGGTAGTCGGCCGACAGATTGGCAATGGCCTGGTTGATGTCCGTTACCACGAAGTCGGAAGTGGCTCCGTTGTGGGTGATATAATTCTCGTCGGTATTGAAATACTGGAAATACTCCGTGCTGTCAATATTGCTATTGCGCTTGGTAATCTTGTTGTAGTTATTAATGAAGGTGTTGCGCATGATGGTGTACAACCACGCCTTCAGGTTGGTGCCCGCCTTAAACTTGTCCTTGTTCAGCATGGCTTTGAGCAAAGTTTCCTGGACCAGGTCCTTGGCATCGTCAGCGTCGCGAGTCAGGTTCATGGCCACGGGCTTCAGGGAGTAAGAAATCTTTTGTACTTGATCGGTGAATTCCAAAGAGGTCATACTGTTTAGCTTTTCGTGGCAAAAGGTTAAACAAATATACGGGAACATTTGAATGTTGGCTAGCCTAGGTAAGAATTTTTCTCAACTAGCCCTAATTCAATGTCGGTACATCAATTCGCCGGCCAAGGTACGACCCAGCGGGTAAGGGGCCGACGATTGCCTGATAAATTCGGCTTGCCTCCTGTTTCGGGAGACGAACCCGAATATTCCCCCGGTGAAAGCGCCGAGCTGAACCATAAAAAAAGAAAGCGCAACCCCGTTGGAGTTGCGCTACCGTTCAGGTTAAAGGACAAAATTTTATTTTCCGCCCTTCCGCAGTTCGTCCACCAAAGTCAGGAAGTCGGTCATTAGCCGAGGACTGGCGGCGTTGGTGGGCAGAGTCAGGTGTTGGCCAAACATTAATGGGCCGTAGAGCACCAGCTTGGCACCGCCGCAGAGCTCGGCCAGATGATTGATGTAGCCCTGCACCTGCCCTCGCTCGGGCACGGCCGTCAGCACGGTACAGATGCAGTGGGGCTGATAGGTGTGGCACACGGCCGTCAGCTCCGACTCCGGCAGGTTCTGCCCCAGGTACAACACGTGCTGAGCCCGGGCCCGCAGGGCGTAATTCATGAACAGTAACGCCAGTTCGTGCAGCTCGCCCTCGGGCAAAAACAACACCCAACGCTGGGTTCCACTTGGGTGCACCGGCGGCAGCTGGTCGGTGGCGGCCACTATTTTCTGGCGGATAATATTGGTAACCAGGTGCTCCTGGGCCGGATTAATGCTACCCGTTTGCCACAGAATACCAACCCGTTGCAGGAAGGGGTATACCACGTGCATCACCGCCGCCTCGAAGCCCAGCTGCTGCACGGCCCCGCCCAGAATCTTACAGATCTGGGGCTCGTTCATTTCCAGCGTGGCAGCCAGCAGAGCATTGACTTGGCGGGCGTAATCGTGCGGGTCTTCGCAGCAGGCAATAACGGCCGAGGCCAGTTCCTGCTCACTGAGCTGGGCAACTTTCGAAATCCGGTGCCCCTGTCCGCAAAGCGTGGCCACGTTCAGCAGGCGGCGCAGGTCGTTGTCGCAGTAAGTGCGGATGTTGGTGTGGGTGCGCACGGGCTGCAGAATGCCGTAGCGCTGCTCCCACATCCGGATGGTGTGCGCCTTGATACCGGAAATATTCTCCAGGTCGCTGATTGAAAACTGTCCCACGATGGCCGGCCCTACAAAGGTGATGAGGTAGATACTTGCTTGTCGGCTACCCGCACGGGCGCGGGCTTGCGACGGGCCAGCTCCAGATATTTTGGCGACACCCAGAGCATACCAAACTCCTGGGAACCGTCGCGGCCGGTGGTTTTGTGGTGCATCTTGTGGGCCATGTTCAGGGCCCGCAGATACTTGTTGCTCGACTTACGCCAGAACCGCAGACGCCCGTGAATCAGCACGTCGTGCACGAAGAAGTACACCGTGCCGTAGGCCGCAATGCCAATTCCAACCCAAAAGGGCCAGCTTTTCTCGTCTGAGCCGTACATAATACCGGCCATCGACAGGGCGCCGTAGAACAAGAAGAAAAAGTCGTTGCGCTCGAAGTGATGCGGGTGCCGCACGTGGTGGGAGCGGTGCAAAAACCACAGCGCGCCGTGCAGCACGTACTTGTGCATAAACCAGGCAACGAACTCCATTCCCAGAAAAGTAGCCGTCGTGACGGCCACGGCTGCCCACATTGTC
Source organism: Hymenobacter chitinivorans DSM 11115 (assembly GCF_002797555.1). Lineage (NCBI taxonomy): Bacteria > Pseudomonadati > Bacteroidota > Cytophagia > Cytophagales > Hymenobacteraceae > Hymenobacter > Hymenobacter chitinivorans. Next base: position 872,152 of record NZ_PGFA01000001.1, on the reverse strand, counting down.
ATGGAAAGAGAAGTAAGTGGTGAAAGAAATGAGGCGGTTGTACCAGCACAAAGCAGCAGAAAGGCAAAAATGTTCTGACCGTTAGGCCAGAACATCGTTGCAATTTCCCTTTTTTCGCTTGGGCGGCAAGAAACCGGGCAGGGTTTAGTTGTCCCAGGTAATTTTTTCCTTGCTCAGGAAAGCCGCAATACCACGGCGGCAGTCGAGGGAGCCGCGGGCCTCGGCGTTCATCTGGGCGGCATAGCGCAGGCTGTCTTCCAGGGGCATTTCCGGAATCCGGGCCAGCATTTCCTTGGTCAGCTCCATGCTCTGGCCCGAGTTTTCGACGCAGAGGCGGCGGGCAAAGGCGTATACTTTCTCCTCCAGCTCTTCCTTGGGCACCAGGAAGTTAACCAAGCCAAAGTCGGCCGCGGCCTGGGCCGAAATAACGTCGCCGGTGAGCAGCAGCTGCTTGGTGCGGGCCTCCCCTATCTTGCGCACCAGGAATACGCTGACAATGGCGGGCAAAAAGCCAATTTTTACCTCGGTATAGCCAAACTTAGCCTCGGGCACGGCAAAGGCAAAGTCGCAAATAGTGGCCAAGCCGCAGCCGCCGGCCAGGGCGTGGCCCTGCACCTGCCCGATTACCACCTTTTTGAGGGTGTAAATCTGGTGAAACAGCTGCATCAGGTGGGTTGAGTCGGCCAGGTTATCGGTGTAGCCGAAGCCCTGCAGCTCCTGAATGTAACCCAGGTCGGCGCCGGCGCAAAAAGCTGCGCCTTCGGCCCGCAGCACGATTACTTTGCAGGATTCATCTTCTTCGGCAAATTCAAACGCCTCCTTGAGCTCCGACACCACGTCGTAGCTCAGAGCGTTACGTTTTTCGGGACGGTTCAGGGTGATGTAGCCGATGGCGTCGCGCGTTTCGTAGCGGATGTAGCGCAGCGCTTCTAGCTCCTGGGTAGGCATATTATCCATGACGGGGTCGTTGCAAGGCGGTGAAAAGCAAGGGCGTACGCCAAAATACCAGGCGGCGCACAACCAGAACAGCGTGAGGTCGGGACGAAACCAAACGTAACAAAAATGGTGCTCTAAATAAACTATATAGCGAGGTTGGACCCTATTCGGTTTCGGCCAGCACCCTGGTTGAGCCGACCAGTGGCCGTGGCCGGATGATGAACGCGCCTTTACTAGTCACGTCATGCGTCTGAAAGCCAGCCGCTTGCAAGAGCGAATCCTGGTGGGCGACGTACCAGGATTTACAGGAAGAATCGAAAATAACCCGCGCTTTCCGACCAAATACCTGAGCTAACTCCTTGGGTTTCACCCAGGCATTGCGGCGCAGCACCAGCACATCCACGGGCGTGGCTATCCGGGCCTCATCGATTCGGCCGCTTACGAAGGCCAGCCGCAAGCCCCGCCACACGGCCACCGTGACGTGGGGCATGGGCTGGGCCGTGGGCACGGGCGCCGGCTGCCAACCGGTATGGTAGGCCACCTGCCGGGCTTCGCGCTGAATAATGCCCGGCACGATGCGGTAAGTACGCTCGGTTTCCGAGAGCGGCAACGAGTCGACGGTGACGATATGGGCGGCAGCGCCCTGCCAGAACCCGCACACCGAGCGGCGCGGAATACTATAGATAACCAGCTGCTCATCAGCCGTCAGGGTCCGGGCGGCCCACACCCGAGTGCCGGCAAAGATGGCCAGCAGCGCGCAGGCCAGGCCCAGCCACGGCAGCCGCTTGACGGCCAAGAAAACCAGCACGGCCAGAATCATGGCAAAAATCAGCCAGGCCTGCAGCGGGGTTACGTGCACGTTCTGAATCAGGGCCCCGGGCATGGTGCGGCCAATCCAGAAGATATACTCATTGAAGGCCAGAATCATCTTCTCAAACAACCAGGCAATACCTTGAGGTAACCAATCGAGGCCCGCGGTGAGGGCCGCGGGCAGCACCAGCCCGGCCAACGCCACCAGGCCCTTCACGGCCAGCAGGGCCAGGCCCACGTACACAGCCAACGATGAAATGGGCACCGCCACCAGGTTGGAAGCCAGAAAACTGAGTGGAAACTGGTGGAAATAAAACAAGCCCAGCGGAAATGTGGCTACCTGCGCGGCCAAAGACAGGGCCGTGGCCTGCCAAATCCAGTTGGCCAACCAGCCGCCGGCCCGCCAAAGCTGTTGCACCGCCCGGGGCTGCCAGGGCCGGATGCGGGCCGCGGCCTTATCCTTGAAATCAACCCAGGCGGCAATGCGGGGCTGCAGGTAGACGATGCTGAGCACGGCCAGAAAGGAAAGCTGAAAGCCCACGTCGGCCAACAAGTACGGGTCGTAGCAGAGCAGGCAAAAGGCGGCCACGGCCAGCGTATTGTACATATTGCTCTGCCGTCCGGTGGCCCGGGCCAGAATTACGAAGGTGAACATGACAGCCGCCCGCAGCACCGACGCCGACAGGCCCGTCAGGAAGGCGTAGCTCCAGATAACGGCCAAACCCAGCGCCGCCGTGGTAAGCCGGAACAACGGCCCGCGCCGACCCGGCAAGAGGCCCAGCAGCCAGGTCACGGCCCCGAATAGTAAGCCCACCTGCAACCCCGAAACGGCCATAATGTGGGTGGTGCCGGTGTTGGCGTAAGCCTGCTTGGTGTCCTGGTCCACGTCGTCCTTGATACCCAGCACCAAAGCCGAAGCCAAGGCATATTCCCGCTTCTGATGCACGTACTGCCGAAAAACGGCGTCGAGGACCCGGGCGGCCCGCATGCTGACGGCCTTCACATACAGCGGCGGCTGGTAGGCAATGCGCCGGTACTGGTCGGCGTGGATGAACTGTTGGTGGTAGACCTGGTGGTAGCTCAGGTAGCGGCGGTAGTCAAATTCGCCGGGGTTGAGTGGGGCCTTAGCCGAAGCCGGACCGCCACGCACGAGCCAGACGTCGCCGTAGCGGGGCTGGGTTACGCCTGAGTCGCGGGGTACCGACACCCGGATGCCGCCCAGCGCCGCCCGCCATTGCCCGGCCACGCGCACGGCCGACACCCGCACGGTGGTGGCGTACGTCGCGGGCCGCACCACGGTGTAGTCGTCGACCACGGCGCGGTAAAACTCGATGGGCCCGGTGAGCTGACTCAGGTGCTCGGACCGGCGCTTTTCGGTGGCCTGCTGGGTAAGCGTGAGGCCGGCTACGAACAGGCAGATGATGGCCAGCATACCGGCCGCATCCGTTGGCCCCGGGTTTGGCTGCCGGCTGGCCCAGGTTTGTAGGGCAATAAACACTCCGGTAAGGCCAGCCAACGGCCAGCGTAAGTCCGGCAAGGCAGCTCCGAAATACAGGTAAGTCAACACGCCGGCGGCCAAGGCCAGGAACAGGCGCACGAAGGCGTACGGAGCCCACTGAATCATAACGAAATAGCCTGAGTAACTAACAATAATGCTTAACGCATCAAGTATACTCAAACTAATCCGCAGTTGCTTATTCTGACGTAGCGGCGCTGGCTAAGCGACGCAGCCAGATTTGATCAGCTGTATGCTCAATGAAGTAATTGCGCCCGGGAGCAACAGTGCTTCGCCCCAACTTATCAAGCAGCACAACCAGCCGGCCCGACTCTGAAACCAACAATGGCACGGATTGCCGAGCCACAATCAGCTCCACGGCCGCATAGCGTCCACCCAGCTTCTGCTGCCAATGTCTGCTGCTACTGGCCCGGTTCAAAACTTGCTGCAGGGTATCTAACTGAGCAGAAGCCAGGGTGTCGCTAAAACCCGCCTTCTGTAGCTCCCGCCACGCCGACAATGCCGCCATTGTAGTACCGCCAACAGCTCCGTGCAACCGATACCCCGCCTCCATACGCCCGGCCGGCCCCGACTGAAAAGCACTGCTGAAAATCAGGGCTAGCAACAGCGGCCCACTTGCTGTATATCTCACCTTGATTAATCGGGTTTAGTCCAGATCATCTTGAAGTGCTCAATGTCGCACTCGGTGAACTGGTCGCCGACTTTGCGGAAGCCGTGCCGCTCGTAGAACGGAATGGCCCGCAGCTGGGCGTTCAGGTACACGGTAGCCTCGGGGTGAGCGGCCTGCACGTCTTCCAGCACCCGTTTGAGCAGCACGCTGCCCACAGCCTGGTTGCGGAACTGCTCCAGCACGGCAAACCGCTCCAGCTTCACCCCATTCTCGGTGGTGCGCCAGCGGGCAGCCCCGCAGGGCGTGCCGTCGGTGGCCCGGGCCAGGTAGTGGCGGGCGTCGGTCCGGTCGTGCAGGTCGTACTCGGCGTCGGCGGGCACGCCCTGCTCGTGCACAAACACGGTTTCACGGATGGTAAAAGCGGCGTCCAGGTCGCGCAGGTCGGAAACGGGTTCAGCGGTAATCATAGCGGTAAAACAGCCTGCAGCAGGCCAAAGTGGAAGTACAAAGTAAAGCCCGCGGCGCTAAAACAAAAGAACCACCGACGGGGCCGGTGGTTCTTTTCGCCATTCAAGCAACCAGCTTACAGCTGCTGCTCGTGGTTCACGGGTAGGTTGCTCATGCCGTCATTCTCGGGCCGGGCGTCGGGGTGGCGGGCCGGGTCGGGCGCCTGGCCGGGGTTGGAGGAGCGGTAGGGCCGGGCCTCGCGCACGGGGCGGTTGGCCTGGTCGCGCTGCTCCTGCACGTCGTGCCGGTCGTAGGCCACCACGATTTCCTTTACCAAGCGGTGGCGCACCACGTCGTCGGCACTCATTTCCACGAAGCCGATGCCGCGCACGTCTTTCAAAATGTCCAGGGCCTGCATCAAGCCCGATTTCTGCTTGGTGGGCAGGTCAATCTGGCTCCGGTCCCCGTTCACCATGACTTTCGCCGTGGGCCCCATGCGGGTCAGGAACATCTTCAGCTGGGAAGGCGTGGTGTTCTGGGCCTCGTCGAGCAGCACGAAGGCGTTGTTGAGCGTACGGCCGCGCATGTAAGCCAACGGGGCAATTTCGATGATCTTGTTTTCCTGGTAGAATTTCAGCTTTTCGGCCGGAATCATGTCTTCCAGGGCGTCATAAATCGGGCGCAGGTAGGGGTCCACCTTTTCCTTCATGTCGCCGGGCAAAAAGCCCAGGCTTTCGCCGGCTTCCACTACGGGACGGGAAATGATGATTTTCTTGACCTCCTTGTTTTTCAGCGCCCGGACGGCCAAAGCCACCGAAATGTAGGTTTTGCCGGTACCGGCCGGCCCCAGGGCAAAGACCAGGTCATTGCGCATCACCGCGTCCACCAGCTTTTGTTGGTTGGGGGTTTTGGCCTTGATAACGCCGCCCTTGGCCCCGAATACGATGACGTCGGCGGGGGAGGTCATGGCAATCTGCCGCTCCTCCATTTCGTCGTCGGCCGAAGCCAGATACTGGGCCACGGTGCGGTCGGTAATTTGCCCGAATTGGTGATAATGCTCGATTAGGGACGACAGGATTTCATTGATCCTGGCAATTACGGGCGTCTGCCCCTGAATCTTAATTTCGTTGCCTCGCGAAATGATTTTGCTGCCGGGAAAGGCCGCGGCCAGCTGGCGGATGTTCTGATTGTCGGGTCCGAGGAAGTCGACAAGAGAGACGTTTTCGAGCGTGATGATTTTCTCGACCAAACTGTAGTTGCTTTTAAGCTGAGAGAGTTAGAGAATGCTACTGGCGAAAGGGGCACTGGTTCCGTCCAAATCGCCTACTTTTGCCGCCCCTAGAGCAGGGTAAACAATAGTACGAAGAACTGAGAAATTCCGGCATGGGGCTGATTACGTTTCTGTCCGACTTTGGCTACCGCGACCATTACGTGGCCGCGGTGAAAGCCCGGATTATGCAGCTGGCGCCCACCCAACCGGTTCTGGACATCAGCCACGCTGTCGAACCCTTTAACATCGCGCACGCCTTACACGTTCTCGATTCCGTATTTCGGGACTTTCCCAAGGGCTCGGTGCACCTGGTGGGCGTCAACGACCACGGGGGCAGCAAGGGCAGCTGGCAGGCCGCCTTGTTTGAGGATCATTACTTCGTGGCGGCCAACAATGGCCTGCTGGCTCTGCTCACCGACGGCAAGCCCGAGGAGCTGGTCCAGATTCCGGCCCTGGCTACCTCCTCTCCCACCCGCGACATTCTGGCCCCGGCCGCCGTGCACCTGGCCCAGGGCGGCCTGCTGGCCGACCTCGGCCCCGCCGCCACCGATTCCTACCAGCTTCTGAACCGGCAGCTGCGCCTGCAGGACAACCGCATTACCGGCCACGTGATTCACGTGGACCACTACGGCAACCTGATTACCAACATCAGCCGCACGGCCCTCGAAGTCATTGGCCGGGGCCGGCCCTGCACCATTCACTTCGCCCGCGAAACCGTGCGCGACATCGCTGCCCACTTCCAGGCCGCCGACCCCGGCGACGCGGTGTGCATCTTCAACAGCCAAGACCGGCTCTGCATCGGCGTCAACCAGGGCAACGCCGCGGAGCTGCTCGGCCTCTATTTCGACTCGCAAGTAGATATTCGCTTTCCCATGGAAGGCTAGGCCGCACCAGTTACTTACCAAAAAGGCTTGTAACGAGCTTTAAACAGGCTTTTTAATTTGTCTATTTATTATGTTAATCGACAGCAGCCATCCTGGCAGCTTTTTCCTGCTCTTCTCCTAACCTTCTTTCTGCTGTATGCTAACCCGCATCGTGCGCATGACCTTCCAGCCGGAAAAAGTAGTCGATTTCCTGGCCATATTCCGCGACTCGGAAAATAAAATCCGGACTATGCCCGGCTGCCGGCACCTGGAGCTCTGGCAAGATGCCGACGCGTCCCACGTGTATTGCACCCACAGCCACTGGGACTCGGCCGCCGATTTGGACAACTACCGCCGCTCAGTGCTGTTTGGGCAGGTGTGGCCGGCTACCAAACGGCTGTTTGCCGCCCCGCCCCTGGCCTTTTCCGTATACCCAGCGGGCCCGGACTCCCCTACCACATCTTCCCCGCCCACCCCGCAATGAGCCCCGACTACTTCGAATTCTACGGCCTGCCCGAAAGCTTCCAGCCCGACGCGCCCGCGCTGAAAAGCCGCTACTACGCCCTAAGCCGCGAATATCACCCCGACTTCCACGCCACGGCCAGCCCCGAGCGGCAGCAGGAGATTCTGCAGCTGGCCACGCTCAACACCAACGCCTACCGCACTTTGTCGAACCCCGACCAGCGCATGGCTTACATCCTGAGCCGGCACGGGCTGCTGGAAGAAGGGAAGCAGGAAATGCCCGCCGACTTTCTGATGGAAGTAATGGACTTGAACGAGCAGCTGATGGAGCTGGAGTTTGAACCCGATCCGACCATCGTACAGCGCGTAGAGCAGGAAACCCAGGCCCTGACTGAAACTCTGGACGCGGGCATTGCGCCGGTTTTGGCTGGTTATGAGGGTCTACCGGCCGATGTGCGCCCTCAGGCCCTGGAGCAAATCCGCACGTATTATCTCAAAAAGCGGTATTTGTTGCGTATTCACGAAAGTCTCGCTAAGTTTGCAACCCGTTCCTGAGTTGTGGGAGCGAGAAATGCCCAGATGGCGGAATCGGTAGACGCGTCGGTCTCAAACACCGATATCGAAAGATGTGCCGGTTCGACCCCGGCTCTGGGTACTTTGTAGGTAGGAAACCTGCCTGTTAGCCTGAAAACGGCCTTTCTAGTTCGCTAGAAGGGTCCGTTTTCAGGCTTTTTGCATTTGCGTGTCTATCATGCCCTCTTCAGCGAAAGCCGCGCGGCACAAAGCAATAGGAAAAAGGCCTTCTATTGCAGCGACCAAGGCTTGCTGTCTTGCTCTCGTATCAGAGGAATAGGCATAGTGCTGTTCCCAAAGCCAACCAACGTGCCGTGATAAATGAAGCACTGCCGTGGGCTTGCTCTTTGCCTCAAAAAGATTGTATCGTGGCGCACCTGGTAGTCGCCATACAGCAGCGAGGTTGAAACTGAGACAGTAGAATCATTCTTCTCAGCAGTGTTCTGGTCGGTAACATCCAACAAATCGAACGAGTTTCCAGGCTTCTGCAGCGAGATTTCATAGCGCCTTCCTTCCTGAAAAAAGGTATAATACTGGTATGCTGGGTCGCGAGGAGAGCTGTACCAGGGCACGAACACAGTATAGGCAAAAAAGCCGACGCTGACCCCGACATTCAGGGCCCATACCCAACGCGGAGTATAGAGTACCCGCCGCCAGGCGAGCCCACTCAGCAGTGCCACGTGCACGGCCAAGAACCCGGCCTCAATCACCAAAGCCTCGTCGCGGTGCCCTCCTCCGGAGCCAATGGTGAAAAAGGCGGCGAAGGCTGCAATGACTTGCCAGAAAAAATACCCGACAACCGTTAGCATGAAACCCAGGCCGAAGCGTACCAGCATTCTTGCCTTAGTGGAACGTAGCCAAACTAACCAAGGCCGATTGGAGCTGGTCATGAAATCAGCCAAGCAGGACGAAAATTCTGGTCCGAAGCGGCGCTTTTATGGTCTGCCTGACTAGTGCAGCCGCACTACAGTCGTATCGTCGTAGCCGATTTTGCGACGCACGCTGGTCATTACTTCATCCCGTAGCTCAATGTTTCCGTTGGGCAGCTTCACTCGGTTATAGGTCACTTTCGCGAACTGGTATTCCTGATTGGGGACTAGTTTGATTGTGCTCGAAAAAACGACTTGCTGCTTGCTGCGTACGGTGTCGATATAAATATGGGTGCTGTAGAACAAGGGGGATATCATAGTGCCATTAAATTCCAGGCTGGTTTTGCCGTCCTTGCCGGCCGTGGCCGTCACAGTGACCGTTTTATAGGGCGTAGCCTTGAAATCCTGCACGTTGGTTTGCCCCGGCTGAGCCAAATACCGGCCTGCGAAGCCATTCTCCAGATCGTACAACAAGTCTAAACGACTGAGCTTGAACTCGTAATTGCCGGTTGGTTTGGCCTCGAAGGCCAGCCGATAATGCCCGTTGACATCCGTGTAGGCGGCGGTTACCGAATCTTTGGATGAGTTACCGGAACTCAGGAACGTCCCGTACACGGCCCGATGTACCACCACGGCAACCCCAGCTACCGGCTCGTTGGTGTTGGGGTTCATTACGCGCCCCTCGACGATGGTCGTCTGCAAAACGTCTTCCTTCGCGCAGGAAGCGGTGGATAGCAAGCTGGTAGCGAGGGCGAAGCACAATAACGGACGTTTCATGGTTGCTGAAATTGGGTGTAGCGGTTAGTGGAAGTAAACCTAGAGGAAACTTACAGAGTCCCGAAACTAGGTTCCGCATCCTTCAGACTTTACAGCAAGGCTAACAATGATCAAAGGGACCTCTAAAATCTCCTCTGCATTCCACTGAAAGCTATTGCTCAACTAGTCACACTACTTTTTATCAGACTTTTTTCTAAGAATAAAATCAGTCGAATTGGCTACCCCAGACTCAACCAAAACTGCTGATTAAGAAGCCCCCCTATTGCTGAAACCCAGCTTGATAACCCATTCTTGACCTTAGCAGAACCCTGAAATAACATACCGGCGGCAACTTTGCAGCGCCTCACCCCCGCTCAGCCTCTGACTATGAAAACCTTGTTCAACCGCTGCCTGCTCTACGTTGCTACTTCGCTGCGCCCGGTTACGCGCCGCCCTGGCTCAGGCACCCCGACGCTTTTTGTATGACGCGGGCGGCCTGCGCTTCCTTCGGCTACCGGCCCGGCTCATTCGGCTACCGTAAGCCCGTGGCAAAGGCTCCGCGGCTCCTGCTCGATTCGAGCGGCCAGCCAACAGTGCGTCATTTGCCTGCTCCTGGCTCTACCACCTTACAACAAGTGGCTTAATCCTTATTACCAGCCAATTATACTCTCGGTTATCAAACAAAAAAGCCCGAAGCGTACTGCTTCGGGCTTTTTTGTTTGATAAGTACTCCGCTAGTCGAGGATATAGCGCAGGCCCACCTGGGCACGCCAGCGGCTGTTCAGGTCGGTGTTGTTGATGAAGGTCTGGTTGCCGCCGCGGAACTGGAACGTAGGTGTATCGGGCGTGGCGGCGGGGTAAGCCGCTTCGATGAAGCGGTTGTTGGCAAATACCCGACGCACGCCCCAGTCGGAATTAAGCAGGTTGCCCAGGTTCTGCACATCCAGGCTCAGCTGCAGGGTATGCTTCTTTTTGGCTCCTTCTATCGAGAAATCCTGCAGCAGCTTGGCGTCGAGCTGGGTGTACCAGGGGCTGATGGCGCCGTTGCGCTCGGTGTACTGCCCACGGCGGCTGCTCAGGTAGTCGTCCTGCTCGATGTAGGCGTTGAGCTGGGCCCACTGCTGGGCGGCGGTTGCCAGCACGTTGTTCTGGGCGTCGCGAATATCCACCAGGTTGATCTGACTCTGGGAGGCGGGCACAAACAGCAGGTCGTTGCCGGGAATACCGTCGCGGTTCAAATCGCCGGCGTAGGTGTAGGAAAAGCGGTTACCCTGGGCCGCTTCGAAGAAGAAGCTGATGGTGGTGGCCAGCTTGTCGTCGGCGTAGGCGAAGCGCTTCCCGGCGGCCCCAATGATGCGGTGCTGCAGGCCAAAGTCGCTGTAGGCCAGCTGGGGGTCGTTGGCGTTGCCCACTACGGGGTTGCGCTGGTAGGCGTCGGCGGCAATTTCGCCGGGGTTCGACGTCACGTCCTTAGCCTTGGAATAGGTGTAGGCCGCCGTCAGGTACAGGCCGTTGTCGAAGTCCTTTTTCAGCTGACCGGTCAGGCTGTACTGGTAGCCCTTGTTGGTGTTTTCGAGCACAATTACGCCGGCGTCGAGGAAGCTGAACTGCCCGTCGGGACCGGTGAAGCCGGAGGTAATGCGCGGACCGGCCGCCGGGTAAATCAGGCGGTTGTCGGCGCCCTGCAGCTTCTGAGTGGGCGTCACGAAGTTGTAGTTGCGGTGAATGGCCGCGTTGCGGTCCTTGGAATAAATGGCTTCCAGCGTGGCCACAATGCCACCGGGCAGCTGCTGGTCGAGGGCCAGGTTGGAGCGCCACACCTGCGGAAACTTAAAGTCGCGGGCCGTGCCGTTGATCTGAAAGGTGTAGCCGGCATCGAACTGCGAGTTGGAAGCCTGGTTGCTGATCCACACAAACGGGATACGGCCGGTGAAAATGCCCGAGCCGCCGCGCAGCTGGGTGGTGTAGGTGTTCTGGTTGAGGGCGTAGTTGAAACCCAGGCGGGGCGAAAACAGCGGCGTAGCCTTTGGAAACTCCGTCACGTCGACCTTGGCCGGCTGCCCGTTGGAGTCGAGCAGCGGGGCGTTGAGAATCTGGGTATTGGCGGCCACTTGGGTGTCGTAAATCGGCATATCGGCCCGCACACCCAGGGTCAGCTTGAAGTCGGGCGTCACGTTCCACTCATCCTGGGCGTAGAGGCCGAGCTGGGCCACGTTCACGTCGACACCCTTCACCGGCTTGCGCCCCCCGGCGGCGGCAATGGCGTTCAAATCCACGAAGTCGGGGCTGGTCGGGTCCGTGACTTTGTAGAACTGGTTGATGTCGAGGCCGCCGAAGAAGGGGTAGCCGTAGCGCTGCAGGTTGAAGGCGTTGAAGAAGCTGAACCGCTCGTAGGTTAGGCCCGCCGTGAGGACGTGGGCCCCGGCGAAGTAGCTCAGGTTGTCGGTAAACTGGGTAATGTTCTGATTCAACTCGTTGTTGGCCGAAAACTGCTCGGTGCCCACGCTCACGTAAGTCGTGCCGTTTTTGGTAATGTCAATCTGGGGAAACAGCTTGGCGTCGGGCAGGTCGCGCACGTCGCGGAAAGCCGAGAAGCTCAGCTGGGCCTTGTTGCTGAACTTCTCCCCGAAGCGGGAGTTCAGCTCCCCGACCACCGAGTTCAGGCCGTTATTAATAGTATAGCCCGAGTTGGAGTACTGCAGCGTGTTCACGCCCTGTACCCGCGACGACGGGGCAATGGCAATGGGGTGCGGGCCCTGCTCCCGGAAGCTTTGCAGGAAGTTGTAGCGCACCGAGAAGGTATTGGTGGCGTTGATATTCCAGTCGAGCTTCAGCAGCAGCTTGTCACTCGACGTGCGGTATTTGAAGTCCTGGTAGCTGCCCGGGTCGTAGCCGTACACGCTCAGCAGGCGCTGCCGAATGCCAATCAGGTCACTTTCCAGCACCCGGCTTACCCCGTCGAGCTGCCCGTTGAGGGCGGCAGCAGCTTCGGCCGCACTCTGGGCGGGCCGGAAGGTCAGGCCCGGGTCGTCGCGGCGGGTAATTTCGGCGTTGGTGAAGAAGAACAGCTTGTTCTTGATAATCGGGCCGCCGAGCGAGAAGCCGGTTTGGTTGAACTTCAGGTCGGGGTTGCGCACGGTCACGTCGCCGACTTTCTCACCGATTAGCTTTTCGTTGCGCAGAAAGGTGTAGACGGTGCCCTTGAAATCGTTGGTGCCGCTTTTGGTTACGGCATTCACGCCGGCCCCGGTGAAGCCACCCTGGCGCACATCGTAGGGCGCCAGGCTTACTTCGAGCTGCTCAATGGCGTCGAGCGACACGGGCTGGGAGTTGGTTTGGCCGCCGGGCGTGGGCGCATCCAGGCCGAAGGAGTTGTTGAAGATCGAGCCGTCGAGGGAGAAGTTGTTGTAGAGCGAGTTGCGCCCCCCGAAGCTCAGCCCGCTGCTCTGGGGCGTGAGGCGGGTGAAATCTTCCTGGGAGCGGCTGATGGTGGGCAGCGTCCGGATGGCGGCGTTATTGACGTTGGTCGAAGCCCCGGTCCGGTCCTTATTGATGATACCGTCGCGGTTGCCTTTCACCACTACCTCGTCGAGGGTGCGGCCTTCCTCGGCCAGGGTCACGTTGACTTCGAAGGTTTTGCCCAGAGCCAGCTGGATATTAGCCTGGGAGTAAGCGGCATAACCCACGAAGGAAACTTTCACTTCGTAGGGGCCGCCCACGCGCAGGTTGAGCAGGTCAAACTGGCCATTGGAGCGGGTGGCGGTGCCGTAGGGCGTGCCGGTGGGCACATGGACGGCTACCACGGTGGCGCCGGGCAGCGGCTCGCCTTTGGCGTCGAGCACCACGCCTTTCATGGCGGCGGTGGTCACGCCCTGGGCGGCGGCAAACTGCCCGTTAGTGAAAAGCACAAAGCCTAACAGCAGCAGTAAGTAGGGTTTCAAATTCATACAAAGGGCTTTTTTGTTTATCGGAAGCATCCCCTCCGAATTTCGCCGCGAAGGTAGAGTCATGATTTAGTGATGTATGCATAACAATTACCTAACCCGTAAATGGTAACACAAGCATAAAGAAAGCTTAATATTGCAGCCGGCGGCCGTTGCCACTGCGTGCGGATATTCCCGCGCACCAAAGCATTTTTGGGCACGCAACGGCAGCGGTTAGGACATTGCCTGCCAGGCTAAGCCAGGTCAATAGGGAATAAGCAGGTGAGTCGGGCCAGTATGGCGGTGGGAACCAGGTCGAGCAGCGCCGTAGCAGGTCGGGCGGGCAAACGGCGGGAGTTGCCCGGAGCGGAAGGTGCGCGAGAAGCGGGCCTGGTGGAAAGGCCAAGCTCAAGGTAAGCAATATTGCAGAATATTCAAACGACGTAATACTTGACGCAGTCTGGACGTCGGCTGGGCCCTTACTACAGCAAAAAGCCCTTTGGAATAACTCCAAAGGGCTTTTCTGTGGCATGCGGCACCGACGACTATTGCGGGAAGTCGGCCGAGTCGCCGAGGCTGGCCACGCTTTCCAGCTCTTTGACCAGCGCGGCAAACTTGTCCCGGGCACCTTTCACGGCGGCTTTGCCCAGGGGCAGGTGCAGGGGCGGATTTTCCTCCCGCACCAGGTCGTACATAATCTGGGCGGCGCGCTGCGGGTCGCCGGGCTGCCGGCCGCTGTAGCCCTGAATGCCCTTCAGGTTTTCGCCCACCGTGGCCTGGTAGTCCTCAATACCGGTGGTAACGATGTTGGCCGAGCGGCCGGCCCAGTCGGTGCGGAAGCCGCTGGGCTCGATGTTGGTAACCTTGATGCCGAGCGGGGCCACTTGCTGGGCCAGGCTTTCGCCAATGGCTTCGAGGGCAAACTTGCTGGCGTTGTAGACGCCCACGCCGGGGAAGGTTTTCAGGCCGCCAATGCTGGTAATGTTGAGCACGTGGCCGCTGCGCCGCGCGCGCAGGTGGGGCAATACGGCCCGCAGCACGTGCAGGGGCCCGAATACGTTGACGTCGAACTGCCGCTGCACCTCGGCCGCCTCGATTTCCTCGATGCTGCCCAGGGAGCCGTAGCCCGCGTTGTTGACAATGACATCCAGGTGGCCGAAGTGGGCAATGGCATCGGCCACGCCCTGCTTGACCTGGGCCTCATCGGTTACTTCGACCACGAAGCCGCGGCCATTTTCGCCGGCTTTGCGGGTGAATTCCTCGGCCTGCTCGGGCTGGCGGAAGGTGGCGGCTACTTTGTCGCCTTTTGCGAGCAGCAGCTCGGCCAGGGCCGCGCCGAAACCGGTGCTAACGCCGGTAATAAACCAATGTTTGGGGGTGGTAGCCATTCGCTAGGGGTACTTTTAAAGAGTGGAAAAGCGCCGGCCAAAACCGGCTGGCTGTTTCAACCCGCTTCGTCCTCCTTAGGTTTTGGCCGGCGCTTAATTACGCCGCCAAACGGGCGAAGAATGCACCAAAAAGCCGCTGCCTCTTCCGAAGCAGCGGCCTGATGATGAGTTTGTAACGCGCCACTCTGCTACAGCCGGAACATCAGCACCGGCGGGGCCGCGTGCCGGGCCACGTTTTCGGCCACGTTGTGGTGCCACAGGTGGCTCAGGCCGGTGTGGGCGTGGGTGGGCATCACCACCAGGTCGGCGTGGGCCTGCTGGGCGAAGAGCGGAATGCCCACGCCGGCATTGGCGGCATCAATGACCTCGGCCTCGCAGTGGGCCAGGTGGTGGCGCTCGGCAAAAGCCTGGATCCGGTCCAGAGCCTCGCTGTACTGGTCAATATCGGGCACGACTTTGAGCAGGTGGAGCGTAGCATCGGGAAAAACGGCCTGGATGCGCTGCAAATCGGGTACGGCGCGGTCGGCCTCGGCCGAGAAATCGGACGGAAACACGATGTGCTGCACGTTGAACTGCATTTCGGGGTGTTTCACCGTCAGTACCGGGCAAGGCACCCGGCGCACGAGCTGCTCGGTGTTGGAGCCGGCAAAAAAGTGCTGCCAGGAACTCTGCTCCTGGGCGCCCATCACCACCAGGTCGATGCCCCGCTCGGCCACGACTTCCAGCACTGAATCGACCAGGCTGGAGGTGCGCAGCAGCTCGGTAACCGGCACGTCGGGTGCCAGCTGCTGCCCTTCGGCCATGAGCTCGTGCATCTGGTGCTTGATTTTCTGCAGGTACTTGAGCATAAACACGTCTCCGAGGCTACTGCCGCCGATGCGGCCCCCGGACGAGCTGAAGCGGGGCGTGTCGTTGTGCTCCTCCACGTGCAGCAGCGTGACGCCGCCGCTGGTGCGCTGGGCCAGCCGCATAGCCACCTCGAAGGCGTGGTGGGCCGCGGGCGAAAAATCAGTGGGAACCAGGATGTTTTTCATGGCAGTTGGAATGTAGTGAGCAACGCAAGGGCAACGGTACGCGCAAATGGCTCCCAAACCGGCCGGGACGACGACAACCCGGCGCGGTTTATCAACCTGGATAATATATTCAATTTTTATAATTATTACAACAGTTTGATTACTATACCCCGCTTTATTTCCCCGTTGCCCCAGTCAATTCCGGGTATCTTCACGCCCAATCGTTTTATCCTCTACTCCTGCCCCCGGAATTCAGAGCAGGAAAATCCTGGCTTCTCTTGGCCGGCTCGGCCCTTATCTATGAAGAAACTCTCGTCCAATCTCACCGTGCAGGTTCTGACGGCCATTACGCTGGGCGTACTGGTTGGGGCGCTGTTCCCCGGCTTCGGGGCGGCCCTGAAGCCCATCGGCGACACGTTTATCAACCTGATTAAGATGCTCATTGCCCCCATCATCTTCCTGACGGTGGTGCTGGGCATCGGCGGCATGGGCGACCTGAAAAAGGTGGGCCGGGTGGGCGGCAAGGCCCTGCTTTACTTTGAAATCGTGACGACCCTGGCCTTGGTCATCGGCATTACGGCGGCCAACCTGAGCCGGCCCGGCCACGGCATCGACGCCCGGGCCTCGGTGGCCACGCAAACCGCGGCCCAGGCCGCCGAAGCTTCCAAGTACACGGCTCAGGCCGGCGAAATGAACTGGGTGGAGTTTTTCACCCACGTGGTGCCCCACAGCGTGGTGGGCGCCTTTGCCGAGGGCGACGTGCTGCAGGTGCTGCTCTTTGCCGTGCTGTTTGGCCTGGCTTTGGGCCGGATTCCGGCTACGTACAGCCAGCCCCTGATTGGCACCTTCGAGCGGTTGTCGCACGTGATGTTTGCCGTGCTGGGCCTGGTCATGAAACTGGCGCCGCTGGGTGCGTTTGGGGGTATGGCCTTTACCATCGGCAAGTATGGCCTGGCCACGCTGCTGCCGCTGGGCAAGCTGATGCTGGTGGTGTACCTGACTATGTTTTTGTTCATTTTCGGGGTCCTGAACCTGATTATGCGCTACTACGGGCTGAGCCTGTGGCGTTACCTGGGCTTTATTAAGGAGGAAATTCTGCTGGTACTGGGCACGTCCTCGTCGGAGTCGGCTTTGCCGCGCATGATTGATAAGCTGGAGCGCTACGGCTGCTCCCGCTCGGTGGCCGGCCTGGTTATTCCGACGGGCTATTCCTTCAACCTCGACGGCACGAGTATCTACCTCAGCATTGCCGTTATTTTCCTGGCCCAGGCCTTCGACATCGAGCTTTCCCTCACCCAGGAGCTGACGTTGATTGGCATTCTGATGCTGACCAGCAAAGGCGCGGCGGGCGTTACGGGCTCGGGCTTTATCGTGCTGGCCTCCACGCTGGCTGCTACCAAGGTTATTCCCGTCGAAGGCGTGGCCCTGCTGCTGGGCGTCGACCGGTTTATGAGTGAGGCCCGGGCCATTACCAACGTCATCGGCAATGGGGTGGCGACGCTGGTTATTGCCAAAAGTGAGGGCGAGTTTGACGAGCAGCGCCACCAGCTGGCCCTGCAAGGCGTGCTGGCCCCGGCCGAGTCGGACCTGGTGCCGGTAGCGGTACCGCCCCACCCCAATGAAAGGATTTAGCAGCGCGAATCCGTTACTTTTGCCATCCGGCTTGCTCTTTTGCGCGTCGTTTTTGCTATGCTTTTTCCCCGGTTTCGGCTTCGCCTTTCCCCTGTTACTGTTTTCCTGCTCGGCCTCTTAGCCCCGTGCGGCAGCCGAGCCCAGCAGGCCCCGCCTAAGCCCCAAACCATTCTCTTCGTCGGCAACAGCTTTTTCCACGGCCGCTACAACCCCGTATTTAGCTACAACGCCGCAGCCATTACCATCGAGCGGGTCGGGAAGCAGAAAATCGGGGATTGGGGCGGAATTCCGGCCATTTTCAAGAAGTTTGCCGACGAAGCCGGCCTGGCCTACGAAGTGCACCTGCAGTGCATCAACGGCGAGTCCCTCAAGCTGCACTTCGACAGCGCCCAGTACACTCTGCGGCAGCCCCGCTGGAATACCGTGGTGCTGCAGGAGCACAGCATGTACCCGCTACCGGCCCGCCGCTCCGGCCACCCCGACACCTTCCGGGACTACTCGACCCGCATCGAGCAGCTCGTGCACCAGGCCAACCCGACGGCCCGGCTGTATTTCTACCAAACCTGGGCCCGGGCCGACCAGACCTACCCCGCGGGCAAGGCGTATTCCGGCCTGCCCCTCGACTCGATGAGCCAGGATTTGCACCGCGGCTACTATGGCGCGGCCCGGCTTAACGGCCGTTTCACGGGCGTGGCCCCGGCCGGCGACGCCTGGCTGCGGGCCATCCAGGCCGGCGTGGCGTTGCGCAACCCCTACCAGCCCGAAGCCGGCAAGCTCAACCTCTGGGGCGAAGACCACTACCACCCCAGCGCCGCCGGGGCCTACCTGAATGCCTGCGTGCTGTTCGGCGAAATTACGGGCTACGACCCGCGCCGCCTGGGCCCCCAGGAGCAGGCCGCCGCCGCCCTGGGTTTGTTGCCAACCGATGCCGTAGCCCTGCAGCGCGTGGCCGCCGAGCAGGTGCTGGCCGCCCGCCCCGCGGCTTTTTCGACGGCGGGCGGCCAGCAAAAAACCGGGAAAGGCAAGACCAAAGTAAAAACCAAAGCGGCCCGCCAGCTGCCCTAAAGCGGCTTTGCCAGATTGTTGAAAAAGCTCCGGGGAACCTCTCCGGGGCTTTTTTGTTGGTAGGCTACGCTGCGTTTACAAGGTTTCGGAGGCGGAGCCCGGCCGGGGGTTGTAACTGTGCCGCGCGCTGCCTTACCTTTGCCGAGTCAATTCTTTCTGACCAAAGGATTGTTTTTATACAGAGGCGTGGAGAGACAGGCTCGACGATACGCCGGCAACCCCCAGTGATGAGCTGGAACGGTGCCAAGTCCTGACCATATAAAAACAAGTTGCCGTGGACACTGCCAACAACTTTTCTGCCCTTTCCGCTGCTTTCGTAGCCCAACTCCAGTCTGCCCCGGCCGCCGTCTGTTGTTGGCCTCTGGCTGGCGCGGGCTGTTGTTGGCCTCTGGCTGGCGCGGGCTGTTGTTGCTAGTTTCCTTTTTCCCCTCTAGCCCGCTGACCGCCTAGCTTCCGTGCTTGCGGTCCTGCCCCGCTGCTCTGGCTCCTAGCCCGCAGCTACCCCCGTCTGTCTGGTTTTACCCGAACAGTATTCTGCTGCGTTGCGGCGCGTCTGTTGGGTTTGGCTCTATGCGGGGCTCTTAGCGCTAAGCAACTAGCCGCAAGCTTCTGCTCTTTCGGATTTTTCCGGCCCGCCGCTTTTCCGCGGCCGGGCCCTTCCCCTGTCACACATATTTTTCCATACAACCCATGGCCCAGCCCCAAAAGCCGATTGGCATTTATTACGAGCACCCCGAATGGTTCAAGCCCCTGTTTGCCGAGCTGGACCGCCGGGGCCTGCCCTACGAAAAGATTGACGCCGCCCACCACCTCTTCGACCCCTCCGAAACCGAGAGCCGCTACTCGCTGGTCGTGAACCGGATGAGCTCCTCGGCCTACCTGCGCGGCCACGGCCAGGGCATTTTCCACACCGCCGGCTTTGCCACCCACCTGGAGCGTATCGGTACGCGCATCATCAACGGCTCGGCGGCTACGGCCATCGAAACCAACAAGGCCCGGCAACTCTCCCTCTTTGCCTCCCTGGGTTTGAAATACCCCAAATCCTTCGTCGTCAACCACGCCTCCCGCGTGCCCGACGCCGCCCGGCAGCTGCAGTTCCCCATCGTGGTGAAAGTCAACATCGGCGGCAGCGGCGCGGGCATTATCCGCTTCGACACCATCGAGGGCGTGGAAGCGGCCGTAGCAGCCAATCAGATTGATCTGGGCATCGACCAGACGGCCCTGGTGCAGGAGTACGTAACGCCCCGCGGCGGCAACATCCACCGCGTCGAAACCCTCGACGGCAAGTTTCTTTACGCCATGAAGGTGTTTACGACCGGGGAAAGCTTCAACCTCTGCCCCGCCGAAATCTGCCAGATTCCCGAGGAAACGTCGGCCGAGTTCTGCCTCACCGAAGCCCCCAAGAAAGGCATTCAGGTGGAAGCCTTTACCCCCCCGGCCGAGGTAATTGCCGCCGTGGAGCGCATCGTGGCCGCCGCCAAAATCGACGTGGGTGGCATCGAGTACCTCATCGACGACCGCACCGGCGACGTGCTCTTCTACGACGTCAACGCCCTGTCCAACTTCGTGGCCGACGCCGTGAACGTAGTCGGCTTCGACCCTTATTCCCGCTTCGTCGACTACCTCGAAAGCCAGCTGCCCGGCGTAGCCGCCACGGCCTACGCCACTGAAGTGGCCGCAGTAGCAGCCGAGTAAACAGCACATTACTCACATTCAACCACATTCCGCACATTAAAATGAGATACGGATATTGGATGCCCGTTTTTGGCGGGTGGCTGCGCAACGTCGAAGACGAAAACATGCGCGCCGACTGGGACTACGTCAAGACCCTGGCCCAGCGCAGTGAGGACCTGGGCTACGACCTGTCTTTGATTGCCGAACTCAACCTGAACGACATCAAGGGCGAGGAAGCTCCCAGCCTGGATGCCTGGAGCACGGCCGCCGCCCTGGCCGCCGTGACCAAGAAAATCGAGCTGATGGTGGCCGTGCGGCCTACCTTCCACTCCCCCGCTTTGCTGGCCAAGCAGGCCGCCAACATCGACCACATCAGCAACGGCCGCCTGTCATTGAACGTGGTATCGTCGTGGTGGCAGGATGAGGCCAAGAAGTACGGCGTGCACTTCGAGCAGCACGATGACCGCTACGCCCGCACCGCCGAGTGGCTGCACGTGGTGGACAATATGTGGAAGCAGGACCACTTTACCTTCGAAGGCAAGTTCTACAAGGTCACCGACTCCATTCTGCAGCCCAAGCCCGTGTCGCGCCCCCGGCCGTTTATCTACGCCGGCGGTGAGTCGGAAGCCGCCAAAAACATGATTGCCGCCCAGTGCGACGGCTACGTGATGCACGGCGACGAGCCCGCGGCCATCGGCCGCCGCATCCAGGACTTGAGCCAGCGCCGCGACAAGCTGGGTTTGCCGCCCATGAAGTTCGGCGTCGCCGCCTACTCGGTGGTCCGCAACACCGACGCCGAGGTCAAAAAGGAGCTGGAGCGCATTACCAACGTGCAGGGCTCAGCGGCCGGCTACAAAAATTACCAGCAGTGGCTGGCCGGCACCCAGCTCGAAAACCAGGTTTCGTTGCAAGACTATTCGGTGTCCAACCGGGGCCTGCGCTCCGGCCTCACCGGCACCCCCGACCAGGTAGCCGAGCGCATTGCTGCCTTCGAAGCCGTGGGCGTCGACCTCTTCCTGCTCCAGTGCAGCCCCCAGCTCGAGGAAATGGAGCGGTTCTCGGAAGCCGTCATTCAGGTGCTGGCCTAGAACCTTAACGTTTGTAGCTAGACCGTCATTCCGAGCCAAGCGAGGAATCTCGCGAGCTGATGTTGCCAATGTATTCGTCATGCTGAGCGCAGTCGAAGCATCTCTACCGCCACGGTAATCTGCCTATCGTGCTATATAGAGTTGTTCTGACGACGCCCAGCATGACGTTCTTTTGTCTATACTAGCCGATTCATGCCGGCTCTATCATTCGCCTTCCGCCTTCTATGAAACTCGATATCCTGATGATTGCCGCCCACCCCGACGACGCCGAAGTCGGCTGCGCGGGCACCCTGATGAAGCACATTGCCAAGGGCCGCCGCGTGGGGGTCGTCGACCTCACCCGTGGGGAGCTGGGCACCCGGGGCTCGGCCGAGCTGCGGGCCGAAGAAGCCGCCGACGCGGCCCGTGTTATGGGTTTGCACGTGCGCGAAAACCTGGGCATGCGCGACGGATTCTTCCTCAACGACGAGGCCCATCAGCTGCAAATCATCCAGGTCATCCGCCGCTTCCGCCCTTCCATTATCCTCACCAACCCCAACGTGGACCGCCACCCCGACCACGGCCGGGCCGCCAACCTGGTCCACGACGCGTCCTTTCTCTCGGGCCTGCCCAAAATCGAAACCCGCCACCAGGGCCAGCTCCAGCCCAGCTGGCGCCCCGATTTGATGCTGCAAGTCATCCACAACACCTACGTCAAGCCCGACATCGTGGTGGACATTTCCGAGTACTGGGAGCGGAAGCTGGAGGCCGTTACGGCGTTCAAAAGCCAGTTTTACCACCCCGACTACGACGACCCCACCTCCACCTACATTTCCTCCCCCGACTTCCTCAAAATCCTCGAAGGCCAGGCCCGCGACTGTGGCAAGTACATCAACGTACCCTTCGCCGAGGGCTTCACCTGCCGCCGCCTGCTAGGGGTAGACGACCTGTTTCAGCTGCGCTAAGCCCTCCCAATATGCCCTTCCCGCTGCCTAAACCCGTGCTTCCGGCCGCTCCCACTACCTTCCCCACCTACCGCTACCTCGGCGACCGGCTGGCCCGCTTCACCGGCTCGCCCTTGGTCGGCCAGCGCTGCCACGCCCTCCGCGACGCGCGGGGCAAGTGCATCCGGGGCCGCAACGGGTCCATGCTGGTCACCTTCGAAACCGGCCCCGCCGTGGTCCTGGCCCGGCAGCTGCGCAAACTCCCGGCCCCGTAACCCCACTGCCAGCGCCCGTCCGAAGCCTCCAACCCTAGCGGCGAAGGCTCCAATCCCGAAGGTGAAGCCTCCGACCCCGACAGCGAAGCTTCCGACCATGAAAGCGAAGCTTCCAACCCTAACGGCGAAGGCTCCGACTATGATGGCGAAGCTTCCGACCCCGACGGCGGAGGTTCCACCAACGACGGCGAAGCCCCTTTTCTGTTCCAACCACTCCCATACCTGACTCCCGGCCTGCCCACTCCCCGGCAAGCCAACGGCCGTAGCCTAGGCCCCCTGCAGCTCAATGAGCACCGCCGTGGAGCCGCCCGCGTCATCATCCGTCACCAGCAAAGCCTCGTACCGCCCGGCCCCCAGAGTTCGGCGTACTACAATGCTTTCCACTTTGCCCCGGTAAGGCTGGCCATCGGGCAAGACCAGGTGGGCCAATTCCAAGAGTGCTGCCTTTCCGCCGGTTTGCACCGCCGGTAGCAGCCCCACGAAGCTGCCCAGCACTTCGCCGTCGGCAATGGCGTCCTGGGTGTCTTCTACCGAAGCCGTAATGAAGACCTGGTTATCGAAGGTGCAGGCCCCGGAAAAACCCGCCGGCTTGCCCGCAATGGTGGGTAGCCGAAACGCCTGCTGCTGCACCGGCGGCACTTCGCGCTGGTGCCGAATGCACTCCAACGCCGCCTCCAGCGGTAGCCGAAACACGATATTGCCCGCCTCGGCCCCCACCGTGCGCTGAAACAGCAGCAGCTCCGTAGCCGTGGTAGCCGCCGCTTCCAGGTTCAGGGTAATACCGCCGGGCAAGGCCTGGCGCAGGGCCGCGTACAGCCGGCTCAAGGACACGGGCTGCACCGTAGCCGAGCCGGGGCCTTGGGGCAGGTCCACCCAGAAGCCCTGCTCCCGGGCCGCCGTGGCCCCCGAGCCGCAGGCCAGCAGCGCCCTTCCCGGACCCGTAGCAATGGCCGCCAGGCACTCCAGGTCGGGCTTACGGTCCTTTGGAATGCGGCCCGAGCTGAAGTGGGCCGTTTCAAACAAAGCCAGCGGCTCGTTCGGGGCCAACGACTGGGCCGAGCAGCTGTAGAGAAATGGTGAATCGTCGCCGATGATGTAGGCCGTGTCGCCGACCAGCTCAATGCCCGAGGCCGAGGGCAAGTTGGGCAGCTCATATTGGCGGACGATGGTGGCTTTCATGCGGCGACAGGGCTAAATCAACGAAAAAAGCGCGGCTCAATGGGCCGATTGGCAGTTGGTATTCGCGGAAACCTACTGCTTGGTTATCGTAAACTCTACCCGGCGGTTGAGCTTGCGGGTTTCCTCCTTGGCGTTGCTGGCCCGGGGCTTGGTGCCCCCAAACCCGACGGTGCTGATGCGGCCTTCCGCAATGCCGCGCGTAACGAGGTAGCGCTTCACTTCCTTTACCCGGTCTTCGGAAAGCTTCTGGTTGAGGTCGGCGTTGCCCTGATTGTCGGTGTGGCCTTCCAGGCGGATACTCACCGTGGGGTTGTCGGTTAGGGTGCGGGCCAGGCGGTTGAGCTCGGCGTAGGAAGCCGGTAGCAGGGTGTACTTGCCCTGGGCAAAAATCAGGGTGGGCAGCTCCAGCTTGGCTCCCACGGCCGCCGGCACCAGAGCTATTTCCCGGGTCAGCGAGGCCACCATCCGCACCGTATCGGTGCCGGCCAGGTAGCCCGGGCTAGCCGCCGCCAGCCGGTAGCGGCCGGGCGGCAACGAAAACTGGAAGGAGCCCGAGGCATCCGTGCGCACGGTGGCGTTGAAGGCAATGTCGTTGTCGAGCCGGATAGCCTTCACCTCGGCCTTCACCGAGGCCCGGGTCTTAGCGTCCAGCACTTTACCCGTGAGCAACGCCCGCGTAGCCACGGTCGGCGGCAGTGTGGCGGGCTTCACCGTATCGGCCGGGGGCGTCACGCTGGCGGCCGAGCGGTAAAGGTCGGCCGGGCCGTTGGGGGTGCGCGAGGCGGCATAATACGCCTGCTTGCCGTCGGCGCTGAGCATAAAGTACGCGTCAAAACCCGGCCCGTTGAGCGTGGGTCCCAGGTTGCGGGGCTCACTCCACTTCGACCAGGTATCGTCCAGGCGGGTACTCACGAATATGTCGGCGCTGCCGTAGCCGGCGTGGCCGTACGAGGAGAAATACAGGGTTTTGCCGTCCGGGGCCAGCCAGGGCGCAAACTCGAAGCCCGGCGAGTTGAGCACCCCTCCCAGGCTCTGGGGTTCACCCCAGGTGCCATCGGCCTTGGGCCGACTCACGTACAGGTCGTTGCCCCCGAACGAGTCGCCTCGCTCCAGGGAGAGTAGCAGGATTTTCTCGTCGGCCGCCATGAAAAAGGTCGTAGCCGGACCCGCCGAGTAGTAGTTGCTGATAGTTAGTGGCTGGGGCCGGTCGGGCTTGCTTTTGGTACTGGCCGCCCGGGCTATCAGCGAGGCGCCTTCGTCACGGAAGCTCCCGTCGCGTTCGTAGAGCCCGCGCACCAGCAGCTGGCTGCCATCGGGCCCCACTACTGCCATCACGCCGTTGTTTTGGCGGGTGTTCAGCGCATCCAGGCGCGTGGCCGGGCCCCAGGTCTGCCCATCCGTCGACTGACTTACCCAGATATCCCCCGAGTCGGTGTTGCCTTCGGTGTTGCCCGCAAACTTGGTCCGGGCAAAGTACAGGGTCTTGCCGTCGGGCGTCAGGACGGGCTGCAGCTCGTTGCCGGGCGTATTCAGGGCCGTCAGGGGCTGCATGGGGCCAAAGCCGGGCTGACTGGCATCCAGGTTAAGCCGCAGCTTAAACAGGCGCCACTGCTGGGTGGCACGGTTGGCCGGGCGCTGGGCCACTACGGCCGTCCCATTGAATTTGTCGGCGGCGGCAATGGCGGCGCACTTATCGTTGCCGCGGTTTACTAATTCGTAGCTACCAATGGGGCCCGCCGGTACGAGCTTCCACTGCTGGTAGAAGCTGCCCGTCCAGGGCCGCTGGGCCAAGGGAGCATTTTCGTCAGGCTTCTCAACGGTCAGGCACTTGGTGCTGTGCTTGGCTTCGAGGCGGTAATATTCACCGCCGGGCGTGATGCGCACAAACCGCCACTGCTGGCTAGCCGCGTGGGTAAACTCCCACTGCACCGCCGCTACTCCCGCCTCCGCCGACGAACCGGTGATGTCCAAAGAGCGGCCACTACCGCGGGCCACCACGCCGTACCACGCATTTTCTTCCGGGGTAAAACCAGCTTGCTGGGCAGCCAAGGGTTTCCCGGCCAGCAGCAGTAGAAGCAACAACAGGAGGGAATGCGGGGAACGACTCATGCACGCAGAAAGGATGAACAGGCGTGCAAGTTAAATGAAATCCGGGGCTGACCCCGGGGCGTGAAGCGCCGCGAAAAACTACCGGGACCTACTTCGGTGGAAGTAGCGGGGCTTTTTCGCGGCGCTTTACGCCCTTCAGCGGAGAGGCCGCTTAGTCGTTGGTGTTATTAATATACTTGAAGCGAACAAACCGTTCGTTCTCGTAAATGGCGGTAAAATGCCCGCCCGAGCCCTTTGATTCCGATTTTCGCTCGACTCCCCGACTCGATTTGATGGGGGCAGCAGCAGAAGTTGGAAAAGTGCCGGGCATCATTGGGGGCACGTGGCAAATAAAGGATAAAATTTTGGACGCCATGATGTGTTGGGTTAGGTGTTGAAACAGAGAAGAAATTTCAAACGAGCGGAAATCAGAGTGAAATAAAATATCCGAATAGTTCACATAAATAGCTTCTCAACAAATATAAAGATATTATCATTCGATTGCATGTTGTTGATGTATATTTTTTTTTACGGAGGCCATATCATCCTTCTTATTTAATGTACATCGCCCCTGACGACCTTTTCAGGCTATTTCTACTGATTCCTGAGCTTTGGACTAGCTAGTAGAAGGACTGGTGGTAACCAGCGCTAAGTCCTGTTGAATGCGTCAGTAATCGTTTTGGATAGAGCTAGTCAGCCGGCTCTATTTACTCAGCGGTAGCAAGGTTTCGCAACATCTTCCATCAACTTCACTTTTCGCTGTCACGTGGCCAAGCGATACTTCGCTTATGAATACAGTTTAAACTTAAACAAATACCAAACACTTTCCAAATTACCCTGCCATTTATATATTCCAATTTGAGGATGATATAATCATACTATGTCTCACACAGGCTGCTCATAAGCAGTTTTTATGAGCTATTGGAGTCACTATTTGGCAACTGCAGGACAAAAATTTGTACGTTGCCCGTTCAGCTTGCTTCCACCCCAAAAAAACAAGGCGCGACCCTATTAGAGTCGCGCCTTGCTATTAGCACCAGAATTCGCTTTACTGCTTCATGCCATACTTGGCCCGAAACTTCTGGTTCAGGTAGGTTTGCTTATTGGTCATGTTAAATGCCCGGCCATCAATAAAAGCGTGGGTCACGTTGTTGGTGCGCATGTCCAGCAAATCACCGCTGCTGACTACGAGCGTGGCACTTTTACCGGCTTCGAGGCTGCCGTAGTCCTTGTCGAGACCCATGATGCGGGCGGGGCTCAGGGTTACGGCCGTCAGGGCCTGCTCCTTGGTCAAGCCGTGGCCGGCGGCGGTGCCGGCAATAAAGGCCAGGTTGCGGGAGCCGGCCGTTTCCTGGTCGCCCTCGTAGTCGAGGCAGAACCGCACGCCAGCCTGCTGCAAGAGGCTGGGCAGTTTGTAAGGCAAGTCGTAGTCGTCGCCGGCGCGGCGGGGCAGGGCATGAATCCGGGACAGGATAACGGCCACGTCGTTCTGCTTCAGAAAGTCAAGCATCATCCAGGCGTCGCGGGCCCCGATAACGGTGACTTTCTGCACGCCCAGGCGCTTGGCAAACCGCACACCCTCAATAATTTCCTTGCCGTAGTCGGCATGGATAAACAACGTTTTGGAGCCATCAAACAGGCCACTCAGGGATGAGAGGCGCAGGTTTTCCTTGCGGCCGGCAGGCAGGGCGCGGTAGGCCGAGGCCTCCGAAAGCAGCTGCTCCAGCTCGCGCAGCTGCTGCTGCCGGGCTTTTTCGCGCCGCTCCACGGCCATCTGGTCCTCGGTTGGGTTGAGCTTGATGACCATTGGCGGCCAGTTCAGGTGCAGGCCGTCGTCGGCTTTTACGGCCGCGTCCTGCCAGTTCCAGGCGTCGAGCTGCACGATACTGCTTTGGCCCGAGAGCAGGCCGCCGCGGGGTGTAACCTGGGCCAGTAGCACGCCGTTGGTGCGCACCGTCGGGATGATGTCGGAATCGGTGTTGTAGGCAATCAGGGCCCGCACGTTAGGGTTGAGCATGCCCACTTCCCGCTCGTCGACGGTGGCCCGGATAGCTTCGGTTTCGGTCAGGCCCAAGGTGGTGTTGGGCAGGATCAGGCCGGGGTAGATTTCCTGGCCTTTCACGTCCACGACTTCGTAGGCCGATTTGTCCTGGCTGAAGCCTGACTGGGCCCCGGCGTAGGTGATTCGGCCTTTGTCGAAAGCCACGGCGGCGTCGGGCACCACGGTGCCGTTGCCCACGTGCAGGGTGCCGCCCACGAGCAGCACGGGCTTGCTCTGGGCCGGCGTGGGGGCGGGCACCTGGGCCAGCAGCGGCGTGGCCGTGAGCAGGGTTAGAGAAACAAGTAATGCGGAAAAACGCATGAGGATGCAGTTAGTAAGTTGAAGAAGCAGCGGACCTTTATCTGGCGAAAAAGGCGGCCGGCTTAGTTGTCCAGTTCCTTATCTTCGCCCATCGTGTCGCAGTGGAAATGCTTGTTGGCCTTGGCCGTGGCTCCCTGGGTAGGCGCACCGGCCTTCTTGGCGTCCAGCATTTTCTGCACTATGCGCAGCCGCTCCTTCTCTACTTCCTGGCGCATGCGGGCGTCTGATTCCACGTCGAACATCTGGCGGCCATCCACGAAGGTGCGCTCCGGGTGGGCGTAAATGCTCAGCGGGTGGTCGGTCCAGAGGACCACGTCGGCGTCCTTGCCTTCCTTGATGCTGCCCATGTTTTTGTCGAGGTGGAGCATCTTGGCCGGGTTGATGGTCACCAACTTCAGGGCCTCCTCTTCCGAGAGGCCGCCGTACTTCACCGTTTTGGCGGCTTCCTGATTCAGGCGGCGGCTCATTTCGGCATCGTCCGAGTTGATGGCCACGTTCAGCCCCGCGTCGTGCATGATGGCAGCATTATAGGGAATAGCGTCGCGCACTTCGTTCTTGTAGGCCCACCAGTCGGAGAAAGTACTGGCATTCACGCCGTGGGCCTTCATCTTGTCGGCCACCTTGTAGCCTTCCAGGATGTGAGTCAAAGTATTGACCTTAAAGCCCATGCGGTCGGCCACGTTCAGCAGCATGTTGATTTCACTCTGCACGTAGCTATGGCAGGTAATGAAGCGCTGCTGGTTCAGGATTTCAACCAGGGCTTCTAGCTCCAAGTCGCGGCGCGGGGCCTCCCCTTTCTTCTGCTTGCCCTTGCTGAGCTTGTTCCAGGCCTTTTGCTCCTGCTCATACTCCTTGGCCCGGGTGAAGGCATCCACGAACACTTGCTCCACGCCCATGCGGGTTTGAGGGAAGCGGAGCACGTTCATCTCGCCCCAGTTGCTTTGCTTCACGTTTTCGCCCAGGGCAAACTTGATGAAGCCCGGTGCGCCCTCGATTTTCATCTGCTCGGCGGTCATGCCCCAGCGCATTTTTATTAGAGCCGACTGCCCGCCGATGGGGTTAGCCGAGCCGTGCAGCAGCTGAGCCGCCACGACGCCCCCGGCCAAGTCGCGGTACACGTCCACGTCTTCGGCATCCACCACGTCGCTGATGCGCACCTCGCTGGTCACGGCCTGGGTGCCTTCATTCACGCCCTCACTGATGGCAATGTGGGAGTGCTCATCAATAATACCGGGCGTGAGGTGCTTGCCGGTACCGTCGATGCTGCGGCCGCCTTTGGGCACTGAGAGGTTCTTGCCAATCTTCTGGATTTTGCCGTTTTGGAGCAGCACGTCGGTGTTTTCGAGCTTGCCGGCGGCCTCACTGGTCCACACGGTGGCATTCTTGATCAGCACCGTTTCCTGCTGGGGCACCTGGGCCCGGCCAAAGGCCACGAACGGGAACAGTGCCTGCCCGATCTGCACGGGCTCGGGCGCCTTGGCCGAGTCGCGGCGGGCGGCGCGGGTGGCCTCCTCCTGGCGCTGGGCGCTCCACTTCACGCTCGTGGCGTCAGCCAGCTGTCCGTCGCCCTGAAACAGGCGGGTTTCGGGCGTATAAAAGCCGCTCAGGCGCACGGCCGCGCCCTTGGTTTTGGGCGTCGGGTTATATACTATCGTGGCCAGCTCCCCGTTCACCGCCAAGGTGCCGCGCACGGTATCCTTGGGTGCCATGACGATGCGCATTTCGGGGGCTTCGGGCTTGCCGGCCACCAGCATTTTCAGCTCGGGCTGGCTGCCGATTTTAAGCGTGTACACGCCGCGGTAGTCGCTGGGCACGGTGCTGAGCTGATAGCGCTGGCCCTGCACCCAGTTGTCGAGCAGCACGTTGTCGTCGGCAAACAGGCGGTTGGAGCACACCAGGAAGTTGGCCACCATGCCGGCCTTGAGGCTGCCGACCTGGTTCTGCATCTTCAGCAATTCGGCGGGCGTGGCCGTCAGAGCACGCAGGGCCTGTTCCTCGGTCAGGCCATACTGAATGGCCTTTTTCAGGTTGGGCAAAAACTTCTTCTTGTCCTTGAGGTCGGCGGCCGACAGCGCGAAGGGTACCCCAGCCTTGGCTAGGATTGCGGCGTTGGCCGGGGCCATTTCCCAGTGCTTGAGCTCCTCGAGCGAAATGCGGGAGGCGTCGTACACGTCGTCCACGTTATAAGCGTCGGGGAAGTTGAGGCTCACAATGAGTGGGGCCTTGGTAGCCTGAATATCGGCGAGGCGCTGGTACTCGTCGCCGCGGCCTTTCAAAATGTATTGCACCCCGAATTCGTCCCCCACCTTATCGGCCCGCAGCGCCGACTGCTTGTCGCGCACGTCGAAAATCTGGGGCAGTTGGCGCTGCTGGTTGAAGGCCCGCAAGGACAGGTTTTGCTCCTTGGCCGGGTTGCGCTGGTTCCAGTCGGCGTCGAGGTAGGTCTGGCGCAGCAGGGCAATGCTACCCATCAACGAGCTGGGGTAATCCTGGGTGCTGGTACCCTTGTCGAAGGAAAAAGCGGCGGCGGCGCGGTCGGCCAGCACCACTTCCTGCTCCTTGCGGGCCGTGTTGAGCGTGACCAGGGCCGCCGTGCCGCGGGCAATGCCGTCGGCCTGCTGGGTGAGCACCGCCCCGAAGCCGAGGCGGCGGTAGGCGTCGGCCTGATCCTCGTTGACCTTGAAGAGCTCGGCGGCGCTGGTTTCGGGGTGAATAGCCTGGTTCCAGTCGTAGGCGCCGGTTTTCTGGCTTTCAAACTGGGGCCCGCTCCGGCGACCTTGCCGCTCGGGGGCCTTCACCTCGGGCAGCCCGTAGCTGGCGTACAGATCCACGAAGCCGGGGTAGATATAGCGGCCTTTCAGGTCGGTAACCACCGCGCCGGCCGGGATTTTCACTCCTGTACCCACGGCCTCTACCCGCCCGTCCCGGATAAGGAGGGTAGCGTCGGTGAGGCGGGTTTTGTAATCGGTGAAAATGGTGGCGTGGGTGAAGGCGTAGAGCCCGGGCCGCTGGTCGTACACGCCGTTGCGCGGGTACGTGCTAGGCTGGGCCTGGGCGGCCACTGCCGTACTGAGCAGCAAACCACCCGCCAAGCCTAGCTGGCGTAGAAATAGTGACATGGAAAAACGGTGGAAGGTGACGAAGAAAGCATCGGAGTGGAAAGGTAGCGGCGGCTTCGCACTTTTCGGCCGTTTTTCCAGAAAAATCCGCAACGAAAACGAGGTTCCACGTTTAACTTTTCCAAGCCCGGCACAGTAACTAGTACTATTCCCCGCTCTCAAACTTTTCCCACCATGCGCAAAGGCACCCAAGTAAGCTGGAAATATGGCACCGGCACGGCCACCGGCAAGATCGAAGAAACCCACAAGGAATCCGTCACCCGTAAGCTGCAAGGAGCTGAAATTACCCGCAACGGCACCCCCGATAACCCCGCTTTCCTCATCGTGCAGGAAAACGGTGACCGGGTGCTTAAGCTGCAAAGTGAGGTAAAGGCCGCGGTGCCCAAAGCCAAAAAGTAGCGCTAGTTCTGCTACCCACTTTCTCCGCAGAGGTGTAGCCGACGTTGTGGCATCACATAGTTATGTTTTGCAATACTGTTTGCTAATCAGCAACTTCATAGCCCCGCCCTGGATTTGCTGCCATGAAAAACGTCCTTCTGCTGAGGCTACGGCCCGGCGCTAGCCACCACGAAGCCCAACGCCCGCGAGGGGCATTCGTCCTGAAGTCGTGTGCGCGAGCAGCCTGGTGGCTGGGGCTGCTTTTGCCGACTACTACGCCGGGTTGGGCCCAGGTACAAACTACGCCGGTGCTAGTTACTACGGCTTCGCTACCGGCCCCGGTGCCCGACACCCTCACCTACGCCAATGGCTCGCTACGCTTGAAAGGCCTGCTATGGCGGCCACCGGGTCCGGGACCGTTTCCAGCCATTGTGTTGAATCACGGCAGCGAGCTGACGGGCAACGGTCCGGCGGGCACAGTACCGGTGCTGCTGGCTCATGGCTACGCCGTGTTTTTGCCGTGTCGGCGGGGTCAGTATCTGTCGCAGGGTCAGGGTCGGTATATCAGCACGCTGCTTGACAGCGCCGAAAAGGCGGGCCCCGCCGACGAGTATAGCCGCCTGTTGATTCGCCTGCACGAAACTGAGCAGCTGTCCGACCAGCTGGCGGGCCTGGCTGCCCTGAAAAAGCAACCCGGCATCGACCCAAAACGCTTGGCGGTAATGGGGGTCTCCTTCGGCGGTATTCAGGCAGTATTGGCCGCTACGCAAGCCGTAGGCCTGCGGGCCGCCGTCGATTTTGCGGGTGGTGCCATGGTGTGGGACCGGTCACCACTGATTGCGGCCTGGCTCAAGCAGAAAGTGGCCCAGGCCCGGGTGCCCATTTTCCTGGCGCAAGCGGCCAACGACTTCAGCACCGGCCCTACCCGGGAGCTGGCGGCGGAGCTGCAGCGCCTGGGCAAGCCTTATGAGGAAAAAATCTACCCCGCCGTGGGCACTACCCACATGGATGGGCACCGCTTTGTCCGCAGCCCGGACGTGTGGAGTACCGACGTGTTTGCTTTTCTGGACCGATACCTGCAGCCCGCCAAGAAAGCCCGTCGTGCGCGGAAGGCTTGAGTATACTGAAGTAATTGCGGTTCAGGCTTGGGGCCGTTACACAAAAAAAGCCCCACCAGCAGCTAGCTGGCGGGGCTTTTTACTCGTAAGAAGCGGCGACTTAGCGGTTGTGCACGTCGGGCTCGATGAAGGCTTGCTCCTCCAGCTCGGTAGGCACCACCACGATGCCCTGCTGCAGCTTGGAGTTTTTCTTGCCGTAGAGAAAGTACACCACGAAGCCAATCAGCATCCAGACAATGGCCAGCTTCAGTGTGTTGGCGTCCAGGGCGGCAATCATCAGCAGGCAAATGGCCGCGCCCAGAATGGGCACCAACGGGAAGCTCGGCGACGACAAAGGCGAGCGGAACGGCCGGGGCTGGGCCGGGTCCGACTTACGCATCAGCCACACCCCAATTGACACGAGCACAAAGGCCAGCAGGGTACCGAAGGAGGTCAAGTCACCGGCCAGGGAGCCGGGTACGAAGGCGGCAAAGGCCCCCACGAATACCAGCAGGA
Organism: Hymenobacter chitinivorans DSM 11115; assembly: GCF_002797555.1. Taxonomy (NCBI): domain Bacteria; kingdom Pseudomonadati; phylum Bacteroidota; class Cytophagia; order Cytophagales; family Hymenobacteraceae; genus Hymenobacter; species Hymenobacter chitinivorans. The sequence continues at coordinate 839,320 of NZ_PGFA01000001.1, read as the reverse complement.
CCAGGTTCGACTTATAAGGCGTGTGAAACTTGGGGTGCAGCTCGGCAAAAGCTTTCGGCATCAGCCCGTCGTTGGCCATAGAGAAAAACACCCGGCTCTGGCCCATGAGCATGACCAGGATTACGGACGAGAAACCGGCCAGAATAGCAATGGTTACGGCCGTGCTCAGCCACTCGAAGCCGGGCATGTGTTCCTTAATAGCATAAGCTACCGAAGCTTCACCGCCCTTAGCCGGGTCGGCAAACTCGCGCCAGTTGGCAACGCCCGTCAGCACGTGGCCAAACAGGATGTAGAGCACCGTGCAGACCGCCAACGAACCCAGAATACCGATGGGCATGTCGCGCTTGGGGTTTTTGGCTTCCTGGGCCGCGGTGCTCACCGCATCGAAGCCAATGAAGGCGAAGAACACAATGGCTGCTCCGCCCAGGATACCGCCCCAGCCGTGCTTGTTCCAGGCCGAGTACTCGCGCACTACTTCCCCGGCCGCGTTTTTCACGGGCTCGGCGTTTTCCGGAATCAGGTAGGGCGTGTGGTTGGCCGGATCAACGAACTGCCAGCCTACAGCAATGAAAATCAACACAATAGCCACTTTCACCACCACAATAACGGCGTTGAAAGTAGCCGATTCCTGGGTACCTTTAATCAGCAACAAGCTCAGGGCCACCACAATCAGCAGGGCCGGCAGGTTGATGACGCCGCCTTCAAAGGGCGAGTGACACAGATTGAACGGTATCTGCACGTTAAAGACCTGCAAGAGCTTATTCAGGTATTCGCTCCAGGCAATGGACACGGTGGCTGCGCCCAGGGCGTATTCCATAATCAGGGCCCAGCCAATAACCCAGGCCACGAATTCGCCCATGGTGGTGTAGGCGTAGGTGTAGGCCGAGCCGGCAATGGGAATCATGGCCGCAAACTCGGCGTAGCACAGCCCGGCAAACGCGCAGCCGATGGCGGCCACGATGAAGGCTAGCGTCACGCCCGGCCCGGCGGCTTGGGCCGCCGCGGCGGCCGTGCGCACAAACAGGCCGGCGCCGATGATGGCCCCCACGCCCAGGGCCACCAGATTGGCCGCCCCCAGGGTGCGTTTTAGCCCCCCTTCACTGGAGGAGTTGGCTTCCCCGAGCAGGATGGCCAATGGTTTTTTGGCGAAAATATTTGCCATACAATAGAAAAGAGAGAAGAAAGAAAGGTGAGAGGTATGGAATTTTCAAATCCGGTATCAGGAGCCCGAATATAGGCGATAATCAGCATTCCCCGCCTAAAGAGCCAAGTACGACCGGGTAGTTGCACGGTAGCGGCCCCCGTCATGGGCAAGAACCCGCTTCCAGGGCCGCGCGGTAGTTGCGAGCCACCTTATTTCTTGTCGGTCAAGCCCCACCGGCTATTTCGAGGTTGCGAATGGGTTGCTTTCCCGGCTCATGCAGAAGGAGGCAGCCCTAGGTATGGCCAAAAAGCACCTCATAATAGCCAATTTTGCCCAAAACCCGCTTTACCAACTATTCCTCAGCAATTTATCATTGCACCCAGCACCACCTACCGTAGCACGGTCCCTGCCTTTATCCCGAATTTTCAGGGCCAAACTCATCTGGTATTTATTGCGTGCGTATAACCGGCTCCTCAGGAAGTAGTGCTTTTTACTTTTGGTATGACAATTGAAAGGCGCCGGATATCTCCTGAATTTTCTTTCCATTCTACAAATAGACCATGAAATCTACCACCATACTTCCCCAGCTCCTCGTAGCGTTTGCGCTCCAGGCTCCCGCATTTGCAGCTCCCGTCTCCCCTTCCGTTGCCTTCACAGTGCAGCAAGGCAGCACTTCCACGCAAGCGGCGGCGATTCTAAACCGTTTTGAGCAAGGCATTCCCGGCGGGCTAACCACCAGCCAGCGCGACCAAATCCGCCAAGCGGCCGAGTCGTATGCCCGTGACCGGGGCACTTCGCAAGCGAATGCCCAAAAGCAATTTGAAGGTGTTTTGCAGACCGTCCTCAATCCGAGCGTCTATAACGACGTGTACTTGGCCAATCGGGATTACTTCCTCTCGGGCCGGGGCCAGCGGCCCCAATCGGGGGGCAGCCGCACCGGCAATCAGGAAGCGTCGGCCATTCTGACCCGCTTTGAGCGGGGCATACCCGGCGACCTGACCACTACCCAGCGGGACCAAATCCGCCAAGCGGCTGAAACCTACGCCCGCGACCGGGTTACCTCGCAAGCCAATGCCCAGCAGCAGTTCGAAGGCACCTTGCAGACCATTCTCAATCCGAGCGTCTACAACGATGTGTATCTGGCTAACCGCGACTATTTCCTCTCGGGCCGGGGCCAACTCAGCCGCACCCCACGTGGCGGTAACAATGCCGGAACCGGCCGGGGCGCCAACCAGTCGACCTCCACGCAGGCAGCAGCGATTCTAAACCGTTTTGAGCAAGGCATTCCCGGTGGACTGACCACCAGCCAGCGCGACCAAATTCGTCAGGCAGCGGAGACGTATGCCCGCGACCGGGGCACTTCGCAGGCCAATGCTCAGCAGCAATTTGAGGGCACCCTGCAGGCTGTTCTGAACCCCAGCGTCTACAATGATGTGTACGTAGCCAACCGCAACTACTTCCTTTCCGGGCAGGGCCAGCGGCCCCAGGCAGGTACCCGCACCAGTTCCCAGGACGCTTCAGCTATCCTGACCCGCTTCGAGCGGGGAATTCCCGGCGGGCTAACTACCAGCCAGCGGGACCAAATTCGCCAAGCGGCCGAAACGTATGCTCGTGACCGGGGCACTTCGCAAGCGAATGCTCAAAAACAGTTCGAAGGCACCTTGCAGACCATTCTGAACCCGAGCGTCTATAACGACGTGTATCTGGCCCGCCGGGCCTACTTCCTGTCCGGGCAGGGTGGCGCACCAAACCGCCGCTAAAGTAGCTTCAAGCCGCTAAAGCGGTTATCTGTTATGCAAAAGCCCTTTACCAGTAGCGTGGTAAAGGGCTTTTTGTATGATGGCTGAATATGCCGGGCGGGTGGTGAGGCGTCAGAACTGGCCGGGCCATATCGGGGGTATGCACTTTTACTGAGCCGTCACCAACAGTTTTTCGGTGTAGCGCTGGCCTTGCCGCGTCGTCAGCAGAATCTGGTAGACACCAGCCGCCCGGTCCGATAAGTCAAGCTGCTGCTGCCCTTTTTGCAACTGCTGCGTCTGCTGCACCCGCCCGGCCAGGTCGTACACGGTGAGCTGCTCACCACCCACGGCCGGGGCAGCCAGCTGCACCACGCCCGTGGTCGGATTAGGGTACAGGCTCAGGGCTAGCACTTTCTGTGCGGAAACGGACTTCAACACCGCGGGGCCCTTGTAGCGCATAATCATGTACTGGTTATAGGTACTGCGGCCGGGTGAATAATCAAACTCAGTAGCCAACCACAGTTTCCCATCCTCGCTGGCCGCTAGCTGCGAATAGCGAAGATTCTCGTCGGCAATAATTGATTGCCAGGTTGAACCTTCGTCCCGGGAAATAGACAGATTAGCTCCTACCAGACGATAATTACTATCAATGGAATAAGAGCCCCAGCTGACATACACGCCCGCGGAGCCCGGAATGGCGGTTAGGACCCTGCTGCGTACCGGGCCCTGGGTTACCACCGGCGTCCAGGAAGTGCCCCCGTCGCTGGTCCGCAACAGTCGCTCGGTCCCAGGGACGGGGTCGTAGCCGCTGCCGGCAACATTACCGAATGCCAGGCCGTGGAGTCCATCCCGAAAGCTCAGTCCAGTCAGGCTAATGCCGCTGGGCGTGCTCGACCAGGTCAGGCCCGCATCAGTGGTCCGCAGGATTGAATTCCCCGAAGTACTTAGCCACAAGGAATTGCCCAACAGGGTATAGGTGCTTAGAAGGGCCTCATTGCTGCCGGCAGAGCCACCCAATACGGCCTGGGGCGTATTCGCCACCATCGTCCAGGTACTACCGCCGTCGGTGGTGCGGTAGATTTGCCAGCTGCTACCGGGTGCGGTGGCCACGAAGGCCACGCCGGTCGTGGGCGTGAAGAAGTAGACCCGGTCGAAAGCCGCGGGCAAGGCGGCCGCCACCACGCTGAAATTAGCGGGTCCGGCCGTCGTGCGGAGCAGCGTACGAGTGCCCGAAACGGCGTCTCGGGTAATCAACCACGCCCGCTGGTCATTCAAGGCAAACAGGTTACCGGCGAAAGTACCGCTGGCTGGAGTTGTGAATGTCCCCCCCGCTACTTGCTGCTGCTCCCAGGTCTGTCCATTATCCGTAGTACGCATAACTGTGGAGCTATAGAAACCGCGTACGGGCGCCTTGGTAAACATGCCCCAGACCACGTTGGGCTGCGGCGACTTGAAGTCAGTCACATTACCGGCGGGAATGTCGGTAAAGTAATTGGGGGCGCTGGGCACTGCCTCCCACGGGGATTGGGCCCGGGCGCTAAGCCAGCAGGTGCCGCTAAGCAGCAGAATAAGTAGTCGTTTGAATCTCATGGGCGTAGCAAATAATTCGGTGGTTCCAAAGTACTGCTTTTCAGAATCGGACTAATATTAATTCTACGCTATTCAGAGCTACTTCAACCGCACTTTCCCGCCGCCGTTTGTTATATTTGACCTATTCGCCTGCTTTTCGAGGCCGGGCGACTCACCAACCGTACACCCCATGAGTCCGCTTCCCAGTAGTACCGCGTCGGTACAGATTCAGCAATTCTACGATAAGGGTCTGGCCCACGCCAGCTACGCCATCCGCTGCGGCCGCCAGGTCGCCATCATCGATCCAGCCCGGGACCCGCAGCAGTATTACGATTTCGCCGATGAGCACGAGGCCGCCATTGTGGCCGTTATTGAGACTCACCCGCACGCTGATTTTGTGTCGTCGCACCTGGAAATAGCACAGGAAACCGACGCTGTTATTTACTGCAGCAAGCTGGTAAAGGCCAGCTACCCCCACCGCCCCTTCGACGACGGCGACCGGATAACGTTGGGCAGCGTGGAGCTGCACGCCATCAACACCCCGGGCCACTCCCCCGACAGCATCTCGATTTTGCTTATTGACGATATGGCCCAGACCCGGGCCGTATTTACCGGCGACACGCTCTTCGTGGGCGACGTGGGCCGGCCTGATCTGCGGGAAAACGAGCTGGTGGGTGGCCACAAGCGCGAGGAGCTGGCCGCCCAGATGTACCACAGTACCCGCAACAAGCTCATGACCCTGCCCGCCTCCACGCGGGTGTACCCAGCCCACGGTCCGGGCAGCCTCTGCGGCAAAACCACCAGCACCGATCTGGACAGCACCATCGGTAAGGAGCTTAAAACCAACTACGCCCTGCAGCCCATGAGCGAGCAGGAGTTTGTAAAAGTGCTGCTCGAAGATCAACCCTTCGTGCCCAAGTACTTTGGCCACGACGTGCAGCTCAACAAGCAGGGCGCCCTGCCCTTCGAAGACAGCATTCGGGCCGTGCCCCGCCTGCAGCCCAATGCGGCCCTGGAAAACGGGGTGGTTATTATCGACACCCGCCCCCAGGCCGAGTTTAAGCAGGGCCACGTACCAGGGGCCATCAACCTGCAGGACGGCGGCAAGTTTGAAACCTGGCTGGGCTCGGTAGTGGGTCCCAACGAGCCGTTCTACCTCATTGCCGACTCGCAGATTGCCCTGGACACCGCGATTCGCAAGGCCGCCAAAATCGGCTACGAGGCCAACATCAAAGGCGCGCTGCTCACGCCCTCGGTGCTGCCTGCTACCAGCCCGGTGGCCGATGTGACGCACGTGCGGGAGCATCCCGAAGACTTTACCATCGTTGATATCCGCAACTACACCGAGGCCAAACAACCCGTTTTTGCCGACGCCCTGGTGATTCCGCTGCCCGAGCTGCGGGAGCGGGCCCACGAAGTGCCCACCACCAAGCCCATCTTGGTGCACTGCGCCGGCGGCTACCGCTCGGCCGCGGGCAGCAGCATCCTCGAAGCCGCCTTGCCCGGCGCCGAAATTTATGACCTGAGCGACGCTATTACGGACTTCCAGAAGCAGGCGGTCCACTAGTTAGTATCCTGGCAGCGAAGCCAGAGAAAAAACGCGGAGGTTCGCGGAGGTCGTGCTCTGCGGGCCTCCGCGTTTTTTTCCTCTGTGCCCCGCTGCGGGAACCGATACGGGAGCTAGTATCTTTGAACTCTATGCGCGTACTACACACCGCCGACTGGCACCTGGGCCAACGCTTCATCAGCGGCCACGAACGCACCGACGAGCACCGCTACTTTCTGGAGTGGCTGGTGGAGGTGGTGCGCGAGCAGCAGGTGGAAGTACTGGTCATTGCCGGCGACGTTTTTGATACCGGCTCACCCTCCAACCAGGCCCTGGAGCTTTACTACTCGTTTTTGCTGAACATGCGCGGCACCGGCTGCCGCGACATTGTGGTGGTGGGCGGCAACCATGACTCCCCGGCCACGCTCAACGCCCCGGCCCGCCTGCTGCGCCACCTGCGCGTGCACGTAGTAGGCTGCGTGCCCGACTGCTTCGACGACCAGGTGCTGGTGCTCGATGATGCCCAGGGCAAGCCCGGCCTGGTGGTGTGCGCCGTGCCCTTCCTGCGCGACCGGGACGTGCGCCTGTCGGTGCCGGGCGAGTCGGCGGAGGAGCGCGAGGCCCGTATTAAGCAGGGCATTGCCGACCACTACGCCCGCGTGGCCGAAGTGGAGCGGGTGTGGCAGCTCAAGGATCTGGGGCTGCCAGTGCTGGCCACCGGCCACCTCTACGCCGCCGGGGCCGCCCCTTCCGACTCCGAGCGGACCATTCACGTGGGCAATCTGGGCCAGGTCACAGCCGACCATTTCCCGACCATCTTCGACTACGTAGCCCTGGGCCACTTGCACCGGCCCCAGCGCGTGGGCGGCCGGGAGCATATCCGCTACAGCGGCTCCCCGATTCCGCTGTCCTTCTCGGAAATTGACCATCCCAAGGAAATTCTGCTGCTCGATTTTGCCGAGGGCAAGCTGCAAAACCTGGAGGCCATGCTGGTGCCGGGCACGCGGCGGCTGGCCCGCTTCCACGGCGACCTGGCCGAAGTAATTACCGCCCTGACCACCTACGACAACGCCGGCTTCCGGCTGCCAGCCTGGGTGGATGTGGAAGTACGCTCGGAGCTAACTCAGCTGGAAGTGGCCGAGCAGCTGCTCAAAACCATCGAGCAGCTCGACCGCAAGCACATTGAGGTCTTGTCGCGCCGCCACTTCCGGCTGGTCACGCTGCGGGCCCTGGGCGAGGAGGCCGACGAAGCCCCGCTCACCCCCAGCCTGCACGACTTTACCGAGCGGGAAGTGTTTGAGCGCCGCCTCGCCGACGAGCCCGAAGCCGGCCAAGCCGAACTATTGGCCACCTTCGACGAGTTGCTGGAGTGGATGCACCAGGAGCAGCGCTAAAAAGCTTCTGTCTCCACCTTATCTTTACTTACCCGAATTAGCCGTTGCGCATCACTGGCAACGCTGTTTCCTCATGGCCTGAGGCTTACCCGAATGAAGATTCTCCGCGTCCGTTTTTACAACCTGAACTCCCTGCGCGGGCAGCACGAAGTCGACTTTGCGGCCTCGCCCCTGTCGGATGCGGGCTTGTTTGCCATTACCGGCCCCACCGGCGCGGGCAAAACTACCATTCTGGACGCCATTACCCTGGCCCTCTACGGCCAGGTGCCCCGCCACGACGGCAGCGGCCCCGAGCAAGTCATGAGCCACGGCACGGGGGAAAGCTGGGCCGAAGTGGAGTTTCAGGTGAACGAGAAGCGCTACCGGGCCAAGTGGGGCCAGTACCGCTCCCGCAAGAAGGCCGACGGCAAGCTCCAGCCGCCGACGATGGAGCTGAGCGAGTACCAAGAACCCAAAAATACCGACGAGGAAGCCCAGTGGCCGTTTCTGGAGACGTATAAGTCGAAAGTGCCGGGGCGGGTGGCCGAGCTCAGCGGCCTGGAGTACCGGCAGTTTCTGCGCTCAGTGCTGCTGGCTCAGGGCGAGTTTACCAAGTTCCTGAAGTCGAGCCCCGGGGAGCGGGCCCAGCTGCTGGAAAAGATTACCGACACCCGCAAGTACTCCGATATTTCACGGGCCGCCTTCGACAAGGCCAAGCAGGAAGCCCAGCAGGTCGACGTATTACGCGCTGGCCTGGCCGGCGTGACTTTGCTCAGCGCCGAGGAAGTAGCCGAGCTGGAAACGGAAGTCGCCGGCTTTAAAGCCCAGCTGACCACCGCCACGGCCGAGCAGCAGCGCCTCACGGAAGCTCAACTATGGCTGCGGCGCCTGGCCGAACTTACCGCCCGCCAGCAGCACGGCCAGCAACGGCTCCTGTCCTTGGCTCAGGAAGCCGAGGCATTGTCGCCGATTCGGCAGCGGGTGAGCCGGCACGAGCAGGCCCTGCCCTTCCGCACGCCCTGGGCCCTGCTCCAGCAGGCCGATACCCTGATTCAGCGCCTGCAGCGCGAGGCCGAGCAGCTCAAAATCGAGCTTCCCCGCCTGCAGGAGCAGTTCGACCAAGCCCACCACGCCCGGCAGCAAGCCCAGCGCCGCCGCGACGAGGCCACCGAAACCCAGCAGCAGCAGGAACCCAAGCTGCGCGAAGCCGAGCGGCTCGACACCGTAGTGCAGCTCGAAGAAGCGGCTTTGCTTAAGGCCAAGCTGGAGTACGACCAGAACAACGAGCAGTGCAAGCAGCTCAAGGCCAGCGCCGAGCAGGCCGCGGGCCGCCTGCGTGAGCTGCAGGCCCAACTCAAGGAAATTGGGAAGTGGCTGGCAGTGAATGCCAACGTGAGTGAGCTGGCCGAGCTGCTGCCCGAGCTGTCGGCCAACATCCAGGACTGGGAGCACCTCAACGCCGAGCTGGGCCAATTGCGCCAACGCCTGCACGAGCTACGCCAGCGCCAGCAGCAGGCCACGGCCGCCGCAGCCCAGCACGAGCAGGCCGCCGCCCAGGCCCAGCAGCAGCTCACCGGCCTCACCCAGCAGCAGCAGCAGGCCACCGCCGACCGGAACCAATGGCTGCGCCGCCTGCGCCACCAGGTAGCGGCCCTGCAGAAAGATCAGGAAGCCCAGCAGCAGCACCACGACGATTTACGCCGCAGCCTGCAGATGCAGCAGCTGGTGTTGTCGCACGAGGGCACCCGGGAACTGCTGGTGGCCGGGGAGCCGTGCCCGGTGTGCGGGGCCACGGAGCACCCGTATCTGGCCGGCGTGCTGGGTATCAGCTCCGACTCGGTGCAGCGCGACGCCCAGCGCGAGGAAGAGCTGGGCCAGCGCGTACGGGCCCTGGGCACCCGCTTCAACCGCCTGAATACTTACGTGACGATGCTGGAACAGACCCAAGGCGACGCCGCGCTAGGGTTGGATGGGCCTATTCAGCTGTTGCCCGAAAGTGAGGAAAGCACCGTCGGGGAACAGGTGCGCGGCTTGGTCAAGCAGCTGCAGGAGCTGGAGCGGCAGCGGAGCAGCATCGAGCTGCAGCTGGCCCAGGCCGGCAGTCAGCACGCCCACGCCGCCCAGCAGCAGCAGGCCTACGCCCAGGACGCCGACAAGCTCAGCCAGCAGCTGCGCGACGCCGAGGAGCGGGTGCCCACCGTGCGCGGCGTCATTGCCAGCCTGCTGCTCAACTTCGGTCTCGAATTCACCGACCTCAACGGTCGGGCCCTGATGAAGCTAGCCAGTGACCGGGCCGCCGAATTCAGCCAGAAACAGCAGGAACAGCACCGCGCCCAACAGGAATTGGCTGGCATCAGCGCCACGTTTGAGAAAACCGAGGAGGAAAAAGAGCGGCTGCAAGGCTGGCTGCGCACCCGCAAGCAGGAATTGCTGGACCAGCACGCCGCCATTCAGCAGCGGAAGCAGCAGCGCCACGAGCTGTTTGCCGGCACCAACGTGGCGGCCGCCCTGCGCAGCCTGGCCGCCGCCGTGGAGGATGCTACCAAACAAGTAGAACAGACGGCGGAAACGCAGAAAAACCGCGAAACAGCCTTGCAGGTAGCCACCGAAAGTCTGCGCAAGAGCGAGCAGGAAGCCCAGCGCCAGCGCCAGGAGCACGAGCAGCAGCACGCCGCCCTGGTAGCCGATTTGCAAACCGCCGGCCTGGCCCCCGACCCCGCCGCCCTGACCACCCTGCTGCTGCCCGATACGGAAGTACGCCGCCTGGCCGACCAGCTCCAGACCCACGAGCAGGCCGTGGCCACCACCCAGCAAAACCTAACCGAAGCGGCCCAGCAGTTTCAGCAGGAGCAGCAGCGCAACCTAACCGCCGAGCCCGCCGAAACCGTTGGGGAACAGCTGCAAAGCCTGAATGAGCAGCTGGCCCAGCTCAACCAGCAGCTCGGGCAGCGGCAGCAGCGCCTGCTCGACCACCACCGCGGCCTGGAGCGCCACGCGGCCCTGGCTCAGCAGCTCGAAAAGCAGCAGCAGGAAGCCCGGCGCTGGCGGCAGCTGGCCGAGCTTATTGGCTCGGCCGATGGCAAGAAGTTCAGCGAGTTTGCCCAGGGCCTGACCCTGGCCCGCCTCGTGGACCTAGCCAACCGCCACCTGCACCGCCTCACCGACCGGTACCGCATCACCCGCAACCCCGCCGAGCACCTTGATTTGCTGATTGTGGACGAATACCAGGCCGGCAACAGCCGCTCGATGAACTCCTTGTCGGGTGGGGAAAGCTTCCTGGTGAGTTTGGCCCTGGCCCTGGGCTTGTCGGAACTGGCGGGCCGCAAAACCCAGATTGACACGCTCTTTATCGACGAAGGCTTCGGCACGCTCGACCCCGACACGCTGGAAGTGGCCCTGTCGGCCCTGGAAACTCTGCAGGGCACGGGCAAAACCATCGGCATTATTTCCCACGTCGAGGCCCTGAAGGAGCGCGTCAGCACCCAAATCAACGTCCGCAAGGGGGCCGGCGGCGTCAGTTCGTTGCGGGTGGTGGGCTTCGGCGTCGAAACCGAATAACCAACCTACCCGACGCTACCGGGTTGGCTGGCGGCCCTTATTTCGGCCCAGGTCCAGTAGCGCCGGGGCTGAAGAGCGGCGTAGCCCCGGCGAAAAAATTGCACCACGGCCTGCTCCAGCTCGTTTTCAGGAATAGAGGAGGCGAAAATAGGCCGCTGGTCGGGGTCGGCGTAGCGCTCCTCTTTCCGGAGGGTGTGGCCGGCCAGGCGCAGCAACGGTCCGGTGTCGGTAATCCCGTCGAAGGTCCAGCGCTGCGGGGCAGCTTCCCGGGCGTTGAGCTCGGCGGCCAGCCCGTTCAGCGGCAGACGCGGCAGCGTCGGCCGCGACTCCAGGTCAACCCAGGTCGTGTACTTGTACTCCAGCTCGTAGCGCTGCCCGTCGTAGATGCTCAGCACGATGTCGGCGCCCGTCGTGGGGCCAAACAAGGCGTAATACGGCAGCGGCTCTGGGGTGCGCACCACCACCAGCCCGATTTCGGGGTAGCGGGTAAGCCGCGTGGCCGAACTGCGCATAACTGTCATAGCCCGCTGTACCCGCTCATACTCCGGTTCCCAGGCCGCCCGCCCGCGCTCCGGGTTTTGCAGCAAGTCGGCGAAGCGGGGCAGAAACCACTCGAACTTTTCCACGCAGGCCTCATCCTCGCGGCGGCGCAGCCGGGGCGCCCCGAAAGGCGGATAAAACCGTCCTTTTTCCTCGGCATTTAGCCAGCACACCAGCTGCAGGGCGTGGTCGGCCAGGGCGGCGGGGCCGTCCGCTTCCCGGAAGTCGCCGAGACGGGCCGTGAGCCGCAGCAAGGCTTCGTGCCGCAGGGCCAGCGCGGGGTGCAGCAAGCTCCAGACCCCGACAAAGCCATCCACGTCGAAATGATTGGCCGTGACGGCCGGGGCCTGCAAGCCGGGAGTACCGGGCTGGTGCAGGGCCCGTAGCACCGAGCCGGCGCTGGTATCGTCGCGCAGGGCCGCCGGCGTGGGCGCCCCGCGCCAGTGAGCCAGCACCAAGGCCGCCCCATTGGCCGTGCTATCGACTACAATTGTGGGTTGCTGCCGCAGCCGGGCAAAGGGTACAAACTGGTAAGACATCCGATAAATTTTCAAAAAAGCGCCCCAATACGCTAACTGGGCCGCCAAAGCTAGGCGCTTCCCGCCGAACAACTACGCCCGGCGCCGGCGGTTGGCAATGTGCTCAACCCGGCTGCGACGAATCCAGTGCAGGTACTTCTGCAGTTCGGGCGCCTGCTGCAGGGCTTCCACGGTTGAGTAGCGGCGGGCCAGCTCCCGGTTGCTGAGCAGCAAGTGCACGGTACTGTGGCAGGGCTGGCACAAGGCCACGGTGGGACCGTGGCGGCCGCCTTCCTCCCGGGGTACCAAATGGTGGCGCGACACGACCCGCACTTCCCGCTCGCAGAGCTCACAGCGTCGCTCCGAATGCGCTACCGAATTGGCGGCCGGCGGCCAATGACTGAGTTTATTTCGCCGGCGCGGCATAAGCAAAAGAGAAGCAATAGGTTGCACCGAAAATATCTGGCATGCTTTTTATAAACCGTCTGCGACGAGAAATAAAAAAATATGTTGCATCAGCATTCATTTTAATTATATATTTGGTTGCGGGGATGGAGTTCATACCGTCCAAACGCGCATTCAAGCTGCTTTATGAAGTTCTAAATCGGTCGGTTTACTACCCGCTTTATTCGCAATAACCCTTCTTGGCTGCTTTTAATCCTGTACCTCCTAACCTTTTTTTACTCACACCATGCGTGACTTTACTCTCAACTCTTCCCTTCGCCTTTCACATCTGCTGCGGGCAGCCGGCCTGGTGGTAGCCTTGTTGGTACTGACTCCAACAACCTCCCGGGCCCAGACCTGGCTGGTATCAACGGACGCCTACATTAAGATGGGCGTTATGGACAAATTCGGCCAGCTTGGCACCTACACCGCGCGTTTCGTGGTGACCAACCAAGCCAACGGCAAGGAGTTTATCTTGGTTAAGCAGGTAGAAAAGGGGCAGAACGGCATCGACGTGATGTTCCCCTCCGAGCCTTCCGACCCGGATTACTTCAAGACCGAAGCCGGGGAAGCTGCCAAAGGCACGCCCGGCCGCTATACCTGGGAATGCCAGGTAGGTGGTAAAAAAGTAGTGGGTGGCCGCTTCACCTTCCCCGAAGTTGGCAACGACATTACGGTAGTCGACCGGCGCTAAATCGTTTTTAGTACCCTTGCTAGCAAAAAAGCCCGCCGTTGCCGTTGGTAACGACGGGCTTTTTTGTGGCGTTTCCGGCTCCCCGGCCGCGGCGCTACGTATAGCCAACCCGGCCGGGCCTACCGCCGGACGGTTTTTGTCGTGCTCTAACCTTTTCAGCCATGCCTAAGAAATCCTTCAGCGAGCTTATCAATAGTCCCGGCATGCCGGTGCTCGTCGACTTTTACGCCGACTGGTGCGGGCCCTGCAAAACCATGGCCCCGATTTTGGAGCAGGTAGCCGCTCAGCACCAGGGCAAGCTTAAAGTCATCAAAATTGACGTGGACAAAAACCCGGCCGTGGCCCAGCAGTTCCGGGTACAGGGCATTCCCACCCTGATTCTGTTCCACAAGGGCCAGCCCGTGTGGCGGCAGTCGGGGGTGGTGCCGGCCCCGCAGCTGAGCCAAACGGTGCAGTCGTACCTGTAGCCGCCACGCAACCTTTCGGTTGGGTCGGGCCTCTATTACAGAGTGTTCAGCTGTCCGGAAACTAGCGTAGCCTCCGGAAAGCGCCCTGCGGCGCTTTCTTTTTGTCGGGTTTGGGCAACGGCCGCAAACTATCCGCCGCTCCCGGGCGTTTGGCGGGTCAGGCTGACTATCTTTGCGTTAGCTACTTTTAGTTGCCCCCAATGCGTTTAGTGAGTTCGATTCTACGATTTAGCCTGTTTTTATTTGTCCTTGTAGTGCCCGGCCGCTTGCGGGCCCAGCAGCGCTTTACCCTGAGTGGCTATATCCGCTCCGGGGCCGACCGCAGCGTACTGCCCGGCGCCTCGGTAGCGGTGCCCGCGCTGGGTACCGGGGCCACCGCCGACGCCGAGGGCTTTTATTCCCTGACCTTGCCCGAGGGCCGCTACCAGCTCAGCATTTCCTTTATCGGCTACCAAACCCAAACCCGGGAGCTGAACCTGACCAAGTCTCAGCGCATTTCCTTCAGCTTGCCCGAGGCCAGCAACGAGCTGGGTGAAGTCGTGATTGAGGGTACTGGCACGCTGGAGCAGAAGCTGCAAACCACCCAGATGAGCGTGGAGCACCTCAATGCCCGCGACGCCAAGCTGCTGCCGGCGTTGTTCGGGGAAGTCGATTTGCTTAAAACCCTACAGCTCAAGCCCGGCGTGCAAAACGGCGGCGAGGGCACCAGCGGCCTGTTTGTGCGCGGCGGCTCAGCCGACCAGAACCTGTTTCTGCTCGACGACGCGGTGGTCTACAACCCCAGCCATTTGTTTGGCCTGTTTTCGGTATTCAACGCTGACGCCATTCAGAGCGTGGACCTTTACAAAGGCGGTTTTCCGGCCCAGTACGGCGGCCGGCTCTCCTCGGTGGTCGATGTCAAGACCCGGGACGGCAACCCCCGGAAGCTGGGCGTGAGCGGGGGACTGGGCCTGATTTCGTCGCGCCTGACCCTGGACGGGCCCATCGTGAAGGAAAAAGGCTCCTTCTCGCTGTCGGGCCGCCGCACGTATTTCGACGTCTTTACCCGCCAGATCAACAAGCTCAACAAGGATACGGAGGACTACAACCCCATTCCCGACTACTACTTCTACGACTTCAACGCCAAGGCCAACTACAAGCTGGGTCAGAAAGACCAGGTGTTTTTGACCGGCTACTACGGCCGGGACGTGTTCGGCTTCAACAGTACCGGGGGGTTCAACTTCGACTTTACCTGGGGCAACGCCGTGGGCGCCCTGCGCTGGAACCACGTGTTTTCGCCCAAGCTGTTTCTGAACACCACCGCGTCGGTTACGCGCTACCAGTACCAGATTGCCAACCGCCTCGACCAGTTCGGCTTCAGCCTGTCGTCGGAAATTCTGGACTACGCCCTGCGCTCCGACCTCGACTACCTGGCCTCCGACAAGCATACGCTCAAGCTGGGCGTGAGTGCCACCACGCACCGCTTCAACGTGGGCCGGCTCTCGGCCAGCAGCACCGACGGCAGCCTCAACATCGGCTCCGAAATCGTCTACCGCGGCCAGGAAGCCTCTCTTTACGCTTCCGACAATTTCAAGGCCAGTGATAAGCTTCAGCTCGACTACGGCTTGCGCCTGACCGGCTTCCGCAGCGGCTCCAACCAGTACGCGGCCCTGGAGCCCCGCGGGGCCGTGCGCTACTCGCTCACGCCCAAAACCTCCCTCAAGGCCAGCTACGCCATGATGTACCAGTACGTGCACCTGGTCACCAACTCGGGCGCCTCGCTGCCGACTGACATCTGGTATCCGTCGCGCTTGAACGTGAAGCCTCAACGCTCCCAGCAGGTGGCCACCGGCATCAGCTTTTTGCTGGGCGAGGGCAAATACCTGCTCACCGACGAGGTATACTACAAGTGGGCCCAAAACCAGGTGGATTTCCGCGACGGAGCCCAGCTGTTTGCCAACGAGGATTTGGATGCCGAATTCCTGTTCGGCAAGGGCTGGAGCTACGGCAATGAGCTGTACCTGGAGAAGAAATCGGGGCGCACCACGGGCTGGATTGGCTACTCCCTGGCCTGGACGCAGCGGCAGTTTCCGCCCCAGCGCGGCGGCAGTGGCGTCAACAACGGCAAGGTGTTTTACCCCACCTACGACCGGCGCCACAACCTGACGGTGGTGGGTTTGCACCAGCTCAACGAGCGAATCAACCTGACGGCTTCCTTCGTGTTTACTTCCGGGGCGCCCACTACCCTGCCCCAGGGCCGCTTTCTGCTCCAGGACATCTTCGGCGACAACCCCATGGCCGTGCCGATTTACCCGGACCGCAACACCTACCGCATGGCCCCCTACAACCGCCTCGACCTGGGCATGGTGTACAAGCTGCGGCCCAAGCACGGGGAGTCGGATCTGACGTTTTCGGTGTATAACGCCTACAACCGCCGCAACCCCTACTTTGTGTACTTCGAGCAGGTGCGCAACAAGGAAACCGGGGACGTGACCAACTACCGGGCCCGGCAGGTGTCGTTGTTTCCGGTTATTCCCTCGGTCACCTACAATTTCAAGTTTTAGGCTCTTTTCGCTGGCCCACCGCTGTTAGTCCCGTATGAATACCTTCTTTTTCCACCTTCACCGGTTTCTGCGCCCGTTTCGGCTTCAGCCCCTGGCTTTCAGTGCCCTGCTGGCGGTGGCGGCCGGCTGCAATCTGCAGAAGGACATCGACGTGGAGCTGCCCGCGTTTCCGCCCCAATTGGTGGTGGAGTGCTACCTGGAGCCCGGGCAGGTGCCGCGTATGACGGTCAGTGAAACGGTACCCTACCTGAGCAGCCCCACGCCGACCCTGCTCACCGACGTATCGGTGGTGCTTACGCTGCCCTCGGGCCAGAAAGAAGCCTTCCGCTTCGCCCCGGGTCTGGATACGCTCACCAAAAAGCTCTACACCCACCAGGGCAGCAAACCGCTGGTGGCCAAGCCCGGCGACACGTTCACCCTCGACGTGCAGGACACCCACGGCCGCCACGTCACGGGCCGAGCCACCATGCCGGCCCGGGTGACCATTGACTCGCTGATCTGGAAATTCAACGACAAGCCTACCGAGGAGCGGCGGGCCTATTTGCTGGTCAAGTTTCAGGACCCGGCCGCCACGGCCGACTTCTACCGCCTGCAGATTCACCAGGACAGCATTTCGGACAGCCCCAACCGTGACCTGGAAGTGGATGACCGCCTCACCAACGGGCAGCTCATGACGCTGGGTACCAGCTACCGGTACTCGACCAACGATACGCTGCTGGTCACGCTCTACCACCTCGACCAGCCCTACTTCCGGTTTTTGCAGTCGGTCGACGATGCCCAGAATGCCAACGGCAACCCCTTCGCCCAGCCCGCCGCCGTCAAGTCGACGGTAGAAGGTGGCGTGGGCGTGTTCACCATCCTGAGCTACCACCGCCGCCGGATTATTATCCGGTAGGTAGTTGTTGGTTGTTGGTTGTTGGTTGTTGGTTGTTAGTTGTTAGGAATCAGGACAACTAACAACTAACAACTAACAACTAACAACCAACAACCAACAACTAACCCTGCTGCTCGAGTACGGTGCGGAGCAGGGCGGTGAGGCGGGGCTCGGCCTCGGCGGCCACGCGCAGGATGTCGGCTATTTCGACGCGCTTGAGCTTACCCGGGGAGCAGAGGTCGGTGATGACGGAAATGGCCAGCACGGGCAGGCCCAGGTGCACGGCGGCAATAACCTCGGGCACGGTGCTCATGCCCACCGCGTCGGCCCCGATGGTGCGCAGGTAGCGGTATTCGGCGGGCGTTTCGAGCATGGGGCCGGGCAGGCTGGCGTAGACCCCGCGCCGCACCTTATCGGCGAAGCCCAACTGCTGGGCCGCTTCCTGGGCCTGGCTCAGCAGGGCGTGGCTGTAGGGCTCCAGCATGTCGGGGAAGCGCGGGCCCAGCTCGTCGAGGTTTTTGCCCACCAGCGGGTTGGTCGGCTGCAGGTTGATGTGGTCCTCAATGAGCATCAGGTCCCCGTAGTTATAGTCGGGATGCAGGCCGCCCGAGGCGTTGCTCACAAACAGCTTCTGGATACCCAGCAGCTTCATGACCCGCACCGGAAACACCACCTGGGGCATCGTGTAGCCTTCGTAGTAGTGAAAGCGGCCTTGCATGACCAGCACCCGGCGCCCGGCCAGCGTGCCGGCCAGCAAATTGCCCGAATGGCTTTCCACCGTCGACACCGGAAAGTGCGGAATCTGGGCATAGGGCAGCGTAAAGGCAATATCAATATCGTGGACCAGGGCGCCGAGGCCGGTGCCGAGAATGATGCCGAATTCGGGCTGAAAGTCGCCAATGAGTTGGCGGATGTGGGCGGCAGCTTCGCGGAGGTCTTGCATAGAGGAGTTGGTTGGGACGGCAAGGTAGTGCTTGCCGGGCAACTACCCCGAGCGGGACAGAGTACCCAGGGGGTTCAAACAATTTTGGCCAAACAATTTAAATTGTTTGGCCAAAATTGTTTGAACCCAAGAGTCCCGAGCGGCTCGGCTATTGAATGTTCAGCTCAAACGGCATGCGGGCCTGCACGCCGCTCATGGTCGAGAGCTTCTGGTACTGCTCGTAGACGGGGTACAGCGGGCCCATTTCCTCCTTAATCAGGTGCTGGCGCACTTCGGTGCTGGTCGTATTGAACACGCTTTCGAGCATGTTTCTCTGGCGGGGCAGGCGCTGCAGCTCGTAGTCGTCCTCCTTCAGATTGGCACGGCGGGCGGCAATGCGCACGGCGTCCTCAAACGAACCGAGCACGTCGACCAGGCCGCGGGCTTTGGCTTCGGTACCCGACCATACCCGACCCGAGGCCAAGCGGCGCAGGCGCTCCACGGGCATGTGGCGGCCGGCAGCAGCCTTGGTGGTGAAGTCGGCGTAGATGCGGTCCACTTCCTGCTGGAGCTGCTGCTTCTCGAAGGCGGTGAGCGGGCGGGTGATGGTGGGCAAATCGGAGAACTTGCCGGTCGTGACCCGGTCGGTGGTGATGCCGAGCTTGTCGCGCAGCAGGGGCTGAATGTTGGGCAATACCCCGAACACGCCGATGCTGCCGGTAATCGTGTTGGGGTGGGCCACGATGGTGTCGCAGGCCATGGCAATGAAGTAGCCGCCCGAAGCCGCCACATCGGACATGGAGCACACGATGGGCTTCACTTTCTTGGTCAGCACCACTTCGCGGTAGATGATGTCGGAGGCCAGCGACGAGCCCCCGGGCGAGTTTACGCGCAGCACCACGGCCTTCACGTTATCGTCGAGGCGGGCCTTGCGGATAGCTTCGGCGAAACGGGTGCTGCCGATGTTGTCGTTGCCGCCCTTGCCGGTCACGATGTCGCCGTCGGCGTAGATAACGGCAATGCGGTTGCCGCTGCTTTTGTCGTCGTCATCGTCCTTGTCGTCGGCGTCGGCATAGTCGCTGAGGTTGATCAGGCTCAGCTTTTTCTTTTCGTCGATTCCCACCTTGCCCTTCATAAAATCGAGGGCCTGGTCGTAGTAGCCCAGGTTGGTGACCAGGCCGAGGCGCTTGGCGTCGTCGGCATTGTGGACCAGCATCGAGTCGGAAATCAGCTTGAGGCGGGCCGGCGCGATGCCGCGGGCCTTGGCCACGTTTTGCAGCATGTAGTCGTTGATGGAGTTCAAAAACGACGAGGTCTGCAGGCGGGCCGAGTCCGACATGGAGTCGCGGAAGTAGGGCTCCACGGCGCTCTTGAACGAGCCGACGCGGAAGATGTAGGGCTCGATGCCCGCCTTGTCGAACAGGTTTTTGTAGTAGTAGGTCTCCGAGCTCAGGCCGTTGAATTCGAGCGTGCCCTGGGGGTTGAGGTAGAGCTTATCAGCCACCGAGGTCAGGTAGTAGCTTTTCTCGGAGGCAATGTCGTTGTAGGCCACGATGAACTTGCCCGACTTCTTGAAGTCCAGCAGCTCGTTGCGGATTTCCTCCAGCGAAGCCATGCCGGCCTGCACGAGCTCCACGTTCAGGAAAATACCCTTGATGTCGTCGTCCTTTTTGGCCCGGCGAATGGCCAGCTTGAGCTGTTCCAGCCCGATGTTGTCGGCCTGGGAGCTAAAGAGGGACCCAAACGACTCCCGGCTTTCGCGCTCGGCCACGGGGCGGTCCAGCTTGAGTTCCAGCACCGAGTCTTTGGCCACCGTCACGGAGCTGTCGCCGCTCACGGCCGACACCAGCAGGCCCAGCCCGATAATGAGGGCCACCAGCCCAAACAGCACCAGCCCGGTGAGCGTGGCCAGCACGTATTTCAGAAATTGTCTCATGGAAAAAGGAAAGGAATAGCGGGTTGGATAGGTAAGCAAATGTAGAAGCCTTTCGGCACTCCTGCATAGAGGCGAAAAAGCGGGCAAGCGTTGCTTCTATTGGTACTGACGATCAGGAAGACGAAATGCTTTGAATGTGCTGGTTACAACGGTCATGTCGACCATTCTGCTTGAAGCGCAGAGAGGAGACATCTCGCGGGCAATGGTAACCGTCATGCCTGATATACATTAACAACGTCAGCACGCGAGATGTCTCGCGCTGCTCAGCATGACGTTCTTTTCTATTGCCTCGTCTTAATACCCGTACTTCTGACCCCACCACTGGCGCAGGCGCTCCTGCATCTTGTGCTCGGCGGGGTTGTCGCCGGGGTGGTAGAACACGGTGCCGCTCAGGGCGGCGGGCAGGAATTCCTGGTAGGCGAAGTTGCCGGCGTGGTCGTGGGAGTACTGGTACTGGTCGCCGTAGCCCAGCTCTTTCATCAGCTTGGTGGGGGCGTTGCGCAGCGGAATGGGTACGGGCTGCACACCCTGCTGCCGCACCAGGGCCCGGGCTTCCCGGATGCCCTTGTAGCTGGCGTTGCTCTTGGGCGACGTGGCCAAATACACCACCGTCTGGCCCAGGATAATGTCGGACTCGGGCATGCCGATGACCGTCACGGCCTGGAAGCAGCTCTGGGCCAGCATCAGGGCGTTGGGGTTGGCGTTGCCCACGTCTTCGGAAGCCAGGATGAGCAGGCGGCGGGCAATGAATTTGACATCCTCCCCGCCTTCGAGCATGACGGCCAGCCAGTAAAGGGCCGCGTTGGGGTCGGAGCCGCGGATGCTCTTGATAAAGGCCGAAATGACGTCGTAGTGCATTTCGCCGCCTTTGTCGTAGCGGGCCAGGTTTTGCTGGGCCAGCTGCTGCACCAGCGCGTCGGTAATGACGATTTCGCCGGTGGCCGGGTCGGGCCGGCTCGATTCCACCACGATTTCCAGCAGGTTGAGCAGCTTGCGCGCGTCGCCGCCCGAAATCATGAGCAAAGCCCCGTATTCAGCCACGCGCACCTTCTTCTGCTTAAGAATGTCGTCCTCGGCCAGGGCCTTGTCGACCAGCTCGGTCAGCACGTCCTTGCTCAAAGGCTCCAGCACGTAGACCTGGGCCCGGCTGAGCACGGCCGGAATTACCTCGAACGACGGATTCTCGGTGGTGGCCCCGATGAGCGTGACGATGCCCTGCTCGACGGCGCCCAGCAAGGCATCCTGCTGGGACTTGCTGAAGCGGTGAATTTCGTCGATAAACAGCACCGTACCCCGCTGCCGCCGGGCCTTCTCGATGACGTCGCGCACGTCCTTCACCCCGGCATTGACGGCGCTCAGGGCGGCGAAAGGTTGGCCCAGAGCCTCAGCCAGCAGGTGGGCCAGGGTGGTTTTGCCCACGCCGGGCGGGCCCCACAAAATCAGGGAGGGCAGGCGCTTGGCGTTGAGGTAGCGGCGCAGCACGCCCTCGGGCCCGATGAGGTGCTGCTGCCCGGCGTACTCGTCAAGGGTGCGGGGGCGGCGCCGCTCGGCCAGGGGCGCGTTGGCCGCTACGGGCGGGCGGGTGGAGGCGGCGGAGGAAGAAGGTTCGGAGTCGAAAAGGGAGCCGGTAGCCATAGGAAAGGCTGATTGTTACGGGTTGGTTGTTGATTGGCAGTAAAGACGGCGGCCTAAAAGCCGGCAATCAACTACGGCCAAACGTTGTTGGTACGCGAATACCTGACAAGAGGGCGCAAAGCTAAAGTTTGCGCTACGTTACCTTTGCCCCCGATGAAAAATACGCTCCGCGTCCACGCGGCTTTATTCGTGGTGGCCGTCATTTACGCGGCCAACTATAGCCTGTCCAAAGATGTCATGCCGCACTACATGGGCCCCTTCGGCATCGTGACGCTGCGGATTCTGGGCGCGGCCCTGTTTTTTGCCGTCGTCAGCCGGCTGGTAGCGCCCCAGGACCGGATTCTGGGCCGGGCCGACAACATCCGCTCCATTCTCTGCGGCCTTATCGGCATCGGCGGCAACCAGCTGCTGTTCTTTTCGGGCCTGAACTTCACCTCGCCCATCAATGCCTCGCTGCTGCAAACCATTGCCCCGATTGTGGTGGTCATTGCCTCGGCCATTTTGCTGCGGGAGAAAATAACCTTGCTGCGGGTGCTGGGCATCGTGCTGGGCGGTATCGGGGCGGCCACCGTGATTCTGAGCCGGCACGCGGGCGGGGTGGTGTACCCCAATGCCACGCTGGGCAACATTTTCATTCTGCTCAACGCCACGGCTTTCGGGGTGTATCTGGTCATCGTCACGCCGCTGATGCGCAAGTACCACCCGTTTACGGTGCTGGCCCGCATTTTCCTGGTTGGGGCCTTCGTGGCCGTGCCCTTCGGCTGGCGGGGCGTGCTGGCCGCCGACTATGCCAGCTTCCCGCTCTACATCTGGGCCGAAATCGTGTACATGATTGTCTGCCTCACGATTATGGCCTATCTGCTCAACAACTGGGCCCTGAAGTACGCCTCCCCTGCCCTGCTGGGCGTCTACATTTATTTGCAGCCAATTCTGGCCGTGCTCATTGCCGTGGCGTTGGGCAAAGACCATTTCACGGGCGCCCGGGCCCTGCAGGCGGCCCTTATTTTTGGGGGCGTGTTCCTGGTAAGCCGCAAGCCCAAACCCGCCCCGGAGCCGGCTGCCGTGCCTTTGGAAGCGGTGCAGGACTAGGGTGGAAAGGCTTTCGGCGGCTTGGAGCAAATGCGTAAATTTGGGGCTGCACGCTTCCCGCCGCCGCTTCACTTTTCGGTTTTATGCCCTCTTTCCGTGGCGGCCTGGTGCTGCTGATTTTCTGCTGGTCTGCTGCCGCTTTCGGCCAAACCAGGCCCGCCAAGCCCGACACGGCCGCGGCCAAGCACTACACCTACACCGAGACGATGCCGGAGTTTCCCGGCGGCCAGCCCCGGCTGCTGGCTCTTATCCGCGACAGTCTGCGCTACCCGCCCCAAGCCCTGCGCGACGGGCTCCAGGGCAAAGTCATCATGGCCTTTACCGTGGATGCTACCGGCGCCTTTACCAACCTGACCGTGAAACAAGGCCTGCGGGCCGACCTGGATGCCGAAGCCCTGCGCCTGCTGCGGCAGCTGGCCCCCATCCGCTGGCAGCCCGGCACCCAGAACGGTCGGCCCGTGGCGGTGCAGTACACGGTGCCCGTCACCTTCAGCATCAACCATGAGTCCCAGCCCTTGCAGCCCGATTCGCTCGACGCGGCACCCGGACCGACCATCGTGCTGCCCAGCCGAAGCTGGCCGGGCGGCCGGACTTCGCTGCCCGCCGACAAGGGCGTCATTTATGGCAGCTGCGTGCAGCGCTTAGGTTTCAGCAGCGGCGGCCTGGGCCAATACGTGCGCCTGCAGAACCTGACGACGCACAAAGTAGTCCGGATTCTGGTAAAGCCAGTGATGCGCAGCCGCCCGGAAAACGAGTTTTGCGTGGCTCTGCCGCCGGGCCGGGCCGCCCTCTACAGCTACGAGTATAGCTACGGCGTGGAGCAGGTGCGCAAGCTCCACAACGGCCCCGCCCTGGCCGACACCCGCTACACGTTCGAGGTACGGCCCGGGCAACTGCACTACGTGGGCACCTGGGACTTCCGCCAGCCGTTCCAGCCCCGGTTCCAGCGCGACAAAGCCACCCTGGACCAGCTGCTGCAAGCCGCTAATCCGGGTTTGCCGCTGGCTGAAGCCCTGGAAACGCTGCCGAAGTAGCCTTACTGAAACCGTCAACCTTTTTTCCAACAACTCCAGCCGGTATAGCCTATGCGCCAACTGTTACCCTTGCTCCTGCTTACCCTGCTCGGCTGCAGCACCACTCGGTATTTCGACAGTGGTCAGCAGAAATTCAACGCGGCCAATTACCGCGGCGCCGTGGCGGATTTTGACAAGGCCTTGGCCGCCGATACTACCAACTGGCGCTATTTCCTGGCCCGGGGCATGAGCTACTACCAGCTGGATCAGTACGACAAAGCTCAGCCCGACCTGGAAAAAGCCTTGGCGTTTGGCGTGCCCGATATGCAGCTCTACACCTACCTCGGTGGCCTGCAGAACACGCTGGGCCACCACCAGGAAGCCAAAGGCTACTACGAGCGCGCCGTGGCCCTCGACTCGCTCGATTCCTACGCCCTCAACGGGCTGGCCTGGACCTATAACAACCTGAACGAAAACGCGCTGGCCCTCAAATACTTCAGCAAAACCCTGGCCGTGCGGCCCAACGACGTGGGTGCCCTCAACTGCCGGGCCGTGCTCTACCGCAAAACCGGGGACTACAAAAGCGCCCTGCAGGACTACGCCCAGGCCCTGAAGCTGGCCCCTGGCTCCAGTGACACGTATTCCAACATCGGTTTTCTGTACCTGGAGCAGGACAAGCTCGCCTCGGCCCTGGAGTACTTCAACGAGGCCCTGCGCCTGTCCCCGGGCCATGCCTACGCCCTGACCAACCGCGCCACCTGCCGGCTGCGCATGGGCACGCCCGCCGCAGCCCTGACCGACGTGCAGGCCGCGCTGCAGTTCAACTCCCAGAATGGCTACGCCTACATGACCCGGGGCAAAATCTACGCGGCCCTGGCTCAGCCCCGGGCCAGCTGCCGCGACTTCCACTCGGCCGACTCCCTGGGCCTGTTTGGCATCTACCGCACCGAGCTGGATTCGTTGCTGCACACCTGCCGGCGCTAACGAGACGGCCAGAGGGCACTTACCAGACCGGCCGATTTTCCGTATAGGG
Organism: Hymenobacter chitinivorans DSM 11115; assembly: GCF_002797555.1. Lineage (NCBI taxonomy): Bacteria > Pseudomonadati > Bacteroidota > Cytophagia > Cytophagales > Hymenobacteraceae > Hymenobacter > Hymenobacter chitinivorans. The sequence continues at coordinate 814,683 of NZ_PGFA01000001.1, read as the reverse complement.
TAAGTACCACCACATTATTTCGGCTGAAGGCATGAATCTGGACGCGGAACTACGGGGACTACCAACGCGGGAAGCCGCCTTTTACGTGCGCCTCGGGCTGCTGCTCGAGCTGCTCACGCTGGCCGACGTGAGCGACTGGACCGACGAAGTGCTGTGGCGCGAAGAGGAGCCCGCAGAGTTCTTCCTGACGCTCTACGGGCTGCTACGCACGGGCAGGCCCCGGGTGCCAACCTACCTGAAAGCGGCTTTTCCGGCCGAAACCTACTCGGCCCGGCCCCTGCTGGGCTGGCTGCAGCAGCAGTGGGCCACGGGCCGCTGGCCGCTCAGCCAGCTGATTCGCTCCTTATACCGCCTACGCACCCTGGTGCATTCCGACCAGGAAGTGGGCTGGATTTACGCCCTGGCCGCCGACTACGAGCAGGCCGCCGGCGGCCCGCCCGAGGAGCTGCTGCCGGTGCAGCAAGAAACTGAGGCCTTCCTGGCTTGCTACCGCGAATACACCTTTGCCAACCGCGAAAAGTGGCCGCAGCTCGACGCCAAAGTGGAAGGGTACCTGGCTAACTTGCGCCAATAGCAGCCGGCGGCTCAGTCCTTCGCAATAGGGCCGGCATGGGGCTGCCACTACCCTAACCAGCCCAGCTGATGACGCCCGAAGAAATTACCGACTTTACCGTCCGGTTGACCGCCGAAACATCCCCACAGGAGGCTTATTTCGGCATTTTTCAGTACGGCGGCGGACCCGACGAAAGCTGCATCCGAGCCAACAAGCAGGGCTTACAGCTTTTTGCCGCCAAGCTTCTAAGTGCTGCCGCCCAGGTGGATGAAACCCTGGCCCACGAAACCCAGACGATAATTCCCTTCGAGGACGAAGTGGAAGACAGCTGGCTCGACGGGGACGTATTTGTGCAGTACATCGAGCCGCTGGCCGACCGGCCGGCGCCCCTGCCCACGCCCACGGTATCCTCCACGCTGCTCGATACACTGATGACCTACGCCTTGCAAGGCGGCGTTTTTATTCTGCTTATTGGCCTGGTGGTGGGTATTGTCAATGGCCTACGAACTATTGCTGGCTGGATTTTCGGCTAGCTACCGGGGCCGCTGGCAGCGACACTGACTGCACGGTGAGCACTGGGCTAAGACTAAACCAACCCCAGTACCCGGCCCGAGTTGCTTACCTTCGCGGCTCAACCCATAAGCCAGAATTTCTACTCCGCGCCGCATTTATGAAGGATATCCTTACCAAGCTCAAGCTCGTCGACTATTTCACGACCGAAGTTCCTATCCAACAGGCGGAATTCGTAGCCAGATTTCAAAATTCGGTTGATGAGGGCGACACGGGCATCTTCTCCGGCGCTTTCGACATGTTTTCGTCCAGCAAAAACGAGTACCGCGGCCACGTTTACTCCGACGGCTTCAAGATCAAGCGGAAAAGGAAGTTTTTTGATGCCAACATGAGCCTGGCCGTTGCCGAAGGGCGCTTCACCCAGCAGGAGCAAAACGTCGTTATTGCCACCGAAATAAATGGCTTCTCGGGCTTGATGATTCCGTTTTTCGGCTTCATCCTGGTATTCTATGCCATCTTCCTGATCGGCTTTCTCTTCTCGGCAAGCAGAAATGGTAGCCAGACGTTCGTAGCCCTGCCGTTCATCTTTCTCCACGCTTCATTTATGCTTGGTATTCCGTATTTCATCATGCGCCGCGGGGTAAGCAAGATGAAGCACGAATTGGAGCGGGAGTTTTATTACATGACCAAAAAGTAGCCGTCCGAGCTTGCTACCCGCTGCTTGCCAACTTGCTGTAAACCCAAAAAGGCCCGCTGCACTACTGCAGCGGGCCTTTTTTGTTATTCTGAAAAGCCGATAACCTTACAGGTGAATTACCTCCCCGTAAGCAGCGGCGGCGGCTTCCATCACGGCTTCCGACATGGTGGGGTGCGGGTGCACCGACTTGATGATTTCGTGGCCGGTGGTTTCGAGCTTGCGGGCTACGACTACCTCGGCAATCATTTCCGTCACGTTGGAGCCAATCATGTGGGCGCCGAGCCACTCGCCGTACTTCTTGTCGAAGATAACCTTCACGAAGCCGTCTTTGGCGCCGGCGGCCGAAGCCTTGCCTGAGGCCGAGAACGGGAACTTGCCCACCAGCACGTCGAAGCCTTTGTCGCGGGCTTCTTTCTCGGTGAGGCCCACCGAGGCAATTTCGGGCTGGGCATAGGTGCAGCCGGGAATGTTCTGGTAGTTGAGCGGCTCGGGGTGGTGGCCGGTAATCTGCTCGACGCAGATGATACCCTCGGCCGAAGCCACGTGGGCCAGCGCCGGGCCGGGCACGATGTCGCCGATGGCGTAGATGCCGGGCACATTGGTCTGGTAGTAGTCGTCGACGATGACGCGGCCCTTTTCCACCTTGATGCCCAGCTCTTCGAGGCCCAGGTTTTCGAGGTTGGTAACCACGCCGGCGGCGCTCAGCACCACGTCGCAGGCAATCTGCTGGTCGCCCTTGGCCGTTTTGATGGTCACGTTGCAGCCCGCGCCGCTGGTGTCCACCTTCGTTACCTCGGCCGAGGTCATGACCTCAATGCCGATTTTCTTGAACGACTTCTCCATCTGCCGCGACACTTCTTCGTCTTCCACGGGCACGATGCGGGGCAGGTATTCCACCAGCGTTACCTCGGTGCCCATGGTGCGGTAGAAGTAGGCAAACTCGACGCCGATGGCACCCGAGCCCACCACGACCATTTTCTTGGGCAGGGCGGGCAGTACCATGGCCTGGCGGTAGCCGATTATTTTCTGGCCGTCAATCGGCAACGCGGGCAGCTCGCGCGAGCGGGCTCCGGTGGCCAGAATGATGTGCTTGGCTTCGACGGTTTCCTTCGAGCCGTCTTCTTTGGTTACTTCCACCTTGCCCGGGGCCAGCAGCTTGCCCACGCCCGACACGGTTTCAATCTTGTTCTTCTTGAAGAGGAAGTTGATGCCTTTGCTCATGCCATCGGCCACGCCGCGGCTGCGCTTGATGACGGCCTCGAAGTCGAAGCCCTTCTCGCCCACCGTCAGACCGTAGTCCTGGGCGTGCTGGAGGTACTCATACACCTGGGCCGTTTTCAGCAGGGCCTTGGTGGGGATGCAGCCCCAGTTGAGGCAGATTCCGCCGAGCGACTCGCGCTCTACCACGCCTACTTTCAAGCCGAGCTGGGAAGCCCGAATAGCAGCCACGTAGCCTCCGGGGCCGCTGCCGATAACGACCAGGTCGTATTGCAATGCCATATTAGTTTGTGTTTTATAAAGAATTGTTTTATCCTTACCAGGAAAACAACTCTTTTGTGGTAACGAATGAATCTGCCATCGGGCCTGCAACAGCCGGGGATGGTGCGGTAAAGATAAGGAGCGAATCCGTCTTGCCGCACTCTGACACGGCGGGGCACAGGCCAGGCTTCGGCACGACTACGCAGCGTCTTTTTCGCCCACTAGCTCCATCCTCTACTCCACAACCAAGCTACCTGATGAAACGTTATTACGCCCTGCTGATTTTCAGCTCCTTATCCTTGGCCCCGGCCTACGCCCAGCTAGCGGCCCCGAATGCAGCCAACCTGATAGCCGTCAACAGCAACCCAGCAGTGGTGGCGGCTCCGGTTAAGCATCTGCCCAACAGCGAATACAAGGCCCGCATCAAAGCGGCCGACGCCACCCTCAAAACCAGTCCCAAGGACGTGGAGGCCCTGCTGAGCCGGGCCCAGGCCCGCGTGGAGCTGAAAGACTTCGAAGAGGCCGTGGCCGACTACAACGTGTTGCTGCGCCTGCAGCCGGCCAACGCCGAATGGTACTACCTACGGGGTACGGCCAACCTGCGCGCCGAGAAGCTGCAACCGGCCATTGCCGACTTCAGCAAGGCTCTGAAGTACGACCCCAAGAACAAGAACTGCCTGCTGTACCGCGGAGTAGCCAAAATGAAGGCCCTGAACTTTAAAGCGGCCATTCCGGACTTTGCCGCCATCATTGAGCAGGAGCCGGATAACGCCGACGCCTACGAGTACCGCGGCGTGTGCTACTCCCACGCGGGCCAGGACGCCCGCGCCGTGCAGGACCTGGAAAAAGCCGCCGAGCTCAATCCGGCAGCCGCCAAAACCCTGAAGCGTTACCGCCCCTCCAAGTAGCGCCGCCGCGCCGCCCGCAGCAGCACCCCAACCCCAGCGGTTGGGGTGCTTTTTTTTGTCTAAAAGCACAACCTCTCCCGCCCCGGCACGTCTACACGCTGAGCGCCCGGCAAGCCCCATGAGGCAATGGCTCAAAGTTCTATGGCCCGGCAAGTTTCTTCTGACTATCTGCTTTTTACAAAATGACAAACCGCATACTCCACGTTGCGTTAGGCGCCGCTACGGTTCTGCTTAGCACCCAGTGCGCTTCCACCGCCGAAAAGGACAAGCCAGGCTCCGGCCGGGCCACGGCCACTGAGGTTTCGGCCCCGCGGGTGCCCACGGCGCCAGCCGAGCCGGCGGCTTCGGCCAGCACTTCGGCGGCGGTGCCCACGACCCTGGCGGCCACCAGCCCCGCTCCTACGACTGCGCCCGTGGTGGAACCGGCCGCCCGCAAGAGCAACGCCGACTACAAGGCCGATATTCGCACGGCCGACCTGGCCTTGAAGACCAAACCCAAAGATGCCGAGGCTCTGCTGCTGCGTGCCAAGGCCAAAAGCCACCTGAAAGATTACCGCGAGGCCCTGGTGGATTATAACGCGGCCCTGCGCCTGAAGCCAACCAGTGCCGAGGCTTACTACAGTCGCGGCCTGACCCGCCTCAAGCTCAAGGAGTACACGCCCGCCATCAGCGACTTTACCAAGGCCATTAAGTACCGCCCCGACGATAAGGAAGCCTACTTCGGGCGGGGCGCGGCCAAAATGCAGCTCTTCAACTTCAAGGGTGCCATTCCCGACTTCACCAAGGCCATTACCATCGACAGCACCTACGCCGACGCCTGGGAGTACCGCGGCATCAGCTACTCGTCCATCAATAAGCCGGCCGAGGCCAAAGCCGACCTGGAAGCTGCCGCCAAGCTCAACCCCGAAGCTAATCGCAGCCTGCGCCGCTACGCCGGGAAAGAGTAGGTGTTAGTTGTTGGTTGTTGGTTGTTGGTTGTTAGTTGTCAGGTGTTCTGTCCTCCTGAGGCACAGCCGAAGGACCTTCCTCGCCTACCCCACTATAGGTAGTGCCAACGTGCAAAAGCCCTTTACCACGCCGGTGGAAAAGGGCTTTTTGCGTTTAATGCGCCTTGTCACTGAGGTGAGGAAGGTCCTTCACTGCGTTCAGGATGACAGACTGCCTAACAACTGACTACTAATAACCAGCAACTAAGACTACTTCCCCCCAAAGAGCAGCTTCAGATAGAAGCTGGGCTGGCGCAGCCGCTCCCGCAGGTCCAGGTCGAGGAACATGCCGGAAATGGTTTCGGCCAGCGTAGGGTTGTTGGCGGCGCGGTTGGCCACGAAGTTGAACAGGCTGGGAAACTGCAGCAGCCGCTGCAGCCAGTGGCTCAGGCGCAGTTCCTGGCCCAGGCGGCGGTACACGGCCGCGTCGTACTGGCGCAGGAAGCCGGCCGAGGTGTCGTTGGCAGCCAGGGCGCGGGCGGCCCAGTCGGCGGCGTGCCGCCCGCTGACCATGGCGTGGCTGATGCCTTCCCCGCTGAAGGGGTCAATCAGGGAGGCCGCGTCGCCGAGCAGCAGGTAGCCGGCCCCGGAAATAACCCGCCGCTTCGAGCCCAGCGGCAAGCCGAAGCCCTTGATGGGCCCCAGGCGCGTGGCGCCCCGAAACCGGTCTTTCAGGGCGGGGTGGGTTTCGAGCATTTCGGTCATCCGCTCCCGCAGGTTTACTTTTTTGGCCGATACGGCCTTGGTCAGCATGCCCGCGCCCACGTTGGCCTGCCCGTTGGGCAAGGGAAAAACCCAGAGGTAGCCGGGCAGAAAATCCTGGATGAAGTGCAGCTCGATGAAGTTGTCGGGGCTCAGGCCCGTCACGCCTTCGTAGTAGGCCCGCACCCCGGCGCAGTGGTGCTCGGGCTCCAGGGCGTGGCCGGCAATCTGGCGGGCAAAAGCCGACTGGGCGCCGTTGGCCACGAGCAGCAGCCGCGCGGCGGCTATTTCCGCGCCGGCCGCCGTACGCAAGAGCCAGCGGCCGTCGGGGGTGCGCTCGGGCGGGGCCACGTCCAGGCCTTCTACCAGCTCGATTTCGGGCCGCCGGCGCACTTCCTCCACCAGGAAGTTGTCGAAGTCGAGGCGCTTCATGACGTGGCCGGCGGCGGCATCCACGGCCGTATCGTAGCGGGGCTGGAAAGGCACGCCCAGGCGCTGCCCGTTGGGAGCAAAAAAGTCGATACCCCAGGACGGCACCTGCGCCGCCGAGGCCGAAAGGCGGGCCGGCAGCTCGGAACCCAGGCGGCGCAGCTCGCTGAGCACCTTGCCACTGAGCGCGTCGCCGCAGATTTTGTCGCGCGGGAACACGGCTTTGTCCAGCAGCAGCACCCGCTGGCCCGCATTGGCCAGGTGGAGCGCGGCGGTTGCGCCGCCCGGCCCGGCCCCCAGAATACAGATATCGACCTGGCGCATCTTAGTAGTCGTTCGTTGGTAGTTGTCAGTTACTAGGCTGTTCAGCGGCCTAAACTGGGTACGAAGATGGGACTTAATGCTGGCTTTACGCGGTGCTGCGCTATTCTCCAGCTGGTCTGCTTGGTGGGGCGCACGGGCCCTTCCCACGGCTTCACCGGGTCCTCTGACGGAGTGAAATTTGGCGGCCCGCCTAGGCTAGTGGCCAGCAAAAACTACCAACTGACAACTACCAACTACCAACTAGAACCCTATCTTCGCCGCATGACGAAACTGCTCGACGGAAAAGTGGCCCTTATTACGGGTGCTTCCAAAGGAATTGGCCGCGCCATTGCGGCGCATTTCGCCCAGCTTGGGGCTAATGTGGCATTCACCTACCTCTCCAGCGTGGAGAAAGGCCAGCAGCTGGAACAGGAGCTGGCCGCCCACGGCACCAAAATCAAAGGCTTCCGCTCCGACGCCTCCGACTACGCCCAGGCCGAGAAGCTGGTGGAAGACGTGGTGGCCGAGTTCGGCAAGCTGGACATCCTCGTAAACAACGCCGGCATCACTATGGACGGCCTGCTGATGCGCATGAGCGAGCAGCAGTGGGACCAGGTGCTGGCCGTCAATCTGAAGTCGGTGTTCAACCTGACCAAGGCCGCCACCAAGCCGATGATGCGCGCCAAAGCCGGCAGCATTATCAACATGACCTCGGTGGTGGGCATCAAGGGCAACGCCGGACAGGCCAACTACGCCGCCTCCAAAGCGGGTATCATTGGCTTTACCAAGTCGGTGGCCCTGGAGCTGGGCTCGCGCAACATCCGCTGCAACGCCATTGCCCCGGGCTTCATCGAAACCGAAATGACCGGCGAGCTGGACCAGAAAGTGGTGGACGAGTGGCGCAAGGCCATTCCGCTCAAGCGCGGCGGCACCCCCGAAGACGTGGCCAAAGCCACCGCTTTTTTGGCCTCCGACGACAGCAGCTACATCAGCGGCCAAGTGCTGCAGGTGGATGGCGGCATGCTGACCTAGGCCGGGCGGCAACCCTTACTTCAGAACGCAGTATACACAGCGCGGAGCTTCGGCTTCGCGCTGTTTTGCGTTTCAGGGTGGTTCTGCCCGGCTTTTCGGCTGACATATTAGAGGCGGCCGAACATCCGGAGTGCCGGGCGGTTATTATCCTTGCCGCGCGGCTGTTTCACAAAAAAGCGCCCGGCCGTAAAATAAACCGGGGCCTCACCCGTCTGCTTATCTGATTGGCGTAACGCGCCTCTTCGCCTTCCCCCTTCCTTACTGTCTTAGCGCCCTTTGCGGGCCCGGCCGTGCGCCGGGGCCAAGAACCACGTGCGCCGACGCCCCCGCCATGAAATTTCTGGTACCCGCTGCCCTGCTTACCCTTTTCACCCTGAATTCGGCCCTGGCCCAGGTCCGCTCCCAGGCTTCGTATTTTGCCGGTACCACGGCAGCCCGGCCCGCGGGCCGGGTCGTGCTAAAGGCGGCTCCCCAAACGGTTAGCCGCCTGGTGAGCTTCGTGGCCAGCCCCATTGTGGCCACCGCGCCCAGCGTGCTGGTGGAAAGCTATTTCTACGAGGGGCAGTACGTGCGCCGGGGCCAGGTGCTGGCCAAGCTGCGGGTGCGTTCCTCCAACGCCATTACCTACCTCAACGCCCCGCACGACGGGGTGCTGGCCCGGGCCCAGGCCCAGGTGGGCGAGGTCCTCACGCCCCAAACGCCCCTGACCACCCTCACTGACCAGACCCGCCCGCTGGTGCGCCTGCACCCAGCCGCCGCCCAGCAGCTCCACCCCGGCGACAGTGTGCAGGTAACCCTGGCCAACACGCTGGGCGCACCGGTGCGTGGCAAAGTCACGGGCTGGGGTGGCACTACTGCCAAGCCCGAGCTCCAGCTGCAGCTGCGCAAATCCGTGGCTGGCGCGGCCGTGGGCACCGCCCTGAGCGTAGCCGCCAACCCGGCCGGGGCCGCCGCGACGGTGGCCGAGGTGCAGAAGTAGGCATTGGCCCTGGCGCGGCGCATGGTCCCGGCCCGGAATTCCTTGCCGGAATCAGAGTTTACTGGTAGGTTTAGCAATACTTCCCTGCCCGTTATGCCCACTGCCGCCCAGTCTGGAGTTACCTCCAAGAAAGCCTTGCTGATTACCCTGGCCCTGATTCTATTGGGCGCCGGCCTGGCTTACCCGCGCGTGGCCCGCCGCCTGGGCCGCTACCAGGCCGCCCGCCACGCCTCGGCCGCCGTAGCCCAGGTCGCGCCCCGGCTCCATGACGGGGACCTGATTTTCCAGACGTCGCAGTCGGCCCAGAGCCGGGCTATTCAGCTGGCCACGAAGTCAGAGTACAGCCACTGCGGCATCCTGTTTCGGCGGGGCGCGGAGTGGCGGGTGTTTGAGGCCGTGCAGCCAGTAAGTGAAACCTCGCTCACGAAGTGGGTGGCCCGCGGTAAGGAGGGCCAGTTCGTGGTGAAACGCCTGCGCGACGCCGCCACCGTATTGACGCCCGCCGCCCTACAGCGTCTGAAAAAGGCTGGTGAGCAATACCAGGGCAAAAACTACGACCTCTACTTCGGCTGGTCCGACGAGCGGATTTACTGCTCGGAGCTGCTCTGGAAGATGTACAAAACCGCCACCGGCCGCGAAATCGGTCAGCTCCAGACCCTGCGCGAGTTTGACCTTAGCCACCCGGCCGTGCAAGCCAAGCTGCGGGAACGGTACGGCAAGCAGATTCCGCTGGACGAGAAGGTTATTTCCCCAGTCCGGATGCTGGAAAGCGCGGAACTGGTGACGGTGCGGTAATATTTCTCAGATCAGGTGATACTACATTTCCTTGGTGCGCCACGGGAGTAGCACTGAACAAGCGCCTTCGCAATGGCTCAAACTCGTGCCATTTATTCCCTGTGTCAAATACGATAATGTTAAGCTTGCTTCTCGATCCAGCCGAAAATCGAACGATGTAAGTGTCCCCATAAAGGAAAGGTTGGCCGCTTGCCATGCTATAGGGCACAAGCTTTTGCATATAAGGAGTACAACTGCCTCCTCATCAGTACTGAGAATGGTTGTGGCCGCCAGAAAAAGCCGTGCACCGGGCCGATGCTTCGGGCAGAGAGTGTCGCGCCACCACGCGGCCACGCGGGGCACCTGGTTGGTTTTGTCATAGCCCAATCCTTCTTGCTGGGCTTTACGAGTGTCTAAATAGATCCTTATTACCTCGCGGTTCCCACCAAACTCCCCGCACTCGTTGCCTTGGGCTGAGATGATAAGGGTATCTTGCCAATCTATGTTAAGCGCATGTCCCGACTGCGCACGCTTCGGGTCTTTGGGAAGCGTACCCAATTTAGCCCACAGCAAGAACAGCGCACAGGCAACGGTAAGAAGCACCGGGAATAACTTTTGCATACCTCTTTCTCCTTAGGGCTGGCTGGCAAAGCGGGCGACCAGACTGTCATATTTTTCGTGAAACCGCTCCGGGATGCGGTGCAGATAGTAGGTATTCTCCTCAGTCACCAGAGTTAGCTCTCAATTGACTCCACGCACCAATACTTCATACCGCTCTTTCCGGGCACCAATGAGCAGCAGTTTATTGAATTCGCTCTTTAGATTGTACTCTGTTAGTACTTTCCGTAGCGTAGCACTATCGTTGCCTTGTTCTTCAGTGCGGGCCTGACGCAACTTTCGCTGGAATTCTTGGGCTGCCCGCAGGCTGGTATTAGGAAAACACCAAGTAGCATTGGGCGGCGGCTCCCGAACAATTTCTTTCGGTACCATTTCGTACGGGCCGGCCAGCAAGCTATACTGCATAACCAGCGCCCCGGCCGCTATGCCAACCACCAGCACCAGTAAGTGCGTGGTCCAGCGGTTCCAGATGGTAAGTTTCTTTCTTGGGGCTTCCATAGCTTGCTCACGCACTTTTCCCCAAGATAGAAACCCGGCGGCGCGGAACCCATTCTGTGCCTAACTTCGCCCGGTTCTGTTCTTCAGCACTACGCTCGGCTGCCTTGCAAGCAACTTCCCGGCTCGTTTTCGGGTTCTTAGTGCTCCATTCTTCGCCCTTTGCCTTTGCTCTCCACCGCTGCTTCTCCCTGGTTAATCTTGCTGTGCCTGGCCGTGGGCGCGGGTTATGCGGCCCTGCTCTACTCGGCTAAGGCTCCCTGGAGCAAGCCGGTAAACTACCTGCTGGCCGCCCTGCGCTTCGTGGTCGTGAGCTTTCTGTGCTTTCTGCTGCTCTCGCCCTTCATCAAAACCACCACTACCACCAAGGAGCAGCCCACCATAGTGCTGGCCGTGGATAATTCGCAGTCGGTGGGCCTCTTTACGCCAAAGCCAGTGCTGAATCAGGCCACGACCGGCCTCACCCAGCTAGCAGCTTCTTTGCGCCAGAAAGGCTTTCAGGTCGAAACACGCACGCTGAGCACCTCCACCCGGCCGGCCCGGCCCGACTCTATTCAATTCCAGAACGCCTCCTCCGACCTCGACGGGCTGCTTACCAGCATTGGCGAGGGCTACGACGGGCGCAACCTGGCCGGCGTGGTGCTCGTCTCCGACGGCATTGTGAACCAGGGCCGCAGCCCGGTGTATTCGGAATTCAACTACCCGATTTACAGCGTAGCCGTGGGCGACACGCTGCCCAAGAAGGACGTGCGCCTGGCCCAGCTGACCTACAACCGGGTGGCCTTCAGCGGCAACCGGTTCCCGATTGAGGCCGAAATCGACTACAGCGGCTTTAGCAGCGGGGAAGCCGCCGTGCAGCTGCGCGAGAATGGCCGGGTGCTCGAAACCCGCCGCGTGCCGCTCACGGGTAGTCGGCGCAGCCAGAAAACGACCTTCCTGCTCACGGCCAATGCCCCGGGCAAGCACCGTTACGAAGTGGTGGTGCAGCCCCTGGCCGGCGAGTTTACGACGCTTAACAACAGCAAAAGCGCCTACCTGGAAGTGGTAAAGGGCCGGCTGAAAGTGCTGCTGGCCGGTGCCGCTCCCCACCCCGATCTGAAAGCCTTGCGCGCTGCCATTCAGCAAAACGACAACTTCGCTCTGACCACCTATCTGCCCGGCATCACGCCCCTACAGGCCCAGGACTACGACGTGGCCATCCTGCACCAGCTGCCGGCCCGGGGCGGGGTGGGTGCCGAAGTGCTGGCCGCCGTGAAGAGCCGCCGGATTCCGACCCTCTACATCGTGGGGGCCCAGTCCGACTTCAACGCCTACAATACCTTCGGTACCGGCCTGAGCATCACGCCCCGCGGCAGCCAGACCGACGACGTGACGCCAATTCTGAACCCCAGCTTTTCGCGCTTTACCTTCGAGGAAGACGCCCTGCGCCGCTTTGCAGCCTACCCGCCGGCGGCCGTGCCCTTCGGGGATTTGCGGGTGAACAGCGGGGCTGAAGTGGCCTTGTACCAGCAGGTGGGCCGGCTCAAAACCCAGAAGCCCCTGCTCGTGCTCGGCGGCAGTCCGGCCCAGCGCCAGGCCACTCTGCTCACCGACGGCAGCTGGCAGTGGCGCCTGCAGGAAGCCGCCGACCACGCCGACCGGCCCGAGGCCTACGACCGGCTCATCATCCGGACCCTACAGCTGCTCACGGCCAATGCCAACAAGAAGCGCCTCGACGTGTACCCCACCCAGGATGCCTTCAGCACCGCCGACGACGTGACCTTTGCCGCCGAAACCTATAACGCCATTTTCGAGCGGATTTACGGCCAGCAAATCAAGCTGACCCTGACCGACGAGCAGAGCCGCACCCGCACCTTTAGCTTCACCAACAGCGAGGATGGCGCCCCGCTGCACCTGGGCAGCCTGCCCGGCGGCCTCTACCGCTACGCCGCCACGGCCACGCTCGGCGGCCAGCTCCAGCAGGACCGCGGCGAATTGCTGGTACAGGAGCAGCAGCTCGAAACCCTGGAAGCCCGCGCCGACCACAACCTGCTCTACCAGCTGGCCCGCCGCAGCGGCTCCCGCCTGTATTATCCGAGCCAGTTTGCCCAGCTCACCCAGGACATTCAGAAAGCCAACGCCAAGCCCGTGCTCTACAGCCAGGAAGACCTCAAGGACTTGATAAACCTGAAATGGCTGTTTTTCCTGCTGCTAGCCCTGATTACCGCCGAGTGGGCCACCCGGAAATACTCCGGCGGCATATAAGCCGGTAACGCGAAGTTGCCTTTCGCAGGTCGTTGCTGCCAACCGAACGAATGCCGTGCAACGACCCGCGAAGGAGAACTTCGCGTTACTTTGGGAGTCGTTTTACCAGCGCTATGAAAATCTGTTTCTTTCTGCTTCCTGCCGTGACCTTGCTGGCCGGCTGCAATAACTCCCCGGAAAAGCGCGCCGAATCGGCCGTGTCCGAATACGTGGGCAACCGCATGGGCGACCCGGCCAGCTACCGGGCCGGCACGTTTGACACCAAGCCCTACACCCGGCAAGACTCGGCAACGTATGCGGCCCAGGTGGCGCAGCTCAACGCCGACAGCGCGGCCACCCCGGCTACTGCCCCGAAACTAGCGAATGGCACGGCCCAGATCGGCACTTTCGTGCGCCACGACTACCGGGAGCAAACCAAGGTCGGCGACGTAAGCCGCGACAGTGGAGAATTCGTGGTATACCCCAACGGCGACGTAGTGCAGCTGATTCCCAGCCACCGCCTCAAGCGGCGCTAAGCATTGCCGGGGCCGGCTAATCCGCCCGTTTGCGGAAGAGCAACAACCCATAGCCTAGTACCACGGCCGCCGCAAACCAGCCCAGGCTGGTCCACTCCGCCAGGCTCACTCCCGCCTGAATCGAGAGCGTACCATTGGGCTGCTCAATAATTCCGTGCAGAATTTGGGTCGGCGCCGCGTACGGAACCCAGTCGATGTACTCCCAACGGAGCAGCGTGAGGGCGGCTACCAACCCGCCGATGCCCGCGGCCAGCGGCATGGCAAAGCTGCGCCACCACAGCGCCGCCACGTACTGAATACCCAGCACACCCAGAGTGGCGACAAACGTGTGGGCCAGCATCAGGGCTACTCCGCCCACGGGTGCGGCGTGCTGCTGAAACAGCAGTTCGGGCCGCACGAAGCCCAGAATTTTGCCCGAAGCTAATAGCAGCAGTACGTACACCACCTGGGCCAGCATGTTGAGCTGCAGCAGCACCAGTAGCTTGCTGCCCAGCACGGCGCCCCGCCCCACCGGCAGCGCGTACAGGTGCTTCCAGGCCGTGGCCTTGTTTTCGATGGCCACGAGCAGGCTGGTCAGCAGAATCAGGAACAGCGGCAGCAGCAGCACCGCCGCCGACTGCCAGCTCATGTACACGTAGTGCGCCCAGGGGTTTTGCCCGGGCCGCAGCAGCTTGTCGCCCTTAAAGTAGAAAATCAGAAAGTTGAGCACCACGGGCAAGGCCCCACCGCCCAGGGCCAGCCCCAGCGTGAGCGTGCGGCGCAGCTTCAGCCAGTCGGCGGTGTGGGTGCGCCGCAGCTGCTGCCAGGGCGAGGGCGAAGTCAGAGTCGTCGGGTTCATACCGTAGTTTATAGAGCGTGGGTGGTTTCGGTGAGCTGCAGAAAGGTTTCTTCCAGGTTGGGCTGCTGGCAGCTGATGTGGTACACGGGCTGCCCGGCCGCTACCAGCTGCTCGACCAGGGCCGCTACCTGCTCCCGCGACTCGTAGGGCAGCATCAGGGTGCCGGGGCCAGTTACCTGGGCAGTGCCCAGAATGGCAGGCAACAGATTGCGGCAGGTAGCGGCGCTTTCGGTTTCGACGACGAGCTGCCGGTTGGTCAGCTGCAGATTCTGCAGCTCCGCCATTTGCCCCTGAAACACGAGCCGGCCCTGTTGAATAATGCCGACGTGAGTAGCTAGGCGCTCAATTTCACTGATCAGGTGGCTCGAGAGCAGAATGGTTTTGCCCTGCTCCCGCTGCAGGCGCCGCAGCAGCTCGCGCATGTCGATGATGCCGTTGGGGTCGAGGCCGTTGGTGGGTTCGTCCAGAATCAGCAGGTCGGGGTCGGGCAGCAAGGCCAGGCCCAGCCCCAGGCGCTGCCGCATTCCGAGGGAATACTCCCGGACCGGGCGGTGGGCATGCTCGGTGAGGCCAACCAAGGCCAGCACTTCTTCCGAGCGGCCCCGGGCCAGGCCGCGCAGCGTGCGGGTTACTTCCAGATTGGCCCGGCCGCTGAGGTGGTCGTAGAGCGAGGGATTTTCAATCAGCGCCCCGACGCGGGTAAGCAGGGCCACGCGGTGCCGGGCCAGGTCGTGCCCGAAGAGCTGCACCGTGCCGGCCGGAGCGGGCAGCAAACCCAGCAGGATGCGGAGCGTGGTGCTTTTGCCCGCCCCATTGGGTCCCAGAAAGCCGTAAATACTCCCCGCGGGCACGGCCAGGGACACGTCGTGCAGGATGGACCGGGCGCCGTAGGAAAAGGAAAGCCGGTCGGTTTCAACAAGAGAAGAGGTGCTCATAGCAGGCCGTTTGGTGGTAACAGATCAAAACTACCGGTTAGTCATCAAGCTCCTCAGGTTATTCAACCAACCCGGCCCAACGAAGGACGAAACCCGTTTCCGGGTCCACAACTCCGGCCCGGCAGCCTCCGGCGGGGTCCGCCGGCCCGTTGGTAGAGCCCGGACCCGTATTCAGGCGTAATAACGGGCCGGTGGTTGAAAATAGCCCATCTTATTTGCTAACCGGGGCCTATTTTGGCGCTTCATTACGTAGCGTCTTGCCCGCTTATCATGCCGCCCACCCCTGCTTTAGCATTCCCAATTACGCCCCCGCGGTGGCTGCCTGCGGCCAGCCGGGTTCCGTTGTGGGCCCATCTTTCCTTATGGGTGGGGCTAGTGGCCATCGACGCCCTACAGATCTACTTTGGCCTTCACGCCCTGAGCCGTCCCAACGCCAGCCCCACCTTCGACTGGCGGTATGCCCTCGTGCACGGGGTCCTTACTGATATTCTGTACGCGGGATTTTTTTACTTCAATTGGCTGATTCTGATTCCCAATATCCTGGCCCACAACCAGGTCTGGCGCTACGTGCTGGCCGTCGTCGTGACCATAGCCGTGTCGGTGGGCCTGCGGCTACTTATTTCCCGGTACACGATTCCCAGTGGCGGCGCCGAACCCATCAATCCGTCGCGGCAAACGGAGCCCTACATCCTCTGGGGTCTGATAACGCTCTTTTTCAGCTCCGGCCTCAAGGTCACCAGCGACTACCTGCAGGGCCAGCGCAACCGCCGGGAGCTGGAGCACCAAAATCTGCTCACCGAGCTGGCCTTGCTCAAAGCCCAGGTCAACCCCCATTTCTTGTTCAACACGCTCAACAACATCTACTCCCTGACCAAGCAGCAGTCGGCGCGGGCGCCCGAGGCGGTGCTGCGGCTTTCCGAAATCATGCGCTACATGCTCTACGAGTCGAATGCCGAGCAGGTGCTGCTGCAAAAAGAGCTGGCTAATATTCGCAGCTTTCTGGACCTGCAACGCCTGCGCCTGCCCGGCGAAGCGGCCACGGCGGTGGCTTTTCAGGAGCAAGGAACGGCGGCCGACCCCACTTACCTCATTGCGCCCATGCTGCTGCTGCCCCTGGTCGAAAACGCCTTTAAGCACGGAGATTTGTCGGTGCGGCCCCAGGCGGTGCGCCTGGCAGTGGAGCTGAGCGAAGCCGGGGAACTGCGCTTTTCGGTGCACAATTTCGTGGATGACCAGGCCCAGCCGCCGGCAGGTCAGCCCGGGGGCCTGGGCCTGGTTAACTTGCGCCGCCGCCTCAACCTGCTCTACCCCAACCGTCATACGCTAACCGTCGACCGTCAGCCGCAGGAGCACACCGTGGTGCTGACCCTGGCCCCGCCGGCCCCAACTGCCCGCTAACATGGAACTCGAAGCCGCCCCGCGCAAAATCAGCTGCGTCATCATCGACGACGAGCCCCTGGCCCTGGACGTGCTGGCCGACTACTGCGCCCAGGTGCCGTTTCTGGACGTGCGCGGCCAGTTTCACGACGCCCTGGCAGCTTTGGCTTTTCTGCAGGATACTCCCGTGGACCTGGTGTTGCTCGACATTCACATGCCCCGGCTCACGGGTCTGCAGCTGGCCCAGCTGCTGCCCACCCCGGGCCCACGCATCATATTCACTACGGCCTACGACACCTACGCCGTGCGCAGCTACGAGCTCAGCGTAACCGACTATTTGCTCAAGCCCATTGCCTTTGAGCGGTTTCTGCAGGCCATTCATAAGGTGCGGCAGTCATTTTTGCCAGTGCCCGCGCCAGTGGCAGAAGCTTCCCCGCCCCCCGAGGCCATGTTTGTGAAGCACGAAAACCGCCTGCAACGGGTAGCTTTCGACGATATTCTCTACATCGAAGGCATGAAGGAATATCTGCTCATTTATACCAGTCAGGGCAAAATCCTTACGCTGCAGTCGTTTCGCCGGGTGGAGGAAGTGTTGACGGCCGACCGGTTTGCCCGGATTCACAAGTCCTTTCTGGTGGCCCTCCACCGGATTGAGCACGTGGAGCGGGGCAAAGTGCAGGTTGGGGGCCGCCTGCTGCCCATCGGCGACACTTACCGCGACTCATTCGCCGCCCTGATTCGGGCCCATAATCAGCTTTGAGGCAGGGGCCCAGCACGAATTTTGGCTAATAGCGCGGCCGGTGCTGCTGCTTATTGGTACCTTTGTCGGCTAGCCCCGCGGCGAGTTCACTCCAGGTTTCCTTACGGGCCTAGCGAACTGCAACGCGCGGAACGCGGCTCCTACTCCTTGAGATGGAGCTACGGCCCGGGGCCAACTTGTCTTCTGCTTTTCCTGTACCCCGTTTTCTACGCTGATGCGCTACGTTCTCGTCAACAAACCCTTTGAAGTTCTCACCCAATTTACCGACGAGAACGGCCGCGCCACGCTCAAAGATTTTGTGCCCGTGCCCGGCGTGTACCCCGTCGGCCGCCTCGACTACGACAGTGAGGGCCTGGTGCTGCTCACCGACGACAAAGGCCTGCAGCACCGCCTCTCCGAGCCCCGCTACAAGGTACCCAAAACCTACCTGGCCCAGGTAGAAGGTGTGCCCACCGAGGAAGCCCTGGCCCAGCTGCGCCGCGGTGTCGACATCAAAACCAGCTACACGGCCCCGGCCGAAGCCGAATTGCTGGCCGGGCCGCCCGCCTACTTGTGGGAACGGAGCAAGCCCATCCGCTTCCGGGCCGCCATTCCGACTTCCTGGCTGAAAATCACGATTTCGCAGGGCATGAACCGGCAGGTGCGCAAGATGACGGCCGCCGTGGGCTTCCCCACCCTGCGCCTGATTCGCACCAACATTGCCCACCTGCCCGTGGATGGCCTCGCGCCCGGGCAGTGGCGGGAGCTGACCGAAGCCGAAGCCGCCAAGCTGCGCTCGGCCTACTCGGCCACCAAAATGCCCGGCGAACGGGCTATAGCGCCTAAATCAACCACTGGAGCTACCAAAGCCGAAGCCTCCGTCAAGCCAGCCAAACCGGCCGGTGCGGGCCGTTCCGCTGGTCCGAAGTCAGCTGGTGCGGGCTCGACGGGCTCCCGGCCTGCGGCCGGCAAAGGCGGCCGGTTCTCGGATTCCGACAAGCCCAAAGGTCGCTCGGGGCCGAAGCCTACCGGGGGCGGCGCAGGCCGCAGCTCCGGCGCGGGTGGCCGCTCGGGTGGCGGGCGTAGCGCGGGCCGCTAGTGAAGCGCCGCCTGCTTTGGCTGGTGCTGCTGGGCTTTGTGGCCGTCAATGGCGTAGCTTTTCTGCACGCCTGGCGCTTTACCCACTTCACCGACGAGCCCGGTATCCACACCGACAACCCCGAGCAGCTTTCGGCCCTGGACAAAGCCTGGGTGCTGCTCACGGGCATCAAAAACCCCAAGCCCCGCAACCTGGGCGCCCCAGCCTTTGCTTTCCGCACGGTTTCGATTCCAAGCCCGAATGGCAAGCTGGAGGCCTGGTTTAGTCCGGTGGAAAAGGCCCGGGGCCGGGTGGCGCTGTTTCACGGCTACACCAGCAATAAGGCCAAGCTGCTGACCGAAGCCAGTACGTTTCGGCAGCTGGGCTACTCAGTCTTGCTGGTCGATTTTGCCGGCAACGGCGGCTCCGAAGGCTTCCAAACCACGGTCGGCTTCCGCGAATCGGCCGACGTGAAGACCGTATACACGTTTCTGCAGCGGCAGGATTCTGCTG
Source organism: Hymenobacter chitinivorans DSM 11115 (assembly GCF_002797555.1). Classification (NCBI taxonomy): domain Bacteria; kingdom Pseudomonadati; phylum Bacteroidota; class Cytophagia; order Cytophagales; family Hymenobacteraceae; genus Hymenobacter; species Hymenobacter chitinivorans. The sequence goes on along the minus strand of NZ_PGFA01000001.1, from coordinate 795,979 downwards.
CGCCCATCATTCTGTATGGCGCCTCGATGGGGGCCGTGGCTATTTTGCGGGCCGAAAGTGAGTTGGGCGTCCGGCCCGCGGCCAACATCATCGAGTGCCCTTACGGCAGCATGCTCCAAACGGCCCAGAACCGCTTCAGCTCCATGCACGTGCCGGCTTTTCCTATGGCCAACCTGCTCGTATTCTGGGGCGGAGTGCAAAACGGCTTCTGGGCCTTCGACCTCGACGCCACCGAGTTTGCCAAGCAGGTCACCGCTCCTACCCTGCTCATGTGGGGCCAAGCCGACCCGCGCGTGACCCGGGCCGAAACCGATGCCATCTACGCCGCTTTGGCCGGCCCCAAGCAGCGCCACGACTTTCCCGGCGCCGGCCACGAGCCGTACTGGCGCAAGTATCCGCAGCAGTGGGAAGCAACGATTAGCGGGTTTTTAAGCCAGTTTTAGGAAGTCGGCTGTCATCCTGAGCGGCGCGAAGCAGAGCGAAGGACCTTCCTCGCCTACCCCACGGTAGTTTGTGTCAACGCTCAAAAGCCCTTTCCCAACAGTCGGTGAAGAGCTTTTCACGTTGAATAGTACTTGTCATTTAAGCGAGGAGGGTCATTCACTCTGCTTCGCTGCATGGCCGGCAAATCAAAGATGGCAGCTGTAAGGGCAAGCTGCTCTTTGCTTCCCTGCCCGGCTGTCAGCATATCCCGCCGGCCACTTCCCCGTAAAAGTCAGTCCGTCGTAAAACCTGCCTCGGGAGTCGGTTAAAATGACAATGTGTCACAGAAAAACCCCGTTTTCAGGGCTGGTACGCTGCTTGTCATTAGTCCGGCGCGAGTGATTCGCACCCTGAAAGCAGACACATCCAACACTTACATACAACCAATAAAATGGGAAAAATAATCGGTATTGACCTCGGCACCACCAACTCGTGCGTGTCCGTTATGGAAGGCAACGAGCCGGTGGTGATTCCAAATAGCGAAGGCCGCCGCACGACTCCGTCGATTGTGGCGTTCCTCGACAACGGTAAGGGCGAGCGGAAAGTCGGTGACCCGGCCAAGCGTCAGTCCATTACCAATCCCCAGAACACGATTCAGTCAATTAAGCGCTTTATGGGCCGCGGCTTCTCGGAAGTAACCGAAGAGTCGAAGTACGTATCGTATCAGCTGGAAAAGGGCTCTAACAACACGGTAGCTGTCAAAATCGGCGACCGGCAGTACACGCCCCAGGAAATTTCGGCCATGGTGCTTCAGAAAATGAAGCAGACGGCCGAAGAGTATCTGGGCACCACGGTAACCGAAGCCGTTATTACGGTACCGGCTTACTTCAACGACGCCCAGCGCCAGGCCACCAAAGAAGCCGGTGCCATTGCCGGCCTCGACGTGAAGCGCATCATCAACGAGCCCACGGCCGCCGCTTTGGCCTACGGCCTCGATAAAAAGCACAAAGACCAGAAGATTGCCGTCTACGACCTCGGCGGTGGTACCTTCGACATCTCGATTCTGGAACTCGGCGACGGTGTGTTCGAAGTACTGAGCACCAACGGTGACACCCACCTCGGCGGCGACGACTTCGACCAGGTTATCATTAACTTCCTGGCCGAAACCTTCGCCAGCGAAAACGAAGGCCTCGACCTGCGCAAAGACCCCATGGCCCTACAGCGCTTGAAAGAAGCCGCTGAGAAAGCCAAAGTGGAGCTCTCGAGCTCTTCGGAGACCGAAATTAACCTGCCCTACGTCACGGCTACCGCTTCGGGCCCCAAGCACCTGGTGGTGAAGCTGAGCCGCGCCAAGTTTGAGCAGCTCGCCGATTCGCTGGTGCGCCGCTCGATGGAGCCCGTGAAAAAGGCCCTGCAAGACGCTGGCCTGAGCACGTCGGACATCGACGAGGTAATCCTGGTGGGTGGCTCGACCCGCATTCCCCGCATTCAGGAGGAAGTGGAGAAGTTCTTCGGCAAGAAGCCTTCCAAGGGCGTTAACCCCGACGAAGTAGTAGCCATCGGCGCCGCCATCCAGGGTGGCGTACTGACCGGCGAAGTAAAAGACGTACTGCTGCTGGACGTAACCCCGCTGAGCCTCGGCATCGAGACGATGGGCGGTGTGATGACCAAGCTGATCGAAAGCAACACGACGATTCCGACCAAGAAATCGGAAACCTTCTCGACGGCTTCCGACAACCAGCCTTCGGTGGAAATCCACGTGCTGCAGGGCGAGCGTCCGCTGGCTTCGCAGAACCGCACCATCGGCCGCTTCCACCTCTCCGATATTCCGCCAGCACCCCGCGGCGTACCGCAGATTGAAGTAACCTTCGACATCGACGCCAACGGTATCCTGCACGTATCGGCCAAGGATAAAGGCACCGGCAAAGAGCAGAAGATCCGCATTGAGGCTTCCTCCGGCTTGTCGGATGCCGACATCGAGCGGATGCGCAACGAGGCCAAAGCCAACGAAGAGGCTGACAAGCAGGAAAAGGAGCGCATTGAGAAAGTCAACCAGGCCGACTCGATGATCTTCCAGACCGAGAAGCAGCTGAAAGAGTACGGCGACAAGCTGAGCGCCGGCAACAAGACGGCCGTAGAAAACGCTCTGGCCGACCTCAAGAAGGCCCACGAGAGCAAAGACCTCGGCCAGATCGACACCGCCATGGAGGCCATCAACGCCGCTTGGCAGGCTGCCTCGCAGGAAATGTACGCTGCCACCCAGGGCGACGGTCAAGGCCAGCCCCAGGGCTACCCCGGCGGCGACGGCGGGGCCCAGGGGGGCAACGGCCAGCAAGGCCAGCCCCACGACAACGTAACCGACGTGGACTACGAAGAAGTCGACGGTAACAAGTAATTTGTTGATTGATGATAAAAAAGGCCGGGAGCATTGCTTCCGGCCTTTTTTTTGGTACTCACTAAAAGAACAGCCTTTATAAGGGCAGTTGCATTAGCCAGGCTTTAGCCTCCGTCTCATTGTCGAAGAGCCGGTAGGTGAGGGCCGATTCCTGGGCCTCATTCATAACCAGATTGACGGAAAGCCGGGCAAATACGTCCTGGGGCAGGATTACGGCGCCGTAGATTTCGTCGCCCTGGGCCGTGCGCGACACCCAGTAATTCTGAATCCAGGTGCGCTCCTCATTCGTGAAGGGCGACATCAGGTGCTGGTCGCCGAGCATTTTGCGCCAGCCCCGGCTGCGGAGCAGCTGGCTGGCGTGGGTTAGGAAAGCCTGCATGTCGCTCAGCTTCCGCTTACCGGGGTTATAGGCGACAATAGCGTAGCCGTCGGGATGTTCGAGCAGGCGCCCGACGGGATTTTCAAAGTACAACCGGGGGGTTGTTTGTTCAGACATGTTGCAAGGGGAGCGTACAGTGGACACCAGCTATAAACTGGCACAAAACCAATACGCGAAGCTAGTGCAGAAAGATGCCGCAAAAAAAGCCGAGCGTTATCTTTTACCAGTTGAAGACTCTATATTTCCCGACGAAACTAGTTTACCTCCTACCCCACCCTACTGAACTATTCGCGGTTGGCAGTATAGTTTATTTAGGACACCTCCGCGTATTATGGCATCATTTATTGTTATCGGGGCCGGCATCGGCGGCCTGACTACCGCGCACGCTCTGCTGCGCCAGGGCCACGTGGTGCAGGTGTACGAGGCGGCGGCTGAGCTCCGGGAGGTTGGGGCCGGCGTGGTGCTGGGAGCAAATGCTATGCGCGGCTTGGCGCAGCTTGGGCTTTACGCGGCAGTTCGGGCCCAGGGCACGGCCATCAGCCGGCTGTCGTTGTGCGACGAGCAAGGCCAGGTGCTGCAAACGGCCGACCCCGCTTTTTTTGCCCGGCAGATTGGATACGACAATCTGGGCATTCACCGCGCGGCACTGCAGCGGGTTTTGCTGGCCAGCTTACCGGCCGAGGTAGTCCGGCTGAATTCCCGCTTCGAGCGGTTCAGCGAAACCAGCCGCAACATTACCGCCTACTTTACGGACTCGACCAGCGTGACGGCCGATGCGCTGATTGGAGCCGATGGCCTGCACTCTCTGGTGCGGCGGCAGCTGCTGCCCCAGAGCCAGCCCCGCTACGCGGGCTACACCTGTTGGCGGGCGGTGGTCGATACCAGCCAGCTGCGGCTCCCGGTGGGCGACTCCTACGAAATCTGGGGCAGCAAGGGGCGCCGCCTCGGGTACGTGCCCGTGGGCCAGGACCGTGCCTATTGGTTTGCCTGCCTCAATAGCTCTATGCCCCGCAATCCGCATTTCCAGGCCTTTACCGTGGCCGACTTGCAGCGCACCTTTGCCGATTTTCCGGCTCCTATCCCGGCCCTGCTGGCTCTCACCCAGCCGGCCCAGCTGCTCTGGAATGACATTCTGGATTTGCCGCCGCTGCCCCACCTGACCTACGGCAGGGTGCTGCTGCTCGGCGACGCGGGCCACGCTACCACGCCCAACATGGGCCAGGGGGCGGGTCAAGCAGTGGAAGATGCCGCCGTATTGGCCGAGTGCCTGGCGAAGAACTACGAGCTGCCCGCCGCGTTTCGCTGCTTCGAGCAGCGTCGCCTGCCGCGCACGACCCGCATTGTCAACACCTCCTGGCAACTAGGCCGGCTGGCCCAGCTCGAAAACCCGCTGCTGATTGGCCTGCGCAACCTGAGCATGCGCCTGCTGCCCCAGGCCATCAGTCAGCGGCAAATGGCTTGGCTTTACGAGCAGTAAACCCGCCGCATCAGGTGGTCAGCTCCCGTTGGGGTTTCCGGCCAGTGTCCTCCTGCTCCTCTTCCTCATCTTCTTCCTCAAAGCCTTCCTGAATTTTCTGCTCGGCTTCCTCAAAGTCTTCGATATCGGCCTGCTCACAGTTTTCCTCCTGCTCGACTTTCGCCTGGGGCTCGTAGCTGAGCTTCAGGTAAATGGGAAAATGGTCGGAACCGACGTAGGGCAGGCGCTGAATATCGTCCACCTTAAAGTCGGGCGAGACGAAGACGTGGTCTAGGGGCCAGCGCAGCAGCATGTAGTCGGCGTGGAAGGTGGGCAGCAAGCCGCGGCCCACGCGCGGGTCGAGCAGGCCGCTGATGCGGCGAAACAGCTCGGAAGTATGGGACCAGGCCACGTCGTTCATGTCGCCAAAAACGATGGTTGGCTCATCCTTACGGTCAATTTCCTTGCCGACCAGCAGCAGCTCAGCGTCGCGCTTAGTGCTGGTTTTGGATTCGGCCGGGGCCGGGGGCTTGGGATGCAGCCCGTAGAGGCGCACCCAGGTTTTGCCGTCGGGCAGCTGCACCCGGCCGTGCAGGGAGGGCACGTCATCGTCGAGCAGGTACTTGATTTCGCAGTCTTCCAGGGGCAGGCGCGAAAAAAACAGCAGGCCGTAGGTGTTGTCCAGGGGTTCGTGGCAAGTGTAGGGGTGGGTGGCTTCTAGGGGCTTGAGCTGCTCATACCACCACGCGTCGGTTTCGACGGCCATAATCAGGTCGGGGTCGGTTTGCTGCAGCACGGCCAGGGCCCGGGCACCTTGCTTGTTGTACTGCAGCACGTTCATCACGGCTAGGCTCAGGTGGCGCTTGCCATCGGTCTGGGTGCTGTCACCAATCTGCTTGCTGGCCACTGGCGTATAGGGCACAATCCGAAACGACTGGTACACCACGGCCGCGCCCAGGGCGCCAACCAGGCCCAGGCCCCAGTAGCCCTCCAGCTGGTGCCAGCCCAGCAGCAGCGCCCCGCCCAAAGTCAGGAGCGTAATGGTGACAATCTGGAGACGGGGAAAGTCGAAGACGCGAATCCACCAGGCAGTTTCGCGCAGCAAAGGCAAGAGCGTGGCCACCAGCGAGGCTACTGCCAGCAGCAGCGTCAGCCCGTGAGCCAGCAAAATCCAAATGGGAGCATCGAGGTCAGGCACTTACTTGTGTAGAGTTGGGTGGAAGATGGTGGGGTTGTAAAATGGTGAAGTGGTGAACCGGTGACCGGTGAGTTGTCGTTTTGGAGGCGCGGGTTGCGCAGTCAGGACGGATTGAACGTCAACTCACCAGGTCTCCTATTCATCATTGAAGCCGCCTTTACGGAGCTCCTCGATGGTGCGCATCACTTTGTCCTTGAGGGCGGTACGGTACTTTTCCAATACATCTGCCAGGCGGGCGTTGCTCAGAGCCAGCATCTGGGTAGCCAGTACGGCCGCGTTGGCGGCCCCGTCGATGGCCACGGTAGCCACCGGCACCCCGGCTGGCATCTGCAACATTGAGAGTACCGAGTCGATGCCGTGGACGGAAGTGGTGGAGTTGATGGGCACCCCAATTACGGGCAGCGTAGTAAACGAAGCCAGCATGCCGGGCAAGTGGGCAGCCCCGCCCCCACCGGCAATAATGACCCGCATACCGCGCTTACGGGCCGTTTCACCGTACTCGATAAGCCGGTAGGGTGTGCGGTGGGGCGACACGAGCGTGATTTCGTGGGGTACGCCAAACTGCCGCAGCACCTCGGCCGCGGCAGACATGATTTTCAGGTCCGACTGGCTGCCCATGACGATGCCCACCAGCGGGGTGTCACGAAAGTCATCGGCGGGGGTAGCTGCGGGAGAGGCAGTTGTCATGCAAATAGGAAGAAAAAAAGGCGGGCATCAGGCCCTATAAGCGCTTGTACGCGACAGTAACGCCATGGTTGACTTTGCGAACATACCATTTTAAGCGCTTTGCTGATACCCAATCCCTCGTACCTTTACCTGCCTTCCACTTCCCCGCTCTGGTACATGGAAATCCTACTTGCCACCTTTACCACGCTGTTTTCGGTTGTCAATCCTTTCGGGGCCATGCCGGTGTTTCTGACCCTGACCGAAGACGACTCACCCAGCCACCGCGCCCAGATTGGGCTACGGGCCTGTATTTACATGGTGGGGGTGCTGTCGGTGTCGTTTTTTGCGGGCCAGTACGTGCTCAACTTCTTCGGTATCAACATTCACCACCTGCGCATTGCCGGCGGCATCCTGCTCATGCGCTCGGCTTTTGACTTGCTCACGCCGGGCGGCAACCGGGCCAAAGTATCAGAAGCCACGCTGGAGGAGAGCATGCACAAGGAGGATATTTCCTTTACTCCCCTGGCCATGCCCATGCTGTCGGGCCCCGGCTCCATGGCCGTCTGCATCGGCTTGTTTACCAAAAAGCTCACGTTTCTGGACATGGGCCTCATTTTCTTCGGCTTCGTGCTGGTGGCCCTGGCAGCGTATATCATTCTGATGTCGTCCCTGCGCCTAACCCGGTTTCTGGGCCGGCCCGGCATGGCGGCTCTGGCCCGCATCATGGGCTTTCTGACCCTGGCTATCGGCGTCAACTTCATGGCCACGGCCATCAAAGCCCTGTTTCAGGAATAGCTCCGGCGCGCCGGCCCAATGCCGAAACCAATAGGCCTGGTGGCTTTTCAAGTCGAGCCTGAGTTCTGGGTCAGCGTACCGGGACGGGCTTTTTTGCGTAAGCCGACTTTCTACCTTCTCTCGCTATGGCTGCTTTTGATACGACCGAACACTCGCACCGCCGCTACAACCCGCTGACCGGGGAATGGATTCTGGTGTCGCCCCACCGCTCCAAACGGCCCTGGCAGGGTCAGCAGGAAGAGCCCGAAGCTGAAACCCGCCCCGCCTACGACCCGACCTGCTACCTCTGCCCCGGCAACACCCGCGCCGGCGGCATCGTGAACCCCAGCTACGACAGCACTTTCGTTTTCGACAATGACTTTGCCGCCTTGCAGGCCGATGTGCCCACGGGCACGGTCAGCGTGGGCGGGCTGCTGCGGGCCGAGGCCGAGTCGGGCGTGGCCCGGGTTATCTGCTTTTCGCCCCGCCACGATTTGACGCTGCCCGAAATGGAGCCAGCCGCCATTCGCCGGGTCGTGGACGTGTGGGTGGAGCAGTACCAGGAGCTCGGGGCCCGCGCCGACATCAACTACGTGCAGATTTTCGAGAACAAAGGCTTTATGATGGGCTGCTCGAATCCCCACCCGCACGGGCAGATCTGGGCCCAGCGCACCGTGCCCGCCGACCCGGCCAAGGAAACGGTGCAGCAGGCCGCCTACTTCCAGGAACACGGCCGCAGCTTACTGCTCGACTACCTGGAGCTGGAGCTGCGGGAACAAACCCGGGTGGTGTACCAAAACGAGCATTTCGTGACCCTGGTGCCGTTCTGGGCCGTGTGGCCCTTCGAAACGCTGCTGCTGCCCCGCCGCCACGTCACGTCCATCGAGCAGCTCACCGATGCCGAGAAGGACAGCTTTGCCGAGGCCCTGCGCGACCTGACCATCCGCTACGACAACCTGTTCCAGATTTCCTTCCCCTACTCGGCTGGCATCCACCAGCGCCCCACCGACGGGCAGGCCCACGAAAGCTGGCACCTGCACATGCACTTCTTCCCGCCCCTGCTGCGCTCAGCCTCAGTGCGCAAATTCATGGTCGGCTACGAAATGCTGGCCAACCCCCAGCGCGACATTACCCCCGAATGGGCCGCCGAACGGCTGCGCGGTTTACCCACGGTGCATTACAAGCAGGCTGCTCGGTAGCAGTAGTATGTGACTTCGGCTGTCATCCTGAGCAAAGCGAAGGACCTTCCTCACCTAGCCCACTACAGCTTCTGCCAACGCCCAAAAGCCCTTTGCTACCGGTGTAGTAAAGGGTTTTGGGGCATTGAATAAGCCTTATCAATCAGGCGCGGAAGGTGCTTCACTCCACTTCGTTGCGCTCAGGATGACAGGTGAAATAAACCAGTAGTCGGCGCATTGCTGCCCGGCAGCGCGTAACTTGCGCCCGATTTCCGGCCCTGCGCCTTCTACCTATGCTCAAGAACGACCTCCTGCTTCGCGCCGCCCGTGGCGAAGAAACCGAACGTACTCCCGTGTGGCTCATGCGCCAGGCGGGCCGAATTCTGCCCGAATACCGTGCCCTGCGCGGCCGCCTGAGCGGCTTTAAGGAGCTGGTCGAGACGCCGGAGCTGGCGGCCGAAGTTACCATTCAGCCCGTGGACGCCCTCGACGTGGACGCGGCCATCATCTTCTCCGACATCCTGGTGGTGCCCGAAGCCATGGGCCTGACCTACGAAATGGTGGAAGCCCGCGGCCCGCTGTTTCCCGAAACCATCAAAACGGCCCAGGACGTGGCCCGCATGCGCGTCGCCGACCCCGAAGAGCACCTGGGCTACGTGCTGGAGGCCATCCGCGTGACCAAGCGCGCCCTCAACGGCCGGGTGCCCCTTATCGGCTTTGCCGGTGCGCCCTGGACGATTCTGGCCTATATGGTGGAAGGTCACGGCTCCAAGACCTTCAGCAAGGCCCGGCGTATGCTCTACACCAACCCCGAGCTGGCCCACGAACTGCTCGACAAAATCACCCGCACGACCATTGCCTACCTGCAAGCCCAGGTGGAAGCCGGGGCCAACCTCATCCAGGTCTTCGACTCCTGGGCCGGCATCCTGCCCCCCGACCACTACCAGCAGTTTTCGGCCCGCTACATTGCCGCCATCTGCGATGCTATGCCCGCCGATGTGCCCGTCACGGTGTTTGCCAAAGGCGCCTGGTTTGCCGTGCAGGACTTCGCTCACTTCAACTGCCGCACCATCGGCCTCGACTGGAACGAGGACCCGCGCCTGGTGCGCGCCGCCATCGGCGACGCCAAAACCCTGCAAGGTAACCTCGACCCCTGCGCCCTTTACGGCTCCCGTGAGCAGGTCCAGCAGGCTACCATCGAGATGCTGCGCCGCTTCGGCCCCCAGCGCCACATTGCCAACCTGGGCCACGGCGTCTACCCCGATACCGACCCCGACAACGTGCGCGTGTTCATCAACACGGTCAAGGAATTCAGCACCCTGGCGCGCGAAGGCGCTATTTAAAGCCTCTGCACAGTACGACCTGCCCTTTTACTAGAAAGCCCTCAATCGTTGCTACGGTTGAGGGCTTTTCACCTTAGAAAACTCGGTGCATTTCAGAGGACGGATTGCTTCGCTTTGCTCGCAAGGACACCAGGCGCATTAGCTCATTGACATATTCCTCACCCTAGCACGTTAGCCGATAGTGCCTCTTCTAGCAGCCGCTGCTTCTCAATCGGCACTACGCCGACTTGCTCGCACACCAGGCCGCCGCCTAGGTTGGCCAGGGCTGCCATGACGGGCGGCTCCAGGCCCAGGGCCACGCACAAGGCGGCAATGCTGATAACCGTGTCGCCGGCGCCGGACACGTCGGAAATCATGCGCAGGTGGGCCGGAATGTAGCTGCGGCCACTGTCTTGCGACTCGCTGAACACGCCCCGCTCCGAAAGGGTGACGAGCACGATTTCGGGCCGAAGCAATTCGCGCAGACGCTCCACGGCGGCTTCAAACTGGGGCCGGTCGGCGTCGGTATCGCCGAATTCCAGCTTCAGGCCCTCGCGCAGCTCCTTGAGGTTAGGCTTGAAGAGAGTACAGTGCTGGTAGGCCAGAAAGTTCTTTTTCTTGGGGTCGACGACGGTCGGAATGCCTTTCTGCCGGGCCAGGTCAATGAAGTAGGCAATGCTGCCGGAGTTGAGCACGCCCTTGTCGTAATCCTCGAAAATCACCACGTCGGCGCGGTCCAGCAGGACTTCGTAGCGGGCTTGTAGGGCGGCCGCCTCCTGGTTGTTGAGGTCGGTTTCCACTTCCGAGTCGATGCGGAGCAGATGCTGCCCGGCGGCCAGGATGCGCTGCTTCACGGTGGTAGGCCGGTCGGGGCTGCGCACGATGCCCTCGGCCGAGAGGTCTTTGTCGCGCAGCAGTTCCAGGAGCTGGTTGCCGCCGGTGTCTTCGCCGATGACGGCGCAGAGCAGCGGGGTAGCGCCCAGAGCCTGCACGTTGAGGGCCACGTTGGCGGCCCCGCCCAGGCGCTGCTCGGTCCGGCTCACGTTCACGACCGGCACCGGCGCCTCGGGCGAGAGGCGGCTGGCCTTGCCCCAGACGTAGGCGTCCATCATCACGTCGCCCACGATGAGGACGGTCAGGCGGTTGAAGGCAGCAAATACGGCGGGTAACGTGGTAAGCGAAGCGGCAGTCGACATCAGGACAAGTCAAAGGGAAGCCGCAAAGGTAAACAGGCGCGGCGGAATGGAAGGCGGGCAGTGGAGCAGAGGGCTGACGTTATGTATTCTGTCATCGTGAATTTGTTCTGTCCTCCTGAACGCAGTGAAGCAGCTTCCTCACCTCACCTACCACGGGTTGTACCAACGTGACAAAGCCCTTCACCGCCGCGGCAGTAAAGGGCTTCGTACGTTGAATCAGGCTTGTAACTGAGGCGAGGAAGGTCCTTCGCTGCGCTCAGGAGGACAAAGCGTAGGTCGTTTACACCAGCTTATCCAAACTCACTTTGATGCGGCGGAAGGCTTCACGGAGCTTTTCATCGGCGGCGGCGGTGCTGAAGCGGATGCAGTTGGGCGCCCCAAAGGCCTCGCCCGTGACGGCGGCCACGTGGGCGTCGCTGAGCATGTAGAGAGCTAGGTCGGTGGCCGTGTGGATGACCGTGCCGGCGGGCGTGGTGCGGCCGAAGTAGGCGCTGACATCGGGGAAGATGTAGAAGGCCCCGCTGGGGGTAGGCGTTTTAAAGCCCGATATTTCCTTGACCTGCTCCACCACCAGGTCGCGGCGGCGGCGGTAGGCGGCCACCATTTCGTCGGCCGAGGTGCGGCCGCCTTCCAGGGCCGCCAAAGCCGCGCGCTGGGCCACCGAGCAGGTGCCGGAAGTAATCTGGCTCTGGAATTTCTCGCAGGCCGCGGCAATCTGCTTGGTAGCGGCCAGGTAGCCCACGCGCCAGCCCGTCATGGCGTAGCCCTTCGAGAAGCCGTTGACGGTAATAACCCGCTCCTTTACTTCGGCAAACTGGGCCAGGCTCACATGCTCACCCACGAAGTTGATGTATTCGTAGATTTCGTCGGCAATGACGTGAATCTGCGGGTGCTGGGTCAACACTTCCACGATGGAGCCCAGCTCCTGGCGCGTAAACACCGCGCCCGTGGGGTTGCAGGGCGAGGAATACATAATGAGCTTGGTGCGGGGCGTAATGGCGGCTTCCAGCTGGGCGGCCGTCACTTTGTAGTCATTTTCCAGGGTACCCAGCAGCGTCACGGTCACGCCCTCGGCCAGGCGCACCATCTCCTCGTAGCTCACCCAGTAGGGCGCAAACACGATGACCTCGTCGCCGGGATTCACTAAGCTGAGCACGGCGTTGGCCAGGGCCTGCTTGGCCCCGGTGCTCACCACGATGTTCTCGCACTGGTAGTCGAGCTGGTTTTCGCGCTTGAGCTTGTCGGCAATGGCCTGGCGCAGATCCACGTAGCCGGGCACGGGCATGTACTTGGTGTAGCCCTCGTCCATGGCCTTTTTGGCCGCGTCGCGAATGTATTGCGGGGTTTCAAAGTCGGGCTCGCCAAAGCTCAGGTTAATCACATCCACGCCTTGGGCCATCAGCTCGCGGGCCTTTTTAGCCATGGCAATGGTTTGGGGCTCCTGCAAAGCGTTGATGCGGTCGGATACGACGGAAGTAGTCAGCACGGCGTCAGAATTAAGCATAAGAAACGGGTTGGGGTGGGGCCGGCAAAAGTACGGATTTACGGCGGCTCCCGCCGGCCTACTCCTTTGACCCTGGGCCATAACCAGCCAGCTACACCTTGGTTTTGCCGGCAAAATGAGAGGAGCCGTATTTCAAACAATTCTGCCCAAACAATTTAAATTGTTTGGGCAGAATTGTTTGAAGCTAAAAGGAAGCCTAAGCAGTGGTCAAGGGCGGGCAGCTTACCTTTGCCGGCCCAGTTCGCGCAGGCAGCGCAGCAGAATGCTCACGTCCATCGAGGACTCGTAGTCTTTGGCGTAGAGCAGCTCCAGGCGGCGGCGCGTAGCTTCGGGCAGCGCCGCGGAAGCGTGGGCAGCATCGGCGGGCGAGAGGATGGCGCGGGCCGTGCGGCGCGGCCCCACGGCGTGGCGCAGACCCACCCAGGTGGCGGCCCCGCCCAGCACGCGCAGGCAGTTGCGCAAGAACCCGACTTTCTCCTTCTGCGCCCAAATCAGCAGCGGAGCCCCGGCCAGCAGCAGCACACTCAGCAGCACGTCGAAAACGCGCTTGGTGCGGGCCAGCTGGGGCTGGTAGAGGTTCAGGGCAATGTCGAGGGCGTAGTAGTCGCCGGGCGAGTCTTTCGAGGAGCTGCCGATGATATACTGGCTGTCCTCGGGCAGAATCTTGTAGGCCACCGGCGGGTCCTGGGGCAGGCTCACCATGAGGGCAATAATCTGGCTGGCGGAGAGGTCCTTACCGCAGAAAATCAGCTCATCCAGGTCGTAGATGCGGATAATATCGTCGAGCTGCCGGACTTCCCCCAGCGGGTCGTCCGGTGAATGAGTGAAGTGGTGAGTTGGTGAAGTAGGGCTTACGACCTCGGCGGCGGGCGTGACGTAGCCGATGATGCGGGCCTGGACGGCGGCCGTTTCGAGCAGGCGGCGCACCCGGCCGCTTTCCTGGGCCGAGCCCACGATGGCCACGTTTTTCTGGCGCCGCTCGTTCAGGCGAAGGTCGCGGTAGCGGTAGAAGTGAAACGCCAAGCGGCGGCCCACCATGGCGGCAATGCTCCAGGCCCCGCCCAGGATAATGAGGGCCTTGGAAAAGCGGTAGGCGTCGAGGAAGTTGGAAAAGGCCGAAATCAGGACCGTACCCACGAAGATACCGCGCACGATGCGGCCGGTTTTGGTGGGCTGGTCGTAAGCCCCGCTGAAGAAGGCCGAGGTGAGCCACACCACGATGTAGGCCGGCACGGCCACCAGCATAAACTCGGGCGGGTAGTCGGTGCGCACGTACTTGTGGTTCTGCTCCCAGTAGGATTTCAGAAAGTACATACCCCCGTAGATCAGGCCCGCGTCGAGCAGCACCGGGGCGGCCTGCAGCAGCAGGCGCTGGGCCACGGCCATGCCCGCCCGCAGCCAGATGGCCAGGTTGATGAGCAACGAAAACGTACCGGCGCGCTCGGGAGCAAAGTGTTTGCGGGCAAAAATCACCATGGCCCGGTAAAACACAAACACGTAGTTGACGCTGGTACGCTTGGTGCTCTCGCCCTTGTAGTGAATGATGCGGGTGCCGGGGAAATAGTAGTTTTTCCAGCCGCCCTGGGTTAGGCGGTACGAGAGGTCAATGTCCTCGCCGTACATGAAGTAGTCCTCGTCGAGGAGGCCCACCTGGTCGAGGGCGGTGCGGCGCATGAGCATAAAGGCTCCGCTGAGCACTTCAATTTCGTGGGCCTGGTCCTTGTCGAGGTAGCCCAGGTGGTATTGCCCAAACGTGCGCGACTTGGGAAACAGGCTGGCCAGCCCGAAAATCTTATAGAAAGCCACCGCCGGCGTGGGCAGCCCCCGCTTGCTTTCGGGCAGAAACTTGCCTTGCCCGTCGAGCATTTTCACGCCCAGGCCCCCACCGTCGGGGTGCTGGTCCATAAAGTCGCAGCAGGCCCGGAAGGTGTCTTCCTCCACCACCGTATCGGGGTTGAGCAGCAGAATATACTCGCCCCGGGCCACGCGCATGGCCTGGTTGTTGGCCTTCGAAAAGCCGGGATTGTCCTTATTCTCAATCAGAATAACTTCCGGAAACCGCTCCCGCACCATGGCCACCGAGCCGTCCACGGAGTTGTTGTCGACGACGAAGACTTCGGCCGGGGCCCCGAGTTTCTCCACTGCCCGCCGCACCGACAACAGGGCCTGCTCCAGAAAATAGCAGACGTTGTAATTAACAATGACGATGGACAGCTTCACGGAGTGCAAAAAGGGCAGCGGATTGGGGCGGCGAAAGTTACGCACTTACGCTGTATCCCGGCGCAACGGCCCGTTGGTCCTTACAATCCTGGAGTATATCCCATAAGCATGGTGGTTAAGAATCAGTGCCGTAAGCTTGCTATCGAAGTCAGAGTTACCAGCCTTATCCTCTTGTTTTATCTTATCTCTTATTCAGCATGGCACCACCCGTGTATTCACTGTCCTCGCTCAAAACCCTGGGCTTGATAACCGCCGTCAGCTTGCTGGCTCCGAGCTGCGGCCCCAACGAAGTAATTGCGCCCGACGCTCCCACTGCCAAGTCGCAGCAGGAAAAAGTTGATTACTCGGGGGAGGAGCTGTTCCGGGGCATTTTCTTCTTCGAAGGCCGCGTAGCCGAGCAAATTCCGTCCTTCGACGCCTACCGGGCCACGATTCGCCGGGCCGGCACCCAGCACCACGAGGTACTCGTGAAGCGGGCCCACACCGTGGATGCGCTGGTGAAAGGTGTACGCAGCATTTACCCCACGTACTTCATCGAGCTCAAGCAGGCCATCCAGTCCGAGAACTTTGAACGCATCAAAGGGGTCATTCGCAAGGGTACGGCTCTGAACGAAGCCGCCGCGCTGGCCACCCTGACCTCCCCCGAAGAAAAGCAGGCGTTTTTGCAGCGCCGGCAGGTGATTCAGTCGCTGAACATGGCCGCGTACGATTTCAAAAAAGAGCAGGACCTCAAGCGCTTCGTGCAGGACTCCAAGCAGGCCCTGACCGAGGCGGGCTACGAGTCGAGTCAGCCCATCCAAGACGAGGTGGAATACGCCTTCGTTTATCAGCAAACCGACGTCTTTGCCTACCAGTACTCCTCGGTGGTCATTGCCGAGAGCGTCCACGCCTGGTTTGAGCAGCTGGCCGATCAATCGGGCACCAGCCAGCTGGAAATGGAACTGCTTATCAAGGAGCTGGCCGACAACCTTAACTAAGCCCGGCCGCGGGTAGTAGCCTGCCCCTTCCGCTTAGCCGCGTAGCCCTACGCCGCTAGTGCTACCGAGCGGTTCTTGCTCGCCAGCGGTGCGGCCACGCTATACTTCACCTTATCTATTTTCATCTTATACTTTTTATCCCCTACGTAAAATGCTTAGCTCTATTCGTAACTCTGTTTCGCTCGGTACGCTGAGCTTATTCCTGGCGGGCACGGCCGTGCTGGCCAGCTGCAGCAAAGAAGATCAGGCCACCCCGGCTCCGGCCGTAGCCCAGCACAAAACCCAGGACTACACCGGCGAGGAACTGTTCCGCGGCATCTTCTTCTTCGAAGGCGAGGTAGCGGCCAAGGTACCGGCCTTCGACTCGTACCGCACCACCATTCGCAAGCAGATTCAGCTGCACCCGGGCCTGGCTGCCGTCCGCCACCGCAATATCGACCATATCGTGGAAGCCGTCCGCCGCCTGGACCCCACGTATTTCGACAAGCTCCAGCAGGCTATTAAGTCCCAGAACTTCGAGCGAATCACGGCCGCTATCCGGTTGGGCACGACTCTGAACGAAGCCGTAACACTTAACGCTTTCACCTCTGACACGCAAAAGCAGACTTACCTGCAACGCAAGCGCGTGCTGCAGTCCCTGGATATGAAGCGCTACGACTTTAGCAAGGAGCAGGACATTGCCCGCTACACCCAGGACGCCAAGCAAGCCTTGACCGCCGCCGGCCAGGACGTAGCGCCCGTGATGGAGCAGATTGAAGCTTCGTTCGTGATGGTGTACCAGTCCGGCGACTATATCGCCTACCAGAGCGTGTCGGTCTTCATTGCCGAGGTGGCTCACGCCTTCTTCGAGTACGTCGCCGATCAGTCGGGCGAAAGTAAGCTGGAGGCAGAAATGCTCATCAAGCAGCTCGCCCTCAACTTAAACTAAACGCCCGCCGCGCCGCCTGGCCTCTGCGGGCAGCAAACAGCCGGCATAATCTAACCCTAGCTTATTCACTTTTTCACTCTTCACTTTTCACATTTTTCTACCTTCTACCCTCTATTTTTATGTTTACCTACATTCGCAATTCCGGTATTTCGAAGGCTGCCATGATGCTCGGCCTCACCTCTTTCCTGGCCGTAAGCTGCTCGAAAGATGAGCTGCAGGCTCCGGCCCCGGCGGCCAGCAGCTCCGTCCAAGCCAGCGTTTCGGGCGAGACCTTGTTCCGCGGCATCTTCCTGATGGAAGGCAAAATTGCCACCAAGCTGCACACCCTTGACGCGTTCCGCCTGGCCATGGAAAAAGCCGCCAAGAGCGACCCCAACTACGTGCAGAACCGCCTGAAAGGCAACAACTACCTCGTGGCACTGGTCCGCAAGCTGGACCCCAACTACTTCGACGAGCTGAAAGCGGCCGTAGCCTCGCAGGACTTCGCCAAGATTGACGTCACGATGCGCAAAGGCGGCATGCTGATTCAGGCCGCGGCCCTGGGCGGCCGCTCGACCGGAGCGGTGCAGGAGCGCAAGGCCCTGGTGGAGTCGATGGACCTGACCAAGTACGACTTCAAGCAGGAAGCCAGCGTCACGCAGTTTATGCAGGATGCCAAGCAGAAGCTGGCCGAATCGGGCACCGGCGACGAAGCTTCGCTGATGCAGCAGGATGAGCTGGAAATGTGCCTGACCGTGGCCGCCGTCGTGGCCGCCGTGGTATGGGAAGCCGTAGCCGTCGTGAACGTGGCCGTGGTAGCCACGGTGGCCGTCTACGCCGCCGCCCTGCTGTGGCGCCCCGCCGGCACCGATGCCACCGACGGCCCCGGCAACCTGGAAAAAGAGCAGTTCATCAAAGAAATTGCCCTGAGCCTGAACTAGGCCGTCCAATTACCTAGGAACCCGTGGGAGGCGGCCGGCTTCCACTAAGCAGGAGCTTTCCACGGGTCTTGGGACCAGCTACCTTATACCTATCCTTGTTTTAGCTATCCATTTATTCTATTTCGATTATGCTCGCCACTTTCCGTAAATCGACTTCGCTGAAGGCCCTGAGCCTGTTGGCCGTGGGTACGTCCCTGATGATGAGCTGCAGCAAAGAACAGGTACGGCCGGCTTCGGCCCCTACCGCTACCAGCCAAGTGGCTTCGGCCAGCTACAGCGGCGAGGAGCTGTTCCAGGGCATCTTTCTGATGCAGGGCCGGGTCGCAGCCCAGATTCCCTCTTTTGAGGCAACCCGCAAAGCCTTGGGCTCCCGCAAGCAGCACCCCGAGCAGCAGCTAAAACGCCAAGTTATAGCGGCCCGCCTAGTGGCCGCCGTTCGTACCCTGGACCCAGGCTACTTTGCGGA
This sequence comes from Hymenobacter chitinivorans DSM 11115, assembly GCF_002797555.1. NCBI lineage: Bacteria > Pseudomonadati > Bacteroidota > Cytophagia > Cytophagales > Hymenobacteraceae > Hymenobacter > Hymenobacter chitinivorans. The sequence continues at coordinate 777,977 of NZ_PGFA01000001.1, read as the reverse complement.
ACTGCGCCAGGCCATTGCTTCTCAGAACTTCAACCAGATTGAGCAAGCACTCCGTAAGGGTGCCGCCCTGCATCATACGGCCCTGCAACAGGTTGTATCCGCAACCCAGTTGAGCAAACACCAGCAGCAGCGCAACGATGCGCTTAAGCAGATTGACTTCGCAAAATACGACTTCACCAAGCAAGCTGATTTTGAGCGGTTCCTGCAGGAGTCGCAGGCCGTGGCCGGCACCGGAACGGAGAGCGGGGTTGCGGCTCAGGACGAGCTACTTATCATCGATGATGGATTGGCCATTGTCTACGTACTACTATGGTACTGTGATACTTATCCGGGCATCGTACTGGGCAATGAGCAAGAGGGAATTAATGCCCAAATCAGCGAGGTAGTGCGGAAGCGGGCGGATCTGGAGAAGGAAAAACTGGTCCGGGACCTGGCCTTCCTTTCCGGCAGCCTGCGCTAGCCAACCCACGCTGGGGCCGTGGCTAACCGATTATGCTCCCAACTATATGTAACTAACGATTTATTTATCCCTCTTTAATTCTATCTAGCTATGCTTTCTTATTTCCGTAAATCGACTTCATTTAAAGCGCTGGGCCTGCTGGCCGTAGGTACCTCCCTGATGATGAGCTGCAGCAAAGAACAGGTGCAGCCCGCCGCCACGCCCGTCGCCGCCAGCACCGAAGCGTCAGCTCAGTACACCGGCGAAGAGCTGTTCCAGGGCATCTTCCTGATGCAGGGCCGGGTCGCAGCCCAGCTTCCTTACTTTGCTCCGTTTCGCTCGGCTCTGGACAAGACCCTGCGCCAGCACCCTGAGCAACAGCAAAAACGGCAGCAAACGACGCAGCGCATCACCCAGCTGGTGAAGCAGCAGAATCCCGGCTATTTTGCCGAGCTCCAGGCCGCCGTTGCGTCCCAGAACTTCAGCCGCATTGAGGAGACGCTGCGCAAAGGGGCCGCCCTGCACAAGACGGCGACGTTGTCTTTGTCGTCGAGTGCCCAGCACCGGCACCAGGCAGAATTGCTCAAGCAGCTGGACCTGAGCAAGTACGACCTCCGTAAGCAGGCCGACGTAGAGCGGTACCTGTCCGATGCCAAAGATCTCGGCGACCATGCCGCTACCGAAGCCGGGGTTGCCGCTCAGCTGGAAGAAGGTGTGGTGATAGATGGGGGGATTGTTCTCGATGTAGCCTTCTGGTATTATTACGCTTGGCCACTTGTACTCTACGTTGGGGCTGATCAAAACTCGGACAGCCAGGTAGGCGAGGTAATCCAGCGGCAGGCTAATCTGGAGAAAGAAAAGCTCGTTCGCGACCTGGCCTTGCTCGCCGGCTCCCAGCACTAACCTTCCAGCCGGGAGCAGCGGCGCCAGCTGTTCCCGGCCGGATTCAACTACACTTATCCTGTATTCTAATTCAGCTCCACTATTATGCTTTCTTATTTCCGTAAATCGACTTCGTTTAAAGCGCTGGGCTTGTTAGCCGTGGGTACGTCCCTGATGATGAGCTGCAGCAAGGACCAGGTAGCGCCGGCTTCATCTCCGGCCGAGACTACCCACGTTGCCAACGCCAGCTACAGCGGCGAGGAGCTGTTCCAGGGCATTTTCCTGATGCAGGGCAACGTAGCGGCCCACATTCCGTACTTCGCGCCGCTGCGCGCAATTATGGCCAAAAATATGCGTCAGCACCCCGAGCAGCAGCAAAAGCAGCAGGAAACGGCGCAGCGCATCACCCAGCTGGTGAAGCAGCAGAACCCGGGCTACTTTGCCGAGCTCAAGGCCGCTATTTCCTCCCAGAACTTCAACCGCATCGAGGCTAGCCTGAACAAAGGCGCCGCGCTGCATAAGACGGCAATCCTGTCGTTTTCTCCCGCGCTACAGCATAGCCGCCGCGCCGACCAGCTGCGGAAGCTGGATCTGAGCAAATACAACTTTAGCAAGCAGGAGGATTTGGAGCGCTACCTGAGTGATGCCAAAGCGGCGGTAGGTACCAGCGGCTCGGAAACCGGTCTGGCCGCCGAGGATGAAGTCGACACGGGCTACGTTATTGCCGTGTATTATTGGCAGGCCTTTGCCTTCTACTATTTCGTGACCTTAGGCGCCGACCAGAGCTCCGACAGCCAGGTTAGCTCCGTAATGCAGCAGCGGGCCAATCTGGAAAAGGAAAAGCTGGTTCGCGACCTGGCTTTCCTGCAGGCGGCTGCACGCTAACTGCGGTGAGGTCCCAGGCGGCTGGTAGCACCCCGCGCCAGCAGTAAGCCTGCCGGGGCCTCTCAGCCCAGGCACAAAAAACCACAGGTAACCTTCCGTTGAATGGTTGCCTGTGGTTTTTTGCCGTACCACCGCACGGTGCCTCTGGAGTCGGGCCGTTGCGCGGGCTCCAAATGTGCTTACGGTTTGGCAAACGCCCTGTTTATCCCGATAAACAGGGCGTTTGTGTAATAGAATTTAGCTGAAGCAGGCCTGCTCCTATCTTTCTATCAGTAAATCAGCCCCCACTTCAGCGGCACTCTCCACTTATTCTATTCCACCTTACCATCTGCTCGTTATGGAAATCAAACGCTTCTCTTTTTACCTCGCCATTCTAGCCCTGGGCTTTGTCCTGGTTTCGAAAGCGGTGCAGGCATCCGTGGGCGTAAACGCTACGGAAACAACGTTTCAGGAGCGCTACACCTTTAGTGTACTGCTGCCCGAAGGCTGGGGATTCTTCACCAAAAGCCCCCGGGACGAGAAGAATGTGCTCTACCGAATTCGCCCCGATAAAAGCCTGGAAGTCGCAACCCATAAGAATGCAGACCCGGAAAATTTGTTCGGTTTTTCCCGCCGAAGCCGCCGGGCCAATATGGAGTTCAGCCGGGTTATGGCCCAGGTCAAGGAAAAAGACTGGGACCAGTACCAGCGCTACTCTTTGCAGGACTTGATTGGGTCCGATACCATTGCTACGGTACACATTCCCTATTCCAGCACGCAATTCAACCAGTTGCAGAAGGGTACCTACATCGTGAAACGCTACACGATTACGCCCTGGGCCTGGGCCCAGTACCCGGAGCATTATACCAATCCTGAACGCTACCTGAAACTCACTATTAACTAAGCTTCGCCATGTATAAGAACACGTTACGCGCCCTGGACTCTTACGCTTCGGTTAACCCTTTCACGTGGGTATATGGCCTGGGGCGCAGCCTGATTGCGCTCGGCACCCTGATTACCTTGCTGCTCAGCAGCCCAGCCGTGCTCTTCGACCAGCAGCTGTTTGGCAAGATGAGCCTGGATGCTTCCCTGGAGAGCTTCAATATTTTCTTCCTCTTTGGTTTTGAGCACCTTAATTATGCGTACGCCCTAAGCATTGTGGTGCTGCTGGTCGTAATCTCCGGCGTGTTTCCGCGCTACACCGGCATTCTGCACTGGATAGTCACCTACAGCTTTTTCCAGTCGGGAAGCATTGTCGAGGGCGGTGACCAGATTGGCTCTATTATCACGATGCTGCTGGTGCCGGTGACCCTGCTCGATGGCCGGAAAAACCACTGGATAAACGTGCCCCAGGCCAACCCAAACTACTACGCCAACTTTATTGCCCGCGGCGCCCTGGCCCTGATTGCCCTGCAGATGGCGGTACTGTATTTCCATGCCGGCATCGAAAAAATGTACAAGCTCGACGAGTGGAAAAACGGGACGGCCGTGTACTACTTCTTTAATGACCCGCTCTTCGGCTACCCCGACTGGATGCACAGCATTATGGCTTCTGCCCTGACCAATGCCTACATCGTAACGTCGCTGACGTGGGGAACCATGATTTTCGAGGTCAGCTTGTTCGGCGCCCTGTTTATGGCCCCGCAGCAGCGCAAAAAGCTGATCTGGCTAGCGGTGGGCTTCCACTTGGGCATTGCCCTCATTTTTGGTCTGGTTAGCTTCTTTTGCGCCATGGCCGGCGGCTTAGTACTGTATATGATACCAGTTGAAACAAAAATTCCGGTTCTGCGAGGACGCAGAACCGGAACCATGCAACTTGTCTCGCGCCACGAGCAGCCGCAGCCTTACTCCAGCCTGGAGCCCGCTACGGCATAGCGTAGCCCCTTTATTTCACCTGCCGGGTACGCTCCACAATGGAGCGGCCCAAGGTGATTTCATCGGCGTACTCCAGCTCGCCGCCCATGGGAATGCCGCGGGCAATGGTGCTGATGTGCACATCGGGAAACTCGCGCAGCTTGCGCGAGAGGAAAAACGCGGTGGTGTCGCCCTCCATCGTGGGACTGATGGCCAGGATGATTTCCTTGATTTCCGACTCCGGAATCCGGGTCAGCAGCGTGTCGATATGCAAGTCGCTGGGGCCGATGCCCTCGATGGGCGAAATCACGCCGCCCAGCACGTGGTACACGCCCTGGTACTGGCCGGTGTTTTCGATGGCAATAACGTCGCGGATGTCGGACACGACGCAGACCAGGCTATGGTCGCGCAGCTTGTTGGCGCAGATGCTGCACTCCTCCGTGTCGGAGATGTTGTGGCAGGTCTGGCAGTAGGTTATTTCGAAGCGCATCTTGGCCAGGGCCTCGGCCAGGGCGCTGGTAGCTTCGGTTTCGGACTTGAGCAGGTGCAGCGTGAGGCGCAGGGCCGTTTTGCGCCCGATACCGGGCAGCTTGGCCAGCTCACCAACTGCGTTTTCTATCAGCTTGGAAGGAAACTCCATTCAGTAATTGTTGATTGTAGATTGCTGATTGTTGGTTGAACGTCAGCCAAACGACCAACAATCAACCCGTAACAATCAGCAATCAGAGTACGTCGGCAGAAATACCCCGGTCGTGAATGGCGGTGCACATGTCGGCCAGTTCCTCGTAGGCCCCGTGCTTGACGGTGCACTGGCCTTTGTGGTGAATCAGCAGGGTGCACTGCTCGGCCTGTTCCGGCTCGTGGCCGCACACGTCGATAAGGGTCCGGATGACGTGCTCGAAGGTATTTACATCATCGTTGTACACGATTAGGTCGCGCACGTCGATGGTTTCTTCCAGCAGGAGTACATCCTCGTCGTAGTCGATTTGTGGTTTGGTGGTCATGGCACAAAAGTACGGAAAATCAGGTAAAAAACCGTGTTTGCCGGCATTGTCCGGCCTAGTATAACCCGCTTAGCGCCAGAATCGTTTCCGGGCTTCCGGCGAATATTTGGGCGTTTCTATATGCTGCCGGAGCGGGCCACGGCAAGACAAGGCTGGCTGGACAATTACCGCGGGGTTCTTCGCAAATCCGCCGTAATTTCCAGCCCTGAACCTTCCTTCCTTTCCGTCGTTTATGCTCCATTTCACTTCGCGCCTGGGCCTGCTGCTCGTGTTGGCGCTGGTAAGTCAGCTGCCGGCCCGCGCCCAGCAGCGGCTTACCATGGAAGACGCCTTCCTCAACCGCAGCCTGCAACCCCAGAACCTGCGCCAGCTCACCTGGATTCCGGGCACGGCTGAAGTTGCCTTCGTGCGCACTACCAGCGGGCAGGACGAGCTGGTCCGCGCCGCCGCCGCCGGCCAGCCGGCCACCGTCGTAGCGGCCGGGCAGCTCACTGCCGCCCTGAAAATGGCTGGGGCCGAAGAAGCCAAGGCCTTGCCAGCCGTACAGTGGCTGGATGCCAGCAACCTGCTCATTACCAGCAAAGGCCAGGTGTACCGCTACGATACCAAGGCCGGCCAAGCCAGTCGGGTGCTGGGCTACGAGGCCACGGCCGAAAACGTGGAAATGGACCCAACCAAAACCCGCGTAGCCTATACCAAGGCCCAGAACCTGTACGTGTCGCTCATCGGGCGCGAAAATGAAGCCGTAACCCAGGAGCCCAACCCGGCCATCGTGAACGGGCAGGCGGCCCACCGCTCGGAGTTTGGCATCACCAAAGGCACGTTCTGGAGCCCCCAGGGCCAGAAGCTGGCCTTTTACCGCATGGACCAGACGATGGTGACGGACTACCCCATCGTGACGGTGCTGCCCGTGCCGGCCCAGGCCGTGCCCATCAAGTACCCCATGGCCGGCGACAAAAGCCACGAGGTGACCGTGGGCGTCTACGATTTGAACACCCGCAAAACCGTGTTTCTGCAAACCGGGGAGCCCCGGGAGCAATATTTGACCAATATCAGCTGGAGCCCCGACGAGAAGTTCATTTACGTGGCCGTGCTCAACCGGGCCCAGAACCACATGTGGCTGCGCCAGTACGACGCAACTTCGGGGGCTTTGGTCAAGACCCTGTTCGAGGAGCAGGACGACAAGACCTTCGTCGAGCCCCTGCACCCGGCCCAGTTCGTGCCCGGCCACGCCGACCAGTTTATCTGGCAAGCCCAGCGCGACGGCTACAACCACCTCTACCTCTACTCCACCAGCGGCAAGCTGCTGCGCCAGCTCACCAAAGGCCCCTGGCAGGTAACGGACGTGCTGGGCTTTGCCGACAACAACCGCGAAGTCGTGTTCCAGAGCACGGCGGCCAGCCCGTTGCAGCGCCGCATCTACAGCGTGAAGCTCGGCGGCGGCAAGGTGCGGGAGCTGACGCCCGAGGCCGGCACCCACACGGCCACGCTCAGCCCCGACGGTAACTTCCTGCTCGACAATTTCAGCAACGCCACCACGCCCCGCATCATCCGGACGGTGAGCGTGAAAACGGGCAAAACCGCGCAGACGCTGCTGACGGCCCCCAACCCCGTGGCGGGCTACCAGCTGGGCCAAACCAAGCTATTTCCCATCAAGGCCGCCGACGGGCAAACCGACCTGTACTGCCGCCTGATTACCCCGCCGGGCTTCGACCCCAGCAAGAAATATCCGACGGTGGTCTACCTCTACGGCGGCCCCCACGTGCAGCTCGTGACGGACTCCTGGCTGGGCGGCTCCAACCTGTGGATGCAGCTGATGGCCCAGAAAGGCTACGTCGTGTTTACGCTTGATTCGCGCGGTTCCGGCAACCGGGGCTCGGCCTTCGAGCGGGCCACGTTCCGCCAGCTGGGCACCCAGGAAATGCAGGACCAGCTAAAGGGCGTAGATTACCTCAAAAGCCTGCCCTACGTGGATGCCGCCCGCATTGGCATTCACGGCTGGAGCTTCGGCGGCTTCATGACGACAACCATGATGACGCGCAGCCCCGGCACGTTCAAGGTGGGCGTGGGCGGCGGCCCGGTTATCGACTGGCGCCTCTACGAGGTGATGTACACGGAGCGCTACATGGATACGCCCCAGGAAAATCCCGAAGGCTACGCTCAGGCCAACCTGCTCAACTACGTCGATAAGCTCCAGGGCCGCCTGCTGCTCATTCACGGCACCGTCGACGACGTGGTGGTGTGGCAGCACAGCCTCGACTACCTCAAGGCCGCCGTCGACAAGGGCATTCAGCTCGACTACTTCGTGTACCCCGGCCACCCGCACAACGTGGGCGGCAAGGACCGGGTCCACCTCTACACCAAAATCACTCAGTACTTCGACGAGCACCTGTAAGCCCGCCGACCTTTGCCATCCCGCTCCCACCCTGTTGTTATCCGCATGAAGCTTTTCGTAGTAATTCTGGGTGGCCTGTTGCTAGGCGGTCCGCTGGTGGCCCGGGCCCAGACAACGCCCCAGCCCGGGGCCGTTCGGGTGCCCTACCGCAGCCCGGTGTCGGGCGACGTGGTGGAAGTCAGCGTCGATTCGGTGGACTTTATGAAAGCCACGGCCCTGAACGAGGCGGTTTTCAAGAACTTCAGCGGACAGGTGTTTGCCAGCCTGGGCTACGCCGGGGCCCGCTACGGCGGCCTCAACGACCTGCTCCGGCAGGCCGGTTTCCCGCAGGTTGATAATGGGCAGTTCAGCTACGGCGGCGGGGGCAGCATCCGCTTCAAGCGCGTGGTGCTGGGCATTGAAGGCGTGGTGTATGATGTCAAACGAAAAGAGCAGGACCGGCGCACCGAGCTCAACTCGTCCAATGCCCTGAACTACCTCGGCTTTGCCTTCTTCAACCGCCGCCACACCCAGAGCTTCACGCCCACGCTGGGTGTCACCTACGCCTCGGCCGACATTACCCTGACCGAGCTCGGTCAGAACCCGGCCCAAACGGCCGGCGGCTTGCTCAGCGGGCCGGCCTACTCCCGCACCCTGCACTACCGCAGCACCGGTCTGGCCCTGGGTGCCCATTATGAAGCATACCCCTTCGATGCCGTCGTGCTCAAACGCTGCGTGGTGGGCCTGCACCTCAACTACTGCCCCCGCGTGGGCAAAGGCCGCTACCACGCCACCGACTACAAGCAGGAAACTGACGGGCCAGCCCTGAACCCGCTGCTGTTCTCGGCCCGGGCCGTGTTCGGCTTCGTGTTCTAAGCCTGTCCTTCCAAACCGCTCTTACAAAGCCAAGGCCACTCCCAGCGCAGGAAGTGGCCTTGGCTTTTTGGCAGGTACGCCCGGCTTCAGCGCCCAATCTGCCGGTTGATGGTGTCGTCGGTAATCTTGTCGTCGTCCATCAGCAGCAGGGCTTTGCTCAGGATAATGGACAGCACCGCGTCGCCCTCGAAGGGCAAAAACACGTCGGCGGCGCTGGGCGCTTTGGCCGAACGGTCGGGCACGATGCAGAGGTACTGGTCGTTGGGCTCCATCAGGATGTTGCCCGAGCCCAGGTGAATCTTGTAGGTGCGCCGCTTGCCGCGCACGACCAGAAACCGGTCCTGAATTTCGCTCACCTTCCCGATCTTCATGCGGGGTACCAGTCGTTCCAGGGCCAGCTTGCGGTTTTTGGCCACTTCGCCCAGCTCCCCAAAGCTGTAGCTTTCCCAGTAGTTGCGGTAGGCCGGCAGCCCGCCATTGTCGCGCCACTGCGGGTCGTTGCCCACGCTGGCCACGCCCACGAACAGGTCCACGTCGCGCATCACCTCCGAGAAAACCAGCGCCGGCACGTCCGTGAGCGGCACCACGCCGTGGCCCGTCGTGAAGCGCACCTGGTCGGTGCTGACGTAGTTCCAGATTCCGGCGTCGTTCCAGGCGTTGTCGGCATTTACTTCGCTCACCCAGAACTGGGCCTGCAAACCGTAGGCTGGCAGGTCCAGGGTAGCCGAGTCGGTTTCGTAGCCCTTGTCGTAAGCGCCCATCAGGCGGTAGCGCCAGCCGCGGAGCTTGGTCAGGGAGTTGAACTGGTGCTGGCGCAGAATGTGGGCCGCCATGCGGTTGGAATACGTACCGGTGCGCTCTTCAGGCGGCGTGAGCAGGTATAGTTCCCGGTAAGCCTGCTTGAGCGGCTGACGCAGCTGCCGCTCATCCAGCAGCCGGCGCCAGGCCAGCACTTCCGCCATCGGTGCCAGCACCGGATGCCAGAGCTGCACCTGCGCCTCGGGTGCGGGAGCCGCCACGGGCTGGCCCTGGGCATCGCACCAGGCCTCGTCCAGCCACAGCGCATCGGTGTGGGAGCCGTCGGGGTGGTGAAAGCGCCAGATCAGCGGCCGGACCAGGTAGCTGAGCAGCTCGTGCCCAAAGTAGTACTGCTCAAACCAGGCCAGCGGCAGCCGCCGGCCGGTTACGAAGCTCCGGTCGAGCCGCTCGCGCTGGGCCGTCAGATTTTGCTGCACCTGGGCCTGGGTTTCCTTCAGCTCTTTGAGCTCGGCGGCGTGGGTTTTCTTCAAAGCCGCCGGCGCCGATTTCAGCTCCTTGCCATCCTTGCGCCACTGCACTTCGGCCTTGCCCTCCACCAGGTGCAGCCGGGCCTGGTAGTCGCCGTAGTGGTACTCGGCCTGGCCCTGGGTCAGGCCCAGGGTGGGCACGGCCATGTCCTCAATTTCGGCGGGCGTGACGCCCAGCTCCTGGGCGGCTTTTTCCAGGTGGCCTTCAATCAGCGCCTGGGTGTTGGCCTGCTTGACTTTGAGCTTCAGCCGCGACAGGTGGGCCACGCCCGGCATGCCGCCCTGGGCCAGGGCCAGCACGCAGGCGTTGCCCAGGCTGGGTGCCACCTGCCCTTTCGCCGGAATTTTGCGGTAGCACTTCACCGCCAGCTCGGCCAGGGCGCCCAGCATCGGCCCGTCGAGCAAGGGCATACTGCTCCAGATCAAGCCCTTCGCCGCAGCCTGGCTGGTGTCGCTCAGGAAATGCCACTCGGAGTAGGTATAGCCGCCGTGCCCGTAGCTGGTAGTGCGGGTAAATTCCTGGACCGGCAGCCGGGCCAGCTCGCTCAGCCAGGCACCGTACTGCCGGCGCACCTCAGCGGGCTCCACTCCGGCCACGGCGGCCTCGGTTTCCTTGCGAAACTTGGCCGTGGGCTGGGCGCCCGTGGTTTTTTGCCACACTTGCAGCAGCCGCAGCCAGGGCTTGGCAGCCGAAGGCGGCAGCTGCCCCACAAACTCGTTCAGGGCCTGCCCGAAAGCGTCACTCTCCGAAAAGATGACCGTGGGCAAATTACTCTCTCCATCCTGACCCAGAATCTCCTGCACCTTCACCCGCAGCTTCATCAAGCCATTATCGGAGGAGTTGACGGCCATAACGGCCAGCAGCTGCCGCAAGTAGTCGAGCACGGGCTCCTCCAGGGGCTGTTTTTTGGCCTGCTTTTCCAGCTGGGTCAGCGTGGGCAGCACCGGATACAGGGCCAGGGCGTTGGCAATGCTATTGATGTTGGCGCCGGCCAATTCCAGGCCATAAAGACCCAGCAGCCGCACGTAGTCGGCGCCGGCCAGCTCCAGAGTGCTGCGCAACAGTACTTTGAGCAGCGTGTCGAGCTGGTAGCGGATTTCGTAGCTATTGTCCCGGTTGCGGATGGTGGCGGCCAAAGCCAGCACCAGCCGCCCTTTGTAGGCGGCGTCCCGGTCTTTGAGCTCCTGATACGTCGTCAGCTCGGTTAGCTTCAAATCGTAGTAGCTGAGTTTGCGCTGCTTTATTTCGCGCAGATAAGCTTGAATAAAATCCTGCATTTCGGCTACTTCGGGCGGAGCAGGAGCCGTTTCGGGAGTACTAGCCATAGCGTAGCAATGGGCGGATAGTGAAGGGACAAATAACGCGGAAACGGGTCGGAACCCGACCGGCCTCAGCCCCCTACCAGCGGCGTGAGCTTGATAAAGCTGGCCGTAGCACCCGAGCCCAGCCATACTTCCTCGTCGAGGCTGTCCACCTGTCGGTCATTTACGAGCACGAAGTAGCTGTTCTGCAAAAAGCCCTCTAGGGCCTTGTATAGCTGGGTTTCGGTGTCGATGGGCTTGGCCGTGCGCAGCAGCCGGAAGCCGTTGAGTACCTGCTCCGACTCCAGCGGCTGCACCAGCCCCTGAAATATCTCCTGCTGCCGGCTGTTGTAGGCGGCCACTTCCTGCTGCACGCGCTGGGCAATTACGTCGCGCACGGTGAGCATTTCCTGAGCAATTTCCAGCTCCAGCCGATTGAGAATCCCGCCGGCCACAGTTTCATCCTGAATGGTAAGTAAAGCCATAAAACGAATGCTAATATTGTTGAAAGCTTCAGGCCCGGCGTCCGCAACTAACGCCGTTAGCCAAGGCAATGTACTAACAAATTTAGTAAAAGCAACTCTAAGGCACCCGTTTTTGCTGTGGGGCGTATTGTCCTGTTAGTTTCCGGTTTCCCTTCCGCCCTGCTCCTGCCCCATGCCCGTTCCGTCCTCCGAATTCAAAAAAGCCCTTAAACGCCTGCCCGACGCCGACAAGGAAAAGCTGCTGCTGCGGGCCGTGCGCCGCGACGCGGAGCTCTACGAAACCCTGGTCTTCGAACTACTGCCCGACGTGACGGTGGAGCAGGTGTATGAGCAAACCTCCGACCGGATTCACGAGCTCTTCAACGTGGCCGTGACGGGTCGCCTACTCAACCGCAGCCTTAACAAGGCCTTGGGTAAGGCCGTCAAGGAAAGTGCCCGCTCCCGCCGGATTACCAAGGACAAGCGCCTGGAAATTGACCTGAACCTCTACGCCCTGCGCCTGATTTTCGACAACTATACCGGGCAGTTCGACTCGCCCTACAACGGCTTTTACGTGAGCACCGCCCGCCTCACGGCCCGCACCGCCCAGCTCATCCTGGCCAACCTGCACGAGGACCTGTGGCTGGAATACAAGCCCGAGCTCGACGACTTTCTGCAGCAGCTCCACGGCCGCAGCAAAAGCCGCAACCTGCGCTTCGAGCTGCCCCGGGAGCTAGTCGTGCCCGCGTAGAAGCCCCAAATGGCACTTTACCGTTGAGCTTAAAAAAGTAAAGTCCTATTCCGTGGGTTGCGGTATACAAGGGAAGAGCTAAATAGATAGTTTTGTAAAATGGCTCAGTCTGTTTGAGTTGACATTTCTATCTTTTCCTCTTTTTTCCTTTCCTATGCGCAATACGTTTACGCAATTTTTGGCCGCTACAATTCTGCTGTTCGGCACTAGCTGCGCCGGCAGCTATACCGCCGTGCGGCCCAGCACGATTACCAACTACACGGCGGTAACCTCGCCCAACAGCCCGGTGGAATTCGGCTACAGCTACGGGGCCCTGAGCGTGCATGGTCGCAACAAAAAATACCTGAAGAAGGAGCGCAAGCGCGGCTACCAGACCGTAGCCGTGCGCGTCAAGAACAACACGGCCACCGAACTCAACTTCTCCCGCGACCTGGAGCTGTACTTCGGCGACCGGCCCGTTATGCCTATTTCGGGCCTGCAAGCGGCCAATGATATGAAGCAGGGCGTCTGGATTTACCTGCTCTACGCCCCCCTGGCGGCCACCGTCGGCGGCACTTACGATCCGCAAACCGGCGTCACGACGGGTGGCACTATCATTCCGTGGGGCCTGGGCGTGTCCGCGGGCAACATCTTGGGCTCTAGCTCGGCCAACACCAATATGCGCAACGAATTTGCTGCCAATGACCTGACCAACAAGGTTATCCGGCCCGGCGAAACCGTAACCGGCATCCTGTGCCTGCGCGAAACCAACGTGGCGCCCCTGCACCTGGTGCTGCGCAACGTAGCCATCCAGACCCGGCCCAGCACTCCTACCCCGAGCCAGATTCCCTCCCCGGCTCAAGCCCTGCCCGCCGGCGGCCAGTAGAGCCTTGCCGCTGACGCTTCACTAAGCATAAAAAAGCCCCGTCGTGCAATACGACGGGGCTTTTTTTATGCTTAACGCTTTCGATTATTGCTTGGCAATAACGTTGAAGCTCAGGGTGAAGTCGTTGTCAATGGCTTTGTCGCCAATGCTTTCGAAGAACGATTTCGAGCCGTATTTGATGTCGAACTGGGTCCGGTCGATGGTGGCCGTGCCCGAGGCGGCGGCTACACCGTTCTTCACGCCGATTTTGGCGGGGAAGCTGATCGGCTTAGTGATGCCCTTGATGGTCAGGTTACCGGTTACGGTAGCGTTGTTGGCATCGGCGGCAGCGCCTTTGATGGGGGTAATCTTGGTGATTTTGAAGGTCGACGTGGCGTTCTTGTCGATGCTGAAGAAGTCGTCGGAGCGCAGGTGACCCATGAGTTTACCGTTGGTGTCGGCATCGGTGATGTCGGTAACCTTCAGCGAGTTCATGTCGATTACGAAAGTACCGCCGGTGATTTGGGCACCTTTTACTTCCACGTCACCGCTCTTGAACTGGATGGTGCCGCTGTGCTGGCCCGTTACTTTTTTGCCGACCCAACCCAGGGTGCTGAGCTGCGGCTGCACTTTGTACACTGTGCCGGCTTTGGTGCTGGTAGCAGCCTTGGGAGCCGAAGGATCTTTGGCTACGGCAGGAGCAGCCATGATCGAAGCAATGAACAGGGCGGAAAGAGCGAATTTTTTCATGACAAAAATGAGGTGAAGGGAATATGGGGTGACTGAGAAACGTCAGTCGCGGATTTTATCGAGAATGGTATTGAGTTGCTGGGCTTCTTCCAGCGTAAGCGTTTTCAGGCCGTGGTGCAAATCTACGCTGGCATCCATGCGCTGCAGCAGCTCCAGGCCGCTGTCGGTGATGCGAATGTCCACGGCCCGGCGGTTGCTGGGGCACACGGTGCGCGTTACCAGGCCCTTGGCCTCGAGCTTGTCGACGATGCGCGAGGCATTGCTGGTTTTGTCGAGCATGCGCTCAATGAGCAGGTTGACCGTAGCCGGCTTGGGGTGCTGACCGCGCAAGATGCGCAGAATGTTGAACTGGGGCAGCGTGATGTCGAATTCGCGGAAAGAGGCGGCCTGCTGCTGTTGCAGCCAGCCCACCGTGTAGACCAGATTGATCAGGCCTTTCTGGTACTCGTCCTTGAACACGGGCTGCTTAATTTCGTCTTCGATTCTCATGGTCTGCATTCAGCCGGGCTGGATTACGTTGCAAATATATGTACATACATTTAATGTCGCAACATAGTTCAGCGAAATATTTTTTGGGGCGCTTTAACGCGGCAAAAACACAATTGCGGCAAACGCGTAAGCTCAGCGTATTAACCAAACACCGCGCCATGAATCGTCCTTTCCTCTCCGCTCTTCTATTGCTGGCGCTGGCCAGTCCGCTCCGGGCCTGGGCCCAAACCCCGGCCCAGCCCAAGCCCGCCCGCCCCGTCGGTGCCATTGCGGCCAACAACACCGACCAGTTTCTGATGCGCGACGGCGAAGTGGTGCTGCGTTCGGGCTCGGGCACCAAGCCCCTGACCCAGAACGTAGTGCTCAGCAACGGCACGAAAGTTAACTACAAGAGCGGCATTGTGGAGCTGCCCGGCGGCAAGAAAACTACCCTCAAGGAAGGCGACTACGTGACCATGCAGGGCGACATCGTGTTTGCCACGCCCGGCAGCGCGGCGGCATCCCGCGGCACCGTGGCCCCGGCCAGCGGCCAGTTTGAGCAGTACGTGGACCGTAACTCCCCGCCCACTACCGCCGACATGGAAACCCGGCTGAGTAGCCTCAACAGTCGCATCACGCTCATGGCCCAGAAAATTCAGCTGCTCAACGACAAAATCAGCCTGCTGAGCGCCGGCACCCAGCGCCCCGCCGACACCAGCCAGCTCGACCAGCAGATCAAGGCTCTGGACGAGCAGCTGAAGCAGGTGAAGTAGGTGGCTCCATGCCTTTTGAGTAGCAAACGCCTTGTTTTCCGACTGCGGAAAGCGGGGCGTTTTGTTTCAGCTGTCATCCTGAGGCCGAGCCGAAGGACCTTCCTGGCCTACCCCACTACGGCTTGTGCCAACATAGAAAAGCTCTTTACCAACTGCTGGTAAAGAGCTTTTCGTGTTGAAAGGAGCTTGTCACTGAGGCGAGGAAGGTCCTTCGTTACGCTTCGCTACTCTCAGGATGACACCTACTGTGGCAACCTCAGCCCGGGAGGTATCACACTGGGCTCGACATGACGGGCAAACGAGAAAATGTCGGGCTGCGAACTTTAGCTCACCACCGGCCGGAGGGTTTTCCAGCACACGGGCAGCGGCGTCAGCAGGCCTTCGGCTTCGCGCACCAGCCCAAAGGGCTCGTCGCGCAGGATGAGGAAACCGTCCAGGTCGCAGACGTCGGCCAAGTGACTGATCTGCAGGGCCGACCAGATACCGAGCGAGGTTTCGACCATGCAGCCCAGCATGGTTTGCAGGCCGTGGGCGCGGGTTTGCTGCAGCAGCCGAATGCCGTTGAGGTAGCCACCGGCCTTCATGAGCTTCATATTCACGCCGTGAAACTGCTGGGCAATGCTGCGGAAGTCGGCCCCGTCGGTAACGGATTCGTCGGCAAAGACGGGCCAGGGCGCGCGGCCGCGCAGGTAGCGGTAATCGTCGGGGCAGTGGGCCGGCAGGGGTTGCTCGAGCAGGCGCACCCGCAGGCCGGGCAAGGTCTGGGCCTGCTCCAGAAACCGCAGCAGCGAGTCGGCGTCGGTCCAGGCCTCGTTGCCGTCGATGAGCACCTCCCGGCCGGGCAAGGCCTGGGTCAGGGCCCGGAGCAGTTCGAAGCCGCTGTCCTGGTTGACCTTTATTTTGAGCTGGCCAAAGCGGCTCATCCCCTGGGCCCGCACGAATTCGGCCACGGCGCCGGGCTCCATGATGGGCAGGGTAAAGGCAGTGGCCGCCGGCCGGCTCGGGGCCGGTACGCCCAGCCAGGCCGCCACCGACTGCCCCCGCAGCGCGGCTTCGCGGTGCACGAAAGCCGACTCCACGGCAAAGCGCAGGGCGTGGGACGGGGCGTGGGCGGCCAGAAACTCTTCCAGCTCGGGCAGATGGATATACTGGCCCAGCCCGGCTGCTACCAGCGCTTCGAATTCGGCGGTCAGCTTTTCGGGCGTTTCGTTGTAGCGCACGTTGGGTGCGGCCTCACCCCAGCCCGCAGTCGTGCCCTCGCCCACGCGCACGAGCAGGTTGGTTTTAGTGACGGAGGCATTGCGGGAAATCTTCCAGGTAAAGCGCAGCGGCAGCTCGTGAGCGGCCATCGTCCAGAGTAGCGACACAGCTAGATACAATAGAGAAGAGTAGAGTACAGAGGTACGGAAAAACAAGATTGAAAAGGTGCAATTCACCACGAAAGTCAAAAACCTATCTTTGCTGAGTTTCCCGCCTTGATTCTCCTTCGTTTTTCCTTCCGCATGAAGTTTTCCCGCCTTGCTCTCCTGGTTCTGCTGCTGTTCGTAGTGGCTGGGGGCCTCACCCTGTTGCACGCCTCTAACCCCGCCAGCCTGCCCGAGGCCGTGCCAATGGCCGCCCGCTGGCTGGCCCTGGCCGCCATGGTAGCCTACGCCTTTCAGCGCCGCTCCCTCACCTTCTGGATTGTGACCAGCATGTTCGTCGGGGCCGAGGCCGGAGCCGACTTCCCGGTGCAGGCCCAGAACCTGAAGGTGCTCAGTGACGTGTTCCTGCGCTTGGTTAAGACCATCATTGCCCCGCTCGTATTTGCCACGCTGGTGGTGGGCATAGCCGGGCACGCCGACCTGAAAAAGGTGGGCCGCATGGGCGTCAAGGCCCTGGTGTACTTCGAAATCGTCACCACGTTTGCCCTCTTTATTGGCCTGGCGGCCATCAACCTGACCAAAGCCGGCCGCCTCGACCCGGCCGTGCTGGCCGCCGCCCAGGCCAACAACAACGTGAATGAAACCATTGCCGCCGCGCCCAAGCAAACTGCGGCCGACATTATCACCCACATTTTCCCCGAAAACATTGCCAAATCGGTAGCCGAGGGGCAGGTGCTGCAGGTAGTGGTGTTTGCCATCATTTTCGCCATTGGTTTGGCCATGGTCCACGGCAAGCACCGCCGGGCCATGCTGGAATGGTCGGAAAGCCTGTCGGAGGTGATGTTCAAGTTTACCAACGTGGTTATGTTCTTCGCCCCGCTGGGCGTGGGCGGGGCCATTGCCTACACCGTGGGCAAGATGGGCTTCGGGCCCCTGGTCAACGCCGTGCAGCTGCTGCTCACGCTCTACGCGGCCTTGATTGCCTTCCTGATTCTGATTCTGCTACCCGTGGCCCTCATTGCCCGGATTCCGATTAAGCGCTTCGTGCAGGCCATTGCCGAGCCGGTCAGCATTGCCTTTGCCACTACGTCGTCGGAGGCGGCCCTGCCCCGGGCCATGGAGGCCATGGAAAGCATCGGAGTACCGCGCCGGGTGGTGGCCTTCGTGATGCCCACGGGCTACTCGTTCAACCTGGATGGCACCACGCTCTACCTCTCGCTGGCTGCCATCTTCGTGGCCCAGGCCGCCGGCGTAGAGCTCTCCTTCGGCCAGCAGCTGGTAATGGTATTCACCCTGATGCTGACCAGCAAGGGCGTGGCCGGGGTGCCGCGGGCGTCCCTGGTGATTCTGCTGGCGACGGTAGACTCGTTCGACCTGCCCGCCTGGCCCATCTTCATCATCCTGGGTATTGATGCCCTGATGGACATGGCCCGCACCGCCGTCAACGTCATCGGCAACTGCCTGGCCTCGGCCGTGGTGGCCCGCTGGGAAGGTGAGTTTATCGACAACTACGTGGCCCCGCCTCTCGACGAGCTGGCCGAAGCCGACAGCAGCCTGGCCCAGCACGCGCACTAAACGAGCTGGTCCGTACAACTACCGCCGGCCCGGCACGTTCTCAGGCCGCCAACTGCTTACTTTACTTCTACTTGCAACGCTATGAAATACCTACTTCGGGTTTGCCTGCTGGGCTTGCTGGCCTCCTCCATGGGCTGCCGCTCCCTGGACCAGGCCCTGTTTACGATGCCCACAGCGCCCCTCTCGACGCGCCTGCCGGTGCTGAAGCCGTCGGTGGAGGCCGGGCCCCTGGCCAAGAAAGGCAACGGCGCCACCAGTGAGGACCTGCAGAAGCTGTTTCAGCTGGAGCTGGAGCAGAACCTGATGGACGTGAAGGACACGACTACCTACGGCTCCATCAAGCTGCGCGTGACCAAGGCCAGCGCCAAGCGCACGGGCCAGGGCTTACGCATCTTCCAGTACGTCACCCTGCTGACCCCGCTGCTGCTGGGCGTGCCGCTGGAATACCACCAGGCCAGCCTGCAGGCCGAGGTGCAGGTCGTGGATGTGCACGGCTCCGTGCTGGCCCGCTACTCGGGCAAGGGCAGCGCCAAAGTAAAGGTGGCCATGTACCACGGCTACTCCCGCACCGGGGCGCCGCGCCTGGCTGATGTGGAATCGGTGCGGCAGGCCCTGAACCAGATTCGCCCCCAGGTGGAGGCCGACGCCAGCTCTTTGCGCGGGCAGCTGATTATGACGGCCTACCCCAACGAGGTCATTATTCAGGAGCTACCGGGCATGAGCGGCAACTCTCCCAAAGCCCCCGAGCCGGCCGACTCGACCCGCACCAAGCCCGGCAACTAAGTCTGCGCCCCACCAATCTGACTGCGCACGGCGGCTTCCTTCGAAGCCGCCGTTTTTATTGCGGGCCGACTGGAGTCGGTCCGGCCGGCGGCTTCGGGTAAACTGCGCGTAGATTACCCGGGAATTTAGGCCCGAAAGTGCAACCTTTACCGCCGCACCGCCTCCTTTGGCGCGAGTGCGCCGCCTTGGTTTTGCCCTCCCCATTCTAACCCTTTCACTTGCATGAAACACTCCGTCCAGACCTGGCTGCTCGCCGCCGGTCTTCTGGCTGCGCCCCTGGCTCAGGCGCAAAAAAAGGCTGCTCCGGCGGCTACTACCCCGGCCGCCACTTCGACGGCGGCTCCGGCTTTCCCCTACCCTATTCAGCAGAAACAGCTGGCCAACGGCATGAACGTGGTGACCGTGCCCTTCGACTCGCCCGGCCTGGCCTCGGTGTTTCTGGTGGTGCGGGCCGGTTCCCGCGACGAAGTGGAGCCCGGCCATACCGGCTTTGCCCACTTCTTCGAGCACGTCATGTTCCGGGGCACCGACAAGTACAGCAAGGAGCAGTACGACCAGGTGCTCAAGTCGGTGGGGGCTTCGGCCAACGCCAACACCTCGTTGGACCGCACCGTGTACCACATGACCGGCAACGCTACCATGCTGGAGAAAATGCTGGAAGTGGAAGCCGACCGGTTTCAGCACCTCAAGTACGCCGAGCACGACTTCAAGGCCGAAGCCGGGGCCGTGAAGGGCGAATACACCAAGAACTCGGCCTCGCTCTACACCCAGCTCAACGAGAAAGTAGCCGACGCCGCCTTCGACAAGCACACGTATGAGCACACCACCATGGGCTTCTTCAAGGACGTGGTGGACATGCCCAACCAGTATCAGTACTCGCTGCAGTTCTTCGACCGGTTTTACCGCCCCGAGTACACGACCCTGCTGGTAGTCGGCGACGTGAAAACGGAGCAGGTCAACCAATTGGCCGACAAGTATTTCAGCATGTGGAAGCGCGGCAGCTACCAGCCCGCCATTACCCAGGAGCCCGAGCAGACGGCCCCGCGCTACGTGCACATTCAGAACGCCAACTTCCCGCCCCTGGTGAGCTTGAGCTACCGCGGCCCGGCCTTCAACGACCAGAGCAAGGATTTGCCCGCCCTGGACATTCTGACCACGATGCTGTTTTCCGACAACTCCCCTTTGTACCAGAAATTGGTGGTGAAAGAGCAGAAAGTGCGCTTCGTGGGCGGCTCGCCCAACTACACCCGGGACCCGTACCTGACTTCCATCCGGGCGTCGGTGGTGAAGGCGGCCGACATGGCCTACGTGAAGGATGAGATTACCAAAGCCCTGGAGGATTTGAAAACCACGCCCGTGGACGCCAAGCGCCTGGCCGATACCAAGTCGGCGCTGAAGTACAGCTTCCTGATGGGCCTCGACTCGCCCGACCAGATTGCCAACGGCTTGGCCCAGTATATCTGGCTGACCGGCAACCCCCAGAGCCTGAATAACTTCTACGCCCTCTACGACCAGGTAACACCGGCCGACATCCAGGCCGCGGCCAAGAAGTACTTCGTACCCGAGCACCTCACCGTGGGCACCATCGGGCCCAACCCGACCGGCGGCGTGCAGTAGCGTTTTCTTGTTGATTGCTAATTGTTGAATGTTAGTTGTTGATTGTCAGATTTTTGAACATCAGCTAAACAACAATCACCATTTAACAATCAACAACCAACTAATCCTTCCCTCTCGATTCTCTTTCGTCCAATGAAACATACTTTTTCCCGCCTGCTGCTGGCCGCGGCCCTGCTCGGCCCCGTGGGGGCGCATTTCGCGCAAGCCGCCGACGTGGTGGAGCTGCGCCAACCCAACGCCTCGAAAGTGGTGGTGAAGCTGCAGTTCCGCAACGGCTCCTCCGCCGACCCCGTGGGCAAGGAAGGCCTCACGTTCCTGACCAGTCAGCTGGTCACCGAAGGCGGCACCAAGGCCATGACGGCCGCCCAGCTCAAGGACTTCCTCTACCCGATGGCCACCACCTACTACGCCACCACCGACAAGGAAGTCACCACCTTCACCTTCGAGTTTCACAAGGACTTTACCGACAAGTTCTACCCCGTACTCCAGGGCCTGATTCTGACGCCCAGCTTCACCCAGCAGGATTTCGACCGGCTCAAGTCCAACCAGCTCAACTACGTGGAGCAGGTGATTCGGGCCTCTTCGGATGAGGACTACAGCAAGTTTGCCCTCGAAGACCAGCTCTTCCGCGGCACCCGCTTCCAGCACATGACCCGCGGCACCGCCGCCGGGGTGCGCAGCCTCACGCTCGACGACGTGAAGAAGCACTACGCCGCCGCTTTTGGCAAGGACAACCTGACCATCGGCATTGCTGGCAACTTCCCGGCTTCCTTCGCCAAAAAGCTCAAGGATGACCTGGAAAAGCTGCCCAAGAGCACGGCTAAGCCCGTGGTGCCCACCGTGGCCGCGCCCAAGGGCATCCACGTCGAAATCATCAGCAAGACCGACGCCCTGGGCTCGGCCGTGTACGCCGGCTTCCCCATCCAGACCACCCGCGCCAGTGACGACTTCGCCGCTTTGATGGTAGCCAACTCCTTTCTCGGGGAGCACCGCAAAAGCTACGGCCGCCTGTACGACAAGATCCGCACGACCCGCTCGATGAACTATGGCGACTACAGCTACATTGAGTGGTACGAAAACGGCGGGCAGAACATGCTGCCCGTGCCCGGTGTGCCCCGCCACGCCAACTACGCCAGCCTCTGGCTGCGCCCGGTCCAGATTGCCGAAGGCCTGCGCAAGCAGTACCCCACCGAGCTGGGCGGCCTCACCGTGGGCCACGCCCCGTTTGCGCTGCGTCTGGCCGTGCGTGAAATGGATAACCTGGTGAAAAACGGCATGAGCAAGGAAGACTTCGAAATTACCCGCACCTTTTTGCGCTCCTACGTGAAGCTCTACGGCACCACGCCCTCCAAGCAGCTCGGCTTTCTGCTCGACTCCAAATTCTACGGCCGCAAGGACTACCTCAAGGAGCTCGACGGGCAGTTTGCCAAGCTCACCCTCGACGACGTGAACAAGGCCATTAAAAAGCACTGGCAGACGCAGAACATGTACGTGACCATCGTCACGGACGACAGCGAGGCCCAGCCCCTGGCCGACGTGCTCAAGCAGAACACGCCCTCGCCCATGAGCTACGCCAAAGTAGTGAGTGAGGGCCTGCCCAAGGAAGTAGTGGCCGAAGACGCCCAGGTGGCCAACTACAAGCTGAACGTAACCGAAGTCAAGGTTATCGACACCAAGGACACGTTTAAGTAAGCCGCAAAAGCCGCCTTTGACTAGAAAAAACCGCTCCGGCACACGCCGGAGCGGTTTTTTTCGTTTCCGGATTAAACGTTACCGCCGCTGGTCCATCTATGGTTCTGAAAATTGCAACCCCGGCTTATTATCCCCTTATGAAAGCAACCCTGCTAAAATCCCTGCCCCTGCTGCTGGCGGCCCTGCTCAGCGGCTCCGCCACCTTCGCCCAGGGCCACCGCGCCGCTGCTACACCCGGCCGCCAGGAAGTGCGGGCTTACTACCAGGCCAACGTGCTGCCCGTGGTGCGACAGCAGCGCCAGAAGCTCGAAGCCCAGCTCGTCCCCGCCGACAAAGCCCAGCTGGCCACCTACCGGAAGGAATTGCAGGACCTGCGCCTGCGCGGCAAGGCTCTGCGGGAAAGCCTGAAGCCCGCCGGCTCCACCGAACCCCGCCCCACTCCGACCGACGCCCAAAAGCAGCAGTTGCAGGCCCTGCGCTCCGAGAGCCGCGAAATCATGGTAAAAGTGGGCTTGCTGGCCAAAAAGTACGAGGCGCCCCTGGCTCAGCTCAGCCAGGAAATTCAGCCCCAGAAGCAGCAGTGGGCCGCTGACATCAAAGCCATTACCACCAAAAATGCCACGCCCGAGCAGCTGGAGAAACACAAGCAGTTTGGGGAGCACCACCGCGGCGGCCACGACGGCATGAGCCAGTTTCTGCGCCCGACCCGCTTCCTGCTCCTGGACCCTAACGCCCCCGCCCCGCCGGCCGGCGCCGGCCCTGAGGCCGGTCTGAACGTGTACCCCAACCCGGCCGCGGCCACTAACCAGCTGGAATATTCGGTGAAAAAGGCCGGGCCCGTGACCATCGAAATTCTGGACGGCCGCGGCAACACCCTGCGGCCCGTGGTGCAGAACGAGCAGCAGGAGAAAGGCAGCCACACGCTCAGCACCGACCTGCACGACCTGCCCACCGGCACCTACTACTACAAAATCACGACCCGCTCGGGCACCGAAACCAAGCGCTTCGTCAAGCAATAAGACGCCCCGTTTCGTCGTATAAGAAGCCAGCTCCTTTCCGGGGCTGGCTTTTTGTTTGTTTTGCTTTGGTCCCGCGCCCGGATGCTGCCCGCCGGGCGTTACCTTTACGGCTGCTATGCTACGCTCCTTCCTCACCTGGCTTCTGCTGCTTGGCTCCACCCTGCTCGTGGGGGCCTGCTGCGCTAATAACTCCTGCTACTGCCAGGACACCTTCGACAATGTGGTGTTTTTCCGCTTTAACGCCGTGGCCGGCACCCCGGGCGCCTTTACGCCCCAGGAGCTGGATACCATCATCATCACCCGCACCCCGGTGGCGCCCAAAAGCACCCTCAAGCCCGATACCATCCGCATCGTCCGCGCCACACTGGCCCAAATCGACGACTCCATTGCCCTGGGTCAGGGCCTGACCTTCAGCAGCGCCCCGCTGCGCTTCACCAAGTATCAGTACCGAATCTGGCCCGCCGGCCTGCCCCAGCAGGTTTTCAAAATCGACTCCCTGAACGTGCAAAGCCGGCCCGACGCCGTGGATGGCTGCTGCACCTGCTATAAGGTTATTGCCAAAGACCTGCGCCTGAACAACGTTCCCGTTAATTTGCTCGATCCTAAGGACAGCGAAAAGCCGGTCTACACGTTGCTGAGAAAGTACTAATAAGCTCCTCCGTAGCGTATTTGGGCCGCGCGGGTTCCAACCAACGTCCGGGCGGAGCCGCGCTGCGTATAGGGCCGTAACAGCCTTGGGGCGTGGCGAGTGAATCAATCTGCCGGGCCCGGCTGTTATACCGTCACTTATGTTACGAGAACCTACTGCCCGCCCAATTATAGCTCCTTCCCTGGCTTTTCCCTTCAAGACGACGCTTAGTCTGGAGCCGATTATTAGCTATTGGCAGGCCCGCGAAAATGACCCCAACCCCGGCGTGGCCCTGCTGGCCCGCTCCATCGGGGAGCAAGTGGCCGCCGCGCCCTGGTGCCGCGGCCCGATTACCGACCTGAGCGTGCTCGACTGCAGCTGCGACCTGGTCGAGACCCTGCTGATGGCCGTGTTTCCGCCGGCTTCCTTCCTCTCCGACATCAGCGGGGCCGTAGCGCCGTTTCAGCGCCTGAGCTTCTACCACACGCCCAAGTTTGCCGAGGTTCTGCTCAACGCCAACAAGACCGTTAAGCAGCCGCTGAACTTCGACCCGCGGACCATGGATATCTACATGGCCCGCATGGTGTACCAATTGATTCTGGACAAAGTATACGGCGTGGATTTGCCTCTGCAGGGCACCATCATCTTCACCGTGCCCGACTACAACATCGGCTCCTACCGCCACTACGGCGTGGGCTATACCTCCACGTTTGTGGATGTGCGCGTGGTGGGCGAAAAGCCGGAGCTGACGCCCGAGCAGATTGAGTTTCTGAGCCACAACCTGCACCGCGCCGACCTTTGGCACGAGCTGCTGCCGCCCGAGCGGTTTGAACTCGAAGGCTTTAACATCCTGCACCTGGTGGACGTGACCGAGCAGGAAATTCTCTCCGAGCTCAAGTACGACCTGCTGGAGCGCGACGTGCTGCAAGCCTCCGACCGGCTCGAGCAGATTCAGGAAAAGCTGCGGGTGCTCTTCGGCCGGCCGTTTCTGCAGCTGGGCATTGCCGCCTACGACGAGAAAAAGCAGGCTTTCGTGGACTTTGGCCGCAAAATCAACCACAGCTTCCTGACCAAGCAGCTCAACAACCAGGATTCGGGCTCGGGCTTCCGCCGCATCTACAACCAGCTCTTGCAGGACCGCCAGCCCCTGGTACTGCAAAACGTGGAGCAGGCCGATATTCCCGACGACTTGCGGGAGCAAATTCTGGGCATCGGCATCAAAAGCACGATTCTGGCCCTGCTGCCCTACGGCGACGATACGGTGGGCCTTCTGGAGCTGGGCTCGCCCAACGTGGGTGACCTGGACGAGTTCTGCATCGAGAAAGTGCAGCAGTTTGTGCCCTTGTTTGCGGTGGCCGTTAAGCGCAACTCCGAGGAAATCCAGACCCGGGTGCAGGCTATTATCAAGGAGAAATTCACGGCCATTCATCCCACCATGGAATGGCGCTTTACCGATGCGGCCCTGAACCTGCTCAACAAGCTGGAGGATGGCAACAAAAACGCCGAAATGGAGGCCATTGTCTTCCACGACGTGTACCCGCTGCACGGCGCCAGCGACATTCGGGGCAGCAGCACGGCCCGCAACGAAGCCATCCAGGGCGACCTTATCGAGCACCTGACCCTGGCCAACAAGGTGCTCAAGAAAGCCTCCGAGTTTCAGCAGCTCCCCATTCTGGACGAACTCAAGTTCTACGTCAACAAGAACCTGCGCCGCCTGCGCCAGGGCATCCTGACCGGCGACGAGGTGAGCATCTTCGAGTCGCTGAAGACGGAAGTAGAGCCCCTGTTTGAGTACCTGAGCAACAACACGCCCGAGCTGCGGCCCGTCATTGCCCAGTACTGGAGCAATATCGACCCCGAGCTGGGCATCCTCTACAAGCGCCGCAAGGACTTCGAGCAGAGCGTGACCCTGCTCAACGACACCGTCAGCGACTACCTCGACGAGGAAGAAGCCAAGGCCCAGCAGATGTTTCCGCACTACTTCCAGCGTTTCAAAACCGACGGCGTGGAGCACAACATCTACGTGGGCGGCTCCCTGGTCGAGAACAAGCCGTTTGACTTGGTTTTCCTGAAAAACCTGCGGCTGTGGCAGCTGCTGGTGACGGTGGAAATAACCCGCCGCACGGCGGCCCTCAAGCCCAAGCTGGCCGTCCCGCTCGACACCACCCAGCTGATCCTGATTCACGGCCAGCCCCTGAGCATCCGCTTCCGCCAGGATGAGCGCCAGTTCGACGTGGACGGGGCCTACAACATCCGCTACGAAATCATCAAGAAGCGCGTGGATAAGGCCACCGTGCTCGGTACCGGCGAACGGCTCACCCAGCCCGGCAAAATTGCCCTCGTCTACGCTCAGCTCCGCGAAGCGGCCGAATACATGGAGTACATCGACTACCTCCAGGACCGCGGCCTGCTCGAACCCGAAGTAGAAGAGCTGGAGCTCGAAGAGCTGCAAGGCGTAAAAGGCCTGCTGGCGCTGCGAGTCACGGTGAAACTGTGAATGAGTGAATGAGTGATTGAGCGAGTTTGATGTTCGGCTGGCGCGAATGGCGCCCTCATATCATTGCGAGGCCAAAGGCCGAAGCCATCCGTCCTCTGCTCGTGACTAGCATCCTTTTACGCGAAAGCCCTCAACCGTAGCAACGATTGAGGGCTTTTCACTCTAGAAGGCTGAGCACATTTCAACGGACGAATTGGTTTGCAAGCTCGCAATGACACGAGTATTAATTCCCACATCATCCACATTCACCCACATTTCGCACATTAAAAATTAGCGCATCAACTTTTCCACCACAGGTGCAGGCCCGAGCGCAGGAGCATGAGCCAGGCCAGGCCGGCCACGAAGCCGGCCAGTACGTCGGTGGTGTAGTGTACGTGCAGGTAGATGCGGGTGCCGCCGATGAGTACGGCCCAAAGCAGCAGGGCTACGGCCCAGAGTGGGTGGCGGCGGTGGCGCCAAAGCAGCCAGGCCAGGCAGCCGTAGAGGGCCGTGCCAATCATGGCGTGGCCGCTGGGAAAGCTCAGGCCCAGCTGCGGAAACAGGGCCGTATCGGGGCGCAGGCGGTGAAAGTGGGTTTTGAAGAGCTGGTTGAGAATGGCCGCCCCCGCCACGGCCCAAAACACCTCCAGGGCTTCCCGCTTCTTTTTTTGCCAGGCCAGCGCGGCCGGAATCAGCAGGCCGGCGGCTACCAGAAAGGGCGCGGAGCCGAAAAAGGTGACGCCGATAACCCAGGGCGTGAGGCCGGGCGCGGCGGCCCGCAATTGGTCCATGTGGGCAAACCCCCACTGGTCGAGCTCAGTAGAGTGCTGCACGAATACTACCCGGGTCAGGTAAAAAAAGGCGGCCAATGAGCTCAGAAATACCAGCAGCAGCACGCCCACTTCCAGCACCAGAAACGTGAAGAGCGTGAGCAGGCGCGTAAGAAGTTTATTCATGGCAAACGAGGCAAAACCTAGTCAGCAGCCCGGTACAGTCCGGACCGCTGAAAAACAAAAAAGCCGGCCCTTTCGGGGCCGGCTTTCGTGGTGCGCTCGGAGAGACTCGAACTCTCACACCTTGCGGAACTGCCGCCTGAAGACAGCGCGTCTACCAATTTCGCCACAAGCGCATCTGGTTGTTGAAGGGTGAAACTCCCTGTTGGAGTGTCTTTCAACGATGCAAAGATACAGGGCTGCGAAGTAGTTTATCAAGCTTTCGGCAAAAAAATTTGCGAAAAAACTTCGCCAGCACGCTATTCAGGCTGTTTTTCAGCCAATTGCGGCGCGTATTTAAATCGTTTTTTTACCGATTTCTCGATGTACTGCAGCAGCGGAATAGCAATTAGCAGCCAGACCAGGCCGGCCGTGAAGCCCGCCAGCACGTCGGAAGCGTAGTGCACCCGCAGGTAGACGCGGGTGAGGCCGATGAGCAGAATCAGACCGGCCAGGCCGGCAATCAGGACCAGGCGCAGAACTTTTTGGCGGCGCACGTGTGTCAGTACTAAGTAAATCAACAACCCGTAAAACGAGGCGCTGATCATGGCGTGTCCGCTCGGGAAGCTCAGCCCGGAAGCCGATACCAACGGCAGCAGGGGCCGGGGCCGGTGGTAGGTGGTTTTGAGCACCAAGTTCAGCGTGATGCTGCCCAGGGCCACCACCGGCACCAGCAGTGTGTACCAGCGGTGCCGCCGCACAAACAGGAAATAGCCAATGAGCAGCAATGCCACGGCCGTAATGAAGTTGCGCGATGCCAGAAACGTTATTTTTTCGACCCAGCCGCTCTCATTGGCTCCGAGTAGGTGCCGGGCCCAGTGGAAGGCCCGCGCGTCGAACCCAGCTGCATCCTGATCCAGCACCTGCCGCCCCAGGGCCAGAAAACCCACGATGCCTAAGGCTCCCAGCCCCAGGGTTACGGCAAATTCCGCCGCAAATAACATAAAGCCCGCCCCGATTCGGCGAAAGTAGTTGGTCATTGCTGGGCAGCCCATTGGTACGCCCTGCTGCATACGCAGCCCGCAGCCAAACAGGCATATTTCGCGGGCAAGCTCAACTATACCGCGGAATTGTCGGTACCTTACCTATCCCGCTCTCCTCCCTCCTGCCCTTCGCTCATGTCTTCCGTTGATGCCGGTTTCGACCGGGTTGCCCCATTTTACGACCCTTTAGCCCGCCTCGTGTTTGGCGACGCCCTGCGGCGCGCCCAGCAGGCGGCCCTGGCCGGCCTGCCCCCGGGCCGGCCCCGGGTGCTGATTATTGGCGGAGGCTCGGGCTGGGTGCTGGGCGAAGTGCTGCAGCGCCGCCCCGACGCCCGGGTGCTCTACCTGGAAGCCTCGGCCCTGATGCTGGCCAAGTCACGGGCGACGCTGCTGCAAGCCGCGCCCGAGCACGCCGGGCAGGTGGAATTCCGGCTGGGCACCGAGCACGACCTACGCCCCGACGAGTCGTTTGACGCCATCATCACCTTCTTCTTTCTCGACCTGTTTGAGCCGCGCCGCCTGCAGGCCATCCTGGACGCCCTGAACCAGGCTCGGCGGCCGGGCGCCCCTTGGCTGCTGGCCGACTTTCGGCCCGCCCAGACGCTCTGGCAGCGCCTGCTGCTACAGACCATGTACCGTTTTTTCCGGCTCACGACCGGTATCAGCGGCCGCGCAATGCCCGATTTGCATCCCGCGTTGCGTTGTCTGGGCCTGGTGGTGCAGCAGCAGCACGTGTTTTTTCGGGGGCTGGTCGAGGCCACCGTGTTTGGGTGAGGAGGGCCGCGGACAGGAAAAACGAGCCGGAACGGCCGAAGTAGCGCGGCGGCGCCCTATTTTTAGGCATCCATCCTCGTTTTTCTTTTCTATGCGGAAATCCGCCGCCACTTTTCTTCTCGCCCTGGCCCTCCCCTTCGGAG
Organism: Hymenobacter chitinivorans DSM 11115; assembly: GCF_002797555.1. Classification (NCBI taxonomy): domain Bacteria; kingdom Pseudomonadati; phylum Bacteroidota; class Cytophagia; order Cytophagales; family Hymenobacteraceae; genus Hymenobacter; species Hymenobacter chitinivorans. Next base: position 749,000 of record NZ_PGFA01000001.1, on the reverse strand, counting down.
CCCTGGCCCAGGCCCCCGTGCAGTACACCGTGGCCTTTCCCAACGCCGTGCACCACGAAGCCCAGGTTACCGTCGTCTTTGCGGAGCTGCCCAGCGGGCCGCTGCAGGTGCGCATGGCCCGCAGCTCGCCCGGCCGCTACGCCCTGCACGAATTCGCCAAAAACGTGTACGACGTGAAGGCTACCGACTCGAAAGGCAAAGCCCTGACCGTGAGCCGGCCCGACCCCTACGGCTGGGACGTGAGCGGGCACGACGGCACCGTGCGCTTTACCTACACCCTGTTTGGCGACCGGACCGACGGCACCTACGCCGGCATCGACGCCATCCACGCCCACCTGAACATGCCCGCTACCCTGGCTTTTGCCCGCGGCCTGGAGCAGCGCCCGGCCGAGGTGAAGTTTGAGACGCCCGGCGGCTGGCAGGTGGCCACCCAGCTGCGCCCCGACCCGGCCAAGGGTACGTACTACGCCCCCCACCTGCAATACCTGATGGATAGCCCGACTTCCCTGGGCTCCCAAAAAGTGCGCTCCTGGCAAGAGCAGGGCCGTACCATTGAGCTGAACGTGCTCTATGAAGGCACCGAGGCCGAGCTGGACGACTACACGGCCAAAACCAAGAAGATTGTGAAGGAGGCCGCCGCCGTTTTCGGAGGCCTGCCCGAGTATGATTTCGGCCGCTACACCTTCGTGGTCAACTACCTGCCCCAGACCAACTCCGACGGCATGGAGCACCGCAACTCGACGTCGGTGACCAGCAACCGGCAGCTGCGCGGCGACGACGTGATGAACAACCTGGGCACCGTGTCGCACGAGTATTTCCATAGCTGGAATGTGGAGCGCATCCGCCCCCGCGACCTGGAGCCCTTCGACTTTGAGCGCGCCAACATGAGCAACTCGCTTTGGTTTGCCGAGGGCTTCACCCAGTACTACGGCGACCTGATCATGCGCCGGGCCGGGGTGTTTACCGACGACCAGTACTGCCAGTACACCCTCAGCGGCGTGGTAGGCGCCATGCTCAACTCCCCGGGCGCGGCCCGCTACTCGCCGGTGCAGATGAGCCAGCAGGCCCCTTTCGTGGATGCCGCCGCCGCCATTGACCCCAACAACCGCGGCAACACCTACCTGTCGTACTACTACATCGGCGCGGCCAACGCCCTGGCCCTGGACCTGCTGCTGCGTCAGAATCACAAGACCACGCTCGACGCCTACATGCGGGCCGTGTGGCAGCAGCACGGCAAGGAGCAGCAGAACTACGCCCCGGCCAAGCCCTACACCCTGCCCGATTTGCAGCGAATTTTGGGCGAAGTAAGCCGGGACACGGCTTTTGCCGGGCAGTTTTTCCGCCAGCATATTCTGGGTCATGAGCTGCCCAAGTTCGACGAGCTACTGGCCCCGGCCGGCCTCACCGTGCGCCGCGCCCGGGCCGGGCAGGCCAGCTTGGTGAGTCGCCTGAGCTTTAACCCCGCCGACAGCACCGCCAGCCTCGGCAGCACCTTGGTGGGCAGCCCGCTCTACCAGGCCGGCCTCGACCGGGAAGACGTACTGCGCAAGATTGACGGGCAGCGCCTGAGCAGCGCCAAAGCCGTGCAGGAACTGCTGGCCGCCCACAAGCCCGGCGACGTGGTGCCGGTGGAGTACCGCACCCGCGGCGGCATTCGCACCACCCAGGTCACGCTGGCCGAAGACCCCACGCTGGAAGTTGTGACCAACGAAACGGCCAAAAAGCCGGTGACCAAGGCCATGAAGAAATTCCGGGACGACTGGCTCAGCAGCAAGGCGAAGTAAAGCACTGAGTCAACTGAAAGCAAAACGGGCCGCCCATAGTGGGCGGCCCGTTGGGTTTGTACCTGGTTCGAAGTCTTACCGGCGGCGGCCGAAAAAGCGCAGCAGATACAGGAACAGATTCACAAAATCGAGGTAGAGCGTGAGGGCGCCCCAGACGGCGGCTTTGCGGTCGGCCCCTTCGTCGCCGTAGCCGATAAAGGCCAGGCCCTTTACTTTCTGGGTGTCGTAGGCGGTGAGGGCCACAAACAGCGCGACGCCGATGAAGCTGGTAATCCAGTACAGCATCGAGCTGGCCAGGAAGATATTCACCACTGAGGCAATGACGAGGCCAATGAGGGCCATGAACAGCAGGTTGCCCCAGCGGCTCAAATCGGTGCCCGTCACGAAGCCGTAGAGGCTCATCACCCCGAACGTGCCCGCCGTGATAAAGAAGGTGGAGGCAATGGACTCGGCCGTGTACACCATGAAGATGATACCCAGCGTGACGCCGTTGAGCAGGGCATAGCCGGCAAAGGCCCCGACGGCCTGGTTGGGCGTCATCTCAAACAGGTTGCGGCTCAGATAGCCCACCACGAATAGCTCCAGAATAATCAGGCCGAAAAAGACCAGCCGGTTGCCGAATACCAGCTCCTGAATTTCGGGCGAAGCGCCTACCAGCATGGCTACGCCGCCGGTTAGGGCCAGGGCGCCGGCCATCCAGCCGTAAACCTGGGTCATAAAGCGCACCTGAATCTGGGTGGCCTCCTCGGCCGGAATAATCACCTGGGGCTGCTCGGGCTGATTTTCGGGGTTAAACTCTTCCATAAGGGTAAACTGGGTTCAGAAGTAAACAATAGGGTCCCGCTAAAGTACAGCTCCGGAGCAATAAAGCCTATTGCCAGACGCCTACATTTGTCTTTCACTCATTTGGCCGCCCGGCCGCTGTAATGCCCAAAGACTTCCGGCTCGCGCTGCTCTACGCCATTATCCTGCTCGACGTGGTGGTGGGCGCGGCCATTGGGCCCATTATGCCCGAGTTTGTGCGCGGCCTGCCCAAGCCCCAACTATGGCTGTCGTTGGGGACGGCGCTGTTTTTGGGCGTGCAGCTCTTTGCCGCCCCGGTGCTGGGCAAGCTCTCCGACGGCTTCGGGCGCCGGCCGATTCTGCTCTTGTCGGCGGTGGGCACTTTGCTGGCCAACGGCCTGCTGCTGCCGGTACGGGCCGGCCTGTACTTTGTCAACCGGCTCAGCGACGGGTTTACCAACGGCATGTACGCCACGGTCCGCTCGGCCATTACCGATATTTCGCCGCCCGAAAATCTGTTCAAGAATCTGGGGCTGGAAGGCGCCATCATTTCCCTGGGCTTCGTGCTGGGGCCCATGGTGGCCGGCGCCTTGCTCACGGTGGCCGCCGTGGAGCCCGCCCAGCAGGCCCGCTACGTGGTGGGGCTGGCCGTGGGCCTGGCCGCGGTAAATATTGCCCTGAGCCTGCTGCTGCGCGAAACCCACACCCGGCCCAACGGGGTGCGGGGCGCCGAGCTGCGGGCTGAACTGAGCCGGGCCCTCAACGTGCTGACCATCTGGAGCCGGCTGCAAGCCAAGGACCCCGACGGCCGGCTCCGCACCATCGTGCTCATGCAGGTGGCCCTGACGATGAGCACCGGCTACTATTTCTACTTCGTGCCCTTCGCCAGCCTGGGCCCGCAGCAGATGGACGCCCGGGCCTTGTCCTACTTTTTCATGTATTTCGGGGCCCTAAGCATTGCCATCAACTACGGCTTCTACACCTTCCTGGCCGATAGGCTCAACAAGCCCCGGGCCATTTTCTGGCTGGCCCTGGCCAGCGTCCCGATTCTGGGCGCCTACGGCCTGATTGGTGCTTCCCGCCCGGCCCTCTACGTGGTAGTCACGCTCGACTGCCTCACCATTTCCCTGATTCAGGGGCTGCTGGAAGGCTTGCTGGCCCAGCGCACCACCGAGGCCGACCGGGGCGAAATCTTCGGCCTGAACCAGGCGGTGCAGGGCCTGGCCAGCTTTACCACGATTCTGGTGGGCGGGGCCTTGTCGGTGGCACGGCTGGAGCTGCCCTTCGCCTGGTTTGCCCTGTGCGTGGGAGCCGTGGCCTGGCAAGCCGGGCGCCTGCTGCGGGCCAGTTCGGCGGCTTAGCTTTCCCGGTAAATCCGGAAGCAAACCAGCAGCACCAGCATGACGCCGCCCAGCACCATGATGCGCAGGCCGTGGAGCCGGTCGGGGGCGCTGAAGGCGTGCACCCGGCGGCCGTCGGGCAGGGTTTTACGGTGGGTATACAGGTGCCAGCCAATGAAAAAGGCAAACAGGCCGCCCAGCAGCGCCGTGGCGTAGCCCCACAGAATCCAGGCTTTCTGGGAGGGTTCGGGCCGGGCCAGGTCGGCGGTGCGCTGCTGCCGCAGCAGGCGGGCCGCCTCGGGGCTGATAACCGTGCCGCGGTCCTGCAGAATCTGCCGGGCCAGGGTCACGTCGAAGCTGTTCCACTCGTCGGGCTTGAGCAGCACGTCGGCCAGCTCGGCATCGGTGAAGGTGAACAGGTAGTGCCCCGGGTCGACCTGGCCGATGAGCTGCTGGTTCTGGTCTTCTTCCAGGCCACGGGCCGTTTCGAAGTCGGCCGCCTGCAACTTTACCACGAAATGGGTGCTCGTCTGGTTATGCGCAAAGCTGGGGTCGAAGCTGGGCTTATCGAAGCTGGTTTCGAAGGGCACCGCGTGCTGCCGCAGCAGCTCCAGCAGCGGGGCGGCAACTTCCGGGTTGGGAAACTGTTGGTAGAAAACGAAGTCGGTCATAACAAATACTAGTAAGGACCCGCTAAATAGAGAAATTTTACCGCGGGGCCCGCCGCGGGCATTCTTTTTCCGGCCGCATCGTTTCGTATCTTGTTGACCTTACCGAGTCGTTACTTCTCTTTTCCCTTGGCTATGCATCGTTCTATCCTCACCGTTGCAGTACTGCTGGGCGTATCAGCCGGGGCCGCCCGGGCCCAAACCACCACCCTGCCTACCGCGCCCGTACCCGCCGACGCGGCCCCCAAGCTGGGCCTGGTCGGGCCGCGGGCCTCGTACAGCATGAGTGCCGGCTTTGTCACGGCGGGGCGGTTCGGCTCGGCTTCCTACCTCACGCCCCTGGCTTCCTACCAGCTTACCAAGCGGTTTTCGGTGTTTGCGGGGCTCACCTACATGCACATCGTGCCCGGCATTGGGGCCACTACGCCCGAGGGCGCCCGCACCATTGGCCTCAGCGGCCTGAACCGCTACCTCATCCAGGGCGGCGGAGCTTACGCCTTGTCGCCGCGGGTGACGCTGGTGGGCTCGGCCTGGAAAGACCTGACCCCGAACACCTTCGGCAACGGCGTAAACCCCTACGCGGGCTTCAGCAACCAGGGCTCGGGCGTGAATATGCGGGCCGACTTCAAAATCACTGAGCACATGACCATTTCGGGCGGCGTGCGGGTGTCCAACGGCGTGGCCCCGGGCTACTCGCCGTATTCCCTCGGTCCGTTCGGCTACTAAGCCCGCCGTTTTTTACAGTAGAATACGCAGGCCCCGGGAAGTTTCCGGGGCTTTGCTGTTTCTTTGGCGCCCGTCGTTCTACTCCCTTAGCTGCCCGCATGGCCCGTACTACTTACCTGCGCAACGAACAACTCCGCACCGTGAAAGCCGGTTACCCCGGCAACAAGCTCTTCGGTAGCCAATTTGCCAACGGCGAGGAGCTCTACACGCCCGAGTTCAGCAACGTGCTGCGCTGGAAACTCCTGACCGAAAACCCGCAGAAGGAAGAAAAGAAAGCCGACACCTGGGCCCCGGCCGTGGTGAACTGCGCCGAATTTCTGGCGGGCCAGGACGACGGGCTGGTGTGGCTGGGCCACGCCTCCTTCGTGCTGCGTACCCAGGGCATTACCCTGCTCTTCGACCCGCTGCTGTTCGATTCCACGTTTCTGAAGCGCCGCCACCCCCTACCCTGCCGCCCCGAGGAACTCACCACTATCGACCTGCTGCTGCTCAGCCACGGCCACCGCGACCATCTGGACGAGGCGTCCATTAAGCTCGTGGCCCGGCAGAACCCCGGCCTGCGGGTGCTGACTTCCCTGCGCATGGCCCCGCTGCTCACGGGCATGGCCTCCACGCTGCAGGTGCAGGAAGCCGGCTGGTGGCAGCAGTACGACCTGGGGCCCGACGCGCCGCTGGACATCTACTACCTACCCGCCGCCCACTGGCACCGCCGCGGCCTCACCGATTTAAACAAGGTGCTCTGGGGCAGCTTTCTGATCCGGACCCAGGACAAGCTTATCTACTTCGGCGGCGACTCGGCCTACGCCGACCATTTCGAAGACATTGAGCGCCAATTTGGCCCCCTCGACATCTGCCTGCTGGGCATTGGGGCCTACAAACCGGCCTTTATGATGCAGCTCAGCCACACCAACCCCCATGAGGCGGCCAAGGCGGCCAACGTGCTGCGCGCCGGCCACCTGGTGCCCATGCACCACGGCACCTTCGACTTGAGCGACGAGCCGGCCTCCGAACCTATCCGGACCCTGCAGGAAGTGGCGGCCGGCGGCATGCTGCGGGCCGAACTGCACGCGCCGAAAGTAGGCGAAGTAATGCCCTGGCAGCAGTGGGAATAATGTAGCCGTACCCCCAAAAAAGGCCGGCCCACGTTGCGTGAGCCGGCCTTTTAGTTTCAGATGAGCTGTCGGTTCGTTATTGCCGTACCACTTTCTTCACCACCAAACCCGCGCTGGTGCGCAGCTGCACGGTGTAAAGCCCGGCGGGCTGGCCGCTCAAATCGAGGTGCATCCGGCCCGGCTGGAGCACTACGCGCTGCACTACTTGGCCCAGCCCATTGACCACTTCGGCCGGCGTAGCTTCCCGCAGGCCCGGCAGCTCCAGCGTGACCAAGCCCGTCGTCGGGTTAGGATACAGCTGGGTCTGGGCGGCCAGGGCAGCGTTGGGCTGCACGCTCAACGTGACGCTCTGAAAGTCGCTGAAAAAGTATTTGTACTGATAGACGTAGGTTTTACTCATCGAGTCGAAGTGCTGGCGCACCTCGCGCACCACGTCGTTCATAGGGTTGTAACGCAACTCGTGCTGCTCGCCCTGCTCCAGCCTCCAGCCTTGGCCGCTCCATTCTTCATACGTAAAGGCCAGCTGGTTGCCGAAGTCATCGTAGAGCATGGTAGAGCGCCAGCCCAGATTCCACCCCGACTGCGGGTAACCGTACCGCTCCAGCACCATCTGGTAGCTGCCGTTGGGCTGATACACTATTCGAGTCCGGTTGTCGGGGCCCCAGCCACTGCCCAACCAGGATTCCAGTTCGGAGTAGATAATGCGGTTCCGAACGTCGCGCACGATGTTGATGGTGCGTTGCGTATTCACGAAAGCGCCGTTTGTCCACTGCTGCGACACCTGCGCGCTGTAGTACAGGTCCGTGGGCGCGGCGTAGTTATACTGCCGCCGGTAGCTTACCTGGTAGGTCTTGGTCGTTGCGCTCCAGACTTCCTCCGTTTCCTGCTGCACAGCCCCGACCGGCGTGTAGGTCACCGCCGTCCGGGAGCCGTAGGTCTGCTGCCAGGCGCTGTTTTCCCACACAAACACCTCATACAACACTTGGTGGTCGTGGGCGTCGTACTGGTTTATGGTCCGGTAGGTATTCACCCAGGCCCCATTTACCCAGTCCTGGGCCACGTATTCGGTTTGCTGGCTGTGGCTGTTGTAAGAGGTCAGGGTGCGGTTCATGATGCTCCAGGCACTGCCCGACCAGGTTTCGTACTGGGAAGCCGTCTGGTTACCGGCTCCGTCGTAGGCGTAGGTGAAGCGCGCCTGGGGCCGCTGCGTAGCCGAGTCGGCAAACTGCACCAGCGTCGGCTTGCCCAGGCTACTGTAGGCGTAAGTGCCCACCGTCGCGGCCAACGACCAGCGGCGGGTAGCCGCGTCCCAGCTGTAGCTACTCATGCGGCGGGGCTGCTGCCCGGCGGCGCGGACCCTTACCGCCTCCACTTGCGCTTGGTCGAGAGACTTGGCCAGCACTGGGGCCGTCTGGGCCCGCGCGAGCCCGCCGCCAAGAAAGCCGAAGCTCAAAAGTAGTAGCTGTTTCTTCATAGTAGTCAGACGCTTAGCCATTCAACAGGTAACAAAGCTACCCAAACTCCACCGGCTTCGCATCATCCGCCGCCTATAAATAGGGCCCCTGCCCGCCTTTTGGCCGCACTTAGCATAGTCCCGTCAGAATCCAAAAACAACCTAACTGCCTTCCCGCCGCCTACCTTGGAAAAAGCTTAGACCTTCTAGCCATCTCCCCGCCATCTTCCCCGGGTCTTACTACCGGCTTCAATCTGGTTTTTATCCAAAATACTCGCCGACTCCGCATCTTTTCCCGCCAGTCCCGGCCGGCGGCGTATCTTTACCCCTCCATTTGCTGCCCGTTATGTCCCCTACCCTGGTTCTGAGCCTGATTGCCGGCTACTTCACCATCCTTATCGTCATTGCCCTGCTCACCTCGCGCAAAGCCACCAGCGCCAGCTTTTTCGTGGCCAACCGCAACGTGCCCTGGTACATGGTGGCCTTCGCCATGATTGGCACTTCGCTCTCGGGCGTGTCCTTTATTTCGGTGCCGGGCATGGTCAAAGCCCAGGCCTGGAGCTACATGGCCGTCGTTATGGGCTATCTGGTGGGCTACCTCGTTATCGGCACCGTGCTGTTGCCGCTGTATTATCGGCTCAACCTGGTCAGCATCTACACCTACCTCGAGCAGCGCTTCGGCTTCTGGAGCTACAAGACCGGGGCGGCCCTGTTCCTGATTTCGCGCGCCATCGGGGCGGCCCTGCGCCTCTACGTGGTGGCCGGCGTGCTGCAAGTGGCCGTCTTCGACGACCTGGGCGTGCCCTTCGCCGTCACGGTGGCCGTCAGCATCCTGCTCATTTACCTCTACACCTTCCGCGGGGGCCTCAAAACCATCCTCTGGACCGACACCTTCCAGACCCTGGCCATGCTCACCTCGGTGGGCATCTCGGTCTACCTCATTTCCGACGAACTCAACCTGGGTTTCAAGCAGGTTATCCAAACCGTGCGCGACTCGGAGATGTCGCAGGTGTTCTTCTGGGAGTGGACCGACTCGCGCAAGTTCTGGACCCAGTTCATTTCCGGCATGTTCATCACCATCGTCATGACCGGCCTCGACCAGGACCTGATGCAGAAGAACCTGAGCTGCCGCTCCCTGGGCGACGCCCAGAAGAACATGTTCTGGTTTGCCCTCATCCTGGTGCCGGTCAACGTGCTCTTCCTCTCCCTGGGCGTGCTGCTCTACCAGTACGCCGCCGCCAAGGGCATTACCCTGCCCGTGAATGCCGCCGGTAAGGTCATCGGCGACGACGTCTTCCCGCTGCTGGCCACCGAGCACTTCTCCCTCTTTGCCGGCATCGTCTTCATCCTGGGCATCATTGCCGTAACGTACTCCTCCGCCGACTCCGCCCTGACGGCCCTGACCACCTCCTTCTGCGTCGACTTCCTGACCATCAGCAAATACCCCGAACAGCGGCAGCGCGTGCTGCGCCAGCGCACCCACCTCATGTTCACGGTGGTGCTGGTCATTATCATCCTCATCTTCCGCCTGCTCAACGACCAGAGCCTGATTTCGGCCGTCTTCAAAGCCGCCGGCTACACCTACGGGCCGCTGCTGGGCCTCTTCAGCTTCGGCATCTTTACCCGTCGCCAGCTCCACGACCGGTTCGTACCCTGGATGTGCGCCTGGCCGCCGGTGTTCTGCTACGTGCTCAACGCCAACTCCAAGGCCTGGCTGGGGGGCTACGAGTTCGGCTTCGAGATTCTGCTCGTCAACGGCCTGCTGACCTTCCTGGGCCTGCTGGCAATTTCGCGCCAGCCCGCCGCCGAATTGAACCCTGCCTAGCCCAGGTTGTTTAAGCAGAAGCCGCGGGCATGGGCTTTCCGTGCGTACCTTTGCGGGCCTCCCGCCGCCGGCTTGTGCTTTCCTAACCAGGCAGTTTTTCGGCGCCTTGCTTCCATGAAACATCTTTTCTTCATCTTCCTGGCCCTAGGTTTGACCCTGGGCTCGGCCGGGCGGGTTCAGGCCCAGCAGCCAGCCCCGGCCCAGCAGCCCATTGTGCTTAAGCCCGGCCGGATGCAGGCCCAGGCCCGCCCGGCCGCCAACCGCCCCGACGTGCCCCCGCAGTACGTGGGCGGGGCCCCGGCCCTGAGCCGCTTTTTTCAAGAGAATGTAAAGTATCCGGAAGCCGCCCGCGTCAGTAAGGTTACCGGCACGGTGCTCACCAGCTTCACCATCAGCGCCGAGGGCCGGGTAACCAGCCCGAGCGTAGTGAAAAGCCTCAGCCCCGAGTGCGACGCCGAAGCCCTGCGTGTGCTCGCGCTGATGCCGGCCTGGAAGCCCGCCACCCGCAAGGGCCAGCCCGTGCCCATCCAGGTGCAGCTGCCCGTCCCGTTTGGCGACGCCAGCACGCTAAAGGTGGAACAGGGCAAAACGAAGTTTGAGTAAGAAATATGTTTAGCTAGTAGTGCCTAGTGTTTGGTTTGTAGCGGGTTGTATGGGTGCTGGCACCCGCTCCATGCCCTACGCTACGCACCAGGCCCTACGCACCAGGCACTAAATACCCAGAATGGCCAGAAGTGGAATGAATACCAGCGGCACGACCCTTGATCCGGACGTGCCCAAGAAGAAAATAACCAAGGAAAGCTTCCGGCACGGCCTGCGGATTTTCCGCTACGTGCTGCCCTACCGCGCCAAGTTTATCGTCGGGCTGCTGCTGCTGGCCTTGTCCAGCGCCACCACCATGTGCTTTCCCTGGGTGATTGGCAAGCTCACCGACACGGCCAACGGCAAGCCCTTCGTATTGCCCAACGGCCTGACGGTCAGCATCAACCAGATTGCCCTGGGCCTGTTTGCCGTGATTCTGCTGCAGGGCCTGTTCTCGTTTGGCCGTATCTGGCTCTTTACCCAGGTCAGTGAGTACACCGTGCGCGACATTCGGCAGGCCCTCTACGCCAAGTTCGTGAGCCTACCGATTCCCTACTTCGAGAAAAACCGGGTGGGCGCCATTACTTCGCGCATCACTTCCGACGTGGGCCAGATTCAGGACTCCTTCTCGCTGACCCTAGCCGAGCTGTTCCGCCAGGTCACCACGCTCATCGTGGGCGTCACGTTCATCATGCTCGTGTCGGTGAAGCTGTCCTTGTTTATGCTGCTCACCTTTCCACCCATCGTGCTGGTGGCCATGGTATTCGGGCGCAAAATCCGGGTGCTGGCCAAGGCCACCCAGGATGAGCTGGCCAAAACCAACGTCATCGTGGAAGAAACTCTGCAGGGCATCAACACGGTGAAGGCCTTTACCAACGAGCAGTTCGAAACCCGGCGCTACACGTCGTCTTTGACCAAAACCGTGCAGGCGGCCCTGCGCAGCAACCTCTACCGGGGCGGCTTCGTCTCGTTTGTCATCATCGGTTTGTTTGGCGGCATCATCCTGGTGCTGTGGCGGGCGGCTTCCCTGGTAGCGGCCGGCCAAATGACCATCGGCGACCTGACTTCCTTTGCCCTCTACACCATCTTCATCGGAGCTTCCGTGGGTGGCCTGGGCGAGTTGTACGGCAAGGTGCAAAGCACGCTGGGCGCCTCCGAGCGGATTCTGGAAATCCTCGATGAGCCCAGTGAGCCCACCCACCGGCCCCGGGTGGCGGGCACGGCCCCCTTGCAGGTGCGCGGCGACATTGAGTACCGCAACGTGGCCTTCAGCTACCCTACCCGCCCCGATTTGCCGGTGCTCAAGAACATCGACTTCGACATTCAGGCCGGGGAGAAAATTGCCCTGGTCGGCCCCAGCGGGGCGGGCAAAAGCACCATCGTGCAGCTGCTCATGCAGTTCTACGAGCTCAGCGGGGGCAAAATCCTCGTCGATGGCCGCGACCTGCAGCTCTACGACCTGACCGAGCTGCGCCGCCACATTGGCATCGTGCCCCAGGAAACCCTGCTCTTCGGCGGCTCTATCCGGGAGAACATTGCCTATGGCAAAACCGACGCTACCGACGAGGAAATCGAGGCCGCCGCGCGCAAGGCCAATGCCTGGCAGTTCGTGTCGACCTTCCCCGAAGGCCTCGACACGGTGGTCGGGGAGCGGGGCGTGAAGCTCTCGGGCGGGCAGCGGCAGCGCATTGCCATTGCGAGGGCCATTCTGAAAAACCCCGCCATCCTGATTCTGGACGAAGCCACCTCCGCCCTCGACTCCGAGAGCGAGAAGCTGGTGCAAAGCGCCATGGATGAACTCATGCAGAACCGCACCAGCATCATCATTGCCCACCGTCTGAGCACTATTCGCAAAGTCGACAAGATCCTGGTTATCGACGGGGGCCGCATCGTGGAGCAAGGTAGCCACGACGAGCTCAGCCACAGTGAAAACGGGCTCTACGCGAATTTGCTGAAGCTGCAGCTGGAGGTAAGCTAGCCTGCGGCAGGGTATTATCGAATAATCAAAAGGCGAGGCTTGGGCTTCGCCTTTTCGATTTGCGGTGCTTATTGTTACCTTAATTGGCTTCTCTTCTAAACTATGGCCAACAGCGCTGCTTACCATACTCGTCGCACGAGCTTCCGGGTTTCGCTTGAGATGGCGGCCCTGACTGGCATTGCCCTGAGTTTATGCCTTCTATTGGCTTCTTCCGGGCCCTTACGCAGTGCGACTCCACCGGTACAGCTTCCTCTTACGTACGGTCAACCACCGACCTGCATCCTCCTTGATAATCCTCCCATCATTATTTCCCTGGACGCGCAGAATCGGGCGTATCTAGAAACCGATTCATTGACGCAAACCTCTCTGGTTCAGTATGTCGCGCGCCAGCACGGTATATCATTCACCGCTGCGGAACTGCAGCAACTGGGGCAGCTTCCCTTTTTAAGCCAGAGCATCGAGCAGCTACCCGCGTGGCTTTCGGCATCGCCAACCCAACGACGAGACTACGCCGTGGGTATTCCCGTGGCACCCGGCAACGACCAGCTTTCCGAATACATTGTGGCTAGTTCTAACCTGTATGTGACTTTGTATTCGCCTTCCTACTTTAGCGCTGGAATCTGTCCACACTTTCGCATCCGGGCCGATGCGCGCTTATCCTTTGCGCGGGTAAGGCAGATCATGCGTGTATTGCAAAATCAGGGCATCAACCGCTTCGACTTCGTTGTCAACTATCAGTAATTCCGTAATGGCCGGGCCTGCCCTATTCGCGACGTCTATTGAGGTAGCGCCCTGCGCCGTTTCCTTCGCCGAGTTCCAGGCCATCCACCAGGAGCAGCAGCGGCGGCGCTACCCCGACGAGAAGCGGGAGCCCCGGCCGGCTACCTCCGACCCGTGGAAAGTGAAAGTGCAGCGCTGGGCCGCCATAGTAGCAACCGGCGCGGCCCTCGGCTTTTGGTTCCGGCCGCGCGCCTGGGTGAGCTGGGTGGTCCTGGTTACGGTTTCCAGCGTGCTGGGCCTGGCCTACCAGTGGTGGGAATACCACCGGGCGTACCGGCAGTTGCCCAGTCAGCAGCAGGCCACCGGCTTTACCGTTGAGCCGCCCGGCGTTAGGATTACGCAGGGCGGCAGTTCGCGCTTTTTCCGGTGGGTTGAGTTCTACAGCATTCAGCAGGTGCCGGGCTGGGTCTTACTCTATACTTCCGTCGAGCAGTGCTACTACCTGAACCTGGCCCTGGTGCAGGCGCCGGCCACGGCCGAGCAGGTGCTGGCCCTGCTGCCCAAGCCGGGTGCGGCAGCCGAATAAGCATCTTTGCCGCTATGCCCAGCATCACTTTACGGCCGGTTACCTTATCCCCGGCCGACTACGTTTCGATTAATTACCGGCTGTGGAACCAGCGCATGAGCACCCGCCGCAGCAATTGGCTGCTCGGCGGTGCCCTCACGCTGCTGGCCATTAGTGTTGTTTATACCCTGGGCCAGAATTCCTGGCAGCTCACCTCCTGGACCAACCCGGTACTACTGGCGGCGGGCCTGGCCTTCCTGGTGGGCCGCGGGCAATTTGTGCGCTGGCTGCTGCGGCGGGGCTACGAAAAAAGCCGCGCCGGACTCAGCCGTAGCATGGTGTACACGCTGCTGCCCAACGAGCTGCAGGGCCAGAGTGAGCTAGTCCAGTTTTCCCTGCACTGGTCGGCCATCCGCAAAGCGGTGTGGGTGGAGCCCCACTGGCTGCTGCTCTACCCCACCGAGGCCGCCTGCTACTACCTCGACCTGCGCTGCCTGCCCGCCCCCACCTCCCTAGCCGACGTGCGGGAGCTGCTGATGGCCCAGGCCATTGCGCAGCACGAGGCCTAAGCCCGGCCAACCCAATGAGCACCCTGCGCCAATATTTTTAGCAAATCCTGACTTCAAAAGGCCCTTGGTGTAGCAGATTTCCCTATTTTTACCCGGTCTAACCTCCACAATCCCCTCTTTATGCTCTCTACTTCTCTGCTGAAGTCCTCTTCCCGCACCCTGGGTGCGACCCTGCTCGTGAGTGGCCTGCTGCTGAGCGGCGCCGCCTCGGCCCAGATTAGCACGCCGGCGGCCAGCCCCAAAAGCACTGTCACCCAGCGCGTGGGCCTCACCGACATTACCATCACCTACTCCCGTCCCAGCGCCAAGGGCCGGGCTATTTTCGGCGACTCCACCACCAAGGCCGTGGTGCCTTACGCCAAGCGCTGGCGCACCGGGGCCAACCAAACCACGACCATCAAGTTTTCGGATGACGTGATTCTGGAAGGCAAGAAGATTCCGGCCGGCGAATACGGCCTCTACACCATTCCGGGCAAAACCATCTGGACGGTGGTGCTCAGCAAGAACACCAAGCAGGGGGCCGACGTGGCGGGCTTTAAAGCCGCCGACGACGTAGCCCGGATTTCGGCCAAGCCCCTCAAGCTGGCCAATAAAGTCGAGACGTTCACCATCAACTTCTCGGACCTGACGCCCTCCACGGCCAACGTGGACATGCAGTGGGAACTGACCAGCGCCAAGTTCAAAATCACGACGGACGTGGACAGCAAGGTAATGGCCCAGATTGACGAGAAGGTCATTAAAGGCAGCAACGTGAGTGCCAACGACTACGCCGCCGCCGCCGTCTACTACCTCGACAACGACAAGGACATGAAGCAGGCCCTGGCCTGGATTCAGAAAGCCAACGAGAAGGACCCTAAGTTCTGGAACGTGCACACCGAGGCCAAAATCCGGCTGAAGATGAAGGACTACAAGGGCGCTACCACGGCCGCCGAGCAGTCGAAGAAGCTGGCGGTAGAAGCCAAGAACACCGACTACGCCAAGATGAACGACGAGCTGATTGCCCAGGCCAAGAAAGCCAAGTAGCCGTTAATGTGAGAAATGTGGTTGAATGTGGGGAATGTGTCCTTGCGAGGCGTGAGCCGAAGCAATCCGTCCTCTGCTGGTGACCAACGCTCTTTTACCAGAAAGCCCCTTACTACCGCGCGTAGTAAGGGGCTTTTTACTTTTGAGGGCGTAGTAATTTCAGCGGACTGATGGCTTCGCGCTGCTCGCAAGGACAGGCTAAGCGGACTGTGGCACTGGCTGGGGGCGGAGTTGCTGCAGGGCTAAGGCAATGCCCATAACCAGGGCGCAGCCGATGATATTGTACCAGAGGTAGGCCACGTCGGTGGTGAAGAAGAGCAGGAAGATGAGCAGCTGGGTGATGATGGCCGCCCGTAGGACGGCCCAGCTACCGATGCTCTTCATGAAAAAAGCCACTACGAAAATACCCAGGATGGTGCCGTAGAAGATGGAACCCAGGATGTTGACGGCCTGAATCAGGTTTTCGAGGCGGGCGGCAAACAGGGCGAAGCCGATGCCGAGCACGCCCCAGCCGATGGTGGCCCAGCGCGAGGCCCGCACGCAGTGCAGCTCGCTCAGGTGGGGCCGGCTGGGGCGGTAGAGGTCGATGATGGTGGTGCTGGCCAGGGCGTTGAGGCCGGCGGCGGCGGAACTCATGGCCGCGCTGAGCACCACGGCAATGAGCAGGCCCACCAGGCCCCGGGGCAGGTACTGGAGCACGAAGGTCAGGAAGACGTAGTCGGTGTCTTTGGCTTCGGCGGTGGGGGCAGCTTTTTTGAGGAAGTCCTTGGTGGCAGCGCGCAAGCCCTGGGCGGCGGCCTCGGTGGTTTGCAGGTAGGCTTGGGCGGCCCCAATCAACTCGGCATTCTCGGTTTGCAGGGCCCGCACCAGCTCGGTGGTGGCGTCACGCTTGGCGGCAAACGTAATGGCCTGGCGCTGCTCCAGCTCGTGGAGGCCCCGGGCGTACTGCGGATTTTTGGCAATCTGCTCCCGCACCGGAATGTTGAAGGTGAGCGGGGGCTGATTGAACTGGTAAAACACGAAGAGCAGCACGCCAATGAGCAGAATGCCGAACTGCATGGGCACTTTCACCAGGCCGTTGAAGAGCAGGCCCAGGCGGCTTTCGGTGATGCTCTCCCCCGAGAGGTAGCGCTGCACCTGGCTTTGGTCGGTGCCGAAGTAGGACAGGGCCAGGAACAGGCCGCCGGTCATGCCGGTCCAGAAGTTGTAGCGGTCCTTGGGGTCGAAGTGGAAGTCGATGAGGTTCATCTTGCCGTGGAAGCCGGCCACCTGTACGGCCTCGGTGAAGCCCACCCCGGCGGGCAGGTAGTGCACCAGCAGGTAGCCGGCCACAACCATACCGGTGAAGATGACGGCTACCTGCCACTGCTGGGTAACGGCCACGGCGCGGGTGCCCCCGGCCACGGTGTAGCTGATCATCAGCCCGCCGATGAGCCAGACGGTCAGGCTCACGTTCCAGCCCAGGATGGCGGATAAGACCAGGGCCGGGGCGTAGAGCGAGAGGCCGTTAGAGAGGCCGCGCTGCACCAGAAACAACAGGGCGGCCAGGGTGCGGGTGCGGCGGTCGAAGCGGGTTTCGAGGTATTCGTAGGCCGTGAAGACGCGCAGGCGCTGGTAGATGGGCACGGCCACGGCGGCAATGAGCACCATGGCCAGGGGCAGGCCGAAGTAGAACTGGATAAAGCGCATCCCGTCGTCGTAGGCCTGGCCGGGGGTGCTCAGAAAGGTGATGGCCGAGGCCTGGGTGGCCACGATGCTCAGGCCGATGCCCCACCAGTTGGCCTGCCGGCTGCCCAGCAAATAGGCGTCGAGGGTGCGACCGGCGCGGCGGGTGCGCCAGGTACCGTAGCCAACAATAAACAACAGGGTGCCGCCGAGCACCAGCCAGTCGAGGAGGCTCATGCGAAGAGGCGGGTCAGGTAGAGGAACAGGGCCAGCTCGGCCCCGAGGGCGGCCAGCACCAGGGTGTACCAAGACCGCCAGGACGACAGCAGCGGGGGTTTCTCAGAATCGGGCGGAGTAGTAGCGGGCAAGGGCGGCGGGGTTAAGGTCGGCAATTTAGTTGTTCGTTGCTAGTTGATAGTTGGTAGTCAATAGTTGGTAGGATGTCATTGTTACTTGGTAGGGAACAAGTGGCGCACGGTAGATGATGCCTGACTGATGGTAGTTACTATCTGACTAGTGGTTGTTGCTGTCTGATGATCGGTAGTTGCTAAGTGTCGGGTGGTAGTTACTATCTGGCACATGGTAGTTGGTGGCTGACTGATGGTAGTTGATAAATGACGGGTGATAGAGGCTGTCTGATGCATGGTAGTTGTTATTTGTTACCCGGTAGATGACAATTGGCGGCTGGTTGGGAATGTGGGCCAAACGGGTGGTACGCTCTGCTGCGGGCGGCTCCGCCCCTGTTTGGCCGGGAGTTGATTTACACAAAAAAGGCCCTGTACTACCGGCGTAGTACAGGGCCTCAGGGCGTTGGCATAACGGTGGCGGGGCAGCGGCGGTAGGACCTACCGCTTGCTACGCGGAAAATGCTGCCGGGGCCGTTACGGATGATGGGTGAAAAGCGGAGCATGGGATTACTCTTCGCCGACGGGGACGGGGACGGGGACCAGGGCCGCCTGGGGGCCGGCAATGGCGGGGAGCTGGGTGAGCTGGCCGGCCAGGAAGGTGAAGAGCACGACCAGCCAGCCCGAGAAAAGCACGTCGGAGAGGTAGTGCATGTCGAGCACGAGGCGGCCCAGGCCGATGAGCACCGGGAAAAGCAGCAGCGGCAGGCGCCGCTGGGGAAAGGCCACGGCCAGGGGCACAAACAAACTGGCGTAGATGGCCGTGTGGGTGGAGGGAAACGAGCCGGTGTTGGGGGTGTCGTAGCCGAAGCCCAAATCGTGGTAGGCGCCGGCAAACAACGCCACCGGACGCAGGCGCAGCAGCACGCCCTTGAGTACCCGGGCCGCCACCATGCTCAGCTCGTGGGTGAGCAGCAGCACCAGAAACAGGCCGGCGGCCGGGCTGCGCAGCACCCAGCGGCCCACGCCAAAGGCCAGGGCCAGCCCCAGAAAAACGACCGGAATACCCAGCAGGTGGGCCATGCTCAGCTCGTGGAGCTGGTCGGCGCGGCTGGTGAGGGCCTCGAAGAAGGGTCGGGCCGGGGCGCAGTGCTGGTGCAGAAACAGGGCCAGGGGCTGGTCGAAAAAGGGAATGAGCAGCAGGCAGGCGGCGAGCAGGCCGATGGTCAGGCGCAGAAACTGGCGGGGGGTAAGCAGCGCGGGCGCGGGCATAGGCAGCGGGACGGGTGGGGCGTGAAGCTACGCAGTTGAGCCCAGCAACCGCAAACGGCGGCTGATTCGTTCCGTTTGGCAGTATGTGTTCCGGCCACCAGCGCCTGGACTCGTTGCACGCGCCCGTTCGTTGCTAGGCGCAGCCGCCCCCCTTAGAGCACTAAGTAGACGCATGTTCGCATCTCCTCAGTGAGCGAGACAGGGCTAGCAACGTCCGCTACGATTGAGACGCAAGTAGGCGTCTCCACGCCCTTTTACCAGAAAGCCCCTTACTACTGCAGTAGCAAAGGGCTTTCTGGTAAAAGGGCGAGTTGTGCTGCGCAGAGGACGGATTGACGCCGCTTTATACGCGGTATGGCTTCGCCCGCAATGACCCGAGAATTAGCACCTCAGCCCATTCAACCACATTCGCACATTACCCCCCTACTTGCCCAAGGACACCATGTTGGTGAGCAGGCGGTAGGCGCCGGGGACGCCGGCGGGCAGCTCGCGGAAGAGCGAGAGGCCGGTGTAGATGTAGTGGCCCTTGCCGTAGTCGGCGACGAGGATGGCGCTTTCCTTGGCCGTTTCGCCGGGGTCGTGGCTGCTGATGACTGTTTGGTATTTGGGGTCCCAGGTGCTGGGGTAATAGAGGCCCTGCTCCTGCACCCAGCCTTCGAAATCCTTGCTGGTGATTTTGTTAGGCGTGTTCAGCAGGGGCTGCTTGGGGTTGAGGAAGGTCACGGCGGCGTTTTCGACGGTGACCCGGTCGGCGGAGAGCTTGAGCGGGTACGGGCCGATTTCGGGCAGTACGGTGCCCCGGTTTACCACGTACTGCACCACCACGTTGCCGCCGTTTTCGACGTATTTGAGCAGGTTGGGCTGGAGGGTTTTGAGCCGGTCGAGGGTATTGTAGGCCCGGATGCCGAGCACCACGGCGTCGAAGCGGCGCAGGTAGTCGGGGCTGATGTCGTCGGGCTTGAGCAGGGTCACGTTGTAGCCGATCTGGCGCAGGGCGTCGGGCACTTCGTCGCCGGCCCCCATCAGGTAGCCGATTTCCTGGCCCTTGCGCTTGAGGTCGAGCTTGACGAGCGGGGCCACGGCTTCGGGAAACAGCGTCTGGGTCGGAATGTGGTTGTACTGAATTACCTGGTAGCCGCGCGAATAAGCCTGACCATCAACGGTGGCTACGGCTTTGACTTCGGATTTGCCTTCGGCGGCGCCGGGGCCGGGCTGCACCTGGAACAGCACGGTTTGCTCGGCGTCCTTGGTGGCGAGGTCGAAGGCGGCGGTGGCGGGCTGAGCTTTCCAGCCGGCGGGCAACGTCAGGGCCAGGGAGCCTTTGACGCCAGCCTTACCGGCGCGCAGGGTCACGGGAATGGTTTTGGGGGTGTTGTCGGCGAAGACGTAGGCCCGGCCGCCGATGTTGACGGCCACGGGCGGCACGACGGTGAGGGGGCGGTACTTCTCCCCTTCGACCGGGTCGGTGCTTTTGTACTGGACGGGAACCCGGAGATGGAAATAATTATCGAGCCCTTGATTGGGCCCGAAGGCCACCATTTGGTAGAGCTGCGGATAAATTGGATTCTGCGGCTCCCCCACCAGATCCTGCTCCAATACCTTAATGGGTGTCCGCATCCGCTGCTGGCCTTCCTGCAGCTGCTTGGGCAACCGGTACATCCCAACGCTACCCGGCTCCAGCAGCCAGTAGGGCTGCGACACGACGAAGTTTTCGGGCAGTTCGGCATTGACGCGCCGCACCAGGGTTTGATTCGGGCGCAGCGTCCAGAGAGAATCCGCTTCCGAGTCGATACCTAGAAATAGTTGACCACGCAAGTATACGTTGGCGCTAGAGCGGTTCAGGGCCTGAATAGTCACTTGCAGCGGCTGCCCGGGCGCCACGGTGGCCGTGTTGGCAGTTGCTTCGATGTACAAGCCCATACAGGCCTGGAGCAGTTGCTCTACTTCGGCCATTTTTTCCTCTTTCCAAAACCCCTCATCCGGGTTACCCTTCGCTCCCGGCTGCTCAGAAATGCCCTTTTCTGGCCAACTGTCTATAGCTTTTTTCACCAAAGCCAAGCCCGCTACACTAGCCGCCGGGTTACTCGGGTCATACTTGCGAATTACCTCGTCAATCAGCTTGCCCACGGCCGCGCCGCCTTTCACTCGGTTCCAGCTTTGGTCGATGCCTTCGAAGGGGTCTTTCGTGGCTTTGTCGCCTTTTACCTGCTGCAAGTATTCCAGCGCCTCACCGCGGGTAGCACTGGAGCCGAAGCCCTGGCTTTTGTGCTGGGAGCGGCTGCGGGCCGCAATTTCGCCGTAGCTCTGGCCCAGCAGGGGGTTATAGCCACCGGCGTCGAGCTTGAGGTAGCCATCCATGTTTTCGCCGGGCTTCACGAAGAAGGAGCCGGTGTTCCAGAACAGGCGCTTGGGCTGCCACACCTGTACGTACTTCAGCTGCTCGGGGAAGCGCTTGGGGTCGCCGGCGGCGTCGAAGGCTTCGGCGGCCAGGATGGCGGAGGCGGTGTGGTGGCCGTGGCCGGCGCGGGCGTCGGGCGGGAAGCGGGTGATGAGCACGTCGGGCCGGCGCTGGCGAATCACCCAGACCATGTCGGCCAGCACCTGCTCCTTGTCCCAGATGGTGAAGGTTTCCTCAGCGGTTTTGGAGAAGCCGAAGTCGTTGGCGCGGGTGAAGAACTGCCGGCCGCCATCGATGCGGCGGGCCGCCAGCAGCTCCTGGGTGCGGATGACGCCGAGCTGCTCGCGCAGCTCGGGGCCGATGAGGTTCTGGCCGCCGTCGCCGCGGGTGCAGCTCAGGTAGCCGGTTTCGAGCAGGCGGCCGTTGGCCATATAGGCAATCAGGCGGGTATTTTCGTCGTCGGGGTGGGCGGCCATGTATAGCACCGAGCCCAGAACGTTGAGCTTTTTCAGGCCCAGCAGGATTTCCGAGGAGGTGTAGGTCTTGGGCGCCTGGGCCGTGGCGGTGAATGAGTGAATGAGCGACTGAGTGACTAGTAAGGCCAGCAGGGCGGCGCGCAGACGAAAGGCAGAAAAACGCATAAACGGGGAAAAGTGAAGCGTAGGGCGTAAAGATAGGAGCCGCTGCTAGTGGTAACCGCAAACCGGCCCAAGGTTCTAGCGGGCCGCGGCCTTACCGGCGCCTTTGGGCGCGACAGTGCTGAGGTGGCTTTGCTGGGCAGGGAGCAGCTACGGGCACGGGCAGCCAGCTTCGGTTGCGTTATTCCTATTCCATAGGACTTCAAATTATTTAAACATTTAAATATTATTTATAACGATTTACATAATTTATCTTGGTGTACTACCACACCTTAGCAGTACACCCATGAAAAAAATTTCCCCTTTGCTACTGTTACTCTGCACCCTAAGTATCGTTTTGCCCCGTCAGAGCTGGGCGCAGTACCAAACGCCAACGCTCGACGGGGTCATCACCGCCGGCGAGTACGGCGACGCCCAAAACCAGGTAGCCAACGGCATTACCTGGTACATGACCTGGGATGCCAGCTATATCTACGTGGCCGTGGAAGCCAATAAGTCCACCCTACCCGCGGTGCTCTTCTTCGACACCGACCCGGCCCTGCCCGCTACCGGCAGTGAAGGCACGCTCAGCGGCATTCAGTACACGACCGGCAATATGCAGGCTACCGTGACCCCGCCGTTTCAGGCCGACCGCGCCTTTTTCCTGGACAACAGCAAAGTGGAGTACTACGCGGCGGGCAGTGGGCTGTGGTCGGGCGCTACTTCCGTCGGGGCCACCAGCACGGCCCCGGTGGCGGCCCCAGCCATTGCCGATTTGGTCACCAAGGTGGTGGGCAACGCCAGCGTGCGGGAACTGCGCATTGCCCGCAGCGCCCTGAGCCTGTCGGCCGCCGGGGCGTTCAACTGGCTGGGCTACAACATTTATACGCCCACCGGCAACCTCAAAATCACCGACGGCTGCGTGCCCATTACCAATGAGGGCGGCTATCTGGCCACCGCCACGGCCGCACGCTACGCCCCGTATTACTACACCGTATCCAACTCCGGCAACGGCAGCGCGGCCACCAAGCCCTTCAGCCAAACCAGCTTTATGGCCCCTACCGCCGCCCAGGCCGGCACCAGCAGCATCGACTTGGGCAGCTTCAGCGTGTATGATTTCATGCTCAACTCGCCGGGCCTGACGGTGCGCAACGCCGGCTCCTGGACCATAAACGGCAACATGATGGTGCAGCAGGGCACGCTCGACATGAATACCAGCAACGCCAACGTGGTGGTCAAAAAGAACTTCACCATCGGCAGCGGGGCCACGTTCAAGCACTCCACCGGCAATGCCAACCTAACCGTCAGTGGCAACATGAATGTGGCGGGTACCTTCCTGCCGGGTACTTCCCGGGTTACGCTCGACGGCCCCGGCTCCCAGCAGATTGCCAGCGGCACGTACTACGGCCTGTATATTCCGGGCTCCGGCACCAAAATCCTGGCCGGCGACATCACCATTCTGGCCCGCCTGAGTTTGACGGCCGGCGTCCTTGAAACCGGGGCCAGCAAGGTAATCTTGGCCGTGTCGCCGACGGATCCGGGCAATATTGCGCTAACTGAAACTGGCCCGGGCTACATCCGGGGTACGGTGCAGGCCACTGGCGACGTGCCGGGCCCCAACAACTACCAGTTCAGCGGCATCGGTCTGACGTTGGCCCCCAGCTCGGGCACTTTACCCCTGGGCGTCACCACCGTTACGCGCTACACGGGCGGCTACAAAACCGGCGGGGCCTTTGGCACCGGCAACAACGCCCTGAGCCAAAGCGCCCTGCGGCAGTACAAGGTGGAAGCCACCGAGCAGGAAGGAATCGACTTTAAGCTCATCTTCAGCTACCGCGACGATAACCCCAGCGAGCTGACCTACGGCTACGTCGACAACGGGACGCAGAAAACGTATTCGATGGATGAGAACTACCTGGAGCTGTTTCGCACCACCGACCCCAACGGCGGCACCTGGCAGAACATGCACGCCACCACCCGCGACGCGGACCTGAACAAAATAACCGTGGTGCGCATCCGCGACTTTTTGAAAGGCAATTTCTTTACCCTGGCCGATATGGCGCGGCCCCTGCCCGTGTCTCTGGTTTCCTTTACGGCCCAGGCCCTCAAGGGCGGGGTGCAGCTGCAGTGGGCCACCGCCACCGAGGACCTTAGCAGGGGCTTTACCGTGGAGCGGCGCGCGGCCGCGCAGCCCACCTGGCAGTCCCTAAAGTACTTGGAAGCCCAGGGCTCAGCCAGCCGGGGCGCCGACTACCGCTACGTGGATGCTACTGCCCAGCCCGGCACCTGGTACTACCGGCTGCGCCAAACCGACCGCAACGACCTGGAAACAGTCCTGCCCGTGGCCGTGGTGACGGTGCGGGAGCCCGGTCCGGGGCTGCAGGCCAGTCCCGTGCCCGCCACCCGGGAGCTGACCATCGACGGGCTGAACCCGGCTTACCCGGTCTACGTGCTCGATGCCCTGGGCCGCACTGTACTGGAGCACCACCCGCTGGGCACCTCGGCCACGCTCAACGTATCCCCGCTACCGGCCGGAATCTACACCGTGCGCACCCAGCAGGAACAGGGTGCGGCGGCCCTGCGCTTTGTGAAACAGTAATCGTTTCGTTTTTTTTACTGCGGGCGTCTTCGTTCCAGGCGGCGGCGGCAGGGTTTCGGCCCGGTTGCCGCCGCCTGGAACGAAGACGCGGCTGTATCTACCTCAGGCGGTTAGACGGGGCACCGGGGCGCTAATGTGCGCGGTCCGGGAACGGACCGGCGCGTAATCGGGGTTATGCGGCCGAGGATTTTTTGCGCGGGCCGCAACTCTTACCGGGCAAACCTTGTCCGTTTCCTATCTTCCGTCTCTATTGTCTTCTCCACACTCTCCCTGCATGCGTCCATTTCCCCGCCCCTGGCTTGCCTACCTCGGCGTGGCGCTCCTGCCATCTTTTGCCGTAGCCCAAAGCGCCGCCCCCGCCACCCCGGCCCCGGCGGTGCCCCAGTGGACCCACCTCGACCCGCAAAAGGACAAGGTCATGGGCATCAGCACCCAGCGCACCTACGACGAGCTGCTCAAAAACCGGACGGCCTCGCCCGTCCTCGTGGCCGTTATTGATGCCGGCATCGACACCACCCACGAGGACCTGAAGCGGGTGCTGTGGAAAAATCCCCGGGAAATTGTCGGCAACGGCATCGACGACGACAAGAACGGCTACGTGGACGACATCCACGGCTGGAACTTCCTGGGCGGCAAAGACGGCCGTAATGTGGACATTGACCTCTACGAGGAAACCCGCCTGGTAGCCAAGCTCAAGCCTCTTTACGAAGGCAAGGCCCGCACCGCCGTGCCCGCCGCCAAGCGCGCCGAGTACGACCTGTACCAGAAGGTAAAAAAGGACTACGCCGACAAGGTGAAAGAGGAAACCGAGCAGTACCAGGAGTACCAGCCCCTGGTCGATAACCTCGCTAGCATCAACGAGCAGCTCAAGGCCGTGCTGGGCGTGGAGCGCGTGGATACGGCCGTGCTGCGCCGCCCGCCGGTGCAGAGCCTCGACGCCAAGCTCCGGCCCAAAATCGAGCAGCTTTCCGCCCAGCTCTACGAAAGCCTCAAATCGTCGGGCCTGCCCGACCTCGATGCGGTAGTAAAGCAGGTGCAGGAAGGCACCACCGAAACCAAGAAGCACCTCGACTACTCGCTCAACCTCGATTATAAGCCCCGCGCCATCGTCGGCGACGACGAGGACAACGTGAAGGACCGCAGCTACGGCAACCCCGACATTACCGGCCCCGACGCGCTGCACGGCACCCACGTGGCCGGTATCATTGCCGCCGACCGCGACAATAACCTCGGCGTGCAGGGCGTGGCCGGCGCTTCGGTACGCATCATGGGCGTGCGGGCCGTGCCCAACGGCGACGAGCACGACAAGGACGTGGCCAACGCCATCCGCTACGCCGTCGACAACGGGGCCCAGATTATCAACATGAGCTTCGGCAAGTACTACTCGCCCCACCGCGACGCCGTGGACGAAGCCATCCGCTACGCCGGCTCCAAGGGTGTACTGCTGGTGCACGCGGCCGGCAACGAGTCGAAGAACGTGGACGTAGTGACCCATTACCCCGCGCCCACGCCCCTAAGCGGCACGGCCTACCCCAACTTTATTACGGTGGGCGCTTCGGGCAGTACTAATGACGCCCAACTGACGGCCAACTTCTCCAACTACGGTAAGAAAGTCGACGTCTTTGCCCCCGGCGTAGGCATTTATTCCACCATGCCCGGCAGCAAGTATGGCAACGAAAGCGGCACCAGTATGGCCGCCCCCACGGTAGCTGGGGTAGCCGCCGTGCTCAAGTCCTACTTCCCCCAACTCACCGCCTCCGACCTGAAGCGCATCATCATGCAGTCGGCCCAGCCGGTGCATACCAAAGTACCGGTACCCGGCGAGAAGAAAACCGTTGACTTCACCCAGCTTTCCAGCACCGGTGGCGTCGTGAACCTCTACAAAGCCGTACAGCTAGCCACCCAGCAAACCCAAAAAGCCCCCAGCTCCGGACAATAGGATTTTAATGTGGGGGAATGTCGATAATGTGAAGGAATGCGTCCTTGGGAGGCGTAACCCGTGACAATCCATCCTCTGAAATGTGCCCAGCCTTCTCAACGGAAAAGCCCCTTCCTACCGCGTGCAGGAAGGGGCTTTTCCGTTGAGAAGGCCATGACTACCTGCGCAGAGGCTGGATGGCTTCGTCCTGCGTCCTGGCAAGGACACGAATATCCATTTTCCACATTCCCCACATTCAACCCCATTTTCCCCATTAAAAATTACCGCATTCTCCCACATTAGCACCTGAGCACATTAACCCCCTACCTTTGGGGCATGAGCGTTTCTCTTGTCCTTGCTGACCTGTATATCTATCCTGTCAAATCCCTGGGCGGCATCCGCGTAACGGAAGCCGTGGTAGAGCCCCGGGGCCTGCGCCACGACCGGCGCTGGCTGATTGTGGACGAGCGCAACCAGTTTATGACCCAGCGGCAAACCGCTGAAATGGCCCTGCTCAAGGTGTTGCCCGCTTATAATGGCTTTCTGATTACCCATTCGGCCCGACCCGAACTGCTGCCCCTCTACGTGCCTTTCGAGGCCACGCCCGAACGCACTTTGTTCGTGACTATCTGGGACGATATGGTCTTTGCCTGGCGCGGCACGCCCGAAGCCGATGCCTGGCTGAGCGAGGCTCTGGGCCGCGCCTGCAAGCTGGTTTATATGTCGGATATGGTCATGCGCGCCACCGACGACGGGGCAGTGCCCGGCCACGTGAGCTTCGCCGATGCGTATCCGTTCCTGCTTGTCGGCCAGGCCTCCCTCGATGAGCTGAATAGCCGCCTGCCCCAAGCGGTGCCCATGAACCGGTTTCGGCCCAACCTCGTGTTTAGCGGCGGCCAGCCCTACGAGGAAGAAGCCTGGGGCCAGTTCCGCATCGGCGAGCTGATCTTTGAGGGCGTGCGGCCCTGCGGCCGGTGCCTGGTCACGACCATCGACCAGGGTACGGCCCACAAAGGCGCCGAGCCCCTGCGCACCATGGCCCCCTACCGCACCCAGAACGGCAAGGTAATGTTCGGGCAGAACGTGACTGGCCCCGGCAGCGGCACCCTGCGCCTCGGCGACGCGCTGCTGGTGCAAACTACGCTGACGTAGAAACGGGACTTTACGGGGTTTTTACGGGTTGATTACCGCTTTTTACGGACTCAGCGCCCCAAACTCGGGAGCAACGGCCCTAAAATTGAGGTGGTCAAAAAGTTACCCGGCCGCTTTGCTCATTATTAAAAAACCTTGTAGCTTTGAAGATCAATTAAAACCGTAAATAATTCAATAGACCATGATTGGTCATTAATTTCCCAATCAGTGGCCGGCTACGGTTGAGTTGCATTTTTGCTAGTTCTTTGAGCTGCTTCCCCGACCTGTCTTCCCGACACCTATCTGCGCATGAATAAGTCCTCCTTTTACACCTGGTTTGTGGTGTTTCTGACGTGGTTTGCCTGTACGCTGCCCGTAGCTAGCCTGCACGCCGAGGACCCCAAGTCGCCGCAGGTGCTGCACGCACCCTGGACCGACCTGCTGCGCCGCCACGTGACGCCCGAAGGCTTCGTCGATTACGAAGGCTTTTTGGAGGAAGAAGACCAACTCGACGCCTACCTGCAAACCATTCGCAAAACGCCGCCCGCCGCCACCTGGTCGGCCGCCGACAAAGAAGCGTACTGGATTAACGTCTACAACGCGGCCACGATTTATACCGTGCTCCAGTACTTCCCCGTAGCCAGCATGAACGAAATTCGGGTTAAGGAGCTCAAGGGCTACAAATCGGCCTGGGAGGCGGGCACGGTTAACGTGGGCGGTAAGGTGTATTCGCTCAACGCCATTGAAAAAGAGATTCTGCGGCCCGAGTTTAAAGACCCCCGCGTGCATTTTGCCCTGGTGTCGGCCGCCACTTCCTGCCCGCCGCTGCTCAACGAAGCTTATGACGGCGCCCGGCTCAACCAGCAGCTCGACGCTCAGGGCCGCTTGTTCCTGAGCCGCACCACTCTCAACCAGATTGCCCCAACCACGGCCCGCCTCTCCAGCCTGTTCGACTGGTACGCCGCCGAGTTTGGCGAAGGCGAAAAGCTCGTTGCCTTCCTGAACCGCTACTCGGCCGTCAAAATCGAGCCCACCGCCACGGTAGAGTTTCTGCCCTTCGACTGGTCGCTCAACAACCGCGCCCACGGCACCGACACCCAGGCCCTACGCCAGCGGTAAACGACCGGCAGCCTTATCGAAAATACGAAATATGGAAAAGCCCCTGAGAACAGTGTTTTCAGGGGCTTTTCTACTTTTTGCAGGCTACGAAAATTGTTTCAGCCGCCGGCTTCTACACCCCGGTAAACTTAACCGTGACGATGGGTCGGGTTTCGTCGCAGCGGATCAGATGGGGCTGGGTGGCCAGCAATGCCGCGGAGTCTTTGTAGGCAAAGTCGAACTCCTGCAGGATGCTGCTGTCGAAGTCGCCCTGCCGGTTGAGCAGCTCCGCAAAGCGCTGGCGGTAGGCATCCTTCTCGGCTCTTTTGAGTGAGTGCCAGTACTTCAGCGTATCGGTGCGGCTGTACTGGCGGCCGGCCCCGTGCGCGCAGCTCCACAGCGCCTGCTCTAGCGCCCGGTTCCAGCGGTTTGGCTTCACAATCAAGGAACCCCGACTCATGGACAGCGGAATGACGACCTCACTTTCTCCGAGCAGCTGCGTGCTGCCCTTGCGGTGAATAACGCCCCCGGCGGCAAACTCCAGCAGGTTGTGGCAGCTGTCGGCAAACACGGGGGCACCGGCCGCCACGTACTGGTTGCGCCGCAGAAAGTCGTAGGTTTTCTCCACAAATTCCCGCCGCCGGCTCGCCGCGTAGCCCAGCACCCGCTCGTATTCGTGCCGGTAGTTGGGCGTGGCCCGCTCGATGGGCAGCCAGTCCTGGCCGGGGTTGTGCTGCTGCAACAGGCGGCAGTTTTGCTGGTACATGTAAATGCCCAGGTTGCGGCTGCCGGTGTGCACGATGATATAGAGGTAGTCGGCCGAAGCTTCCAGCGCCAGAAAGTGGTTGCCGCCGCCCAGGCCTTCCTCCGTCATGCGGTGCACCTCCCGCTCCAGGGCGCGGTAGTGCCGGGCTTTGTCGAAGGGCCGCAAGACTTCCGAACGGGGAATTCGCAGGTAGGCCACTCCGCAGCCCATGTCCTTGCCCGTTACCAGCGGATAAAAAACTTCGGTTGTTTGAAAGGCTACCCCTACCGGGATAGAACGCTCGGAGCAAAAGTGGATATCGGGGAATACGGCAATGGACCCGATGTTCGGTTTTTCCTCGAAGGCGAGAAGGGACTGTAGCGCGTTCTGCTCCACGGCGCTACGATCCGTAAAGTAGACTGTTTTCACGAGGTCTTCTTTAGGAGATACTAAGAAATGGACGCGCGCCGGGAAGCAGCCGCATAATGCGCGCGAGTTGTAGGGCCTCAGCAAGGGCCGGGGCAAAGGTAGAAAAATCTGGGGTTCAGGCAACTTGGCAGCCCGGTAGCGTTTTCAGTGGTTTTTCTCCCGTCGAAGGCAGCTTTTTTGCGCTGATGCGTGTTAGCGTATTCTATGAATCGAGAATTCCTGCTGTCTTTTCTGCGCGACTTAGCCGCCAACAACCACAAAGTCTGGATGGATGCCCACCGCGGCGACTACCATAAAGCCCGGGCCATTTTCACGGAGCTCACCGCCGACCTGCTCCAGCGCAGCCAGCGTTTCGAGCCGGGCCTGACCGGCCTCACGCCCGGCGACGTGATGTTTCGCATCAACAAAAACGACCGGTTTCAGCAGAGCGACGAGCCCTACAAGCGCCACATGGGCTCGGGCCTCAAGCCCGGCGGGCGGCACAGTCCCTGGGCGGGCTACTTCGTGGCCGTGGAGCCCGGCGGCGAAACCTACGTGGGCGCCGGCCGCTGGATGCCCGAACCCGCCCAGCTGGCCCGGATTCGCCAGGAAATTCACTACTCCCCCGCCGCGTTTCATGCCCTGCGCCAGAGCCCGGCCCTGCTGCGCGAATTCCCCGCCGGCCTCGACATGAGCCAGAGCCTGCGCACGGCCCCCAAAGGCTACGACCGCACCGACCCCGACATCGAGTGGCTGCGGCTCAAGAGCTTCTTCGTGTGGCGCTCCTTCGCCGACGAGGAAGTGCTCCGCCCCGACTTCCCGGACCGCGTGGTACAGGCCTGGCAGGCTGCTCAGCCCTGGGTGCAGTTCCTGAACGAAGCCATGACCGAAGGCTGAACAATTAACAATTAACCGCTACTGACGTCGTACCTGGGTTATAAAAAAAGCCCCGCTGAATACATCAGCGGGGCTTTTTTGTGTGCTGATGTGCGCTAGAACAGGCCAAACAGCGTGCTGTTGATTTTCTCGATGATGATGCCCAGGTCCTCGGGATTATTGACGTAGTCGAGGTTGTTGACGTCCACAATTAGCAGCTTGCCGGCCTTGTAGTTGCCGATCCACTTTTCGTAGTGCTCGTTGAGGTTTTTGAGGTACTCAATCTTGATGTTGTTCTCGTAGTCGCGGTTGCGCTTGTCGATCTGCTGAATAAGCTTGGGCAAATCGGCTTTCAGGTAGAGTAGCAGATCGGGCGCATCCACCATGCTGATCATCGACTCAAATAAGGCCAGGTAGTTCTGGTGGTCCCGCTCGCTCATCAAACCCGACTCGTGCAGGTTGGCCGCGAAGATGTGGGCATCCTCGTAGATGGTGCGGTCCTGAATAACGCCTTTGCTGGCGCTCTGCAGCTTTTTGATGTGCTGGGTCTGGCGGAAGCGACTGTTCAGAAAGTACACCTGCAAGTGAAACGCCCAGCGCGGCATGTCATCGTAGAAGTCCTTCAAATAAGGATTGTGGTCGACATCCTCCAGGAAAACCTCCCAGTTGAAGTGATGCGCCAGTTTATTTGCCAGCGTGGTCTTGCCGGCGCCAATGTTGCCGACGATTGCAATATGCATGAGCGGGGTGCGGGTAGCGAAACGAAAAAAGAGCCTACAAAAGTAGCGGAAACCCGCCAACTGACCGCACCCAAACTATGCTCGGCAATATGCTAGTTTTCCTGGGCAAAATAATGTATCTTCCTAGGCTCGTGCTTTTTTGGCTTTCCTTCCGGGTGCGCCCCGGCGAACCTGCCGAAAGCCAGCGGCGGGCTTTACCCGTACGTTGTTCCGGCCGGCCGTTGAGCTTGCCGCTTCTGCTTCTTGCTCTTCCGATTTGCCCGCCCATGCCTGCGCCTTCCACTCTCTACACCGACCTGGGAACCGTCACCGACGCGTATGACCAGCCCATTGCCTCGTTTCGCTTGTACCCCGAGCAACAGGTACTTTACATCCACTGGACGGGCAACATTACCGGCCCGGAGGTGATTAAAGTAGCCACCGCGGCGGGTCCGATTCAGGCGCAGTACCGCTGTCCACTGCTGCTCAACGACAAAACCGACTCTACCGGCGAATGGTCGGAAGCCCTGGCTTGGCTGGAGTACGACTGGCTGCCGGCCGCGTTACAAGCCGGGCTGCGGGCCTTTGCCTACGTGTTTTCGCCCGACATGCAGAACCAGATTATTAGTATCGACTTTGCCGAGCGGGTGGGCAAGCAGCTCCCCATTCAGCTTTTCTACGACGTGGACGCGGCCTGGCAGTGGCTGCGCCGCCAGCACGTGGCCGCCTAAAAAAAGCAGCGGCGCCCCGGAAAAGGGCGCCGCTGCTTTTTTTAGGCGGGCAAGCTTACTCTTTCATAATGTCTTTCACGTCCCGGGCTTTTTCCAGGGTGCGAAACTCGGCCTGCAATGACCGAATCCGCACCCGCTCCTCCAGGGGCAGCTGCTCGCGCACCTGCTCGTAGCGGGCATTCAGTCGTTCGAGCACAGCACTAGCGGCGCTCCAGTCAGCCGGGGACCAGGTTTTGCGCTGCTCCCGGGTATTTTCCACCAGGTGCAGGTAGAGTTCGGGCAGCTCATTGGCCCGGGCCCGGCTGATGGTCACCGTTTCATTGAGCAGGCGGCGCTGGGCGGCACTGGCCGTTTCGGGCTGGCGAGCGGCGGCATCCAGACTATCCTGCTTGGACTCCCAATTTTGGTAGCGCTTTTTCTGGGTATTGTATTCGCGTTTGCCCTGGCTCGAGAGGCTATCCACGGCCCGGTCGAGGCGCTTGCTCTGCCGGTCGAAATCTTCCTTGATGCGGGGCAATTCGCGGCGTACGCCCACTTCGGCGCGGTCCAGCTTGTCGTTGACCCAGTCGCTGAACACGTCCAGGTCTCGCTCGATGGCCGTGGGCGTGGAAGCGGTGGGCTGCTTGGCCGGGGTGGATTTTTGCTGGGCCGTGGCCTCTAGCGCGGTAGCGCTCAGGCCCACGGCCACAAAGCTAAGCGGAAGCAGGAATCGTTTCATAAGGCAGGGTGCAGGGCGAAAAAATACGAACGACGGGCCCAGTGGCCGTCGTATGTTCACTGGCAATTTCTGGCCCAAAACGTGGTTTGGGGTAGCCGGGGTTCGTTTTTTCGCTAAAAAATGCCGTTTTTGCACCTTATGTCCGCTTCCATTCCTTCAGCCATTACCATTCAGCCCGCCACGCTGGCCGATATTCCGACGATTATTCAGCTGGCCGAAGCCACCTGGGAGCCGACCTACCGCTTCATTATCTCGAAGGACCAGATTGAGTACATGTACCGCGTGATTTACACGCCGACCTCTCTGCAGCGGCAGATGAGCGAAGACGGGCATACTTTTCTGCTGCTCTACGCCGATGGCCACCCAGCCGGTTACGCGTCCTTTTCCCGCCTGCCCGCCGGCGACGAGGTATTTAAGCTGCACAAGATTTATATTCTGCCCTCCCACCAGGGCCAGGGCCTGGGCCAAAACCTGATTGAGGCTGTGGAAGACGCCACCCGGCAAATCGGGGGCAAAACCCTGGAGCTGAACGTAAACCGCCACAACCCGGCCATTTCGTTCTACGAGCGGCTGGGCTTCCAGCGCCACCGCGAGGAAGACATTGCCATCGGGCCTTATTGGATGAATGACTACGTAATGCGCAAAGAACTGGCGTAATTGCGCTGTCTTTTGCCTTCATTCTATTCCGTACCCGCATGGGCTTTTCTACTTCTTTGCCGCTGCGCCGCCTGCTGGGCGTAGCCTCGCTGCTGCTGGTGAGCCAACTCAGCTTCGGCCAGATTCTCAAGCAGAAACACCTGGAGCTGATCAAAGCCCGGAGCGAAACCTGGAACCGCGCCTTCAACAGCCGCGACACCACGGCCTTCTACAACCTGTTTAACCCGGGCATCATGGTGAGCACCGCCAGCGGCAGCCGCAGCAGCGAGGCCGCCACCCGGCAGTGGTTCCGCTCGCGCTTCCGCCAGCGCCCCGACGTAACCTGGATGAACCGCACGATGAACGTGGAGCTCAGCGACCAGGGCCAGCTGGCCTACGAAACCGGGGAGTGGGCCGAGGCCTGGACCGACACCCAGGACAAAACCAAAAACCGCATTATCGGCAAGTACTGGCTGATGTGGAAGTTCGAAAACAACGCCTGGACGATTCTGTCGGCTACTTACACGCCGCTCTCGTGCGCCGGCCGCTCCTGCCTCGACTAACCTCCTTCTCTCTTCCCTCACCTTCTGACTTTCATTTCATGGCTACCAAACTTACTGTACTCAGCAACGGCTCCCTGCGCGTGGAGGGTGATTTCGAACTCGTGGATGCCCAGGGCCAGCCCTACGGCCTGGCCGGCCGGGAGCGAATCAGCATCTGCCGCTGCGGTTTGTCCAAGAACAAGCCCTTCTGCGATGGTTCGCACAAAGGCCACTTCGAGCACAACGCCGAAGCTTTTGACCTGCCGGCTCCTAAAGTGTAAGTAGGTACAAGACGTGTCCTTGTGAGGCGGAGTCGAAACAATCCGTCCTTGAAATGTGCTGAGTGTTCTTAAGTGCAAAGCCCTTTCCCGTAGCAAGCGAGAAAGGGCTTTCTGGTAAAAGAGCAGTTGTCACTGGCAGACGACGGATTGCCACGGCCTCCGGCCTCGCAATGACATGTTTGCCTACCGGCAAGAATTACGCGCCCTGGAACAGGGAACTGACTAGCTCCACGTATTCCTGGCGGGCGTCGTCCTGGCTTTTGCCGCTGAGGCTGGCCCAGGCGTCGTATTTGGCAATGCCTTTGAAGTCGAAGCCGCCGGGCCGGTCGCCGGACACGTCGCCTTCGGAGGCTTGCTTGTAGAGGGCGTAGAGCTGGAGCAGCACCATGTTGTTGGGCTTGGAGGGCAGTTGCTGGGCGCGGGCGGCGGCGGCTTCGAATTCTTCGGGAGTGGCCATGAGGTAGTGAAAGAGTAGATTAAGGAGAATAAGCGGCCGGCAGTACCAAGCCGCCATCAAGGTACGGATTCCGGTGGATTTAGGCGGCATGCAGCGTTTTTCTATGTTGTACCTTACTGCCCCGATTCACGCCCTTTTTTCCTGTTCTATGCTGCTTTCTACCCGCGTCACGCTCACTGCCTTTCTGTTTTGTGCCCTGCCTTTGGCCCCGGCCTGGGCCCAGAAAACCTACCTGCACTGTGGCCGCCTGCTGGACATGCGCACGGCCAAGGCCCAGCCTCAGACCGAAATGACCCTGGTGGTGGAAAAAGGCCGGGTGGTAGCCGTGGAACGGGGCTACACCACCGGCAGCGGCACCGACAAGGTTATTGACCTGAAGAACAAGACCGTGCTGCCCGGCCTCATCGACTGCCACGTGCACCTCGAAGGCGAAACCAGCAAGGACGGCTTGCTGAAGGAGCTGACCGAAAACCCGGCCGACGTGGCCTTCGCCTCCCTCGACCACGCCCGCAAAACCCTGCTAGCCGGCTTTACCACCGTGCGCGACCTGGGCGGCTCGGGCGTGAACGTGGCCCTGCGCAACGCCGTGAACCGCGGGCAGGTAGTGGGGCCGCGCATCTTTACCGTGAACAAAGCCATATCGGGCACCGGCGGCCACATGGACCCCACCAACGGCTACCGCCAGGATTTGATGGGCGTGCCTGGTCCGGCCGACGGCGTAGCCAACGGTCCCGAACAGTGCCGGCAGGCCGTGCGCGAGCAGTACAAGCGCGGTGCCGACCTGATTAAAATTGCCTCCACCGGCGGCGTGCTCAGCGTGGCCAAGGACGGCAGCAGCGCCCAGATGACCGAGGAAGAAATAAAGGCCGTGGTGGAAACGGCGCGGGACCTGGGCCTGCGCGTGGCCTGCCACGCCCACGGGGCCGAGGGCATGAAGCGCGCCATCCGGGCCGGCGTTACCAGCATCGAGCACGGCACCCTGATGGACGACGAGACGATGAAGCTGATGAAGAAATTCGGGACTTGGTACGTGCCCACTATTACGGCTGGCAAGTCGGTGGCCGACTCGGCTAAGATTCCGAACTATTACCCGCCCCTGGTAACGCCCAAGGCCTTGGCTATCGGGCCCAAGCTGCAAACGACCTTCGGCAAAGCCTACAAAGCCGGGGTAAAAATTGCCTTTGGCACCGACGCTTCCGTGTACCGGCACGGCGTGAATGCCCTGGAGTTTCAGTACATGGTAGAAGCCGGCATGCCTGCCTACGAGGCCCTGCGTGCGGCCACGGTGTCGGCGGCCGAGCTGCTGGACCAGACCGAGAACCTGGGCACTTTGGAAGCCGGCAAGCTGGCCGACGTAGTAGCCGTGGATGGCGACCCGACCCAGGACATCAAAGTGATGCAGCGGGTGCGCTTCGTGATGAAGCAGGGCGTGGTGTACCGTCAGGAGTAAGCCCGAAAAACAGCGGCAAGCCAGCTCAACGGCAGTGCCGAAGTAAGCTGTTGCCGTTGAGCATATTGCACTATACCTACCGTGGAGCTTACCTGGGCGGCCCCTAACTTAAAGCGCAAAAGGCAGTATAGGATTCAGCACGCCCCTTTCTGCCCTATGAAACCAGCCGACATATCTGCCCTCGTAAAGCGCTTTATTCAATACAAGCTCACCCTGGCTTTTGCCGAAAGCTGCACGGCCGGGTTGCTGCCCGCGGGCCTAGTGGAGGCTCAGGGCGTGAGCAGCGTACTGCTGGGCTCCATCGTGACCTACCACCCCGAGGCCAAGCACAAGCTGCTGGGCGTGAGCAAGCAAACCCTGGAAATCTACACCGCCGAGTCGCAGCAGGTGACCAATGAAATGGTAATGGGCCTGCACAAGAAAATCGGGGCCGACGTGTGCGTGGCCGTGACGGGCCTGTGCGCCGCCGGGGGTTCCGAAACCGACGAAAAGCCCGCCGGCACGCTGTTTTTCACGTTCCTGTACCAGAACCGGGCCGAGGAGCACCGCGAAGTATTCCAGGGCGACTGTCTGAGCGTGCGGCAGCAGGCCGTGGATTTTGTGTACCGCAAGCTCAGTGAGCTACTCGACCGTTTCCCACCCGACCAGGATAAGCTCACGGCTTAATCGGGCCGGGGGCGGGCCAGCAGCATCATTTTCAGGTTCTGGTGCACCACGTCGCCCATGCTGCGGCACCGGTCGAAGGCCGTGGAGCCGTAGTGGGCATTGAGCTGCTGCTTGAGCTGGGCAGTTTTCTCGTCGGTAGAAGTTTCGTCGCGCCGCATGATGTCCATTAGGTTTTTGAGGCGGTAGCGCTCCAGACGCACGCGCCGGGCAATCAGCGTCCGTTCCTCGGCCTGGTACTGCCGGATGGTTTCGGTCTTGAGCAGCCGGCTGCACATCTGCACCACCTTGCGGTTGTCCTTGAAGAACTGGGGCAGGTACATATTTTTTTTGCCCTCGTAGCTCTGCTGGTCGAAGTCGATGGCCCGCACGCGGTATTGCTCGTCCTCGAAGTCGGGGGTGGCAATGATGACGTAGTTGTAGGCCCGCATATCGCCGAGCAGGCGAGCAAAGCAGCGCTCATTAAACTTGACGAACTCCTTGGCAATACGCACCTGGTTGAGGTGGGGCCGCTGCAGATGGTCACGGATAAAGTCGTCGCCGGGGATGCCGGCAATGTGTTCCTCGATGAGCGAATCGCCGCAGACGAGGTAGTTGATGCGGTTCGGCGACAACAGGTGCTCCAGCTCCAGACCGTATACCCGGGAGGCGTCGGCCCGCTTCACGTAGAAATAGTCGTAGTTGTCGTTGAGCTGGTTCACGATGCGCACCCGAAACGGGTTGCTGTTGCCGAACTGGCAGTAGTCGATGCGGTCGGCCAGCAGGTGGTCGGTAAAGGACAGGTCGCCGTCGGTGCGCAGCAGGGCGTATACCTCGGCCAGGCCCGCCGAGAGCTCAACCAACGTGCTGGGCTCATAAAAAACGGTTTGCCAGAGCGTGTCGCGGCCGTTGCGGTCCATGAGCGGAAACGAGCCGCTGTAGCGCAGCAGGTCGCGGTACGTCACCGGCAGCTTGCTTTCCCGGTCGTACTCGTGCAGGTACTCGCGCAGCCCGGGACTGATGCTGTAGGAGAGCTTCTTCTTGGATATCAGCGTCATAGCTAGTCGTTAGTTGCTGGTTGCTGGTTGTTAGTACCCCCACAGCGTGGTAAAGCCGGCAACCCGTAGCCAGCTAAAGGTATACGCCGGAACGAGGAATTGCCCGACCCGCCGCCTCGCCTGACCTCCGACTGACAACTAACAACAATCAACTATCAACTCCTCCATACTTTATTAATCCAAAATTCCGAACTTGCGGAGCCTGCTTTCCGGCCTTTACTTCTTTCTATGAAAAAGCATGTACTAACGCTGGCCCTTGTGCTATTATGCCCGTTTTTGTCGTCGGGCTGGGGCTTTTTAGCGCACCGCACCATCAACCAGATTGCGGTTTACACCTTGCCAAAATCCATGCAGGGGTTTTATTACCGCCACCTGGCCGAAATTGTGCGCTTCTCGACGGCCCCCGACGAGCGGCGCGAGGACGACCCCAAGGAAGCGCCCAAGCACTACATCGACATGGACCACTACGGCGACGACCCGTTTGGTTCCATGCCCAAGCTCTGGGAAAAAGCCTCGGCCAAGTATTCGGCCGACACGCTGCGCAAGTACGGCACCGTGCCGTGGGTAGTGCTCGAAACCAAGCTAGCCCTGACCGAAGCCTTTAAGCAGCGTGATTCGGTGGCCATTATCCGCCTCTCGGCCGAGCTGGGCCATTACGTGGCCGATGCCTACGTGCCGCTGCACACCACCGTCAATTATGACGGGCAGCTGACCAACCAGCAGGGCATGCACAGCCTCTGGGAATCGAAGCTGCCGGAGCGCCACCTGGCCGAGTGGAAGCTGGACAGCGAGAAGGCCGAGTACGTGAAAGACCCACTGCGCGCCGTCTGGACGGCCGTGCAGGAATCGTACGGCTTTTTGGGCGACACCTTCGACAAGGAGGAGAAAGTAACCCGCGCCTTTACCAACGAAACCAAGTACACTTTCTCCCACAAGTTTGGCAAAACCCGCCGCTCCTACTCCGACGCCTTTGCCGACGCCTACTACAAGGAAGTGGGCGGGCAGGTAGCCTACCGCCTCAAGCAGGCCCCCACGCTGGTAGCCTCGCTCTGGCTGACGGCCTGGCAGGACGCGGGCCGGCCCGATTTGGACCAGCTGATGGGTAAAAAGCCCGGCAAGGAGGAAAAGGAAAAGCTGGCCCTGGAGCTCAAGGCCTGGGACAAAAACGAGCTGATGACCCAGGACCTGCTGCTGGCCACGCACAAAGAGGCAGTAGTGGAGCGGCCCGACCAGATCAACTCGGCCAAGGACATGGCCCCGCCACCTGTGGAAACCCCGACGCCTGCTCCGGCCGCCCCAGTTCCGGCTACTGCTCCCGCCGCCGAGCCCGAAAAAGTAAAAGTCAAAACCAAATCGGACGAGGGCAGCAGCAAGCGGAAGGAGAAGAAAAAGAAGGACGACAAAAAGGAAAACGACGGCTGGAACTAGCTTCTGCTAAGCAGCCGGCCGAGAGTCGGGCCGCCGTGAATAGTAGCGGGACGGGCAGGACGGGGCAGGCAACCCGCCGGCCGGTCCCGCTTTTTTTACCCCTGCCAACCCACGGAAAACGCTTTACATTTGGGTTATGGCCGCGCGGAGGCGTGGGCCGTAACCCATTTGTCGTTTGGGGCCCACCCGGGCCTTGGCGCGTTTTTCCGCACTGACCTTTCTGCCCATGTTTTCTTTTTCCTGGCCCGCCCTGCGCTACGGGGTCCTGCTCACGGCCGCCCTGGGGCTCGGCGGCTGCAACCAAACCCCGCCCCCGGCCGAAACCGCCGCTCCGGCCGCCCCCACTCCCCCACCCGTGCCGGGCCCCGAGCTGACGAGCCTGCGCGACAGCAACGCGGTGGCCCTGCTCACGGAGTACGGCAAGGCGTATCCGGCCTCGGAGGTAATCGTGCACACCCGGCACGGCGACTTGCGCGTGAAGCTCTACGACGACACGCCCATTCACAAGGCCAACTTCCTGCTGCTGGCCCGCAAGGGCGTCTTCGACCAGACCGTATTTAACCGCGTCGTCAACGGATTTGCCATTCAGGGGGGCCGCTCCGACCACCGCACTATCCGGCTGGCCCGCTACCATATTCCGCCCGAAATCCGGGCTGCCCACTTCCACAAGCGCGGCGCCCTGGGCATGGCCCGCTACGACGACGACCAGAACCCGGGCAAGCTGTCCTCAAACACCGATTTTTACTTTGTGCAGGGCGAAAAGCTCACCCCCTACCAAGCCCAGGCCATGGCCGGCCGCAAGCTCACGCCCGAGCAGCTCAAGACCTACGCCACGGTGGGCGGCGTGCCCTCCCTGGATGGCAAGTACACCGTGTTTGGCGAAGTAGTGGAGGGCCTAGAGGTCATCGACAAAATTGCGGCCGAGCCCGTGGACCCCTACAAATGGCCCAAGAAGGACGTCGACATCAAGATTGAAGTCGTGAAGTAAGCGGCTGCTTATTGGGCGCGGCGCACCTGCACGAGGCGGGCTTTGTTGACGTCGCCGGCCTGCACCTGGAGTAGTTCCAGCAGCTCGGCCTGGGTGTAGATCATCGTCTGGTCGGAAGCCCGGAACTCGGGCTGGCGCAGGTCGGCATCGGCCGTGGCGGCATCCTTGTAGGCCGGGTGCAGGTAGGCGGTGTCGGGAGTGGCCCGGAATACGTGGTAGAAAAAGTAACGGCTGGTTTGATTGTCCGGGCGCTGAAACTGCACCACGTACACGTCGCCCACCTGGGGGTGGGCCACCCGCTCGCGCAGCCGTACCGCCGCTGTATCAGCCGCGGCCGTTTCGGGGGCCGCCGTGGTGGGCACCGTCGTTTTCGAATCGGAAGACTGGCAGGCGCCGCAGAGCACGAGCGGCAGCAGGAAGGCGTAAAGCAGCGTTTTTTGCATGCCGCAAGATACGGGCGGGCCGGCAAAACGGCCTGAACCCGCTTGAGGCACCCGCCAAGCCCTGCCAAGCGCCCCTCCCCCGCCCGCAGCCCACCCGGCTAAGCCGCAGCCGACCCCGAAGCGCTAGCCTGGCCCCGCGCAGGTCACCTGAAGCGGTGGAAATAGCTCTTTTTATCTCTTCGGTCGTCCTTTCTACTGCTTCGGTCATCCTTGCCACGACTTCGGTTGCACTGGCTGGAACTTCGGTCGGTCTTCCCACCGCTTCGGCCGTTCTTTCCACTGCTTCGAGCAGACTTGCCGAGGCTTTGGTCGGCCTTGGCAAAGCTCCAGGCAGAATAGCTGGGCGGTAGTATAGCGTAGCGCGAACGTTGTATTTCGCGTGCCCCGCGCGCCATCACAACTATTGGTCGTTCAGCCACGCGAACTACAACGTTCGCGCTACTGGCAGTCGGTGGGTCATACAAAAAAAGGCGCCCTGCGTAATGCAGGGCGCCTTTTTTCAGTGTGAACTAGTGAACTGGTGAACTGGTGAGTTTGATGTTCCGCCGGCGCAGAGCGGCGCAACTAGAACGACAACTCACCAGTTCACTATTTCACCACTTCACAGTTACCAGATCTGGGCGCGCTGGGCTTGGGCGCGAACCATCTTGGCGTCTTCCTTGCAGCCGAAGGCCTCGTAGAACTGGGGCATGTTCTGCAGGGGGCCGTTGGTGCGGTACTGGGCCGGGGAGTGTGGGTCGGTCAGGATCTGCTGGCGCACGGCCTCGGGGCGGGCGTTGGTGCGCCACACCTGGGCATACGAGAGGAAGAAGCGCTGCTCGGGGGTGAAGCCGTCAATCTTGGTTTTGGGCTTGCCCGCCATGGCCTTTTGCAAGGCCGTGTAGGCAATGTTGAGCCCACCCAGGTCGGCCAGGTTTTCGCCCATTGTGAGCTTGCCGTTCACGTGCACTGAGTCGAAGGGCGTGAAGGCGTCGAACTGCTGGCCCACGATGTCGGCGCGCTTGGTGAAGTTGTCGGCATCTTCCTTGGTCCACCAGTCGCGCAGGTTGCCTTCGGCGTCGTACTGCCGGCCCTGGTCGTCGAAGCCGTGGGTGATTTCGTGGCCGATTACGGCCCCAATAGCGCCGTAGTTGACGGCGTCGTCGGCTTTGGGGTCGTAGAAGGGCGGCTGCAGAATGCCGGCCGGAAACACGATTTCGTTCATCGGCGGGTTGTAGTAGGCATTCACCGTGGGCGGGGTCATGCCCCACTCGCCGCGGTCAATGGCCTTGCCCAGCTTTTTCTCCTCGTCTTTGGCCGCCCACTGGCGGGCATCCAGCACGTTCTGCAGGTAGGAGTCGCGCGAGATGGTCAGGGCCGAATAGTCCTTCCACTTGTCGGGGTAGCCGATTTTGACGGTAAAGGCGTTGAGCTTCTTTAGGGCCTCGGTCTTGGTGGCGGCGCTCATCCAGGTGTTCTGCTGAATGTGCTCAGCCATGCTGGCCTTAATGTTGTTGACCAGTTCCAGGGCCTTGGCCTTGGCTTCGGGGGTGAAGGCCTTATCGACGTACACCTGGCCGAAGGCTTCGCCCAGGGCGGCGTCGGTCGAGCGGAGCATGCGCTTCCAGCGGGGCTGCATCTGCTTGGCGCCGGTCAGCACCTGGCTGTACTTGAAGCTTTCGTCCACGTAGGCCTTGGGCAGGGCACTGGCCACCGACGACACCAGGTGCCAGCGCAGGTAGGTTTTCCAGTCGGCCAGGGGCTCGGCCTTCAGGGCCACGTTGGCTTCTTTGAGGAAGGCGGGCTGGCCCACGATTACCTCTTTGGCCGCGCCCAGGTTGGTTTTGGCCAGTACCGTGGGCAAACCCAGGTTCGGATACTGCTTCTGCAGTTCCGTCACGGTCATCTTGTTGTAGTTGGCGTTGGGGTCGCGCAGGTCTACCGGGCTTTTGGAAGCCTTGGCCAGGCGGGTTTCGAGGCGCATGATGGTAGCGGCATTTTTGGCCGCGGCGGCTGGCGTTTCGCCCATCAGCTTAAACACGTTCGTGATGTACGTGAG
The DNA here is from genome assembly GCF_002797555.1 of Hymenobacter chitinivorans DSM 11115. Lineage (NCBI taxonomy): Bacteria > Pseudomonadati > Bacteroidota > Cytophagia > Cytophagales > Hymenobacteraceae > Hymenobacter > Hymenobacter chitinivorans. The sequence continues at coordinate 706,670 of NZ_PGFA01000001.1, read as the reverse complement.
GTAAGCGGCCTGCACGGCCTTGGTGCGAGGGTCGGTTTTGAGGTAGTAGTCGCGGTTGGGCAGGCGCAGGCCGCCCTGGTAGATCTGCACGGCGTACTGGGTGCTGTTTTTCTCGTCCTGCCCCACGCCCATGCTGAACACCGAGCCGGTGCCGATTTGCTGCTGGTGCGCCAGCTCGGCCTGCAGCCCTTTCAGGTCCTTGATGGCGTCGATGCGGGCCAGCTCCGACTTCAGGGGCGTGATGCCCGCTTTTTCAATGGCCATCGAGTCCATGGCCGAGGCGTAGAAGTCGCCTACTTTCTGGGCATTGGTGCCTTTGGCGGCCGAGCGGTTGGCAGCGGCCTCCTCCAGAATCTGGCGCTGCACGGCCAGGTTCTTATTATAGAGCTCGTTGAAGCTACCCCAGCTCACTTCGGAAGCCGGAATCGGGTTGTTCTTGAGCCAGTTGCCGGAAGCGTACTGGAAGAAGTCCTCGCAGGGCTGCACCGACTTGTCGATGGTCGTCACGTCGAGGCCCACACCTTTTACGACGGGCTCTTCGGTGGGCGTGGCGGCCGGGGCGGGGGTGGCAGCGGCCGTAGTGGTAGTGGCGGGCGTGTTGCTGGCAGCACACCCGGCCAGGATCAGGCCGGCGGTGGCCACGGAGGCCAGCGTCAGGCTGTTTTTGTTTTTCATAAGGGAAGGATTAGAAGGAAGGCGGATTTTCGGTTAGAAAGGTAGAAAAAAAGCCGTAGCCTCACCCCGCCCGCCCGCCGCCGGCCCTGGCACCCCAACCACTTTTTCCCGCCCCGCGCCCAACATTGCCCGCGCCGGTGGGTTGCAACACCAACTGCCCTCGCTCCGGTGGCCGGAATTGCCTTCCTGGGGCGAGTTACCGCTCCGCGAATTCGTACCTTGCCGCTCGTATGCCACCCCTGTTTAATCGTCGTCCGGAACCGGGCCTGTCTGGTCCGCTGCCCCCCGCGCCGCTGCCGCTGGCCGAGCTGCTGGTGCGCGTGCGCCAGGCCGTAGAAACCCGCTTTGCCGAGTCGTACTGGGTGGTAGCCGAAATTGCCGACCTGACCCTGCCCCGGCACGACGGCGGCCACTGCTACCTGGTGCTCACCGACCAGCACGTCACCGGCCGCGGGGCCCAGCTCAAGGCCCAGGCCCGGGCTACGATCTGGAGCCAGCGCTACCAGCAGTTGGCCCCCGCCTTCCTGGACCAGACCGGGCAGGAATTACAGATTGGTCTGAAGGTGATGCTGCGGGTGCAGGTCAAGTTTCACGAGCAGTACGGCCTGAGCCTCGACGTACTGAACCTGGACCCAAGCTACACCGTGGGGGACCTGGCCCGGCAGCGCCTCGAAACGGTGCGCAAGCTCGAAGCCAAGGGCCTGCTGGAGCGGCAGAAGCACCTACCCCTGGCCCTGGGGCCGCAGCGGCTGGCCGTTATTTCGTCGCCCACGGCGGCGGGCTTCCAGGACTTCGTGCAGCAGCTCAGCGAGTCGCCCTACGACTTTGCCGTAAGCCTGTTTCCGGCCAGTATGCAGGGCGCGGAAGCTCCGGCCAGCATTCTGGGCGCCCTCGACGCCATCCGGCCCCGGCGCGCCACCTTCGACGCGGTAATTATTATTCGCGGCGGGGGCTCCAAAACCGACTTACTGGCCTTCGACGATTACGGCCTGGCGGCGGGCGTGGGTTCCTTTCCCCTGCCCGTACTCACCGGTATTGGGCACGAGCGCGACGAGGCTGTGCTGGACCTAGCCGCCCACCTGGCCCTGAAAACGCCCACGGCCGTAGCCGCTTTCCTGGCCGAGCGCCTGGCCCGCCTCGACGCCGTATTTGGCGGCTACGCCGAGCGAATCCGCGAGTTGGCCCGCCTGCAGCTTTCTGATGCTGCCGACTTACTCCAGCAGGCGGGCCGCTTCGTGCACCGGGCCGCCCAGGAGCAGCTGGATGAGCACCGCGCCGAACTCTACCACCGCATCCGGCAGGCGGCCACCGTCCCGCGCGAGCAGCTCCGCCACCACCACCGCCACCTGACCCGGCACCGCCAGGGGCTGCGCCGGGCCGCCCGCCGGGCCCTGGCCCAGCAGCAGCAGGGCCTGCGCACGTTTGGGCGCCGGCTGGCCCAGCGGTTTCGGCGGCTGCACCGGCGGCGGCGCGAGCAGCTGCTGCGCCACCGCTACGGGCTGCAGCTGGCCGCCGAACGGCTGCTGCACCGGGCCACGCTGCGCCTCACCCAGCTTAGCGCGCCCCCGTTGCCGGAAGCTACGGTCCTGGCGCGGCACGGCTACGTGCAGCTCATCACCGACCACCAGCAGCCCGAACACGCTTTGCAGCCCGGCGACGAGGTGCGCCTGCTGCTGCCCCACCTTACGCTGGCCGCCCAGATTACGGACCGCACGCCCCACCTGGCGCCTTCCGCCCTTCCTACCGCAAGCCCCGCTTCCTCCGAATGACCAACGATACTACTTACCGCCAAGCTATTGAAGAGCTCGAAACCATTCTGCGGGCCTTGGAAACCGACACCGTCGACGTAGATGACCTCACGGCCCGGGTGCAGCGCTCAGCCGAGCTGATCCGCCTCTGCAAGCAAAAACTGCGCAACGCCGAATCGGCTATTGAGCGCGTATTTGAGAACCTGGAAGAAGACGACGACGATACCCCCGCCGCTGACTCCGAGGAAGAGGAAACTCCTCCTGGCCCGCCCCGGCGGCCAGACCGGCCGTTTCCGAGCGGCCAGCTCCCTTTTTAGGTTTTAGGAAAAGAAAATTCACCGCTTGCATCCGCAAGGTTTGCCCTATATTTGGATGTTCAGAGGCAGAGCTTTTTTGTTCTATTATTTCCTAATTACTTCCTAACACACCCCTGCATGAGTACTTTCGACGGCAATGAAGGCTCCATCGTTAATGAGACGGTAGCCGCTGGCATGACCCACAACTACAATGAGTGCCCGGACGACTCCAAGCCCGTGTTTAAAGGCCAGTTTTTCGGCAAAAACAAGCTCAAGGCGCTTATGGACGACTGTGGTTCCGAATTTGTGGGCATCCGCATCTACAACGCCATTGACGACAATGGGCAGGGAGGATTTGTGCTGGTAGGCGTTAAATCGGACATGGGGGATTTGTACGAGCGGGTAATGCTGGCCACCGGCCCGACCTGCCCCAACTGCTGCGCGGCAGACAGTCCACTTACCAACTAAACTTTACCAAGACTAATGTCAACGCCAGACCACAACCTGCTGGTGACCATAGCCAAGCAGCTAAACCTCCTCTCGGTTTTTTGCTACTTGCTACCACTGGCCGTTTGTATCTGGCGTTGGCCGGTGTTGGCTCGGCGGCGGCGCATCGGGGCGGCGCTGGTTCTGATTCTGGTGTTAAACATCTGGTCCGAGGTGGGCCGGCGGTACTGGCACAACAACATCCTCTCCACCTACCTGATTATTTGGCTGGAAACGCTGTTTTTGAGTTATACGTACTACCAAACCTTCAACACCCGGCTCAACCGGCAGCTGCTGGTAGGGGCCTCCATGGTTTTTCTGGCCACTGCCGTGAGTGAGTACGTGTTCTGGGCGGGCCTCTACGGCACCAAAACCTACACGCGCATGGCGCAAAGCCTACTGCTGATTGGCGCCGCCCTGATGTACTTCGAGAAGATTCTGCGCGAACTGCGCAACATCCGGCTGGAGCGCGACCCTATGTTTCTGGTAAGCGTCGGCGTTACGCTGTACTATTCGGGCACCCTGATGGTATTTGTGCTGGAAGACTCAATGCAGAAGAACTACCAAATCAACCAGATCTGGCTGATGTACAGCATTCAGTCCGTCCTGCTAATTGCCTTTAATGGCTTGCTGGCCGTGGCTCTGTACAATAGCAGTAAAAGTACGGACTCGGCCCTAGCCACGCAGCCCACCCCTTTTTAGTGGCCTGCAGCACTCCAGTCATAAAAGTCTATCTTACCTAGGTAACTCCGCTACTTCCTGCTAGTTCCGTAGTAGGGTCCAGGGCGCGACCTGCTCATTTTCCGTTCTGCTTACTTTCCGCCCCAGTGCCACACCTTTTGCCCGTGCCCACTTTCTATACGTCCAGCTGTGGATAGCGGGTGGTTGGTTCAGTTTGCCAAGCAGTTCAACAACGTAGCACTGCTCACGTACCTGATTCCGCTGGGAATTGGTATCTACCGTTGGAAATTCCTGCTGCCCACCTACCGCCCCCTGGTTTGGTTTGCCCTTATTCCGGGGGCCCTGCTCAATGGCGCCCTGGCGGAATACGGCCGCCACGTGCTGCACAACAATATTATTTTCCTGCGGCTGGCCACGGTGGGCGAAACCCTGCTGCTGGGCTGGGCTTACTACTACGCCTTTCACTCGGGGCGCAGCCGGTTTGTGCTACTAGCCGGGCTGGGTATTTTTCTGGGCCTGGCCAGCCTGGAGTCGTCCAATTTTGCCGAGCACTTTTTCATTAGCTACAGCAGCTTCATTCACTTGGTGCAAAGCGTGCTGCTGGTTGGCGCCGCCGTGGCGTACTTCGAGCAAACCCTGCGGGAGCTGCGCAATATTGACCTGGGCCAAGACCCCATCTTCATGGTCAGCGTGGGCTCTATTCTGTATTATGCGGGCACTTTGCTGGTTTTCATTTCCGAAATGCGCCTGCAGGACCAAGCCGATATCATCTGGATTATGTACATCATCCAGTTTGTGTTGCTTATTGTCTTTAACACGTTCCTGGCCATTGCACTCTGGCATGGCGACCAGCCCTCGGATGAGTACACATCCTCGCCGCTGGACTGGCCTAGCCCGCCTTCGTAACTACCTGCTGGCGGCGTTATCTGAGCTGGCTTAAGTTCTTTTCAATCCCGGAATTATACATCCTGGCTAGGAATTCGTATTTTTCTCCCTCATCCCCATCCCATTTTTCTTTGCCACGTCCCACATGCAAATTCCTTCGTGGCTCCTTACGTGCTGTGAATACCTGGAGCAGATGGCCAGTTTGGTCGTGCTGCTGCCGCTGGGGCTGGCCTTTTGGCGCTGGCCACGGCTTCCCACCGCTTTGCGCATGATGGCCAGCTTTCTGGTGTTCACTGAAATCATCATGCTCGTATCGAGCCTGCAGGAATTGTACTGGCCCGCCTGGGGTAACAGCATCTGGCATTTCTTTACGCTGGTCCAAACGCTGGTCTTTCTCCGCATTTACTACCTCACCCTGACCTCCCCCACGATACGGCGCCTGCTGCCGGCGCTAGCGGTAGTCTTTACCGGATTTGCCCTGCTCGACTCATTATACCTGGAAGGCCTGCACCAAATGAATGCCTATACGCACGTGCTCCAAAGTGCTTTGCTTATTGGCCTGGCCCTGTTGTACTTCGAACAGCTGCTCAACGAGCTCCACGTTATCCGCTTGGAGCAAGACCCACTTTTTTTGGTAAGTACCGCGGTAGTTTTGTATTTTTCGGGTACGGTATTGCTGTACGTGTTTGTCAACAAGTTATCTGCTCCCACTGATTCGGCGAGTCACCAAGTGATTTATACCCTTACTGCCATGGTTAATCTGATTCAGTATCTACTGTTTGCCCTGGCGTTTTGGTACGCGGGCCGGTTGATGCCTTACCGCTCCCGCCCATGAATAGCTGGCTGCTTCCCGTAATGCTGGCTACGCCCGTGCTGCTGCTGCTGGCCTTGGGCATTGTGGGGTTTGTGCTACGGTATCAGCGGCGGCTGCTGCGCCAGCAGGAACAACTGCGGCAGGTGCGCGACGCTTCCCAGCAGCAGGCTCTGGAAGCCGCCCTGCTGGCCCAGGAGGAGGAACGCCGCCGCATTGCCGCCGATTTGCACGACGGCGTGGGCACCACCCTGGCCATTGCCAAGCTCCACCTCAGCACGCTCGGCCAGCCTAGCTTAACGGAGGAAGCCACGGCCCTGCTCGACCAGGCCATCGGCGAAGTGCGCCGCATCTCCCGCAATCTGCTGCCGGCCGCCCTGCAAAAGTTCGGCCTGCCTTTCGCCCTTGACGCCCTAGCCCGCACGGTGCCGGCCGATGGCCCCACCCACGTTATTATTGAGCAGCGCGGTCAGCCCCGCCGCCTCGACCCCAAGCGGGAACTGATTGTCTTTCGCGTGGTCCAAGAGCTCTTGGGCAACGGCCTGCGCCACGCCCACGCCGAAACCATTGAGGTCAGCATCGACTTCGGGCCCGATTACCTCTCGCTGCAGTACCGCGACAATGGCGTCGGCTTCGATCCGGCCGCCGGCGACCTTCCGCCGGCGCCGGGCGCCCGCCCGGGCCTCGGACTCACCAACTTACGCAGCCGCGTGGCCGTGCTCCACGGCACTCTACGGCACGAATCAGCACCGGGGGCCGGCAGTAAAGTTTGGATTTCCTTCCCTATTCCGTATCTTCCGGTCGATCAAAAGCCTGCCCTAACTACCTCTGTATGAGCACACCGACCATCCGTTTAGCCGTCGTCGACGACCATATCCTGTTTCGTAAAGGACTACGGGCCCTGATCAGCGGCTTTCCCGATATGGAAGTGCTCTTCGAAGCCGGTGACGGACAGGAGCTTCTCGAACACCTCGACCAAGGCATTGTGCCCGACGTAGTGCTCATGGATTTGCAGATGCCCACGCTCGACGGCCTGCAAACTGTGCGCCTGATGCGCGCCCAGTATCCGCGGGTGCGCGTGGTCATTATCTCCATGCACGACGAACCCGAACTCATTGATAGTCTGCACAGCGAAGGCGCCCACGGCTACTTGCTCAAGAATGCCAACCCTGAGGAAGTACGGGGCGCCATCTTAGCCGCGGCCGGCTACACTGCCGCCCCCCGCCCGACGGTAGCCATGCTGTAAACTCTAGGATTGTCCTGCTTTTTTACTGACGCCATCGGCCCCCGATGGCGTTTTTATTGGGGCCTTTATTACTCCGAATTCTCTAACGTCCTTGTCCGTGCCTGGTTTGCCAGATAGCACGGGCTTTGTGTAGTCTTTTGTTATGCCTAAGTTTTTTGCTGGCAGCTTATTACTGCTCCTTTTCAGCGCTGGCTCGTATTCTGCCGCGGCCCAAACCTACGTCGTTGACCTTGGCAAGCAGCCAATTGCCCTTGAGGCCTCGGGGCAGTATCGGGTGACGCGCATTGTTGATGCCCGCCCCGACCGCACCCGCCTGGGCACGGTGTACCAGGGCTTGGATAATGTGCTGACCTCCGCCGATTTTGCCGGGCCCTTCGAAACCTCCCTGCTGCCCCACGTGCAACGCACCCAACCCGGCAGTGAGGCCCGCCCGGTGAGCATGCGGTTTCACGTGTTGAACATTGGGGAAGATATTCGTTCCACTGCTGAAACCGGTACGGTTGAGCTGATGGTCGACTTTCTGGAAAAGCGCGGCGATACTTACGCCGTGCTGGCCACGCATGCCGAAACGCTCGAAAGCAGCGGCCTGGACGTGACGAGCAAGCACGCGGGGCTGCTTGCTCAGGGCCTGCAACACAGCCTGCTCAAGCTGGCCACCCTACCCGGCGACGCCCCAGCCGTAGGAGCTCCGCTAACGGAAGCCGAGATGCTGAACGGGCAGGGCGGTTTGAGAGCCTTGCGCTATCCTATTCAAACGCAGCCCTTGCGCCGGGGCATCTACCGCACGTTTGCTGAATTTCAGGCCAACCAGCCGGGCATCAGCCAGGAACCCTTCGTGCTGACGCACCGAACCCGCACCGGCAAGCAGTGGGCCGGCGCCGACGACGTGGACGCCAACTACCTGTACATGAGCCCGGCAAAACCTGAGCGGCCGGTCCGCAACGTCTGGGGTATGTGCGACGGCGAGAAGCTGTACATCTGGCACCGCGGCAACTTCTTCGAGCTACGACCCGAGGGTCAGTCCTACACCTTCATCGGCGTTACCCCCGCTAATTCATCGGATGTTGCCACGGCGGCCGTGGTGGGCGGCTTGGCTGGGGCGGCCCTGGCTGGAGCCATATCCGGTGGGCAGCCCCGCCCCTACGAGCTCCACCTCGCCTCGGGCCGGGTAATGGCAACGGCTGCTTCCATCACCGCCGACGAAGACGGCTTTGCCCGGGCCGATACCGCGGCCATTTACCTGTACCGCCGCCCCGACGCGGCGCCCACCCAGGCCCTGACGGTGCTCGTCAATGGCCAGGAAGCCGGCACCTTGCTGCCCGGTAGCTACCTGGCCCTGAGCTGGAACGACCGGCGCCGCCCGATTGAGCTCTGCGCCACCGGCACCCAGCAGGCCTGCCACAGCTTCGTACCCGACTTTTCCACGCCCACGTATCTGGAGTGCGCCATTCCGACGGCCGTCGATGCGGCCCCGGCCTTTAAGAAGGTGATACCCAAGGAGGGAATTTTCTACGTTAAAAAGTTCCGTTCCCGGCCGGGCCGGCGCTAGGTCAGCTCGGTGCTGGGGTCCCAGAAGCGGGTTTTGAAGTCCTGCACCTGGTCGTCGATAATCTGGATGCCTTCGGCTTCGAGAAAGTTCTGCATGGCCGTGGGCGTGGCAAAGTGCTGCCGGCCGGTGAGCAGGCCCAGCCGGTTGACGACCCGGTAGGCCGGAATGGCGTCGGGGCCCACGCTGGGGTGGGCCGCCATCATGGCCCAGCCTACCATGCGGGCCCCGTGCCGGGCGCCAAGGTAGTGGGCAATGGCGCCGTAGGTAGTTACGCGGCCCCGGGGAATGAGGCGCACCACGTCGTGCACGTCGCGGAAGAAGTTGCGGTGGGCTTCGGTGGGCTCTTTGGGCGTTTTCATAGCGGTAAAAGTACGGGGAAATACGGCGGCGGATACGACTCTGGCGAAGCTCAGCGCTAGTTTTGGGCCGGCCAACCTCCGGCGTTAGGGCCCGTAGAGGAATACTCCTGCCCGGCAGGAACTGGTCTTTTTTCCTCCACAACCCTACTACCCTACTTGCTATGGCTGACAAACTCAAAAGCCTCGACGACCTGTTTCAGGAACAACTGCGCGACTTGTACAGCGCCGAAACCCAGCTGACCAAGGCCCTGCCCGACATGGCTAAGGAAGCCCGCGACCCGCGCCTGCAACAGGCCTTCGACCAGCACCTGACGGAAACCAAAAACCAGCTGGCTCGCCTCGAACAAATTGGCCGCGGCTTGGGACTGAAGCTGGAAGGCCACACCTGCAAAGCCATGCAGGGCCTGGTGGCCGAAGGCAAGGAAACCATTGCCGAAGATGCCACCGACGAGGTAAAAGACGCCGCCCTGATTGCGGCGGCCCAGCGCGTGGAGCACTACGAAATTGCGGGCTACGGCACGGCGGCTCACTACGCGCTGCGCCTGGGCCACTCCGAATCGGCGGAGCTGCTGCGCCAGACGCTGCAGGAAGAGCAAGCCACCGACACGCTACTCAACAACCTGGCTAAGAACTACATCAATGCCAAAGCCATGTAATTAGCCCCGCGCTAAATAGAAAAAGCCTGCAACCAGCAGGCTTTTTTTGTGTCTTACCCCCTGTTACAACAGTACTCCGGCCGGCTTTACCAGAGGCTTATTGCCCGAGGGCCAAACCCGCCGCCGGATTTGACCGAACCCTTCCGGGCAGCCTGTCGTTGTTGAACGTCAATGGTCTACGCCAATTGGCACGGAGTGAATTGAGTTGGGAAATATCCCCTTTTACATGCAATACGAACAAGAAACGGTAGAAACTGAGTCGCGCCCCGGGCGCAAGGTGTTGTGGATTGTACTCACGGTGGCCTTTATTGCCGCCCTGGCCTTTATTAAAATAAAGTATTTTCCTTCCCCGAATGCCGACGCCAAAGGTGGCGGCGCGGGGGGCCGCGGGGCGGCCGGCGGGGGCGGCGGTAAGGGCGGCCCCGGCGGGGCGGGGGGCGGCAAAGGCGGCGCCCAAAAGCTGCCGGTGCAGGTCTACGTGGTGAAGCCCACCAACCTCTCGGACGAAGTGGCCGCTACGGGCTCCGTGCTGGCCGACGAGTCGGTGGTGATTAAGAGCGAGCTGTCGGGCAAGATTACCAGCCTCAACATTCGCGAAGGACAGCCCGTGCGCAAAGGTCAGCTGCTGTTCAGCATCAATGCCGACGAGGCCCAGGCCGCCATCCGCAAGCAGCAGTACAATATTCAGCTGTTTCGGGACCAGGAAAAGCGCCAGCGTACCCTGCTCGACAAAGAATACATCAGCGCCCAGGAATACGAGCAGGCCAATAACCAGCTCCAGACCGCCCAGGCCGATTTGAAAGCCCTGCAGGCGTCGTTGGCCAAGGCCTACGTGCGGGCCCCGTTCGATGGCGTGCTGGGTTTGACTACTGCCACCGTGGGCACTTACGTGAGTCCCGGCACCGAAATTACGACCCTCTCCCGCGTGCGGCCCGTTAAGATTGACTTCGCCGTGCCGGGCCGGTTTGCCAACAACGTGCGGGTGGGCGACGTGGTGAGCGTAACCGACGAGGGCACCAATAAAAAGTACGACGCCAAGGTCTACGCCATTGACCCGCAGATTGACCCGGTGAGCCGCACCCAACCCGTGCGGGCCCGCTACGCCAACGCCCGCAACGAGCTGCGCCCCGGCGCCTTCGTGAAAGTAAACCTGCAGCTGGGTGAGTCGACCGATGCGCTGCAGGTGCCCACGGAGTCGGTGATTCCCGAGGCCAGCGGCTACAGCGTCTACACCGTACAAAAGGGCAAAATGGTGCCGAAGAAAGTCAAGATTGGTATCCGCTCGGATAAAGTAATTCAGATTACCGACGGCCTGGCCGTGGGCGACTCCGTGATTCGCACGGGCATTTTGCAAGTGAAGCCCGGCGACGCGGTACGTGTGACCAAATAGCATTTCACGCAGTGTCTCGCAGTGGTTTCCGCAGGGTTTCGCGGTGGCCGCCCTCTGCGAGACACTGCGCCATCCACCGCGAAACACTGCGTGAAATAACATGAGCTTATCCTCCACAAGTATAAACCGGCCGGTTCTCGCCATCGTGATGAGCCTGGTCATCGTCATCTTCGGCGTTATCGGGTTTCGCTACCTCAGCATCCGGGAATACCCGAGCGTGGACCCGCCCATTATTACGGTGTCGGCCAGCTACACCGGGGCCTCGGCCGACGTAATGCAGGGCCAGGTGACCGAGCCGCTCGAAGAAGCCTTGAACGGCATTGCCGGCATCAAGAACCTGACTTCTAACTCCCGCGACGGGCGTACCCAGATTACAGTCGAGTTTGACCTCGACGCCGACCTGGAAACGGCCGCCAACGACGTGCGCGACAAAGTATCGGGGGCCCAGGGCCGCCTCCCGCGCGACATTGACCCGCCCATTGTGAGCAAGGCCAATGCTGACTCCCAGCCCATTGTCATGACCTACCTCAGCTCCAACCAGCGCACCTTGCTGGAGCTGACCGACTACGCCAACAATACCCTCAAAGAGCGTCTGCAGACCATTCCGGGCGTGTCGGAAGTGCGGGTGTACGGCGAGCGGAAGTACTCCATGCGCCTGTGGATGGACCCCGTGAAGCTCGCCGCCCTGGGCGTGAGCCCCGTGGACGTGCAGGCCGCCCTGACCCGCGAAAACGTGGAGCTGCCCAGCGGCGCCGTGCAGGGCGAAAACACCCAGCTCACGCTGCGCACCATGGGCCGGCTGACCTCGGTCGAGGACTTCAACAACCTGATTATCCGCAAGGATGAGTCGTCGTTGGTGCGCTTCTCCGACGTGGGCTACGCCGAGCTCTACCCCGAAAACGACCAGACCATCTTCAAGGTGAACGGCGTGCCGATGGTGGGCCTGGCCGTGATTCCGCAGCCGGGGTCCAACCAGATTGATATTGCCGACGAGTTCAACAAGCGTATTGCCCTCTATGGCAAGGATTTGCCCAAAGACCTGGTCCTCAAGCCGGGCTTCGACAACTCGGTGTTTATCCGCAAATCCATCAACGAGGTAGAGCACACCATCATCGAGGCCTTCGTGCTGGTGGTCATTATCATCTTCCTGTTCTTGCGCGACTGGCGCTCCACGCTGATTCCGGTGGTGGCCATTCCGGTGTCGTTGGTGGGTATTTTCTTCGTGATGTACCTGCTCGACTTCTCCATCAACGTGCTGACGCTGCTGGCCATCGTGCTGGCCATCGGTCTGGTGGTCGACGACGCCATTGTGGTGCTGGAGAATATTTACTCCCGGATTGAGGAAGGCGAGGACCCGAAAGAAGCCGCCATCAAGGGCTCGGAGGAAATTCTGATGGCCGTTATCAGTACCACGATTGTACTGGCGGCGGTGTTCCTGCCGGTGGTGTTCCTGACCGGTATTACCGGCCGCCTGTTCCGCGAATTTGGCATTGTGGTGGCCGGCTCGGTGCTCATTTCGGCCTTCGTGTCCTTGACCCTGACGCCGATGATGTGCTCGGTACTGCTCAAGCGCGAGGAAACCCACAACTGGTTTTACCGCAAAACGGAGCCCTTCTTTGAGAAGATGATTGGCGGCTACCAGGACAGCCTACAGACGTTTTTGCGCAACCGCTGGCTGGCCTGGCTGGTGGTGGCGGGCACGGGCGTGGGCATCTGGTTTTTCATGAAAGCCATTCCCTCGGAGCTGGCCCCGGTGGAAGACCGCAGCCGCGTCAACATCAACGCCACGGGTCCGGAGGGCGCCTCGTTCGAGTACATGGACGCCTACATGAACCAGATCAGCAAGCTGGCCGTCGATTCGGTGGGGGAAAATAACCTGAGCAGCGTGTTTGCCGTGACTTCGCCCGGCTTCGGGGGCGGCTCCAACTCGGGTACGGCCCGGGTGCTGCTGCTCGACGCCGACAAGCGCCCCGTTACCCAGGACCAGATTGCCACCAAGCTCAGCGCCGGCGTGCGCAAGCTGACGGCGGCCCGCACCTCAGTGTCGCAGGACCAGAGTATTGGCAGCGGCGGCGGGGGTGGCGGCTTGCCGGTGCAGTTCGTTATCCAGACCCAGGACTTCGACAAGCTGCGCACGGCCGTGCCCAAATTCTTGGATGCCGCCCGCCAGGACCCCACCTTCCAGTTCGTGGACGTGAACCTGAAGTTTAATAAGCCCGAGCTGCGCGTGAACATCGACCGGGAAAAGGCCCAGAGCCTGGGCGTATCGGTGCAGAGCATTTCCCAGACGTTGCAGTCGGGCCTGAGCGGGCAGCGCTTCGGCTACTTTATCAAGGAAGGCAAGCAGTACCAGATTATCGGGCAGGTGGCGCGCGAAGACCGTAACCAGCCGCTCGACGTGCGCCTGCTGTCGGTGAAAAGTGCCGACGGCTCGTTGGTGCAGCTCGACAACGTCATCAACCTTTCCGAGAGCAGCACCCCGCCCCAGCTCTACCGCTTCAACCGCTACAACTCGGCCACTTTCTCGGCCTCCCTGGCCCCGGGCAAAACCCTAGGCGACGGTATTGCAGCCATGCGCAGCATCGCCGAGAAAAACCTGGACGACACGTTTTCCACCGAGCTGTCGGGGGCCTCGCGCGACTTTGAGGAAAGCTCCTCGTCACTGCTCTTCGCCTTCGGCCTGGCCCTGGTGCTGATTTATCTGGTGCTGGCGGCCCAGTTCGAAAGCTTCCGCGACCCGGTCATCATCATGGTGACGGTGCCGCTGGCCTTGTCGGGCGCCCTGCTCAGCCTGTGGTACTTCAACCAGACGCTCAACCTGTTTTCGCAGATTGGCATTATCATGCTGGTGGGGCTAGTTACCAAAAACGGTATTCTCATCGTGGAATTTGCCAACCAGCGCGTCGAGTCGGAAGGCGTGGACTACATGACCGGCCTGGTGGAAGGCGCCACGGCCCGCTTCCGCCCCATCCTGATGACTTCACTCTGCGCCATTCTGGGGATTCTGCCCATTGCCATTGCTACCGGCGCAGGCGCCCTGAGCCGGCGCGCCATGGGTATCGGCGTGGTGGGCGGCCTGTTCTTCGCCACGGGCCTGACGCTGTACGTGGTGCCGGTGATGTACTCGTACTTCGCCACGGCCAAAAAGCACGGCAAGAAGAAGGCCGAGGCCGAACCGCAACAAGCCGTAACCGCCTAACCAAAAACAACGCGCGGGCTTCCTTCTTTTTGGTTGGAAGCCCGTATGTCGCTCCACACTTCATTTCGAATGCAGTTTTCCGCCCGTCGTTTTTTCCTTTCACCCGCTGCCCTGCTGCTGTTGGCGTTGCCGCTCACGGCCCGGGCCCAGCAGCCCGTGCCCATGCCCCGGCAGCCCGCCACCCAGCCCCAGGCCAAGGCCCAGACCGAGAAGCCGGTAACCGTGGCCCCGGCCGCCCCGCTGACGCTGGCCGAAGCCATCCGCATCGGTCTGGAAAACAACTACAACATCCGGCTGGCCCGCACCGACGAGCAGATTGCCGCCAACAACGTAACCCGCGGCAACGCCGGGCAGCTGCCCACGGTGAACGGTAACGTGAGCCGCACCTTCAATATCAACAACACCCGGCAGGAACGGGGCGAAACGGCGCCGGTGGTTATCAACGGCGGCAAGGCCAATGCCCTGAACGCCAACCTGACCGGCACCTGGACCATTTTCGACGGGTTCGGAATGTTCATTGCCTACGACCGGCTCAAGGCCCTGAACCAAAGCCAGCAGCAGCTCACCCGGGCCACGCTGGAGGAAACCGTGGCCGACATTACCAGCGCCTACTTTGCCGTGGTGCGGGAGTCGGGCAAAATCAAGTCGATTGAGGAAGCCCTCAAAATCGGGCAGGCCCGTATTGATCTGACCCAGGCCCGGGTAGATGTGGGCGTGAGTGCCAAGGTGGAAGTGCTGACGGCCCGCGTGGATTACAACGCCGACCAGTCGGCCCTGATCCAGCAGCAGGAAGCTTTGGCCACGGCCAAAATCAACCTCAACAACCTGCTGGGCCGCTCAGCCCGCCTCGACTTCCAGCCCGCCGACTCCATCGTGGTGGCCCGCACTCTGGACCGCGACGCGGTGGCCCAGGCCATTCAGCAAAACAACCCCCGCCTGCAGCAGGCCCGCACCAATATTGAAGTGGCCACCTACGACCGGAAGCTGGTGCGGGCCAGCCGCTTTCCCGAAATTGGGTTGCAGAGCGGCTACGGCCTGACCCGCAACATCAATAACGCCTTTCTGATCAACACGGCCCAGGGCAGCGTGCTGAGCTCCAACATCAACCGCGTGTATGGGCCCAGCTACGGCGTGGTGGCCTCGGTGCCCATCTTCGACGGCTTCAACCGCCGCCGCCTCGAGCAGAATGCCCGCATCGGCGAGGAGCAGAGCCAGCTCCAGCTCAGCCAGACTCAGCTGCAGATTGAGGCCGAAGCCGAGCAGGCCTACGCCCAGTACCAAAACCGCCTGCAGCTGCTGGAACTGGAAGAAGCCAACATCCTGCTGGCCCGCGAAAACGTGGCCATTGCCCTGGAGCGCTACCGCCTGGGCCTGCTCACGCCCCTGGCCCTGCGCGAGGCCCAGCGCACCCAGCTCGATGCCGAAGTACGCCTGCTCGACATCCGCTACCAGGCCAAGCAAGCCGAAATCGTGCTGCGCCGCCTGAGCAGCGGCCTGGTGCAGCAGCAGGGCCAGTAAGCCGCCACCGAACCCCACAACCGAAAGCGCCGGAACTCAGCATACCTGAGCTCCGGCGCTTTTTCTATCTTGGGCCTTGTCGTGCTTCGCGCCGAAGCGCCGGTCAGTCCGTTGATGATGTCCGATTTTCAGCCCGCCGCTTTCAGCCTTACCCACCGCCCCGACCTGGGCCTGCTCATCGGGCGCTGGCCCGGCGACGCCCCGGTGCCCGAGCTGCAGGCCGACTTCAAAGCTCTGCTCCAGCAGGCCGAACAGCAGCACGTGGCCCACTGGCTGCTGGATGTGCGCCGCCGCGACCAGCTCAGCCCCGAGCTGGGCCACTGGGCCAACTACACGTTCTACCCCCTGGCCAGTACCCGGCTGGCCCCGCTACTGCTGCGCATTGCCGTGCTCTGCTCCCCCACCCGCCTGGCCGTGTACGACGCCGACGCCGAGCAGCAGGAGTACCTGCGCTACGGGCTGGCGGCCGAGCGGCCCTACCAGCTCCGCCTCTTCTCCGACGAAGGCCAGGCCATGCGCTGGCTGCTCGACTAGCCCGGCACCCACACGCCACGACGGCGAAGAGCAGTGTCCATTTTGGCAATCAGGTGTTGCCCAAGAAGTACGGCAAAAATTCCGCAGCATACCTGGGTGGCTTAACAGTAAGCCGGGCTATTTTACGTCCGTAGCGCGCAGCTGAGTCAGGGCCTCCTGGGTTTCCTTGCGCTTGGCGGCCTCCTTCTCGTCTTCGTCCTTGGGCTCCTTGGGCGTGGTGCCGTAGAAGGCCAGGATATTCTGCTTCTGGGGGCTGCTCAGGCCGTCGAACTTCTCCTTGGCTAGGGTCCGCAGCCACTCGCCGTAGGTTTCGTCGGCCAGGGCGTACTCGCCGGCCTTGGTTTGGTGGCCGGTGTCGAAGTCGGCATTGGCCAGGCGCGGGGCGGCGGCTACGGTGTCTTGGGGCTCCAGCTCCACCAGGGCGCAGTATTTGGTAATTACCTGCCGGAAGCTGGCCTTGAACAGCTCCTGGGCCTGGGGTGTGGGCGGGCGGAAGGCAAAAGGCTTGAGCGGTCCGATTTTGGGCAGCACCCGCACGAAGTACGACAGCACCCGGGCCCCGGTGCCGGGGTGCTCGTAGGCCGTACCGAACTGCTTGCGGAACTTCCGCTCACTCTGCTTGTAGACGTACTCGCGGCGGCGGGCCAGGGGGCTGAGCTTGCGGATGTCCTTTTTCTGGGACTGCCAGGCGGCCCGGCTGGCCACCGGAATCAGCTGGCGCACGGCAAAGCGGAAGGAGCCGATGCTCAGGTCCACGTTGAAAATGACTTTGCCCAGCTCCAGCCCGTAGGTTTTCTTAAACGCCACTTCCAGCACCCGCTTGCTCACCTGAAAGCCCACGGAGCGCTGGTAGTCGCTGGTGCGGTAGCGCCCGTTGGCCACCTGCACCACGTCGAAGGCAAACTCGAGCTGGGTGTGCTGCTTGGGGGCCTCCACGTAGGTAATGACGCTGCCAAACTTCTGGGCCAGTTCGGGGTACACCAGCGGCATGGCCTTGTTGGTGCCTTCGGGGTGGCCGTTGAGGTCGGCGGCGTAGTGGCCCAGCGCGCCCAGGGCAAAGGCGTACTCGTTGCGGTCCTTGGCCTCGTCGAGCAGGTTGCGCACGAAGTCGCCCGAGCGCACGTAGTGGGTCAGGTTGGTAAACAAGACCGAGCCGAAGGGGTAAAAGCCCATGTCCTGAATGATGGAGCCCCCGTAGGCGTAGGCCTTGGCTTCGAGCAGCTGCTCGTCGGTGGCGCCGGGGTAGCGCCGCTGCAGCAGCGGGGCCAGGCACCGTTTCCAGGTCGAGTCAATGTTGGCCTGGTGGGTGAGCACCGAATAGCCGGAGGCGGAAAGCGGCGCGAGCATCAGGGCCCAGGCGCAGCAGAATAACCATTTGAGCATGCAATAGGAAGCTGCCGCGCGGGACGACGATGCCCAGTGGGAAGCCCTGAATGTACGCGAAAGCTGAACCGGAGTTGTAAGGCCGGCCCCAGTGGTAAAATCCGCGCCGCGGGCCGATGAACCCGCGGCGCGGCGCCCCGGCCTAGAGGAAGTGGTAGAGAAAGGTGATAACGCCGGTAAAGGCGGGCTTCTTGGCGTCCTGCACTTCCAGGGTCACTTCGATGCGGGCCTTGGCAATACCGCGCAGGTTCTTTACCGTCAGCACTTTGGCGTGCAGCCGCACGGCGCTGTTTACGGTCACGGCCTGGTTGAAGCGCAGGCTCTCGATTTCGTAGTTGACCTGCATTTTCAGGTTCTCAATCCGGGCAACCTGGGTCCAGAGGTAGGGCAGCAGCGCCACGGTGAGGTAGCCGTGGGCAATGGTGGCCCCGAACGGGGATTCGGCCCGGGCCCGGTCGGGGTCGGTGTGAATCCACTGGAAATCCAGGGTGGCGGCGGCAAACTGGTTGATTTGCTCCTGCGTGATGGTGTGATAAGCCGAGACGCCCAGGTCCTGGCCTTCGTACTGTTCCAGCTCCTGCAGGCTGTTGATAATTACCGTGCTCATGCGGTCCGATTAGGTGGTTTGGGCTGCCAAGGTAAGGCTCTTAGCAGAGTTGCGGGTATCGGCAGCTTGTAGACAGTTTCCGGAGCCCGGGCAACTATGGTGGCAGGCTTCATTCTCTCTTCACTGCCTGCTGGGCAAGTTTGGGACGTTCTTCCGGCTGATCCGGCCGGCCCACCCCACCCTTTCCCGCCTGCATGGCCTTTACCAAACTGGAAGCTCCCGCTAGTAGCCCGACCGGTAGGCGCCGGTATTTCCGGGCCGACGTGCGGGCGGGCTTTCTGGTTTTTCTGCTGGCTTTGCCCCTGAGTATGGCCCTGGCCCACGCCAGTGGCTTCCCGCCCGTGGCCGGCCTGCTGTCGGCTATTGTGGGAGGCGTGGTCGGGGCGCTAGTGGGCGGCCCCGGACTTACCATCAAGGGTCCGGCCGCGGGCCTGGTGGCCCTGGCGGCCAGCGCCGTGCAGGAGCTGGGCCACGGCAACGCCCAGCTGGGCTATAAGCTAACCCTGGCCGTCATTGTGGTGGCCGGGTTGGTGCAGGTTATCTTCGGCTTGCTGCACCTGGGTAGCCTGGGTGAGGTGGTGCCCGCCGCGGCCGTGCGCGGCCTGCTGGCCGCCATTGGCCTGACGTTGATTGCCAAGCAGCTATTCGTATTGACCGGCACCGGGGCCCCAAGCCAGCTGCCGCTTCTGACCGGAATTCCGCGGGCATTTGCCACCCTCAACCCGGCCGTTTGCCTGATTGGCCTCGTGAGCTTGGCACTGCTGCTGGGCCTGCCGCGGCTGCGGGTCCCCGGGCTGCGCCACCTGCCGGCCCCGCTCGTACTGGTGCTGGTGGCGGTGGGGCTGGGCCGCGGCCTGGGCCTCGGCCCCGACTTGCTGGTAAAGCTGCCCGGCAAGCTGACCGACGCGGTAACCTTCCCCGACTTTTCCCAGGTTCTCAGTGGCCCCAGCCTGCGCTACATCGTCTTGTTTGCCCTGGTCGGCTCCCTCGAATCGGTGCTCAGCGCCCGGGCCGTGGACCTGCTGGCGCCCCTGCCAAGCCGGGCCAGCCTGAACCGCGACCTGCTCACCATCGGTATCGGCAACACCCTGGCGGGCTTGGTGGGCGGCCTGCCCCTGATTTCGGAAATCGTACGCTCGTCGGCCAACGTGCGCAGCGGCGCCCAAACGCGCTGGGCCAACTTCTACCACGGCCTGCTGCTGTTGGTACTGGGGGCTTTGGGGGCGCCCCTGCTCACCCAGATTCCGCAGGCGGCCCTGGCGGCGCTGTTGCTTTACACGGGCTTGCAGCTGGTCTGGCCCGGGGAGCTGACGCAGCTGTGGCCCATTAGTGGCGAGCAGCGGGCAGTGTTTTTGGTCACCGTTGGCGTTGCGCTAACGGCCGGCTTGCTCAGCGGAGTTGGGGCCGGCATCGGGGTCAAGCTCCTGATTCATTTGTGGCGCGGCCTACCCCTGCGCCGGATGTTCTGGGCGGCCGTCGATATTGAGCAGGCCACGCCCGGCCTCTACGAAGTGAGAGTACTCGAGGCGGCCGTGTTCAGCAATTACTTCAGCCTGCAAAACCGCCTGGAAACCCTGCCCACCGGCCAGCACATCATCATCGACCTGAGCCAGACCCGGCTCGTGGACCACACCGCCCTGGAAAATCTGGCCCGCTACGCCCAGGACTACGCCCGCAGTGGTGGTCAGCTCACCATTACCGGCCTGCCCCAGCCCGTGTCGGCGCCCCCGGCCACCCGGGTCCGGACGGCGGCCCCGCCCGACCCGGCCCCCGCATGAGGCGGGGCCGGCGTAAAATTTAGCGGGACAGTCGGCGGCGGCTGCCCGTTCTCCCGTATTTTAGCGGGCTTTCCTACCGTCGGGCTCCGCTGGGGCCCGACGGTGGGGTAGCCCATTTTCACCGCTCTGTTTTTCCGCTGCCCCTTATGAACGTTCTGATTGTTGAAGACGACAACGCCCTGGCCCAGGAGCTGGCCCTGTTTCTGCAGCACGAGCACTACCACTGCGACTTTGCCCGCACCGGCGCCGAGGCCTCGGAAAAGCTCTACGTGAACGAATACGACTTCGTGCTGCTCGACCTAGGCCTACCCGACCAGGACGGGCTGCAGCTACTGGCCGAAGCCCGCAAGCAACACAACCTGCAGGCGTCCATCATCATTCTCAGCGCCCGGGGCTCGGTCGATGACCGCATCAGCGGCCTGCAGCTCGGCGCCGACGATTACCTGCCCAAGCCCTATTCGCTCATGGAGCTGGGCTCGCGCATGCAGGCCATTACCCGGCGCAAGCACGGCGTAACCCAGGATACGTTGTCGTTTGGCGGCTTTGTGATTAACCTCAGCGAACGGTCGTTGCGCCACAGCGGGGCGGAAGTGGTGCTCACCCGGCGCGAGTTCGATTTGCTGCACTACCTGCTGCTGCACCGCGGCCGGGTGCTCACGCGCATGCAGCTCAGCGAGCATATCTGGGGCAATATGATCAGCGACCGGGATGACCACGACTCGAACTTTATCGACGTGCACGTCAAGAACATTCGCAAAAAGCTGGGCGCCTTCGACACCCGCGACTGGGTCGAGACGGTGCGCGGCATCGGCTACCGGTTTAAGCCCACCCAGGAAGTGTGAAGCTCCAGCAAAAGCTCGTTCTGCTCACCACCCTTTCCAAGGCCCTGATGGCGGCGGTGCTGCTGCTGGCCCTGCCCTGGATTGTGGAAACCCTGGCCCTGCGCCACACCGACGAGAGCCTGCGCAGCGAGCGGCAGCGGGTAATGCGCCGCATCGAGCAAACCGGCATCGAGAGCTTCCTGACCGAGCCCTACCCCGATCAGAAAGTGCACTACGACTTGCTGCAGGACGAATTTATCGACCTGCGTCACGCCGTGCGCAGCCAGCCCGACACGGTGGCGACCCTGCCCCGGCAGCAGCACGGCGAGCTGGTCGACTTTCGGGTGCTGCGCCACACGTTTCAGCTCAAGGGCCAGGCCTACACCGTCGAAATCGGCAAGAGCATAGCTTCGGTGGAAGACGTGTACGCCCTGCTGCGCTCCTTGGCAGCCTACGCCCTGGCCTTTGCCGTGCTCACCACGCTGCTCATCGAGCTGGGCGTCATCAACTTTTTGCTGCGGCCCGTGGACCAGATTGTGGAGCGGCTGCGGGCCGTGCAGGGCCCCATGCCCCCGCCCCTGCCCCCGCTGCACACCAGCACTTCCGACTTCAAGTACCTGGACGCCACCATTCGGCGGATGCTGCAGAAAATCCGGCTCGTGTTTGAGCAGGAGCGCGAGTTTATTGCCAACGCCTCCCACGAGCTGCTCACGCCGGTTAGTATTCTGCAAAACCGCTTCGAGAACATGCTGCAGGCCGAAAACCTGCCCGAAGAGGCCGAGCAGCAGATTGTCACCTCCCAGCGCACCCTACACCGGCTCACGGCCACGCTGCGCACCCTGCTGATGATTTCGCGCATCGAAAACGAGCAGTACGCCCGCAATGACACGGTGGCCGTGCGCCAGGTGCTGCGCGAAGTAGTGGATGAGCTCGAAGACCGGATTGCCGACGAAAACCTGACCGTGGAGTGGGCCCTGACCGGGGAACCGACCATTATGGCGGCCAACGGCAGCCTGCTATTCACCTTCTTTTACAATTTGCTCAGCAACGCGGTGAAGTACAACCACACCGGCGGGCAAATCCGGATTACGGGCCAGCAGCTGACCGGGCAGCCCTACATGGTGCAGCTCTTTAACACCGGCCGCCCCATTCCGGCCGAGCACCTGCCCCACCTGTTTGAGCGGTTTCGGCGGGCCTCCAACGTGCACACCACCGAAGGCTACGGCCTGGGCTTGGCCCTGGTGCGCACCATTGCCCAGTTTCACGCCTTTCGTTTGCAGGTGGCTTCCAACGAGCAGGGCACTACCTTCACCATCTGGCTGCCCACGGCCACGCTGCGGCACGGCGCAGTCTGATTACCCCGGGTCGGCGGCCAACTCGGGGGCCGGAGCTGCGTTAGATAAGTTCGTCCTCATCCTGTGC
Organism: Hymenobacter chitinivorans DSM 11115; assembly: GCF_002797555.1. Lineage (NCBI taxonomy): Bacteria > Pseudomonadati > Bacteroidota > Cytophagia > Cytophagales > Hymenobacteraceae > Hymenobacter > Hymenobacter chitinivorans. The sequence goes on along the minus strand of NZ_PGFA01000001.1, from coordinate 684,626 downwards.
CGCTTATTCCTGACCTCATTGCCTAGCCCGGTTTCCATAGCGCTCCGCCTGCGGGCTTTCCTGCTGCTCGGGCTACTGCTGCGGCTGGCCGTTTCCTCCGCCTGGGCCGCAGCGCCCCGGGCCGCGGTGGTGCGCCCCGCCCGGGCCGCCACGACGCAACAGGCGCGCCTCACCCGGCCGAAGGCTCTGCACCAGGAAGCCAATACTCCGTCCTACTTGGGGCTATTCCGGCCGGATGTAGCAGCAGCGGCGCTCCTGCCTACCCCTGCTTTCTACAGCCCGAACCGGATTTATCCTGCCGCCCTTTATCAGGCGACGCCGCCGCTGACCCGGCCTGTTTGGCCGCTGCTCCGGCTGCGGCTGCGGGCTTCTCTTTCTCCGAATGCCCCGTAAGACCCGCCGCCCGTAGCTGGGCGGCAACACCTTGCCGCGCCAGCCTGTTTTTGCCTGCGGCCAAACCAGTTGGTTCGGCGCTGAAGCCCTGTTTAGTTACTGCGGCGGTTCAATCCATGTATAGCTGTGCCCGGTTCGGCTGCCCACGTCGGCGGCCGATGCTGGGCGTGGCTGGTATTTTCCTTTTTTCCATGCCGGTTTACACTACCACTCTGGTTATTCTGGGGGTGGCCATACTGGGCGTGGCCTGGCTGCCTTCCCTGCTCGAAAAGTATCCGCTTTCGTATCCGGTCCTTTACCTGGGCCTGGGCATGGCCATCTACGCCCTGCCCCTGGAGCTGCCCACCGACCCGTTTCGGCACCAGACGCTGGTGACCCACGTGTCGGAGCTGTGCGTGCTGGTGGCCCTCACCGGTACCGGTCTGAAAATTGACCGGGTCTTTTCCTTCCGAACCTGGCGGACGCCCCTGCTGCTGGTGCTGGTACTCATGGTGCTTACCATTGCCGGCCTTACGCTGGCGGGCTGGGCCCTGGTGGGCCTGCCTCTGGCCAGCGCCCTGCTGCTGGCCGCCGCCCTGGCCCCCACCGACCCCGTGCTGGCCGGCGACGTGCAAGTGGGGGACCCGGGCGAAGGGCGGGAAGACAACGTGCGCTTTGCCCTCACCGGCGAGGCCGGCCTTAACGACGGCCTGGCTTTTCCCTTCGTGTACCTGGCCCTGGCCCTGCTGCCCGCTACCGGCTCGTTGGCGGCCACGCTCGGGCACTGGCTGTGGCTGGACGTGGTGTACCGCACGGGGGCCGCGCTGGTCTTCGGGATAGTGTCGGGCAAGCTGCTGGCTTACCTGATTTTTAATCTGCCCAAGCGCATCAGCATCAAGGCCGGGGCTTACGGCTTCGTGGCCCTGGCCGTCACGCTCATTACCTACGGCCTCACCGAGCTGGTGCACGGCTACGGCTTCCTGGCCGTGTTTGTGGCCGCCGTCACGTTGCGCAGCCACGAGCGGCGCCACGAGTACCACCGGCAGATGCACGCCTTCACCGACCAGCTGGAGCGCCTCTTCATCGTGGTCATTCTGATTCTCTTCGGAGGGGCCATTATGCGCGGCCTGCTCTCGGAGCTGACCTGGCCCGGGGCCTTGCTGGGCTTGCTGCTCATTCTGGTTATCCGGCCCCTGGGCGGCATGCTCACCCTGGCCCGCTCCCCGCGCGTGACGCTGGCCGAGCGCGCCGTTATTTCTTTCTTTGGCATCCGGGGCATCGGCTCTATTTTCTACCTGTCTTTTGCCCTTTCTCAGGCTCATTTTCCCGCCCCGCGGCAGCTGTGGTCTATCCTGGGGTTTACCATGCTGGTTTCCATTGGCTTGCACGGTATTCTGGCCACGCCGGTTATGAATTGGCTGGACCGCCGCCACGGCCGTACAATAACGGCCGAGCTTAGCCAGACCGCCGAAGCGGACTAACGTTTACTTCCCCTCCTGAGCATGCTTATTCCCCAGCTTATCGTTCTGCGCCAGCTGCGCCAACGTCTTTCTTCGCCTATGGCATCTGTACCAGCCCCCGCCGCCGAGCCGGGTCATCTGTTCCAAAAAGTAAAAAGCGTGGGCCTGATTGTGCTTGGCATCTTGTGCGCCGGTATGGGCCTCAAAGGCTTTCTGCTGTCCAGCCACTTCATTGATGGCGGCGTCACGGGCATCTCCATGCTCATATCGGCGGCCCTGGGCGTGCCCTTGTCGTGGCTGCTGCTCATCATCAATCTGCCCTTCGTCATTCTGGGCTACCGGCAGATTGGGCTGGGCTTTGCCCTGAAAAGCGCCGCCGCCATTGCCGGCCTGTCGTTGGCCCTGGCCGTGGTGCCCTACCCCGACGTAACCAAGGACCTGTTGCTGACGTCGGTCTTCGGCGGAGTGTTCATCGGGGCCGGTATCGGGCTGGCCATGCGGGGCGGGGCCGTCCTCGACGGCACCGAAGTAGCGGCCCTGCTCATCAACAAGCACACGCCCCTGCTCAAAGTCAGTGACGTAATTCTGGTGCTGAACGTGTTTATTTTCGGCGTGGCGGCCTTTGTGCTGGGGGTTCAAACGGCCATGTACTCGATTCTGACTTACGTGGCAGCTTCCAAAACCCTGGATTTTTTGCTCAACGGCATCGAGCAGTACACCGGCGTCACCATTATTTCGGCCCGCAGCGAGGCTATCCGGGAGGCTATTACCACCAACCTGGGCCGGGGCGTGACCATCTACCAGGGCAAGCGGGGCTTCGGCAAGCGCGGCGACCGGGACCTGGATATGGACATCGTCTTTACCGTCGTGACCCGCCTCGAGCTGCCCCAGCTGCGCACCGAAGTCCGCCGCCTCGACCCCCAGGCCTTCGTGATTCAACACAGTATCGACGACGCGGAAGGCGGCATGGTCAAGAAGCGGCCGTTTCACTAATGAGCTCTGCTTCATGCTGATTTCATTCGGCTGGGCCTAATCTCGCAACATGCTAGCGTACTCCCAATTCCAAATGCTCTCCGCCACCGAGCAACAGGCCTACGTCAAAACCTGGGGCATTTTTATGGTGACCCGCACCACCGGCACGTTCGTCATAGACCTCTACTACCTCGACCAGTACTACTGCGAGCTGTGGCGGCAGCAGCCCTCCTCGGCCGTGGCCTACCTGCACCCCTTCACCGACCAGGCCGGCCTTTACCCCTACCTCAGCCTGATCAGCCTGCCGCACAACCTGCTGGCCTAGCCGCGGGCTGTGTTCTGCTCAACACGCGCAAACGCTGGCCCTACCTTCCCACCGAAGGCGGCGCCAGCGTTTATTTTTTATTGACTGTCAATTGGTTACAATCAACTAAGCCCATTGTGAATCGACGGCAACCCGAAGGATTTACCGGCGGGGCGGGCTCACAAACTAACAAACGTTTGTTTTTGTAAGTAAAGCCGTCTACTTTTAGTTGTCTTTAGCCACTTTTCAGCCCCGCCGCCCATGCTCTTCCAGCCAGAACTTGAACGGATGCCGCTTGCCCAGCTGCGGGAATTGCAGAATGTGCGACTAAAACAGCAAGTAGAGTACGTGTATCACCGGGTGCCTTTTTACAAGGCTAAGCTCGATGCCTTGGGCGTCCACCCTTCTGCTTTTAGCGGTTTGGCCGACCTTACTAAGTTGGGCTTTACCCGCAAAACCGACTTCCGCGACAACTACCCCTTTGGCCTGTTTGCCGTGCCCCAACCCGAGGTGGCGCGCCTGCACTGCTCCAGCGGCACTACCGGCAAGGCCACTGTGGTGGGCTACACGGCCCACGACCTCAGTATTTTTGCCGAAGTAGTAGCCCGCTCCCTGGCCGCGGCGGGCTGCCAGCCGGGCATGAAGCTGCAAAATGCCTACGGCTACGGCCTGTTTACCGGCGGCCTGGGCATCCACTACGGGGCCGAGAAGCTGGGCCTCACCGTCATTCCCGTCTCGGGCGGGGGCACCGACCGGCAGCTGCAGCTGCTCCAGGATTTCCGGCCCGAAATCATCTGCGCCACGCCCTCCTACGCCCAGGTGCTGGCCGAGGAAATTCAGCGCCGCGGTATTGCGCCCGAAGCACTCAATCTGCAGTATGCGGCCCTCGGCGCCGAGCCCTGGACAGAAACCATTCGGCAGCAGGTAGAAAGCGGCCTGGGCGTGCAAGCCACCAACATTTACGGGCTGAGCGAAATCATGGGGCCGGGCGTGTCCCAGGAAGATGTACACGAGCGGGGTACTGGCAGCTACATCTGGGAAGACCATTTCCTGCCCGAAGTAGTGGACAAAGACACGGGGGAGCCGGTGGCCGAGGGGGAGTTGGGCGTGCTGGTCTTTACGACCCTGACCAAGCAGGCCATGCCCATTCTGCGCTACTGGACCAACGATATTACCAACCTCTACTACGGCGAGTCGCGGAGCCGCACCCACGTCAAGATGGGCCCGATTCGGGGCCGGGCCGACGATATGCTCATTATCCGCGGCGTCAACTTCTTCCCCACCCAGGTCGAGGCCATTCTCAGCGGGCTGGACAACGTGAGTCCGTACTACCAAGTGGTGGCCTCCCGCCGCGGCAGCCTGGATGAGGTGGAAGTCAGCGTGGAAATAAGCGAGGAGCTGATGCGCCGCCTGGAGCTGGCCGCCGTAACGGAAGCCGCCGTGGAGCAGCACGAGTGCCTGCGCACATTACAGGGCACGCTGGTCAAGAAAATCAAGGACAACATTGGGCTGAGCATGAAAGTACACCTGCGGGGCTTCGGGCAGCTGCCGCGCAGTGAGGGCGGCAAGATGAGCAAAGTTCAGGACCTGCGTGGCCGCTAACCGGGGCACTATGCATAAATGCGGGGCTTCTTCTAGCTTTACCCTCCACTACTCCCACCCGCCCCCACGTGCACGTCTAATTCTCTGTAAGCTGAATGGCTAAAAAAGCTAAAACCAACAAACGGCAGGTGATTCTGGAAGAAGCCGCCAAGCTCTTCAAAGCCAAAGGCTTCGGGGGCACTTCCATGCGCGACCTGGGCTCCCAGGTAGGCATGGAGGCGGCCAGTATGTACAACCACATCAGCTCCAAGGACGACATTCTGGAAAGCATCTGCTTCCATGTCTCGAACACCTACATTTCCCAGCTTCACGAAATCGAGCAGCTGCCGGTGTCCTACGTCGACAAGCTCAAGGCCCTGATCCGGCTCCACATCCGCCTCATGATTGAGGACGGCGCGGCCGTATCGGTGGCCAATAACGACTGGAAATACCTCAGCGACGACAAGCTCCAGCAGTTCAAGGACGCCCGTAAAACCTATGAAAAGGGCTTTGCCGAGCTCATCGAGCAAGGTATTGCGGCCGGCGAGTTTCAGCCCATGAACGTGTCGGTAGCCCTGTTCACGATTCTGTCGGCCGTGCGCTGGGTGGAGCTCTGGTACCGCCCCGGCCGCGGCATTACGGCCGAGGAGCTGGAAGAAAACATCATGACCATCCTGCTCAATGGATTGGCTAAATAGAGTTGTTAGTTGCTGGTTGTAAGTTGTTAGGATCCACTGTCGGTTGTTATCATAACGGACAACTAACAACGAGCAACTGACAACTGACAACGAGCAACTAACAACTAAACCTGAATGAGTCGATTTCACAAAGTCCGCATCAAGCGCATCGAAAAGGAAACGCCCGACAGCGTGGTGGTATCACTGGACGTGCCCGAGGACCTGCGCGACACGTTTCGCTTCACCCAGGGCCAGTACCTGACCTTCCGGCGGGAGCACAACGGCGAGGAATTGCGCCGCTCCTACTCCATTTGCAGCAGTCCGCTGGAAAACGAGTGGCAGGTGGCCATCAAGAAAGTGCCCGAAGGCCGGTTTTCCTCGTCGGCCGTGGATACGTTCAAGGTGGGCGAAGAGCTGGACGTGATGCCGCCCGCGGGGCATTTCTTCACCGAGCTGCGCCCCGAGCAGGCCAAGCACTACGTCATGTTTGCGGCCGGCAGCGGGATTACGCCCGTCTTCAGCATCATCAAAACCGTGCTGCTGACCGAGCCCCAGAGCCAGGTCACGCTGATTTATGGCAACCGGGGTCGCAACTCCATCATCTTCAAAGAGGGCATCGAGGCGCTCAAGAATAAGTTTCTCAAGCGCCTGAGCGTGTACCACATCCTGAGTCGGGAGCAGGGCGACACCGACCTGCTCTTCGGCCGCATCGACCAGGCCAAAGCCGAGCTGTTCCTGCAGAAAATCCTGCCCCCGAGCCAGATTGACGAGTGCTTTATCTGCGGCCCCGAGGAAATGATTCTGGGCGTAAAAGCCGCTCTGACGGGCGCTGGCGTGGCCCCCGAGAAGATTCATTTCGAAATGTTCGGCACCGCGGGCGGGGGCAAAACCCAGGCCGGACCGGCCAAAGCACGCCCCGCAGGCGAAGACGACAAGCACAGCCAAGTCACGGTGCAGCTCGACGGCAACACCCGCATCCTGGAAATGTCGTACTACGGCAACACCATTCTGGACGCCCTGCTCGAAACCGGCGTAGACGCGCCCTACTCCTGCAAAAACGGCATGTGCAGCACCTGCCGCTGCCGGGTTATCGAGGGCCAGGTGGAAATGGACGTCAACTACTCCCTCTCCGACACCGAAGTGGCTAAAGGCTACGTCCTCTCCTGCCAGGCCCGCCCCACCTCGGAAAAGGTGAAGGTGGATTTCGACCAGTAGAACAGCGCAACGGCCGTCATGCAGAGCGTAGCGAAGCATCTCGCGTGCTGACGTTGCAATGGTATTAACCATTCGTGCAAGATGCTTCGCGGCGCTCTACATAACTAGATAAGCATCAACCACTCCAGGTCTGTAGGTCAATAACTTTCCACTCAGGGTTTGTAGTAGTAATCAACGCTTCTTTCTTAGCCCTGCTCCAGCCTTTAATTTCTTTTTCCCGCCCAATGGCCTGCACGGCATCTGCACATACTTCAAAATACACAAGCAGATTACACTGGTAACGTCCAGTGAAGTTTCCGGCAGTACCTAAGTTCTGACCATGCTCATAAAGGCGCCTTTGCAAGTCATTCGTAACGCCAGTATATAGAACTGTGTGAGCCGGATTCGTGAGCAAATACACGTACATAGCAGATAGAGTTGAATAAGCAGCCTAATATACTATTGCAACGTCAGCACGCGAGATGCTTCGCTACGCTCTGCATGACGGTCCCACGTATGAAATCATTCAAACCCGATATTTTTCTTACTTTTAACTAACGAATGTTAGTTAAACTTTGTTGAAAGCGCATGGAAACGGTAGAAATCAACCTCGAAGAGCAGTTTCAGGCCCGCATTGACGCGGACGTTCGTATTGAGCCCAAGGACTGGATGCCCGATGCGTACCGCAAAACGCTGATCCGGCAAATTTCCCAGCACGCCCACTCCGAGCTGGTCGGCATGCTGCCCGAAGGCAACTGGATTACCCGCGCCCCTTCACTGAAGCGCAAGTCCATTCTGCTGAGCAAAGTGCAGGACGAAGCCGGCCACGGCCTCTACCTCTACTCGGCCGCCGAAACCCTGGGTGCGTCGCGGGACCAGATGCTGGCCGACCTGCACTCGGGTAAAGCCAAGTATTCCAGCATTTTCAACTACCCTACGCTTTCCTGGGCCGATATGGGCACCGTGGGCTGGCTCGTGGACGGCGCCGCCATCCTGAACCAGGTACCGCTGTGCCGCACGTCGTACGGCCCGTACGCCCGGGCCATGGTGCGGGTGTGCAAGGAAGAAAGCTTCCACCAGCGCCAGGGCTTCGAAATCATGCAGACGCTCTGCGAAGGCGCGCCCGAGCAGAAAGCCATGGCCCAGGAAGCCCTGAACCGCTGGTGGTGGCCCACGCTGATGATGTTCGGTCCCAAAGACGCCGACTCACCCAACACCGAGCAGAGCATGAAATGGCGCATCAAGCGCTTCACCAACGACGAGCTGCGCCAGAAGTTCGTGGACATGATGGTGCCCCAGGCCGAGTTCCTGGGCCTGACCGTGCCCGACCCCGCGCTACAGTGGAACGAGACGAAGAAAGGCTACGACTTCGGCGACGTGAACTGGGAAGAATTCTGGAACGTGGTGAAGGGCAACGGTATGTGCAACAAGGACCGCCTCGGCGCCCGGGTAAAAGCCCACGAGGAAGGTGCCTGGGTGCGCGAAGCCGCCCTGGCCCACGCCAAGAAACGCGCCGAGCGCGCCGAAACCCAGGCCGCGTAACTCTGCCAAACACTCCAGAACGTCATGCAGAGGCGCAGCCGAAGCATCTCGCGTGCTGACGTTGGGTTACTACTCATCCTAAACACGCAAGATTCCTCGCCAAGGCTTGGAATGACGTTCTTGTTTCGCCACTACTACCGTGAAACTCACCATTTCACCACTTCACAATTTCACCTCCAATGACGCAATCCGAATGGCCGCTGTGGGAAGTTTTCATCCGCAGCAAGCAGGGTCTCGACCATAAGCACGTAGGCAGTCTGCACGCCGCCGACGCCACCATGGCCATCCAAAACGCCCGCGACGTGTACACCCGCCGCCTCGAAGGCATCAGCATCTGGGTCGTGGAAAGCAAGCACGTGCACGCCTCCAACCCCGACGATGCCGAGGCTTTTTACGACCCGGCCAACGACAAAGTGTACCGGCACCCGACCTTCTACCAGGTCCCGGACTCCATCAAGCACATGTAAGTTGTCGGCCCCTCCGCGCCGACCTTTCCCGTCTTAACTCTGCCCGCTATGCAAGTTGCCCCTTCCGAAACCGCCGCCCTGAACTCGTACTCGCCCGAACTGCGGCAGCAGCTGTTTCAGTACGTGCTGCAGCTGGCCGATACCAGCCTGATTCTGGGTCACCGCCTCTCGGAATGGTGCGGGCACGGCCCCGTGCTGGAGCAGGACCTGGCCATGGCCAACATTGCCCTCGACCTATTGGGCGAAACCCGCAGCCTCTACCAGTACGCCGCCGAACTGGAAGGCCAGGGTCGCACCGAAGATGATCTGGCCTTTTTACGCTTGGCCGTGGAGTACAAAAATCCCTTGCTGGTGGAACAGCCTAACGGCGACTTCGCCGACACCGTGACCCGGCAGTTTTTGTTCGACAACTTCCACTACCACTTTCTGCGGGAGCTCAAAAACAGCCCCGATGAGCGTCTGGCCGCCATTGCCGAAAAAGCCGTGAAGGAAGCCGCCTACCACCTCAAGTGGAGCTCGGAGTGGATGATTCGCCTGGGCGACGGTACCGAGGAAAGCCGTAAGCGCCTCGACAAAGCCCTGGATACCCTCTGGCGCTATTCAGGGGAGTTGACCAAGGCTACAGCTGCCGAACAGGCGCTGCGGGCGGCCGGCATCATTCCGGATTATGCCGGCCTGCTGCCCGCCATGGAAGCCCACCTGCACCACGTGTTTCAGGAAGCCACATTGCCGGTGCCCCAGGGCGTGTTTATGATGACCGGCGGTAAGGAAGGCCGGCACACCGAGCACCTGGGCTACATTCTGGCCGAGCTGCAGTACATGCAACGCACTTATCCGGGCCTGCAATGGTAAGCACTGCGCCCACCGAGGAACGCATCTGGCAGCTGCTGGAAGAAGTGTCGGACCCCGAGGTGCCCGTGCTAAGCATTCTGGATCTGGGCATCGTACGCGGCGTCAAAGTCGAGGGTGAGCAGGTCACGGTGAGCATCACGCCGACCTACTCGGGCTGCCCGGCCATGAATACCATTGCCACCGAAATCCGGCTGCGGCTGCTGGCTGAAGGCATCACCCAAGTGACGATTCACAACCAGCTCAGCCCCGCCTGGACCACTGACTGGATGAGCCAAGCCGGCCGCGAAAAGCTGGAAGCCTACGGCATTGCCCCACCCGTCGATGGTACCGCTACCGGCCACGTGCTCAACCTTTTCGGCAAGGATACCGCCGTGCGCTGCCCGCTCTGCAAGTCTGACCACACTCACCTCATCAGTCAGTTCGGCTCCACGGCCTGCAAAGCCCACTACCAGTGCGACGACTGCCACGAGCCCTTCGACTACTTCAAATGCCACGCGTGAGGTGAATGAGTGATTGAGTGAATGAGTGAAGTACGCCATTACGCCGCTTGCGCTAATTGACCTCTTCGTTCATCCACCACTTCACTCATTCACTCATTTACTCATTCACTCTATGATCATCGGAATTATCGGCAGCGGCGCTATGGGCGCGGGAATTGCGCAGGTGGTAGCTACTGCCGGCCATACGGTGCGGCTGCTCGACCAAAACCGCCAGGCCCTGGAACGTGCCGGTAAGTCGATTCAGGGCAGCTTGGAGAAGCTGGCCGAGAAAGGCAAGCTGACCGCCGAGAAAGCCGCCGACATTTTCGGCCGCCTGCACCTGACGGAAGACATTGGCGCGTTCAACGACTGTGAGCTGGTGCTCGAAGCCATTGTGGAAGACCTGGCCGTGAAGCAGCAGCTGTTTCGGGAAGTGGAAATGCTGGTGCCTGAAACCTGCATTTTGGCCAGCAATACGTCTTCCTTGTCCATTGCGTCCATTGCCGCGGCCTGCCAGAAGCCCGAGCGGTTTATCGGCATTCACTTCTTCAACCCCGCCCCCGTTATGCAGCTGGTTGAGGTGATTCCGGCGGTGCAAACGCGTGAAGGGCTGGCCGAGGAAGTGCGGGATTTGGTGCAAAGCTGGGGCAAGCTGCCGGTGCTGACCAAGGACACTCCGGGCTTCATCGTCAACCGCGTGGCCCGGCCTTTCTACGGTGAAGCCATCCGGATTCTCGAAGAAGGAATTGCCGACGTGGCCACCATCGACTCGGCAATGACCGAGCTGGGCGGCTTCCGCATGGGCCCGTTTACGCTCATGGACTTTATCGGCCACGACGTGAACTACCGGGTTACGGAGTCGGTTTTCGCCGCCTTTTTCTTTGACCCGCGCTTCAAGCCGTCCTTTACCCAGAAGCGCCTGTTCGAGGCCGGCTACTACGGGCGTAAGTCGGGCCGGGGCTTCTACAGCTACGCCGAAGGCGCCGTGCAGCCCGAACCGAACCGTGACGAAGCCCTGGGCCGCACCATCCTGAACCGCGTTTTGGCCATGCTCATCAACGAAGCCGTGGACGCGCTGGCGTTTAACGTTGCTTCCAAAGAAGACCTGGAGCTGGCTATGACCAAGGGCGTGAATTACCCCAAGGGCCTGCTCGCCTGGGCCGACGACCTGGGCCTGCCCACCGTGCTGGCTATCCTCGACGAGCTCTACGACGAATATCACGAAGACCGCTACCGCGCCAGCGCGTTGCTGCGCCGCATGGTGCGTCAGAACCAGACGTTCTTTCAGCATGAGTCAGCCCTCAGCCACCAATAACGAGCTGGCCGAAGCCGTCAAGGAGCGGATGCTCCAAAATGACGCCTTCAGCCGGCTGCTCGGCCTGGAAGTGGACGAAGTGGGTCCCGGCTACTGCCGCCTGCACTTCACCGTGCGCCCCGATATGCTCAACGGCTTCCAGGCCCTGCACGGCGGCGTCACGTTCTCCGCCGCCGACTCGGCCTTCGCTTTTGCCTGCAACAGCCACGGCCGCCATAGCGTGGGCCTTTCGGTCACCATCGACTACCTCGAAGCCGGCAAGCTCGGCGACGTTATTACCGTGGAAGCCCGGGAAGAAGGCCTCAAACACAAAGTCGGCGTGTACGCCATTCGCCTCACCAACCAGCACGGCACGCTACTGGCCCTGTTTAAAGGCACCGCCTACCGCACCAGCAATGAAATTGTGAAATAGTGAGATGGTGAGTTTGCTGTTCAACCCGCGCAAAACTGCGCCAGCGAAACGACAACTCACCAGTTCACCATTTCACTATCTCACCACTTCACCACCTTATGAAACCAGCCTATATAGTTGACGGAATTCGCACGCCCATCGGCAACTTTGGCGGCAGCCTCTCCGCCGTCCGCCCCGATGATATGGCCGCCCTGGTCATTCAGGAGCTGCTCAAGCGGAATCCCAGCACTGACCCCGCCGCCATTGCCGATGTGATTCTAGGCTGCGCCAACCAGGCCGGGGAAGACAACCGCAACGTGGCCCGCATGGCCCTGCTGCTGGCTGGCCTGCCCACTTCCGTGCCCGGCGAAACCGTGAACCGCCTCTGCGCCTCGGGCCTGTCGGCCAGCATTGCCGCCGCCCGCGCCATTCAGAGCGGCGACGGGGACTTGTTCATTTCCGGCGGCGTGGAAAGCATGACCCGCGCGCCCTACGTTATGTCCAAACCCAGCAAAGCCTTCGGCACCGACTCGAAAATGTACGATTCGAGCTTCGGCTGGCGCTTTGTCAACGAGAAGCTGGAGGCCCTGTACGGCATCGATGCCATGGGCGAAACGGCCGAAAACCTGGTCGACCAGTACCACATCAGCCGCGACGACCAGGACCAGTTTGCCTACGAGTCGCACCAGCGCGCCGGCCGGGCCCGGGACTCGGGCCGCTTCAGCGAGGAAATCGTGGGTGTGCCCATTCCCCAGCGCAAGGGCGAGCCGCTGCTCTTTGCCCAGGACGAGTTTATCAAGTCCGAAACGACCCTGGACGTGCTGGCCAAGCTACGGCCCGCGTTTCGCAAAAACGGCTCGGTGACGGCTGGCAACTCCTCGGGCCTGAACGACGGGGCGGCGGCTCTACTGCTGGCCTCGGAAGACGGCCTGAAGCAACACAACCTCACGCCCCGGGCCCGTCTGGTGTCCATGGGCGTGGCCGGCGTGGAGCCCCGCACGATGGGCATCGGTCCGGTACCGGCCTCGCAGTTGGCCCTAAAAAAAGCCGGCCTCACGCTCGACCAGATGGACATTATCGAGTTCAACGAAGCCTTTGCCGCCCAAACCCTGGCCTGCGTGCGGGGCTTGGGCCTGGAAGGCAATGACCCACGCATTAACCCCAACGGCGGCGCTATTGCCCTGGGCCATCCGCTGGGCATGAGCGGAGCGCGCATCCTGAACACGGCTGCCCTGGAATTGCATAAGCAGAACAAGCGCTACGCCCTCATTACCATGTGCGTGGGCGTGGGCCAGGGCTACGCGGCCATCATCGAAAAGGTATGATCTACTCCTTCAACGGTTTGGTGCCGGTCGTGCACGAGTCGGCCTTCGTGCACCCGCAGGCAGCCGTGACGGGCAACGTCATCATTGGCCGCAATGTGTATATCGGGCCGGGTGCGGCTATTCGCGGCGACTGGGGCCAGATTATCATCGAGGATAACTGCAACGTGCAGGAAAACTGCACCGTCCACATGTTTCCCGGCACCACGACGCGGCTCAAGGAAATGGCCCACATCGGCCACGGCGCCATCATTCACGGGGCTACCGTGGGCCGCAACGTGCTGGTGGGCATGAACGCCGTGCTCATGGACCGGGTCGACATCGGTGACGAGTGCATCATCGGGGCCCTGAGCTTTATCAAGGCCGACGAAATCATTCCGCCCCGCAGCTTGGTTGTCGGCAATCCGCACAAGATTATCCGCCAGGTGAGCGACGAGATGCTGCGCTGGAAAACCGAAGGCACCCACATCTACATGCAGCTCCCCGCCGATTTGCACGCCACGCTCCAGCCCTGTGAGCCCCTGCGCGAGGTTCCCGCCGACCGCGCCGTGCAGCAAGCCAGCTACCAGACCTGGGCCGAGCGCAAGCAGTAGCCTTGTAGCGCGAACTGTGTAGTTCGCGTGCTCCGCGCCATATTAACGAGTGTCGTTCTACCACGCGAACTACACAGTTCGCGCTACTTTCTACCCTTCCTTTCCTCCCAATATACCCATGACTCCCACCCTCGAAAACTACGTGCTGGGCCGCTGGACGGCCGGCTCGGGCGAGCAACACGAGCTCTTTGACGCCTCCACCGGCGAAGTCATTGCCATTGCCAACGGCGAAGGTCTCGACTACGCGGGCATGTTTGACTACGCCCGCCGCACCGGCAACAAGGCCCTGCGCAAGATGACCTTCCACGAGCGGGGCCGCATGCTCAAAGCCCTGGCCCTGCACCTGGACAGCAAAAAGGAAGACTTCTACACCCTGAGCTACCGCAGCGGGGCCACCCGCGCCGACTCCTGGATTGACATCGAAGGCGGCATCGGCAACCTGTTTGCCAACGCCTCGCTGCGCCGCAAATTCCCCGATAAGCCGTTCTACGTCGAGTCGGACCCGATTGCGCTGTCGAAGGCCGGCAACTTCATGGGCCACCACATCCTGGTGCCCAAGGAAGGCGTGGCCGTGCATATCAACGCTTACAACTTCCCCATCTGGGGAATGCTGGAGAAAATTGCGGTAAACCTGCTGGCCGGCATGCCCGCCATTGTGAAGCCCGCCGTGCCCTCGGCCTACCTCACCGAAGCCGTGGTGCGCGAAATCATTGCCTCCAAAATCCTACCCGAAGGCGCCCTGCAGCTGGTCGTCGGCTCGGGCCACGGCATCCTGGACCACGTCAACTACCAGGACGTGGTGACCTTCACCGGCTCGGCCGAAACCGGCCGCAAGCTCAAAGGCCACCCGCGGATTCTCGCCGAAGCCGTACCCTTCACCATGGAAGCCGACTCGCTCAACGCCGCCGTGCTGGGTCAGGATGCCGTGCCGGGCACCGTAGAATTTGACTTGTTCATCAAGGAAGTCCGCAAGGAAATGACGTCGAAAGCGGGCCAGAAATGCACGGCCATCCGCCGCATCATTGTGCCCGAAAACCTGGTCGAGGACGTGCAGATTGCCCTGGGTAAGGCCTTGGCCCAAACCACCATCGGGCACCCGCTGGCTGAAGGCGTGCGCATGGGCGCCCTGGCCGGCCGCGAGCAGATGCAGCGCGTGCGGGAGCGGGTCGAGCACCTGGCCAAGAACACGCCCATCGTCTATGGCAACCTGGACGACGTGGCCGTTATCGGCGGCGACTGCAAAGTGGGCGCGTTTATGTCGCCCATCGTGCTGCTCAACCCCGAGCCGTTCAAGTTCACCGACACCCACGAAATAGAGGCGTTTGGGCCCGTGAGCACCATCATGCCGTACAAGGACATCGACGAAGCCATAACGCTCACCAACATGGGCAAAGGCTCCTTGGTATGCTCGGTGGCCACGAATGACCCGCGCACGGCCCAGGAATTCGTGCTGGGCTCGGCCACGCACCACGGCCGGATCTTGGTGCTCAACGAGGAAGTAGCCAAGGAAAGCACCGGTCACGGCTCCCCCCTGCCCCTGCTCATCCACGGCGGCCCCGGCCGGGCCGGCGGCGGCCAGGAAATGGGCGGCATCCGCGGCGTGGAGCACTTCATGCAGCGCGTGGCCATTCAGGGCTCCCCGAGCATGATTACGGCCATTACGGAAGTGTATCAGCCCAAGGCCCGGCAGATTGAGAAGGACAAGCACCCGTTTCAGCACTACTTCGAGGAGCTGGAAATCGGGCAGACGTATACCACCCACCGCCACACCGTCACGGAAGCCGACATTACCAGCTTTGCCCAGGTGTCGGGCGACAATTTCTACGCCCACGTCGACGCTACTTCCCTGGAAGGCACGCTCTTCACCGGCCGCGTGGCCCACGGCTACTACATCCTGAGTAAGGCCGCCGGCATGTTCGTCGACCCGCGTAAAGGCCCGGTGCTGCTGAATTACGGCCTCGACGAGTGCCGCTTCACCAAGCCCGTGTACCCGGGCATGACCATCGGCGTGCAGCTAACCGTGAAGGAGAAAATCGGCCAGGAGAAGCGTGACGCCGAAGACGTAGCCAAAGGCATCGTGCGCTGGCTGGTGGATGTAACTGACGAAACCGGCGAAACCGTGGCCGTAGCCACTATTTTGACTATGGTCAAGAAGAAAAACCAGGAATAGTTTCACGCAGGGTTTCGCAGTGTCATTCAACCGAACACTGCGAAACCCCGCGTTCTATTCACCCCGAGACACTGCGTGAAATAACGATTAGAAGCATGACCACCGATACCCTTTCCGCCGGCAAAGTCGAGGTAACCACTGACGCCCACGGCATCAGCACCGTTTCCTTTTTCCATCCCAGCCACAACTCCCTGCCTGGCGCCCTACTCACTCAGCTGGCCAACACCATTACCGCCACGGGACAAGACCCGAACACAAAAGTCATCATCCTGCGCAGTGAGGGCGAAAAAACCTTCTGCGCCGGCGCCAGCTTCGACGAGCTGATTGCCATCCAGGACGAAGCCCAGGGTCTGGAGTTTTTCTCCGGCTTTGCCAAGGTGATTAATGCTTGCCGCACCTGCCCCAAAATCATCATCGGCCGGGTGCAAGGTAAGGCCATTGGCGGCGGTGTGGGTGTCGCGGCCTCTACGGATTACTGTTTTGCTACCGCGCAAGCCGCCGTGAAGCTCAGCGAACTGGTGGTCGGTATTGGCCCGTTTGTAGTAGGTCCGGCCGTGGAGCGCAAAATCGGGCAGGCGGCCTACGCCCAGCTGGCCCTCGATGCCGCAGAGTTCCGCTCGGCCGAGTGGGCCCACGGCCGGGGCCTCTACGCCGAAGTGCTGCCCACCGCCACCGAGCTGGACGTAGCCGTGCAGGCGTTTGCCGAAAAGCTGGCCCGCTATAACCCCGCAGCCCTGGCCGACCTCAAGCAAGTATTTTGGCAGGGCACCGAGCACTGGGATACGCTGCTGGTTCAGCGCGCCGCCATCAGTGGCCGCCTAGTGTTATCCGACTTCACCCGCGCGGCCATCAGCCAGTTCAAGAGCCGGTAAGCTAAACTTGAGCGCATACCTAAAAGCCCGTTTTCAGCCATGAAAGCGGGCTTTTAGGTAAAGAATCTGGTTTTACCGATTGCCCCACTACCCGCGGTGTTATACCGACGGCAGCAGCGGGGTTGGAATTTCCCCTCTCGGCAAGATGCTTTAGTATAAAAGCAAAAAAGCCCCGTTTGCGCAGTGCAAACGGGGCTTTCTACTGTAGAGAGCGAGGGATTCGAACCCCCGGAGGTTTAACCCTCAACGGTTTTCAAGACCGCCGCAATCGACCACTCTGCCAGCTCTCTAGGTGTGGTAAGTACGAGTATTGTGGTAAAAAGAACGGCTTCACTGCTGAAGCCGTTGCTGAAAATGCAGAGAGGGGGGGATTCGAACCCCCGATACCGTTGCCGGTATAACGGATTTCGAATCCGTCGCATTCGACCACTCTGCCACCTCTCTGTAGGTATTCGTTGAATGGTTTGGGATGGCAAAAGTAATAGGCCTTTGTTTGATTGCAATACCCGCAGCGCATTTTTTTCGCCCCAGTAGTACTCTTTTTTCCCTGCCTTAAACCCCAGAATCCGCTACCTGATTCGCACTGAAGGGCTTACCGATTTTTCAGGCGCCCGGTCACGGCATCGATGCTGACGTTGATTTCGAAGCCTAGAATCAGGGTCATGCACACGAAGTCGAGCCAGACCATGAAGCCGACCAGCGTGCCAATGGAGCCGTAGAAGTGGTTGTAGCTGTCGAAGATCTTGACGTAGAGAATGAACAGGAAGGACACCAGAAAAATCAGCAGGGTGGCTACCACGGCCCCGGCCGACAGGAAGGGCCACTTGTCGTGAATGGGTGGCACGTAGTAGTACACCAGGCAGGTGGTGAGCAAAAACAGGCCGACCACCGAACCGTACTTCAGGATGGAAATCAGCTGATTGGTAAACTGCTCGGGCACAATTTCGTGGAACACCAGCGCGTCGATGATGTAGGTGCCGAAGAAAATACCCACGATGGCCAGCAGCAGCACCGCCGACAGCACCACGGTGAGCAGCGTGGCAATGACCCGCTTGCGCAGGTAGGTGCGGCGCTTAAACGAGGGGTATTTCTTCTCAAACGCGTCGAGCAGGGCCATGATGCCGTTGGAGCTGAGCACCAGGGCCGCGGCAAAACCGAAGGATAGCAAGCCGCCGTGCGGAATGTTGACGATGTCCTCGATGGTGCCCGACACGGCCACGTACATTTCCCGCGGGATTATGTCGCCCAGAAACTGCAGGATATCCACGTTCAGGTTGGGGACCGGAATGTAGGGAATCAGCGTGAAGAGGAAGATAATGGTCGGAAACAGGGCCACCGTCAGGTTGAAGGCCATGTAGGAAGCCCGCTTGCTGATACTGTCGAGCTTGAGCTCCTGAATCATGCGGTCCACCACGTCGTAGACCGAGGCCCGGCCGTGGGAAATGTGCAGCTGCTTGAGCCACACGATAAACTTGCGGTAAGAACGCCGGCGGCGCACGTCGGGCAGGTGGTAGCGGCGAACGGGCAGGCGCATTGCCATCTTACTCGGTGGGCTTGGTGGGTTTATTCGGCACGAAAGCGGCGGCGGCCGGGGCTTCGGCAGGCAATTTCTGCGTGGCCGGGGTAATGGGGCCGGTCAGCTCGTCATCCGAGAAGTACGGGGCCAGTTTGTTCTGGATTTCGGCCGGAATCGGGACGGGGCGGCCGGTGGCCGTGCTTACGAATACCATCAACGTGTGGCCCTCGGTGAGCAGTTCCTGGGCCTCGTTGTAGATTTCGTACTCGAACAACACCCGGGAGCCTTCGGCGGGCTGCTTGAGCAGCAGGCGCACCGTGAGCAGGTCATCGTAGCGGGCCGGGCGCCGGAAGCGGGTGCGTATCTCCCCCACCGGCATGCCCACCCCGTCGGCTTCTAAGTCCTTATAGCGGATGCCGAGCTGCCGGAAGGCCTCGGTGCGGGCTACTTCAAAGTACGCCGCGTAGTTGCCGTGGTACACGTAGCCCATCTGGTCGGTTTCGGCGTAACGCACACGAATTTGGGTGTCGGAAGAGTACATATTTCTAATGTGCTAATGTGCGGAATGTGCTGAGGTGCTAATGTTTAGATGTGGTAAATGTGCAGGTACGTATGATTAGCCTATTCAACCACATCAGCCCTGAGCACACTACACCTTACTTCATAATGCCGGCGCGGCTCAGGGCGGCCTGGTAGCGGCGGGCATTGACCAAGTGGCCGGCCTCGTTGGTAGCAAAGGCGTGGTAGCCGCTGAAGTCCTCCTTGGCGCAGAAGTAGAGGTAGTTGTGCTCCTCGGGGTTCAGCACGGCGTCGATGCTGGCAATGCTGGGCAGGTTGATGGGGCCGGGCGGCAGGCCGGCGTACTTGTAGGTGTTGTAGGGCGAATCCTTCTGCAAATGCACGTTCAGCACCCGTTTGATGGTGAAGTCGTTGTTAGCGTACACTACCGTGGGGTCGGCCTGCAGCTTCATGTTGCGCTTGAGGCGGTTGAGGTACACACCCGCCACCCGGGGCCGCTCGTCGGCGTGCTGCTGCTGCTCGGCCTCCACGATGCTGGCCAGGGTGCTGACCTGCTCGCGCGTCAGGCCCAGCTTTTTGCGCTTGGCATCCCGGGCCGGGGTCCAGAACTTCTCGTACTCCTTTTTCATGC
The DNA here is from genome assembly GCF_002797555.1 of Hymenobacter chitinivorans DSM 11115. Classification (NCBI taxonomy): domain Bacteria; kingdom Pseudomonadati; phylum Bacteroidota; class Cytophagia; order Cytophagales; family Hymenobacteraceae; genus Hymenobacter; species Hymenobacter chitinivorans. The sequence goes on along the minus strand of NZ_PGFA01000001.1, from coordinate 665,397 downwards.
GCTGCATGAGGTTATCGGCCGAGGAATTCCAGTACAGCTCGTAAGTGTTCGGGATGAACATGCCGATGATATTGGTCGTGTCGAAGCCCAGGCTTTTGGTGTAGGTCGGGCTGCTGAGCAGGGAGTCGAACTGGTGGGGCCGGGCATCAATGGCGGTGCTCAGCTTCTGGGCCAGGTCCCGGCGCAGGCGAATGTTCTGAAACGTGAGCTTCAGCGGCGACTGCCGGCCGGCCCGCAGGTCCGAAATCAGCTGGCGATTTGTGTAGCCGTCCTTGATTTCGTAGCGGCCGGGCTTCACCAGCTTGTCGTACTTCATGAGCCGGGCCACAAAGTGCAGCGAGAGTTTATCTACGATTACGCCGGTCCGGTCGATAGAGTCGAGCACGGCCTTGGCCGTTTGGCCGCGGCGCACCAGCACGTAGGTTGGCCGCCCTTTCGTCTCGACGTTGGGCGTGACGAAAATCTGGTAGAAGTAGTAGAAAAACGTAATAAAGATGATGCCCAGCACCCCTACCGTGTAGGCGAAACGGTTGCGGCGGCGGAGCGCGTTGGCTTTGTAATCAATGCGGGGTTTGGTCATTGCAAACGAAAGACGGAGTCAGGGTACTGAAACGAAGCGGTTAGCTCCGGCCCGGCGCTGTTGGAAGGCGGGGCGGAGTTTTTCAGGTCAAAAGTACGCCATCTTGACTGTTTCCCCATTCCCGCTTCCGCAACTAGTCCGCCGGCCTGGCAACGGCCCTGCTGCTTATTGCCGGCAGACCGGGCATGGCCTGCTTCGTTACTGGTAACGTAATGGTAACACAGCGGCAAAACGCACAAAATTTGGGGGTTGGCCAGTATTCACTTAGTTTTAGGATTCAACCCGCCCGTACCCGATTTTTTGGCAGAACAGCTTTGCTTACCTTGTCAGCGAATTTCGCGTACACAGCGCCGTAACTACCTCCTCTTTTTTCACCTCTCTTAACGTTTCACCTTTTCCAACTGACTATCGTGGCACTCTTTACTCCTTCCATTGCCCGCCTGCGCAGCCTGCCCGTGGCCGCTATGCTGCTGGGTTTCTCGCTGGCCGCCCAGGCTCAGACCACCACTCCGATCAACATCACCGGGGGCGCTATCGTCTACCGTCAGGATTTTGACATCATGCTGCCCACGGGGACGAACTACCCCGACGGCTGGACCGGCCTGCGCTACGCTCGCCCCAGCACTACGGCTACTACTGTAGTAAACGAAACTATTACGCCCGTTGTCCTCACGGATGCGTCTACGCTGTCGGGTGCTACCTACAACGCTGGTTTCGCTCAGGGTGCCGCTAATGACTTCGACCGGGCTCTGGGGACCCTGGGTTCGGGCAGCACGGTACCCGCTTTCGGCGCCGCATTCGTCAACAAGAGCGGCGCTGCTATCACCCGCGTGACCATGACGGCTCGCAACGAGCAGTGGCGCACGGGTACCAGCGCTACCGTCAACGAGAAAGCCGTATTCGAATACAGCCTCGACGCTACCAACCTCAACAGCGGTACCACTGCTACCTGGGTTGCTGTGCCAAGCTTCGACATCACCGAAATCACCACCGCCTCCACCACGGCCTCTCTGCAGGACGGTAACGCGCCCGAGAACTCCCGCTTCATCAGCGCTACGCTGACCGGCATCAACTGGCCCAACAACGGCAACCTGTGGATCCGCTGGCGCGACAATGACGACAGCGGCTCCGACGCCCTGTTGTCGATTGACGACTTCGCCCTGGCTACCGGCACCACGACCCTGTCGACCAACAACAAGGCTCTGCAGAACGCTCTGAGCGTATTCCCCAACCCTGCTACCAACCGCGTAACGTTGCGCATGGGCAAGGAAGGCGTAGGTGCTGCAGTTGAAGTATTCAACGTCCTGGGCCAGCGCGTACAGCAGGCTAAAGCCACCCAGGAAGACCTCACCCTGGACGTATCCTCGCTGAAGGCCGGTGTATACACCATCCGCTTCACGACCAACGGGGGCACTGCTACCCGCTCGTTCATGAAGCAGTAAGGCTGATAGCTCTTGCATAAAAAAAGTCCCGACCTACGTAGGTCGGGACTTTTTTTATGCCCTGCTGGACTTCGGCAGGTAACCCTACGCACAAAATGTGCGAATGAGTGGTAGTTGTGTCTTGCAGCTATTACCTTGTCTGCCTAGCAGCGCCGCCGGTGCTGCTTGTTCTTTCCACTCCTCATCTCCCCCCTATGGCTGCTACGTTGCTCCGTATTCACCCCGACAATCCACCCCAGAACCGTTTGTTGCAGGCAGTGGAAGTACTCCGAAACGGCGGCGTTATCATCTACCCCACCGACACTATCTACGGCCTGGGCTGCGACATTCACAATGCCAAAGCCGTGGAAAAGCTGTGCCGCATCAAGGGAATTCACCCCGACAAGGCCAACCTGTCCTTCATCTGCTCCGACCTTTCGCACATCACCGACTATGCCCACGGCATTACCACGCCGGTGTATAAAGTTTTGAAAAAAGCCCTGCCCGGCCCGTTTACTTTCATTTTTGAAGCTAGCCCCAAAGCCCCGAAATACGGCGGCGTGAAACGCAAGACGGTGGGTATTCGGGTGCCCGACCACAACATCTGCCTGGGCCTGGTAAAGGAGCTCGGCAACCCGATTGTCACCACCTCTATCCGCGACGACGACGAGCTGCTGGAATACACCACCGACCCGGACCTGATTTTTGAGAAGTACCGCTCCCTGGTGGATTTGGTTATCGACGGCGGCTTCGGCAACAACATCGCCAGCACCGTCGTCGACTGCACCAACGAAGACTTCGATATCGTCCGCCAGGGCGCCGGTGACATCGAGCAATACCTGTGATAATGTGCTCAGGTGCTAATGTGCGTAATGTGCTAATGTAAAAGCCTCGCGCCCTTGCGAGGCGCAGCTGTAGCCATCCGCTGAAATGTGCGGAGCCTTCTAATGTGAAAAGCCCTTTCCCGTAGCAACGAGAAAGGGCTTTCTGGTAAAAGACTGTGACTATCTGCGCAGAGGACGGATGGCTTCGTAAGCTCGCAAAGACACGAGTTTTGCCTTAGCGCATCAGCACATTAATCATTAGCACATTAAGCCCCCCGTTTGTGCTTCCAGCGGCGGTGCGTCCAGAGGTAGCTGGCGGGGGCGGCCTGAATGTCGCGCTCCAGGTGGCGGGCAAAGGCTTCGGTCACCACGTAGCCATCCTTGTCCAGCGGGGTGGTGCCGTCGTGCAGGGGCAGAATTACCAGCTCGTAGTAGCCCCGTTTCACGCGCTTAATGTTCACGTACACCACTGGGCAGTTGAACTGGCTGGCCAGCCGGTCGGCGCTGCTGTAAAAGCTGGTTTCCTGATTCAGAAACTGGGTCCAGTACGGACGGTCTTCGGGGCCAGCGGCCTGGTCGGTGAGCATGCTCATGGCCCGCCCTTCGGTGCGCCGCTTGATAAGGTCCCGCAGCGTGTCGCGCATCGGAATCAGGTGGGCCCCACTGCGGGTGCGCAGCCGAAACAGAAAGTCTTCGAAGAACGGGTTGCTCAGGGGCTTGTACACGCCGTAGGCCCGGCCGGGAAACTCCAGGGCTCCGGCCGGCAGAATCCACTCCCAGTTGCCGGCGTGGGAGCCCAGGGCCAGCACCGTGCGGCCCTGGGCAAAGGGCCCGGACAGCAGCTCCGGATTCCGGATAACCACGCGTCGGCGCAGCTCCTCGTCCGACATGGCGGCCAGCTTCAGAATCTCGACCATCACCTGGGAAAAGTGCCGGTAAAAGCCCTTGCGAATCCGCTGAATTTCGGCTTCCGGCTTTTCCGGGAACGAGTTGCGCAGGTTTTCCAGCACCACCCGCTTGCGGTAGCCAATAACGTAGTGCATAAGTCCGTAGAGGCCCCCGGCCAGCACGTGCAGCACGGACAAGGGTAAGTGGGCCAGGCCCATCAAGAGCCACTGCAGGGGCAAGTAGCCCCAGTGGTAAGTGCGAGTACTTCGTTCGGTCATCGGGGAGCTACCACACCAGCAGGCGCGTAATCGGCCACGTTGCGGTGCAGTAGGGCATTTTTGGTAAAAAGAACTTTGTTTTTGGCGTCGCGGCCTTCAATGGTCAGGGTAAAGTCGCCGCCGGGCAGCTTGCTCATATCCAGCTCCCCTACTACCGGCGTGCTTTGCCCCAGGGCCCCCTTCACGGTGGCATTGGTCGTCAGCGCATCTTTGGCCGCCCCGGCCAGCCGCAGCCGGTAGCGCAGCTGCACCGTTTGCTCGGGCTTCACGTTGTAGAGCTCACCGTAGAAAAAGGCCCGGTCGGCCCCACGGCCGTAGAGCCCACCCGGGGCCCGGGTCAGGTTGAAGCCGCCGCGGACAAAGTTACTAGCCTCCGCCGACTTTGAGGCCGGCCGGGCCAGCAGCACAATATCACTCAAAGCCAATCCTTTGCTGCCCGACTCGATAAGCAGGGGCTGCTCTACCACGTTGTTTTGCCCGGCCCGGTACTGGTCGCGCACCTGCCCGCGAAGCGTGTACTTGCCGTCGGGCAGCAAAACCCGCTTCTGAAAGCTCACCGGATTTTTCAAGCTTACCGACGTGTCGCTAAGCACCGGCGGCTTGAGCGTAATGGTTTCCTGGTAGGCCGCTGAACCATCTTCGCGGATAATTTCCAACGTCACGCTGGCCGCGGCCTGAAACACTTTCGGTGCCCGCCGCTTATACGTCAGTGACTGACCCGGCACGGTGGCGTAGAGCTCAACCACGGCGCCTTTCACCGCTATGTCGTCGTTTCGGAAGCGGACCACGTCCAGCAGCAGTTGCGGGGGTACGGCCGCCTGCAACGAGCCAGTAAGCAATAAGGCGAACAGCAAAAGCCAGGAGCGCATAGTGTCAGTTTGACGGATGAAAAGGCAAGGTAAAGCTCCGAAAGCTGTTTTGGTAAGGTAATGGTTCAGCGCTGAAGCCGCCAAAGGTGCATTTAAATGAGGATTTACATTCTGTATAAAGCAAATACTACGAACTCCTCCTTTCTTGCCCCAGCTTTCCGCCTCCTTGTTCCCTAACCTCCTCCGTGCCCATCCTCTTCGAATCCCAGTACAACCCGCCCGCCCAGTTCTTTGCCGAGCTGCCCGGCCACGACGCCCTCTGGCTGGAACGCCACGACAACTACCGCAAGCAAACCTACCGGAACCGCTGCCTGATTCTGACCAACCAGGGCGTCAAGCCGCTCACAGTGCCCGTTATTGACGGCAACCGCAGCGAAAAAGTCCTAACCTCAGCCATTGAAATCGACTACCGCCAGAACTGGGTGCACCAGCATTGGCGCAGCCTGCAAACCGCCTACGGCGGTACTCCGTACTTTGAGTATTACGCTGATTATCTGCACGACATCTACTTGCAGAAGCCCGCGCTACTTTTCGAACTCAATCTAGCCTTTCTGCGGTTCTACTTCCGCTGCCTGCGGTTGCGCACTCCCGTGGAGTTCACCACCGAGTATCACCCTCAGTACGCCCCTGCTCTCGTGCTCGACCGGCGCGATTGTCTGACACCAAAGGCCCCGGATGGCACAGAACCTGACAGGAAGTCGGTTCGGCCCTATCCGCAGACGTTTGGTAAAGATTTTGTACCGGGACTCAGCATCTTAGACCTGCTTTTTATGCAGGGACCGGCCGCCGGCAGTTTTCTTGCGTAGTGCAATTACTGCCTCCGAACCTTCGCCCGTATTTACCTGTTTTCAGGTTACTTCGGCCCAACCCGCTCATTGTTCAGTAACCTTGGCTTGCGGGGCACCGTTTTTCTTCATTACTTATCTGCATGGAAGCTAAATTCTCAAATCGAGTCAAGGAGGTCATCTCCCTGAGCCGGGAAGAGGCCATCCGGCTCGGTCACGACTATATCGGTACCGAACACCTATTACTAGGCATGATTCGCGAAGGGGAAGGCACTGCTATCGGCTTGCTCAAGAAATTGGGCGTGTCGGTGGAAGAGCTGAAATACGCCCTTGAGCAAGCCACTCGTAATACGGCCACCCAGGGCACGAGCATCACCGGCTCGATTCCCCTGACCAAACAGACCGAGAAAGTTCTCAAGATCACCTACCTGGAGGCCAAAATCTTCAAGAGTGAAATCATTGGCACGGAACACCTGTTGCTGTCGATTTTGCGCGACGAAGACAATATTTCTTCCCAAATCCTGAGCAAATTCAACGTGAACTACGAAGCCGTTCGCGACTCGCTGGACTACCACGGCAACACTGCCCCCACCGACCGCGCCCCCGACACTGACGACGACGACAACGACAAACTCTTTGGCGGCAGCGCCGGCCGCGGTGGCGCGGGCAGCAGCGCCGCCCCGCGCAAGCAAGGGGAGAAGTCGCGGACGCCCGTTCTCGACAATTTTGGTCGCGACCTGACCAAGCTGGCTGAGGAAGACAAGCTCGACCCCATCGTGGGCCGGGAAAAGGAAATTGAGCGCGTTGCCCAAATCCTGTCGCGCCGTAAAAAGAACAACCCCATCCTCATTGGTGAGCCCGGGGTAGGTAAAACGGCAATTGCCGAAGGCCTCGCCCTGCGCATCATCCAGAAGAAAGTCTCGCGCGTGCTCTTCGGCAAGCGCGTCGTAACCCTCGACCTGGCTTCGCTGGTAGCTGGTACCAAGTACCGCGGCCAGTTCGAAGAGCGGATGAAGGCCGTGATGAACGAGCTGGAGAAGTCGCCCGACGTTATCCTGTTTATCGATGAGCTCCACACCATCGTAGGCGCCGGCGGTGCCTCCGGTTCGCTGGACGCCTCGAACATGTTCAAACCAGCTTTGGCCCGCGGCGAAATTCAATGCATCGGCGCCACCACGCTGGACGAGTACCGGCAGTATATCGAGAAGGATGGCGCCCTGGCCCGTCGTTTCCAGATGGTAATGGTGGACCCCACCACGCCCGAGGAAACCATCGAAATCCTGCACAACATCAAAGACAAGTACCAGGACCACCACCACGTACTGTACACCGACAAGGCCATTGAGGCCTGCGTCAAGCTGTCGGACCGCTACATGAGTGACCGGTTCCTGCCCGACAAAGCCATTGACATCCTCGATGAGGCTGGTGCGCGCGTGCACATCAACAACATCGTGGTGCCCGAGGATATCCTGAAGCTTGAAGAGAGCATCGAGAATATCAAGACGGAGAAAAACCGGGTGGTAAAGTCGCAGAAATACGAGGAAGCCGCCCAGCTTCGCGACAAGGAAAAGAAACTTCTGGAGCAGCTCGACCAGGCCAAAAAGAACTGGGAGGACGAGACCAAGAAGAAGCGCTACACGGTGAAAGAGGAAAACGTGGCCGAAGTTATTGCCATGATGACCGGTATTCCCGTGAGCCGCGTGGCTCAGAACGAAAGCCAGAAGCTGCTCAACATGGGCGAAGAGCTGCAAGGCAAAGTGATTGGCCAGGACAAAGCCATCAAGCAACTGGTGAAAGCCATTCAGCGCACCCGCGTGGGCCTGAAGGACCCCAAGAAGCCAATTGGTTCGTTCGTATTCCTGGGCCCGACCGGTGTTGGTAAGACGGAGCTGGCCAAGGTTCTGGCTACCTACCTTTTCGACAAGGAAGACGCCTTGGTGCGTGTCGACATGAGCGAATACATGGAGAAATTCAGCGTATCGCGCCTCGTGGGGGCACCTCCCGGCTACGTGGGCTACGAAGAAGGCGGTCAGCTGACGGAGAAAATCCGCCGCAAGCCGTACTCGGTTATCCTGCTCGACGAGATTGAAAAGGCTCACCCCGACGTGTACAACCTGCTCCTGCAGGTGCTCGACGACGGTATCCTGACTGACGGTTTGGGTCGCAAGGTTGACTTCCGCAACACCATCATCATCATGACCTCCAACATTGGGGCGCGTGACCTGGCGGACTTCGGCGCTGGTATTGGTTTTGGTACCAAGGCCCGGACGGAAAACCTGGATGAGATTACCAAAGGCACCATCACCAATGCTCTGCGGAAAACCTTCTCGCCCGAGTTCCTCAACCGTTTGGACGACGTTATCGTCTTCAACTCGCTCGAGAAGAAAGATATCCACAAGATTATCGACATCTCGCTGTCGAAGCTGCTCTCGCGCATTCAGACGCTCGGCTACAAAGTGGAGCTGACCGAAGCCGCCAAGGACTTCGTGGCCGACAAAGGCTACGACCCCAAGTACGGTGCACGGCCGCTGAACCGGGCTATCCAGAAGTACATCGAAGATCCGATTGCTGAGGAAATCCTGAAAGCCGAAATTGCCCAGGGTGACGTCATCACCGCCGACTTCACGGAAGGCGCGGAAGAACTAACCTTCGCCGTGAGCAAGAGCGGGGAGCAAACCAACCTCGCCAGCGACGAGCGGCCCGAAGAGGCCCCCGAGTCGCCGGACACCGAGAAAGGCAAGTAATCTGCTTTAAGTAAACAAAAAGCCAGTCCTGAGAGGGCTGGCTTTTTTGTTTGGTGGCCTGTTTACCGCTAAAACCTGGCAAGGGAAAGCCGCCCGAATCTGGTGCGGCTTTTTTTGCGCCCTTACGTTACCTTTGACCTCATTACTCATCCCACCGCTTTCCTCAATGTCCGATCCGCACGCTGAAGCCCAACTAAGCAAACTCGAAATTCTCGACCGCAAAAATCAGGAGGCCCTGCTCGGCGGCGGCCAAGCCCGCATCGACGCCCAACACGCCAAAGGCAAGCTCACGGCCCGGGAACGGGTGGATTTGCTGCTCGACGAAGGCTCGTTTGAGGAAATCGGCAAGTTCGTCATGCACCGCTCCAAGGACTTCGGCCTGGACAAGGAATATTACCTCGGTGACGGAGTTATTACGGGCTACGGCACGGTAAACGGCCGTTTGATCTACGTCTTTTCCCAGGACTTCACGGTGTTTGGCGGCTCGCTGAGCGAAACCCACGCCGAGAAAATCGTCAAGATTATGGACCTGGCTATGAAGAACGGCGCGCCCGTAATCGGCCTGAACGACTCGGGCGGGGCCCGGATTCAGGAAGGCGTGGTGAGCCTGGGCGGTTACGCCGACATTTTCTACAAGAATACCCTGGCCTCGGGCGTCATTCCGCAGCTCTCGGCCATCATGGGCCCGTGCGCGGGCGGCGCGGTATATTCGCCGGCCATTACCGACTTCATTCTGATGGTGGAAAACACGAGCTATATGTTCGTGACGGGCCCCAACGTGGTGAAGACCGTGACCCACGAAAACGTGACCAGCGAAGAGTTGGGCGGCGCCAGCACCCACTCGGCCAAGAGCGGCGTGACCCACTTCAGCTGCGCCAACGAAGTGGCCTGCATCAACCACCTCAAGGCCCTGCTGAGCTACATGCCCCAGAACTGCGAGGAAACGGCTCCTACCCTGCCCTACGAGGCCCAGGGCGACGAGTCGCGCCCGGCGCTGGACAACATCATTCCCGAAAACCCCAACCAGCCCTACGACATTCGCGAGGTTATCGAAGGCATCATTGACGCGGATTCCTTCCTGGAAGTACACCAGAACTTTGCCGAAAATATCGTCGTAGGTTTTGCCCGCCTCGGGGGCCGCAGCATTGGCATTGTGGGCAACCAGCCGGCCGTTTTGGCGGGTGTGCTCGACATCAACGCTTCGACCAAGGCGGCCCGTTTCGTGCGGTTCTGCGACTCGTTCAACATTCCGCTGCTGGTGCTGGAAGACGTACCCGGCTTCTTGCCCGGCACCGACCAGGAATGGCGCGGCATCATCACCAACGGGGCCAAGCTGCTCTACGCCTTCTGCGAAGCTACCGTGCCGCGCATCACCGTTATTACCCGCAAAGCCTACGGCGGAGCCTACGACGTAATGAACTCCAAGCACATCGGGGCCGACATGAACTACGCCTGGCCCACGGCCGAAATTGCGGTAATGGGCGCCAAAGGTGCGGCGGAAATTATCTTCAAGCGCGAAATTGCCCAGGCGGCCGACCCCGAAGCCAAGCTCCAGGAAAAGGTGGACGAATACCAGCAGAAATTCGCCACGCCGTACCGGGCGGCCCACCGCGGGTTCGTCGACGAAGTTATTCTGCCCTCCCAAACCCGGCAAAAGTTAATTCGGGCGTTTAAGATGCTGGAAAACAAGGTAGATGTGCTGCCACGCAAGAAACACGGGAATATTCCACTCTAGATTAAACCAATTTTAATCCTAATATCGTAACTGCCCTGCCCGATACGTTTTAGCAACTGTTGCTACGGCGGCCTCCGGCAGGTGCGGTTTTATTTTCTCATCCGCTTAAAACGCGGTTTGCCTTTACTGCTTATGCGTCAAGAAAGCTTTGATTTCCTTCAGCGCTACCTGAATAACGCCTCCCCCACCGGCTTTGAGAAAGAAGGCCAGAAGCTGTGGCTTGACTACCTCAAACCCTACATCGACGAGTACTTCGTGGATACCTACGGTACCGTCGTGGGCGTTATTAATCCGCAAGCCGAGTACAAAGTCGTGATTGAGGCTCACGCCGACGAAATCAGCTACTTCGTTAACTACATCACCAAGGAAGGCTACATCTACCTGCGCCGCAACGGCGGCTCGGATGCCCTGGTGGCGCCTTCCAAGCGCGTGAATATCCACACCGACAAGGGCGTGGTGAAGGCCGTATTCGGCTGGCCCGCTATTCACGTGCGCAAGGTAGAGCAGGACAAGGCCCCGACCATCGAAACGATTTTCCTGGACTGCGGCGCCTCGTCGCAGAAGGAAGTCGAGGAAATGGGCATCCACGTGGGCTCCGTCGTGACCTTCGAGGATGAGTTCATGGTGATGAACGAGAAGTTCTACGTGGGCCGGGCCCTCGACAACCGGGTGGGCGGCTTCATGATTGCCGAAGTAGCCCGCATGCTCAAGGAAAACGGCAAAACCCTGCCCTTCGGCCTTTACATCGTGAATGCGGTGCAGGAGGAAATCGGGCTGCGCGGGGCCGAAATGGTAGCCCACCGCATCAACCCCAATGTGGCCATCATTACGGACGTGACCCACGATACTCAGTCGCCGATGTACGAGAAAAAGACGGCCGGCGACCTGCACTGCGGCAAAGGACCCGTTATTACCTACGGTCCGGCGGTGCAGAACAATCTGCGGGACCTGATTATCAAGAGCGCCCAGGAAGCCGAAATTCCCTTCCAGCGCGCCGCCGCCACCCGCGCTACCGGCACCGATACCGACGCGTTTGCCTACTCCGGCTCGGGTGTGGCTTCGGCCCTGATTTCGCTGCCCCTGAAGTACATGCACACCACGGTGGAAACCGTGCACGCCGAAGATGTGGACAACGTGACCAAGCTCATCTACGAGACGCTGCTGCGCATCGAGGACGGCCACGACTTCCGTTATTTCAGCTAGGCCTATCTTTGCGCCCGTGCTCTAAAAACGCATGGCCGGCTTGCTTTCGGGCAACGCTGGCCATGCGTTTCTGTATCCTGTTTTCCTCTGCTCCTGCTCCGTTATGAAAATTGCCGGCTTCACCATCGTTCGAAACGCGGTGCTCAACGACTATCCCGTGGTGGAAGCCATTGAGTCGATTCTGCCCGTGGTGGACGAAATGGTGGTCAGCATCGGCGACGGGGACGACGGGACTGAGGAGTTGATTCGCAGCATCGACTCGCCCAAGCTGCGCATTGTGCACTCAGTTTGGGACCCAGCCCTGCGCCAGGGCGGGCAGGTGCTGGCCGTGGAAACCAACAAGGCCTTTCAGCAGATTTCACCCGATGCCGACTGGGCTTTCTACATTCAGGCCGACGAGGTAGTGCCCGAGCAGTACCACGCCGCCATCCGGGCTGCCGCCGAGCGGCACCTAGCCGATAAACGCGTGGAAGGGCTGCTGTTCAAGTACCTGCACTTCTACGGCACGTTCGACTACGTGGGCGACTCCCGCCGCTGGTATGGGCACGAGGTGCGCATCATCCGCAACGACAAGGCCATTACGTCTTACAAGGATGCCCAGGGCTTTCGGCGCAATGGCGAAAAGCTGCGCGTACAGCCTGCCGACGGCTTCGTATACCACTACGGCTGGGTGAAGAACCCCGAGCAGATGCTGCGCAAGATGAAGCACATCAACCAGTTCTGGCACGGCGACAAACCCGCCGAGGAACAGCCACTGGCCACGGCCGACGTGTTCAACTTCGACGACTTCGACTCCCTGGAGAAATTTACCGGCCAGCACCCGCGCGTCATGCAGCGCCGCATTGCCCGTCTCAACTGGCACGTTGACATCGACGTGACCCAGAAGCGGTTTTCGTTGAAGAACAAGCTGCTCTACTGGATTGAGAAAACGACTGGCAAACGCCTGTTCGAGTTCAAGAACTACCAGCTGCTCTAACCCCTACCCTGCCGCCCGTGGAGCTTCCCTTCGTTCAGCCCCCGCTTACCGTCACCGACCAGCTGAACCGGCGGGTGGCGGTGCCGTTTCCGCCCCTGCGCATTGTGTCCCTGGTGCCTTCCCAGACCGAGCTGCTGTATGATTTGGGTTTGGGCAGCCGGGTGGTAGGCGTGACCAAGTTTTGCATTCACCCGGCCGAAGCCCGGCAGCAGGCCACCATTATCGGGGGCACCAAGAACTTCGACTTCGAGAAAATTGAGGCGCTGCGGCCCGATTTGATTATTGGCAACAAGGAGGAAAACTACCAGGCCGGCATCGAGCAATTGGCGCAGAAATACCCGGTGTGGCTCAGCGACATCAGCAACCTGGACGAGGCCCTGGATATGATTCGCCGCGTGGGGCTGATTACCGGCCGCAAGCCCGCCGCCGACGCAATGGCCGACGAAATAGCCGGTTCGTTTGCCGCCCCGCCCGAGCCGGCGGCCCTCACGCCGGCGGCGTACTTTATCTGGCGCAAGCCCTACATGGTGGCCGCCGGCAATACGTTTATTGATACGATGCTGCCCCGGGCTGGCTTCCGCAACGTGTTTGCCAACCAGAGCCGCTACCCCGAAATAAGCGCCGAGCAGCTGGCCGCCGCGGCGCCGGCCGTTATTCTGCTGTCGTCGGAGCCCTACCCTTTCGCCGAAAAGCACGTGGCCGAGTTCCAGCAAATCTGTCCCTCGGCCACGGTGCGTATTGTTGATGGGGAGCTGTTCAGCTGGCACGGCAGCCGGCTGCGGCACTCGGCGGCCTACTTTCAGTCTCTACAGCACTAAGCTTGTTCCGTTACTTCAAAACCCGCTTTGCGCAGCTCGGCCCAGAACTGCGGGTAGGATTTGCGTACGACTGAGGGAGCCAGCACCGTGAGCGGGCCGCGCAACGCCAGCGGCGCAAAAGCCATAGCCATGCGGTGGTCGTGGTAAGTTTCGATGGTTTGACCCGCTACCCGGAACTCCGCTACCGGTACCCGGAAGCGTCCTTCGCCCTCGTCAACCAACGAACCGCCGAACTTGGCCAACTCCGCTTGCAGGGCCGCAATCCGGTCGGTTTCCTTGATGCGCAGACTTTCCAGGCCGGTGAGCACCAGCGGCACACCCAGGGCGGCGGCTACTACGGCTACGGTTTGGGCCAGGTCGGGGCAGTCGGTGAAATCCTGCTCTACGCCGGCGCTTACTGGCTGCTGAGTCAGGGTCACGCCGGTTTCGTGGAACTCGGTGGCTACGCCTAGTTGGTTCATAATCCCAACAATGGCCTGGTCGCCCTGCCAGGAATGGCGGCGCAACCCCGGCAATGTGATGCTGGAACCCTCGGGGCCCAGAGCCACCATGGCGTACCAGTAGCTAGCCGCCGACCAGTCCGACTCAATGGTATAATCGGCGGCGTGGTAAGGTTGGGGCCGCACTTCGATTACCTCTCCCAAATCCCGGCACTGCCCGCCGAAATGCTGCAGCAACGACTGGGTCATGCGGATGTAGGGCCGGGAGCCGACTTTACCGGTCAGACGCAGGCGCAGGCCGCCGGGCAGCTGGTTGCCCACCATCATCAGGGCCGAAATGTACTGGCTGCTGATGTCGCCCCGCACGCTGAGCTCGGCGGGTTCATCGGCGGCCAGCTCGGGCTGCCAGCCTTGCAGTTGCAATGGTGGGTAGCCATCCTGCTCAGTGTAGCTGATGCGGGCCCCGAGTTGGCGTAGGGCATCTACGAGCACGCCGATGGGCCGCTGCCGCATCCGGGCCGTACCGGTGAGCTCCACTTGCCGGCCGGTTACGGCCAAGTAGGCCGTCAGGAAGCGCATCACGGTGCCGGCATCTTCGGCATTCAGCGTATCGGCGCTCAAGGGCGTGGCTAGCAGGCGCTGCATGAGCTCGGTGTCATTGGCGTCGGAAAGATTGGCAAGCTGCCCACCGCCGGCCAGGGCCCGGATAATCAGGGCGCGGTTGCTTTCACTTTTGGAAGCTGGAAGCTGGGCACTGCCGCTGAGCGGCCCGCCAGTCCATTGCAGCTGCAGAGAGGAAGAAGTATCGATGAGTGACAAGAGTTTTAAGCCAGAAAAAGAAACGACGCCGCAAATTAGCCCGCTACAGCCGATGATAGTACCGCAGCGACTCGGCTATTTCGGCCAGGGTCACGGGCTGGTCGTACACGGCCTTGCCAATACCCTGCAACAAGGTGCAATTGATGGTCGAGCCGCTGTTTTTCTTGTCCTGCAGGGCCAGTTGGGCAATGGCGTCGGTTTCCATAGTCACAAACTGCACTTTATCAAAGACCGAGAACAGGAAGGTTTCAATGCGGTCCAGCTCAGCTTCACTCAGCAGTCCTTTCTGCACCGACAGCCAGCTCTCGCAAATCATGCCGGCTGCTACGGCCTCGCCGTGCAGAATCTCCCGGCCCGGCTGCACCAGCAGGTAGCTTTCCAGGGCGTGGCCCACGGTATGGCCAAAGTTGAGCACTTTGCGCAGCCCCGATTCCAGCGGGTCGGCCTCCACGATGCGCTGCTTGGTGGCCACCGAATCCCGGATAATGGGGCTCCAATCGGTTACCAGTACGCCTTCCTGACGCTGGGTAGCCCAGGCGTCGGCGTCGGCAATCAGCCAGTGCTTGACAACTTCGGCGTAGCCCGATTTGAGTTGCCGCTCATCCAGGGTTTGCAGGAACTGCGGAGCAATGAACACGGCGGCCGGCTCCTGAAACACGCCAATCTGGTTTTTGAAGCCCTGAAAGTCGACCCCGGTTTTGCCACCCACGCTGGCGTCGACCTGGGCCAGGAGCGTGGTGGGCACCTGGATAAAGCGGATGCCGCGCTTGTAGGTAGCCGCGCAAAAACCACCCAGATCCGTAACCACGCCCCCGCCCAGGTTGACAACCACCGCAAACCGGTCGGCCGACTTCTCCGTCAGCGCGCACCACACCGTGTCGCAGCTGGCCAGGGTTTTGTACTCCTCGCCCGCCGGAATTTCAAGCAGCGTGTGTGCGGGCAGGTAAGGCTCCAGCACCGGGTAGCAGTGCCGCACCGTGTTGCTGTCGGCTACTACAAAAACCTGGCTTACGGCTTTCTGCTGCAGCATTTCGGCCAGTTCAGCCAATACGTGAGGCCCGATTGCAACCAAACTGTTCAATTTTTTCATTGTTAAACAAAAATTAATTCGCGTGGATACGCGGATTAAGTCAAAATAAAATTACTTTGGTGCAAATATTCGTTAGTATCTGCATTAGACGAGGAAGGTAACAACAACTTTACTACCCCCATGAAAGCTTTTTACTCCGCTTGGTTCTACACCTGTGCCTTGTTGGCTACCAGTTCAGCTTGCAGCCGCGACTCCGTGCCGACGATGGAAGACCAGCTGGTCGGGCGTTGGGAATGGGTGCAAAGCGCCAACCCCACGGCCGCTACCCCAGCCACTACCGGCCACACCGTCGAGGTAGAATTCGACCGGCGGGGACGGGCGCGCTTTTTCCAGGATGGAGCCATGATTGGCGCGGCCAAGTTTCGCCTCAAAGTAGTGGGCAACGGCTGGCGCAAAGACCAAAACCTGATTATCTACCGCGGCTACCGCAGCCAGCAGTTTTACACGGTTTCGGGCAACAAGCTCATCCTCCAGGATTCGGAAAACGGCAAGGGCGGCAATATTTACTATAAAGGCAAGCACTCCAGCCACTACGGCGAGCTGGCCGGCAAGCCCTAAGCCCGGCCTACTCCGGGCGCTGCAAGATTTCGGTTTGCTTGCGGATGCTTTCCAGGTGAATCAGCTTGTAGAGCTCGGCCACGAACTTCTCGTTGACGCGCAGCTGTTCGGCCCACTGCAGGCGAGTGGCGTAAATCTCATTCCACCGGTCGAGCTGCAGAATCTTGACGTTGTTTTCCTTTTTATACTCGGCCAGCTCTTCTACCAGCGACATGCGCCGGGCCAGGGCTTCCACGATTTCGCGGTCGGCCACGTCCATTTTGTGGCGCAGCTCCTCGGCTTTGTTCAAATAGTCGGCATTGTCGCTGGACCGGTAGCGGTATTTTAGCTCCGCCAGGATTTCCCCCAGCCGCTGGGGCGTCACTTGCTGCTCGGCATCACTCCAGGCGTGGTCTGGGTCGGGGTGGGTTTCTATCATCAGCCCGTCGTAATCCAGGTCCAGGGCCTTCTGGGCAATGGGCAGCAGCAAGTCGCGCTTTCCCCCGATGTGGCTGGGGTCACAGATCAGCGGCAGGTGGGGAAACCGGGTTTTTAACTCAATGGCCAGCTGCCAAGTGGGCGCGTTGCGGTAGCGCGAGGGCGCAAACGTGCTGAAGCCGCGGTGAATAGCGGCCAGCTGGGTGATGCCCGCCCGCTCCAACCGCTCCAGGGCTCCGGCCCACAAGGCCACGTCGGGGTTCACCGGATTCTTCACCATCACCGGCACGTTGGTTCCGGCCAGGGCATCGGCCAGTTCCTGCACTGCAAAGGGGTTGACCGTGGTGCGGGCCCCAATCCAGAGCACGTCTACGCCGTAAGCCAGGGCGTCTTCCACGTGCCGGGGCGTGGCTACCTCTACCGTCACGGGCAGGCCTACCTCCTCTTTTACCCGTCGCAGCCAGTTCAGGCCCCCTACTCCGACGCCTTCAAAGGAGCCCGGCCGGGTGCGGGGCTTCCAGATTCCAGCCCGAAACAGGTCGATTTTGCCCAGAGCTTTCAGGTCGCGGGCAGTGGTCAGGACCTGCTCTTCGGTTTCGGCGCTGCAAGGTCCCGCTATCAGCAGCGGCTGCCCTTTGGCGGCCAGTAGCCGGGTGAAGAAGGTTTCGGAGGTAATTGCGCTTTCCATAGAAGGAGTAAAAAAGAAAGAATAAGCGGAACTGCTCCGCTTGCGCCCACAGTGGCTATAACCGGAAAAAGGCGGGACTCTAGGGTAACTAAGCGGCCCGAAACGATGTTTAACGGCTATCTTCGCCCCGCCAAACCGGCCTTTCCCATTAGCCCGCCCAAAGCTAGCCACCCGCATGCCAGTAACCCAATCTCCGCCCATTTCCTTTACCGACACGGCCGTTGCCTTCGCCTCCAAATCGGACCTCGAGCTGCGCAAAATGTACGGCCTGTTTGCCGCTATGAACAACAACACCCTGGTCAAGACCGGGGGCGGCCTGATGAAAACGGCCCTGAAGTGGAATCTGCCGGTGAAGTTTCTGATCAAGAAAACCATCTTCGAGCAGTTCTGCGGCGGCGAAACCATCCGGGAGTGCCTACCGGTGATTGAGGAGCTGGGCCGCTACAACATCGGCACTATTCTCGACTACTCGGTGGAAGGTGAAGGCAACGACAAAAGCTTCGACCACACCCGCGACGAAATTCTGGCCACCATCGACCTGGCCCACCGCTCGACCCACATTCCGTTTTCGGTGTTTAAAGTCACCGGCGTGGCCGACAGCGCCCTGCTGGAAAAAGTGCAGAGCGGCAAAGCCCTGACGGCTGCCGAGCAAACCAGCTACGACCGCGCCAAAGCCCGCGTGGATGCCATTTGCGCCCGCGCCCACCAGTATGGCGTCCGGGTATTTGTGGATGCCGAGGAAAGCTGGTTCCAGGATACGATTGATAACCTGGCCTACGAGATGATGACTAAGTACAACCGCGAGTCGGCCATCGTCTGGAACACCTACCAGCTCTACCGCCACGACCGGCTCGAAGCCATTCAGCAGGCCTACGCGGCGGCTGTGCAGGGCAATTACTACCTGGGCGGCAAACTCGTGCGCGGGGCCTACATGGAAAAGGAAGGCCGCGTGGCCACCCAGCGGGGCTATAAGAACCCCATCAACCCCACTAAGGACGCCACCGACCAGCTCTACGACGAGGCCCTGCGATACTGCGTAACCCACGCCGACCGGATCAGCATCTGCGCCGGTACCCACAACGAGGCCAGCTCCTTACTGCTGACCGAACTCATGCACGAGGCCAACCTGCGTCCCGGCGACCCGCGCATCTGGTTTGCCCAGCTCTACGGCATGAGCGACAACCTTACCTACAACCTGGCCAACGCGGGCTACAACACGGCCAAATACGTGCCCTACGGCCCCGTGGAGTCGGTGATGCCCTACCTGCTGCGGCGGGCCGACGAAAACACGGCCATTGCGGGCCAGAGTAGCCGCGAGTTCCTGCTAATTCAAAAAGAAATAGCGCGCCGCAAGGCTCAAAAATAGGATTTTCCCTCCCCGGCACAGTTTTGGCTAGCGGCGGCCCACAACTCAGAAACGTTAATTCTGGGTTGTGGGCCTTTTTTGTTACTTTCAGCACCCATTTCGCTCCCTACCCAAATGATCGGCCGAGTTCGTAGCCATTTGATCCGTTTTGCCCGTCATCAGGTGGGCACCACCAGCTACCTCAATCTGGTACAAGAAGCCGAGCTCGGTTTCAATCTGGATATTTCCCATGAGAAAGCCCGTTTGAACGAGCTGCTGGCCGAGATTTCGGAAAATGAGTACCAAGCGGGCCGCCCGATTCTGAGTTGCCTGGTAAAAGTGGAAGGCTCCAAAGGGCAAGGCGACAATTTCTATAAGCTCTGCGAACGGCTCGGGCTGGGTGAGTGGCGCACGCTCAAACAGGATCCGGAGTTTCTAAAGACCCTGCGGCGCGACTGCCGCACCTTCTGGAACGACCCGGCCAACTACGAGCAGTTCGCCTAATAGAGGCGGTTATTGGGCGTTAGATAGGTTTTTTAACAAAAAACGGTGGCCAGCTCTTGACTGGTAACAGATTTTTTGTAACCCCTCGTGGAAAGCTCACGTTAAGAACCCCGAAGCTGAAGCACATGCTACTTCCCAGTAGCTTTTCTTCAACTACTCCTTAACTATTCCTTTCCCCACTCAACAACCTACTCTAATGAACAGCAACGAATCGCTCAACCCGCAAAATACTGGTACTGGTGCTGGCGCCAATTATGGCACGTCGAACAATGCTACGGGCATGGGCAACAGCTCCAGCTCGAGCAACGAAAACACCAGCTATAACGCCGGTACGGGTGCTACTTCTTCTAATGTTGGCGGCGACGACTATAGTGCAACGGCTAAAGGTGCTGCAGTTGCCGGCACGGCTGGTGCCGTAGTAGGTCGCGGCATTGATGCCGTACAGAATGCTACCGACGAAGCGGCCCACGCCGTAACCGGCCAGCCTTATCAGAATACCTCGGGCCCGAACATGCTGACCAGCTCGTTCCGTGACCGTGACAGTGCCGAGCGTGCTTACCAGTCGCTCTCCTCGCGTGGCTACGGCAAAGACGACGTGAACCTGCTGATGTCGGACGAGACGCGCAAGACGCACTTCGGTGACAACACGGCCCACACGGACCTCGGTGACAAAGCTATGGAAGGTGCTGGCGTAGGCTCGGCCATCGGTGGCACGGCTGGTGCCGTAATTGGTGCCATTGCTGCCATCGGTACTTCGGTAGCACTGCCCGGCCTGGGTCTCGTAATTGCTGGTCCTATCGCCGCCGCTCTGGCCGGTGCCGGTGCCGGTGGCCTGACGGGTGGCCTGGTAGGCGCTCTGGTAGGCTCGGGTATCCCCGAAGAGCACGCCGCTGAATACGAAAGCGACATCAAGAACGGTGGTATTGTGATGGGTGTAAAACCCCGCAACGCCGAAGATGCTCAGTACTTCGAAGACGAATTCCGTCGCAGCAACGGCGACCGGGTACGTCGCTACTAAGCTTCCGGGTACGCCCGACAGCTTTTGCTAAAAAAGGCCTCCTACCTCGTGTGGGAGGCCTTTTTATTTTGTCATTCGGTCAACTTTTTTCTCCCCGGACTTCGTATATCCTTGTACTCACTGTCTCAGTAGGGCTTCAGAAAATACCAGGAGCTTCACATAAGCCAACGTAGCGGAACGTGGTGCAACCCTCTTGGTGAAAATTTCACCCTTAGCATTGAAAGTTCGGGCCGGGCACTTATTGTAGTTGTCTGCGCGTTTTGGGTTAAAGCCGCCAGTGTGACGGGTTCCTGGGTTCGGAACGGCTTTTGTTTACATTTGATTTTCCATCTCATTCTGATTTCCATGTCTTCCCCCCGACTGAAAATAGGCCTGTATGCCTCGTTGGTGCTGGCGGTCTTCGTGCTGGCTTCCTATAAGCTGTACCGGCGCAATGATGCTAGTCCACCCCAAAAAGATGAGGTGCTGATTAAAGCCATGCTGCAGGGGCTCAGTGCCGCCCACTACCAACCCGAAAAGGTTGACGACAACTTCTCCAAACGGGTATTCGACCTCTACCTCAAGCGCCTCGACTATAACAAGAAGTTCTTGCTGCAGTCGGATGTAGCCCAGCTGCGCAAATACCAAAACGACATCGACGACCAAGTGCGCCGGGGTACCCACGAGTTCCTTGACCTGAGCACCAAGCTCATGGATCAGCGGACCAAAGAAATTCAGGCCCTGTACCGCGACATTCTGGCCAAGCCCTTCGACTTCACTAAAGATGAGTCGTTTGAGACGGAGGCCGACAAGATGGTCTTTGCCGCCGATGCTGCCGCTCAGCGCGAAGAATGGCGCAAATATCTGAAGTACCAAACCCTGATTCGGGTGTCGGAAATGATGGACGAGCAGAAAAAGAAGAAGGATAAGCCGTTGGCCTCCACTTCCGCTCAGCCCTCGGCCGTTACAACTTCCGAGCCTATGCGCACACCTGCTGAAATGGAAGCTGAAGCCCGTAAGCGGGTGCTCAAGTACTTCGATGAGCAGTTCAAAGACCTGGCTCAGACCGATGCCAACGAGCGGCTGGCCGTGTACGCCAACACCATTGCCAACACCTACGACCCCCACACCGAGTATTTCGCCCCGCGCGACAAGGAAAGCTTCGACGTAGCTATGACGGGCCGCTTCGAGGGTATTGGGGCCTCGCTGCAGGAAAAAGATGGCCAGATCAAAGTATCGGACGTTATTCCGGGCTCGGCTTCCTACCGCCAGGGTGAGCTTAAAGCCGGCGACATTATTCTGCGCGTAGCCCAGGGTGCGGCCGAGCCGGTTTCGGTGGAAGGCCTACGCCTGGACAAGGCCGTGGCCCTGATTAAGGGCAAGAAGGGCACGGAAGTGCGCCTGACGGTGAAAAAGCCCGACGCCAGCACGAAGATTATTTCCATCATCCGCGACGTAGTGGTGCTGAAAGAGACTTATGCCCAGTCGGCTACGATTCAGGAAAACGGTAAGAAAATCGGTTACCTGCGCCTGCCTACCTTCTACGCCGACTTCAATGACAACGGTGGGCGCAGCTCGGCCGAGGATGTGAAGAAGGAACTGGAGAAGCTGCGGCAGGAGAAAGTTGACGGTATCGTCTTTGACCTGCGCTCCAACGGCGGTGGCTCTTTGCAGGACGCCGTAGAAATGGCCGGCCTGTTTGTGGAAAGCGGCCCGGTGGTGCAGGTTCGTTCGCCACAGGGCGCCCCAAGCATCCTTAACGACCGTGACCCCCGCGTGCAGTACAGCGGCCCGCTGGTAGTACTGGTCAACAAGTTCAGCGCTTCGGCTTCCGAAATTCTGGCTGCCGCCATGCAGGACTACAAGCGCGGCGTGATTATGGGCGCCAATACGTACGGCAAAGGCACCGTGCAGCGCATCTTCGACCTTGACGATATGCTGGGTGACTTCGGCAGCCTGAAGCCTTTCGGCTCGCTCAAACTAACGACGCAGAAGTTCTACCGCATCAACGGGGGTTCGACCCAGTTCAAGGGCGTGGTGCCGGACATTGCCTTGCCCGACGCGTACAGCTACCTCGACCAGGGCGAAAAAGAGTCGGATTACCCGCTGAAGTGGGATGAGATTACGCCCGCTCGCTACAAGCCCTGGAGCGGGGCCCCGGCCGTCGATAAGCTTCGCACGGCCAGCCAGGCCCGCGTGGCCAGCAGCCCCAGCTTCAAGCTGATGAACGAAATGGTGCAGCGCATGCGCAAGCGCAAAGACGACACGATGGTTTCGCTAAAGCTCACTGCCTTCCGGGCGGAGCAGGAGCAGGCCAAAGCAGAATCGGAAAAGTATGAGGCCGTGCAGAAAGCGGCTCAGCCCCTGGCAATTGCGCCGTTGGCCGTGGATGTGCGCCAGCTTGGCACCGACACGGTAGAAGTAAACCGGGCTGGTCGTTTCACCAAGAATCTGAAGAACGACATTACCCTGCGCGAAGCCGTAGCCGTAATCAAAGACCAGCTGTAAGCCTTGCTTCAGCTACTGAAGAAGCCTCCGCGTCAGTGACGCGGAGGCTTCTTTTTTGCCCAAACAATAAAACCCAATATCATTAGCAAATCGACCTTTTAAACAATCCCTTCACCTTACCAGATAATCCTCTTATTTTTCATCACAATCATTTGTATTTCAGTCATATATAAGCCCGTTGATAATTGCGAATAATTTTAGTAAATATGCAACTAATACTAGCCTCTAGCGGTTTACTAAGCATGACAACGACAACTGAGAACAACATCCTTCCGCTCGTCACGGACGAGCAAAAGCAAGCCGAGGAAACCTGGCGCAAGTCTATTCCGGCCCAGGTGTTTCTCAACTACTTCTTTGCCATCAATTATCATATTCAGGAGAATGATGACGCAACGGGTGGCTTGCAGAACCTCCCCTTCTTCCGGGCCCACGAGGCCGAGTTGACGGAAGTCGACATTCAGGCTATCGGCAAGCTGTTGCAGGCCTGCTGGAGCACGGAGTATGCCCTGCGCGCCACGGCCGAGCTGGGCGACGAAGAATATCTGCGCAACGCCCTGCACTGGACTTTCCCCCAGGCCTACCACACTATCTTGTCGGGTTTGCAGGCTTTTCTCTACACGGCCGGGGTGCGGTCCAACAACCCTTCCCTGATTCGGCGGGAGGTGGGCCGCTTGGTGGTGCGTAACGCCTACCCGCGGCCGGTGTCATTCTACGCCGCCGGGGCTTACGGTGACTTCAGCATTCACCGCCTGCCGCTGGCCGGTTACAAGCCGGGCCTGCACATTGCGGGCAAGGAAATCGAGGCCCAGGCTCAGATTGGCCAGTTTCTGCGCACCACGCGCAAGATGAAGGCTCAGCTTACCCGCCAGCAGGTGCAAGCTAACCCCAACACGGCTATCCGCAGCCAGAAGACGGGCAAGGTGCTCGATAAGTGGACCGCCTCGCACTGGCAGCAGATTACCTGGCGCCTGGGCTACACCACCATCTTCGACTTGCTGGGCCGTCTGCGCATTTCCCAGACCAGCCGGGAGATTGAGCGCTACGTGGAAGCCGAAATTGACTTTAAGCTCTTCCACCAGTCGCTGCTCAACATTGTGAGCTACCTCAATGGCATTCACGAGAGCTACATTGCCAAGGCCATGGGCCTAGAGCGTTACCAGCAGCTGGTGCGCGAGCTGCCCAAGCACCTGCAGAATAACTTTGTGGTTGAGCGCCTGCATACCCGCATTGAGCCCCTGCTCACGGGTCAGGAGCCGCAGCAGCCGATGGGTATTGCGGCCTAAGGTTTCCCGCTCTTGTACAGTGTACCTTACTACATATAGACCTAAGCGCCATTCCTTTGGGATGGCGCTTTTTGTTTGTCTAAGGACCGGCAGATTAACCGTAGGAAGACATCTTGCGTGGTGACGTTGTAATAGTAGCCTGATTACCATTGCACGAGAGATGTCTCGCTTTACTCGACAGGACGTTCTTTCAGACAGAGTGTAAAAATCTAGGTTTCAGACTACCTTTGCAGGCTTATAAACGACCATTCTCATGCAGCACCTCAGCGAACAGGAACAGATACGCCGCCAGAAGCTGGAGGAACTTCAGAAGCTCGGCATTGAACCGTATCCGTCCGAGCTATTCGATGTGAACTTCTACGCCCAGGAAATCCTCGACAACTACCACCCCGAGCTCAACAACTTCCAGGAAGTAAGCCTGGCGGGCCGGCTGATGTCGGTGCGGGTGAAGGGCAAGGCCTCGTTTGCCGAGCTGCAGGACGCATCGGGCCGCATTCAGCTCTACATCAACCGGGACGAAATCTGCCCCGGCGAAGACAAGGAGTTCTACAACACCGTGTTTAAGAAGCTGCTCGACCTGGGCGACTTTATCGGCGTGAAAGGCCGCGTGTTCGTCACGATGGTGGGCGAAACCTCAATTCACGTAACGGGCCTGACGGTGCTCAGCAAAAGCCTGCGCCCCCTGCCCGTGGTAAAAGAGCGGGTCGACGAAGCTACCGGCGAGAAAATAACCTACGATGCCTTCACCGACCCCGAGGCCCGCTACCGGCAGCGCTACGTGGACTTGGTGGTGAACCCACACGTGCGCGAAGCTTTCATCAAGCGCACCCAGCTGGTGCAGGCCATGCGCAACTACCTCAACGACAAAGGCTACCTGGAAGTAGAAACCCCGATTCTGCAGCCCCTGTACGGCGGTGCGGCGGCCCGGCCCTTCAAGACCCACCACAACACGCTGGACATGACGCTCTACCTGCGCATTGCCAACGAGCTGTACCTCAAGCGCCTCATCGTGGGCGGCTTCGATGGAGTTTATGAATTCAGCAAGGACTTCCGCAACGAGGGCATGAGCCGGTTCCACAACCCGGAGTTTACCCAGATGGAGCTCTACGTGGCCTACAAGGACTACTACTGGATGATGGACCTGGTGGAGGAAATGGTGGAGCGCGTAGCCCTGGCCCTGCACGGCAAAACCGAAGTGCAGGTGGGTGAGAACCTCATCAACTTTCAGCGCCCCTGGAAGCGCTTCACGATGGCCGAGTCCATTGAGCACTTCACCGGCTTCAACATCGACGGCAAGAGCGAGGACGAGCTGCGCGCCGCCGCCAAGGAGCTCAAAGTGGGCCTCGACCCGAGCATGGGCAAAGCCAAAATCATCGACGAAATCTTCGGGGAGCACGTGGAGCCCAAGCTGATTCAGCCCACGTTCATTACCGACTACCCCGTGGAAATGTCGCCGCTGGCCAAGAAGCACCGCTCGAAGCCGGGTTTGGTGGAGCGGTTCGAGGCTATCTGCAACGGCAAGGAAATCTGCAACGCCTTCTCGGAGCTCAACGACCCCATCGACCAGCGCCAGCGCTTCGAGGACCAGCTGGAGCTGGGCAAGCGCGGCGACACCGAGGCCATGGTGCTCGACGAGGACTTCCTGCGGGCCCTGGAGTACGGCATGCCGCCCACGGCCGGCCTGGGCATCGGCATCGACCGGCTGAGCATGATCATGACCAACTCCAACTCGATTCAGGACGTGTTGTTCTTCCCCCAGATGAAGCCCGAGTACAGCAAGTCGGAAAACGCACCCAAGCCCGAGTCGGGCGAATAAGCTGCCCGAGTTCTGGCGGGCACCCTTAGAAACTTCGGGGGGCCTATCAGAACTCTGGCGGGCACCCGTGAAAACCTGGGGGTGCCTACCAGACCTGTGCCGGACTACCCGAGAAACTTCGGGTGGCCCGGCACAGTCGTTTTGGGCCGACCTAGAAACTTAGGATGGCCCGGCACAAGTATTCTGAAGCACCCTAGAAACTCGCGGTGGTCCAGAACACTTGTTCCGAGTCATCGAAGAAAGTTAGGGTGGTCCGGAACACCTGTTCCGAGGTACCCGAGAAACCTGGGGCGGCCCACTACACCTGTAGCGGTCTATTGGAAAAACCTACGGGGCTCCTACCCACCCAATGAATGGGCAAGGCATAAAACTCGAAAAGCCTCCTGCGTATAATCGCAGGAGGCTTTTCTTTTGATAACTAACTTATTGATGTCTTAACGGGATTCCTAAAAGAAGCTTACCACTGGTCCTGTACGATTTTGCTACCGGAGGTTTTGAATTTCTGGTAGAAGCTCTACAGCGGGCAATTTTGCTTTCAAGACAACCCAACTTCTTATAAGTCGGTTATGGTGTCTTTAACGGCCGGTCGGCAACAAGGTTACAAACCGGGCAAGAAAATTTATCAAATGGCTGCTACTGCTTGCCAAGGCTGTTTTTAGGCCGGTTCGGCAGGTCCTAAAAATCGAAAAGCCTCCCGCGTAATGTCGCGGGAGGCTTTTCTTAAGTACAACTTGCTTACCCTTCCAATCGGGAGGCAGCAAAGAAATGTGCGATGGACAAGTCTGATTTTGCTAGCGGCACATAAACCGTTTCCGCTAGAAGCTCCTACTGTCGGCAATTTTGCTTTACCGGTTTCTCCGACCTTCTTTCAAGCTCGTTGTAGTGTCTTTAACGGGGTAGCAACGGCAAGGTTACGGTCCGCCGAAAAAAAGTTAGAGCGTCCGGCCGTACTCGCTCGTGCCCGAGGCTTCGGGGTTGGTAGTTTCCTCGGCCGGGGCGCCGGGCGTATTGGCGGCCGTGGTGGCGTGGGAGCTGGTGCCGGTATCCTGGCTCATGGAGTTGAGCACGTCGTCGGCGGCGCTGCGGCTTTCGTCGCCGGCGTTGGTGGCAGCATCCCCGGTTTGGGCGGCGTTGATTTTGGCCAGGGAGTCCTTGAGCAGCTTGCCCAGGTCGTCGGTCCACTTCGAGGCCGACTTCTTCAGCCCGGAGCGGGTTTCCTCGCCGGTTTCGGGGGCCAGCAGCAGGCCCGCTACTACACCGGCGGTGGCACCCGCCAGCAGGGAAAGGATTATTTTACCATTGTTGTCTTTCATACTAGAAAAAGGTAGGCAGTGAGAAAAGGATAGTCAAGCGTGGGGCCCCGGGGCGGCGGCCTCGAAAATCTAAACGCGGATATATTCCGAAGGTTCTACAAAAAACGGCCTTGCTCCACGGTGGGAGCAAGGCCGTTTCAAAAGTTGAAAGCGCCAGGGGCTTACAGGTCGTTCAGCAGCTTGGTGATTTCACGCTTGCCTTTGCCGAGCTTGGCCTGCAGACGGCCCACGAGCTCATCGCCTTTGCCTTCGGTGTACTCCAGGTCTTCGTCGGTGAGCTGGGCGTACTGCTGCTTCAGCTTGCCTTTCGACTCATTCCAGTCGCCTTTCAGGTTCAGGCTGCTGCCTACGCCGGTGATGCCCAGATCTTCGAGCTTCTCCACGTAACCTTTGAATTTGGAGTCCAGCTCTTCGCCATATTTGGAGAGCTGCTCGCCCAGCGTGCCGCTGTATTTGGTAGCGGCGCTACGCAGGTTTTCACGGGTTGCTTTGCCTTTATCGGGGGCCATCAGCATACCGGCAATGATACCAGCGCCGGCACCGGCCAGAGCAGCCAAAAGGATTTTACCCGAGTTGTCTTCTTCGTGATACGACATGGTGTTAGGGAGAATGGGGTGAACAATTGAACAGTGGTGGTCGGACTAGTTCGTGCGGGTTAGGCAGTCAGGACAGGGCGGCATACGGAAAGTAAGCTCAGCCGCTCCGGGGCCAGTCTGCCTGCCTATACGAAGCCCAGCCGGCCGGGTTATGGACGCAAGCTAAAAATAGTCAAAGTAAAATATCTACTTCCCTGCGCCATATTTGCAGCCGCCTCGTTTTAGGGCATATTCACTTCTTACTTTCGCCTTATGTTCCGATCTGCTGCAGCCCTAGGGCTGTTTTTCTCGTTGATGGCCTGCCACCGCAGCTCGCCCGTAGCCAGTGCCCCGGCCTGCATCGACCCGGCCAAAGTGCGCCCCGACGCCGTGTGCACCATGCAGTACGACCCGGTGTGCGGCTGCGACGGCAAGACCTACTCCAACGCCTGCGTGGCCACCAATGCCGGCGTGACCTCCTTTACCAAGGGCGAGTGCCCGGCTTCCACGACCAAGTAACTAATCTCGCCCCCGCAGACTATGGCTGAAAAACGGTATTTCCGGCAGCAAAACCCCTTCCGCGTACCCACCACCGACGGCAAGCTCATTGAGGAGCACATTGGGCTGGCCAGCACCCAGACCGGGCAGTACAGCGTGGCCCACATGGTGGCCCCGCCCCAGTGGAGCGAGCCCCACCAGAACCCGCAGTTCGACGAAGTCACCATCGTGGTGCGGGGCCGGAAGCGGTTCGAGGTCGACGGCGACACGATAGAGCTGGGCGCCGGCGAGTCGTTGCTGATCAAGGCTGGGGCCCGGGTGCGCTACTCCAACCCCTTCGACGCCGAGTGCGAGTACTGGTCGATCTGCGTGCCGGCCTTTTCGCCCGACACGGTGCACCGGGAAGAATAAGGGTGGGCCACGCAACCTTCCAGCCCCGGCGGGACTCCTGGGGAAAAACACCCGTTCACCTATTCCTCAGCCCCATGAAACGCACTTTACTGTTCCTGAGCCTGGCAGCAGGCCTGCTCACGGCCTGCCAGCGCACCGAAGTAGAACCAGCACCCGAACCCGCCATCTGCCCGATTGGCCCGTTGGAATGCATTGACCCGACCCGAATTAACCTGAATGCGGGCTGTACGGCGCAATATGACCCGGTATGCGGCTGCGACGGCAAAACCTACTCCAATGCCTGCGTGGCCGATAATGCCGGGGTGCGTTTCTATACCAAGGGAGCCTGCGCTACCAAAGCCAACTAGCCGGCCATTCTTTGACCCGACAAGAGCTGTAAAACCCCAATTGCTCGCTGTAATTGGGGTTTTCTGCTTTATATGCCCGGCCTCCGCGCAGCCCACAAAGCCGGACTTATGCCTATATTACCTCAACAAATCACCGGCCTCACCCCTGCTTGTATGGATCAGCGCATTATCAACCTCTTCGATGAGTACACCCACAAGCCCCTGACCCGCAAGGAATTTATGGAGCGCCTCGTGAAGCTGACCGGGGGGCTGGCCCTGGCCATGACGGCCCTTTCGGTGCTGGACCCGGGCTACGCCGAAGCCGCTACGGTGGAAGAATCCGACAAGGACCTGGTGCTGGAGGACGTGACCTGGCCGGGCGACTCCTCCCCCATGAGAGGCTACTTGGCCCGGCCCAAGGGCCGCAAAAAGCGCGGGGCCGTGGTGGTAATTCACGAAAACCGCGGCCTGACGCCCCACATCAAGGACGTGACGCGCCGGGTGGCCAAGGCCGGCTACCTGGCCCTGGGCGTGGATGCCTTGTCGCCGTTTGGGGGCACGCCGGCCAACGAGGACGAGGGCCGCACCCTCATTGGCAAGCTCGACGCCCAGCAGAACCTGAGCAACTACCTGCGGGCCCTGAACTACCTGCGCAGCCGCCCCGACAGCAACGGCAAAACCGGCTGCGTGGGCTTCTGCTGGGGCGGGGCGCTGGCCAACCAGCTAGCCGTGCACGACTCCCTGCTCAACGCGGCGGTGGCCTACTACGGCATGCAACCCAAAGCCGAGGACGTGCCGATGATAAAGGCCGCGGTGATGCTGCACTACGGCGGCCTCGATGAGCGGGTAAACGCCGGCGCTGCCGCCTACGAGGCCGCCCTGAAAGCCGCCCGCGTGCCCTACCAGCAATTCATTTACGCAGGCGCCAACCACGCCTTCAACAACGACTCCTCCCCGGCCCGCTACAACGCCGAAGCCGCCAAGCTGGCCTGGGACCGGACGCTGGGCTTATTCAAGGAAAAGCTTTCCTAGCCCTTATAGCTCCCAAAAAAGGCCCGGCAGCTGACTGCCGGGCCTTTTTGCTGCGAGGTGGCTTCAGTCAATCTTGGTCAGGCGCAGGTAGTCGAGCATAGCCTGGTTGACTTCGCCGTTCATGTTTTCGTTGGCCGCCTCGAAGGTGAGAGTGAGGGGGTGCAGACCTGTTTCCAGGCGCACGAGGATGGGGTTGGAAAAGCCCCAGTCGGACCATTCGTCTACTGCACGCTGGGGCAATACCACGGTGCCTAGCTGCTGCCGGCCCCGGCGCAGGGTCCGGATTGCGCACTTATTGCTGGTATTGAGGGGTCCGTTGCCGTTGGCGTAGCGAAAATCAATGGCGTAGAGGCCAGCTTCGGGCACCGTGACGGGTACGGCCAGGGTTTTGTTCTGAGTGCTGCTGATTTCCACGAACCCAGCGCCGGTGTAGCCTTTGTAGGACTTACTCGACTTGGAGCGGCCCGTACCCAGGTCGTAGATGCGCTGAAACTTGCGGGCCGGCACGGCCAACGGCTCACTGGCGAAGGACTCGTAGTTCCGCGAGTCGACGGCCACCACCTGGTATTCGGCGTAGGTGGGGGCTGAGGGCAGGGCAAACTCGGGCGAGGTGGTACGGGCCGCAAATTGGCCGTTGCGCAGCACCTGATAGGCTTTGGCCCCTTCCACCGGTGCCCAAGTCAGGCGGCCGGCGGCGTAGTGCACTTCCGGGGTCATCGGGGCCGCGTG
Organism: Hymenobacter chitinivorans DSM 11115; assembly: GCF_002797555.1. Lineage (NCBI taxonomy): Bacteria > Pseudomonadati > Bacteroidota > Cytophagia > Cytophagales > Hymenobacteraceae > Hymenobacter > Hymenobacter chitinivorans. The sequence continues at coordinate 634,927 of NZ_PGFA01000001.1, read as the reverse complement.
GGGCGGGGCGTGCGTCACTTTGTAGCTGACCTCGGGCAGGCTGTTTACCAGTTTAATCTGCACGGTGTGGGTACCGGTTAGGGTGGCGGGCACGGCCGCAGCGGGCAACTGCTGGCCATCAAGAGTAATGCTGTCGATGCGGTTGCCGAAGCCTTGCACTTCTATGTCAAGCACGGCCCGGCGGTAGCGAAAACCGGTGAGGCGGCGGGTACCCTGCAAAGCTTGGGGCACGAAGGGTTGGAAGACCAGCCGGTCGGGCTGAAAATCCATGCCAAACAGGCCCTTATACACCAGCCCCAGGCTCCCGGAAAGGCTCCAGAGCATGTTGCTGCTGTTGATTTGGGTGCCGGCAAAGTCGCCGTTGGAGGCTACGAAGTTCTCCTTGTTGGTCAGGAACAGCGCCGCGGGGCGGGCCACGGCCATCAGGCTTGCCAGAAACGAATCCTCGTTGCCGACCTTAGCCGCCGCCAGCCCCCAGTAGCTTTGCACGAAGGGCCAGACGGCGTTATTGTGGTAGGGCGGAATGCCCGAAATCTGCGGGTAGATGCAGGGAATGCCATAGTCCATGACGGGTGTGTGGGTTACCACCGTTTGGGCCCGGCGGCCGGCGGCCACGCCAAAGAGCACCGTCAACGCCTCACCCAGGGCCTCGGCTTTCGGCGAGAGGTGCTGATACACCCGGCCGTAGCGAAATTGCCCGTAGTAGCCCTGCTCTGCCAGCCAGAGGTATTGGTTGATACCATTTTTTATCCGCGCGGCCCGCTGCTGCGCCGCCTGCGCCACGACGGCGTCGCCGAGCGTAGTGGCCATCTGTGCCAGCACCTGGTTGGCCTGGAAATGCACGGCATTGGTGCCCAGGCTTTCCGACTGGTAGATATCCACGGGCTGCATCCACTTGGGGTAGGTTTGCTCCCGCCAGTCCAGAAACGACGATTCCCCGCGCACGAGGCCGGTTTGCGGATTATAGGCATTGAGCACATCGTCCTCAAGCGAGTTTTTGATAATCGGGTAGACCTGCCTGAGCCAGGCTTCGTCGCCGGTAGTGAGGTAGATTTCCCAGGCGGCCACGGCCCAGATCATCCGGTCGGTGGAACACGGGTAGGCCCCGCCGGTGCCGGTGTCCTGAATGATGCGGCCCCGGGGCGTGACTTTGCGCAGCAGGCTGGTTTTGGCGACTTCCGGCTGCAGGGCGGCCTGGGCCAGAATGATGCTGTAGCTGATGTCGCGGGTCCAGACCCCGGCCCACTCCTTGCCGGTGCGAAACGTGCCGTCGGGCTCGACGGCCCGCTTGGCTTCTTCCAGGGCCAGGTTGTACAGCGCGTCGAGCAGCGGGTAGTCGGAAGTGAGCTGCGGAAATTCGGTGGTATCGAGGGTTTGCTGCCAATGGGCGGCAGTGGTTTCCGCGTCGGAATGGGCGTTGAGCACCACCGTGGTTTCGTAGATGCCGTTGCCGTCGGGGTCAGTCAGCTCCAGCCCGGGCTTGTGGATCAGGTTGTCGAAGTCCCAGCTGAGCGGGGCGGTATTGCCGGCCACCAACACGTGCTTGAAGTCGGCCTGGTAGAGCTTCTGCCCATTATAGAGCTGGTAAAAGCCCTGCTGCCGAAACGCGGCCAGCATAGGCCGCAGATCCAGCCGAATCCGGAGCGGAGTGTTGGGCGCCAGATAGGTATCGGCGGGCACGGGCGTCTGGTCCACGTACTGCTGGCCGAATACGATGACCGGCGTTTCGAGCGGCTGCCCGGCCCGGGGCAAGGCCATGATGACGTGGTCCTGGCCGGGCGGCATTTCGTTGTCCTTACCGTTGAGGCTGAATTTGAAGCTGATCCGGGGGCTCTGAAACGCGTTGGCCGGGCTACGGTAGCTTGAGGTCAGTTCCCGGCGCGACACGGCCCGGGCCACGTGCGGCCCCTGCACCACCGAGTCGGGGTACACCGCGTAGGCCGCCGAGTGCCACAGCGGCGCCGCGCTGGCCGGCGCGGCAACTGGTGGCGGAGTAATGGAAGAAGTAGAAGGCGAATTTTTGGGCACCTGGCAGGATCCTAAGGCAAGCAGTGACAGGAAAAAACGGGCGGGGAATTTCATACGAAACGGCTGTGGCGGGGTCCTAAACTACGCGCCGAACGGCAAACCAGTGGCCCGGCCCGAACGCGCAACGCCCCGGCAGACGAGCTGGCGGGGCGTTGGGTATTTGTTAACTGCCAGCCGTTGTTACTGGGCCTTGGCGGCGGGCAAAGGCTTGCGGGGCAGCTTCTGGTCCCGCATGGCAGCGTTATACACGAAGGTGGCCACTACCACGGCCGCCTGCTTGAGGTCGTTGGGCGGCAGCCGCTCGTAGGTGTCCATGTTGGTGTGGTGGGTGCGGGTGCCGTAGTCGAGAGGGTCCTGAATAAACTGGAAGCCCGGCAGCCCCACCGCGTCGAAGGAGAGGTGGTCGGTGCCGCCGGTGTTGCGCTTGGTGACGGTAGTGGCGCCGAGCGAGGCCAGGGGCTTGAGCCACTCGGTGAAAATGGGCACCACCGCCTCGTTGCCCTGGGTGTAGATGCCGCGAATCTTGCCCGCGCCGTTGTCCAGGTTGAAGTAGGCGGCCAGCTTGGCGTGGTCGGGCAGCAGCTGCATAGTGGCCGGGTCGGCGAAGTGGTTTTTCACGTAGTTTTTCGAGCCGTGCAGACCCTGCTCCTCCTCGCCCCACAGGGCAATGCGGATGGTGCGCCGGGGCTGCACGCCGGCCGCTTTCAGAATCCGGACGGCCTCCATCATAATGGCGCAGCCGGCGGCGTTGTCGGTGGCCCCGCTGGCGGCGTGCCAGGAGTCGAGGTGGCCGCCGAGCATGACGACCTCACTTTTGAGCTTACGGTCGGTGCCCGGAATTTCGGCCACCACGTTGTAGCCTTTCAAGTCCTGGGTTTGGAAGCGGGTGCGGGTTTCGAGCTCAATTTCGACCGGAATACCGGCTTCGGCCAGCCGAATCAGGCGGAGCTGGTCTTCGGGCGCCATTTCCATTTCGGGCAGCACGGGCTTGGCGTCGGGGGCGTAGGGCGCGCCGTTGGTGGTAAAGAACGTGCCTTCGGAACCGCCGCGGCTGCTGAGCACGGCCACGGCCCCTTCGCTGAGGTAGAACTCGGCCAGCTTGGCGCGCAGGGCGGCCTGGGCCCGGCGGGTAGCCAGCTGCCGCTCGGCGTCGGGAGAAGCGGCCGGCGTGGCCGGGGTAGCCGGGGCTTCGGTCAGTTTCTGGAGCTCGGCGTCGGTGTAGCGGCGGGCATCGGGCTCGAAGTTGGTTTTGGGCGGCTGGGCCACGTCGGTCAGCACGATTTTGTCGCGCAGCCGGCCCTTGTAGGCGTCCAGGTCGGCTTCGGCAGTGGCTTTTACCACCACCACCTGCTTTTTGACCGTGCCCGGCGTCGAGGGCGTCCAGGCCTTGGGGGCCCCAATCATGGCGTGGTAGTAGGGCGCCGTCAGGGCCACGTACGACTTCTCGATGTCCCAGCCCCGGCCGAACGTGCCCCAGGGCTCGATGCTGGCGTTGACCAGGCCCCAGCTGGTGAGCTGCTGCTTGGTCCAGGCGTTGGCGCGCTGCAGGCCGTCGGAGCCCGCCAGGCGCGGGCCGCTGACGTCGGTTAGGTAGAAGGCCGTTTCCATCACCTTCGAGCGGTTCAGGCCTTCATCCTTGATTTTTTCCAGCATGGCCGCATCCACTTTTTCGGATTGCTGGGCCTGAGCCGATTGCAGCAGCACGCCGCCGGCCAACGTGAGAAGGACGATTTTATTCATCATAAATAGCAAGAAGCGGAACGGGATAATACCACCAAAGAACCGGGGGCCGCGCCGAAGTTGCAGCGCGGCGGCCTTGCTACCCAAGATACGGTTCTGCCGGCAGCTTTACCACCGCTCCCGCGGGCCGCTGATCAGCTAGTTTAGTAGCTGGCCAAAGTGCTGACTTAGAATGGTGTGCACCTTTTCCCGGGTTAGGGGCTTGTTCAAAAACCCGCCAATATGCAGCTGCTCTACCCGCTGCACGTCGCGCGGGTGCAGGGAAGTAGAGAGCATGATAACCACGCTGGAGTGCTGCCGGGCCAGGGGTAGCTCGGCGTAAGCGTCCAGAAAGTCGAAGCCGTTCATGACGGGCATGTTCACGTCGAGCAAAATCAGCACCGGGCAGCCCTCCGCGGCGGCGCAGTGCTCTTGCAGCAGGGCAATGGCCTCCTTCCCGTTTAAGGCAATCAGCAGCTTCTCAGTCAGGTGGAGCTCGTCGAGCAGGCGCTGGTTGAGAAAGTTGGTAATAGGGTCATCATCGACCAGCAGAACACAGGGAAGCTTGGGCATGCGCGGGGTACGAGGAATACAGCCCGCCGCAGTTGGCCGCGGGCTAATCTAACAGCATACGCAACGGGGCGGGCAGTGTTGGTAAAGCCGGCCACCCGGCGGGCCGACTGTTACCCTGGTAGTATCCGGCACTTTGTGCATCTTCGGCTTCCGGGCCACGGCAGCCCGGTATCTACCCCGAATTATGACCTTTTTACTGCGCCTCCGGCACTGGCAATTATTTCTGCTGACCTGGGGCATCGGCCTGCTGCTCGACGTGGTTTCCGTGTTCAACCTGAAACTGCTGCTGTACTCGTTGCCAGTAATTATGCTGCTGTTCTGCGTGGGGCTGTTTGGCTGGGTCTGGGCCATTGCCACGGGCTTGTTTGCCCAGCTGCCACCGGGCACCACGCTCCGGCTGGGGCGGTTCAAAGCGCTGTTTCTGGTGCCGCTGCTCTACATCGGGCTGGTCCTGGCCGTCATGGGCGGCCTTTTCTGGTTCAGGGCCGGGCCCGCTGACTCCGGTCTGGGCGCGGCGGCCTTTCTCATCGTGCCCCTGCACCTGTTTTCGATGGGCTGCATTTTCTATGGGCTGCGCTTTGCGGCCAAGGTGCTCAAATCGGTGGAGCTACAGCGCGAGGCTCACTTCAGCGACTACGCCGCCGAGTTTTTCCTGCTCTGGTTTTCCTTCGTCGGCGTCTGGATTCTGCAGCCCCGCCTCAACCAATTGGCTGGTTCCCAGGCACCCGATGAGTTCTAAGCCGCTCCTGGGCTTTGGCTTCTGGCGCAGCCTGGCCGAGCCGCTGTTGCCCGACCCGGCGTGGTTTGTGGACGCCCACTGGGCCGCTTCGGAAAGGCAGATGGTGCTGGCCTATCTGCGGCAAGGCCGGCCCCTGCAGCAGTGGATGGGCCAAAGCTGGTGCCGTTTGGGGTGCGGCAACACCACCCTGGGCTCGGCCGACCTGACCGACGGCACTTACTGCTGGCCCGAAGGCCTGGCTCACTACCTGGAACAGCACCAGCTGCGCCTACCCGCGGAAATTATTCACCACATCCGGGCGCAATCGGCTTTTCCGTCTGCCCAAGCCCAGGCCATTGCCCCCTATTGCCCCGTCGACAACAGGTGGTGGCTCACCCAACGGGGCTGGCTCGACGCGGCTTCGGACTTTTCCACCGGCTCCGCGGCCTCAGACCAGGACCTGCTGCGTCGCCACGAGCGGAACCTCCTTGACTACGGACCGGAGTCGGAAGAAGCTCAGCAAATCCGGCGGCAGCTGCTGGAAAACATCCGCCGCAAGTGGCAGCAATAAGCATGGCTCCAGAACGCCTGGCTTCGAAGCATTTAGGTAGCAATCAGTAGCCGGCGCGACCCTTTTTTTTCGGCCGCACTGGCTACTTTCTTGCCTGAAGTAAGACCCCACTTATACCGCTCTACTTGCCCACCTCCAAGCCCAACGGCCGGGAGCTCGACCCGAAATTATGCACTCCTCTTTCGCCCCGTATTTCTGGTAAATGCTGCCCCAGGGCCGTATTTTCAGAAACTATGAAGCGACTATTCTACGGCAGCATAGCCCTTCTTGGTGGCAGCTGCGCCCCGCACTCCCCGGCTAGCCCACCCGGCCGGTTTTATGATTTCAACATCGAAGTCAGCCTCCGACACCCGGTGGGCGGTTTGCAGGAGCGCTACATCCTGGCCAACCTGCGCCCCTCCGAGCACACGGCCCACAACGTGGGCTGGAACCCGGGCCAGCTCCGCCCCCACACCTTGCACGTGGTCAAGTACGCCACCTCGACCGACGCCCGTCGCCGCCCGGTGGCCGACCCGCGCGACACGCTCCGCATCGAGCTGCGCCGCGGGCAGATGGACACGCTTTACGCCCTGACCACGGCCCTGTTTGCCCAGCCCGGCCCCCAAAACCTGACGCCGGGTCTGGCCGCCACGCCCGGCCCGGTGTCCGACGAACTTTCGGCCACCGTCGACTTCAACCTGGGCCCGGGCGGCAACCGCTACAAGGCCCACGTGCCGGCCGCGGCCCAGAACTTTGCCTTGAGTACCTACCTCAAGCGCATCGTGATTCAGCACCGGCGCCGCCACCCGCCCATCACCTGATTTCGGCAGCTTGGCGGACCGCAAGAATCAGGAAAAGTCTATCTTCCCCCTTATTCTTACCCCTACCGCCATGACCGTCGAATACATCCGCTACCGTATTGCCGCCGACCAGCAGCCGGCCTTCACCCAAGCCCTGCGCAGCGCCAACGAACTGCTGGCCCAGGCCCCCGACTGCCTCACTTATCAGCTGACCCACTGCGAGGAAGACCCCGAGCTCTACATCTGGCGCATCGAGTGGACCTCGGTAGACCGCCACCTCAACGGCTTCCGCAAGAGTGCCCAGTTCGGCGCGTTCTTTCAGCTGGTGAAACCCTTCTACCAGAGCATTCAGGAAATGAACCACTACGCGGTAGTGGAGTAAAACTATAAGGATAGAGCTATGAAGAAGCGAGTCATTAGTACACTTACCGTTTCCACTTTTTGCTTATTGATAAGCAGCTGCGTGGCGGTGAGCAAGCGTAAATTCTGGGCCTGGAGCAAACTAAAATCGGAAACCACCTCTACTCCTTATGTAGCTTTTATTGAGATAAACTTAACGAAAGAGACAGTTTTTCTTCCGACACCACTTATTATGACAGAAATTAATTACTCACAGAACTATCTACTTGATATTGATTTTCACACCGACACCATCAACCAATACAAATCCCTGGATTCTATCCAATACAGTATTTCCGCACCAGGTAACAGCGTAACACAAGCGGGAGTACTACCCATCAAAAATGGCAAGCTCAGCATCCGCTCCTATTCCCCAGGCATTTATCGGGCCCAGTGTACTACTGAGCCCCGGATTCAACTTGGCAAGCAGAAGCAGGGACTCAACGGCACTTTCATCATTTATGCAACCGATATAAACAATCAGCCGAAACCAGTTTTCATCAACGACATCAGCCTTGCCTATCACAAGCCTAAACTTTGGGGTTTCTTTTAACCGCCTTCCACCCCAAAATAACCCCACACCCCTCCCGCGCGTCTAACCGGACACTACCACACCGTCCGTTCTGCCGCTCATGAGTCTCTGGGAAATTATCCGCCGCCTCTACCCTTACGTTCTGCCTTACCGCCGCCTGGTCATCAGCACCCTGCTGCTGACCTTGGTGGGCTCGTTGGCGGCCCAGGTCAACCCGTTTGTGCTGCGCTATACCGTGGATACGGTGCAGGGTTTGCTCAACCGTAATCTGGGCCTGGCGCAGGGTCTGGATTTGCTGCTCTGGGTGAGCGTGCTGCTGCTGGGCAAGGAGGTTATCAACACCTTTATCCAGTTCGGGCAGAAGTTCTACGGGGAGAAAATCCGCATCAACGTGTCGAGCACCTTGTCCCAGGATGCCATTCACAAGCTGCTGAGCTACGAGCTGGGCTTTTACTCCGACAGCGGCAACCAGGCCGGCAAGCTCCAGACCCGCATCGACCGGGGCGTGGAAAGCCTGATGAAGCTGGTCCAGAACTTCTTTATCGACATCCTGCCCCTGTTTGCCAACGCCATTGTGGCCCTGGTGGTCATGTTTATGGCCAATGTGTACGTGGGCCTGGTGGCCGTGGCGGTGCTGCCCGTGTACTTCTGGATCAGCTACCGGCAGGCCGATAAGCTCAATGGCACCCGGCGCGCCCTGCGCGGTCTGCGCGAGGCCAAAAGCCAGGGCCTGGTGAATCTGATTGACTCGGCCGTGGTCATCAAGAGCTTCGTGCGCGAGGATTACGAGGAGCAGAAGCAGGCCCAGGTGCAGCAGAACCTCCAGGAAGCCCAGCTGGCTACGCGCAAAACCAACTTCCTCTACGACGGGCTCAAAACCTTCGTCGAGCAGGTCGGCGTGGTGCTCATCATCATCCTGACGGCTTACCTCGTGCTCGACCGGCAGATCAGCATCGGGGCCATCATGTTCCACATCCTGCTCTTCAACAACGTGTCGGCCCCCATCCGGCAGCTGCACCGCATCTACGACGAGATGAACGAGGCCCTGACCTACTCCGAAGGCTTCTTCGACATCCTCGACGCCGACGATGCCCGCGAGAAAACCGGCCCCATTCAGCCCAACGCCGTGCGCGGCACCTTCGACATCTGCAACGTGGACTTCACCTACCCCAGCGGCACCCAGGCCCTGCACGACGTGTGCCTGACCATCGAGGAAGGCAAAACCACCGCCCTGGTGGGCCTCAGCGGGGCCGGCAAAAGCACCATCATCAACCTGCTCTGCAAGTTCTACGAGCCCGATTCTGGCAAGATGCTGCTCGACGGCAAGCCCCTGGCCGACTACGACACCCACGCCCTGCGCCAGCGCATCGGGCTGGTGCTCCAGAAAAACCACATCTTCAAGGGCACCATCGAGGAAAACATCCGCTACGGGGTGATGGACGCCACGCTGGAGCAAATCCAGGCCGCCGCCAAGCAGGCCTACCTCCACGACCAGATTCTGGAGCTACCCAAGGGCTACCAGAGCGACGCCCAGCAGCTCAGCGGGGGGCAGCAGCAGCGCATTGCCATTGCCCGGCTCTTCCTCAAAAACCCGCCCATCATCTTCCTCGACGAGCCCACCGCCTCCCTCGACGCCATTGCCACCGAGCAAATCAAAAACTCCCTCGACGCCATCAAAAAGGGCCGCACCGTGGTCATCATCTCCCACAGCCTGGCCCAAATCGTGGACTCCGACTGCATCTACGTCATGAAGCAGGGCCGCATGGTGGAAAGCGGCACCCACGAGCAGCTCTACGACAAGCGCGGCACCTACCGCGAGATTTTCGACGCCTCGGCCCGGAGCCTGAATATCGAGAAGCTGGCCCGGGTGATGGTCGATGATGAGGATGAGGTCGGGGATACGGCGGCGTAGACGGTCAGTAGCGCGAACTTTGTAGTTCGCGTGCCCCGCGCCTCTGCAACGATTGTCGTTCAGCCACGCGAACTACAAAGTTCGCGCTACTACCTTACGGCATGGGCGACCTTATTCATTATGAGCGTAATCTACCGCACCGGCTTCCGCCGGGCTCAGATATCTTTCTTACGTTTCGCCTCGCCGACTCTTTACCAGGCAATATCATTCTGCGCTTACAACTACAATTCAGCAGCGGCGAGGAAACGGAAGATAACTACGCCAAACAACGCCGCTATTTCGGCAAGTTTGACAACCTACTAGACGGCGCTACCCATGGCCCGATATGGTTGCAGGAACCCCGAATAGCCGATTTAGTGGGTGCTTCGCTACGTCATTTCCACGGTAAAGCATACCAGCTGATTTGCTATTGTATTATGCCTAACCACGTGCATCTGGTTGTTTCCTTCCCTGATGAAGCGCCACCGTTGGCCAAAACTATTCAACGCATAAAAGGCTACACGGCCTTACAGGCAAATCAGTTGCTAAATCGCAGGGGTCAGTTCTGGCAGCGCGAAACCTACGACCATATCATCCGCAGCAGCGAAGAAATGCAACGCGTAATTGCCTATACAATTAATAACCCAGTGAAAGCAGGATTAGTAGACAACTGGGAGCAATGGCCCTATACCTACTGGGCAGAAACGCAGTAGCGCGAACTTTGTAGTTCGCGTGGCCCGCGCCTCTGCAACGATTGTCGTTCAGCCACGCGAACTACAAAGTTCGCGCTACTACCAGTCCAATATCTGCCCTGCCGCACAGTCGCTCGGCTATGCCGAGTGACCACTACGCTTGAGCAGCTCTGCTGCGAATTGTGCCGCGCTGATAGAACGCCCTAGCGGCGCGGGACGCTCGGGGCGGAGCCCCTCCGGCATAGGCGTCACTCGGCAATAGCCGAGCGACTGCGCCGAAGCAACATCCAAAAATAAACCCGCCCTCCCCGCTTGCCCAACCCCTTGAACTCAATACCTTACGCCCGGTCCGCACTCGACGGTCCGGGCTATTTTATGTATCCTTTACCCCCATTACCATGTCCGCTTACCAGAGTTATTTCGACAACTTTTTCGCGGCCCTGCCCATGTCGCGCACCAACTTTAAAGCCCTGGGCACCGCCACCCACCTGGCCGTGAAGCAGGCCGACCTCGGGGCCGAATTCACCAACCACCTTGCGGCCCTGGAAGCGGCCCTCAACGGCTTCGACGTGAACCTGACCGATGCCGACGAGTCCACAAGCGGGGGTACGGAGGCGTTTCGGGCGGCCCGCAAGCAGTGGCTGGAGTTCGTGGATGACGCCATGAAGGACTACGTGACGCCCAAGCTGCGCAAGCTCCCCGCCTACGCCGATTTTAAGAAGTACAGCAAGAGCAAGCTCGCCGGCCTCGACCAGCCCGAGCTGCTCCAGGATTCCAAGCTCCTGCTCGACCTCTACGCCAAGCACGCCGCCGACCTGGGCCAGCCCGGCCTGCCCGCGGCGGCCAAGGCCGCTTACCAGCAGCTGGCCGCCGCCCACGAAACCCGCGGCACCGCCGGGGCGGCCATTTCCCAGGCCCGCGTGGCCCTCTCGGCCGACTGGCTGAAGCTGGCCCGGGCCCTGCGCCGCCTCAAGGCCCAACTGGAGCTGCGCTTCGAGGAACCCCAGGAGGTGTACCGGTTCTTTGATTTTGGGAAAACGTACATCGCCGGCCGGAAAGCCCCGAAGAAACCCCGCCAAGCCGCCGAGGCTCCGGCCGAGTAGGTCCCGGCTTAGGCCGGAGCCCGGCTCCGCACGTGCAAAAGCCGTCCTTGTCTTGGCAGGGGCGGCTTTTGTAGTTGTGGTAGGGCTTGTCGCCTTAACTAGAGGGGCTTTTGCAACTGCGGAAGCCCGTGTCGTCTCGGTCAGAGGCCCTACAATAAGTAGTGAAGTGCCTGTCGCCTCGGTCAGGGGTACTTTTGTAGTTGTGGTAGGCCGTGTCGTCTTGACGACACGGGTTTTTAGAACGCCGGAAGCGGCTCTGACCGAGGCGACACGAGGTTTTCAAGTTTATTGTGTTGGTTGTCTACCACAATATTCTCTATTACTGCTTTCTATGGGTGAAATGAATAGCATACGGCTCTGTGAGCCACTGGAAGGCGCCGACTTTAAGCCGGTGCTAGACCGTTTTGGGCGGGTGCTCCAACGAATAGGAGCTCCCATGGAGGAGGTGCAACGGATGTTTGATGCCTTTACGTGGGATGTCAACGATATTGGCTGGGTGTTCTCATCCGAGCACGTGTCGGAATTTATTCCTCCTGGCTTTACAATTCCCCTCTATTTAACCATTGACGGGATGGCACCTGAAATGGGGAACGTAGTCGGCAACTGGCTATGCTGCGACTTGTATACCGACACCCACCGGCTGCTCGGACCGGGCTACTTCTACCACGCCCAAGCTCAGCGGCTCGTCGAATACGTAGCGCATGAGCTGCGACGGGAGTTTCCGCAGGCTGCCATATACTTCGTGGACGAGGTGCAGCTCGGAGATTTTGACGCAGCCCGGCAGCCCGACCCTACTAAGCTCTGGGAGTTTGAGTACGCCCTGCTTCCACCCAGCCTGTACGACACCTACGCCGCGGTGCCCGCCACCCACGCTACGGCTTGGCACGAGGAGTATCTGGAAGCCTGGTACCAGGGTCGGTGGCCGAAATAAGACGCCCGCTTTTCTTGAATCATTCCCTACCGGCTGTCACTCGGCCGAGTCAATCGACTGTGCCGAACCCTGCCGTACTCGCACTTGCCTTCTATCCATTCAACAAGATATAGCCTAGCTTCGCCGACCTATTGCCGGGCACGGAGCCCTGGCGGTAGTTGCTTTACTTAGCCTGCTTCTTCCGATGAAAACCACGCTTGCCCTGGGCCTACTAGCCGGCCTGCTGACCGCCTGCCACTCCCAACCCACCGAACAGCCCGCCGCGGCTGCTACGCCCCCACCCGCCGCTGCCGTGGCCCCCGCGCCGGATTCAGCAGCCGAGGCGGAGCCCGAAATGGGCACCATGCGGGCCCTGGCCCAGCCGCTGCCGCCGGCTACGGAAGTTGTGCCGGGGGATTCGGCCCGGGCCCGGCAGTGGCTGATTGCCAGCATCGAGGAGAACTTTGCCGACAAGGTCAAGGAGCAGCAAAACAGTGAGGAAGAAAACCCGGACGGCATCTACTCCCTGCAGTACCTGACCTACAAAACCGACGCCACCTGGCTGGCCTATACCGAGGGGGAAGGCGAGAAAGAAGCCCGGGCTCAACGCGCATTCGAGAAAAAGTGGGGTGGCCGCTACGACACCCGCTACGTGGGCACCGGGGGCTTCTTGTTTACCCAGGAGAACTATGGCAAAGCCAAAGTGACCCAGTGCCGGCTCAAAGAGCAGACGCCCGACCCCGCCTTTGTGTTCGAGGTAGTTATTCACGACCTAAAAAATCAGCACGACGGCAAGGGCGACATTAAGGTGGTGAATACCGCCCAGGGCTATAAGATTGACGACGTGCGGGAGTACTAGTGCCGCTAGCTGCTACCAACGGCGCAACCTATCTTTGGTCATCCGATAAACCCTGTTTCATGCCCTTCTTGAGTCGCCGTGTTTCTACCGCCCGCCCTTTTGCGGGCCGATTATTAGTTACCCTCTTCTGCCTACTACTGGCTACCAGCAGCTACGGGCAGAATCTGTTTCCCGAGAAGTTCAAGGGCTGCAATACCGACCAGTTTGCCCTGGAACGGGATACGGTTACGGCCAAAACCGATACCCAAGCGTTGCTGACGCTTGTCACCTCCGCGCTTAGTACAGCGGAAGCCCAAAAGCTACGGGGCACTTTACTTCTCCAGATTATCGTCGACAACGACGGCAACTCCTGCCTGATTAGTCTTCAAAACGAAACCAATGTAAGAACCAGCAAGCTGCGGCTGAAAGAGAATATCGACGGGAAGCTTCACTGGGAGAAAAGCCGGGCCAAAGTCGCGGCGGTCGTGTTGCTCAAGTTTGAAGAGGGCACCACAACGCTGAAAAGACTGGGCATGGACGGCAAAAAGGGCGTCCACGAGCTGCGGCCGTAGCCGGGCGGCCCTGCAAAATAGGTAATCAAAGCCATGGAAACCCGCATCCTTACGACGCCGATAGCTCAACTTAGAAACCCGGTTGTGGCCGGGCTGGACTTTCGGATTAAGCCGCCTCAACTGCTTATTTATTACCACAGCGACGGAGGCAAAGACATTGACTACGATATCGTCTTTGATAATCCGCGGGGCTTTAAATGCCTGGATGAAGGCGACATGATCAACTATTGGGAAAACCCGCTGCTGGTCGACAACTGGCTTTTCGAGATTCTTAGCGGCGGCTGGCTGGATATGGAGGACTCTGCCGGCGGCTTTAGCTCCAAGGCGCTGGGCTTCCGCGAATTTCTGATTACCGGAATGGATGACTGCATCTCCGTTCTAAGCCAGCAGGAGCCCCGTTTCGTGCAAAGGCCAAACCCGGTGTTGAATTCGGCCCTGCTGCCCCTACTCCGGTAGTGGCCACCGCGGCGGTGATACTATCTGGTGTGGGTGCTGACCCAAGCCGGCTTGCCTTGCAGCAGCGCCTCGTGGGCACTATCTGATGTTGTCTGGCCGGGGCCTAGCTGTTTCCTTTGTCTGAAAACGTGGCTAGCGACACTGCGGCCGGTCGTATCACCCGTGAGTACATGAGAATACTGAAAATACTCCTCTATATCCTGCTCTCTGTGGGAGCCCTGCTTTTTATAGGCTACCGCGTTATTGACTATAAATTCATCCAGTATCAGGAGCGGGAATACGAAGCCTTAGCCCATACGACCTTTACCGAGTCGCCCCGCGTCTTCCCGGATTCCCTCCGCATGCAGGAAAGCACCTTCTGGACGCTTATTGCTACCTCCAAAGCGGCGCACCCGCAGGATCTGGCGCAACAAGCCGCGTACCTGCAGGACACGCTGGCCCAGTTGTCGGACCAGGATATTCTGGGCTTTGAATGCAGGCTGCGGGAGCAGCTCATCCGGGAGTGGAATTACAACATCAAGTCACTCTATCAGATTACCAATGGCTCCTATGTGTCGACCGATGATTTTATCTACTTCCGGGCTTATCTGATTTCCTGCGGGGCGGACGTCGTACAAGCGGCACTGCAGAACCCGGAGCAGCTTACGATTCCCCTCGACCGGCTCGACGCCTCGGGAGAGGAAATGCTTCAAGTAGCCAAGAATGCCTATGCCCAAAAGCACCATACCACCGGCGGCCCGGATCCACACAGCCCGGGGGAGCAGCCCCTGGCGGTGGATTATGACCTGGGCAATTACCGGATGACCGGCACCTACATTGCCCCCGCGGATTTTGACCGGTACTATCCCCATCTGACGGCCCGCTACTAAGGCCATTACCGCTGCGGACTAAAGCCCGCCCCAATTACTCTACCTTGGGGCGTTGGCTATAGCCTGAATCCCGGATGCGTCGTTTATATCTTCTCTGCCTTATCCTGCTCGGCCCGCTGCTTACCTGCCGGGCCCACAATACAGTTAGCGTTGACCTCACTATCCGGCCCGAGAACCAGACATTTGCCTGCCGCTACGAGCTGGGAGCCTCGTTTGGGCAGGCCCGGGGCAGCTGCACGTTTAACCTGAACCGGAAGTTTCGCCTGGCGCAGGCCAGCAGCCCCCACCTGCGCGACTACACCGCCACGCCCTTCTTCGACGCCTTCCAGCAGGATACCCTGCTGCGGATTACGCTGCGGTTTGAGAGTCCGGTGCGGCACGAAAAGATTACCCTGCGTTACGGGGGCGCCATTCCCGAGCGGTTCCGCACCGACAGTCTGGCCGAGTTTACGGCTAGTGCCAACTGGCTGCCCAACCTACCCGACCACGAATACGACCTGGTGCGCTACCAGCTCACGGTGCACACCCCGGCCGGCTACGAGGTCATCAGTACCAACGAGCCCCGGCGGGCCCGGGCGGGCACGTTCGTTTTCGCCGGACTGGCCCCCAACATCGAGCTGACGGCCGTGGCGGCCCGGCGCTTTACCAGGCTAAGGGCCCCGCAAGGCGTCGTGCGGGTGTACAAAGCCAACGGCGCCCCCCACCACCGCGACTCCCTGCTGCTGCGGGATGCCACGGCTATTGTGGCCTACCACAACCGGATTATCGGCCGCCAGGACCCCATCCGGCGCTTCCGCATTCTGCTGCCGGGCACCAACCGCAACGCCTTTGGCCTGCTCGACAACTGCGCCGTTATTACCTACTCCGATTTCGACACCCGCAAGCCCGCCGATCTGCTGATTCTGGCCCACGAAATCAGCCACAAGTGGTGGGGCTGGGGCCGCTGGAATACCCGGGAGAACTGGCTTAACGAAGGCTTTGCGGCCTACTCCGGCCTGCTCTACCTGCGCGCCGCCGGCGACACGGCCAGCTACCGGAAAGAGCTTGCCAAGTACCGGGCCTCCGCGGCCCAGGCCCCGGTTTCGCTTCTGCGCTTCGACGCGGGCAAGGACATGGGTTATTTCCGGCCCGTAATCTACCACAAGGGAGCCCTGGCCCTGGCCGACCTGCACGCCCGCCTCGGCGACGAAGCTTTCTTCCAGCTGCTCTCGGCCACGGCTGCCGCCCGGGTAGCTACCACCGAGGCGTTTTTGCGGCTGGTGGAGCGCCACACCGACCGCGCCACCCGCGACTGGCTAGTGGCGCGCCTAAGTAGCTGAGGGCCGCCGGATAAGCAGTTAGCTACAAACCTTTCTTCACTTGGGTGGTAGAACCTAGCTAGGCGCCGGGCCCAACAACCCGGTGCCCTGAACTCCCAAATCGAAGTAGACCATGCAGAATATAGCTTTAGTAGTCGGGGCCAGCGGCATCATCGGCAGCAACCTGGCCCAGGAGCTGCTCGCCCACGACTGGATTACCTACGGCTTGGCCCGCTCCCCCCGCCAAGACGTGCCCGGCCTGCGCCCCGTAGCCGCCGACCTGCTCGACCCCACCGGCCTGGCTGCCGCCCTCGACGGGCTGGCCCCCACTCACGTATTCATTACCAGCTGGCTGCGCCAGGATACCGAAGCCGAGAATATCCGCGTCAACGGCGGCATGGTGCGCAACCTGCTCGACGCCCTTTCGCCGAAGGGCAGCGTGCGGCACGTGGCCCTGGTAACGGGCCTGAAGCACTACCTCGGGCCCTTTGATGCCTACGCCAAAAGCGGCACCCTGCCCCTGACGCCCGTGCGCGAGGAGCACCCCCGCCTGCCCCTCGACAACTTTTACTACGTCCAGGAAGATGAGGTGTACGCCGCCGCGGCCCGCGACGGGTTTTCGTGGAGCATCCACCGGCCCCACACCATCATCGGCAAGGCCGTGGGCAATCAGATGAACATGGGCGTCACGCTGGCCGTGTACGCCACGATTTGTAAGGAAACGGGCCGCAGGTTCCAGTTTCCCGGCTCCGGGGCCCAGTGGCACGGCCTCTCCGACGTCACCGATGCCCGTATCATTGCCAAGCAGCTGCGCTGGGCCGCCACCACCGAGGCGGCCCGCAACGAGGCCTTCAACATCGTGAACGGAGACGTATTCCGCTGGAGCTGGCTCTGGGGCCGCCTGGCCGACTGGTTTGGGGTGGAAGCCGCCGGCTTCGACGGCACGATTCACCCCCTGGAAACTGAGCTGGCCCACGATGCCGACTTGTGGCGCACCATTGCTGAGCGCCACGGCCTGGCCGAGCCCGACCTGCACCGCCTGGCCTCCGCCTGGCACACCGACCTGGACCTGGGCCGCCCCCTCGAAGTCATGACCGACATGGGCAAGAGCCGCAAGCTGGGCTTTGGGGAGTACCAGTCGACCGAGGACTCCTTCCTGGACTTGTTCGGGCAGCTGCGCCAGGACCGCCTGATTCCGTAACCCCGCGCCCCTACTTGGCCGATAACGACGCCCGGTCCGGCCCTGCCGAACCGGGCGTTTTGGGGCGGAATAAGGCCGCCCGGGGCGGAGGCTTGCGGCTTTATTCCGGGTATTTCGTGGGTGTTTGGGCAGCTGGGCCGTAAGTGTAGGCAATGCGGCGCGGACTCCCCGCGCCCAGCGGCCTTGCGGCCGGTTGTAGCTACTCTTTATGAAAAATTTCACTGTTGAACGCCTTTCCTTCGAAACCCTCAGCGCCCTGCCCGGCTCCTGGACCAACCAGGATTACCGGGAACTGCTGGTGCTGCTGGACTTTGAAGAAGCGGGGGAGATAGAGCCCGCCGAGCTCAAGGCCATGTGCCTGATGGCCCTCACCGACCTGGAACCCGCCGAAGCGGCCCAGCTGGTGCTCAATTACCTCTTTGCCGACCAGCTCACCCCGGGGCAGGTCGAGAACCTGGCCCACCAGATGCTGACGGAGAAGCTTTGGGAAGAAAACCCGCAGCTGCACCAGCACGAAGGCTTTTTCAAGGCCACCCAGCTTCTGTACGAAGCCTACAACGGCAAATTTCCCCGGGCCGAAGCCGTGCGGTTTCAGGTGCAGCTCACCGCCGCCGAGGCCGACGACCTAACGCTGTTTGCCCACCAGCCCGAAGCCCCGCTGCTGCGCCTGCTGGCTCCGGGCATGCCCGACAACACCCTGCTCAAGCGCCTTTTCGGCGACCAGCTGGCCAGCACCAGCTTTCCCGAGGCGCCCTTTATTATCTGGCAGCTGCGCACCATCCGGCAAGAGGCTACTACCCTGGTGCTGGAAATAGTGGGCTCGGCCTACTGGCTGGACGATTTCAAGTACGCCGATACCTACGAAGCCCCTACCCAGGCCGACGTGGTTGCGGAAGCCGAAGCCAGCTAGGCTTTGGGCCGTCCGTAACGCGGCGGGCGTCATTCGGCACCGGCTGGATGACGCCCGCCGCGTTACGGGCTATTTTCGGGGCGAATTACGGGGCCAGCCGTATTAGGACCGGGCTTTAGAGAATGAATAGAATGATAGGACGACAGGACGAGCAATGACGAATTCAACGACTACCGGGGCTGAACCGCCAACTGGCCGCTGCCCCTGGGCTGAGCACAGTGAGCTGCTCGGCGCCTTTCACGACCATGAGTGGGGTGAGCCGATGGCCGAGGCCGGTATCCTGTTCGAGTACCTGGTGCTGCACACGTTTCAGCTGGGTTTCGACTTTCCGGTGGTGCTCAAGCGGCGGGAAGGGTTTCGGGAGCTGCTGGCCGGCTTCGACCCCGAGCGGATTGCCCGCTTCACCGAAGATGAGGTGGCCGAGCTGCTGCTGAATCCGCGCATTATCCGCAACCGCCGCAAGCTGGAAGGCACCGTGCAAAACGCCCGGGCCTGGCTGCGGCTGCGGGCGGACGTGGGCGGAGAAGCCGGGCTGCTGCCGTTTTTCTACCAGTACGTGGGCGGCCACCCCGTCGACAACCGGCGCGGCGCCACCAACCCCGTGCCCCTGACTACCCCGCCGAGCGAGGCCATGAGCCGGGACCTCAAGCGCCGCGGCTTCGTGATGACCGGCCCCATGACCTGCTACAACATTCTGCAAACCGCCGGTCTGGTCAACGACCACCTGCTCAGCTGCCCCCGGCACGCCGAGTGCGCGGCCCTGGCTGGCCAAGCCTGACTTTCGCGGCAGCATAGCCCTTTCACCCATCCCCCAATGACTCTGGACCTGACTGGTATTCGCACCAAGGCTGCTTTGCACGCGCTGTTCAAGCAGGCCCTGGGCTTCCCCGAGTGGTACGGCCCGAGCTGGGACGCCTTTTGGGACTCGGCCATTGCCATTGTGGAGATGCCCGCCGAGCTGCAACTCGTCAACTGGCAGGAATTTGCCCGGCACTGCCCCCGCGACATGGAAATCCTGCGCCGGGTAATGCAGGACTACGCCGCCGAAATGGCCCCCAAGCGGATTGTGCTGGCGTAGCTGGGGAATCGGCTCCGGCGGCGGTTTGCCTATAGATTGAGGGATATATACTAGTTTCGGCCGCTGATTGACCGGCGCGGCGCGGCTGCGCTATTGGCTTTTTATCCCGCTTTCCGATGAAAACTACCCTTGCCCTGTGCCTTGTCACGAGCCTGCTGACGACGGCCTGCCAAACCCAACCCACCGAGCAGCAGCCAGCTGCCGCCCCGGCCCAGCCAGCCGCGGCAGCTCCGCCAACAGCGGCCCCGGCAGCCCTGGATACGGCCCAGGTTCGGCAGTGGCTGGTGGCCAGCATCGACACCAACTTCAGCAACGAAGCCCAGGAGCGGCGCAACACCGACCCCCAGGACCCGACCAGCATCTACACGCCCCAGTACGTGGAGTATAAGCTCGATGCCATCCAATTGGAGTTTGCCGAGGAGGAAGATGCCGAGCAGAAATTTCAGCAGAAATGGTCCGGCCGCTACAACCCCCAACTCGTGGGCAATGGCACGTTCCTGTTCGTGCAGGGCCAGGATTACGGCAAAGTGCGCGTGACCGGGTGCAAATTCAAGGAGCGCACCAAAGACCAGGGCCTGCTCTTTACCGTGACGACCAAGGACGACACCTACCACACCCAGGAAACGGGCGACATCAAAGTAATCAGTACCCCGCAGGGCTACAAGATTGACGACGTGCGGGAATACTAGCCGCCCGGGCGGCAGTAACTGATTGTTGATTGTTGATTGTTGATTGTTGATTGTTGATTGCCCTATGGCTTTGCGAACCTACGGGCTGGAGCTGGCGCAGCGCGTGGCCGGGGCCCTGGCCGCCGGGCGGGTGCTGGCCGCCTACCACCGCGACTACTGCGGCCTGGGCCTGGCCTGCCAGCACGGGCGCTACCTCTACGCCGAGGTGTGGGACGGGCAACTGCAAGGCCTCAACACCCAGGACGACCGGCCACCCTTCGCCCTGATTTTTCCCACCCAGGCCGAATTCGTGCAGTGGCTGAGTGCTCAGTCGGATGCGACGCTGAGCCGCCGGGAGCTGGCTGATTCCTTTTATTGGCACAATCAGACCATTACCCGGCAGCGGCTGCAACAGTTTGTGGATAAGGCGGCGGCGCAGCCTTTAGCCGAGCAGTAGCGTATAGGATACGTAGCACCGCCCGGCTTCCCTCCCATCTGGTAAAAACTGCCCACTCCGATGAAAAAGGTCTGCTTCTCCACCATGATTAATGCGCCCAAAGAAAAGGTCTGGCACGTGCTCTGGGACGAGCAAACCTACCCCACCTGGGCCGGCGTGTTTAGTGCCGGCTCCCGGGCCGAGTCCGACTGGCAGGAAGGCAGCAAAGTGGTATTCAGCTCGGCAGGTGGTAGCGGCATGTACGGCCGAATTGCCAAAAGCACCCCGCATGAGTATATCTCCTTTCAGCATTTAGGCGAGGTGAAGGACGGGCAGGAGCTGGCTTTCGCGCAGCATCACCCCGACTGGGCGGGCGCCACCGAAAACTACACGCTGCGGCAAATCGGCAATACGACTGAGCTGACCGTGGAAATGGACGTCACCGAGGAGCACCAGACCTATTTTGCCCAGACCTTCCCCCTAGCCCTGGAAAAGGTGAAGGAGCTGGCTGAAGCCTGAACCTAAGCCGGAGCCGCTCTGCGCTCAGTCGCTAAGTACTTAGCTGCTTGCCGGCTCATATTTGCCGGGGACCCTACCCGGCTTTCGACCCAAAACCGGGGGCTGAAACTGGCTGACTCGCCGCCAGCACGAGCAGGCACACCAGCAGCAGGACGCTGTACTCCATGCCGCCGGTGCCATGCTCGCCCACAAACCAGCCATTCTCGGCGTGAATCAGCACGATGCCCGCGCTGATGAGCAGGAAGAACACCAGGGCCACCCAGCGGGTAAACACGCCCAGCAGCAGCAGCAGGCCCCCGAGCAGCTCCACGGCCGTAATCAGCCCGACCAGCACCGTGCCGTAGGGCAGCCCCTTGTGCTGCAAAAAGCCGGCAAACTGCTGTATACTGCCATTCAGGACGCGCACTGCGGCATGGGCCATCAGCAGCCCGGCCACGGTCATTCGGAGCAGCACCAGGGAGTGTGCCGGGCGCAGAAAGGGGAATACCAGCATAGCAGGACGGGATGAGCGGCCAAAATAAGCATTTCACGATATAAGCCGAAACCGGCCTTCGCCAGCCAGGACCGGCGGGTGGCCTTACCCGCGCTTTTCCCTATTTTGGCGGCTTTCCTGCCCCAGAGTCAGCTTTGCGCTGCTTCTGGCGGGTTTACTTGTCATGCTTAGCGTGGAATGCTGAAGAAATACAAGCTCGTTTTTCTGGGTTTGCTGGCTATGGGCTACGGCGTAGTGAAGATCTGGCTGCTCTCCTCCTACTCCGGCAAAGTACTGGACCCCATCCGGCAGCTGGAGCCCCAAACGGCCGCCCAGGTGCGGCAGCGGCCGGCCGGCACGCCGGTTTTGGTGGAAGGCCGCATCAGCAAGGTCACGCCCCAGCGCTACGGCACGCTGGTGGCCTACGTACGCAGCACCGCCGAGCGGTACTCCAAGGACCAGGAGCCCATCTGGCTGGAAGACGACTGGGTAGCCCCGGCCCTGCTGCTGGAAGTGGGCGCCGAAACCGTGCCCGTGGAACCCGGCTACGCCCTGCGCCATACCACCGTGCAAAAGCTGACTAAGCGCAACAACTACAGCGGCTTCGACCGGGGCAGTACGGTGTTTGTAGTGGGCACCGTCAGCCGGGCCGGGGCCATCAAGGCCGAAACCGTGTACGGCGGCAAGCGCGACGCCTACTTGTTCAGGCAAAGCGGCGAAAAGTGGGTGGGCTACGCCGTGGGGCTGTTTACCATCGTGCTGGGCCTGGGCTTGATTGGGGTGGAAGTAGTGCTGGGCCGCAACCGCCGCTAAGGCGTCAACACCGGCAGCCCCCAACGGCAACTAGTATTGGGGCTGAATATATTTATCCTGTTTCATGAGCGGCGAAACCAACCTGACCCAGCTGCTGCGCACAATGCAGCCCCAGCGCCAGCCCGGCACCTACGTCTTCTGCACCGTAGCGTCCCTGGCCGGCCTCGACCTGAGTGAGTGCATCGGGACGTTTCGGGAGGCCGAGGGCACCACGCTGATTTTACCCCGCGCCGCCGCCGACCAGCTGGGCCTGCCCTACTCCTATCTGGCCGCCTGGCTTACCCTGACGATGCACTCCTCGCTCGAAGCAGTGGGGCTCACGGCAGCTTTTGCCCAGGCCCTGGCCCGGCACCAGATCAGCTGCAACGTGGTGGCCGCCTTTTACCACGACCATATTTTCGTGGCCGACGCCGACGCCGACAAAGCCCTGACCGTGCTGCGGCAGCTGGCCGCCACCGGCGCCGCGTAGCCCTAAAGCTAGTCCAACAAAGCCTAAACCGTAGGCGGGTTGCGAGTACCCGTGGGGCTGCCGCCGGCCAGCTGGGTTACCATGTCATCCAGAATGTCCTTGCCGTAGCCGATGCGGTTGGCGTATTCCATGCACAGGCCGTACTCGCGCGGGTCAATCTGTCCGTCCTGCAGCATCATCTGCACCAGGGTTTGCAGCTCCAGGGTGCGCTGCAGCCCATCGGCCGGCACGATGAAGCTGAGCACGCCCAGGTTGTCGGCAATGGGTTGCACTTCTTCCGGCTTCAAACCCAGGCGGTTGCCAATCTGGAGCAGCAGCTGGCTTTCCTGCTGGTCGAGCTGCCCATCGGCGGCGGCCACCAGCACCAGGTTCTGGAAGAAGGCCAGTTTCTTTTGCGGAGTATTCAGGACCTCGTTCAGGTCGTGGGAAGTTTGCATAACGAAGGGGATTGGGGTGGGCAGACAAACCCAAACGGGCCATCTGATAAAGCAGGTTGAGGGTTAAGTTGCGGGCTTAGTGGTGAAACGGGCAGGCGGCAGTTTGTACGGCCGTGGGCGCGGGCTGGCCGGTAGGGCGCACCTGCCGCATCACGAAGCCGCTGGCCGGCAGCGTGGGCATGCGCGTCAGGTCGTAGCGCAAATCCTGGGCGGGCACCTCGTAGCGGATGCCGGTATTGAGAAAGGTCACGGCCTGCTTGAGGGTTTCGATGGTAATCCACTCCCCGGCGCAGCGGTGCCCGGTATCGTAGTAGCCGCCGCCCTGCGGGATGAAGTTGTAGGGACTGATGGCCTGGTGGCGGAACCGGTCGGGCCAGAATACGTTGGGCTCGGGCCATACCCGCGGGTCGTGGTTGAGACCGTACACGTCGAGCAGCACCAGCGTGCCTTTATCGAACCGGCAGCCCCGCCAGGTGAAATCCTGGCGCACCCGCGCGCCCAGAAACGGGGCGAAGGGAAAGTCGCGCCGCACTTCCTGCACAAAGTACTCGGTGTACTCCTCGTCGGCGCGTAGCAGCCCCTTATAGGCCGGATACTCGTGTAAGGCCACGGCGGCGAAGGTAATGTAGGTAGCAATGGCCACAATGGGCCGCACCACGTTGATGAGTTCAATGGCGGCCATGCGGGCCGACAGCAGCTCGCCGTCGGCGTCGCCCAGCCCGGCCATTACGTCGGCCGGGGAACCGGCCGCTACTTCCAGCCGGCCCTTGCGAATCTGCTTAATCAGGCCTTCCATCCAGTCTTCGGTGCGGGTGCGGGCCCGTTTGCCGCGCCAGTGCCGGGGCCCGGCCCCACCGAATGCGTCAACCATAAGGCCAAAGTCCCGGGCCCGGCGGCGGGCATCTTCGTCGGGCAGGGGCACGCCAGCCCAGGCGCAGGCGGCCCGGCACAGCACTTCCTGAGCTTCATCGAAGAGCACTATTTCCTCCTGCCCAGCCCAGTACTCGGCCGCAGCCTGCCACTCCCGGGCCAGGAGCCGCATCAGCCGCCCCCGGCTCTGGGGCGTCATCAACGCCATAAAGGCATCTTTGCGGCAGCGGTGCTCGGCTCCGTCGTGGGTCTGCACCGCATCCAGGCCCATCAGCGTGGTCTGGACGCGGCGCGGTACGGCTCCGGTGCGCACGAAATAGGCCGGGTCGTAGAACAGCTCAGCGGCCTCCGGCCCGTGCAGGCAAATGGCGCGCTGGCCCATCAGCCGGATCTGAAAAATGTCGGAGTGCAGGTTTCGCACGCGGTTCCAGATAAAGGGAAATCCTTCGCGCACCACATCCAGGGTGCTGTCCAGGCTGGGGTCCCGGGGAATGGTTTGCATAGCTTTTTTGGGGTAAGGCAGGAGCAGATAAAACACCGCTGGGAGGCTGGAGCTACTGTTAAGGTAAGCTCCGGACTTAGCGGCAAAACCCTTTTCCATACGCTGGCCCGGGTGCCCGGGATGCCTGACGAGCCGAACGGGAGGGGTAGCGTGAGCTTGCTTATTCCTCGCAACGGGCCCGAGTCAAGTAGTACTCGGGCCTCGCACGGCGGCAGTCAGCCTCTCAACCCACGCTTCAGCAGTTGCTGGGTCACAAGGAAAAACGGTTCGTCGTGCTGCTGGATTCTGGCCGGCATGGCCCGGCAAGAAAAGCGTACTTACCTTCCCAAAGTCCAGACTACTGCACCTGCCTTATTTCCGTGAAAGCCTATCAATTCCTGTGGATGCTGCCCTTGGCAAGCCTTTCGGCCTGCAACGAGCCTGATTTTCCTGCCGCTGCCGCCGATTTGCCCAATACCAGCCTGCGCACCGTTCGGCTGCGCAAAAATCTGGGCGTGGTCACGCTGCGGGTCCCCGTCAGCTACGACACGCTCTTCAGCTGGACGGATAAATCGGGGTGCACAACCTACGCCGACACGAAATACCGCTTCCAGCCCCGTCAGTTTCCCATTGCCCCCGAAACCGGTTACGTTTACCTTAATACTCCCGGTGACTCTGTGCAGCAACTCACTATCAGCCATAACCAGGATGTTACACCGAACTACAGAAAAGTCGACGTGCAGCGGGCCCGAACAATAACGGAGCAAACCCTGGCGGCGAAAGGTGTGCCGTGGTATGAAGTGACTGTTGAAACGATTCAGGGCCGGACCTTTCTCATGACGAAAGCCGATTACTCCTGCGCCTTCAACGGTATTTATAAAACGGCCGAAGCAAGCACGATTTTCCGGGGAGTTGGGGTAAGCTTGGCCTTCACGCTGCAAAGCCGCCAACCGCGCCCGGATTCTATCACGAACAACTTTTTCCGCGACAGTGAAAAGCTGCTGCGCACTATCCACCTGGCCGAAGTACCGAAAGCGGAAGCCGGTTTGTAATACCTTTATCCTTCTTTTTTGCCTGTGCTCAACCTCTCCGCCCCGCTGGCCGCCGCGTCGGCCGCCCAGATTGACCCGCTGCTGACCTTCGTGCGCGCCATTGGCCTGGAGGTGCGCGAAGCTTCGCTCGAAGGCCAGCAAACCTTTCTGCCCGGTCTGCTCATCGACCGGGGCACCTTGGTCGTGGACCGACAGCGGCTGCTCTTCCCCGGCGACATTCTGCACGAAGCCGGCCACATTGCCGTGACACCCGCCGCCGAGCGGCATTTGGTCACGGCCAACATCACCGAAAACAAACCCGAAAAGGAAGGCGACGAGCTGGCCGTGCTGATCTGGACCTACGCTGCGGCCCGGGCCCTGAACCTGCCGCCGGAAGTTGTGTTTCACCCCCACGGCTACAAAAGCCAGAGCGCCTGGCTGATTGAGCACTTCAGCACCGGCGGCACTATGGGCCTGCCCCTGCTGATCTGGATGGGGCTGACTACCGCTGCCACCTTTCCGGTCATGAGCCGCTGGCTGCGCGAATAACACTTGCCCAACCACGAAAAAGCCCGCTCCAACCTGGTTGAAGCGGGCTTTTTCAGCTTAGCGCAGCAACTACAGCTGATCCTGAATGACGGCTACGGCCTCGCGCAGGGTCAGATCTTTGCGCAGGGGCTTCACGAAGCGGGTGGCCCGGCTGTCGGCAGTGGTATCGGCGGGCGTGGTGGTAGCGGCGGCCAGCAGCGGGGCAACTTCCAGCGTGGGCGCAGCCTGCTGGGTTTGCTTGAACTTCTCGGCCGCGGCGTGGGCTTCCTGCTGCTCGGCGCGGTAGGCGGCCAGATTCAAGGACACCTGGGTTACTTTCTGGCGCTTCACCATGCCCTGCACGGCATCAGTGAGCAGGCGGAACGATGGGCTGCCGGCCACGCGCTGCCGGCTGGCGGCGGCCAGCTTCTCCACGTTGGGGGCCGCGGCCCAGGGCTTAAACTGGGCGGGCGTAATTTCGTCCCACTTCAGCGGGTAATCGGTGTCCTGCTCGCCGTCGGCCAGCGCGCTGTAGGCGTCGGGCACCGGAATGTCGGGCGTGACGCCCTTAAACTGCGTCGACGAGCCCGTTATGCGGTAGTACTTCTGCACCGTCATTTTCAGCGACCCAAACGGCTTGAGGTTGGCCAGGGCGGGGTTCATGATGTCGTCCAGCTCGAAAATGCGCTGTACCGTGCCCTTGCCGTAGGTCGTGTTGCCCACAATCACGCCGCGCTTGTAGTCCTGAATGGCGCCGGCCAGAATTTCGGAGGCCGAGGCGCTGTACTTGTTGACCAGCACGGCCAGGGGCCCGTCGTACTGCACCTTCGGGTCGGGGTCCGATACGAGGTCGGCCGCACCCTGCCGGCTTTTCACCTGCACCATGGGGCCGTTGGCCACGAAGAGGCCGGCCATTTCGGCCGCGTCCTGCAACGAGCCGCCGCCGTTGAAGCGCAGGTCGAGCACTACGCCCTGCACGTTTTCCTTCTTGAGCTTTTGCAGCTCGGCCTTCACGTCGTCGGCCGAGTTGCGGCCCCCGTTGTGGTTGAAGTCGGCGTAGAAGCTGGGCAGCAGGATGTAGCCGATTTTCTTGCCCCCGTCGTTGATAACGGCCGACTGGGCGTAGGTTTCCTCCAACACCACCACGTCGCGGATGATGGAAATAACCTTGGTGCTGGCGTCGGGCTTTTTCACCGTCAGGCGCACTTCCGTGCCCTTTTTGCCCCGAATCATCTGCACCACTTTATCCATCCGCAGGCCTTCCACGGCCACGGGCTCGGCTGCTCCCTGCCCCACGCGCAGAATTACGTCGCCGGCCTTGAGCTCCCCCTGCCGGTAGGAGGCCGAGCCGGGCACGAGGTAGGCCACCACAATCTGCCCGTCTTTCTCGCCGAGCTGGGCGCCGGTGCCTTCGAGGCGGCCGGTCAGGGCCAAGTCGAAATTGGTTTTATCCTTGGGCGCGAAATACTCCGAGTGCGGGTCGAAGGTATTGGCCACGGTGTTGGCAAACTCGGCCAGGCGGTCGGCCTCGTCGGTCTGCCGCAGGTCGCTAAAAAACTCGTCGTAGTACTTGAGCACCTGCTTGCGGGCATCGGCTTCGAGCTGGGCCGGGGTGCGCACCGGGGCCGACAGCGTCGCGTCGGAAGGCTTGGCCTTGGTGGCGGCCAGCGACTTGGTTTGCTGGCGGCTTTGCTCGTCCATCAGCTCCGATACGCGCTGCATGGTCTGGTACTTGAGCAGGCGGCGCCACCGGTCGCGGCGGGCGGCGGCATCGGCCGGGAAAGTCAGCTTGTCGGGGTCGGTTTCGAAGGTTTCATTGGCCGAAAACTCGAACGGCTGCTGGAGCAGCTCGCGGTAGAGCACCTGGGCTTCCTGCACGCGCTGGTCGATGAGCTTGGTGCTCAAATCCAGAAATTCGTGCTTGCCCTGCCGGATTTCGTCGTCGATACCGGTTTCGTAGCGCTGCAACTGCTTCACGTCGGGCTGGAGCAAAAACCGCTTGCTGCCGTCCAGATGCTTGAGGTAGAGGGCGTAGACGCGGCGCGAAAACTCGTTGTCAATCTGCTCGGGCTGCACGTGGCCCACGCCCAGGCCCTGGGCAATGGTGCCCAGCAGCACCTCTTTTTTCTGGGGCGGCACGCCGTCGGCCGGGCGCTGGGTGAAGCCGCCGGTGGGAAACAGCAGCAAAAAGCCCGGCAGCAGCGCCGAGAAGCCGAGAGAGGAGCGAAATGAAGCCATATGACGACAAACTAAAGAAGATAGAACAACGGACATGCGGCCCGCGCAAACCTACCCAGTCATACCGCGCGGGCGGCAGCTGTGCCACACGGACCGGGCTGATGGGGCTGGTAGTAAGACGCTGATTTGCTGGCCTGGTTGCATAACCCAGCACTGCCGGTGAGTAGTTCAGTAATGCTACCAACCAAGCCGGGCTGTACCAACAATTCTGCATCTTTGCGCCAAGAAAGCATTTTTAGTTGAACTGAAGCGGGGCTATGGCAACTTCCTTATACCGGGGTGATGGCACGGTGTACCTGACCGTGGAGCGGAACCGGGCCGACAACTGGATATATGCCCGGTGGCGGGGCCGCCAAACCCTGGGGACTATCATGGACGGGGGCCTGACCTACGTGCAAATGCTGCGCGAGGAGCCCTGCCCGCGCCTGCTCAACGACCACCGCGACTTGGTCGGGACCTTTACCGAAGCCAACGACTGGATTCAGCAGGTCTGGACCCCGCTCATTATGTCAGCCGGCCTGCGCTCCTTTGCCCAAATCGTGTCGGCCGACATCTTCAGCCAGCTTTCCGTCGAAGACCTGCAGCTGCGCATTGCCGACCAGCTCGACATGCAGCTGTTTGAAAGCCTGGAAGCGGCCCAGCTTTGGCTGCGGGTCCAGCCCTGATCTTTTTCAGACTTTCCCCGCCGCCATGACCGTTGCCGAGCTGCAAGCCATCTGCCACACCCACGCCGGCGTGACGGAAAGCATCAAGTGGGACAATCACCTGTGCTTTTGCGTGGGTGAAAAAATGTTCCTGGTGACGGCGCCCGACGGGTTTCCCGTGTCGGCCGCCTTCAAGGTTACCGACGACGAGTTTGATGAGCTCCGAAGCCAGCCCGGCTTTGCGGCCCACCAGTACCTGGGCCGCTTTAAGTGGGTGTACCTCGACGATGTGCGCCGCCTCGACGCGGCCCAGTGGCGCCACTACATCGGCGAGTCGTACCAGCTGATTTTTGCCAAGCTGCCCGCCAAACTGCGGCGGCAGCTCCATGCCTAGCCCCACTTCCCACTGATGCAGATTGTTATTCTCGACGATTACCAGGATTGCGTGCGTCACCTCGCGGCTTTCCGCAAGCTGGCCGCCCACAGCGTGACGGTGTACAATGACTCGACCACCGACCTGGACGAGCTAGCCCGGCGGCTGGCGGCGGCCGAGGCCGTGGTGCTGATTCGGGAGCGGACGGTCATTACCCCGGCCCTGCTGGCCCGGCTGCCCCAGCTGCGACTCATCAGCCAGACCGGTAAGGTGGCCAGCCACATCCGCCTGGCCGACTGCACCGCCCGCGGGGTGGCCGTGGCCGAGGGCAGCGGCTCGCCCTACTCCACCGCCGAGCTGACCTGGGCCCTGGTGCTGGCCGCCATGCGCCACATTCCGCGGGAAGTGGCCGGGCTCCAAGCCGGGCGGTGGCAGCAAACCCTGGGCCGACAGCTGCGGGGCCGCCGCCTGGGCGTGTGGAGCTACGGCAAGATTGGGCGGCTGGTGGCGGGCTATGGCCGGGCCTTCGGCATGCGGGTGTGGGTGTGGGGTCGGGAAAGCTCTACCGCCGCCGCCCGGGCCGACGGGTACGAAGTGGCCCCATCCCGGGCGGCTTTCTTCACCGAAAGTGACGTGGTCAGCCTGCACATTCGCCTCACGCCTACCACCCAGGGCCTGGTCACGGCCGAAGACTTGGCCCTGATGCAGCCCGAGGCGTTGCTGGTCAATACCAGCCGGGCCGAGCTGGTGGAAGCCGGGGCGCTGGGGGCGGCCTTGCAGCGGGGCCGGCCAGGCCAGGCCGCCGTCGACGTGTACGAGCAGGAGCCGGTGCTGGGCGCTGCTCATCCGCTGCTGGCCCTGCCCAACGCCGTGTGCACGCCCCACTTGGGCTACGTGGAGCAGGACAGCTACGAGCTTTACTTTGGGCAGGCCTTCGACAATATCCTGGCCTTTACCGCCGGGCAGCCGACCAATATTGCCAATCCGGAAGTTCTGTAAAGCGGCGGGCCGGTTCTGCGTATAGCCAAGCTCGTCGTCTCCTGATTCCTTATGCAGCTTTTCATCTATTCCGCGCTAAGCCCCGCCGCCCGCACCCTCTTGCTGGAGAATTTACCCGCCGGGGTCCAGCCCGTGTTTCGCGCCGATTTGCCCGCCGACCAGCAGCAAGCCGCTTTTCGGAGCGCCGAAGTGGTGCTGGGCAACGTGCCGCCCGCCTGGCTTGCCGCCGCTCAGCCGCCCCGGCTGCAGTTCTGGCAAATCGACTCGGCGGGCTTCGAGCGGTACGCGGGCTTGGCCGTCGATTTTCCGGTGGCCAACATGGGCGACTATTTTGCCTGGCCCTGCGCCGAAACAATGGTGGCGGGAATTTTGGCCCTGTACCGCCGGATTCCCGAGCTGGCCGTGCTGCAGCAGCAGCGCCGCTGGGTGGGCGCCCCGTTGCGGGCCGGCACCGGGCTGCTGCGCCACAAGCGGGTCGTGATTCTGGGCGCGGGGGCCATTGGGCTGGCCGTGCGCGAGCAGCTCAGGGGCTTTCAGTGCCAGGTGCAGCTACTGGCCCGCACCAATCCGGCCGCCCAGCTCCACACCGTACAAGAGCTGCAAGCCGAGCTGCCCCAAACCG
This sequence comes from Hymenobacter chitinivorans DSM 11115, assembly GCF_002797555.1. Classification (NCBI taxonomy): domain Bacteria; kingdom Pseudomonadati; phylum Bacteroidota; class Cytophagia; order Cytophagales; family Hymenobacteraceae; genus Hymenobacter; species Hymenobacter chitinivorans. Next base: position 604,190 of record NZ_PGFA01000001.1, on the reverse strand, counting down.
ACATCGTGGTAAACTGCCTGCCCGGCAGCGCCAGGGGCTTTTTCTCGGCCGAGCTGATTGGTGCCATGCCGCCCGGCAGCCTCTACGCCAGCGTGGGCCGCGGCAACACCACCGACGAGCCGGCCCTGCTGGCCGCCCTGCAAGCCGGCCGCCTCGGCGGTGCCGTCCTCGACGTAACCCTGCAGGAGCCCTTGCCCGCTGACAATCCGCTTTGGACCCTGCCGAACGTGCTGCTCACCCAGCACACCGGCGGCGGGCAGCCCCGAGAAGACGAAGGCAAAGTGGAGATGCTGCTGCGCAACCTGGGTCATCTGCGCCAAGGCGCGCCGCTGGAAAACTTGGTGGAGCTGGGGCGCGGGTATTAGCCGATATTGCCCGCTTTATTTGCTACTATGCCTCTTCTTCCCAGCACTGTATTCACCCGACACTATTTCCCGGGCTTGCGCCTGAGCACTGGCCTGTTCTACCAGTGGCCCATTGGTATTCGGTTCGACTTGCAGGGCGAGGAACCTATTTACCTGGAACCCGGCCATCCTGGCTATTCCCCCACCGAGCGGCTGGCTTATAATGAACCTTACTTCCGGGAAGTAAACCACCGCGCCTCGGCGCTATTCCACGCCGCCGTCCAACCCGATGACGAAATTGTGCTGGTGTATCAGAAATCAATGTACGGCCGCCACCGCATCAGAAGCCGGGGGTTCCTGCTGCATCAGCTGGGCATTTCGAAGGCCCAGGCCGCCTTCCAGAAAATCGGCCCACCTTACCTCTATGGGTTTCATCCGGCCCGCTGGGTGCGCATGAATTTTACAGCCAAAGCCGCCGCCATTCCCGCAGATGCTATTCTGGCGGCAATTGCCAACCAGGACTTTGGGGACCGAAGTCCGGTTATCCGCGGGGACCTATTCTTCCTCAACCTCACCCGGGGCCTGATTTTCCACATGTACGATGACCGGGGTCTCGATATTATAGCCGTGGACAAAGCGACGCTACAGCCCCTGTTCAAAACTTACAACAGCTGGATCCTAGACTACGACCGGGCGCAAGTGGAGGCGGCTTTCGCCGGGAGTTGAACACCAAACCGGCCCGTTTCAGAATTCCTTGGTGTTTTTAAAGATATTTTCCCGCCCCTGGTATGCAATGCGGGCCCCAAGTGCATCAACCGGATGCCACTTAGCTCTGCCCATGAAATTACCGCTATTTCTCTGCTTTTTATTGCTTGGCTCCTGGTCGGCCAGGGCCCAGACTACTACGGTTTCGGGCCGGATAATTGACGCCAAAAGCAAAGAAGGCCTGCCGGGCGTTACCATTTTGCAGCTCAACACCGTCAATGGGGTTAGCAGCAGTTTCGACGGCAGCTTTTCGCTGACCGTGCCCGGGCAGTCAGACAGCGTCACCATTAGCGTAAGCGCCATTGGCTATGTGAAGCAGCAGCGCCGGGTAGCGGCCGGCAGCAGTACCATGCTCAGGCTGGAGTCCGACCCGCGCACTATTAATTCGGATGATATGGTGGTATATTTCCGCTACAGAGGGGGCCTTACTTCCGGCCTGCGTTACGCGCCCTACGGTGCCTCGGCTCAGATTTTTGGCCGACGATTTATTCGTATTCCCCTCAACATCTCGGGCAGCTACCACACCAACTTCAAACGCAACTATGCGGCTACAGTCTCGGTAGACCTACCCGCGCTGCCGAAGCTCGGCCCGTTACACTTTTCCGAAAAGCTGGATTATCAGCACCTGCGGGCCGAAGCGGCTAATGCCCAGTTTAGCAGCTATTCCACCACGCTTGGCTTGACGCTCTACCCAAGAGCGACCAGCCAGTCCGAGTTATTACTCAGCGCCGGCTACGCCCGTTACCAGCCGCTGCCCCCCACCGAAACTACTACCTCCACCGGTTACGGCTACGGCCTGGGATTTCGCTACAGCCTCCCCTATCCGCTCGAGGTCGATCTGCAGGCCCAAGCCACGCGCTGGCCCAGCTACTGGCAGTTCCAGGGAAGCATATCCCGGTTTATGGGTCAGCAGTTTCAACTTAGCCTGACCGCCAACCAGCTCCGCAGCTACACGGAAGTTAGCCTGACCCTGAGCCGTTCCTTTTATTAACCAGAGCCTTGTTAAACGCAAAAAGCCCGACCAACCGGCCGGGCTTTTCTGTTGAAATCAAACCAGACTATGCGCCGGCCTGGGTAATAACGTCCACAATTTCCTCGGAAATACCGGTGGTGCTGAAGCCGCCGTCGTGCATCAGGTTCTGCATGGTCACGTAGCGGGTCAAATCCGAGAACAGCGAAATGCAGTAGTCAGCGCAGGCTTCGGCCGGGGCGTTGCCCAGGGGCGAGAGTTTGTCGGCGTAGTCGTAAAACGCGTTGAAGCCGCTGATGCCGGTGCCGGCCGTGGTCTTCGTCGGCGACTGGCTGATGGTGTTCACGCGCACTTTCTTGAGCTTGCCCAGGCGCTGGCCGTAGCTGCGGGCAATGCTTTCGAGCATGGCTTTGGCCTGCGACATGTCGGTGTAGTCGAGGAAGGCACGCTGGGAGGCAATGTACGAGAGGGCCACGGCTGAGCCCCACTCGTTGAAGGCGTCCTGCTTCTCGGCCACGGCCAGCATCTTGTGAAACGACAGGGCCGACACGTCCAGCGTCTTCTGGAACCACTCGTAGTTCAGCTCGCCGTAGTGCTTACCCTTGCGGATGTTGGCGCTCATCCCGATGCTGTGCAGCACGAAGTCGAGCTTGCCGCCCAAATGCTCCTGCGCCCCCGAGAACAGCTTTTCCAGGTCTTCCATCGACGTGGCATCGGCCGGGATGATGGGCGCGTTGCACTGCTCCGAAAGCTTGTTGATTTCGCCCATGCGCATGGCCAGCGGGGCGTTGGTCAGCACGAAGCGGGCCCCCTGCTCGTGGGCTTTCAAGGCTACTTTCCAGGCAATGGATTCTTCGTTGAGCGCCCCGGAGATGATGCCGACTTTGCCGGCGAGAAGGTTATTAGCCATTGGTTTTTGGTTGTTCGTTGTTGGTTTTTGGTCAGCAGGGGCCGTTTTTGTCGGAACTAGCCGCAAAACCAAGTTCTGTTTCAGGCTCCAAGTTTACGAATAACCAACCACCAAAAACCAAAAACTAAAAACCAGCCGCTAGGCCGCCACGATTTCACCCCGCATGGCCAGCAGCTCGCGGGCACTCTGGAAGGCGTTTTCACTGGGCTTGGCCCCGGCAATCATGTGGGCAATTTCGCGCACCCGCTCCTCGGTCGTCAGCTCCCGGATGCGGCTCACGGTGCGGTCGGCGCGGTCTTCCTTATACACGAAGTAGTGCGCATCGCCGGCGGCGGCCATCTGGGGCAGGTGGCTGATGGCCACGAGCTGGTGCTTCTTGGCCATTTGCTGCATCATGCGGCCTACTTTTACCGCAATTTCGCCCGAAATACCGGTGTCGATTTCGTCGAATACTATTGTTGGCAGTGCGGTTTTATCAGCCAGCATATACTTGATGCACAGCATCAGGCGGGAGAATTCCCCACCGGAGGCGGCCTTGCTCAGGGTCTGGGGCTGGGCTCCTTTGTTGGCCGTAAACAGGATACTGATAACGTCGATGCCACTGGCACTGGGCTGCCCGGTGCTGTGCTGCACCACGATGCGGGAGTGCGGCATGCCCAGCTCGGCTAGCAAACTGGCCAGCTCCTTTTCAAACTTGGGAAATGTCTTTTTGCGGCTCTCCGACAGCTTGCTGCCCTGCCGCGTCACGGTGGCCAGGGCGCCCTCGGTGTCTTTGCGCAGGCGGGACAGTTCCTTATCCAAGTTCAGCACCGAGCCCACTTTCTGGCGCAGGTCGTCGCGCACGGCAATCAGCTCGGATACGTCGCGCACCTGGTGCTTGCGCTGCAGGTTGTAGAGCACGTTGAGGCGGCTTTGCAGCTCGTCGATGCGGGCCGGGTCGCCCTCGGTGCGGCGCTCGGCAGCTTCCACCTCGTCGGCAATGTCGTGGAGCTCAATCAGGCAGCTGTCGAGCCGCTCCTTGAGCACTTTAAACGAGTCGGCGTAGCCCGAAATCTGGCCCAGCAGCGTGGCGGCTTCCTTCATGCTGCCCGCGGCGCAGTACTCACTCTCGCTCAGGCCGTGCAGGGCCTGGGTTAGCTTGTACTTGATTTCCTCGGCGTGCTCGAGCTGCTTGATTTCCTGCTCCAGGGCCTCCTGATCCTCATCGTCGAGGCGGGCTTCTTCGAGCTCACTGAGCAGAAAGCTGTGGTAGTCGAGCTCCTTGTTGGCCTGAGCAATCTGGTCTTCCACCGTTTTGAGCTCGGCCTCCAGCTTGCGGTACTGCCGGTAGGCGTTGCTGTAGTGGGCCCGGGTGGGCACCAGCCCGCCGTAGAGGTCGAGCAAGTTGAGTTGAAACACCGCGTCGCCGAGCAGCAGCGTGTCGTGCTGGGAGTGAATGTCCATCAGGTTGGCCCCGATGTTGCGCAGCGTCTCCAGGGTCACGGGCGTGTCGTTCACGAAGGCCCGCGACTTACCCGAGGGGCTGATTTCGCGGCGCAGGATGCACTGGGCGTCATAGTCGAGGTCCTCGGAGTCGAAGATATCCTGGAGCTGATAGTTCGAAATATCGAACTGCCCCTCAATGACGCACTTGAGCTCCGTGTTGAAGAGCATGCGCGAGTCGGCCCGGTTGCCGAGCAGCAGCCCGATGGCGCCGAGCATAATCGACTTGCCGGCCCCGGTTTCGCCGGTGATAATATTGAGCAGGGCGGAAGGCCGCAGCTCGAGTTGCTCAATCAGAGCATAATTTTTTATGCGAAGGTCAACCAGCATGGCGCGTGATTTAGCGGAAACAATGCCTCCCTGCGGCTATCCGAAAGCAGCTGTAGCAGCTGCCAAGCCCTTTCCCGGCTCCCAGAGGCATTTCGACTAATAAAATTAGTCATTCCCGCGTACACCGCAAACTCCCCCAAGTGTTTTAGCAAAAAGGCCTTCGTAAAATCTGGGTGGCCCGGTTACTATATAGGTAAAGCTTTGACAATCAAAAAAGCCCCAACTGCCAGCTGACAGTTGAGGCCTTTTTACGGGTTATGGGCCGCTTACCGCGGCCCACTTTCGCGGAACCTATCGGACCTGGCGCGCGCGCAGCTTCCGCAGGCCGTATGCCGCGCCGGCGGCCAGCAGCAGCGAGGCGCCACCATCGATGGGCGCGGTGGTAGCTCCGGGCTGGGGGCCGCCCAGTCCGGGGCCTTGCGCCCGAGCTGCCGCAGCCGACAGCATAAGTAGTACAACAGTGAAAACGGGGAAAAGGTACTTTTTCATAGAATAGCTAAATGAGCTGAGAGGATGAGGATTAGCAGCCCGGCCCGCGCGTGGCAGGCCGGGCCGCAGTTCCAGGCTGTTAGTCTACCACGACCTGTTTGGTAATAGTGGCGGGGCCGGCTTGCACGCGCAGCACATACACCCCCGTGGGCAGGTTCTGCACGTCGATGGTAGCCTGAGTGCCCGAAGCGGGCAAGGCTAGCGTAGTCGTGCGCACTGCTTGGCCGAGCACGCTGTAGAGCGTCAGCTTGGCCTGCGTAGTGCCGCTCACAGCGGGCACCGCCACCGTAAAGCTCTTGTGGGCCGGGTTCGGGTACACACTCACGCTGGCGGCCGTGAAGCCATTCTGCGCGGCCAGGGGCCGCAGGGGCGCGAAGCTCAGCGAGAAACGGTCCGTAATCAGGGCCGCATTGCTGGCCGTGAAGCTGTAGCTGGATTGCTGCTTGAGGTTTACGTACTGGCCCGTTACGGCATCGTGCAGATACACGTCGGTCGTGCTCAGGTTCAGCAGGGCAGCGGCCTGCAAGGTGTAGGTGCCCGTAGTGGGCACGCCTACGCTCAGCGGCACGACGGTGGCGGCACTCAGCCCGGGCAGGCCGTTGACGGCCATAGTAGTGCCGGCGGCTATCGACGAGAGGTTCAGGCCATTCGTATTGGGCAGTTTCTCGGCATCAAACTCACTGTCGAATCCGGCAGTGGCACCGTTCTCGAAGTACACGTATACCGGGTCGGAAGTGCCAGCCCCTTGCAGGTCGAGCTGTACCAGCGGCCGGGCTTCGGCGGCGGGGCGTTGGAAGGTGGTGGAGTTGCCCCCCGTCAGGCGCTGACTGTTGCGGAAGGTGAGTGAACCCGACGACTGACCGGCGGCCACGCGTACGAAAAAGCCCTGGCCGGAGGGAATGACGGAGTTGCCGCCTACGCCGTTGATGAACACGCGGTACTGGCCGCCGTACTGACTGGTGCTGGAAAATACGAAGATGGCACTTTCTAGGCCAGCACGGTCGGCGGGGTCTACTAGGCTGTAGTTGAGGGGCGCTGGGTACGGATTGCCCACCAGGTGCCAGCCCGAGTTGGTAGCAGAGGCGCGGTTATTGGCCAGGGGCATTGCGATGATGCCGTTGTTGAGCGTGCCGGAGAATTCGACCTTCTCGCTGGCGCTGATATGGACCGTATAGCCCAAGCCAGGCGTAAGAACATCGTTCCGGCTTTGGGGGGAATAGTAGCCGTATTCAAAAGTCTGAGTGGTGGCGCTGGCGCCCGTAATACGGCTTTGGTCGTAGCCATACACGGTCGGGAAAGGATTCACCGTGTTGCCCAGCGTGTTGTAATCGGGGTTGACGACGGGCGAGAAGCCGCCGGTAGCCAGGGTGCCGACTGTTGCGCTTTGCACCGGGGAGCTGTAGTGGCGGTAGCCCAGGCCGGGGTTCAGGCTGGGGTCGATGTAGCGCTGCACGGTGGCAGTTCCAGCCACGGTAGCTCCGTTATTGTTGACCACCATGGCCGTCCCCGCGCTAGTAGAAAGCAGCGTGAGCGGGCGAGCAATAGTGCTCAGGGTTCCATTCAGCGTCAATACCTGCTGGATATCCACCGGGCCGTCCAGACGAGCCCCCGCAGTACCGACCGTCAGGTCGTAGAAAGCCGTTCGGGTGCCACCCAGGCGCTGTTCGCTGCTGCCCGCCAGGCTCACTACGCCGCCGGTGGCCGTGAAGGTGCCATCAATGGCGAAACCATCCCCGCTCACGACGATAGCACCGCCGCTTTGGGTAAGGGAAGCGTTGGTGCCCAGCACCAGGTTTTTCGCCGAAGCCGTGCCGGAGGTCAGGACGGGGTACCGCGCAGCTCCACTGTTGATGAAGGCATCGAGCGTGCTGGTCGGGACGCCGGCCGTCCAGTTGCCGGCCGCAAACCAATCCGTCGAGCTGTTGCCGGTCCAGGTCGTGGCCGTTACTAGGGCGTTGTATTGCAGGCTATAAGTAGCCGAAGCTACGTTGCCGGTGCCGGCCGAGGTCTGGGCCACGTTGGCAGCCACGCTCACGGTAGTGGGCGTGCCGGGGGTGGTAGGCGTAATGCTGAGCGCGTAGGTGGTGCCGCTGCCACTGAGGCTGCTGACCATGCCATTGGTTACCGTCACGTCGCCGACGACAAAGCCGGTAACGCCTTGGGAGAAGGTAACGGTGAAGGGCAGCGGTGAAGTAGTGGTGGTGCTGCCCGAGCTACCGGCCGTGCTACTGATAGCCACGGTGGGGTTCACGGCAAACGCTACACCATTGCTGGTGCCGCCGCTGGTCGTCACGGTCACATTGCCGGTGGTGGCTCCCGTTGGCACCGTAGCCGTAACGGTGGTAGCATTGACCACAGCAAAGGTAGAAGCCGCCGTGCCATTGAAGCTAACGGCCGTGGCGCCCCCCAGCCGGGCTCCGGTGAGCGTAACGCTGGTGCCTACGGGGCCACTGGTGGGGTTTACGCTGCTGAGCGTCGGGGCCGTGAAGCTCGTCGTGCTCAGCAGTACGCTTAGGTCGTTAGAATAGAAGTTGGCGATGGCCAGATCGGGCTTGCCGTCGGCATTCAGGTCGCGGATAACGGCGTGGCAAGGTCCCATGCCCCCCGTGTTAATGACGTTTGCCGCCGTTGGAAAAGAACCCGGGGTCGTGGGCGAGTTTACCAGAACGCTAACGGTGACGCCGTAGTTGCCGCCGTAGTTTTCGGCCACGATTTCCGCGAAGCCGTCCCCGTTCAGGTCGCCAATAGTTACCCCCAGGGGGGAGCTGGAGCCCAGAGCGTAACTAACGGCCGTCGGGAAAGTACCCGGCGTGGTAGCAGAGTTAAGCAGCACGCTGACGGTATTATCCGCGTCATTGACGGCTACAATATCCGGACGGTTGTCGTTGTTAAGGTCGCCCAAAGCAACACCGCGCAAGGATGAGTTGGCATTGGTTAAGTAAGTAACGGCCGCCCCAAACGTACCGGGCGTGGTGGCCGAGTTGAGCAACACGCTGACCGTATTAGTACTAGTGTTGCCCGCTACAATGTCGGGCCGGCCATCGCCGTTGACATCACCCACAACTATTTCATCGGTAACGCTGCTGCCGCTGGCATACGTAGTCAGAGCGCCAAAAGTGCCGGGCGTGGTCTTGGAGCCCAGCCGCACGCCTATCTGACTATTAGTGCCCGTTATCAGGTCATTCGCACCGTCGCCATTGACGTCGGCAATGGCAATACCCCGGCACCGGCTGGCCGTACTGGCCGTATAAACAACAACGGAACCAAAGCTACCGGGCGTGGTGGCCGAGTTGAGCAGCACACCCACCGTGTTGCTTTCCTGGTTGGCTACGGCCAGATCGGGCCGGCCGTCGCCATTCAGGTCGCCGGTGGCCAACACTGGAGAAAAGCTTCCCCCACTGCCGTAAGTTGATATCGCAGGGAAAGTACCCGGGGTAGTAGCCGATTGCAGCAGAACCGCCACCGAGTTTTGGGACGAATTGGCAGTGGCTAGGTCGGGGCGGCCATCCCCGTTAAAGTCGGCGCTGACGATACCTTGAGCGGCCCCACTAGTGTTGTAGAGTACCGGCGACGAGAAGGCTGGGGTCGTCTGAGCCCAGGCCGCACCGGTCGGGGCCAGCAGCAGGCCTAATCCAGCCAGAGCCGGAGTGAGGTGACGGGCCAACTGCCGGGGCAGCTTGCCAAGAGAGTAATAGTGCATCATGCAATAGGCAATAAGAGTGAAGCCCCACGCGCGTGTAGGCTTGGCAAAGGTCGACTAATATTCCGGTACAATATGACGTATCCACGTTTATTTTTAATTTGACGGGCTCCCTGTTACTTTTCCCAATTCCTGATCAAATCGTCAACGCCGGGCTGAATGCGGCATTTCATCTCCCACTAAGTAGCCTGGGGAGCTGGTACCAAGCCGAAGATCTGGGGCACTATTTCGGCCCGTTCGCGCTGGGCATGTACCAACAAAAAGCCCCGCCGAAGGATCGGCCGGGGCTTGCAGGTGCGCAATGCGTAGGCTGCCGGTTAGGGCTGGCGCATAATCTTTTCGTACTTAGCCGAGTTGGTAGGATCCACTTCCGAAAGCATGGTGACGACTTGCTGCTTCATTTGCGGATCCTGGGCGGAGCGGAAAATATTGGAAATTTCGTCCGACTTGGTGTCGAAAAACGCCCGGGCCAGCAGGGTACCGGGCCGGCGAATAGCGGCTTGCTGCACGCCCTGCAGGGCCGTCACCATGCTGGCGCGGGCTTCGTCGGGTTTCTGAATAAAGATGTCCAGGCCCTGGCGGTAATAGTTGTAAATACCGGTGCGGATGGCCTCCAACTGGGGGTCCTGCAGGTTGTTGAGCAGCCAGTAACGGTTGCGCGACTCCCCATCCTTCCAGGCCGGGTCCGATTCGTTGGTCACGTTCTGGTTGGCCGCGTTGTTGAGAATGTTGCGGGCCCGGTCGTAATAAGGTGAGCCGCCGAGCTTGGCAAAGCTGTCCTGATCCATGCCAATAATGACGTAGGCGTAGAAGCTCAGCAAGGACGACAGGTTCGACACAAACGTGTTTTCCGAGTAGTCAATCGGGTTCTGGGGCGAGTAGTTGAAGGCCCAGCGCTTGTCGGCAAACGAGAGCAGGTTGGTTTCGTAGCTGGTGCCGTACACCGGCCGCGTCGACACAATCCGAGCCGTGGCCTCGAAGGTGCCGGTCTGGGGAATGGCCGTGATGCCAATGAAAATGCGGCACTTGATGCGCTCCTCGGGCCGGTAGGTTTGGTTGGTCCAGGAGCGGGTATTGAGAAACGCCTGAATGTCGTTCTTCATCTGCAGAATCAGCTGCCGGTCCGACACGTTGACGTTTTCGGTGGTTATCTGCACGTCGGCCAGGAGCTCCTGGGCCTGACTGGGGCGGGCCAGCAGGGTAAGCACAAACAGCAGCGGCAGCAGAATCTTACGCATTGCGAAGGGGAAGGCGGGCAAGAACGGACTGGACAATATCGTGGGCCACGGCGGCCTTGGGCTTCAACTCAAAGATAGTCATTTGGCCCGCGGCATCGAGCAGGGTCACTTTGTTGGTATCGTGACGGAAACCGGCCCCCGGGTCACGCAGGGAGTTGAGCACAATCAAATTGAAGTTCTTGCGCTGCAACTTGCCCCGGGCATGGGCTTCCTCATCATTGGTCTCCAACGCAAAACCCACGGAAAATTGTTCAGGCCGCTTGGTTTTCCCCAGCGTGCCGGCAATATCCACGTTCTTGACGAGCTCCAGAGTCAGCGTCTCGCCGTCCTTTTTAATCTTGTTCTGGGCCACTTCGCGCGGCCGGTAATCGGCCACGGCGGCGGCAAACACCCACACGTCGGCCCCGGGCGCAGCGGCGGCGGCGGCTTCGTACATCTCGGCCGCGGTCTGCACCCGCGTGGTCGTTATCAGCGCGCTGGCCGGGTTGGGCAGGCTAGTAGGGCCGCTGATGAGCGTGACCTGGGCGCCTTGTTCGGCAAAGGCCTCGGCCAGAGCGTAGCCCATTTTGCCGGTGCTGTGGTTGCCGATAAACCGCACCGGGTCGATGGGCTCGTAGGTCGGCCCGGCCGTTATTAGAACGCGCATGGGTTGGGGGTAAGGATTCTTAAGCAGAACGTCATGTCGAGCCCTAGCGAGACATCTCGCGTGCCATGGTAATCATTATCATTACAACGTCAGCACGCGAGATTCCTCGCTTTGCTCGGAATGACGTTCTATTCGCTATCTGCACCGAAGAACCGCTCCAGCTCCCGCACGATGTCCTCGGGCTCCAGCATGCGGCCGGGGCCCGACAGTCCACTGGCCAACTCCCCCACCGGCGACTCCAGCACGTGGTTGCCGAAGCTACGCAGGCGCTCGAAGTTATGGGTCACGGCCGGGTGCACGTACATATCCAGGTCCATGGCCGGGGCCAGGAACACCGGGCAGCGGGCCGACAGGTACACGGCTGCCAGCAGGTTGGGGCAGTGGCCGTTGGCCAGCTGGGCCACGGTGTTGGCGCTGGCCGGGGCAATAACCAGGGCGTCGGCCCAGAGGCCCAGCTCCACGTGGTTGTGCCACTCCCCGGCGGCTTCGTCACGCAAAAAGCCCGTTAGAACGGGCTTTTTGGAGAGCGTACCCAGCGTAAGGGGCGTGACAAAGGCCGCCGCCGAGGCCGTCAGAATGACTTGCACCTCGGCGCCGGCCTTTACCAGGAGCCGCACCAGCATGGCTGATTTGTAGGCGGCAATGCTGCCGCACACGCCCAGAATGATCTTGCGGCCTTGCAGCGGCATCAGCAGCTACTTATTCCGTGGGGCGAGCAGCTACGGGCAGCGCTTCTTCTTCCAGCGTGCGGAACGTCACTTTGCCTTCCAGAAACTCCTCAATAGCGAGGTTGGTAGGCTTGGGCAGACGCTCGTAGTGCTTGGAAATCTCGATTTGCTCGCGGTTTTCGAATACTTCCTCCAGGTTGTCAACCGTGGTGGCAAACTCGGCCAGCTTGCCGTTGAGTTCTTCCTTCAGCTTCACCGAAATCTGGTTGGCGCGCTTCGAGATGATGGCAATCGACTCGTACACGTTGCCGGTTTCGTGGGTGAAATCCGACATGTTGCGGGTCACGATGGAAGCAGAGACGTTGTTCGGAGTTTTCATATGAGGCTTTATTAATGTGCTGGTGAGGAGAAGGTGCTAAGGTGCTAAAGTTGTGGCAAGGAGAAGCGTTTTTGACGGCGGTAAGTTGCCTCAGAATTCATTTCTCACATTCAACCACAGTAGCACATCAGCACATTATTTGGCGGCGGTGTCGGCCGGTTTGATTTTGGCAATTTCCTCGCGGGAAGTGCTGTACATGTTTTCGGCCGCCTTCAGGTTGCGGCTCTGGGGGTAGTTGTCGATGAAGTTCTGGTAGAACGACAAGACTTCCAAATACCGCTCCCGCTGCTTTTCCGGCACGCTTTCCCGGGCCAAATCGTACTGGGCGCTCAGCTTCAGGAACGCGGCTTCCTCGTTGAAAGACGAGGAAGGGTACTGCTGCTGAAACGAGGTAAACGCCGTTACGGCCGACTGGTAGTAGCGGATGTTGTAATACAGCTTGGCACTTTGGAAAGCTTTGTTTTCCAGCTTCTTCTGCAGCTCCTGCGACATATTCTCGGCCTCGGGCCGGAACTGGCTGCTGGGGTAGCGGTTCAGAAAGTCCTGAATTGACTCCAGGGCCGAGTAGGTATTGGTCTGGTCGAGCTCAAACTCGGGCGAGTCGCGAAACAACGACTTGGCGTGCAAGAAGTTGGCTTCCTCGGCGTACTGCGAGTTGGGGTAGGTGTCGGCAAACGAGCGGAAATAATAGGCGCTCAGCACGTAGTTGCGCTGCCGGTAGTTGGTGTTGGCGAAGTAAAACTGGGCTTTTTCAGCCTCGGGGCGGCCTTTAAGCAGCGGAATAAGGTCTTCGAGCAAGGTGCCGGCCTTGAAGAAGTCGCCTTTATCGTAGTACTGCACGGCGGCCTCGTACTTCTTGTTGACGTCGCCGCTTTTGAGCAGCTTTTGGTAGCCAGTGCACGAGCCGAGCAGCAACGCACTCAGTAGCAGAACAAAGAAGGTAGGGCGAAAAGAGAGCATAAGGGGGACAAAGGTAGCGGATTACGAAGCCGAATCAAAGGTGGGCCGGCGCCGGGCTTAGCGGACCGCCCGCGGGGCGGCCACTTTGGGCTTGGATGCGGGTGGGGCGGCGGGCTTCGGAGCGACTTTGGCGGGCGGGGTTTTCGCCTTCGGGGCGGCTTTCGACTTGGTTTTGACGGCCGTTTTGGCCTTGGTTTTGGGTTTTGCTTTGGGCTTGGCCTTGGCCTTCGCCGGCAGCGGGAAGTGCTTGCCCAACACCGCGCGGCGGGTGGGGCGTTCCGTGGCCCGCCAAGTGAAACCCTTAAGCTTTTCGTCTTCGGGCTTGAGCTCGTGGGGCGGAATAAAGCTGGCGTCGGGGTTAGTCAGGAAGGAAATCGTCTGGAGCTTGTTGTCGGCAAAGCGCAGGGCCATGTTGGCACTCACGGCTTTGTTGAGACCCGTGACGGCCGTATCCCCCTCAAGAGCATAGTAGAGGCTCTCGGCGTTGCCAAGCACGTCTACTTTTTTTATTTTGTTATCCACGAAGTAAGCCACCATGTTGCGGCCCTTCACTTGGTTGTAGTTCAGAATCGTGTCCTGGCCAATAATAAAGGAGTTGGCGTACAGGCGCATCTGGTCAATCTTCTTGCGCCGCTGCCGGATTTCCATGCTGTCGGCCGTAAGCTGGTTCTGGTCCGACCACAGCACGGGGCGCTTGTTGAGGTAAATAATAGAGTCGCCCCGGTCGTAGGTTAGCGAGTCGCAGCGGCCCTGCAGGTCTTTGCGGAAGATTTTTACCCGGGGGTAGGCGTACAGCACGCCGGCCGCGTTTTTGGGCGGGCGGCCTTCCACGCTCACCAGCGTATCGGCCGACAGGTAGAGCGTGTCGTTGTCGGAGATGTTGCGCATCACCGGGCTGCTGCCGTATACTTTGGTGCGGCCCAGCCCCCGCCAGTACTTGCCCACGTCGCCGCGCAGCACGATGTTGTCCTTCTTCGAGGTCATCGAGACGTGCCCGGTGGCCACGCCGTACTGCCGCACTTCGTCGTACACCAGCTTGTCGCCGCCGAGCAGGTAGTTCGGGGTTTCAATCTTGGCGTTGCGCTGAAAGTTCGACACCTTGGTAATGGTATTATAGGTGCCGTTTTCGGCGTAGAGGTTGCCCTGCTTGCCCGTGATGCGCGTGGGCCCGAAGAAGTAGGCAATTTTCGACACCGTATTGTACTGCAGCGTATCGGTGTCGATGGTGTTTTCCTTGGTTATCAGCTTTACGTTGCGCTTGAAGCTGAACACTTTGGACGTGGTATTGTAGTAGCCAAACTGGCTGTCGAGCGTGTTTTCGGGGTCGACGAGGTGGCCGCCGGTGCTGTAGTAGGCCAGGTTCTTGTTCAGGTCGTAGTCGAGCACGGTGGTGGTGAGCGTCATGCGCGGGTCGCGCATCACCACGTTACCGGTCATGCGGGCCTTGCGGGTGTCGCCGTCGTAGGTGGCATGGTCACCGGTGATGGTAATGGTGTCGTTCTGGATGATGCGCACGTTGCTGAAGGCTTCCAGCGCGTTTTTCTCCAGGTACTGGTAGGCCGAGTCGCAGTAAAGCAGCGTGGTGCCCTGTTTAAAGCTCACGTTGCCGATCAGCTTGCGGATTTCGACGCCGTTGAAGGTACCGCCCACCAGCCGCTCGGTGCCGGGCAGCAGCTCAATGCGCTGGCCCTTGGGTGGTACCGCGGGCTGAGTGGCGGCCGGCCTAGGGCGCTGCTGGGCTTGGCTCAGGGCCGGCAGGCCGGCAAGAAGAAACAGAAAAAGAAACTTTATAAACCGCATTTCGGGGGCAAAGGTACGGAAGGCCCGCTGGTAACGCCCATCTTTGCAGGCTAGTGCCCACCGTTGCCTTCTTTAGATCAGTTTTTCTATGCTTGAGCGTGTCCGTCAGTTTATTACAGAGCAGGAGCTTTTCGACCCCGCCACCGACTACCTGCTGGTAGCCGTCAGCGGCGGCATGGACTCGGTGGTGCTGGCCGACGTGCTGCACCGCCTCGAAATCAAGTTTGCCATTGCCCACTGCCACTTTGGGCTGCGCGGCGAAGAAGCCGATGCCGACGAGGAATTTGTGCGCAAGCTGGCCAAAAAGTACGAAGTGCCCTACTTCGCCGAGTTCTTCCAGACCAAAGAGTTTGCTGCCCAGGAAGGAATTTCGACCCAGATGGCGGCCCGCACCCTGCGCTACGCCTGGTTTGAGCGGATCCGCCAAACTCAGCAGCTCGACTACATTGCTACGGCCCACCACCAGCGCGACGCGGCCGAAACCATGCTGCTCAACCTCACCCACGGCACCGGGCTGGCCGGTTTGCACGGCATCAAGGCCAAAAACGGCCACATCGTCCGGCCCCTGCTGGGCGTGGGCAAAGAAGATTTGTACGATTACCTGGTCGAGAACCGGCTGATCTGGCGCGAGGATGCCTCTAATGACAGCACGCTCTACCAGCGCAACCGCCTGCGCCACGACGTGCTGCCGGTGCTGCGCGACATCAACCCCAACCTCGACCAAACCCTGCAGATTACGGCCGAGCGGGTGGGCGGGGCCGAAGAAATCCTGCGCCGCTACGTGGAGGAAACCCAGACCCAGGCCCGGCGCGACGAAGCCGAAGTGGTGTACCTCAACATCCCGACCCTGCAGCGCACGGCCGCCACTACGCTCGTGCTGCACGAGCTGCTCAAGCCCTTTGGCTTCTCTTACCTGGTGGTGAAAGACATTGTGGCTGCCTTCAAGGGCGAGTCGGGCCGGCGGTTTGAGTCGCCGACCCACCTGCTGGTCAAGGACCGGGAACAGCTGGTCATTAAGCCCCGCAGCCTGACCAAATTCGGTACCTACCAGCTGCAGGCCGGCCAAACCGAGCTCAAAGCCGAGGGCCTCAACCTGCGGGCCGAGCTGACGGAAGGCGCCGGTCAGGAAGTGCCGCGCAGCAAACAGGTGGCGGCCCTGGATGCCGATAAGCTCAGCTTCCCGCTTACGGTGCGGCGCTGGCAGGAGGGCGACTGGTTTATGCCCATTGGCATGAAGGGCAAAAAGAAGCTGTCCGACTTTCTCATCGACCAGAAAGTACCGCTCAATCTCAAGGACGACGTGCGCGTGCTCGTCACGGCCGACCAGAAGATTGCCTGGGTTATCGGCTTCCGCCCCGACGAGCGGTTTAAACTTACCGAGGAAACTCAGCGCGTGCTGACGGTGCGCCGGATGTAGCTTGGCTGCCTCTTCTGTCATCCTGAACGAAACGAAGTGGAGCGAAGGATAACAGAGTAAACCACGGAAACCCTGCCAGGTGCCAATACCGGCGCTAATTACCCGCCGGTATCGTTCCCGTAACTTGTTCTAGGCCGCTACGGCTTTTCGCTTACTTTTACGACTGCGAATACAATTCTCACACCAACCCTTACCCAATGAAAGTTACCGTAGTTGGGGCTGGCAACGTGGGCGCTACTTGCGCCGACGTATTAGCCACCCGCGAAATCGCCAACGAAGTAGTTCTGGTTGACATTAAAGAAGGCTTCGCCGAAGGCAAAGCGCTGGATATTTGGCAGAAGGCTCCCATTATCGGTTACGACACCCGCACCGTGGGCGTCACCAACGACTACAGCCGCACAGCTGATTCTGACGTGGTAGTCATCACCTCGGGTTTGCCCCGCAAGCCCGGCATGAGCCGTGACGACCTGATTTCGACCAACGCCGGCATCGTGAAGACGGTAACCGAGCAGGTAGTGAAATACTCGCCCAACGCCATCATCATCGTGGTGTCGAACCCGCTGGACGTGATGACCTACCAGGCCCACCTCACTTCGGGCTTGCCCCGCGAGAAGGTGTTCGGCATGGCCGGCATCCTGGACACGGCCCGCTACCGTGCCTTCCTGGCTGAGGCGCTCAACGTAAGCCCCAAGGACATTCAGGCCGTGCTCATGGGTGGCCACGGCGACACCATGGTGCCCCTGCCCCGCTACACCACCGTGGGCGGCATTCCCGTAACCGAACTGATCGGTAAAGCTGAGCTCGACGCCATCGTGCAGCGCACTGCCGTGGGTGGTGGCGAGCTGGTGAAGCTGATGGGCACTTCGGCCTGGTATGCTCCCGGTGCCGCTGCGGCTCAAATGGTAGAAGCCATCGTGCGCGACCAGCGCCGCGTGTTCCCCGTGTGCATCGAGCTGCAGGGCGAATACGGCATCAATGGCGTGTACCTGGGCGCTCCGGTTATCCTGGGCAAGAACGGTATCGAGAAAGTAATTGAGCTCCAGCTCAACGACGAGGAGAAAGCCATGCTCGAAACCTCGCGCGGCCACGTGAAAGAAGTGATGGACGCCCTGGACAACATGAGCAAGGCCAGCGCCTAACTCGCTCCGGCTTCCGCCTGCCAAGGCCCGTACTGCAGCTGCAGTACGGGCCTTGTTGTTTATCAAGGCTTGATAATCAGCGCTTATGTCGTTATAAAGCAGTATTTACTCGTACTTTGCGGGCTAAACCCCATTCATGCACTTTAACTTTATTGACACCAACCAGGAGGTTACCCAGGCCTGGCAACGCGTATTTGCCGACGTTGACAACGTAACCATTCAGCACGGCTCCATCTTCGACGCTCCGTGCGACGCCATTGTAAGCCCGGCCAACAGCTTCGGCTTCATGAACGGCGGCATCGACTTCTCCATCTCCAAGCACCTGGGCTGGCACCTCGAAAAAGAGCTGCAGCAGATTATCCGGGAGCAGTTTTTTGGGGAGCTGCTGGTGGGGCAGGCGGCCATCCTGCCCACGGGCAGCACCCTGTTTCCCTACCTGATTTCGGCCCCCACCATGCGTACGCCCATGACCATCACGCGGGGCCCCAACGTGTACCAGTGCATGAAAGCCCTGCTGCTACTGCTCGAGCACGGCACGTTGCCCTCGGGCGAGCCGGTCAAGTCGGTCGTGCGCAGCGTGGCCGTGCCGGGTTTGGGCACCGGCGTAGGGCAGGTCCGGCCCCTGGTGTGCGCCCGGCAGATGCGCCTAGCCTGGGAAGACGTGATGCAGCGCAAGTACGCCACCAAGGCCGGCTGGGAGCAGTTGCGCTCCAACTACGCCTATTTCTACACCCACAACGAGCAGGATATCACCTACGATATTCCCTAAACCACCGCCCCGGATGACTGCCACCGCCCTGGAAACGACTCTGACCAAGCTTGCCGACCCGGTGCGGGCCGGGCTGTTGCAGCGGTTTTTCAAGACCGGCCCCGGTGAATATGGCGCCGGTGACCAGTTTTTGGGGCTTACGCTGCCCCAGCAGCGGCAGGTGGCCCGGGAGTTTCGGCAGCTACCTTTGAGCGAAGTAGAGCAGTTACTGGCCAGCCCCTGGCACGAGCTGCGCCAAACGGCGCTGATTATCTGGACGCTGCAATTTCAGAAAGCCGGCCCAGCCGGGCGGCAGGCCATTCACGAAGCCTACCTGCGCCACCGCCGACGCGTCAACAACTGGAACCTGGTGGATATTACTTGCCCGCTGCTCATCGGAACCTACTTGCTGGACCAGGACCGGACGTTGCTCCGCGAGTTGGCCGCCGAGGAGCACTTGTGGAGCCAGCGCATGAGCATTGTTTCGACCCTGGCCTTTATTCGCAAAAACCAGTTTGCCGACACGTTCAACGTGGCCGAGCAGCTCCTCTCCCACCCCCACGACCTGATTCACAAGGCTACCGGCTGGATGCTACGGGAAGTGGGCAAGCGCAACGAGGATGCGCTGGAGGAGTTCCTGGCCGACCACGCCCGGCAGATGCCCCGCACCATGCTGCGCTATGCCCTGGAGAAGCTGCCCGCCGACCGGCGCCGACACTATATGCAGCAATGAAAAAGCCCGCCGAAGTAATCCGGCGGGCTTTTTCATTGCTGCATATAGTTAGTACCCAGCTAGTGCAACTCTATTTTTGGCTGGCTTTAAATAGCTTCTGCTTTTCCTCCTTCGACAGGCTTTCGTAGCCGGAGCGGGAAATCTTGTCCAGAATCAGGTCAATTTCCTCCTGCTCGGGGCGGGCCAGGTTGCTTTTCTTGGGTGCCGGAGCTTCGGCGGCGCGGCTGCGGTGCGTCACGCTCATGCGCGGCCTTCCCGATACCACATTGCCCACAAAGTCGCCGACGGCCTGCACGGGGCGGCCCAGGTCGCGGCCGGCCTGCAGCTGCCGGATAAAGACGAAGCCCAGCAAAGCCCCGCCCAGGTGAGCTAGCATGCCGCCAGGGTTGTTGCCGTTGATGCCGGCAATGGACACCAGCACCAGCACGGCGGCAATGTACTTGATGCGTACCGGCCCAATCAGAATCACGTTGAAAGTGTAGTCGGGCATGAGGGTAGCGGCGGCCACGATGATGGCCGTGACGCTGGCCGAAGCCCCAAACAGAATGGCCGGGCCGCCACGCAGGGCCGGAATCAGGTTAAGCGCCAATACGTACAGTATAGCCCCGCACAAAGCGCCGAGCACGTAGAGGCTCACCAGGCGCCGGTCGCCGAGGTACTCGCGCACCAGGGCCCCAAACCAGTACAGGTTCAGCAGGTTGAACAGGATGTGGAAGAAATCGAAGTGGATGAAGCTGTAGGTAAGCAGCGTCCAGGGGCGGGTGAGCAGCGTGCCCGGCACCGAAGGCACGGCCAGCCATTCCAGCACCGGCAGGTGGCCGTTCTTATCCTGGGTCAGTAGAAACATCACCGTCCGCAGCAGAATAAAGGCCGCGAATACCAGCACGTTGATCAGCAGCAGCTGATTCAACGCGTTGTCGCGCCGGCTGAAGGCAGTACGGATATCGTTGACAATACTCATGGTGGGCAAAAAGAGCTAGTAGAAGCGAGTCCGACCCCGCTCCCAGAATTTTAACACAATAAACCCAATCAACAATCCACCCAAGTGGGCAAAGTGCGCCACATTGTCGCCCGGCACCCGGTGAATGCCGCTATAGAGCTCATACAGCGCGTAGAGGCCCACAAAGTATTTTGCCTTGAGCGGGATGGGCGGAAAGAGCAGCATCAGCACCGTATTCGGGAACAGATAGCCAAAGGCGAACAACAACCCGAAGACAGCTCCGGAAGCGCCTACCATGGACGAGTTGAAGCTACTGGTATACATCTGCTGAATGGAAGTCAGGGCCCCCTGAATCAGCCGGGTATCGTCGGGGGTTTGGTGCAGCTGCCGAATCACGGGCGCAAAAGCGGCGGCGTATTCCTCCATATTGTGTTCCACGAAGTCCTGCAGATTTACATCCGTGGGTTCCTGCCGAAATGCCTCAATATCCTGGTGCATGCGGTTCAGCTCGTAGTGGCGCACCCCCGAATACAGCACCCCGGCCCCAATGCCGCAAATCAACCAGAACGCCAGAAACCGGTTGCCGCCCCAGCGCTGCTCCAGCAGCGGCCCGAAGGAAAACAGGCCGAACATATTGGAAAACAGGTGCCCCAACCCGCCGTGCATGAACATATAAGTGACGAACTGCCAGGGCTGGAAGTGTTCGGAGCCAATGGGGTACAACGCCAGCAGATTCAACTGCTGGCCCAGCTGGGTTTGCAGCAGGTACACGCCAAGGTTGATAAAAAGCAGGACGCGTACCGTGGGGGTCAGGTTGAGCATGCCGGGATTTTCAGGGCCAAATCAGGGTTTACGGAAAAGGTCCTGCAGCTGGTTTACTTCCAACAGCACCAGGGTCCGGCGGCCGTCGGGAGTGTAGCTGGGCACGGCGCAGGCAAACAGCCGGTCCACCAGAGCCGTCATTTCCACGTCCGAGAGGCGGGCATTGTCGCTGTTGGTGGCCAAGCGGCGGGCCAGGGCCCGTACCAGCTGCTCGCGCCGGTCGAGGCGCACGGGGCCGGCGTGGGTGCGAAACTGCTCGATGAGGCCTTCAAGTAATTCCCGCTCGTCGCGGTTGGCCACATCAGCCGGAATGCCTTCCACGGCAATGGTATTGGGCCCGAACTCGTTGAAGCGGAAGCCCAAATCGTGCAGAGCCGCTGATACTTCGCGCAGAATGGCAAAGTCCTGGGGCGTGAAGGTGACCGTGCGCGGAAACAGCAGGGTCTGGGAGCTGCCGCTCTGCCGTTCCAGGGCCTGGGCGTACTGCTCGTACAGAATCCGCTCCCGGGCCGCCACCTGGTCAATGAGCATCATGCCCGACTTCACCGGCACCACCAGGTACTGCTGGTTGATCTGGACCACGCGGTTGCCGGGGCCGGCAGTTTGCTCGGGCAGGGGCAGCTCGGGCGCGGCCTGCTGGGGCGGCACCGGCGTCGAAATCACCACCGAGTTGGTAGCTTTTTCGAATTTCTCCACCGCGGCCGGGGCGTCGGCCTCCGGCAAATCGGGCACGATGGTCTGGCCCAACGACTTATAAAATGCCTCTAGGTCGCGCTTGGCCTGCTCGGTGGGCCGGGGCGGCAACTGCCGCTCCGAGCTGCCCCCACTCTTGCCGCCTTCCTTGGGCGCCGGTGCCGCGGCCCGGGCCGCGGCCGAAGCCAGGGCGTCGGGGCGGTAGTCGTCGCCGAAGGGGTTGGCGTGGGGTGAGGCCCGTAGCGGCTGAATGGGCGCGAAGTTCACGTCGCCCTCGAAGTCCAGGGACGGAGCCATGTTGTGCAGCCCCAGGCTCTGCTTGACGGCGGCCCGCACAATGGCGTACACGGTTTTCTCGTCCTCGAACTTGATTTCCGTTTTAGTCGGGTGCACGTTAATGTCGATGGCCTTGGGGTCGAGCTCCAGAAACAGCACGTAGAACGGGTGGGTGTCTTTGGGCAGCAGGCCTTCGTAGGCGGCCAGCACGGCGTGGTTGAGGTAAGCCGAGCGGATAAAGCGGTTGTTGACGAAGAAAAACTGGTCGCCCCGGCTTTTCTTAGCCGACTCGGGCTTACCGATGTAGCCTTTCACCGAAATAAAGGGCGTGACTTCCTCGCACTGGGCCAGCTGCTCCTTGTAGCCGTTGCCGAGCAAGGCCACGATGCGCTGGCTGAGCTTGCCGGCGGGCAGGTTGAAGACCTCCAAATCGTTCTGGTAGAGCGAAAAAGCAATCTGCGGGTTCGACAGGGCCACGTGCTGGAACTCGTCCAGGATGTGGCGCATTTCCACCGCGTTGGTTTTCAAGAAATTGCGCCGGGCCGGCACGTTATAGAACAGGTTCTTGACGCTGATGCTGGTGCCGTCGGGGCAGGCCACGGGCTGCTGGCTCATCACTTGGGAGCCTTCGATGAGCAGCAGCGTGCCCGTGTCCTGGTCGCGCTGCTTGGTGCGCAGCTCCACCTGGGCCACGGCCGCAATGGAGGCCAGGGCCTCGCCACGGAAACCCAGAGTCCGGATTTTAAATAAGTCTTCGGTGGTGCGAATCTTACTGGTAGCGTGCCGCTCCAGGCTCATGCGCGCATCGGTGGGCGACATGCCCGCGCCGTTGTCGACGACCTGCACGAGCTGTTTGCCCGCTTCTTTCACAATGAGCTGCACCTGCGTGGCCTTGGCGTCGACGGCGTTTTCGAGTAGCTCTTTGACTACCGACGCCGGACGCTGGACCACCTCTCCTGCCGCAATCTGGTTGGCAAGGTATTCGGGGAGCAACTGAATTACATCCGCCATCGACCGGGAACTGAAGGTGATACTGAATTGGTTAGCAACGCTTACTACGGAAACCACACGTCAGAAAACGTCCGACCTCGGGAATTTATCCGTAAGTTTGCGGCCAACTTTTGTGTGCGCCACGCCATACGGTTCTCCGTTTGGGCGCGTTACTGGAGAGGAAAACAGGGAGCTGAAAGCCAGCCACGGCGGCCGAATCCCTGGCACGATTTTCCTTTCGGGAGTACGCAAAAGTAGGGCTATTTCCGCTCAGATTCAACTTTACGACGATACCACGGGAGTCAATGCTCAAGGAATTTCGGATTAGTCTCTTACTGGTTATCCTGGCCGTTACGGGTCTAATCATCTCGTCGGCGGCGCCCAAAGACAAGGACGTACGGCCCATGTCGGCGGCCGAGCAAACCTGGGTCGACAGCGTGTTTGCCACCCTCACTCCCGACCAGCGCCTGGGCCAGCTGTTTATGGTGGCGGCCTATTCTAACAAGGACCGCAAGCACGTGGCCCACATCGATGAGCTGGTCAAAACCTATGGTATTGGCGGGCTGATGTTTCTGCAGGGCGGCCCCAAGCGCCAGGCCCTGCTGACCAACCGCTACCAGGCCGAGGCCAAAGTGCCGCTGCTCATTGCCATGGACGCCGAGTGGGGCCTGGACATGCGCCTGGATTCCTCGATGCACTTTGCCAAGCAGATGACGCTGGGCGCCATGGACGATGACCAGTACGTGTACCAGATGGGCCGCGAAATTGCCCTTAAGCTCAAGACCCTGGGCGTGCACGTGAGCTTCTCACCGGTTATCGACGTCAACTCCAACCCCGACAACCCGGTTATCGGCAACCGCTCCTTCGGGGAAAACAAGGAGCAGGTGGCCAAGCGCGGCGTTTCCTACATCCGCGGCCTGCAGGACCACGGCGTCATGGCCGTCGTGAAGCACTTTCCCGGCCACGGCGACACTGACGTGGATTCTCACGTGGCTTTGCCGGTTATCAACTCCGACCTGGCCCGGCTGACCAACGTGGATTTGTATCCGTTTCAGCAGGCGTTTCAGTCGGGGGTGATGGGCGTAATGGTGGGCCACCTCTATATGCCTTTGTTCGACACGGTGCAGTCGGTGTCGGCTACCATTTCCCGCAACCTGGTGACGGGCATGCTAAAGGAGAAAATGGGCTATAAAGGCCTGGTTTTCACCGATGCCCTGAACATGAAGAGCGTGGCCAACCTCTACAAGCCCGGGGAGTTGGACGCCCTGGCCTTGCTGGCCGGCAACGACGTGCTGCTGTTTTCGGAGGATGTGCCCATTGCTCTGCAACGAATCCGTGAGGCCATTGCGGCCGGCAAAATCACCCAGGAAGAAATTGACCTGCGGGTCCGCAAGATTCTGCGGGCCAAGTACTGGTCGGGCCTGAACCACTACCAGGCCGTGGATATCCCGAACCTGGCTACCAACCTGAGCCGGCCCCTGAGCCGCATGGTGCAGCAGCAGATTTATGAGCACGCCGTGACGGTGGTGAAAAACGAGGACGACCTGCTCCCCTTCCACCGCCTCGACACGCTACGCATTGCCTCCGTCACGATTGGTACGGGCACGGGCAGCACCTTCGGGACCATCATGAACAAGTACCAGAGTGGCGCGGTGTACTCGGTGCCCAACCGGTACGCCGTCGACTCGACCTTTGCCCGCATCAAAACCCGCCTGACGCCCTACAACGTGGTAGTGGTGAGCCTGCACGGTATGAACAACACGCCGGCCCACAATTACGGTATTGGGGAAGGCGCGCTGAAGTTCTTGAAAGAAATTCAGGCCGACCCTAAGCTTAAGACCGTGGTGGTGGTCATGGGCAACGCCTACGCCCTGAAGCACGTGGAGGATGCCCGCAACCTGGTGTGCGGCTACGAGGATAACTACCCCTCGCAGCTGGTAGTACCCCAGGTGCTGTTTGGCGCCTTGCCTGCCAAGGGCCGCCTGCCCGTCACGGTGTCGCCGGCGCTGAAAGCCGGCCTGGGTTTGCCCACTCCCGACTTCCGCCGCCTGCGCTACGCCACGCCCGAAAGTGAGGGGCTGGACTCGCGCGTGCTAAGCCAGATCGACAACATTGCGTTGGAGTCGGTGGCGTATGCCGCGGCGCCGGGCTGCCAGGTGCTGGTGGCCAAGGACGGCGCCGTGGTGTTCGACAAAAGCTACGGCTACTGCACCTACGACAAGAGTCAGCCGGTGGAAAGCAGCACGCTCTACGACCTGGCCTCGGTAACGAAAGTGGCCGGCACGCTGCAGGCGGTGATGTACCTCAAGGACCAGGGTAAGCTCGACCTCGACGCCAAAGTGGCCGAATACCTGCCCGAGCTCAAGACCTCGAATAAGAAGGACATGACCGTGCGCGACGTGCTCCTGCACCAAGCCGGCCTGAAGCCGGGCATCCCAACCTGGGAGCGGACGGTGGGCAAAAACGGCCTGAAGCCGACCTTCTACGCCAGCACCCGCTCCGAGGAGTTTCCCAACGAGGTAGCGCCCGGCACGTTCAGTACCAAGGCCGTCGACGACTCAGTCTGGACCTGGATTGTGCGCAGCAGCATGCTGCCCAAAGTGAAGGGCAAGTACCCGATTGAGTACAGCGACCTGAGCTTCATGATTCTGAAACGCCTGAGCGAAAAGGTGCTGGGCGGCCCCATCGACGAGTTTCTGGCCAAGACCTTCTACAAGCCTCTGGGCCTAGCTTCGATGACCTACAATCCGCTGGAGCGCTTCCCCAAGTCCTGCATTGCGCCCACCGAAAACGACACTTACTTCCGTAAAACCCAGCTTCAGGGCACCGTGCACGACCAGGCCGCGGCCCTGTTGGGTGGCGTAGCGGGGCACGCGGGCCTGTTTGCCAATGCCAACGACCTGGCCATCCTGATGCAAATGGACCTGCAAAACGGCCGCTACGGCGGGCAGCGCTACTTCCAGACCCCGGTCGTGACCGAATTCTCCCGGCCCCAGGTGGCGGGCAATAAGCGCGGCCTGGGCTGGGACCACGGCAACCCCG
This sequence comes from Hymenobacter chitinivorans DSM 11115, assembly GCF_002797555.1. Lineage (NCBI taxonomy): Bacteria > Pseudomonadati > Bacteroidota > Cytophagia > Cytophagales > Hymenobacteraceae > Hymenobacter > Hymenobacter chitinivorans. The sequence goes on along the minus strand of NZ_PGFA01000001.1, from coordinate 578,709 downwards.
AGAAGCCCGAGGGCCCGACGTCCAACCTGTCGCCGGCCAGCACCTTTGGCCACACCGGCTTCACGGGCACCTGCGTGTGGATGGACCCCGAAAACAAAATCCTCTACATCTTTCTTTCCAATCGGGTGTACCCCGACGGTGGCAACAACAAATTGCGCCAGTACAACATCCGCACGCGCATCCACGACGTTATTTACAAGTCTTTGCAAAAGACATGATTTGTTGCCCCGCATTTCCGTTTCTTTGACTCCGCAATCGGCGGTGAGGCGCTCCTTCGGGCGACTTGCCGCCGATTTTGTTTTCCAGCTCTCCCTTTCCCCATGAACATCGGCATCGTTTGTTACCCCACCTTTGGTGGCTCCGGCGTAGTAGCCACCGAGCTGGGCAAAGCCCTGGCCCTGAAAGGCCACCGCGTGCACTTCATCACCTACAGCCAGCCGGTGCGCCTCGACTTCTTCAACGAGAATCTGTTCTACCACGAGGTCTACATTCCGCCGTACCCGCTGTTCCAGTTTCCGCCCTACGAGCTGGCCTTGGCTTCAAAAATGGTGGACATCGTGCAGAACGAGAAGCTCGACGTGCTGCACGTGCACTACGCCATTCCCCACGCCTCGGCGGCGTTTATGGCCAAGCAGATTCTGCGCACCAAGGGCATCACCGTGCCGGTCATCACCACCCTGCACGGCACCGATATTACGCTGGTGGGCAAGGATGCCAGCTACGAGCCGGTCGTGACCTTCAGCATCAACCAATCGGACGGGGTAACGGCTGTGTCGGCCGACTTGCGTAAGGAAACCTACGAGTACTTCGCCATTGAGAAGGACATTGAAGTCATTCCCAACTTCATCAACCTGGAGCGGTTCAAGAAGCAGAACAAGGGCCACTTCAAGGCCGCCATTGCCCCTAATGGCGAAAAACTGCTGGTGCATACCTCCAACTTTCGCTCGGTGAAGCGCGTCGACGACGTGGTGAACATCTTCGCCGGGGTACGCCGGCAAATTCCGGCCAAGCTCCTGCTCGTGGGCGACGGGCCCGACCGGCCCCGCATTGAGAAGCTGTGCCGCGAAATCGGCTTCTGTGAAGACATCCGCTTCCTGGGCAAGCTCGAAGCGGTGGAGGAAGTGCTCAGCATCGCCGACCTGTTTTTGATGCCCTCCGAGAAGGAAAGCTTCGGCCTGGCCGCCCTGGAAGCCATGGCCTGCGAAGTGCCCGTTATCAGCACCAACGCCGGCGGCATTCCCGAGCTCAACGTGCACGGCGTAACGGGCATGCTCAGCGAAATCGGCGACGTGGAGGATATGGTTAAGAACTCCCTCTACGTGCTGGAAGACGACAACCTGCCCCGCTTCAAGGAAGCCGCCCGGGCCCGGGCCGAGGAGTTTGCCGTCGAGAACATCGTCCCGCTCTACGAAGCCTGCTACCAGCGCGCCATCGATGCCCAGCTGGCGGCGGTATAACTATAAGTTGTTCGTTGCTGGTTGTCAGTTGTTAGTTGATAGATTCACGACTCTTGCAATTAGACGAAAGAGCCCGCTCGAAGAATCGAGCGGGCTCTTTTTGTTAGGCTGACTAGTTGAACGACCTGACAACTGACAACCAGCAACGAACAACTAACCCTAAAACAGACCCGCAGCTTCCCGCTTCACGGCCAGCAGGGCCTGGGTGGTGGGGTCTATTTCGTCGGTAATCAGGGTTTCGAGCACGCGCTTAGCCAGTTCCGTACCACGGGCCTGTTGGGGCGTGGGCAGGGCGTGGTAGGCCTTGTTGATCATCGTCAGGATGTTTTCCTTGGACTGCTTAACCTGCTCCCAGGTTTCGGGGCTCATGTAGAGCTGCTGGCTGAGGTTGTGCTCGTACTCGGCCCGAATTTCGGTCATCAGTAGGCGGTGGTACTCGGAGGCAGTCTGGCCGGCGCTGCTCAGGCGCACCAGCAGGTTGTTGGGCGTGATGCGCTCCAGCAGCAGCGTCACCCGCTCGTAGGCCTGCAGGCGCAGGGGCAACGTGGTTTTGGAATTCTCGAGGCGCAGCTCAATCAGGCGGCGCTGCTGCTCTTTTTCCAGGTAGTTCTGAATCAGGTAAAACAGGGAGCCGGCCACGAGCAGGGCGGGCAGGATAATCTTGAGCAACTCGAAAATGTACGCGGTGGTGTCCATGCAGTAGGGAAAACTTCTATTTTAGAGGAACCAAGGTCGGGAAATATTCGGTGAACCGGATACCGGGTCTTGCTGTTCTATACGGGTCGGGGCCGATGGCGTATGCACAAGGCTTCGTATCTTTGCGCTTACTCTTCTAACTCAGAACGCACTATGGCAACGGCCGTTTCAACTAAGATTGCTCCCATCACCCTCACGCCGGGGGCTTTGGTTGAGGTAAGAAATATCATCGAGGAAAAGAAAGTGCCGACCGAATACGGTCTGCGCATCGGCGTGCAGGGCGGCGGCTGTTCGGGCATGAGCTACCTGCTGGGCTTCGACAAGGCCAAGGACAACGACGAAGTCTACGACCTCGACGGGCTGAAGCTCATCATGGATAAAAAGCACGCCATGTACGTGCTGGGCATGGAAGTCGACTTCCAGGACGGCCTCAACGCCCGCGGTTTCGTCTTCAACAACCCCCAGGCCAAGAGCACCTGCGGCTGCGGCTCGTCTTTCTCGGCCTAAGCCTTCAGCCTTTTTGTATAGAAAAAGCCCCGGCCTTATGGTCGGGGCTTTTTCGTGACTAATGGTTGCATTTTGCCAGCGGACAGCCGCTGCTGCCTAGCTTTTTAGCTGGCCTTTCACCCATTCGGCCAGAGTGCCTTTCTCATTGAGGGCTACCAGGCTTTCCAGTTGCTTGTTCCGCTTGTAGCCGCCGGTCTGGTAGGCTTTCAGTACGGTTTTCAGGCCTTCGGTATTCAGCACCACCGCATCTTTCTCCTCGGGATGCTGCAGCTGGTAGCGCGACCAGCCCGCCATGAACATCATAAGCATATCGGGCTCCTTGCCCACCAGCTTGCCTACGTAATCCTGCAGCTGCACCGACACGGCGGGCGTACCCGTCATCCACTGAATCAAAAACCGATTGGCCGCTTGGCGCTGCGCGGCCTCTTTCCCCAGCGGAGTTGCTTCCAGCCACTTTACGGTTTCAATTACCTGATTATCGTAGCGGGCATAGTCGGCGGGGGCTTGAAAGCTGTAGTCAGTAGGCACCGAATAGGTTTGGGCAACGGCAGCACCGCTATACGTCAAAAGACCGAATGCCAGCAACAGGAGATGTTTCTTCATGAACAACAAGGAGTGATGAGATAAATACTGGTCTAAGGTAAACAAGAAACCGGGCCAGGGCCGAACTTTCGCCTGGACCCAAAATCATGCGGCTGCTTACTTTGCGTAGTACAGGCGCTTCCACTCCACGGTAGAGTGGAATTGTGGTACCGTTTGCCGCAAAATCTGGGCGCCCAGGGCCAGGCTCACCGGCGTATCGGCCCCAAAAGCCCCGTCGAGCAGCCATATCACTTCATCCACCGGGCTGAGCACGGTGATGCCGCCGGGCCGCAGCTTCATGCGGGTCGCGTTGCCGTTGACGACGTAGAAATAGATAGAGTGGGTAATGACCTGCTGCTCGAGCCGGGCCTGGTCGGCGCGCGACAGGGCGTAGGGCTTACCGTCGAGTATGACCGGGGAGAAGTCGAAAAACAGGTACTTGTTGAGGAAGTTGTAGGCCTGCTGGAATACCTCCGGGGTCAGGGCTTCGGCGTAGAGGCAGTTTACGTTGTCGTTTTGCACCCGCAGCCCGCCCGCTTCCCGCTTGATGCGGAACAGCGTAGCGGTATCAATTTCGGGCTTATTGGGTTGGAAGAGCAGATAAGGCTCAGTGGAACTGCTCATGGCGGGGCTGAAAGTCAACGGATGTGCGGTAGGGCGCTTAGCTTGCAACTGCCGGCGGGCTTTTTTGTCTTAGGAAAGGATGCCCCACACGGCGCCCAAGGTACGTTTCCCCTATTGAACGACTCTATGCAGCAGGTTTCTTCTCGCTTTACATTTTCCTGGCCGCGCTTTTTGCTGACGACAGCGGCGCTGCTTGGCTTTTTCGGGGCCTCGGCCCAGGCTTTCACCCCGGCCGAAATTGCCCGTTGGCAGCAGCAGGCCAAGCAGGTCACCATCGTGCGCGACAACTGGGGCGTGCCCCACGTGACGGGCAAAACCGACGCCGACGCCGTATTTGGCCTGCTTTACGCCCAGTGCGAGGACGACTTTGCCCGGGTCGAGGACAATTACATCGTCAACATCGGGCGGCTGGCTGAGGTGGAGGGCGAGGCGGCCATCTACCAGGATCTGCGGGCCCGGCTATTTCTGGACTCCACCCAGGCCATCAGCATCTACCAGAAAAGTCCGGCCTGGATGAAGCAGCTGCTCAACGCCTTTGCCGACGGCACCAACTTCTACCTCTACTCCCACCCCACCGTGCGGCCCCGGCTGCTGCGCCGCTTCCAGCCCTGGATGCCCTTGATGTTCAGTGAGGGTAGCATCGGCGGCAACATCAGCGTGGTACCGCTAGAGCGGCTCAAGAATTTTTACAGCCAGCGCAAGTCTACGTCCTGGGTGCGGCCCGACTTCGAGCGGCCCGACCGGGAGCCGGTGGGCTCCAACGGGTTTGCCATTGCGCCCGCCAAAAGCGCCAGCGGCCACGCCCTGCTGCTGATAAACCCCCACACTTCCTTCTACTTCCGGCCCGAGGTGCAGATGAGCAGCGCCACCGGCCTGAACGCCTACGGGGCCGTGACCTGGGGGCAGTTTTTCGTGTATCAGGGCTTTAATGAGCACTGCGGCTGGATGCACACCTCCAGCTTTGCCGACTCGATGGACGAGTACCTGGAAACCGTGGAGCCGCAGAAAGACGGCAAGCTCATGTACCGCTACGGCGGCAAGCTGCGCCCGATGCAGACGGCCAAGATTTCCATTGCCTACAAGCAGGCCGACGGCACGCTGGCCCGTAAGGAATTCACGACCTACCGCACCCACCACGGGCCGGTAGTGGGCCAGCAGGCCGAGAATAAGTGGGTGACGGTGCGTATGATGGACACCCCGCTCGAGGCCCTGGAACAGTCGTATTTGCGGACCAAGGCCACGGATTACGCCTCGTTTCAGAAGGTGATGCAGCTCAACGGCAACGCCTCGAACAACACCGTCTTTGCCGACAGCAAGGGCACCATTGCCTACTGGCACGGCAACTTTATGCCCCGGCGCGACCCACAATTCGACTGGAGCATGCCCGTGGACGGTAGCAACCCCAAAACCGACTGGAAGGGCCTGCACAAGGTGGAGGAAATCGTGCAGGTGAAAAACCCGGCCAGTGGCTGGATCCAGAACTGCAACTCCACGCCCTTTACCGTGGCCGGCCCGAGCAGCCCCAAGCGGGAGCAGTACCCGGCCTACATGGCCCCCGACGCGGAAAACTACCGCGGCATCAACGCCGTGCGGGTGCTGAGTCGCCGTAACACCTTCACGCTCGACACGCTGATTGCCGCCGCCAAAGACCCGTACCTGGCCGGCTTCGAGGAGCTGCTGCCAGCCCTGGCCAAGGACTTTCAGTTTGTGGTGGACGGCGCCAACCCGCCCGAAGGCGACGTGGTGGAAGCCATGAAGCTGCTGCGGGGCTGGGACAAGCGCTACAGCAAAACCTCGGTGGCCCAGACGTTGGCTATTTACTGGGGCGAGAGAATTCAGAAGTTGGCCCGCACCCGCGTCACACCGGACCTGCGCCTGGACAACCTCTCGTTCACGGCCTTTGTCATTGCCAAAACCACGCCCCAGGAAAAAGTGGCGGCCCTGCAGGAAACCCTGGACGAGCTGACCAAGGACTTCGGGACCTGGAAGATGTCCTGGGGCGAAGTGAACCGCTTCCAGCGCCTGACGGGCAAGATTCAGGAAACCTACGACGACAAGCAGCCCAGCCTGCCGGTGGCCTTTACGTCCTCGGCCTGGGGCTCGTTGGCGGCGTTTGGGGCCCGCACGGCGCCCAACACCAAGAAGCGCTACGGCTACGTGGGCAACAGCTTTATTGCCGTGGTGGAGTTCGGGCCGCGCATCAAGGCCCGCTCGGTGCTGGCCGGCGGCAACAGCAACCAGTCCACTTCGGCCCACTTCACCGACCAGGCCGGGCTCTACGTGGAGGAAAATTTCAAAGACGTGCTGTTCTACCCCGAGGACATCCGCCAGCACGCCGAGCGGACGTACTCGCCGGGGCAGTAAGAATACTTTCAGGAGGTAATAGCAAAAAGCCCGACTTGAGGCTTGTTCTTCCTCACATCTTCCGAAAAGCCAGGAGTTCACAAAACTCTAGGTTGACCCAGGTGGGTATATTCTTTTCTAGTAATCCCGCTCCCAGCCATGCATCCTGTTTACGTAGTCGAAGCGCCCAGCAACCTGGGGCTACAAGAAGTATTCCCCGGCGTGGCCCCGGCCGTGGACCGGCTGCCGGCGTGGCTTAAACAGTGGGGCCTCTATGACCTAATAGTCCCGCAATCTGTTTTCTCCGTCCCCCCACCGCCTTACGCTATGGAGTTGGACCCGGTGGGAGTACGCAACGCCGAGGCCATCGGCCGCTATTCCCGGCAGTTGGCTGCATGTATCACGCCGGTGGTGCGGCAGCCAGGATTTACCCTTGTCCTGGGCGGGGATTGCAGCATCCTGCTGGGCATCGCCCTGGGCCTGAAACGAGCCGGCACGTACGGCCTGTTTTTCCTGGATGGGCATACCGACTACGCCACCCCGGAACGGTCGGCCACGGGGGGCGCGGCGGGTATGGACCTGGCCCTGGTGACCGGCTCTGGCCCGGACCAACTCACCAATCTGGACGGACAGGGTCCCTACATCCAGGCCCGACACGCGTGGAGCATCGGCAACCGCGACCCTGACGTCCCCGATATTGCCGCTCTGCAGGCCGCATCAGTTGCGTACGTGGACCTGGCGGCCCTACGCCGGCAAGGGCTGGCAGCTTGTGCGGCGGCTTTTCTGGCCGACATTGCCGCGCAAGGGCTTGATGGATTCTGGATTCACTTTGACGTCGATGTGCTTGCGCACGAGGTGATGCCGGCAGTTGATTCGCCCCAGCCCGGGGGATTAACGTACGCCGAACTCGCCGAACTCTTGACTCCTTTGCTGCAATCTGGGCAAGCAGTGGGGATGGATATCACGATTCTGGACCCCAGCTTGGATCCGACCGGGGCTGTCACCCGCCATTTCGTAGAGTCCCTGGCCCCTATCATGGGCGTACTGACCAAGCCGTGATGTGAGCAACAGGGAGGCCTACTGACCAACAATACAAAAAAAGCGTTCCGGCTTATGGCTGGAACGCTTTTAAAATGTGGATAAGGCTGAATGGTCGGGACGCTTTCGGAAGACCTAGTACGGGCTTTTCACGGTTTGCACACCGGCGGGCAACTCGAACGTGGCCGCCGTCAGCTTCATGGGTTTCACTTCGGTAGCAGTGCTTTCCATACTGAACTGCGGGGTGTCGACGACGAACTTCAGCGGTAGCGCCTTGGTGTTTTTGAGCATGTCGTACCAGTTGCCCAACTTGTGGTTTTCGTAGAGCTTGGGGTCGAGAGCCAGCTTGGAGCTGAAGTAGTACTTCTGCACCCCGCTTTTGCAGGTCAGGGTCAGCTCGTCGCACTGGTAGCCCAGGATGGTGGCGGCGTTCTTTTTCACCTCGGCCTTGAGCACTTCGTCGGGGTTAACGGTAGCGTCGTTCCAGATGGCGGCCTCGGCGTTGCCCATTTTGGTGTAGAGCTTGTTGTCGGTGCCGGGGAACAGTTGCCACTGCATAAGCTTGCCGTTGGCCACCGATTTGTAGCTCCCGCCCTTCACGAAATATTCCTGAGTGGTGCCCATCATGTCGTTCCACTGCTGGTCGGTGACGTTAGGCAGCTTGCTTTTGTAGGTGTTGGCGTAGAGGACGCGCCCCTCAAAGTTTTGCGCCAAAGCGCTAAAGGTGACTAGTACTGCGAAAAGGAAAGTAAGAACTGCTTTCATGGATAAAGATGGTGAAGGATTTTCCCGAAAAGTAAGCCAATTGCCGGGTTCTGCTGCTGAGTAGCAGCGGAGCTTCGTTAATACTCGAAGGTCTCGCAGTGCAGCACGGTGGGCTCGAACTCGAGCAGGTACTGGGCGTCGTCGGGGTAATAGCGGGCCTGGTCGTAGTCGGGGCCGGCGAAGCGCTGGATGCTCTCGTAGCTGTCCCAGCGGGTGACGGTCCAGAAGTGGCAGATGGCGCCGTCGAGGCGGCGCAGAACCTGGACGCCGAGGTTGCCGGGGGTATTTTTATAATCGGCCAGACCGGAGGCTTCGAGGTAGCGCAGGTAGTCGTCGGCGTGGTGGGCAGCAGTGGTACCGTGCCAGATGCGGGTGATGATAGTGGGCATAATTTCTATTATGAGGGCTGATTATGGGCTCTACTTTCCGTCCCAGGTCCGCTCGGGCGTGAGCTTGCGGTTTTTTAGGATAGAGAAGACTTCTACGCCGTGCGGACTGTTGAATTCGGCCGCGGTTTCGATACCGGTTTCGTAGCAGTCATCCAGGCTTTCGATGCGCCAGCGGACAAAGTAACCGTCAGAGTTTAGATAGGGCTGGGCATAATCGGCGCGGGTGGCCTCCAGGCGTTGGTAGGCATCTTCGCATGAAACGGCTTTGAGCAGTACGTAGCGCTCCTCGTACTTCTGCAGCCCGCCTTCGGCGCCTTCAATCTGGATGGCGACGGTCATTTTTACACAGTGAAACTTCAGCTTATTGGTGGGGCGCGGCCGCTTCTTTTTGAAACCGGCAACCTTGGTAATGGCTATTCTATCGACGCCCGGCAATTTGCTCAGGGCAGGCAAATTTTCAACGAAAATTTCTGCCTGCAAGCTACGGGGCCGACGGCGCTCCACCATCACAACGGTGTATGACTGAAGCAAGCCGGAACTCACCACCTGGTTGATATGGCCGCGCATGAGGTCGTCAATGGCCCCTATTCTTTTTTCCGGAGCGAAGTCGTAGAGCTGGTCATTCGCCGGCCAAGCGAAATGAATACTAACCGTAGCTACTGCCGAGGCTGAGACAGCAGCTAGGGGCCACTCGTTTTCGTTCATGATTTTGGAGAGGGCCATTGGGTTATTTACATAAATCCGTTCGGCTACTGTGCCCGCTCGAACCGCACCTCCCCATCTTTCGTCCTTCCCGTTTCCTGCCAGCCTTGGCGGCGGTAAAACTCTTCGGCGCGGGTGCCGGGGGCAGTGCTGAGCCAGATGGGGTGCTGGGTTTGCTGGAAATACCAGGTGAGGAGCTGGTCGAGGAGGGTTTTGCCCAGGCCCTGGGCTTCGTGGCTGGGATGCACGAACAGGGCCCAGACGCTGTGGTCGAGCACGTCGGCAATGGCGAAGGCGACAATGCTGCCGGCGTCTTCGGCTACCCAGCCCCGGCCGCGGCGGGTGAGGTAATCGACATACGCTTCGTGGGGGACGCGGGCGGGGTCGGACAGGCGGTTTTCGCGCACGGCCACGCGGACCTGCATGAGCTGGGGAATGTCGGAGAGCAGGGCTTGACGGGTGAGCATGGCACGGTAGTTTAGGCCGGGAAGGTACGCAGAAGCGGGTTCCGGGCCCGGATGAGCTGAATTCATACCCGGAATAACTGAATCTGTACCCGGGACGACCGTGACTAAGCCCGGAACGACTGAATCCGTACCCGGGACGCTCGTGACTGTATCCGGAGCCGTCGAGACCAGGCCCGGAATGCCTGGGTCTATACCCGGAACGAGTGAAACCACAGCCGGAACCTTTGTGACCGGACCCGGAACGGTTGAGACTATCAGTTGGGGTTTTGGAAGCTACAGGTTGGTATTTAGGCTAGAAAATGCTGCTTTAGGCGGGCAGCGTCAACGCCCGGGGGAATTTGGTAGTAAGCAGAGCTATGAGCATAACTCCTCACCTGGCGCAATTCTGGCGCGACACTTTGCTAGGGCAGCTTACGGCCCAAACGGCGTGGGACATCGTGGTGATTGGGGGCGGGGCCACTGGCCTGGGTGTGGCCCTGGATGCCGTAAGCCGCGGCTACCGAACCTTGCTGCTGGAGCAGGCCGACTTTGCCAAGGGCACCAGCAGCCGCTCGACCAAGCTGGTGCACGGCGGGGTGCGCTACCTGGCCCAGGGCGACGTAGGGCTGGTGCGGGAGGCGCTGTACGAGCGGGGCTTGCTGCTGCAAAACGCGCCTCATCTGGTCAAAAACCAGGATTTCATCATTCCCAGCTACAGCTGGTGGGGCGGGCCGTTTTACCTGCTGGGCCTGAAGCTCTACGACGTGCTGGCCGGTCGGCTGAGTTTGGGCGCGTCGCGGCACCTGAGTCGGGCCGAGACGCTGCGGCGGCTGGGCAACGTGCGGGCTGCGGGGCTGCGCGGGGGCGTGCTTTACCACGATGGGCAATTCGACGACTCCCGGCTGGCCGTGAACCTGGCCCAGACGCTGATTGAGCAGGGCGGCACGGCACTCAACCACGTAGCCGTAACGGGGCTGCGCAAGGACGCCCAAGGCCGGGTGAGGGGCGTAACGGCCCGGGACCAGGAAACCGGCGCGCCCTACGAGGTAACGGCCACGGTGGTCGTAAATGCCACCGGCGTGTTTGTGGACGACATTCTGCAGCTGGATACGCCCGGGGCCCGGCCGTTGGTGCGGCCCAGTCAGGGCGTGCACCTCGTGCTGGATCAGTCGTTCTGGCCCGGCCCCGATGCGCTGATGATTCCCAAGACTGAGGACGGGCGGGTGCTGTTTGCGGTGCCCTGGCACGGGCGGGTAGTAGTGGGCACCACCGATACCCCGCTGCCCGAGCACAGCCTGGAACCGAGGGCCCTGGCGGCGGAAATCGAGTTTATTCTGCGCACGGCGGGGCAGTACCTGACCAAGGCGCCGCGGCGGGCGGACGTGCTGAGCGTATTTGCGGGTTTGCGGCCCTTGGCGGCCCCGCGGAACGGCTCGGATACGACCAAGGAAATATCCCGCAGCCACAAGATTCTGGTGTCGAAAAGCGGCCTGCTCACCATCACGGGCGGCAAGTGGACCACCTACCGCCGCATGGGCCAGGACACGGTGGACCGGGCCATTACGCTCGGCAAGCTTCCGCCCGCGCCCAGCCAAACGGCCCACCTGCCCATTCACGGCGCCCAACCCACCCCCGATTACAGCACCCACCGCAGCGTGTACGGCACCGACCAGGCCGCTTTGCAACAGCTGGTGGACGACGAGCCGGAGCTAGGTAAAAAGCTGGACCCGACCCTGGAGTTCACCGGCGCCGAAGTGGTGTGGGCCGCCCGCGCCGAAATGGGCCGCACCGTGGAAGACGTGCTGGCCCGCCGGGTGCGGGTGCTGTTTCTGGACGCGGCGGCGGCCATGCGGGTGGCCCCGCGGGTAGCCGAGCTGCTGGCCCGGGAGCTGGGCCGGGATGCAGCTTGGCAAGCCCGGCAGGTAGCGGAGTTTGGGGAGCTGGCCCGGGGGTATCTGCTGAATGAGCCCACCGCTGCACAGTAGCAGAACCGAACGTCATGTCTCGCGCTGCTCGACATGACGTGTTTTCTTATTCTTGCTTTCTACTCTCTAATTTCCATCTCCCACCCTTACTCCTGCCCTTATCTATGCCTACCCAATACATCCTCGCTCTGGACCAGGGCACGACCAGCTCCCGGGCTATTCTATTTGACCAGCGGGGCCAGGTGGTGGCACAGGCCCAAAAGGAGTTTACCCAGCTTTTCCCCCAACCCGGCTGGGTGGAGCACGATCCGGTGGAAATCTGGTCAACGCAGGCGGGGGTGGCGGCTGAGGCCACGGTGAAGGCCGGGGTGAATGGCAAGAGTCTGGCGGCCATTGGCATTACCAACCAGCGCGAAACGGCCGTGGTGTGGCACCGCGGCACCGGTAAACCCGTTTACAACGCCATTGTGTGGCAGGACCGGCGCACGGCCCAGTACTGCGACGAGCTGCGGGCCGCGGGCCACGAAGAGCTGATTCGGCAGAAAACCGGGCTGGTGCTCGACGCCTACTTTTCGGCCAGCAAGGTGCGCTGGATTCTGGACCACGTGCCCGGCGCCCGGGCGCAGGCGGAGGCCGGGGAGCTGGCCTTTGGTACCGTGGACAGCTGGCTGATCTGGAACCTGACCCAGGGCGAGCTGCACGTGACGGACGTGACCAACGCCTCCCGCACCATGCTGCTCAACATCCACACCCTGCAGTGGGACGCGGAATTGCTGGCCTTGTTCGACATTCCGGCCAGCATGCTGCCCCAGGTGCGGCCCTCGAGCGAAGTATACGGCCACACCAAGACCACTATTTTCGCCTCCAAAGTGCCGCTGGCCGGTATTGCCGGCGACCAGCAGGCGGCCTTGTTCGGGCAGCTCTGCACCCGGCCGGGCATGGTCAAGAATACCTATGGCACGGGCTGCTTTATGCTGCTGAACATTGGCTCTGAGCCCAAACCCTCGCGGAACAACCTGCTGACCACCGTGGCCTGGCAGATTGACGGGCAGGTGCAGTACGCCCTGGAAGGCAGCATCTTTATGGCCGGGGCCGTGGTGCAGTGGCTGCGCGACAACCTGGGCATTATCAAAACGGCGGCCGAGGTGGAAATCCTGGCCCGGCAGGTGAGCAGCTCCGGGGGCGTGTACTTCGTGCCGGCCTTTGCCGGGCTGGGCGCCCCCTACTGGGACCCGTACGCCCGGGGCACCATCTTCGGCATGAGTCGGGCCACCACGGCGGCCCACCTGGCCCGGGCCGCCGTCGAGGCCATTGCCTACCAGACCATGGACGTGCTCCGGGCCATGCAGGCCGACTCGGGCTTGCCCATTGCCGAGCTGCGCGTGGACGGCGGCGCGGCGGCCAACGACCTGCTCATGCAGTTTCAGGCCGACGTGCTCCAAAGCCGCGTCACGCGCCCGCGCAACACCGAAACCACGGCCCTGGGTGCGGCTTACCTGGCCGGTTTGGCGGTGGGCTACTGGCAAAACGTGGCTGAATTGCAAGCCCTGGAGCAAGCCGATACTACCTTTAACCCGCAAGTCGATCAAGGCAGTATTGCCGTAGGAATTGCCCAGTGGCAACGGGCCGTGAGGGCCCTGCAAGCCTGGTCCCAGGCCCCGTCACCCGATATTTCATCCTCAACCCCACCCACGGCATGACGCCATTTACCGCCGAGCTAGTCGGCTCCGCACTCCTGCTCACCCTCGGCAACGGCGTGGTGGCCAACGTAGTACTCCAGAACACCAAGGGCCACGGCAGCGGCTGGCTGGTCATTACCACGGCCTGGGCCTTGTCGGTCTTCGTGGGCGTGGTAGTGGCCGGGCCCGTGAGCGGGGCTCACCTGAATCCGGCCGTGACGCTGGGGTTGGCCGTGGCCGGCAAGTTTGCCTGGAACCTGGTACCCGAATACGTGCTGGCGCAGTTCCTGGGCTCTTTTCTGGGCGCCACGCTGGTTTGGCTGCTCTACAAGGACCACTTCGACCAAACGCCGGAGCCGCGGCTGAAGCTGGCCGTGTTCTGCACTGGCCCGGCTATCCGCAACCACGCCTCCAACCTGCTCAACGAGCTGGTGGGGACCCTGGTGCTGGTGTTTACCATTCTCTATATCAGCGGGGCCGAAATTACGCCGACGCATACGGCCGTGGGCCTGGGCTCGGTGGGGGCCCTGCCGGTGGCGCTGCTGGTCTGGGTTATTGGGTTAGGGCTGGGCGGCACCACCGGCTACGGCATCAACCCCACCCGCGACTTTGCCCCGCGCCTGGCCCACGCCCTGCTGCCGGTGCGCGGCAAAGGTTCGAGTGAGTGGAGCTACGGTTGGATTCCGGTGGTGGGGCCGCTGCTGGGCGGGGTGGCCGCGGCCGGCTTGTACCTGTGGCTGGGTTAAGGCTGAACTAGTCGAAGTCGTAGGGGTAGTTGATTTCGTCCAGGTCGCGGCGCAGGGCTTCCCAGTCGGCCACGTGCGTTACCAGCGCCTGCACCATGGGTTTAGTCAGGGTTTCGCCGTAGTAGAGCTGGGTCACGGTACCCAGCAACAGGCCGTCCTTGGGAAAACGCTCCTCCTCGAAATACTCCTGGGCCCAGTCGATGTAGGTGCGCGGGTGGCCGTCGAGGATGGGCAGCAACTCGTCGGAACCGTCTTCGGCCGGCGTGCCGGGGGCCAGCTGCCAGGGCGAGTTGTCCACGGTCCAGACGCAGAACGTGGTGCCGATGGAGCTGACCGGCTCGCCGAAGATAAACTCGTGAAACGCCTCGGGCAGAGCCTCCCGCAGCGGCGCTTTATCGGCTTCCGGCAGCCCGTCGGCGTAGCCGTTGATGACGGCCCCTTCGGGCGCGAAGAGAATCAGCATTTGGTCCCCTTCGCCATCGTTCATTTCGAATACCTCCTCCCCTTCGCCCCACTTGGCGTCGTAGGTGTGGTAGCGGTATTCTTCCTCGGGCGAAATAATGGCGTCGAGTACGGCCAGGGCTTTGCAGACGCGCTGCAACTCCATTTCGGCGGGCAGGGCGGCAAGGTTTTGCGTGGAAATCATGCGGTAAAGGTAAACGTCGGCGCGAAGTGCGTTTTGCTCTTACGCAAAAACGGCCGGCGGGCTTCTATCTTACGCCGCTATTCCTTTCTTCCGCTGATGCAACTCTACTCCTACTGGGCCCGCACCACCCTCGACTGTCAGAACGTCGCCGGCCACTGGTTTCACCTGATTGCCTACACCGGCAGCGACGAAAGCGTGGTGGCAGCGCAGGCGGCCGGGCAGCAGCTGTTGCAGGAGCGCCACAGCCGGCTGCTGCACGACGAACCGCTGCACGACTACCCTTCCGGCACGGCACCCCTGCGCGAGCAGCTGGAGCAGCGCATCGTCACTGAGCACGGCGAGCTGATAGCCGCCCTGACCCGCAACCGCTACGGCAGCCTGGTACTCAACGCCCCGCGGGTGATGTTTCTGGACGTAGACAGCCACGACCTGCTCGAACCGCCACGCCCGGCCCGGCAGCAGCCCGGAACTCCGTTCAGCTGGCTGGGCTTCCTGCGCAACCTGTTTGCCCCGGCTCCCCCACCGCCGCCCCCGGCCCCGGCCCCACCCCAGCCCGACGCGCTGGCGCAGCTGGAAATGCGGCTGGCGGCCTGGCTGCAGCTGCACCCGGAGTGGAATTTCCGCCTCTACCGCACCCGGCTGGGGTTTCGCCTGCTGGTGACGCACCAGCTGCTGGGGCCGGGCAGCGCGGAGGCCCAGCAGGTGTTTGCCGCCATGCGCACCGATGCCATTTACGTGCGGCTCTGCCAAAGCCAAAACTGCTACCGGGCCCGCCTCACGCCCAAGCCCTGGCGAATCGGCTGGCAGCGTCCCGCCCATCCTTTTCCCTACGATACGGCCGAGCAGGTACAGCAGCAACGGCAGTGGGAGCAGGAATACGCGCGCCGCAGCCAGGATTTCTCCGTGTGTGAGCTGGTGGGTGAGTACGGCAGCGGCACCGTAACGCCAGAAGCCCGCCAGCTGACCGAGCTGCACGACGCGGCTTGCCTGGGCGGCCGGAAGCTGGCCTAATAGGTTTTGGTCATGTCCTGGGGCACTACCACCACGAAATCGGCCTGCTGCGCGTGCTCCTTCTCCAGCTTGCCCAACTGCTCCTGCGTCACGGTGCTGACGGTTTTGACCTTGAGTTGGGGGTTGTACTGGCGCAGGTAGGCCAGGATTCCGTCGTGGTTGTCGGAGTGGTAGCTGCCGTTGATATGGAGCAGCAAATGGCCCGCGGGGCGAGCCTGATTCAGGAAATGGGCCATGGTAGCATCCTTGAGGGCCTGGGCCTGGATGATGTTCTGCACCCCGGCGGCGTGGGCCGCGTCGCCGCCAAACATCTTGGCCATGTTCTGGTAGCCGGGCAGGCTGTAATCCACTGGCAGCGGCAAAGGCACCAGCCAGGCTTTTTCGGCGGCGGGCAGCTCGTCGAGGGCCGCGAGGCTGCCCTTGGCCACCTGGGAGGCGTAGCGCCGCGGCACGTTGGTGCCCACCACCCGAAATTTTTGCTGCCGGGCCAGCTGCAGCAGGGGCTTGTAGTCGGTGCCGTAGTTGGGCCAGGGCCGGCTCTGTTCCTCAAAAGCCTTGTCGTCCAGCTCCCCGGTGGCGTAGCCGTCGACCAGGGGCTGCACGTCGCGCTCAAACATTTCCAGGCCCAGCACCAGCTGCCCCTGTTTCAGGCGGAGCAGGTCTTTGGTGAGCTGCAGTTCCAGCCAGTGGCCGATGGGG
The DNA here is from genome assembly GCF_002797555.1 of Hymenobacter chitinivorans DSM 11115. Lineage (NCBI taxonomy): Bacteria > Pseudomonadati > Bacteroidota > Cytophagia > Cytophagales > Hymenobacteraceae > Hymenobacter > Hymenobacter chitinivorans. The sequence continues at coordinate 562,454 of NZ_PGFA01000001.1, read as the reverse complement.
TCGTTGTGCTGCTCGCCGAAGAATACCACGTCGGCGGCGGCCAGCTCCCGGAGCATCTTGTCGTAGCCGGCCGGTTTGCCCGCGCCGGTAAAGAGGCGGTAGGCCGGCTTGTCATCGGCGCGGAAGCTGAGCAGGGTGAGCAGCAGCGGCAACAGCAGGAGTTTTTTCAGCATAAGGCAAAAGTACGCAGGCCGGGCAGTCGCACGAAGCTCCAACTTCGCGTATCGTTGAACGATAGTTGGGTATAGTAAACAACGACACGCGAAGTTGGAGCTTCGTGCGACTACACAAAAGCCCTTTACCGCCGCGGCAGTAAAGGGCTTTGGGAACAAATTGGCGGGGCTGATTAGCCTTTATAGAACATCCAGCGCGACAATTCGCCGTAGGTTACTTTCTTGCCGTACATCAGGATGCCCACGCGGTAGATGCGGCCGGCCACCCAGGTGGTAAAGATAAAGCCGCCGACCAGGATAGCGCCCGAGAGCAGCAGCTGCCAGAGCGGCACGCCGAAGGGCAGGCGCATAACCATGGCAATGGGCGAGGTAAAGGGAATCATCGACAGCCAGAAGGCCAGCGGGCCGTTCGGGTCCCCATTGATGATGACGTTGATGCTCACGATATAGCTTAGAATCAGCGGAATGGTTACCGGGAACATAAACTGCTGGGCATCGGTCTGGTCGTCGACGGCCGCGCCGATGGCGGCAAACAGGGATGAGTAGAGCAGGTAGCCACCCAGGAAGAAGAACAGGAAGCCGCCGATGATGCTGCCCAGGGGCAGGCCTTCCAGAATGCTCCACAGGTTGGGCGTGGTGCCGGGCTGCGGGGGCGCGGGCATAGCATCCGCGTCGGCGGCAGCCACCGTGGCGGCACTGGCCGCCGCGGGCTTGGCCGCCGTTACGCTCGTGGTGGCGACTGGGGCCTTGTCGGATTTCATCAGCAGGGGCGCGGCCACCGTCGTGATGCCGTAGGACAAGGCCAGCCAGATGCCGAACTGAGTCAGGACCACGGCGGCAATACCCAAAATCTTGCCCATCATGAGCTGGAAGGGCTTCACCGACGACACCATCACCTCCATAATCCGGTTCGATTTCTCTTCGGCCACGCCCCGCATTACCTGCACGCCATAGATGAAGATGAACATGTACACCAGAATCGACAGGATGTAGGCCGTGGCCGTGGTCAGGCCCACGTTGTTTTCGCGCCCGCCCTGCTGCGACAAGTCTACCGCCTTCAGGTTTACGTCGGCTTTGAGGTTGTCGATGGTGGTTTGGTTGAGGCCCGAGCGGGTCAGCTTCAGTTCACTGACGGCCTTGTTCAGGGCCTTGCGGATATTCTCGCGCCGCTTCAGGCTAATGTTGCCATCGGCCAGCAGCTGCACGCCACCGGAGTTGTCGAGGGAAAAATCCTTGGTAAAAACCAGCAGGGCGGCCTGCTTGGGCTTGGCCTTTTTGAAGGCGGCCGTAGCAGCCGTAGCCGACGAGCCCACGGCCGGCACGTAGCGGGTTTCCTCGGTGCTGGTCAGGTGCGGCAGGATACCCAGGCTGCTTTCGTCGTAGACGGCCACCTCGTCGGCCGCGCCGGGGGCGTTGAGCTTGGCAATGCCCAGCGTGGTGCCCGCCAGCAGCAGCGGGGCCAGCAACGATACCACCAGGAAGCTTTTTTTGCGCACCCGCGTCAGGTATTCGCGCTGAATGATAAGCCAGATTTTTTCCATGACGAATTAGAGCAGAGCGTTGGCGGTTTCGAGGGTTTCGGGCATGGTTTCCTGCACGCGCCGGATAAAGATTTCGTTGATGCTGGGAATTTGCTCCCGGAAGGCGTGCACCTCCACGTTGCCGATCAGGTAGCGCAACAGGTCGTTGGGCGTCGTGTTGTGGTGCAGCTTGATCCGGTCGTAGAAGTGGCCGTTTTCGCGCTCCTTGTGCTCGAGCACCTCAAAGTCGGGGTGAATGACCATCAGGCGGCCTTTGCCCTCCACCTCGTAGGTCTGGGTTTTGAAGGTATCCTTAATCTGGCGCACCGGCCCGTCGAGTACCTTGCGGGAGCGGTTAATCAGGGCAATGTTGTCGCACATCTCCTCCACCGACTCCATGCGGTGGGTCGAGAAGATGATGGTGGCGCCCCGGTCGCGCAGGGCCAGGATTTCGTCCTTGATCAGGTTGGCATTAATCGGGTCGAAACCGGAAAAAGGCTCGTCGAGGATAATTAGGGCCGGTTCGTGGAGCACGGTGGCAATAAACTGCACCTTCTGCTGCATGCCCTTGCTCAGGTCTTCCACGTTCTTATTAACCCAGGGCCGCAGGTCCAGCCGCTCAATCCACTGCTTGATGCGCGCGGTGGCGTCGGGCTTGGTCAGGCCCTTGAGGCGGGCCAGGTAGAGCAGCTGCTCGCCCACTTTCATTTTCTTGTAAAGGCCCCGCTCCTCGGGCAAATAGCCGATGTGGGCAATGTGGCTGGGGTTGAGCTTCTCGCCCCGAAACCGGATTTCGCCCGAGTCGGCGGCCGTAATCTGGGTGATGATGCGGATCAGGGAGGTTTTGCCCGCCCCGTTGGGCCCGAGCAGTCCGAAGATGCTGCCCTCGGGAATGTCGAGGCTGACCCCGCTGAGGGCCGTGTGCGCGGCATACACCTTGCGCACGTCAATAGCTTGTAAAATAGGAGGCATGGGAAGGCTGGTTGGTCGTGGACTGTAATATTACAGGAACTCTATAAAGATGCGGCATTCTTCTTACCGGACCGGCAAATGAGCCGGATGAATGGTAAAAAAACGGTCCTGAACGGGAGGCTACGCCGGCTCCTGCAGCTCGCGCAAAGCCGCCTCCAGCTGGTCGAGGTGCTGGCCGTAGCGGCGCTGCTGCCGACGCTGGCCGATGTAGAGTATACCGGCAATTAAGCTCAGAATAACAACCACTCCGACGGCCACCAGTACCGGACTGAGGCCCGACTGCAAGCTGCGTTGAATGGCTTCGTATTTTCCGTATAGCACTACCAGGGCCACCGTTGCTAGAAAGGCAATTTTCGTGTACAGCTTCCGGTGGTTGAAGCTCCGCAGCTGCCGCACAATGTCCCGTAGATGCGCATAAGTGGTGCCGTCAGCTAGCCGGAGCTGGCGAATCAACTGCCGCTGCCGGTAGGCGTACCAGGAAGCCAGCAAAATCATCAGGGCCACCACCACGTAGACCAGGCTCAGGGCGCTGCCCAGCCCAAACCGGCGGCCCATGTTTACCACGTTGCCCACGTTGAGCAGAATGACAATGAAGATCAGGCGCTGGTCGCGCTGGGCGTTGCGCAGCATTTCACTGACGGGGGAAGCGGGTTGGAAGGTTAGCATCGTCTGAAGCTTTTGGTGAGTTAAAGTAGATTGCGAAGGGCCGGTGGGCTGCTGCTGCCACTGCCGGCGGAGGTCGTCGAGTTCCATTAGGCGGGCTGGGTAAGAAGGTGGCGAAGCTTGTCTTGGACGCGGTGCATTTTCACGCGCACGTTGTTTTGGGTAATGCCCAGGATGTCGGCCATTTCCTCGTAGGTGCGCTCTTCGAGGTAGAGCAGAATAAAGGCTTTTTCCACGTCGGAGAGCCGCTCAATGGCCCGGTAGAGCTGGGCTAGGTCGTCGGCATCGGGGCCGGGCTCGGGCGGCAGGGCCACCTCGGGCGGCTCGTCGCCCAGCCGCTCGGGGGCGGGCCGGCGGGTACGCTGCCGCAGGTTGCTGATGGCCACGTTCAGGGCAATGCGGTAGAGCCAGGTGCTGACTTTGGCCGTGGGCTCGTAGCGCGGAAAGGCCCGCCAGAGCTGGAGCACAATTTCCTGGTACAAGTCCTGCCGCTCCTCCGCTTCCTGGCAGTAGAGCCGGCACATGCGGTGCAGAATGCCCTGGTTGGCATTAAGAACGGCCAAGAAATCGGAGCTAACGGGGTCGGGAGTCACAGCAGAAAGTTCTAGCCGAAGTACACCCTATATATCGACTCAGCCAGGGCCGCATTACAGCCGGCGCCAAATTATTTTTCGCTGCCGGACTTCCGCCTGTTCCACTATTCTCCCGAATCGGCTAACAGGCAGCTTTTATTGAATCTTTACAATAAATAATTGTAATGTATATATATTATTATGAGTAAATTAAGGCATACACCTTCCATTCCCACCCGCTATGAAACAGTTTTTTCTCCTGGCCCTGGCCATTGCGCTGCTGGGGGCCCCTGGTAGTTTGGCCCAAACCGGTCCTGTCCAGAGCAGCTTCGCCAGCTGGTCCAAACATCAACCCCTGACCCGGGCTACCAACGCGCCGGTGCTGGCACGAGGCGCCACGGCCACTTCCCTGCCTACGCGCCAGGTTTCCCACTACTGGGAACAGCAGCAGAACCGCTGGATGAACGGGATGCTCATTACGTATGCTTACAACGCCCAGGGCCTGCCCCAACAGATTATCTTCCAGGACTCTGCCCTCAACACCTCGCTGACCAAAATCCTTCAAAGCTACAATGCGCAGGGCCAGCTGACGGAGGCGCTAAGCCAAACCTGGACCGGGGCCGCGTACACGAACAGCGACCGGCAGCAATACACCTACGATGCCCAGGGCCACGAAACCCTATTCCTGTACCAAGGCTGGCTCAACAACAGCTGGGTGATGGTATCCGGCACGCGCTATACCAACACGTACACGCCTGCCGGGGTGCTGACCAGCGAAATACTGGAAGGTTGGGACTCCGGCACCAACACGTGGCGCCTGCGGAGCCGCACCACTTATAGCGTTGGCACAAACGGCCAGTGGACGGAAGTAGTGCAGCAGCAGTGGAATGAGACGCAGTATGTGAATCAGTACCGGGCCCGCAACATCGTTTGGCACGATTGGGCCAAGCAGCAGCCCGCTTCCTATGAGCAACAGGATTGGGACTCTTCGACCAGCGCCTGGGCCCACGACCAACGGCTGACCATTACCTTCCAGCCCAACGGCAGCTTTGTAATCCTGACCCAGGATTCGCCTACCCAAGCCGGGTGGACCAACCTCGCGCGTGACACCTACCAGCTCGACGATTATGGCAACCTGCTGCTCAACCAAACGGATGAGTGGCGCAACAGTGCCTGGGTAATCCGGTATGCCTACCGGCAGCTGCTCTCCTACACCTCTGCCAACGCCGTGCGCCGCAATGTGGGCCAGAGCTATAACCGTGCTACGGCCAGCTACGTCAACTCCTCCGTCGATACCTACTCCAGCTTCATTACCCTGGGTACGCGGCCGCTTACGCAGCTGGCTGCCGCCACCAACCTCTACCCCAACCCGGCACAGATTGCCACCACTTTCAGCCTGACCGGCCTGCGCGAGCAGCCAGCTCTGCCCCTCGTAGTACTCAACAGCTTGGGCCAGGTCGTGACCCAGCTACACCTACAATCCCAGCACGGCCGAATCGAGCTGGAACTACCGGTGGCAGCCTGGCCCGCCGGCGTTTATAGCCTCCGTCTGCAAGCGCAGGAGGGCATCGTTACTAAGCGCTTGGTGAAGCAGTAAAGCCTGACTTCGCCCGGTTCCAGCCCGGCAGGTTATGTAATCTATTTCCATGCTTTTTTGAAATAGATTACACTGTGCAAATCTATTCTGTAGTTTATAATAAATAGATTACAAGATACTGGCGTCACAACATAAAAAAGCCCGTCCTCCCCGAAGGAAGGCGGGCTTTTATAAACTGCTAAAGCACCGGCTCTACTGGAAATACTCCTTCACTTTCTCGAAGAAGCCTTTTTCGTTCTTGCCGGGGTTGGGCGTGAAGTTGCGGGCGTCGCGCAGCTTTTCGAGCAGCTCCCGCTCCTCGCTGGTCACGTTCTTGGGCGTCCAGACGCTGAGGTGAATCAGCTGGTCGCCGCGGCCGTAGCCGTTCAGGTCCTTGATGCCCTTGCCGCGCAAACGCAGGATTTTGCCGGGCTGGGTGCCGGGCTCCACCTTGATTTTGACTTTCCCCTCGATGGTCGGCACCTCGATGTTGGCGCCCAGGGCCGCGTCCACGAAGGAAATGTACTGCTCGAACATGATGTTGTTGCCGTCGCGCTTGAGCAGCTCGTGGGGCTCTTCCTCAATCTGGATGAGCAGGTCGCCGGGCACGCCGCCCCGCTCGGGGTAGTTGCCCTTGCCGTTCATGCTCAGCTGCATCCCCTCGGCCACGCCGGCCGGGATGTTGATCGGAATAACTTCCTCGTGCAGCTGCCGGCCTTCGCCGTGGCACACGTCGCACTTGCTGCTCACGATCTTGCCTTCGCCGTTACAGGTGGGGCAGGTCGAGGAGCTGACCATCTGGCCCAGCATCGTGTTTACCACGCGCTTTACTTGGCCCTGGCCGTGGCAGGTGCCGCAGTCCTTGAGGTCGGTGCCGTTTTTGGCGCCGGTGCCCGAGCAGGTGTTGCAGGCCACGTAGCGCTTCACCTTGATTTTCTTCTCGACGCCGTTGGCAACCTCCTCCAGGTCCAGCTTGAGCTTGATGCGCAGGTTGGAGCCCTTCTTCACGCGCCGGCCACCGCGACCCTGCCCGCCCCCGAAGAAGCCTTCGAAGCCGCCCCCGCCGAAGATGTCGCCGAACTGGGAGAAGATGTCCTCCATGTTCTGGGCTCCGCCCCCGCCGCCGCCCATGCCCTGGTGGCCGTACCGGTCGTAGCGGGCGCGCTTCTGCTCATCCGACAGCACCTCGTAGGCCTCGGCGGCTTCCTTGAACTTGTCTTCAGCCGTGGGGTCGTCGGGGTTCTTGTCGGGGTGAAACTTGATGGCCACCTTGCGGTAGGCCTTCTTTATTTCGTCACCCGAGGCGGTCTTGGCGACATCCAACACCTCGTAATAATCTCGCTTCGTTGCCATTGTCTTCTTGTCAGGCCGTCATGCAGAGGCGGAGCCGAAGCATCTCGCGTGCATTCGTTGAATTGCTACTCAAATGTCAGCACGCGAGATGCTTCGCTTCGCTCTGCATGACGGTTACTGTTGTTACTAGCTGCCCAGCACCACTTTGGCGTGCCGGATTACTTTGTCGCCCAGGTAATACCCTTTTTCTACCTCGTCCACTACCTTGCCTTTCAACTCCTCGGAGGGAGCCGGAATCTGGGTAATGGCCTCGTGCAGGTCGGCATCGAAAGCGCCGCCCTTTGTTTCCATCGGGGTCAGGCCTTTCTGCTGCAGGGTTTTCTGGAGCTTGCCAGATATGATGTCGATGCTTTCGCGCACGGCAGAAGCATCCTCGGTGTCCTTGGTATGGTGGCGGGCCCGGTCAAAATCGTCGAGCACGGGCAGCAACGCCACCATCAGCTCCTGATTGGCGGTTTTGAACAGGTCCTGGCGCTCCTTGGCGGTGCGGCGCTTATAGTTGTCAAACTCGGCGGCCAGACGCAGGTATTTGTCCTTCAGCTCGGCCAGCTCGGCATCGGTTTTGGACGCTTCGGCTTTGGGCGCGCCGCCATCGGTAGCTTCGGCAGAGTCGGTATCGAGGGAGTTTACTTCCTCTTGCAATTCGCCCGCCGCGTTGTCGGGGTCAACAGACAGATTGTCGTCCTGGGGCAGGGTGGTATCTTCAGCCATTTTCGTAAATATTCGTCGGAAAGGGTTTTTCACGGTAGTTGCCGGTGAGCGCTAAACGGGGCGCAAGGAGTTTGCCAAAGCGGCTTTGGCTGTCAGTTTGGCACTGAAACCATGTGCCAGAATAGTTTGGTTCAGACGTAGTATCATTGTTTGCATCTAGGCCACATGGCCCGGCCCAACCCGGCCTTCTGACACTCAGAACTTACCCATTATGACTTCCTCCGCCCAATCTACGGTCAGTCGTCCATTCACCCGATGGCTACTGGCGCCTGGACTGATCCTGGGCAGCTTCTTGCTGCTTATCAGTTTTTGGGAATGGGTGAGCATCGGGCTGATTAGAGCCCCAGCAACCATTGCCCAATACCCGTTTGGTTCTGAAGAAGCCATGAGCGACGGGGGCTGGTACTACCAAACCGCCGAGCTATACGCCCAGCAGATGCTCATCAATTGGATTTCCTGGCTGCCAACGGCCTGGCTTTTTGCCCGGGCGCTACGCCATTGTACCGGCAAACGAATGAGCTGGGCTTACGGCCTACTTATCCTGACTCTGCTAACCAGCGCTACGCTGAATCGGATGCACAATCCGTAAGCCCACAGTTTCTACTCCTTGGCGTGCAACGCTTGCCAAATCATGTCCTTGAGCTGCATGATGTTCTTGTTGGCCAGGCTGGAAATGAACACCGTCGGCAAATCGGTCGGCAGCGTCTCGCGGATTTCGGCCTCCAGCTCGTCGTCAATCAAATCGGCCTTAGTGATGGCCAGCAGGCGCTTTTTCTCCAGCAATTCGGGGTTGAATTGCTCCAGCTCGCTGAGCAGCACCTGATACTCGGCAGCAATGTCGTTGCTGTCGACCGAAATCATAAAGAGCAGAATCGAGTTGCGCTCAATGTGGCGCAGGAAGCGCGTGCCCAGGCCTTTGCCTTCGGCCGCGCCCTCGATGATGCCGGGAATATCGGCCATCACGAACGACTTATAGTCGCGGTAAGCCACTACGCCCAGGTTGGGCGTCAGGGTGGTGAAGGCGTAGTCGGCAATCTTGGGCCGGGCCGCCGATACCACCGACAGCAGGGTGCTTTTGCCGGCGTTGGGGAAACCCACCAGGCCCACGTCGGCCAGCAGCTTGAGCTCCAGAATCACCCACTCGTCGATGCCGGGCTCCCCGGGCTGGAAGTAGGTGGGCGCCTGGTTGGTGGCCGACTTGAAGTGGTCGTTGCCCAGGCCGCCGCGGCCGCCGGGCGTCAGGATCAGGCGCTGGCCGTGCTCGGTAATTTCGAGCTTCTTCTCCCCCGTCTCAGCGTCGCGGGCAATGGTACCGAGCGGCACTTGGATGATAATATCGTCGCCCTGGGCGCCGGTGCGCAGGTTTTCGCCGCCGCCTTCGCCGGGCTTAGCAATCAGGTGCTTCTGGTACTGCAGGTGGAGCAGGGTCCAGAGCTGGGAGTTGCCTTCCAGGATAATGTGGCCCCCGCGGCCGCCGTCACCGCCGTCCGGGCCGCCGTTGGGCAGGCCTTTGGCGCGGAAAAAGTGGCCCGAGCCGGCCCCGCCTTTTCCGGAGCGGCAATTGATTTTGACGTAGTCGATGAAGTTATTGGAAGCCACTTCGCTGGAATTAAGAAGTAAGAATCAGGAATCAAGAATTGGAGGCAATTCGAAACGCCATCTTCTTAGGTGAACTGTCTAAAAAAGAGCTGTCATCCTGCGCAAAGCGAAGGACCTTATCACGCCAAACAAGTCGGGGGTACGAGTCGTTCGGCAGTCATAAGGTCCTTCGCTTTGCGCAGGATGACAGAGGTATTCTGCCACTACCCACGGGGGTAGCAGCCGCAAAGTTACGCTTTTACTTCGTCAGCAGCAGCCTGGCTGTCGGCCACGGGCGTAGCGGGCAGGTGCTGATCCACGATTTCGCAGATCTGGCCGAAGATATTGTCGATGGCGCCGATGCCGTTGAGGCCGTGAAACTTGTTTTGCTGGGCGTAGTAGCTGGCTACCTGGGCGGTTTCGTTGTTGTAGACCGTCACGCGCTTACGGATTTTGGTTTCGTCCTGGTCGTCGGGGCGGCCGCTGGTTTTGCCGCGCTCCAGCAGGCGCTTCACCAGCTCCTCCTCGGCTACTTCCAGCGCAATCATGCAGCTCACGCCGGTGTCGTAGCGCCGGGTCAGCTCGTCGAGGCTCTGGGCCTGGGGTACGGTGCGGGGGAAGCCGTCGAAGATAAAGCCGGCGGCGGTGGTATTGTTGGCCAGCTGGCTTTCAATCATGCCGATAACCACTTCGTCGGGTACGAGCAGGCCTTCATCCATAAGCTGCTTGGCCCGCAGACCAAGCTCGGTGCCTTGCGCAATCTGGGAGCGGAGCAAATCACCGGTGGAGAGATGCACCAGGTTGTAACGGGCAATGAGCTTCTGGCTTTGCGTTCCTTTGCCGGCGCCGGGCGGGCCGAAGAGTACGATATTGAGCATAAAAGCGGGTATTTCGCGGGGAGAGGAAAAGCGGCTGGGTTGGGAAAGATAACAAATCGGAAACAAACCGTTCCTTACGGAATGCAACTTGTTTTGGGTGTGCCGGAGCTTATACGACCGAGTACACGTCGGGGAGGTTGCGGCCTAAGCCGTCGTAGTCAAGGCCGTAGCCAACGATAAAATCGTTGGGAATGCTCAGGCCGATGTAGCGCAGGTCGAGCTGGTGCTGCAGGCACTCGGGCTTGAGAAACAGCGTGGCCACTTCCACCGAGGCCGGATTCTTGGCCCGCAGCTGTTCGAGCAGCCCTTTCATGGTGTGGCCACTGTCCACAATGTCTTCCAGGATAATCAGGTCGCGGCCGGCCACTTCCTCCTGCAGGCCCATGATTTCGCGCACGGTGCCGGTGCTGCTGGTGCCCTGGTAAGACGAAACCCGAATGAAGGTTATTTCACAGGGCAGCTGAATTTCCTTGAGCAGGTCGGCGGCAAACATGAACGAACCGTTCAGCACGGCCACGAACAAGGGCTGCTTGCCAGCGTAGTCACGGTTGATGTGAGCGGCCAGCTCCCGAACGGCAGCAGTGATTTGACTGGCGGTCAGATACGGCGCAAACTGCTTGTCGTGCAGCGAGATAGTGGATAATGACATCCGGGTTGGCTTGGTCCTCAGGGCTAAACTACGGGTCAAAGGTAGTACAAAAAAGCTGCCCCTCCGGTGGGGAGGGGCAGCTTGGTGACTTCCGATTACCAGCCGTTTAATCCGCTAGCGGGTTTCGCGCAAGAGCACAAACAGGGCCTGGGCGGCCTGGGGGGCTATTTCGGCGTAGCGCACCTTGGGCTCCAAGTGCAAAGCCGGGCGCTCCTGGGGTCGGGGCGCCACGGCCCGGCCGGGGGCCGCAATGTGGGGCGCAATAACCAGCGAGACGATGGACATGAGCTTGATCAGGATGTTCATCGAAGGGCCCGAGGTATCCTTGAACGGGTCGCCGACGGTGTCGCCGGTGACGGAGGCCTTGTGGGCGTCAGAGCCCTTGTATTCCATCTTGCCGTTTACCAGCACGCCTTTTTCGAACGACTTTTTGGCGTTGTCCCAGGCCCCGCCGGCGTTGCTTTGGAACATGGCCATCAGCACCCCGGATACCGTGACGCCGGCCAGGGTGCCACCCAATACTTCGGGCCCGAAGGTGAAGCCGATGATGATGGGTACAATCAGGGCAATGGCGCCGGGCAGCATCATTTCCCGGATGGCGGCCTGGGTGGAAATAGCCACGCACTTCTCGTACTCGGGCCGGCCGGTGCCTTCCATGATGCCGGGAATTTCGCGGAATTGCCGCCGCACTTCCTGCACCATGGCCATGGCGGCGCGGCCCACGGCCGAAATAGCCAGGGCCGAGAAGATAAAGGGAATCATGGCGCCGATAAACAGACCGGCTAGCACCCGGGCGTTGCTGATGTCGATGCTGGAAATATTGGCCGTGCCCATGAAGGCGGCAAACAGGGCCAGCGAAGTAAGCGCGGCCGAGGCAATGGCGAAACCCTTCCCGGTGGCGGCAGTGGTGTTGCCCACGGCGTCCAGAATGTCGGTCCGCTCCCGCACTTCCTTGGGCAGCTCGCTCATTTCGGCAATGCCCCCGGCGTTATCGGCAATGGGGCCGAAGGCGTCGATGGCCAGCTGCATGGCGGTGGTGGCCATCATACCGGCGGCGGCAATGGCTACTCCGTAGAGGCCGGCAAACTCAAACGACAGCACGATGCCGGCCGCCAGCACGATGATGGGCAGCACCGTGGACTCCATGCCCACGGCCAAGCCACCGATAACGGTAGTGGCGTGCCCCGTGCTGCTTTGCTGCACAATGCTGTTGACTGGGCGCTTGCCCATGGCCGTGTAGTACTCGGTGATAATGCTCATCAGCGTGCCTACCACAAGGCCCACGACGACGGCCCAGAAAACGTCCATCGAAGTAAACGGCACCGAGCCGGCCCGGCCGATTACCAGTTCGCCGGCGGGCAACATCCAGCGGATGATAAAGAACGAGGCAATGCCCGACACGATAACCGAGGCGTAGTTGCCGAAGTTGAGGGCGCCCTGCACGTTGCCGCCTTCTTTGACGCGCACCAGCAGAATACCGACCAGAGAAGCCAGAATGCCCATGCCGGCAATGACCATCGGCAGCAGAATGGGCGAAAGGCCGTTGAACTGGTCGCCGGCGGCCACCACTTCGCGGCCCAGCACCATGGTGGCCAGAATGGTCGCTACGTAGGAGCCGAACAAGTCGGCGCCCATGCCGGCCACGTCGCCCACATTGTCGCCCACGTTGTCGGCAATGGTGGCGGGGTTGCGGGGGTCGTCCTCGGGAATACCGGCTTCGACTTTACCCACCAGGTCGGCCCCCACGTCGGCGGCTTTGGTGTAGATACCGCCGCCCACGCGGGCAAAGAGGGCAATGCTTTCGGCCCCGAGCGAGAAGCCCGTCAGCACTTCCAGGGCGGTTTCCATCTCAACCCCGTTGGCCCCTCCCCCCCGGCTGACGACAAACATATTGTAAAACACCACAAACAGGGAGCCCAGCCCGAGCACGGCCAGGCCGGCCACGCCCATGCCCATTACCGAGCCGCCCGAAAACGACACGTTCAGGGCCTGCGACAGGCTGGTGCGGGCGGCCTGGGCGGTGCGCACGTTGGCTTTGGTGGCAATTTTCATCCCGATAAAGCCGGCCAGGGCCGAGAAGAACGCGCCAATCAGAAAGGCAATAACAATGACGGGGCTCGACTTTTCGCCGGTAGTGCCCAGGTAGCCCAGAAAGGCGCAGGCAATGAGAGCGAAGAGGGCCAGCACCTTGTATTCGGCCCGCAGGAAGGCAATGGCCCCATCAGCAATGTAGCCGGCAATGGTGCGCATCCGCTCGTCCCCCGCATCCTGCTTGGTTACCCAGCCGGCCCGCAACCACGTGTAGAAAAGAGCCAGCACGCCCAGCACAGGCGCTACGTAAAGAATGTTCATCATAAAAGCGGTGGTGGGATTTTAGGGTTGTGGTTGGAAAAGAACAGGGGTTTGTGCTCGTAAAATAGAGTTTATTGCCTAATAGTCAACTTTTAACCCGTAAACTCCATACTTCTATATAGTTGAAATAGGGTTCATCGATTCCATAAGGGCTCGTACCAGAAGCAAAAAGGCCCCCGGAAACTTCCCGGAGGCCTTTTTGCGGTTTATACAGGACTCGCCTACAACTTCTGCATCAGTACCTGATAAAGTGCCAACATACTGGCAATGTCCTGCTTATCCACGATTTCATCGGGGGAGTGGACGTGGTCTTCGGGGGCGCCGATAAAGCACCAGTCCCAGGGCTGGGCGCCGTGCTGCAGCTCCTTGGCGTCGGAGCCGCCGCTGCCTTCCACTTCCAGCTGGTACGGAATGCCGGATTCGTGGGCAATACGCCGGATTTTATCGACGTAAGCGCGGCGCGGAATCAGGGAGTCGCGCAGGGAGATGACCACGCCTTGGCCGGGGTACACGCCTTCCGTTACCCAGGTAATATCCGAAATCAGGGCCTGCCGCACCCCGTAGTTTTCGTAGATGTACTTGGCCAGGTACGCCACTGAGCCCCCGCCGTGCTCTTCCCAGCAGCTAAAGGCAATAATGCCATGTTCCAGGGTTTCGGCCAAGCGCAGGGCATTCCAGACGCCCAGGCGGTTGTCGAGGTAGCACGACTGCACGGTGGTATCGGTTTCGCGAAAGTCGCAGTAGAAGGTTAGTTCGGTGCCCCGCTCGATGGGGCGGATGAACTCATAGCCCAACTCCCCGGTTCTAGCATCGACGGTGAGCGTGCAGTCAATAGCGCCCTGCGCATCTTGCCCGACCAACCGGTAGCCCGTTTCCGCCCGGGGGCCACCAATACGTACCAACTCTTGACCATACCGAACCGTAAAGCCAATACTGTCTATGTGCGCAAAAACTGCCGTTCGAGGCTGGCCAAATACCAGAATAATACAATCCTGAAAACCTTCCCCGGCTAGAACTTGCGGTTGTACGCGCCACGAAGTTTGGTGTTCAGCAATATAGTTTAAAAGGAAATCGGTCATTGGGGCCTCATTGCCAGCAGGGGCAGCCAAGCCGCATAAGGTTCGTAGCAGGTCCATAGCGGTGCGTTTATTCGGCCAAATCTAGGATAAAAGTCATACTTTAGCTTTCCCGTTGCGTGGCTTCCCGGCAGTATTAATTGCCCGCCCACCCGCCGCCATCCGCTCCCATGATCCAAAAACTCCGTTTTATCCTGTTGCTCATTATCCTGCCGCTGGTGGCGCAGGCCCAGCAGCCCGATACGACCCGTACTTCGGCTCCTATCCGCAAAATAGAGCTCGAAAACGTGGATATTGCCCCGGGAGCTGTTGACACAAAAGGCTGGCTGCTACTGGATAAAGACATCCAGACCGAGTTGGAAGGCGCAGTTCAGAACCTTTACAACTTCAAGTACGACAAGGCCGAAAAGCAATTCCGCTCCCTGCGCCGCCGCTACCCCCAGCATCCGATGCCGTACTTTTTGCTGGGTCTGAGCCAATGGTGGAAAATTGTACCGACCAACGTCCAAACCAAGCTCTACGACAAGTCGTTTTTTGCCTACATGGATACGGCCGTAACCTACGGGGAGCGGCTTTACGAAGCGGATAACAAAAACTACGAAGCCTGCTTTTTCCTCTCGGCCGCCTACGGTTTTGATGCCCGCCTGCACGCCGAGCGCAAAGACTGGCGCAAAGCTACCGTAAGCAGCAAGCGTGCCCTCGACTACCTCGAGAAAAGCAAGGAGGCCAACGGCCTGAGCCCGGAGTTTCTGTTCGGCCAGGCCCTGTTCAACTACTACGCCGTCTGGATTTCGGAAAACTACCCCTTGCTGCGGCCCGTGCTGCTCTTTTTCCCGAAGGGCAACCGGGCCCTGGGCTTGCAGCAGCTCAAGAATGTGGCCGACAACGGGTTTTACACCGGCCTGGAAGCCAAAACATTTTTGATGCGCATCCTCAACAATGAGGAAAACAACACGGCGGCTTCGATGCCGGTGGCGCGCTACCTGGCCAACAACTACCCCGACAACGCTTACTTCCAGCGCTTCTACGCCCTGCTCTGCTTCAACGAGGGCAACTTTCCGGAATGTGAGCGGGTGAGCCGCGAAATTCTGGATAAGCTCAACCAGGGCCTGCCCGGCTACGAAGGCATCAGTGGGCGCTACGCCACGTACTTTCTGGGTTGGCTGATGCAAAACAAGTATAAGGACCGGGCCAAGGCCAAGGACTACTACCAGCGCAGTATCGTGTTTGCGGAGAGCACCGGCGACACCAGCGGGGGATTTTATCTGTACGCCAACCAGAAGCTGGCCCAGATTGCTGACAAGGAGAAGGATACGGCAGCCGCCCTGCGCTATTACAACGTAGTAGCAGACAAAGCTGATCATAAGTCAGCCGAGTACAAGGAAGCCAAGGCTTACGTGAAGAAGAACAAGAAATAGCGGACACTCGCTGCGCGCCGGATGAAACTACAAGATTTGCTGCTGACCCCTATTTACCTGGCCATCTTCTACGGCATTGCCTATGGGGTGCGGGGGAAGGTCACCAACGTATTTACCCGGCGCTATTTCATTCCGGCTCTCTCGGTCAAGTTTTTGGGCGCTATTGCGCTGGGTCTGGTATACCAATTCTACTACGGCGGCGGCGACACGTTCAACTATACCAAGCACGTCGACATTATCTACGACGCCTTCGGGGAGTCGCCGGTGGCGGCCATCAAGCTCATCTTTTCCCACGGCGAGTTTGACCCCGTCACGGCCCCGTATACGGTGCACATGTACTGGTACAAGTCGAGCACCGAGTTTTTCGTAGTGCAGATTGCGGCCGTTTTGTCCCTGCTCTGCTTCAACACGTATTCCGTTATGGCTCTGATGTTTGCCGGCATCAGCTTCAGCGGAATGTGGGCCATGTACCTCACGTTTATCCGCGCTTATCCGCTGTTGTACAAGCGTTTCGCCATAGCCGTTTTTTTCCTGCCGTCGGTGTTCTTCTGGGGCTCGGGCGTGATGAAAGACTCCTTGTGCCTTGGCGCCCTGGGCTGGGTGTTCTACGGCTTTTACCACGCCACCGTACTCAAGCGTAACATCTTTTTCTCCATCGTGGTGGGCCTGATCGGGGCGTACGTCCTGATAACGGTGAAGGTCTATATCCTGCTCTCATTCATGCCCCCGGCCCTCATCTGGGTGTTTATCGAGAATAACCGCCGCATCAAAAGTGCGGCCCTGCGCATGGTGCTCAAGCCGTTTTTCCTGGTGCTGGGCGTGGGCGCCGGCTTTCTGGGCGCCACCAACCTTACTGCCCAGGACGACCGTTTTGCCGTGGACAAGATTGGCGAACGAACCAAAATCAACCAGGAATACCTCTACACCCTGACCAAAGACCAGGGCTCAGCTTACAACATCGGGGCCGTAGATGGCAGCTTGGGCAGCTTGGTGACGGTGGCGCCGCAGGCCGTGATTGTGAGCCTGTTCCGCCCCTTCCTATTCGAAGCCCGCAACCCGGTAATGCTGCTCTCGGCCATTGAGGCCACCATGTTCATTTACCTGACGGTAATGATGTTTTACCGAACGGGCATCATAAAGAGTTTCAAGCAGATAGCCAGCACCCCGATGGTTACCTTCTGCTTTCTGTTTGCCATCGTCTTCGCCATTGGGGTGGGTACCAACAGCGGCAACTTCGGCACGCTGGTGCGCTACAAGATTCCGTTGATGCCATTTTATCTGGCGGCGCTCTATATCATGCAGTTTCAGGCAAACAACGCCAAGAAGTTGTCCCGGTTTGCCAGCACCGAGAAGCGCGCCTCAATGGTGGCCCGGGCCGCCTGACCAAAGCGGGTGCGCAGCTCATGGTCGCGCAGGAGCTTCTCCAATCCGTTGTACCACTGCTCGGGCGTGGCGCAGATGTAGCCATCCACGCCATCGGTAACCACTTCGCTGTTCATACCTACCGGCGACACCAGCGCCGGTACGCCCAAGGCCATGTACTGCAGCGCTTTGAAGGCGCATTTGCCCTTGGCCCAGGGGTCATCTTCCAGCGGCATCAGACCCACATTGAACGTTAGCAGGTCGGCAATTTCAGTGTCTTTGCGCCACGGCCGGTAGCTTAAGGACCGCAGGGGCAGCGTCGGCTCCTGGTTGGAAATAACCCGAAACTCAAACGCGTAGTGTTGCTCCAACTGGGCCAGCACGGGCACCACCTGCTCCAGGTATTTCATGGTGGAGTGCGTGCCGGTCCAGCCAATGACGAGCTGCTCGGTGCGCTGGTCCTTTACCTCATTGTGCAGGTTGACCGTGTCAATGGTCGTGGGGTTGACAATGGCGTTGGGATTGAACTGCTGGGCGTAGTCGCGCAGGTAGCTGTTGCCGCAGCTTACTTTATAAGCCCAGCGGCAGATGCTGCCCACCTTGTGGTGCCACTTCACCCCGGCCACGATGCTGTTGGCGGCAGAAGTGTTGGGAATCCAGATGGCGTCGTCGAAGTCGTAGATGATGCGCTTACCGAGTACTTTGGCAATCAACCACTCGAAGATGGGAGGGCCGATGGGCGAGGCTTCCCGGTGAATAAAGACGAAATCGGCCTTTGGCACCGAGAACAGCAGCAGGAAACGGCGCAAGAAGCCGCCGACGATGCCTAGTGCTTTCGTGAGCGTATGCCCGGACTTGTAGAGAATAGCCCAGGTTGCTTCCGAAATAAAAGATTCCAGCTGGTAGGTGTGGCCTGCTTCCGTGAGAAAATGCAGGTATTGCTCAAACCGAAACCGTTGGGAAGGGGCCTTACCGGGAGGGTAAGGAACAAGAAATAAAATGTGCATACGCCAACACTAACGCAGGATATGGCCCCCACGTTTTATCAGGCAAAGGTACTAGATGCAATCCTAACGCCCCTCGCCTTCGGCCCCGACGGCAGCCGCCAAACCCAAGACTTTGGGTCGGGTAAGCCAGTCGAGCAGCCGTACCAGCGGGACGCCAGCCAGGCAGAGCATGGCCGCATCGGCCTGCAGAAGGTAGCGAATCTCCAGATGCCGGATACCGAAGCACAGAAATACGTACATAAAGCCGAAGAAAAATACGATGGGCCAGCTGCTGCGCCGGTGGCGCAGCAGCCAGGCGCCGGCCATGCTTAGCAGCAGCAGCAGGCTGCGGTACCCAAACAACCCGAAGCTGAGGGCTCCGCCGGCCACATTGGCCTGGCGCAGCTGGCTTTTGAAAAAGGCCCGCTGCAGGTCGGCGAAGGGGACTTGGGTCCAGTACCGCCAGGGAAAGCGCCGCTGGTACGAATCATTTAGTGCCGTGAAGCCCGCTGCTATTTCGGCATTGCAGTCCTGCCTCGTTTTGGGAAACATCTGGGCGTAGCGCCACGCATAAAAACCGGTGCCGCACTGCCGCACCTGCTTCAGCAAGAGCTGAAATTGCCGGACTTCGGTGGGGTTGGCCAGCACGTCGGCCGGCAGGGCCGGCAAGGGCCGCAACCCGGCTATACCGTCCAGATACGGGTCGGCTTCGGCAGTCCAGCCATAAATCCACTGCCGGGCGCTGGACACGTCATCGGCGTACCGGTCGTAGCCCGCCGAACGGGTTTTGAGCAGCACGAGCTGATGCTGGCCAAAGTAGTTGCGCACGGGCCACCCGATATACACCAGCATAAACCCCACCCCGACTACGGCGCTCAGCCGAAGGAAGCGCCAGTTTATTCCGCTGCTCAGGTACACCCAAAAAACTGCCGCCAGCAGCAGAACTGCCAGGTATTCCCGAATCATTAAAGCCACGCCGATAAGGAGCCCCGCCCCCAGGGCCGTAGCTGGCGCGACGGGCCGCGTGGCCAACCACCAGAAGATGACGATGGTTATGAACGTACCCAAGGCCTCCGAACCGGACATGGTCAGCCACACGATAATAAACGGGTAACCGGCGTAGAGCAAGGCCGAAACCCAGGCCATACGCACATCCCGCGTGAGGGCCCTGGCCGTAGCGTACACCAGGTAAATGGCGGCCGTGTCGAGCAAAACCTGGGTGTAGGCGGCCGCCTTGTACGCGTATTGGTCGCCAAACAGCAGCCAGTGCGCCCCCCAGAAAAACGGGTAGCCCGGCAAACGGCCAAACGCAGCATCCGGGTTCTTCGGGTTGAAGGTATAGGTGCCCTGCGTTACAAGATTGTAAAAGCTCTGAGTAAAAGAATAAGAGTCGTTGTTAAAGAAGGGACTCCTGCCGTGGTAGTAGATATCAGCCCCAACCCAGAGAAACAGCAGCCGCACCGCCAGCCCGCCCAGCAATAGTAGCGGTAGCACATAATTGGCAAAACGAAAGTCGGGGCTGGCTACGCCCGGGAGTTGAGCAGGTTTAATCACTGAAAATGAGTGGTAAATGTACTGGCCTTCCCTTCCGACTTAAAGCTGGTAAAAATCGAGAATAAGGTGGTTGATAAAGTTCTGGTTGGCATCCGTAAGCTCGTAGAAAAACGGCAGTCGAACCAGACAGTCACTGTAGTGGTCGGTGTGGGGCAGGCGGCGGCCGTCGTGCTTGTCGGCGTAGAACGGGCTGGTATGCAGCGACAGGTAGTGGAAGACGGGGTGTACATTCTCGGCCTTCAGCCGCTCGATAAGGGCCGTCCGCTCGGCTAGGCTGCGGCACACTAAGTGAAACATGTGGCCGTTGTTGGTGGCGTACTCGGGTATCACGGGCAGGCGCACACCCAGGGTTTGCAACGGGTTCAACGCCTCGTAATACTGCCTCCAAATTTGCTTGCGGCGGGCCTGAATGTCGGCCAGGTTTTCGAGCTGCGCCCAAAGAAAAGCCGCAATTATGTCGGAGGGCAAAAAAGAGGAGCCGTAATCAACCCAGCTGTACTTGTCGACCTCCCCGCGGAAGAAGGCCGAGCGGTTAGTGCCTTTTTCGCGCAGGATTTCGGCCCGGACGGCAAACTGCGGGTCATTAATAACCAGCATACCGCCCTCCCCCGAAATGATGTTCTTGGTTTCGTGAAAGGAAAATGCCGCCAGATGACCGATGGAGCCCAGCTTACGCCCCTTATAGTAACTATCAATGGCCTGGGCCGCATCTTCGACCACAAATAGATTGTAGCGCCGGGCTAGCTCCATAATCGGGTCCATGTCGCAGGCAATTCCGGCGTAATGGACTGGCACAATGACCTTGGTACGCGGCGTGACCAAGGCCTCCAGCTGGCTTGCATCCACGTTGGGGCTCAGCGCCGAGCTGTCGGCAAAGACAATGGTAGCCCCGCGGAGCACAAAGGCATTCGAGGTGGAGACAAAGGTGTAGGCCGGCACGATTACCTCGTCCCCGGGCTGAATATTAAGCAGCAGCGCGGCCATTTCCAGGGCATCGGTGCAGGAAGTAGTCAGCAGTACTTTTTGGAAACCCAGTTCTTGCTCAAAAAAATCGTGGCAGCGCTTCGTGAATATCCCGTCACCGGATATCTTACCCGAACGTACTGCTTCCTCAATATAGCGAATTTCGTTGCCGGACAGGTAAGGTTTGTTGAACGGAATATAAGTTGAGCTCATCAGTGGGCACTAGGTAACTTGAATACAGAGTACAACAAAATAAGTCCAGCTTGCTGAATAAATCACTATTGTATATTTATTTTATCCATATGTGGTAAATATATTGCAACAAGACGGGCTCAAAGCCGCACCGCTCGTAAAAGCGGCAAGCCTGGACGTTATCCTGCTGGGTAACCACTTGTAGTTCAGAAAAGCCCCATTGCAGGGTGCATCGTTGGGCCGCCTCAATTAAAGTGGCCCCCACAGCCCGCCGCCGAAACTTTTCGTCGACAGCCAGCAAATCAATATTGACGTGGGAGGGATAGGTACGCAACGTCAGCAGGCCCACCTCCTGGGCCTCGGGCGTGGGCCGGTACACGAGTACTTCCCGCGCCAAGGTGCCAGCCAGTGAGTTTTCAATCCAGTGAGTATATAACCGTTCGTACACGCCGGGAGCAAATCCCGGGTCTGTTCGGAAGCGGGAATAATAACCGCTCTGCAGGGCCAGGGAGCGAAGCTGAGGCGTCAGCGTCCGAATGGGCTCAACGTTGCTGACCAGCGGCGGCGCCGTAGCGGGCATCGGCATCGAATACGTAATCTTACGGTCGGCCAGCCGGGCTCCCAAGGTTCGGGCCGTAACAACCGCCTCCGCATCGGCCGGGTCGACAAACCAGTACAGCAGCTGAATCTGCTGGCGCCGGGCCTCATCGAGCAGCGACGCTACGCAGCTACGGGCCGACGACGAGGGCTGAAGCTGGGCTACGGAAAAGCCTAGCAAGTCGGTATCCCAGGGAAGCACTTCCAGGGCAATATTCCTTTCTACGGCAGTTTTCATAGGTGTAGTTCTTTTTTGCTCTGCTCAACCCACTGCCCCGTAGATTGGCGGAGCCTTGACGCCTCCGGCTGTTTTGCTCAGATAATGCTTTTCAAGATTCAAAATACCTCGGATTGGTCTGACCCGGAGCCTACTGAAATTGAGCGGGCGTGGCCAACAACCGCTCGGGCACTTGGTAACGCTTGCCTTCCCGGATAAAGTATCCTGTAAGAAGAGATACCAGAAATCAGCCGGACGTCACTCCTGGTGGAGCAGCTAAAATATTGCCTCCAACTAGGCTAACCCCAAACCGGTAAGGTGAGTTATGAGAAGAACCCATCCGGCTACTTTTGACACGAAATAACCCGTACCAACTGCGCCCGGGGACTAAGGCCACGGGTTGTGTTTTGCCCCCGGACGGTCAGCAGGCCGAGTATACGGCAAAAGAACGGGCGACAGATTTTTCTCCATCAGCTATTCTGTTGTTCGAGTTAATTTTGAGGGCAATAAACGCAAAAACACCCGCCCAGCCGAAGCTAAGCGGGTGTGTATCTTTTCGGCCGGGCGCCGGCTCAGACTGGTGCAAAGCACCAATAGCGACACTTACGCTACTTTTTTATGCGCTCCACGGCGGCTTTGAGCCCCGACTTCAGGTTTTTGAACAAGCCGCCGGTGCCCTCCGTGTTTACGTAGACGGTGTTGTGCTCCCCGGCAATTTCGTTGGCCGGACGGGTTTTGGTGTAGTAGTACACCGCCAATGATTTGCGGGTAATACCACCGGGAGCCGCCAGGGGCTTGGGGTGGCCGTGGAAGGAAACCTCGTTGGTTTCGAAAATAACGCAACGGTTGAATACGGGCGCCACGTTCTCCAACTGCTTTTTGTTCTTCATGTCCCACAGCTCCAGGTGGCCGTTGTACTCGTCCTTCCAGTCCTTGTTCATGTACACAATGGCATTCATGCGCCGGTGGTACTTGGTGGTCTGGTGGTAGTTGAAGTCAACGTGGACGTCCAGGAAGGCGCCCGTTACGGACTGGTGCAACCCGCCGCCGAAGAGCTCATCGTCGCCCAGCAGCTCGGGAATACCGGTAATGTCCTCGACCATGTGCAGGAATTTCTCCCCGTTGAACTCGTCGAACACCTGCTGCAGCAGGGGATATTCGGCGCCAAACTTGGTGAGGGCAAACTTATTTTTCTGGTTGATGTAGGTGGTGCCATCCCAGTTGCCGGTCGTTACGTCCGGGTATGCTTCCAGAATCCGCTCCGCCGCTTCGGGCCGAAAAAAACCGTCGTACACGAGGTAGTGAAACGGTTTCTGGGGGTCGTTCCATTGCTGCTTCAGCTCGTTGGCATGGGCTTGCAACTTCTCGAAATCGATTAGTTCCTGGCTCATCAGAGGAAGAATTTGGTATGTTATTTTTCAGAAATTGCAGGGGTATCAGGACAGTAAACCCGCCGAAAGCCGAGGCCCAAAGTACGATAACACCCCAATACGTAGGACGCAACACTGCCCCCAAAAGTTGGTAGAAAAGCCGGGCCACCGCTTAGCCGCGGGCCCAGCTGATTTTACAGTTGCGCAAAGATATGATCTGCCGTAGTTAGATACTGGCTCAGGCCCCGGTAAGCAATACCAGCTGCCCGGCACTTGGCGCGCAAGGCCGTTTTTTCGGCGTTCAGCAACTGCTCCACGCGGGGGTATACCCGCAGGGCCTCCGCTTCGCTGAAGTCGTTGACGACCACGCCCACATCGTACTTTTCGGCCACCAGGTCGTCTTCCGACACGCCGGCGCACACCAGGTACGGCAACCCGCAGCACAGGTACTCCCCTACTTTAATTGGCGAGCGGAATTTCTGCGACGGCAGGGAAGGCACGGCCACGAGGCCAAAGTCGGCGGCGGAAATGTACTCTTGCACCTGCTCATACGGGCTGCGGGTGATGGTATAGCTCGTTTCGGGCAAGCCTTCCGCCTGCATCAGTCCGGCAATGTGGGCGGGCAAGTCGGGCGAAACGATGAGAAAGTGCAGCTCGGGATTCTGCTGGTGAAATACGCGGAACAGTACCGCAATTTCCCGGTCGTAGTAAATGCCGCCAAACTTGCCCAGGTACAAAATCACCTGCTTGTCGGCGGCAATATTGTAGTTGGCCCGCACCCGCGCCCGGCCGTCGGGGCGGAAGAATATTTTGGTTTCGTCGACGCAGCTGGGCAGCTTATACACTTCGGCTTTGGTGCCCCACTCCTTCATGCGGTTCATCATGTGCACCGTGCCCGTAGACAGAATGTCGGCCTGCATGCCCGATACCCGCTCCAGGTAGTGCAGCCCACGGTAGGCTATGCTGGTTTCGGGCCACACGTGGCAGTCGCGCATAAACTCGCTGTGGGGCTCGTACTGGAAACCGTAGTACCGCAACCCCAGCAGCTTGGCCATCACGAAAGCAAAGGCCCCGGCAACGGTACCCAGGGCCGCGATACTCCGGGCCCCGGGGCTGATGCGCAGCTTGAGCACCAGCAAAAACCCGCTGAGCAAGTCAAACGCTTTCTTGAGCAGCTTGAAACGGCCCGAGTGCCACTTCAACGGGTGCCACTCGATGTTGTCGGCGGCCAGATAGGCGCGCATCTGAGCGGCTTGTTCCTCGGTCAGGGCATATTCTTCCTGCTCGTAGGTAATTAGGTGCAGCCGAATATCGGGCTGCTGCCGGCCCGCGTGCTGCATAAAGGGCAGCATGGCAGCCTTAAACAGGGGATCATTACAGCTATTATAAACGTAGGCTATGACGTGGCGAAGCTTCATTACTGGGGTGATTCGTTAAGTAAGGATTCCCATTGCTGCATGATTTTAGTGGGAGCAAAATCCTGGACTCGGGCGTACGCTTGCGCGGCATAGTACGTGCGTTGCGCGGAATCGGCCAACATAGTAGTCAAGGTTTGGGCCCACACGAGCGCCACGGTGGGCAGCGTGCTTTCAGCCAGCAAGGGCAGCAGCACGCCAAACTCAGCCCATTCGGGGGCGGCAGCGTACTGCGTGGCCGGCGTTTGGGGGGCCAGGATTTCGCGGGGGCCGGTGGGGCAGTCGGTGGAAGCCACGGGCACGCCGCAGGCCATGGCCTCGCACAGGGCCATGGGGAAGCCTTCGGTGGCCGAGCACAGCAGTGACACGCTGGCCCGGGCAATGTACTGGAAGGGGTTGGCCTGGAAGCCGAAAAAATACAAGTCGTAGTCTTCCGTCAGGGGCTGCTCGTCCCAGATCTGCCAGCTGCGCAAGCCCAGCTCCTGGCAGCGCCCAATGACGTCGGCGCGGAGCGGACCATCGCCGAGCAAGGCCAGCTTGGGCGCACTCTGGCCCTGGGTGCGCAGGGCATGCAGCACGTCAATCAGGGCCTTCTGGTTTTTTTCGCGGGCCAGGCGGCCGGCCGTAATCAGGATGGGGTGGTTGGCAAACAGCGCCGCGGTGGCCACCGGCAAGGGTTCCTGGCTGCGGCGGCGGATGCCTTCCACGTCGAAGAAGTTGTTGATAGTAACCACCTTCTGGGGCGGCAGGGCAAACATATCAATCAGCTCCTGACGCAAGTCCCGGCTCACGGGCACGATACAGTCGGCGGAGCGGTAGAGCAAGGGCATCAGCACGCGGCGGCGCAGCCAGCCCAGGGCCCCGCGAATGTTAGGGTCGTGGCGCTTGGAGTTGTGGATGCACAAGAGCACCTGCTCGGGGCCTTTGCTGAGCAGATTCAGGTAGTCGGCGCCTTCCAAATGGCTGATGCAGACGTCGATGTTGTGTTCCCGCTTCAGGGCTTTCACCCGCTGCACCCGCTTGATAAACGTGCTCAGCTTACCCACAATGCCCGCACCAGCGGGCACGTCGAGGGCCACCAGCTGGTTTTGGGTCGGGAAAGCCACTTCCGTGCGGCTGTCGAACACGCACTCGATTACCCGATGCTGCCGGGCCAGCTCCTGGCCGTGGTCGTGAAAAACCCGCTCGGCCCCGCCGTAGGTGAGCTGGGGAATAAGCAACAGGATATTTTTGCGCGCTGACGAAGAACTCATGCCGGGGAAAAGACGAAACTAGCGGCGCTTGAGGTGGCGCAGCACGAAATTTTTGACCGCAAATTTAGCGAATAAGCGGGGCGTCGGCTTGTAGTGCCGGGCCAGGGGCTGGCGGTAGTACTCGCGCCAGGAGTTGTGGCTCCGGTCGGGATTCAGGTAGCAGGTCAGAAACCACCGCTCGGCCACGGCCCGCAGCATGGCCGCCGAGTCGGCAAAGCGGCTGTGCTCGTTGCTGGTATAAATTTTCCAGAGCCAGTCGTGCACTTCGGCCAGGGTGATGTCGCCGAGCTGAAACGGGTGGTGGGAAATGGTGTTGTGCAGGTGCAGCTCCCGGGCGGAGTAGGGCACGCCAAACGTACTGAGCAGCCGCTCCCGAATCTGGTTGGCAACCTTCAGGCGCTCCTCGTACACGGCGGGCCGCACGTTGTGGGCCAGCACGCGGTACTGCACCAGGGCTTCGGGCAGGTTGGCAATGGTGAGCTGGGGCAAATAGCGGCCAAAGAAGTCGTAATCCTCCGTTTGGCGCAGCTGGTCGTCGTAGCGCAACCCTTTTTCGGTCCACAGGCTCGTGCGCAGCATCACCGAGGGGTTGCCAATGGTCATGTTGAAGACCATCATGGCCCGGGTATCGGCGGGCTGGGTCGGGTACTCAAACAGCATCTGGCCCGCCCCGAAGCACTGCACCCAGCTGCCCACGATGTCGACTTCGGGGTGAGCATCCAGGAAAGCCACCTGCCGGGCCAGCCGTTCGGGGTGGCACAGGTCGTCGCCGTCCATCTTGGCCACCAGCTCGCCCCGCACCAGGGTCATACCGTAGTTGTCGGTGCCGGCCCGGCCCAGGTTTACTTTGTTGGTAACCAAGCGGATACGCGGGTCGTTGAGCTCAGCAATCCGCTCGGCCGTGCGGTCCGTCGACCGGTCGTTGACCACCACGATTTCAAAATCCTGGTAGGTCTGGCGAAGCAGACTGCGCAGGGTTTCCTGGATGTAGGCTTCAACATTATACACCGGCACCAGGACCGAAACGCGGGGCGACATAGGCTCGATAAAACAGGTGAAAAACGGCGGGCAGTGCTAGGCCGACTGGGGCTGAATCCAGCCCAGCAGATCAAAATGGGGCAAAGAGCGGCGGAACAGCTCCATGCCGTTGGTAGTGTAGTCGGGCACGACGACGCCCTCGGGTACGCCGGCCAAGGGCTTTTCCAGCAGCAGCAGCTTCTGGTAGGGCAGCGTGGCAAATTCGCGCACCAGCTCGGACGTGGCGAAGTCCTTGCTGCCGTCGAACTTCACCCGCAGGTTGTCCCAGTTGATGCGCTCCACCCGGCGGGGCCACTTCGCGGCAGCTTCCTGCTGGGAGTGGTAGTGCAGAAACTGCAGCTCAACTTTGTCGCCGAGCGTGGCCACTGGAAACGGGTGCTTGTGCGTTTTCTGCAGCTCGTTGATGGTCTCGTAGCGCGACTTTTCCTGGAATACCAGCGGCTGGCTCAAGTAATATCTCGGGTTGCGGAGCAGCTCGATAAAGTCAGGCGCCATCAGCATCAGGCCGATGAAGGGCGTGTTGAAGGGCAGCTCGAAATGCTTGTAGACTTCGGCGCCCCAGCAGTCATTGGAAATGACGGTAAAGTCGCGGTTGCGGAGCTGCTGCTGCTCCCGGCGGCGGCGGCGCTGGTAAAGCTCTTCGGAAATCTTATTGCGGACGCGGCCAAGAATTGACATAGGGCAAACAGAACAGCGGAGTGGTTACTTAAATTCAGTCAGGCGCTGCTGCAGGGCCCGCACCTCGCGAAACAGGCGCCGGGCCTCGCTCCTGCTGCCGAGCGAAACCCGAAAGTTGTGCAGCAGGCGCAGGGCCTCAAAGTTAGCCATTTCGCCCTCGCCCGGCGGGCGGCGCCACACCGCGGCCACGGCCCCGGCCCGCTTGGCCAGCTCGGTCAGGAGCCACACCAGGCGCTTGGCGTAGAGCCGGTTGAAGGCTGCTTCGGTTAGCGTGGGGTGGCGGGCCACGAAGTAGTAGACCGTACTGATGAGCAGGGCCGACGGCGCCCCGGGCCCGATGCGCAGCAGGTAGTCCCAGGTGAGGCGGCTGCGGTACATGAAGTGCTGAAACTGCAGCCGCTCGTCGTACCAGAGCTGGTAGCCGGCCAGGCGCAGGGCCTCCCCCAGCTCGATATCCTCGCCGCCGGCCAGCACTTTGCCGCGCTGCACCTGGGTCAGGAAGTGGAAGCCATGTTCCTGCAGCTTCAGCCAGCCCGAACGGCGCACCACCGAGCCGGCGCCGTACACGAAACCTTCTTTGTCCGGATACGGCCCGCTCACGCCCCCGTTTTGGGGCCCAATGGCGTACACGGCCTCCACGCTCTTAAACCAAGCCGGCGGCGCCACCTCGAAGCCGCCGGTAGCCCGGGCCCCCAGCACCCCGATTTCGGGATGGGCCTGCATTACCTCAAAGGCCATCTGGGTGTAGTCGGGGGCCAGCAGGTTGTCGTCGTCGACGATGGCCACGGCTTCGTAGCGAGCCTCGTTCAGGCCGCGTACCAGGGCGTTTTCCTTGCCGGGCCGGGGCTCGTCGAGCACCCGGTAGGCCACGCCGGCTGGCAGCAGTTCCCGGCCCAGCCGCTCGGCTACGGCCAGCGTGTCGTCCTGGGAGGCGTTGCTGATGAGCAGCACTTCCCACGGTACACCGGGCTGCACCTGCTGGGCAGCTACGTAGCGTAGCACTTCGGGCAGTCGGGTGGCCCCGTTGTGCGTGCAAATCAGCAGCGTGACGCCGGGTAAGGGGCGAAAGTCAGAGCTCATACCGTAACATGCGTGGGCCTCTCCCCTACTTCACTTCGGGCAGCCGGCCGGTGAGGAGACGAAAGGTATAGGCGGCAAATTCCTTGTTCAGGTGGGCCAATGAAAACCGGGCAAATTCGCGGTACAGGGGCCAGAACTCGTCCCGACGGTTCTGGGTCCAGAGAATGGTGCAGAGCTGGGTGTAAAACCAGTTCAGGGCCGTCAGCAGTTTGGGTGGACACTTACCGCCCAGAAAGTCAAGCACGGCTAGGTTGGTACGCAGGTTGCCGCGGTACTGCTTTTCCAGGTTCTGCGCCGTCCAGATTCCGCCGCCGTGCTTGCGGTAGTGGGCCACCACGCGGGGCAGATAAGCCGCGTCGCCCTTGCTGGTCAGCATACTATAGAGGAAATAGTCGCCGTTGTGCACCTGGGCAAAGGCCGGGGGCAGGGTTTCCAGCATCCGATTCCGAAACAGCACCGTGAGCGTGGGCGGGCAGTAGCTGCCAATAATATCGTTCTGAGTCAGACGCCGGCGCGAGGTTTCGGGCACGTAGTTTTCCTGCTGCAGCTCGCCTTTTTCGTTCACCACCGAGCAGCCCGCAAAGCACATTACCAGATCGGGATTCTGGTCGAGCAGCTCCACCTGCAGCTTTAGCTTCTGGTCGTCGACCCAGTAGTCGTCGCCCTCGAGCATAGCAATATACTCGCCCTCGCAGGCCCCGTAGGTCCGGATAAAGTTGGGCTGGGCCCCGACGTTGTTGGGCGAGGTAATCAGGCGGATAATGCCCGGGTGCCGGCTCTGGTAGTCCTCGATAATGGCCCGGGTGTTATCCGTGGACCGGTCTTCGCCGATAACCAGCTCCAGGGCAAAGTCCCGCTCCTGGCGCAGCACACTCTCGATGGCTTGGCCGATGAAGGCAGCATGGTTGTAGGTAACCATGCAAACGCTAACCTTCGGTGTTGCCATGAAAATATTTCTTTTCCAGTTCCAACAGGTTGCGGCTGCGGTCCTTGAGTTTGCGGGCCGGTACGCCGCCCACCAGGGTAAAAGGCTCGGTGCTTTTCGTGACTAGGGCGTGGGCCGCCACGGCCGTGCCTTCGGCCAGCGTGACGCCCTGCAGAATAGTGGAGCCAGTCCCGATGAGCACGTGCTTCTGGATTACAACCGGGGCCGACTCGGTGCCAATGGCTTCGCGGGGCACCATGGTATTGGCCATGTGCTCCCCGCTGTAGTCATCCGACGACGAGAAAATCCGCACGTAGGGCGCCGTGGTGAAGAAGTCGCCCAGCGTGATGTCGCCCATGCCGTTGATGAAATTGAAGGCCGAAATGTGGCTGTAACTGCCAATGCGCAGCCGCGAGGTGCCTGACACGGCAATGACGCAGAAGTTGTCGATGCGCACATTGCTGCCGATGCTGATGAGGCCGGTGTTGTAGATGGTGGCCGTCTTGGAAATCTTGACGTTTTCGCCTACTTCGGCAAAGCCGAGCTCGGCCAGTTCCTCCGGTGAATAATAGCCAATCATGCGTGCCTGAGTAAAAGTGAATACCGTGGGTTATTGCGCCGTTTCGAGGCTGATGTTATCCAGCATCGTGCGCACTTGCTCGGGCGTGTTGAACATCAGCACGTCGACGATGGAGAGGCCGGCCTCAAAGGTAGGTCGCCGCTGACTGTAGGGCTCCAGGTGCATGTCCAGGAACTGCAGTTTGACGCCGCCCGCAATGTACTTGTCGGCGTGGAAGAACTCCCGGCCCCCGGGCGGGTTAATGTATGTGGTAGCACCCATGGCCTGTGACGTGCGCAGGGCCCATTCGTCGGGCGCCGCCACCGGGCCCAGCGTCAGGTTCATGTCCGAGAAGATGGCGTGGTTAAACGGAATTTCCAGGTATTCACAGACCTGGGCCAGGTAAAACGTGTTGAGGCGGCTGATGCTGAGCTCGGGGTTGGCAAAGCAGCGCTCCAGCAGGGCCTTTACCTCATTGTAGTAGGGGGAGCGTTTCTTGTAGTGCTCCAGCTGGCGCAGAATCTGGGTTTTCCAGGCGTCGCCCTCGGTTACGAGCACGTCCTTGATGAGAGCTTCGCGGTCGGTGCCCTGGATGGGAGCCGTAATGTACTGCCAGCTTTCATTCGGCTTCAGCACCCGGTTACGGTTGATCCAGCCCTTGCGAATGTACTGCACCGGGTCGAAGGAAACGAAGAAATCAGTGTGCTTGATCAGCGCGAAATAACCGAGGTAAGGGAAAAAGTAGGGCTGCATAATAGCCACTTTTTCCACGGTTGTCGGCAGTGTGGAGGACGGGGTTTCCATAGTAACGAGAGAGTAGCGCGAGAAGGGTAAAAGTGGGCCAGGATTAGGCCAGAGTATAAGCTTGGAGCAGTTCGTGCACGGCAGCCGGGGCGTTGAACATCAGCACGTCCAGTATCGAGAGGGAGGGTACAAACTCACCTTTAAGCTGCTTATAGGGTACGGGCTCCATCTGCAGGAAGTTGAGCTTGATGCCCTCCTGGGCAAAAGCCGCTTCGTCGTACAAGCTCCGCCCGTTGATGGGGTTGATGTAGTGGTCGGCACCTTCCTGCCGGCAGATATCCAACACCCGCGTGGGGCCGCTCAGATGAGTATTTTGGTACCCGGTCGAAGTGGGTACAATCTGGCTCTGCAGCCCCAGGTACCGGTGCACCTGCCGGATACTTTCCGTTGACACGTCCGCAATGGACTGCCCGCTGGCCGAGGCCAACACTGTATCCACCATTTCCAGCACCGGGGCCAGGTACGGAGCTTTGCTGTAGTTCTGCTGCAGGGTCCGGGTAAACTTGGTGGCCCAGGTGGGAAACAGCTTCGGGTTTACCGTCGTGTCACGGATGCTTTTGTTGGCGCTGGTGGCTTCCAGCGGCAGCGTAAACAGCAGCGGCTTGCCATTCACCAGAATGTAGTTGCGGTTGATCCAGCCCTGCAGCATAAACTGCACGTCATCGTAGATGACGAACCGGTCGACGGCCGCCAGCAGCTGGTAGTAGCCCAGGTACGGAAACAGGTAGGGCTGCATGATGGCTAGCCTCATGCGTAGTTCTCCCGGATCAGTTGGCTAATGCGGCGCACGTCATCGTGCTCCAGTTGCTGATAAAACGGCAGGCACAGCACACGCAGCGAAATATCCTCCGACACGGGGCAGTCGGCCCCGGTGTGGTAGGGCAGCTTGTTGAGGGAGGGAAAAAAGTAGCGCCGGGTGTTGATGTCGTGGGCGGCCAAGGCATCTTTCACCCGCTGCATCTGCTGCTCCGTTTCGAAAATAATCGGGAAGTAGGAGTAGTTGTACTCCGTATCGGCCGGCGTGATGGGGTAGCGCAGCGGCAGCGAGGCCAGTTCGGCGCGGTAGAGCTCAGCTACCTGGCGGCGGGCCTCGATGAACTCGGGCACGCGGGGCAGGTTGCACAAGCCCATGGCGGCATGAAACTCGGAGTTCTTGCCATTTACGCCCAGCGAGTAGTACTCGTCGCCGATGTGGCCGAACGATTTGTAGAGCCACACTTTCTGGGCCAGCTCCTCGTCCATGGTAATAATGGCGCCGCCCTCACTGGTATGAAACAGCTTGGTGGCGTGGAAGCTGCAAGTGGTAATGTCGCCGTAGGCCAGCAAGGAGCGGCCGTGCACCGTGACGCCAAAGGCGTGGGCGCCGTCGTAAATTACCTTCAGGTTGTGGCGCTTGGCAATTTCCTCGATGGCCCGCACGTCGCAGGGGTAGCCGTAGACGTGCGTGGCCAGAATGGCCGAGGTGCGGGGCGTAATGGCGGCTTCAATCTTGGTGGCGTCGATACAGAAGGTTTGCTCCTCAATATCCACGAACACCGGCTCGCAGCCTTCCCAGAGAATGGCCGTGGTGGTGGCCACGTAGGAAAACGGCGTGGTAATAATTTCGCCCGTGAGCTGCAGGGCCTTGATGGCGACTTGCAGCGCAATCGTGCCGTTGGACATAAACTGCACCCGGGCTCCGCTCAGGGCCGTGCTCAGGTCAGCTTCCAGACGCTGCACCAGCGGCCCGTTATTCGTCAGCCAGCCCCGCTCCCAGATACCTTCCAGATAACCCACATATTCTTCAAGCGGGGGCAAATATGCTTTGGTGACGTTTATGCTCATATTTTCAAAGGTTGAATCAACTTGGTAGGTAGTAGCCCGCGCCTAGCGCCTAGGGCTGCACGATTTGCCGCATCAGGCTGTCGTACTGATGCTCAGCAATAACCTGGCCCTGACCTAGCTCATAAATCCGGTCACACTCGCGCAGAGTCGTGATGCGGTGGGCAATAATCAGGATGGTAATGTCGGTTTGGGAAAGCTTGTTGATAGCCTCATTCACTTCCCGTTCCGTCTCGTTGTCGAGGGCACTGGTAGCCTCATCCAGCACCAGCACCTGGGTCTGCTTATACATGGCGCGGGCAATGCCGATGCGCTGGCGCTGCCCGCCCGAGAGCTTGGAGCCCCGCTCCCCGATGTGGGTGTTGACGCCCTGGGGCAGGCCCTCCACGAACGAGCGTAGCGAGGCCTGGTCGAGGGCGTACTGCAGGCGCTGCTCGTCTACTTCCGGGTCGCCGAGCGTGATGTTGTCCTTGATGGAAGCTTCCATCAGGAAAGTATCCTGCTTCACGTAGCCGATAATGCGGTGCCAGGCTTCCAGGTTCTGGGGCGTCAGGGGCTCCCCATCGATGCGGATATGACCGCGCTGCTCGGTGTAGAAGCGCAGCAGCACGTTCATCAGCGTGGTTTTGCCGGAGCCGGAGCTACCGATAAACCCGATTTTCTCGCCCTTGCGGACCGTGATATTGATACCCTGCAGCGTGGGCTGCTCGGCGCCAGGAAAAGTGAAGCTCAGGTTGTCGAAGCTTAGAGTTTCCTTGAACCGCAGGGGCAGCTGCTGGGGATGCGGAGCCTCATTGTACTTCTCCTCCCGGAATGCTTCCAGGTTTTCGATGGTGTACTGGTTTTGCTTGAGCTGCACCATGGCCATCAGCATCCGGTTAACGGAGGGCATCAGGCGGTAGGCGGCCGCGGCAAACAAGCCGACGAGCGTGATAAGGTCGTTGGAAGAGCCCGGAACGAAAATGGCGTACAGGAAAATCGTTAACACCCCCAGAATTGCAACCATCTCAATCATTTTGAGTGGTATCAGGGTGTAGAGGTAGGCCTCGGCGTCCAGCTTTTGAATCTCCTCCTGGTTGCGCAGCAGCTTATCCCGAAAGCGCGCCTGCTTGTTGGCCAGCTTCAACTCGGCAAAGCCGGTAAACAAGTCGCTGATAACGGCAAAGGAGCCGGGCCGCAGCTCGTTGATTCGGTTGCCGATGGCCTGCGAACGAGCCCGCAGCGCGCGGTACGTGAGCATGGTGGTAGGCAGCAACACAAAAGCCAAAATGGCCAGCAGCAGCGGTTTGTATACCAAGATGCCGACGATAATGACGAATACAACCGCTATTTCCGAGAAGAAAATAAACAACGGCCGCAGGATCATATTGACGTAGGTACTGGGTACCTGCAGCGTGCTATTGATCAGGTTAGACGAGCCCAGATCATTAAAATACCAAAAGGGAAAGTTCAGGTACTTGCTCAGCTGGGTTTTGATAATGCTCAGGCCTACTTCGGCCGTGAAGCGCGTCTGCAAGTAGTTAACCCAGGTGGAGAAGAGGTTCTTGAACAGAAAGAACAGGAACACTACAATAATCAGGAACAGCAGAAACGACCGGTCGGATGCAAAGCCCAGGCTGTTGTATACTGGCAGCAGGTACTTGCTTTTTTGAATTCCGCCGGGCTCAGCCGCTACCATCATCACGGGCACGAGGGATGCCAAACCAATAACGTCCAGAAACGAGGATACCAGCAGCAGGATAAACATCCAGACGGCTTTGCGTTTTTGGGGCGTAGTCAGGTAATAGCGGACGCTATTGAGGGTGTAGCGGATAATTCCGGTGTTCATAGAGGAGCTACTGAATCACGCAACCAACTGCGTGAAGGCCGTGTCGTCCTCACCAAAAGAAAATTTGGCGCGAGGCTGAGTTCAGCGGACAAAGGTACAGCTTTCGGGTAAGCCTTACACCGCGCAGCCGATTTTGCTTGTACCGCTTCGTAACTCAGCCCCGCCATACGTGTAGGCTCGCCGATGGTTGCTGCGGACCAAGCCACGCTTGTTTTTTACGGCCGCTGCGGGCCCGTAGTCGGGGCCGCACAGCGCTTACGGCCACCGCAAACTACCGTAAGCGGCTCGGTGGGGGCATGACGGCGGAGCAGCACCACACGCAGTGCCGCTACGCCCAACGAGTCCTGACCCAGGGTTGAAATTTCTTTTCCAGCCCATAGGCCGCCAGCAGGGCCACGATAAGCAAGACCACGAATCTGGTCCAGAACGTCAGGGCCGAACCCGCGAAGAAATCCAGGCGGGCCATTAGTTGCAGCAGCGGAAAGTGCACAATGTAGAGCCCGTAGGAAATACCGCCAACCTTGCCAAGCCCCGAAATGCAGTGGCGGGCCCAGGGCTCAAGCGGCGGAATTCTCACGAAAAAGCAGATTACGGCCAGCAGGTAGAACAAACTGCCCAAGCCGAAGGTGGCCCAGTCTACTGCGGGCCAGGTTTCGGCAATATGCCAGAAGGTAAAAGCAGGCAGCAGAAAGGCCAGGCTCAGCAGGCGGCGTTGAAACCGGAAGGATTTATGGGCAAAGACCATGATGCCCAGCACCGCATACGGAAGCCAGGCCAAGTCCCGAAAAGCCAGCATGCTGGCGTAAGAGTGCCCGTGGGCCTGTTCCAGCCGGGTACCTATCAGGCTGTTGGCCACCATGCGCAGCATCGTTTCGGGGGCATCAAATCCGCGGAAGCTTGCAAACAGCAACAAGAAGGCCAGCAGCAACTGGTAGGTGGGCTGCTTTGTGGGTAAAGTATCGGCGTAGTGCGCCAACGTCAGACCGGCCATCCAAAAAGTAAACCCTAACCCGTAAGAAGCCAGCAAGGGGTGAGCCGGCTGAACAAGCAAGCTGCCGATACCGATAGCCAACGATACGCCTAACACGAGCAGCGCAGGCAATCGGAAAAACGAAACCGGAACAAACAGCAGGTAGTACAGGACCTCGAAGTGTAAAGACCACGCGGGCGAGTTTTCGTGGATAATAGGCGTAACGGCAATCTGCAAAAACGTAAAATTACCGATGACAGTAGCCCAGGAATAGCCCTGCCCCCACCCCACGAGAACCGCCAGCAACATGCACACGGCGTAGATTGGATAAATCCGCACAAGCCGCTTGCGTAAGTACTGCGGAATGGTGGTGGTAGTCAGGGGCCGTGGATTGGTAAGCCCGATTACGTACCCCGACAGCACGAAAAACAACAGTACGCTGAAGTGGGACGGTGCCATGTAGGCCCAAAACCCCTGCACCGTGTAGTGAGGATCAAGCGTACGAGGGAAACTTACGGCGTGGTGCCACACCACCAGCAGCGCTGCAAAGCCCCGGATAGCCTCTAAATGGGGGCTAAACCTCTGGGCCACAGGCTGTGGCAAAGAAATATTTTTAATTGACATAGCAGAGCGGTGGGGCCCGAATATAGGAAATCCTTTATTTTCAGAATTCCGTCGAGCTCCCGGCTTATCAGTAGACGAGCTGTTAAACCACTGTTGCGTAAAGAATTATATCAATACAAGAAGGTACTAGATTACTCCCGTTCGGTAAGGTTTGCGGCCTGTCCCGACACTTTTTTTACTACGTACAAAGGCCGCTGCCGGGCCGCGTCGAGGCCCCGCCACACGTACTCCCCAATGATGCCCAACGCTACCATCTGAAAAGCTGATACGAAGAGCACCACTACCATTAGCGTAGTCCAGCCCGCGGCGTTAATGTTGCCCAGGGCCTTCATCACCAGAATGTAGAGCCCATACACCAGGGCCACCCCGCCCAGCATCATACCCAAAATGGAGATGAGTCGAATCGGGAAGAAGGAGAAGGACAGGATGGAGTCGATGAAGAGCTTGATTTTCTTCTGCAGGGTCCAGCGCGACTTGCCGATTTCCCGCTTGCGGCGCACGTAGGGAATGTTGACGTAGCTAAAGCCCAGCCACACCATCAGGTAGAAGATGTTGCTGTTGCGCTCCTTCAGCCGCACTACTTCGTCGCACACCTGCCGGTCGAAAAACACGAAGTCGAAGCCGCCGTCCGGAATATTGGACAGGGCCACCTTCTTCATCGTCTTGTGAAACAAGTTAGCAAACCACTTTTGCAAGCCGGTTTCCTCGCGGTCCTGCCGGTTACCGATGACCAGCTTAAAGCCCTTGAGCCAGTAGCCGTACATCTGCACCATCAGCTCCGGCGGATCCTGCATGTCGGCCGTGATGATGGCCATGCAGTCGCCGGTAGCGTGGGCCATGCCGGCCGCAATGGCGTTGTAAGACCCCACGTTGCTAACCAGCTCCACGACCTGTACCCGGTCGGGATACTGCTCGCGGAAGCGCTGTAATTCGCGCACGGTGTTGTCGCCGGAGCCATCATCCACCATTACGTATTCGAAGGTAACATCCGGCGGAAACCCCGCTTCGTTTGCAATCAGCGCCTGGGCCGTGACCGGGATATTGCCTTCGTTGTAGTAACAGGGAATAATAACTGAGAGCTTGGGCATAGATGCGGCGGGACAAAGAGCAATAGGCTGCTCAGGGGGCAAAGGTAGGGCTCCATTTGATTAAAGCCGCCAACTTAGCCCAAAGCCAGGCCAAACCGGGGCTCAAACCAGCGCTTACGGGTGGTAAGGATTGGGTTTGATGACGACGCTGTCGACGCCATAGTAAATAGCGTACTGCACTGCGTCGTCGTTGTTGAAATCGTAGGTATACAGCACGCTGGGAGCTTTGTAGGCATCCTCGTTGCTGTACAAAGGCCGCATTTCCGTAACGCGGGCGCCTCGCTTGGCTTCGTCTTTCAGATACTGCTCCCGCTGCCGTACCCGGGCGTAGTGCTCCGGCGCTTTGGCGGCCACGTCCAGAAGCGCCATTTGGGTATTGCTAGTGCTCGACAGAAAGCACAAGGCACAAAACGCCAGGGCCGTTAGCCGCCAAGCCTTGGCACTGGCCAGCGTACCTAGCACCACGGAATGGGCGCTATACCGAGCAAATATTGAAGTCAGCAGCCAGCTAAACCCGAACATGAAGTAGAAGTACACGCACTGCCAGCTGTGGGGCCACACCGTTTGGTAGACCAGAATGGAGGGAAAAATCATGGCTCCCACCCCACCCAGCAGCCACAACGCCAGCAGAACCGGGTGAATACGGCCCAGGTTGAAAACTACGGATTCCCGCACCCGCGTGAGCAGTCCGGCCAGCAGCAGGCTACCCAGGAGCAGAAGCAGACTATTTGCCCAGGAAACGCTTTGCGTAACGGCAAAATACACGCTCTTAACCATGATGACAATGGCTTGCGGGCTTTTCAGCACCGCGCCCAGGTCGCGGCCCGCCATGGCCGCCCGCACCCGGTTGCCGGGCGCCGTCACGGCCACGAAAGTACCAATCATGGCCAGGGCAAACACGGCGGTAAACCACCATTTGGCCGGGCTGTTGAGCAGCCAGGCCAAGGCGGCCGCACTGCCCAGCACCCAGCAGATGGCCATCATTGATACGTCGTAGGCACCAATGGCGACGATGCCAAACCCAGCGGCCACGAGCAGGCTAAGCAGTTGCGCCCCCGGCCGGCCCTGATAACGGTGTACCCCTACCAGGCCCGCAAAGGCAAACAGGCTAGCAATAATACCGGCGGTGTACGACGTGTAGCCCCCAAACCAGTAGAGGGCAGCACCGGCCATTTCAAAGCCGTTCAGGTAGAGCACCGTCAGCAGGAAGGCGCAGGCTAGCACTACCGAGGTGCGGGCACCGCGCAACAACACGCGAAAAAAGCAGAAAGCGCCCAGAGCCAGCAGCAGCACAACGGCTATGGGCTGGACGCGGGCCAGCAGCGTGGTTTGCTGGTACGACAAAGGGTCTAGGTAGGCTTTTAAGGCAAGCTCCGTGTAGCGGCCCGTCCAGGTGGCGTACAGTTCCCGGATAAACTCCATTCGTCCCATCCGAATGATGCGGTTGGAGTTAGAGTAGTCGTCGTGGATACTGGGGTAATTGTAGTACGCCAGCAGCAGAAACGGTAGTATCGCGGCGGCAAAGGCCAGCAGCCAGCCCCCCCGCACCCGCGACTCAGCCGTTGCCGGTGGGCTAGTTACCCGGTCAGAAACTTGCATAAAAAAGAAGAGAGGACCTTGGAAACGAAGGTTTAGCGAGTCAGAAAAGTACGAATGTGGCTACTCACCAGCGCCACGTGCTCCTGCGTCATGCCAGGCCACATCGGCAAGCTCAGGCAGGTTTTGGCCAGCTCCTCGGCAATTGGGAAAGCCCCGGCCTGGAAATTCATAAAGCGGTAGGCTTCCTGCAAGTGGGGCGGAATCGGGTAGTGAATCAGCGTGCCGATGCCCTGCTCCGTGAGGTACTTCTGCAGTTCGTCGCGCTGGCTGGTACGCACCACGTAAAGGTGGTACACGTGCGAAGCGCCCGTGGCCACAGCCGGCAGATGCAGGTCGGCAATACCAGCCAGTTGCTCGTTGTAGAGAGCCGCTACTTCCTGGCGCTGGGCCGTCCACTCCATCAGCAGGGGCAGCTTGGCGCTGAGCACGGCGGCCTGCAGCTCGTCGAGGCGGGAGTTGTGGCCAATTACCTCGTTGTAGTATTTCTGCTGGGAGCCGTAGTTGCGCAGGGTGCGCACTTTCTTAGCCAGCTCGGCATCATTGGTTGTTACTGCCCCGGCGTCGCCGAGGGCACCCAGGTTTTTGCCGGGGTAAAAGCTCGTGGCATTCACGTCGCCGAAGCTGCCGGTGATGCCGCCGTTGTAGGTAGCCCCCTGCGACTGAGCATTATCCTCTACCACGTACAAGTTGTGGCGCCGGGCAATGGCCATGATTTCGTCCATCTCGCAGGCCTGCCCGTAGAGGTGCACCGGCATAATGGCGCGGGTGCGGGGCGTAATGGCCGCTTCCAGCCGGGCCGGGTCGAGGTTATACGTCGTTGGGTTGGGCTCCACCGGAATGGGTGTCGCGCCCACAAAGGAAATTGCCAGCCAAGTGGCAATGTAGGTGTTCGACGGCACGATTACCTCGTCGCCTTCCTTCACGTCGAGAGCTTTCAGGGCCAGATGCAAGGCATCCAAACCGTTGGCCACCCCGATGCACTCAGTCGTGGTAGAAAACCGGGCATACTCGGCTTCGAACTGCTTAACCGCTTCGCCGAGCACGTACCACTGCGAATCGAATACCCGGCTCATGGCGTCCAGCACCTCGGTACGAACGGCCTGATTCTGGGGAGTAAAGGAAAGAAAAGGAACTTTCATGATGAACTAGTTGAATTGGGAGCACGCCAGCACATGGCCGCAACCGCCGACTTTAAAATTTAATTTCTCGCAGGTCCGAAATACAGCCCGGTTAGTAGCTTGGGTAGTCATCAGCACGTACTCGGCCCCGTTTTGCCGGGCCCGCTGCACCGTTTCCGACACCAATTTAAGGTGCCAGCCCCGGTTGGCCGGGCCCACGGCCGTGAGTACCACCCGGGAAAACCCGGAGTGCAGGCTGGCCGCGTGGGCGCGCAGGTCGCTGATGGCCAGAAAGGAGTCGACGGGCAAGTTGGGCTCAGCGGGCACCAGCACGTCGTCGCAGTAGCCTTCCACGGCAGCCGAGGCATAACGGGCCAAAAACCGGTCCCCGGTGTCGCCTCCAAACCACTGGTCGGCATGAAACCGGTCGTACTCGTTGCGGGCCGCGGCCGAAATGGCCCCAATAGCGGCGGCCTCCTCCTTGCGGGCGGAGCGCACGGCAAACCGGGGCTGCTCGAAGCGTTGTACCGCGTCGTGGAAATACGTGAGGCGGGTTTCTACCAGGCGCCAGCCGGCATCCCCCAGGGCCTGGGCCACGCGGGTATCTTCGGCGGGCAGCTCGGCAAAGCAGTAGGCCGCTCCCTCCTGCCCCAGCTGCCGCCGAAACGCGGCGGCGGCAGCGGCCAGCACTGCGGCCGGGGTTTCGGCCGTGAAGAGGGCCGTAAACACCTTGTACACCGGAGCCTGGAAAAAATCAGTATCCCAGGGCAAAAAGGCGTACAAAAACTGAACGGTAGCGCCATCCTGGGCAAACTCAAACACCCGGTGGTGGGGGTCGGTGGCGTAGTCGGCAGCAGCACCGGTTCCGAACAGGCGCTGCTGCGTGGCCACGTCGAGCGGACGCAGGAAGTTGTAGGGCGAATAAAAGAACAGCTTATCGGCCCGGGCAGCTACCAGTTCAGCGTTTACTTCGGCCCCCATACCTCGCGGAAGTTTTCGTATTTCCGGATGTAGTCCTGCTCATTGTACCGCGTCGAGGCAAAAACCAGCTGCACGGCCGTGTGCGAGTACTGCATGGTGTGCCAGGCATTCGGGGGCACGTACACGCCCTGGTGGGGCGACTCGAGCACGAAGGTCTGCACCTCCCCATCGGGCATTTCCGTCGTGACGATGATGCGGCCAGCCACGGCAATCAGCACCTGCTCGGTAACATGGTGGGCGTGGCGCCCGCGCACGATGCTTTCGGGCGTGTAGTACGTCCAGAACGTGCGCTCTACCGTGAACGGAATCAGGCCGTTGGCTTCGCCCACGGAAATGTACCCGATGTCGGAAGCACCCAGCTTGGGAAACTCAATTAAATGTGGCTTTTGCATGTGCGACGGAAAACGGCTTAAAACGTACGCGGTGTATTGTTGACCTGCCCGGCGGCAGCTACCTGCACGTGCTCCTTAAAGTACTCCAGGGTGCGGCGCAGCCCCTCGGCGCGGCTAACCTGCGGCTCCCAACCCAGAATTTCCTTGGCCTTGGTGATGTCGGGCTTGCGCTTCATCGGGTCGTTCTGGGGCAGTTCCTGGTAGGTGGGCTTGAACTCGACGTTCATAAGCTTGGCAATTTCTTCGCCGAACTCCTTGATGGTGATTTCGTCGGGGTTACCAATGTTTACGGGCAGGGCGTAGTCGCTCAGCAGCAGGCGGTAAATGCCCTCAATCAGGTCGTCCACGTAGCAGAAGGAGCGCGTCTGCGAGCCGTCGCCGAACACGGTCAGGTTTTCGCCGCGCAGAGCCTGCGAGAGGAAAGCCGGCAACACGCGGCCGTCGTTCAAGCGCATGCGCGGGCCATAAGTATTGAAGATGCGCACGATGCGCGTCTCCAGGCCGTGGTGGTTGTGGTAGGCCATGGTAATGGCTTCCTGAAAGCGCTTGGCTTCATCGTAGCAGCCACGCGGGCCCACGGGGTTTACGTTGCCGAAATACTCCTCTACCTGGGGGTGAATTTCCGGGTCGCCATATACTTCCGAGGTGCTGGCAATCAGCATGCGGGCCCCTTTCACCCGGGCCAGGCCCAGCAGGTTGTGGGTGCCGAGCGAGCCTACTTTCAGGGTTTGAATCGGAATCTTGAGGTAGTCGATGGGCGAAGCGGGCGAGGCGAAGTGCAGGATGTAATCCAGCTGGCCGGGCACGAAGACGAACTTCGACACATCAGCGTGGTGAAACTCGAAATCCTCGCGGCCAAACAGGTGCTCAATGTTGGCCAGGTCCCCGGTAATGAGGTTGTCCATGGCAATAACATGGTACCCTTCCTTCAGGAACCGGTCGCAGAGGTGGGAGCCCAGAAAGCCCGCGCCGCCGGTAATCAGAATGCGTTTCTTATCAGACATGTGGTGTAGTTGTTAGTGGTTGGTTGTTCGTTTTTAGTTGGCAGTTACCCGGGCTACTATATGCCCAACAACTGACAACCAGCTACTAACAACTAAGCGACGGGTTCTTTGTGGTCGGTTCGGATGCCGATGCAGTGGTAGGTGAAGCCAGCCTCGTGCAGCTCTTTGGCGTCGTAGATGTTACGGCCATCGAAGATAGTTTTTTGCTTCATCAGGCGGGCCACCACCTCAAAGTTGGGCGAGCGGAAGTCGGGCCACTCGGTCACGACCAGTAGGGCGTCGGCGTCAATCAGAGCCGCGAATTCGTCTTTGGCGTAGGTGATACGGTCGCCGAGCGAGTGTTTGGCCTCTTCCATGGCCACCGGGTCGTAAGCCGAGACGGTGCAGCCCGCGTCGAGCAGCTTCTCAATGATAACCAAGGAGGGCGCCTCACGCATGTCGTCGGTTTTGGGCTTGAACGAGAGGCCCCACACGGCCATTTTCTTGCCTTTCAAATTCCCGCCGAAGTGCTTGCTGACTTTGTCGAAGAGGACCTCCTTCTGGGCTTCGTTCACGCTTTCCACGGCCTTGAGCACCTGCATCTGGTAGCCGTTTTCGGCGGCCGTTTTGATGAGGGCCTTCACGTCTTTGGGAAAGCAGGAGCCACCGTAGCCGATGCCGGGGTAAATGAACTTGGTCCCGATGCGGGCGTCGGAGCCAATACCCTTGCGGACCATGTTCACGTCGGCGCCCATGATTTCGCAGAGGTTGGCAATGTCGTTCATAAACGAAATTTTAGTAGCCAGCATGGAGTTGGCCGCATATTTCGTCATTTCAGCCGACGGGATATCCATGAAGATAATTGGGTGGCCGTTGAGCAGGAAGGGCTTGTAGAGCTTGCTCATCACTTCCTCGGCGCGGGCCGAAGCCACGCCCACCACAATCCGGTCGGGCTTGAGGAAGTCGTCGATGGCGGCGCCTTCTTTGAGGAATTCGGGGTTGGACGCCACGTCGAATTCAATGTCGGCCCCGCGCTTGGCCAGGGCCTGCTCGATTTCGGCCCGCACCTTGGCCGCCGTACCCACTGGCACCGTGCTCTTGGTCACGATAACGCCGTAGCTGTTCATATTTTCGCCGATACCGCGCGCCACGGCCAGCACGTATTTCAAATCGGCGGACCCGTCTTCGCCGGGCGGCGTACCCACGGCAATAAAGGCCACGTCGGCATCCTTGATACCGTCAGCTAGACTTGTGGAGAAGTGCAAACGTCCTTTCTCGACGTTACGGCTCACCATTTCCTCCAGCCCGGGCTCATAGATGGGCAGAATACCTTTGTGCAGGTTATCAATTTTCTTCTGGTCGATATCAATGCAGGTAACATCAATTCCGACCTCGGCGAAGCACGTGCCGGTGACCAGCCCTACATAGCCGGTACCTACTACTGCGATTTTCATACGGGAAGAGTTTGAACTATATTCAGTTGGAGAGACAAAGAGAGGAATCCGGGGTGAAGAAACCTTTTCTGGATTAGGGCTTTACCGGTGCCGAGTTTACTAAAAATACCGTCACGTGCTGGTCATCGTAAAGCGTTTGGGCCGGATGACCGGTCAGATACTTGGCTGGTTCAAGGCCGAAGTGCTTATCGTGGATCACCAGCGCGGGACCAGCTACCGAGTCGAGCCGCTGGGGGTGCACGTCGAGCCGCTGGCGCTTGAAGGTGCGGTGCTGGGTCGTGAAGTCGTACTCCACGTTACCATCCGCCAAAAAGCTGTCGACCAGGTACGTTGGCGGTGATGCTACTGGCAGGCGGAATCCTTGCTCGGTGAGCAGCTCCCCCACCCGGCGGTAAGAGAAAGAATGGTGTTCGTGCTCGTACAGCTTCTGGTAAAAACCCCAGGCGCTACGCACCGTTAGGGCAAACATCAGCGTGGCCATTGCCGGGCTAACGAGCCAACCGAAGCCCGTCGGCCGGGGGCCAAAGCTGGCCAACGCGGCTTCCAGGGCCAGGGCCAGCAGATACGCCAGCGGCACGGCCAGGTATTGCCAGCACCGCTCGTAGGGTACTACCGACTGCGCCAGCATAAAGAACATGGGCAGCACCAGCATGAGCAGGCTTAGCACCGCCAGCGGCTGGGGCAGTGCCCCAGCCGAGCGGCGGCGCCAGAAAGCCACGGCGCCCAGCACCAGCACCAGCAGCCACACCCAACCGAGGGCTTTGAACGTGAAAAAAGCGTAGATCAAGTCGCCCATGGCGGGCAGCATCTTGTGCAGCACTTCGGGCCGGGAAATGGGCACTACGTACTTGTTTTTGATTAGGGCCGACAACCCCGACACTATAACAAGGGGCGTGTAGAACAGCGCCACTCCTGCTACTACCAGCAGGCCCAGTACAATGAGCTGGCTTATTTTGGGTTGACGCTTGAGCAGGGCGTAAATGCCCAGCAGGATCATAATGCTGGCAAAGCAGTACACGTAAGTAAGGATGGCCGCCATACCCAC
This sequence comes from Hymenobacter chitinivorans DSM 11115, assembly GCF_002797555.1. NCBI lineage: Bacteria > Pseudomonadati > Bacteroidota > Cytophagia > Cytophagales > Hymenobacteraceae > Hymenobacter > Hymenobacter chitinivorans. The sequence goes on along the minus strand of NZ_PGFA01000001.1, from coordinate 518,067 downwards.
GATGGAAACCAAGCCCAGTAGCAGCCAGCTTAGCTGCCGGTAGCGGCTCTGGGGCTTGAGCAGTTCGGGCACCACGCAGAAGCTGACGGCAGTGCACAGGAGAATGATGGTGTAGCCCCGGGCCATAAAGCTGTAGAGCAGCACCATATCGAGGCCGAAAAAGAAAATCAGCGCCGTCAGCACCACGACGGGCCGCACCCAGCGCTGCAGCCCAACGACCAAAACCCAGTACAGCAGCATGCTGCTCAGAACCGTGGTGGCGCGCATGCCGAACACCACGGAGCCGACTACCTTCAGCAGGGCTCCCGCCAGCACTGACACCAGCACGTGGTTGTTGGGAAACGGGTAGAACACCAGCGACACAACCGGGCCCCGGGAGCTGAAGGCAATGTACGTGTACAGCTCGTCGTAGATAAACGGAATGGAGTAGGCGCAGTAGAACAGCAGGAAGGTGAGAACCAAAAACAGCCCGAACAGGACCAGCCGCTGCCCAAACGTCCAGGGCCGGAGCACAGTAGTCAGGTAGGCTCCTAGTTGCCTAGCCTGCTGGCCCAGAGTGCGTAGATACGCCTCAATGCTGGGCCAGAAATACCACAGGGCCGCCAGGAGCAGGCCCAGCCCCAGTTCCAGGACTCCTAAGCCAACCTTGGCCTTGACCAGTAGGCTTTCGGTCAGTAAACCTTTGATCTTGTCGGCGTAGGCAGCTAAGCCGACTTGATGGACCAGCATTTCTACCAGCGCAGCCCGGGGCATGAGTATAAAACTGATGCCAACAGCCAGCGCTACGACAAACAGAAAGCTGATGAAGTACTTAACAAATTTCATGCGGAGGGCAAACCAACAAATAAGCGCACAATGGTTTAGCTCCCGCTTAGCGGCCGAACAAGCCGTACTTGAGAATGCAGTAAATAGCCCGGAACCCGTCGCGCCAGCCAATCTTTTTGCCCTCCGCGTAGGTGCGGCCGTAGTAGCTAATGCCCACCTCATAAATGCGCACGTCCTTCACGCGCGAGACTTTAGCCGTTACTTCGGGCTCAAAGCCAAAGCGGTTTTCCTCCAGTTTCAGGCCCTGAATAATGTCGCGGCGGAACAGCTTGTAGCAGGTTTCCATGTCGGTCAGGTTCAGGTCCGTGCACATGTTGCTCAGGAAGGTGAGCATCTGGTTGCCGAGGCTGTGCCAGAAGAACAGAATGCGGTGCGGATTACCGCCCATAAACCGTGAGCCAAATACCACGTCGGCAAAGCCCTTGAGGATAGGCTTAATGAGCAGGTTGTACTCCTCCGGGTCGTATTCCAAGTCGGCATCCTGAATGATGACGTAGTCGCCGGTAGCCTCGCGGATACCCGTGTGCAGGGCCGCGCCTTTGCCCTGGTTTACGGCGTGCTGGAGCAGGCGCAGACCCATCTCGGGGTAGCGGGCAGCGTAGGCATTGATTACCTCCGAGGAATTGTCGGAGGAACAATCGTTGACCAGGATTATCTCCTTGCGGATGTTATTGACCAGCTGCAGTTCCCGCAGCAAATCTAGAATTTGGTGGATTGTACGGGCCTCGTTATAAACCGGAATAACGATGGATAACGTTTGAAACTGAACGCTAGGTGCAAAAGGGGTAGAAGCTGAGGTCATCAAGGGGTCGGGCAAAGAATGAAGAGGCCATTAGAGCCCTGGCTTAGGCGTGCATCATATGCCGCTTCCACCAGTGCTGAAACACAATAAGCGCCCAGATACGAGCATGAACGTCGCCGGGGTTGCGCGAAAAAAGTTGAGTTTTCAGGGCCCTAATACCGTCTACGCTGAAGATTCCCTGGGCTTCAATGAAGTCATCCGAAAGCAGGTCGTCCTCAATCAGAGGGCGCAGTTCGTTGCGGAACCACTTGAGCAGAGGCACTTCGAAGCCGTGCTTGGGGCGCTTATAGAGTTCCTCGGGCAGCATGGGCCGGAAGGCATCCTGCACGATCTTCTTCTTCATCTTCGCGTCAATCTTGCTCTCGACGGGCAGCGAGAAGGCGAAGTTCACTACGTTGGGGTCCAGGAACGGGGGGCGCACCTCCAGGGAGTTAGCCATGCTCATCAGGTCCACCTTGGCCAGCATGTCGTAGGGCAGCACCAGATTCATGTCGGTGAGCAGCACTTCGTTCAGGTCGCCATCGGCGTGCAGATGCTGGAGAATATCCTTCCGGCGCTTCTCGGCCAGCTTCTTGCCCACCTTGCGGCGGCTGTCGACGCTGAGCAGGTTGCGGGCATCTTTCTCACTCACAAACGAAGCCCAGTCCCAGTACCGGTCTTTTGGCCCGCTGAGCATACCGCGCGAAAAACGCTGAAACTGCCGGATGCGGTTGCCGAAAAACGAGTTGCGCGACTTAGGCAGCACGTCCCAGAGCAGGTTCAGCCCCGTGACGGCCTCGGCCTTGAAGCCGCCCTGCCGCACCTGAAACTCGCCCATGTGCTTGTTGTAGCCGGCAAACATCTCATCGGCCCCGTCGCCCGACAAAGCCACCGTGGCCTTCTCGCGGGTCCGCTTGCTGAGAATGTAGACCGCCAGGGCCGAAGAATCGGCAAACGGCTCGTCGATGTAGTCGAGCACGTCGAAGATATGGTCGTAAAGGTCCTGGTTGGTGAGCGAGAAAACCGTGTGGTTGGTTTTGTAGCGCTCGGCCACCAGCTTGGCGTACTTGGTTTCGTCGAAGAAGGGCTCGTCGCGGTAGCCGATGCTGAACGTATTCAGGTGCTGGGTGTGGCGCGAGGCCAGGGCCACAATTACCGACGAGTCGATGCCCCCGCTGAGGAAGGCACCCAGGGGCACGTCGGCCACCAGGCGGCGGGCCGTGGCGTCGTCGAGCAGGGAAACCAGCTTTTTCTGCTGCTCCTCGTAGCTGAGCTTGGTTTTGGCGACCTTCTTGGGGTCGTACGGAATCTTGTAATAGCGCTTCTTGACCACTTTGCCTCCCTTAATAAAGAGGTAGTGGCCGGGCAGCAATTTCTTGACGCCCTTGAAAATGGTGGCCGGGCCGGGAATGTAGTTGAGCTGCAAATAATGGCTCAGGGCTACGTAATCGAGCTTGCGCGGTACGCCCAGGGCCAGCAGCGACTTCATCTCCGAGGCAAAGAACATTTTGTCTTCGTCGCGGTACACGAGCAGGGGCTTCTCCCCCATCCGGTCGCGGGCAATGAAGAGCGAATCTTCCTCCTTGTCGTAGATGGCCAAGCCAAAAAAGCCGTTAAGCTTTTTCAGAAAGCCCCGGCCTTCCGAGATATACAGGTTCAAAATTACCTCGGTATCGGTCTGGGAGTGAAACTTGTGGCCCTTCTTGATGAGCTTTTGGCGTAGCTCCTTGAAGTTAAAAATCTCCCCGTTGAAGACAATCGTGTAGCGGCCCGACTCGTCGGACATCGGCTGGTTGCCGTCGGCCGTGAGGTCGAGAATGGCCAGGCGACGAAAGCCCAGACCACAACGGTCGTACACAAAATGCCCCTGAGAATCAGGCCCGCGGCTAACAATAGCGTCGGTTGAGGCATGCAACGCGGACAGCGAGCGGCGTCCTGCGTCGGTAAAAGCGAATACTCCGGTGATTCCACACATAATTGGCGGGCAAAAGTACGAACTCTGCGCACTTACTTTCTGAAAAACTTAGCAGTGCGCCCCCGCAACCAAAGCCGTGCCATGCTAGTAAACTCATCTAACTCTTCCACCCTTTAGCTATTCCTGACCAATGGATCTTCAGCAGCAAATGGATTTACAACAGCAGTTTGAAGCCGCAGTAGCGCGCGTAGACGGCCTGCCGGGCGACAAAGCTGCCGCTCATATGACCGAGCTCTACGGACTCTACAAGCAGGCTACCGAGGGCGACCATGATACCAAAGGTGAAGTAGTCGGCGACGACTCGCCCGATAACCCGAGCGGCTACGCAGGCATGTCGCAGGCGCAGTGGGACTCCTGGAGCAAGTTTAAAGGCGTCAGCGAGGACGATGCCAAGCGCCAATACGTAGAGAAAGTAAATGCGTTGGCCGGCCCCGTTGGGGAGCAGCCTACCATTATTACCGGCAACGGCCAGCCCAGCACCGCTTCCATGGTAGGCGGCGCCGATGCGGCCTCCGGCCCCGAGGTAGAATCCGACGACAACTCCACTACTTCCCAGCAGCCCAGCACCCAGCCCGGCGTGTCGCAGGGCGGCCTGCGCGGCGACATTACCGCCGGAGCTCCCTACGGCGGCGAAGACAAACTCAAAGGCGACCAGTCGTAACCACGGGTTCGACGAATCTCTCGGATTTTGTGGCCGACACGGCCGTTTTGCACCGTTCGGCTCATTTGGCTCATTTGGCTTATTCGGCTTATTCAGAATCCAAACGAAAGACAAAGCCAACCAAAAAGGCCACCCGCTTGGGTGGCCTTTTTATATTGAAGTACCAGCCCCCAAATCCGGCTAGTGCGAGAAACCCGTCGAATCCGTGGATCAGGCTAGAAGATTTTGCCCGGGTTCAGAATACCGTGCGGGTCAAATACCTTCTTGATGCCGCGCATCAGCTCCAGGTTGGTTTCCTGCAGGGCAATGCCGATGTAGCCTTTCTGCACCAGCCCAATGCCATGCTCCCCGCTGATAGTGCCGCCGAGCTTGACGCAAAGCTCGAAAATCTCGGTAATCGGCTGGCGCAGGCCCACGTTCCACTGCTCGTCGGTCAGGTTGCCGCGGATGATGTTCACGTGTAGGTTCCCGTCGCCGGCGTGGCCGTAGCACACGCTCTTGAACCCGTAGCGGGCCCCAATTTCCTTCACGCCCCGCAGCAGCGTGGGCAGCTCAGCCCGGGGCACCACGGTGTCTTCCTCCTTATACACGGAGTTGTAGCGCACCGAATTGCCAATGTTGCGCCGGATTTTCCAGAGCTCGTCCTTCTGCGTAGCATTGTCGGCCAGCAGTATTTCGCCCACGTCGTAGCGCTCCAGCACCCCGTATACCTGCTCAGCTTCCTTATAAAGCTGGTCCATATCCTGCCCGTCGAGCTCGATGAGCAGGTGGGCCTTGATGTCTTCGGGTAAGGTGAGCGGGATTTTCAGATAGTCCGACGACCAGGCTATGGCCTCGCGCTCCATAAATTCCATGCCCGAAGGAATTACGCCGGCCCGGAACACGGCCGACACGGCTTCGGCGGCCTGCTCTTCCCGCCGGAAAGGCACCAGCATCAGAATATTGTGTTGCGGGTAAGGCAGCAGCCGAAACACAACCTTGGTGATGATACCCAGCGTGCCTTCCGAGCCCACCATGAGCTGGGTGAGATTGTAGCCGGTTGAGTTCTTGAGCGTATTGGCCGCCGTCCAGATAACGTCGCCGGTAGGCAGCACCACTTCTAGGTTCAGGACGTAGTCGCGGGTGGTGCCGTACTTCACGGCTTTGGGGCCGCCGCTGCTGTGGGCCAGGTTGCCGCCCAGTGAGCAGCTACCCTTGCTGGCCGGGTCGGGCGGGTAAAACAGGCCGACTTCCTTTACCGCCACCTGGAACGCCTCGTTGATGACGCCCGGCTCGACGGTAGCCTGCAGGTTGCGCTCATCAATCTGAATAATGCGGTTGAGCCGCTCGGTGCTCAGCACCACGCCGTGGTGCACGGGCAGGGCCCCGCCACTCAGGCCCGTGCCCGCGCCCCGGGCCGTGACGGGCACGTGGTGCTCGTGGCAGAGCCGCACAATTTTACTAATTTCCTCAACGTTGCCGGGACGAAGTACCACGTCCGGGGCAAAATGCAAATCTTCGGTGTGGTCACGGCCATAGTCGGCGTACACGTCGGCTTCTACGCGCTGGGCAGTAAGCACATACGCTTCGCCCACAATTTGCTCGAAGGCGGCCACAAGGTCAGGAGTCAGCGGTTGGAAATTCATATATAGACGGCAGAATGAACGATTCACGTATCTTTGTCCCGATGCGGGAACACCTTACGAAGGTACAGTATTCACTCCAACAGCTGCGTTGGTGGCCACTGCTACTGCTTTGTGTCTTAGTCCTACTGGCCAGCTGCGGGGGCTCCCGCCAGCTCAACCAGCGCAACGGCCGCTATTATTCGGCCCGCGAAATGGCCCGCCTCAAGGCCGAGGAGCGCCGCCGCCGCGGTGGGGCCCGACCCGTGGCCAAGGCCAAAACCAAAACCTCGGCCCCGACGGGTAAGTCCAAAATTGTGGTGAAGCGGGCCAGTACGCCCGCCACCGTCTCGCGCGACCTAGCCACGGTTATTGAAGCAGCCCGCTCCTACGAAGGCACCCCTTACAAGTACGGCGGCACCACCCGTTTGGGCATGGACTGCTCGGGGCTCTTGTGTGCCGCCTTCGCCGCCATCGACGTGCAGATTCCCCGCTCTTCCAATGAGCAAGCCGTGTGGGGCACCCCGATAAAGCCCCAGGACTTGCAAGCCGGTGATTTAGTATTTTTCGGAGCTTCACCTGGCAGCGGCACAATCACGCACGTGGGCCTAGTGACGGAGGCCAGCCCGGAAAGTGTGCAGTTCATCCACTCTTCCAGCTCGTTAGGAGTAGTTGAGAACAGCTTGGAGAGCGACTATTATCTGAGTCGCTTTATCAAGGCGGTGAGGCCCAGATTGTGAATTTCCCTCTTACCTTTGTGGTAGAAAACCCCTGGTACGGGTACCGTTCACCAAAGACAAAGATTTGGTAACGGACCCGGTGAAAAACGTCCTTACTTTTGCGTTCCTTTTCAGTTTAAGCCTCCTCTTTTTTCACCTACTTACCCATTTATGAAACACTCACGTTTACGCCTCTTACTCTTGCTGGTGTTGACGCTGTTGTCAGCCCCGGCGGCGTGGAGTCAGGTAACCACTTCGGCCATGAACGGTGTCATCACCGACAAGTCCGGAGCTGGTTTGCCAGGCGCGACGGTTATTGCCGTTCACACCCCAACGAACACCCAATACGTGTCGCCCACGAACTCGGAAGGCCGCTTCAACATCAGCGGCATGCGCGTAGGCGGTCCGTACTCCGTCCGCGTGACCTTCATCGGTTACAAAGACGCGGCTCGTGACGGCATTTTCCTGACGCTGGGTCAAAACCTGCGCCTGGATATCAACCTGAGCGAGGCAACGACGGAACTGGCCGACGTAGTAGTTCGGGGTCAGCGCGACAACATCCTGAACTCGGACCGCACCGGCTCGTTGACATCGGTACAGCGCGAGCAGATTGAGCGTCTGCCTTCGATCAGCCGGAGCCTGAACGACTTCACCCGCCTGACTCCCCAGGCCAACGGTGCTAACGTAGGTGGCGGTAACAACCGTCAGAACAACTTCACCGTCGACGGTTCCGACTTCAACAACAACTTCGGTATCGGCGGCAACCTGCCCGCCAACGGCTCGCCCATCTCCCTGGACGCCATTGAACAGATTACCGTCAGCGTAACCCCCTACGACGTGCGCCAGTCGGGCTTCGTGGGTGGTGCCATCAACGCCGTAACCCGCTCGGGCTCGAACAACTTCTCGGGCTCGGTATACACCTACTACCGCGACCAGAGCTTCATCGGCAACAAGATTGCCAACGAAACCTTCGACCTGTCTCAGTCCCGCTTCAACCAGTACGGCTTCCGTCTGGGTGGTCCCATCATCAAAGACAAAGTCTTCTTCTTCGTTAACGCCGAAATCGAGAAAAATACCGTTCCCGGCCAGACGCGCGTAGCGGCTACCGACGCGGCTCCTTATGGCTCGGCTACCAACATTGCCCGCCCGAAAGCTTCCGAGCTGGACGAAATCGGCAACTACCTGCGCAACACGCTCGACTACGAGCCCGGCCCCTACCAGGGCTACGACTTCGTCAACACGCGGAACAAGCTGCTGGCCCGCATCGACTGGAACATCAGCCAACGTCACCGCTTCAACGTGCGCTACAGCCAGACCGAAGGCAAAAACCCGAACTTCCCCAGCACCTCGTCGAGCCCCTTGACGCAGTTTGCCACCGGCACGGGCCGTACCGACCTGAACGCCCTGTTCTTCAAGAACGCCGGCTACTACCAGGAAGCTAACTTCTACTCGCTGGCCGCTGAATTGAACTCCACGTTCGGCAGCAACATGGCCAACACGTTCCGGGCTACCTACACCAAGCAGAACGACCCCCGCACCTCGGATTCGAAGATTTTCCCCTTCGTAGACATCCTCAAGGACGATGGCGCCGGCAACCTGACGCCCTTCACCTCGTTCGGTTACGAGCCCTTCACGCTGGGCAACCTGCGTAACGTAGAAATCTACTCGTTCCGCGACGACTTCTCCTGGGTTCTGGGCAAGCACAACCTGACCCTGGGTGGCCAGATTGACCTGAGCACCACCAAGAACGGCTTCCAGCGCTTCGCCGCCAGCTACTACCGCTTCAACTCGTTTGAAGACTTCAAAACGGCCAGCGACCCCAGCCTGACGCCCGCTCAGCGCGCCGCCGCTCTGCCGTCGGACTTCGCCATCACCTACTCGCTGGCTCCGAACTTCGCCCAGGCTTTCCCTTCGTTTAAGTTTGGCCAGTACTCGTTCTACGCCCAGGATGAATACTCGCTGTCGAACACTTTCCGCCTGATTGGTGGTTTGCGTGCCGACTACATCACCTTCCCCGAGGCCCTGAAAGAGCACCCCCTGGTATCGGCCCTGACCTTTGCCAACGGCGAGAAAATCAACACCGCTACCCTGCCCGCTTCGAAAGTTCTGTGGTCGCCCCGTTTGGGCTTCAACTGGGACGTAGAAGGCAACGCTACTGTGCAGCTGCGCGGTGGTTCGGGTATCTTCACCGGCAAGGTTCCCTACGTATGGATTGTAAGCCAGGCTGGCGACGCTGGTCTGCTGCAGGTAACCCGCACGTTCTCGGGTAATGCCGTAAAGGATTTGCGCGGCACTCCTAACTCGTACCAGGGCTTCCAGGCCGACCCCGGTTTCTACCGTCCCGAAACCGTTCCGGTGGCTGGTACGGTAATCCCGAACCCAATTTCGGCCGTTGCTCCTAACTTCAAGTTCCCCCAGACCTGGAAGAGCAGCCTGGCTGTTGACGTGAAGCTGCCCCTGGGCATCGTGGGCTCGATCGAAGGTATCTACAACAAAGACCTGAACACGGCCATCTTCCGCAACCCCAACCTGGTGGATCCTCGTCCGCTGAACGTGGGTGGCTACCCCGATAACCGCCTGATCTATCCTAGCGCTGCAACCGACAAGTTCATCAACCCAATCAGCAGCGCTGGTCAGGCAGTTAAAAATGGTACGGCTAACGGCCAGGCCTTCAACACGATTGTACTGGACAACGCTACCAAAGGCTACTACTGGTCGGTAACGGGCAAACTGGAGAAGCAATTCGACACCGGCCTGTTCGCCTCGGTAGCGTACGTGCGCAGCGACGCCCGCAACCTGTTCGACGGTGGTGGCGACCAGCCCCTGTCGTCGTGGCAGCAGAACCCCTCGGTAAACGGTTCGAACAACCCCCAGCTGAGCTACGCCAGCTACGTAGTGCCAGACCGCGTAATTGCTTCGCTCTCGTACCGCAAGGAATACCTCGAGCACCTGGGCACGACCGTGTCGCTGTTCTACGAAGGCAGCCAGGGTGGCCGTTTCTCCTACCTCTACAGCACCGACTTCAACCGGGACGGTGCCAACGCTGACCTGATCTACATCCCGAAGGACGCCTCGGAAATCACCTTCGTACCGAAATCGGTAAACGGTGTAACCGTATCGGCCCAGGAGCAGAGCGACCTGTTCTTCAAATACGTGGAGCAGGACAAATACCTGAGCAAGCACAAGGGTGAGTACGCTGAGCGCAACGGGGCTCTGCTGCCCTGGCGCAACCAGATCGACGTGAAGCTGCTGCAAGACCTGTTCGTGAACGTGGGTGACAAGCGCAATACCCTGCAGCTGAGCATCGACATCTTCAACGCCGGCAACCTGCTCAACAACACCTGGGGCACCACCCAGACGATCAACGCCAGCTCGGTTCTGATTCCGGCCAGCACCCTGACGCCCGGCAGCACGGCCAAGCCTACCTTCACGCTCCAGCTGGACCGTGGCAACTTGGTAAAGGAAACTTTCCGCCGCACGCTGAGCCCCTCGTCGACCTACTACTTCCAGTTGGGTCTGCGCTATATCTTCAACTAAGCTTTCTTCAGCCTAGTCCCAAAAGCGGGTGGAACAGTGTTCCACCCGCTTTTTTTGTGGCTTAGTATCAAGCTGATGTACTTTTTGTGCGTTTTTTTATTCCGTAACACTTGCACATTGTAAATCGGCCCTTACCTTTGCATCACAATTCCACGGTAGATGACTGCGGAATAAAACAAAAAGGGGGATTAGCTCAGCTGGCTAGAGCGCTTGCATGGCATGCAAGAGGTCATCGGTTCGACTCCGATATTCTCCACCAAAAGCCCAACCTGACCGGATGGGCTTTTTTGTTGCCCATCCCCTACGCCGCGTCGGCTAACGAGCCATAAAAAAAGCCCAACCGGTCAGGTTGGGCTTTTTTGGGACTAAAGCGCTGCTTTACACGAATAGGCCGTCGACCGACAGGTACCGCTCGCCGGTGTCGTAGCAGAAGGTCAGGACGCGGCTACCCTGCGGCATCTCGGGCAGCTTCTTGGCCACGGCCGCCAGGGAAGCCCCGGACGAAACGCCGATGAAGATGCCTTCTTCGCGAGCGGCGCGGCGGGCCATGTCGAAGGCTTCCTGCTGGCTCACCTGAATCGTACCGTCGAGAATTTCGGTGTGCAGGTTGGCCGGTATAAAGCCCGCGCCGATGCCCTGAATGGGGTGGGGTCCTGGGGCGCCGCCGCTGATAACGGGTGACAGTTCGGGCTCCACGGCGAAGGTCTTCATATTCGGGAACTCAGGCTTGAGAACTTCAGTCACGGCCGTGATGTGGCCGCCGGTGCCTACACCGGTGATGTGATAATCGAAGCCCTCGGGCGCGTCGCGCAGGATTTCCTGAGCCGTCGTTTCGGCGTGCACCTTGATGTTGGCCGGGTTTTCAAACTGCATGGGCATCCAGGCGCCGGGCGTGTCGCGCACTATCTCGTGGGCTTTTTCGATGGCGCCCTTCATGCCCTTTTCGCGGGGCGTCAACTCCAGATTGGCCCCGTAAGCGGCCATCAGGCGACGGCGCTCAATAGACATGGACTCGGGCATTACCAACGTGAGCTTATAGCCTTTCACGGCGGCTACCATGGCCAGGCCGACACCGGTATTGCCGGAGGTGGGTTCCACAATCAGGCTGTCGGGGGTGAGCAGGCCGTCTTTTTCGGCTTGCTCAATCATGGACAGCGCAATCCGGTCTTTAATGCTGCCCCCGGGGTTGGCCCGCTCCAGCTTTACCCACACTTCAACGTCGGGGCGGTCGGCAAACAGGCGGTTCAGACGCAGCAGGGGCGTATTGCCAATGGTATCAAGAATGGTGTTGGCTTTCATCTGATGAAATGGGGAAAAGATGAGGTTGGGAAAATGAATGAAGCAACAGGTTGAGACGGGAAGCGCAGAACCGGCAGGCCCGCAAGGCCCGGGCCGAGGGCGGCAAAGCGCCGTTGGGTCAAATGGAGAAGGTAATATCAGCTGAGGGGTCTTCCGAACGGGTCACGTGAATTTGGGCCCGGTGGTAGACGCGGGAGTGGGACGGCACGCTCTCGGTCAGCCACACGTTGCCGCCGATGATGCTGTGGCTGCCCACCACCGTGCTGCCGCCCAAGATAGTGGCCCCGGCATACACCACGGTATGGTCTTCGATGGTCGGGTGGCGCTTAATGTTGGCCAGGTGCTTGGCCACGCTCAGGGCCCCGAGCGTGACGCCTTGGAAAATCTTGACGAAGGCCCCGATGACGGCCGTTTCGCCAATGACGATGCCCGTGCCGTGGTCGATGCAGAACGAGGGACCAATCCGGGCACCGGGGTGAATATCGACGCCGGTGCGGGCGTGGGCATACTCGCTCAGCAACCGCGGTACCCGTGGCACCCGCAGTTGGTAAAGGGCGTGCGCAAAGCGGTGCAGGGCAATGGCGTAGAAGCCCGGGTAGGTGCTAATAACCTCTTCGCTGCCCTGGGCGGCCGGGTCGGCCGCCACAATGGCGGCCGCGTCCTGAAGGAGCAGCTCGCGCAGCTGGGGCAGGCCCTGCATGCAGGTCAGGGCAATGTCCTCGGCCTCGGCCGGGCGTAGTACGGAGCGCAGCAGTTCGGCCAGCTCGGTTTGGAGCTGGTGCAGCACGGCCTCAATGGCGTCGGTGCTGCTAAGGGGCCGCGGGGCCCGCTCCGGAAACAGCACCTGCAGCAGCTGGTCGGCGAGCAGGCACAATTCCTGTCCGGGTAAGGGAGCGGAGGCCTGCTGGTGGGCAGCAGCCAGGGACTGAATAAAAGCGGCGTGCATTGGGGAAGGCAAAAAAGGTGCGGCCCGGACGAAAAGGAGCTGCTTACGACGGCAATATAGGGTCCGGGGCGTATGCTGCAACCAAGGGCCGGCCGGAAGGTTTGCAACACAACCGCTCCGACCTGCCTTGCGTTAGGTCTACAATAACCTACCCGTTCCAACCTCTTCACCTTACCCCTACCCTATTATGGCTGATACCTCCATCACCAAAATCGACTCCCGATTCTCGCCCAAAGGCAAAGACGGCGAAAAATACCTGGCTTCCGGCATTCACGTGGCCATGCGGCTCTGGGAAAACGAGGAGCCTGGCGAGGCCAAAGAGGCCGTGACCCGGCCCTACGAAACGGTGGGCTACGTGCTCAGTGGCAAGGCCGAGCTACACATTGAAGGCCAGATGGTGCTGCTGGAGCCCGGCAACTCCTGGGTAGTGCCCAAGGAAGCGTCGCACGCCTATAAGGTGCTGGAAACCTTCACGGCCGTAGAAGCCACCACTCCACCAGCCCAGGTACACGGGCGCGAAGACGCTTAACAACAGCCTCACTTCGTCTATATTTGGGAAACGCCGGGCTCCAAAGAGTTCGGCGTTTTTTATTACAGCTATTTGCACTTATCCCATTAACAATTTAACTCGCTCGGTTTGTACAGCTAATTATCTTACCCTTTAGCCAGTGGCATTAGCCCTGAAGACCGGTGCAATTCAAATTATGGCGCTACATTCTTACAAATCTATATAACAATTACTTAGCTAAATCTTTTTGTTATATTATGGCGCCTCTCGCCGCCAGACTGGAGGAATACGCAACCGGCGTTATTCGGTCAAAATTCGGGAGGCGAAAAACAGAATTATTCCTAACCTAAATGGGCCAAAACCCGTTCAGGCCCCAACCGCTCTTTCTCAATCTGGCTATGAAACACTTCTTACCCCAAGCCATCTACGGCTTTTTCCTGGTTCTGCTTACCGGCAGCCTGGCTACGGCCCAGGCCCAGGCGCTGTACGTGAATGACGGCGCCCGAACTGGCGACGTGTATACCAGCGCCGCCGGCAACGACGCCACGGGCAACGGCAGCACGACGGCGCCCTTCGCCACCGTGGCCAAGGCCTTGGCCAGTGCCGACGGTGCCACAACTACCATCTTTATCGACGCGGGTACGTACCCCGAGCGGGTGGTGCTCAACAAGAACATCAACCTGCAGGGCGTGGACACGGCCCGCACGGTATTTGACGGCGGTCTAGCCCCGAGCGACGTGCAGACCCGGGAAACCGGCATTTTTATTACGGCCACCGGCGGCACCCCGGCCAGCCCCGTGACTATTGCCGACCTGAAAGTACGGGCCTACGACTACGGAATTCAGTGCGACAACCAGAGCAACCACGTCAACTTTCTACTCGAGGACGTCGCCACCACTGAAAACCGGCAGTTTGGCATTTACTGGAACGGCTACCCCAACTATACCGAGAATATCACCTTCCGGCGGGTGCGGGCCACCAAAACGGCCTTGGACCCAAACACGCGCAACAACGGCGCCGGACGGGGTCTGTTTCTGGTGAACGGCAGCAAAATCAACATCCTGATTGAGGACGGCGTGTTTGAGCAAAACCGCCGCGCCGGTATCGACGTCAACGACGGCAGCGTGAGTGGGCTCGTTATCCGGGGCTGTCGCCTGGGCTTTAACCTGGGGCCGGCCATTGCGGTGCTGGGCGCCGCCGGCCTGCGCGATGGTGACGGGAACTACACCACGCCCGCCGCCCTGATTGAAAACAACTTCGTGCGCAACAACGCCTCTAACGGCCTGGAGCTGAAATCGTGCACGGGCACGGGCCTGAGCAGCGGCCCGGGCAGCTTCGTGGTGCGCAACAACTACGTGGTGCGAACCATCGGAGCCCCCACCAACCTGACCGAGGACAACGCCGGTATTGCCTTTATTGACCGGGACCGGAACATCATCGTGACTGGTGGCGGGGTAACCAGCGACCTGAAAACGGGGGGCGCATACATTGCCAACAACATCGTGCGGGGCTACCTGGCCGATGCCCTGCGCACGTTTGTCAACATCAACGGCTTTGGCGTGGTGCTGGAAGGAGGTAATAACAAAGTATTCGGCAACGTAATAGCCCAGTGCCAGCGCGGCGTGCAGGTGCAGGACCGGCCGGCCAACAGTTCCAGCTCAACGCCGTTTTTCGACATTGACCGCAACGCCTCCCTGATTTCCAGCGCCGACAGCATCCGCAACAATCGGCTGGACTCGTGCACGACGGCGGTGCGGGCCGTGAACCTGGCCAATGTGCTGAATGCTTCGCTCAACTGGCTGGGCAAGGCCCAGGCCACCGCTATTCGGGGCACTAACGGGCAAAATGGCCTGGTTATCACCCTGGGTGGCCCGAGCACCAATTTCGCCCAAGTGTCGTCCCTGGCCGCTACGGGCCGCGTCGACTACTCGCCTTTCATGCATACCGGCACCGACGCCGCCGATGCCACGGGCTTTCAGTGCGACGTGAGCTACGTGCACGTGGATGGTTTTAGCCCCAATGCCGGCGCCAGTGGCCGGCTGCAGGAAGGCCTGACGGCCGTTAGTGAGGGTGGCACGGTGGAAGCCGTAGCCACAACTTACGCCGAAACGGCCACGATTGAGAAGAGCTTACGCCTGACCAACGACGGGGCAACGACCATTCAGAACCTGGTGCTCAATGCGCCCGGCAAAACGGCCACGCTGGGCGCGGCCTTCGACCTTTCCGGCGTGCTGACGTTGACCAACGGTCTGCTCAGCACCTCCCCCGCGGGCCTGCTGACGCTGCTGGCGGGGGCCAGCGCCACAACCGGCAATACCGGCTCCTACGTGAGCGGGCCGCTGCGCAAGCTGGGCAACACCGGCTTTGTGTTTCCGGTGGGTAAGGCCGGCGTGTGGGCCCGGATGGGCATTTCAGCGCCGGCTACGGCCGCCTCGGCTTTCACGGCCGAGTATTTTGCCGCCCCTTATGCCAACCAAACGGCCACTGACCCGCTGAAGCGAGTTAGCGCCGTAGAATACTGGACTCTGGACCGCACTGGCTCCACGGATGCCGTCAGCGTGCAGCTGTTTTGGGAAGACGGAGGCCGGAGCGGCATCGACGACTTTTCCAGCAACCTGCAAGTAGCCCGCTTCGACGGCAGCACCTGGGTAACGGCGGGTAATGGCGGATTGGGTGGCTCACAGACGGCTGGCTCCGTGGCTTCGGCCGCCCCGGTAGCTACGATGGGCCCATTTACCCTGGGTTCGGCTACGCCCCCACTGCCGGTGGAATTGATCAGCTTCACGGCCCAGGAGCGCAAGCGGGGCACAGTTGTGCTGGATTGGCGTACCGCTTCGGAACGTAACAATAAAGGCTTTGCCGTAGAACGCAGCTTCGACGCCAAAACCTGGCAGCAGCTGGCCTTTGTGGCCGGCCACGGCACGACGAGCACGACCAGCACCTATTCCTACCTGGACCAGACCATCGGGGCCGCTTCCCAACTCTACTACCGCCTGCGCCAGATTGATTTCAACGGCCAGGTGTCTATTTCGCCGGTTGTCAGCCTCACCCGCGACGGTGGGGAAGCACGCACTACCACAGTGGCCCTGGCTCCCAACCCAGCCTCATCCTACACCGTAGTGCAGCTCTCGGCTCCCGCTACCGGGCCGCTGCAAGTCACCGTCACCGACCTGACCGGCCGCCTGGTACTGCAGCAGGCGCTGATTGGCGCCAATTCGCAACTGCGCCTACCCGCCGCCCTGCCGGCGGGCACGTATCTGGTACGGGTCAACGGCGCGGGTATTACCGGCAAAGCGCTGCGCCTGGTAAAGCAATAACCGGTTTCGCAAATGATTATCAACACTACGGGCCGCCTTCAGACGAAGGCGGCCCGTAGTGTGTAAAGAGGTAGCAGCCCCACTCAGCGCATCAGCTCGATACGCTCAATCCGGTCCCCGATTTCCAGGCGGCTTACCACGTCCATGCCACTTACTACCTGGGCAAAAATGGTGTAGCGGCCGTCGAGGTGGGGTGTGGGGGCGTGGGTAATAAACCACTGGCAGCTCTCGGTGTCCTTACCGGCCGAGGCCAGGCCCACGGCGCCTTCCCCGTAGCGGAGGTCGGCAAACTCGGAGCGCAGGTTGTAGTCGGAGCTGCCCCAACCGTCGCCGCGCGGGCAGCCGCCCTGGGCCACGAAGTTGGGCACCACGCGGTGGAAGTTTTTGCCATTGTAGAACCCCTGCCGCGCCAGGGCCACGAAGCTGGCCACCGAGCCGGGCGCCTCATTGACGAGCAATTGAAAAATGACCGGGCCCTTGCTGGTTTGAATCAGGGCGCGCTGCCCAGCCGGAATGGCCTGCACCAAGCCCCAGTCGATGGGGTGAGTAGCGGAAGTAGCCACCGGAAAGGGCGCCGTAGGCTTGTTTTCCAGGTAGTCAATGGTTTGCTGCAACGACTGCCAGGCTTCCAGGTCGCGGGGCAGCACCAGCTTCTCGCGGGCCAGCTTCAGGAAGTCGGCGTTGGCAAACACCCGGCGCATGTCCAGTTTCGGGTCCCGGATGGCCTCGGCGGCCGTACCCATCACGGCCACGTCGCCGCCGCGGATGGCGCGCTGCATGGCCAGGGCAAACGTGGACTGCTGCTCGGCCGGAAAGCTGGGCAGCCGCCGCATGGCTACCAGGGCCTCGATGCCGTAGGTGCCGATTACCAGGGGCTGCCCGGTAGCAAAAGTGGCCTGGGTTACGAAGTCGTAAGCGGCCGGGTCCTCGCCCAGGGCTTTGAGCAAATACCCTTTTTCGTAGGGATTCGCCGAGCCGACAAACCGCTCCTGCACGGCCGCCCGGATGGCATTCTGCTCGGGCCCGCCCAGTTTGAGGGCCGTGGCCAGCAGCGTGGCGCGGGGGCGCCAGGCGGTGAGCTTGTTGGCTTTTTCCAGAAAAATAGAGCCGGGCTCCCCCGTAGCGTGAGCCAGAAAAAACTCGGCCGCAGCCAGCGCCACGTGCTCGTGCGAATCGGTCAGGGCGGCCCAGGCGGCTTCTTTCACGGGCGCGTACTGGGCCGCCGTCATGGCCCGCAGGGCGCTGATGCGCACCCGGTAATCAGAGTCGCGGCGGGCCAGGGTGGCCAGCACGCCCGGCACCGTGGCCGACTGGTTGGCCTTGCTCAGGGCAGATGCCGCGGCACTGCGCACGGCGTAGGCGGGGTCGGCCTGGGCGGCGCCGGCAATAGCGCCAGCGTAGGAGTTTAGGTTCAGGCCCCGGGTGCGGGCCAGGGCATTGGCCGCCGCCAGGCGGGCCCGGTACGGATTGGCCGGGTTCAGGAGCTGAATCAGCCGGCCCACGGCGGCCTCCGACGTTACGCCGCGCAGCCCGGCCCGGTACAACCCCCAGGCCTGCCCATTGAGCGTAGCTGTATCGGCACCCAGGGCGGCGGGCAAGCGGGCAAGCATGCTCAGGCCGTTTTGCGACACGCAGCGCCCCAGGGCTTCGAGGGCGTATTGCCGGGCCAGGGCGTCTTTTTCCTGAAATATCCGTTCCCGCAGCGCTATTTCGGCCGTCGAGTCGCCGGTTTGGCCCAGGGCGTAGGCCGCCGCCACACGCACGGCCGGCTCGGGGTCGGCGAGGCGGGCGGTGAGGGCACTGATGGCCTCCTTATCTTGCACCGAAGCCAGGGCCAGGGCCGCTTCGCGGCGGTAGAGCACCTCGGGCCGGTCCAGGAAAGGCAGCAGGGCGGCGGTTTGACGCGCGTCCTGGGCCGTGGCAATCTGCCGCAGGGTGGCATCGGTAAACTTATTAGGGCCCGTGGGAGCCGTAGCGGTGCGGGCCGGAGCCGTGCAGGCGGCCAGGCCGGCGCCCCAACAACTTAAGATAACCGCAGTGCGGGCCAGCCGGCCCAGTGGTGAGTGGTTCATGGTTGCCCAAAATAGCCAATTTCCGCGGGCTGCCGGCCTATTTTACCTCCAAACTGCCAACTTCGGCAACCCAGCTGCTGCCGGCCTCAGGAAGTCGCCAGGGCCGGACCCACTTCGGCCAGCAATGCTTCGAGCTGACTGAACAGCACTTCGTTGCCGGTTTGGTGGTAGCTGGCCAGGGCCTGCTCGTAGCCGGTCAGGTCGTAGAGAAAAGCCTTGACGTTGTCGGCAGTAAGGGCCTCGAAGTGGCGGCCGTAGCCGAGCTTTTCCACCTCGGCCGCGTTGAGAAACTGCTCGAACTGGGCCGGAATCGGGATGGCGCAGATGGGCTTGTGCAGGTACACGGCCTCGCTGATCAGGGAAAAGCCGCCGTTGGTAATAATGGCCCGGGCACTGGCCAAATCCTCAATAAAGCCTTGCTCACTGAAAGCGCGCAGCTGCACGTTGCCGTGGGTTTCCTCCTTATTGAAGCCGTACACCCGGAATTCCTGCCCGGGCAGCTGCTGCAGCATGGGCACCAGGTCTTTCTGGTTGGTGGCCGACTGATACACCAGCACGTGCTGGCCAGTACGGGGCCGGGCCGCCAGGATTTCGGGGCGGATAATGGGCGGCACCAGGGTGGTATTGGCCTTGATGACGGGCAGCTGGAAAAAGGTCGTGACCAGGTAGTGGCGGCTGCGCGGCAGCTTGGCCCGCACAATCTGCCGGGCCAGGCTGAGGTTGCCCCGCTCGGGCCGGGGCACCGCAATATCGAGCTGGGCCCGGCTGATAATCTGCATGTTGTCGATGCTGATCAGCGGCAGGCGGCGCCAGCGGGCAAAGAAGTAGCTGAACGACTCGAAGTCGGAAATGACCAGGTCGGGCGTAAAGTCGCAGAGCAGCTCCCGGTACTTGGCAAAGTTGACACGCAGATTTTCCGGGGCCGCGCGCAGGGTCAGGGCCGCCGTGCGCGACTTCGACACCGTTAAATCCTTGTAGGCCAAATGGAAGCCGCGGATTTCGTGGACCCGGCCGGGAAAGTTGGCCGACAACACCTGGAAGGCCCGGGCGCTGCTGACCACGCACACGTTGTGGCCCTGGCTGAGCAAATGCCCGATAACGACCTTGCTGCGGGTGGCGTGGCCCAGACCTTCGCCGGGGACGCCGTAGAGAATATTCATGCGGGAGAGTTGGCTGCTTACGGAGGCCAAATAACTGAAATGTCGGGCAGAGCTTGGCAGATTCGGGGCCGGGTTCTTTTCTTTGACACCCTTCCGCGGCCCGGCGCCGTACTTTCGGCGTGGTTTTGGATTCGCGCCCCGGCTCCGGCCCTTCCCGATTTTTTTCCTTTCTGCCCTATGACCCGCCACTTTTTCCTTCGCTCGGCCCAGGCCCTGCTGGCCGCCGCCACCCTGCTTACCTCTGCCTGCACCGCCCCGCGCCTGATGACGATGTCGGGCAAAGTGACGCCCAAAGGCGAGTTCAAGGCCGGCGGCAACCTGGCCTTCAACGTGCCGACTTCCACCATCGGCAAAACGGGCTCGGCCGTGAAAGAAGCCGCCGAGCAGCTGCTCAGCCAGGAAAAAGTGGATTACGGCACCTCCGGCGAGCTGGTCGATAAGCTGCAGATTGCGGCCCTGGCCTACGCCCTGGACCCGGTGCAGCCCTCCTCCGACCTGTACGTGCGCTACGGCGTTATTGACCGGCTCGACGTGGGCTATAAATACGCCTTTGGCTCCCACGTCTTCGATGCCATGTACCAGTTTCTGGGCACTACCGGCACACCCGAGCGGCCCGGCGGGGCGGCCGGCGGCATGTACGGCAGCATCGGGCTGCAGTTTGCCACCCAGCGCGCCAAGCTGCCCGATTTGCCCTTCCTCGACAACATCAACAGCCTGCTGCAATTCACGGCCAACCGCAACGACCTGATGGTGCCGCTCGTGTTCAGCCATTCCTTCGGGCCGGAAGAGGAAATCGGGGCCATTTCCTACGGTGTAGTGTACGCGCACACGTTTTTGCGCTACGGCTTCGAGCCCCGGAACATTTACACCAACAACCAGCTGATTCCGAGCCTGCCGCTGGGCAAGCAGGATTTCTCCTCGTACGGCGCGTTCCTCAATGCCAAGCTGGGTTTCCGCTACGCCTACGTGGTGCCGGCCCTGGCCCTGTATTACCAGAACTACGGCCAGTATCAGCTGCTCAACAACAAGACTACCAAGCTCAGCGGCATCACTTTTATTCCCTCCATCGGCCTGCAGTTCCGCATCCCGACGGGCCGCCGCTAAGAACTTTAATCAGCCAGGCAAGCCCGCTGGCCCGTTTGGGGCGGCGGGCTTTTTCGTGCTTACTGAACCCGGCGGGCCCAGGGCCAAACCACGCGGTAGGCGGCCCGCCCGGCGCCGACACTTTACCGCGTGCCGACTTTTTACTAACTTCCGCTCTTGGCTTTGGTTTTTTTCTCTCCGCATGCTCCATTTTTACCTTAACAATCAGCGTATCCGCACCGACCAGCCCGCGGGCAGTACGCTCCTGGATTTTGTGCGCTACCAGCAGCACCTGAAAGGCACCAAAATCGGCTGCCGGGAGGGCGACTGTGGGGCCTGCACCGTACTGGTGGGCGAATTGCAGCCCGACGGCAGCTTGCAGTACCAGTCGATGACGTCCTGCCTGACGCCGCTGGGCAATGCCCAGGGCAAGCACATCGTCACGGTGGAAGGCATCAATGCCGCGGCCGGCACGCTCACGCCCGTGCAGCAGGCCATTGTGCAGGAAGGCGGCTCGCAGTGCGGCTTCTGCACCGTGGGCTTCGTCATGTCGCTCACCGGCCACAGTATGAGTTCCAAGCCCGCCACCACCGAAACCGGTCTGGCCGCCATCGACGGCAACATCTGCCGCTGCACCGGCTATAAGTCGCTGGAGCGGGCTACGGCCCAGCTCACCGCGCAGCTGGCCGAGCGCCCCGCCAGCAACGTGGTGGACTGGCTCAGCGAAAAGCAGTTTGTACCGACTTACTTCAAGGACATTCCCGCCCGCCTGCAGGCCCTGAAAGCCGAGCTGCAGAACCAGGCCAGCAACCAACAACCAGCAACCAACAACCAGCTCCTGGGCGGCGGCACCGACCTCCTGGTGCAGCGCCCCGAGCACGTGCGGGCCGTGCCCGTGCAGCTGCTCTACGACCAGCCCGATTTGCGTGGCATCCGCCGCGAAGCCGACGGCCGGGTGGTATTGGGCGCCGCTACCACGGCCGAAAACCTGCGCTCCTCCCCGCTTATGCAGGAGCTGTTTCCCGGCTTGCACGGCTACATGAAGCTGGTATCCTCCACGCCGATTCGCAACATGGGCACGGTGGCCGGCAACTTCATCAACGCCTCGCCCATCGGTGATTTGACCATCTTTTTCCTGGCCCTGAATGCTACCGTAACGGTGGGTGCCCTGGGCCGGCCGAGCCGGGAAATTCCGCTGCGGGAGCTCTACAGCGGCTACAAAACCCTAACCAAAACGGCCGACGAGCAGGTGCTGGACATTCGCTTTACAGCTCCCCAGCCCGGCGACTTGTTCAACTTCGAAAAAGTATCCAAGCGCACCCACCTCGATATTGCCAGCGTCAACTCGGCCATGTGGCTGCGGGCGGATAACGGCTTTGTGCAGGAAGCCCGGGTTTCGGCCGGCGGCGTCGGGCCCACGCCCCTGCTGCTGGCCCGCACCTCAGCCTATCTGGCGGGCAAGGAAATTACGGCCGACACCGTAGCCGCGGCCCACGAAATTGCCCAGACCGAAATCAGTCCCATCAGCGACGCCCGCGGCACGGTGGAATACAAGCGCCTGCTGCTGCGCCAACTGCTGTTTGCCCACTTCCTGCAGTTTTTCCCCGAGCGCCTCAGCTTCCGCGAGCTGGTGTAAACAGACTGTCGTTCCGAGCATTCTGCGCATCAAGTAGAGCCCGAAGAATCTCGCGTGCTGACGTTGTTTAGGCTGTCATCCTGCGGCGCAGCCGAAGGACCTGCCCCCCTAGCCCACTGAAGGTTATACCAATGCACCAATGCCTTTTGTTGCTGATGCGGCACTGGGCCTGACGTTGAAGGAAACTTGTCACCAAGGCCAGGAAGGACCTTCGCTTTGCTCAGGATGACAGAGGATATTGCCCGCAAGATTTCTCCCGCGGGCCTTTCTGACGCTCCAACCTTTTTGAACCACCCTCGAACGGCAGCTCCCACCGGCCTGCTTTTCTTCCCGACTACTTCCTCCCATGAATCACCTCGACCCGGTGCGCCACGTGCGCGGCGAATCCCAATACCTGGATGATGTTCCGGTGCAGCAAGGCACCCTGTACGCGGCCGTGTTCGAGTCGCCGCTGGCTCACGGTGTGCTCAATGGTCTCGACCTGAGCGACGCCCTGAACGCGCCCGGCGTGTACCGCATCCTGACGGCGGCCGACATTCCCGGCGACAACCAGATTGGTGGTATTGTGCCCGACGAACCTCTGCTGGCCGAGGGCCACGTCCACTTCCGCGGGCAGCCCGTGGCCCTGGTGCTGGCCGATACCGAGCACCAGGCCCAGGCCGCCCTGGCCCTTATCCGCGTCGATGTTGATCCGCTGCCCATCATCACCGACCCGCGCGTGGCCGCGGCCCAGGGCGAGCTGATCGTGCCGCCCCGCACCTTCAGCCTCGGCGACCCGGACGCCGTGTGGAGCCAGTGCGCCCACATTTTCGAGGGCGAAGCCGAATCCGGCGGGCAGGAACACCTCTACATCGAAACCCAGGGTGCCTACGCCTTCCCAACCGAAATGGGCGGGGTGCGCATCATTTCTTCGACCCAGGGCCCCACGGCCGTGCAGCGCCACACGGCCCACGTGCTGGGCGTGGGCATGCACCAGGTGGAAGTCGACGTGACCCGCCTCGGCGGCGGCTTCGGCGGCAAGGAAGACCAGGCCACGACCTGGGGCGCCCTGGCCGCGCTGGGCGCCTTCGTGGTGCGCCGCCCCGTGAAGCTGGTCCTCGACCGGATGGCCGATATGCGCATGACCGGCAAGCGCCACCCCTACTCGTCCGACTTCCGCATCGGCCTCGACGAAAACCTGCGGATTCTGGCCTACGAAGTCACCTTTTACCAGAACGCCGGGGCCGCCGCCGATTTGTCGCCGGCGGTGCTGGAACGGACGCTGTTTCACGCTACCAACGCCTATTTCGTGCCCAACGTGCGGGCCACGGCCTACAGCTGCCGCACCAACTTACCCCCCAACACGGCGTTTCGGGGCTTCGGTGGTCCACAGGGCATGTTCGTGATGGAGTCGGCCATTGTGAAGGCGGCCGAAACCCTGGGCGTGGCCCCCAGCGAGATTCAGCGGCGCAACCTGCTGCGCGAAAACGACCTGTTCTCGTACCGGCAGCCGGCTGAAATGTGCAACGCCGAGCTGGCCTGGGACACGGCCGCTCAGCTCTACGACCTACCCAAGCTGCGCGCGGAGGTAGACGCGTTTAATCAGCAGAATGAGCGTTTGAAAAAGGGCTTGTCGGTGATGCCGATTTGCTTCGGTATTTCCTTCACCAAAACGCCGATGAACCAGGCCCGGGCCCTGGTACACATCTACACCGACGGCTCGGTGGGCGTGAGCACCGGCGCGGTGGAAATGGGTCAGGGCGTGAACACCAAAATTGCCCAGGTAGCGGCCCAGACGCTGGGCATCTCGATTAACCGCATCAAGGTCGAATCGACGAACACGACGCGGGTGGCCAACACTTCCCCATCGGCGGCCAGCGCCACCGCTGATTTGAATGGCAAGGCTACCCAAATGGCTTGTGAGGCCCTGCGGGAGCGACTTTTGCGCCACGCCGTGCTGGAATACACGCTGAATTACGAAGGGCTGGAAATCCGGGACGAAGAGGTGCTGGCCGCCGGCATTCCGGCCGATACGAACTGGGACAAGCTGGTGTCGTCGGCGTACTGGAAGCGGGTCAACCTGACCGAAAACGCCCACTACGCCACCCCCGACATTCACTTCGACCCGGTCACGAACCAGGGCTACCCGTTTGCTTACCACGTCTACGGCACGGCCTACACCACCGTGACGCTCGACTGCCTGCGCGGCACCTATACCTTCGATGCGTTGCGCATCGTGCACGACTTCGGCGAGAGTATGAACCCGCATATCGACCAGGGCCAGATTGAGGGCGGGGCGGTGCAGGGCATTGGCTGGATGACGATGGAAGAGCTGATTTACAACGAGGAAGGCCGCCTGCTCAGCAACTCGCTCAACAGCTACAAAATCCCGGACCTGTACTCTGTGCCCCAGCGTATCGACGTGCATTTTCTCGATACGCCGGGCCACCCGCGGGCCATCCTGCGGTCCAAGGCCGTGGGGGAGCCGCCGCTGATGTACGGCATTGGGGCCTATTTCGCGGTGCGCGACGCCATCAGCGCCTTCCGGCCCAGCCACCGACCCGCATTTTCGGCGCCCATTACCCCCGAAAAGGCTTTGCTCAACCTCTACCCCAGCGGCGTGGCCGAGGAAGTGGTGCAGCTCACACCCGGTGCCACGGTAGCCTAGCGTTTCATTGTTGGCCCGGGCGGACCGGCTTTGCAAAAAGGCGGGCCGCCCGGGCCTTTTACTTTTGAGTCTAATTTTGTGGCGCCGTTTTCCGCTTCCCCTTCCCTCCCGCGCGACTTTCCCGTGTGGCAGCACGTGGCCGACTGTCTGCGCCGAAACCAGCCCGTAACGCTGCTGTGCGTGCTGAGCAGCTCGGGCAGCAGTCCGGGCCGGCAGGGCTTTAAGATGAGCGTTGCCGCCGATGGCATGGCCGGCTCTATCGGTGGCGGCATCATGGAACACAAGTTTGTGGAGCTGGCCCGGGCCCGGATGCAGGAGGCCAATGCGGAGTTAATGATTCGGCCCCAAATTCACCGCAAGGAAGCCCCCGAGGACCGCTCCGGCATGATTTGCTCGGGCGAGCAGGTACTGCTGCTCTACCCCGTGCCCTCCACCGATTTGCCACAAGTGGAAGCCACAGTAAATACTTTGGAGCAGTTCCAACGGGCTGCGCTACGCATCACGGCTACTGGCCTAGTTGTGGCTACAGCCGATGCTGGCGCTGATTTTTATGCCTACCGCCCCGGCCCCGACTGGGAATACCGCGAGCAGTTGGGTTTTCGGGACTTTCTGACCATCGTGGGCGGTGGGCACGTGGCCCTGGCCTTGTCGCGGGTGGCGGCCACGCTCGATTTCGAAATAACGGTGCTCGACGACCGGGCCGGACTCAATACCCACCAGCAAAACCCCTACGCCCACCACAAGCGCACCGTGCAGTACGACACCCTGGCCGAACAGGTGCCGCAGGGACTCAACCAGTACGTGGTGATTATGACCTTCGGCTACCGGCCCGACGAAGTGGCCCTGCGCCAGCTGCTAAGTCATCAGGTGAAGTATCTGGGCCTGATGGGTAGCGCGGCCAAAATAAAGGAGCTGCTGGGCAGCCTGCTTGCGTCGGGCTACTCTGCCGCGGAGCTGGCCCACCTGCGCGCCCCCATCGGAATTCCGATTCACAGCCGTACGCCCGAGGAAATTGCCATCAGCGTGGCCGCCGAGCTGATTCAGGTGCGCAACGGCGGTTGAAAGACCGTCATGCTGAGCACAGCGTAGCGCAGTCGAAGCATCTCTACCGCTTCGTTGCAGCAAAAAAGACCGTCATGTCGAGCCCTAGCGAGATATGACGGTTAATTAGTCTTACTACTGACTAGCTCCTTCGAGGTAGCCTTCGGTGAAGACGTGGTACTGGTCGAAGATGGAGCGCACGGAGCGGCGCAGTATCATCTCACCTTGGGGCCCGGGCGGCACGGTTACGCCCGAGGCGTAGCCATTCCAGACGGCGCGGTTGGTGCGGTTGTCGATGAGGGTGACCAACAGGGTGCCTTCGGCCAGCACCATGCGCACGGGTTGGTAGCCCTGCCGCACTTCTTTGGGCGTTTCGTCGTCTTCCACCATCCCCGAGGTCATCCAGCGGGTCATGTCTTCCTGGGCGTAGCCGCGGAACGCCATGTCGCCCTCAAAGAGCCGGAACATTACCAGCAAATCGGGACGGTTGCGAGCCGGCTTGTAGCCCTGCACCCGCATGCGCGTCCGGATAGCGTCGCGCAGAATCTCGCCCAGCTTACTGGAATCGGCGGCCAGGCCCTGGCCCGTAACAAACTCGTAAGTGCGGTAGCGGCGGAAGTTGCCGGTATAACTATAATCAGACTCGATACGGGCCTCCCGGGCCGCAAAACAGCCGGAAAGAGCCAGGGCAAGCCCGAAAAGCAGAATAGAAGTCCGTTTCATGCGCAGCAAATCACTTGGGGGGATGTTCATCCTAAGATACGATATCCTAGACCCTTATGTATTGATTTGCCGGCAAAAAAGTCGCAAAAAATTTTGTTTTCGGGCTTTCTGCCGTCGGCAGCGGGGTTCTAGCCCGGCAGTTGTATCCTACCGATACCCGGCGGCCTGCAGGGCAAACAGCTCGGCGTAGCGGCCATTGCGGGCCAGCAGCTCCTCGTGGGAGCCGATTTCGACAAACTGCCCGTTCTCAATTACCAGAATTCGGTCGGCCATGCGCACGGTGCTGAAGCGGTGGGAAATAAGCACGGCCGTCTTGCCCTGGGTCAGGTCGGCGAAGCGCTGGAAGACCTCGTGCTCGGCCCGAGCGTCGAGGGCAGCGGTGGGCTCGTCGAGAATCAGCAGCTGGGCATCGCGCATGTAGGCCCGGCCCAACGCAATTTTCTGCCACTCGCCCCCGCTCAGGTCCACGCCCCCGGCGAAGCGGCGGCCAATCATCTGCTCGTAGCCGGCGGGCAGCTTCTTAATTACGGTGTCGGCCAGGCTCTGGGCCGCGGCCGACTGAATCCGGCCCTGGTTTTCCTTTTCCTCGATGCGGCCCACGGCCAGGTTTTGGCTGGCCGAGAGCTGAAACCGCACGAAGTCCTGGAAAATCACCCCGATTTCCTGGCGCAGCTCGGCCGGGTCATACTCGCGCAAATCGTGGCCGTCGAGCAGGATGCGGCCTTCCGTGGGGTCGTAGAGGCGGCTGAGCAGCTTGACCAGCGTGGTTTTGCCGGCCCCGTTTTCGCCCACCAGGGCCAGCTTTTCGCCGGCCCGCAGCGTGAAGTTCAGGTTGCGAATGGCCCACTTACTAGAGCCACGGTACTGAAAGCCTACATTTTCAAATTCGAAGCCCCGCCGAATCGGCCGCGGAAACGGCCGCACCGCCTGGCCCTCGGCCCGCACGATGCGGGGCTGCAAGTGGAAGAAGTCGAAGAAATCCTGCAGGTAGAGCGCGCCTTCGGCCACGCTGCTAAACCGACTCAAAATGCCTTCCAGCAAGCCCCGCATCCGGGCAAAAGAACCCGACAAGAATGTGAGCTGCCCGATGGAAATATGGCCCCGGATGGCCTGGGCAATGATGTAGAGGTAGGCCGCGTAGTAGCCGGCCGCGCCCACGGCGGCAAACAGCGCCCCCCAGCCGGCCCGCCGCACCACGAGGGCTTTGTTTTTCTGGTAAAACTCGGCGGACAGGGTTCGGAACCGCTCAATCAGAAAGCCTGACAGCCCGAAAATCTTTACTTCCTTGGCCGTTTCGTCGGAAGCCCCGGTCTGGCGCAGGTAGTCCAGCTCCCGGCGCTCGGGCGTCCAGCCGTGCACCAGCGAATAGCTACGCTCATTAAAGTGCGACTCGCCCAAAAACGCCGGCACTACCGCCACCAGCAGCAACAGCAGCAGCCACGGATTGAAAGCGGCCAACCCCACGGCCAGAAACACCATCGTGATGATATCCTGGGCCTGAGACAGAACCTGCGACATGAGCACCGTGCGGGAAAGTGTCTGGCGGCGGGCCCTTTCGAGCTTGTCGTAGAACACACTGTCTTCGAACTGGTCGAGGTCGAGCTGGCCGGCGTGCTCCATCAGGCGCACCGAGGAGCGGTTGGCAAACAGGTCGCCGAGCAGACTATCGAGCAGAGCCACACCCCGGCCCAGCACGTCGGAGAGAATAGCCAAACCGAATTCCAGCCCCACCAGCCCGATAATGGGCGTAACCGAGCCGCCCGGCTGGCGCGAAAGGCCGATAACAGTATCCAGAATCAGGCGGGCCACATAGAGCATGGCCACCGGCAAGGCGGCCCGCAGCAGGCGCAGCCCGATGTTGCCCAGGGTCAGGCCCGGGCTGGTTTCCCAGATCAGGCGCAGAAACTCGGGCAGGTTTTTTAGGGCCGACACCCTTTCGCGCACACTCAGGGCCGGCTTGCCGTCGGGCCGGGGCCGCTTGGCCGATATTTTCGCAAACTTTTTGGATAACCAGGACATAGCCGGA
The DNA here is from genome assembly GCF_002797555.1 of Hymenobacter chitinivorans DSM 11115. Classification (NCBI taxonomy): domain Bacteria; kingdom Pseudomonadati; phylum Bacteroidota; class Cytophagia; order Cytophagales; family Hymenobacteraceae; genus Hymenobacter; species Hymenobacter chitinivorans. The sequence continues at coordinate 489,510 of NZ_PGFA01000001.1, read as the reverse complement.
GCTACGTCACACTTCGGGCCGGAGTTGAGAGGCGGCCGTTTTGGCAGGGGCAGCCGAAGGTATCCGAAGCTGCCGGGATGAGTGCAGCATGGGAGAAGCTGTATTACGATACTTTTTCTTTAAAGCTTCCGCCTCGTCCTTGTCCAGATTCTTTAAAGCGTTCCGGCTTGGCCGGAACAGTTTTTTAGTAGTGTTGGTGGTTTCTCAGCAAGCAGAAACCATAGCACGTTGAACGGCACACAATACTTACTTTAACGCAAACCCCCACTTCCATGGCCTGTGTAGTAATCCGTAAGTCCCACTAAAGGCCAGCGCCCGACCCTGGTATTGCCCAGATGCCTACACAGCAAGAGCGGACCAAATGGCCCGCTCTTGCTGTGTGCTGCGGTGCTGCCGCGTCGTGCCAGGAGCTTACTCCACCGTCAGGCGCAGAGCGCGGGTACCATTGCGCACCACGTAAATGCCCGCGGCCAGCCCCGCCGGCAGCTTCAGCGCGGCCGTACCGGCGGCATCAGTTGTGGCCGAAGTCACCGGGCGGCCCAGCGCGTCCAGCACCGTCACCACCGTACCCGGCTGGCCCCCCGTGAGGGTGGCCGCGCCGCCGTGGGTGGGGTTGGGGTACAAGGTTAGACTGGTCGCCACGGTACCTGTCAGGTTCACGGTGCGCACGGGCGAGTAACTGAACGTACCATCTAGGTCCACCTGCTTGAGGCGGTAATAGAGCTGGGTGGCACTAGCGGGCAGTTCGGCGTCCGGTAGCATGTAGCGGCGGGTAGTGCTGCTGGTGCCTGCCGCGGCCACCGTACCGATACGCTCGAAGCTCGTGCCGTTGGCACTGCGCTCTACGTCGAAGACTTTACTGTTCATTTCCGAGGCGGTGGCCCAGTCCAAACGCACGGTCCCGCTGCCCTGTGGCGTGGCTGTAAAGGCCTTCAACTCTACGGGCAGCGGGTTAGTGCTGCTGCCCAGCGTCCAGACCGAGAAGTCAACAATGCCGGTTTTGGTGACGACGTTGCCGGTGGCCGTGGTACCCGACTGCGTAATCCAGGGCGCCGTGCCACTCACTGACTTCAACAAGGCCAGGTTGGCAGCGGGAATGCCGTTGAGTTCGTGGGTGAAGTAGGCAAAATCCATTGTCACGTCCAGGCCCGTATTGGTGGCGGGCTGAATGTCGAAATTGCGCAGGATGCTCTGGCTCGTGCCGGTTAGGTCCAGGGCCGTGCCCGTGGTGCGCGTGACCAGCGTTGCGCCGGGTGCGGTGGAGCCGGCGGCTGGCGTCAGCGTCAGGCCCAGGCCGGCGAAAGTCTCGGCAGTGCCGGGGGCTAGCGTCCGGTTCACGGCCACCTTGCCTAGTACGTAGCCGGTTTCACTCTCGCTTAGGCTGGCCGTGCTGCCTAGGTTTACCTGGTAGCTGGTCGTCGTCAGGGTGCCGCTGGTCAGGGTTAAGGCCCCGGCCACGGTCAGGTCGCGGGCCAGCTGCACGGTGCCGGCGGGCTTGGCCACGGTGAGGGCGCTGAAGAGCGTGGCCGTGCTGCCGCCCAGGGTTTGGGTAGCGGCGCTGCCCACGAAAGCCACCGTGCCGAGCAGGTCCGCCGTGCCGTTGTTGAGGAAATTGCCGCTCACTTCCAGCGTGGCCCCGCCAGCCAGCGTCAGGCGACTGTTGACGTCGATAGTCAGGTCGTTGACGGCGGTGGTGCCGGTAGCCAGCGCGGGGTAGTTGGTCAGGCCCGTCGGAACAACGGCGCTGATGCCGGCCGTGGGCCCTTGCCCGTAGCTCCAGTTGGCGCAGTCGGCGGGGTCGGTGCTGGCCCGGCCGGTCCAGGTGGTGCTGGTCAGTACCGGAATGCCCACCGTCACGGTGGCCGGGGCGGTCGATATCGTGCCGTCGAGAGCCGTCACGGTCAGGGTTACAGCGTGCGGGCCCAGGTCGGCGCAGGTAAAGGTGTTCGGGGTCACGCTGCGTAGCGCGATAGTACAAGCCGAGGTGCTGCCGTTGTCGATGGCGGCGGGCGTGAGGGTGGCGGTACCGTCGGCGGCCAGCAGCAGGGTAGCCGCCTGGGCCACGGCCGTCACCGCGCAGCGCGGCACCGCCTCGTAGGCACCCTGGTCGTAAATGGCCACGCGGGCATTGCCCACGATGTCGGCGCCGGCGGTATTGGCCGTAGCCGGGTCGCTGGCATCAATCGCCGGGCTGCCCGGCAGCAGCGACAGGCCGTCGTCGAGGGTTCCGAAGAGGGCATCGGGACCGGCTGGGCTGGCCCCGTTCACAAACCGTGGGTCGGTCGTGCTGATGTTGGTGGCTTTGGCGGCGTAGGTAGAGGCCGTAGCCGAGTAGTCGCCGACCGTGGAATTGGCCACGGTGACGACGCTGGGAGTGGAATACTCAAACAGGTTCTCCTGGTTGGCCGGGCCGCCGGTGTTATTCCAGAGGATGCAATTGGTCAGCGTAATCGGACTATTGGTGGAAATGCCGCCCCCGCCATACGTAAAGCCGTTAACGGTGCCCACCTTGGTCACGCTGTTGCCGGTGAGTGTGCAGTTCGTCAGCGTCGCCGTAATTCCGGGATTTAGTTGGATGGCACCGCCCAAATTGGCGGCCACGTTATTGGTGAAGACGCAATTGGTCAGTATAAACTGGGTGCCGCTCACGGCGTCGATTGCCCCACCGGCTGCCGCGCTTCTGTTGCCGCTGAACGTACAGCCGGTCAGCGTCAGGGTGGAGTTACCGTAGCAGTACAGCGCACCGCCTTCGCTGGTCGCGGTGTTGTTGCGAAACGTGCAGCCCGTTAGCGTCGGCGAGGAGTCGTCATTGCCGAACATCGCGCCGGCACTCTGTGCGGAGTTGCCGTCGAACGTGCAATTAGTCAGCTGGGGCGAGGAAGCGTTATTGAATATCGCGCCACCGTAATAAGTGCAGGTATTATTGCTGAAGGTACAGCCCGTGAGCACCGGCGAGGAAGCCGCCTCGTTATACATGCCGCCGCCACCGTCGCGGAAATACCCCTGGAATCGGCTATAAAAGGAGGCCGTGTTGCCACTCAACGTGCAGGTGGTGAGCATCGGCGAGGAGGCATGGTTGTACATGCCGCCATACAGGTTGTTGTTAAGGATGCAGCGGGTCAGCCTGGCAGCGGAAGCTGCCTCATTATACATCCCGTTGTAGCGGTTGTTACTGAGTGTGCAGTCCGTCAGCGTCGGCGAGGAAGCGGTATTGTACATGCCGTCGCGCTGGTTGTTGCTCAGCGTGCAGCCCATAAGGGTGGGCGAGGCGCTGGCGTTGTACATTCCTTCGCCCTGATTGTTGCTGAGCGTGCAGTTGGTCAGCGTCAGCGAGGAGGACGTGTTGTACATCCCGGCGCCGGAAGAGGCCAAGTTGTCGCTGAAAGTGCAGCCGGTTATGGTCGGCGCGGCAATGTTGTACATCCCCCCGCCGCTGTTGTTGGGAAGGCTATTGCCGAAGGGGTCGACGTAAGTAGCGCGGTTGCCGCTGAACGTGCAATTGCTTAGGACCACCGTGGCAGAGGCATTGTACAGGCCGCCACCAATGAGCGCCGAGTTGCCGCTGAACACGCAGTTGGTCAGCGTCGGGCCCGAGCCGGAGGTGTTGGTGAACCCGCCGCCCCGGCTGGTGGCCGCGGTGCCGCCGTTGGCGTTGCCGCCGCGCACGCTCAGGCCGTCGAGCACGGTGGCCGGACTGACAGGAATGCTAGCGCCCGTGAGCACCGAATAGGCATTCTCAGCATTATTGCTGAACACGTACTGGTCGTTGCCGTTGAAGTCGCCGCTCAGCACGGTCTCGTGGCCGGCCGTGCGGTCGGCCAAGGCTGCCTCAGTGCCCGCGAAGCCGCCGTAAATGCTCACCCCACTCTTGAGCTGGAAGGTGCGGGTACGCAAGTCCGTGGGAACGGTGTTGCCGTTGTACGCGGGCGTGTAGGTGCCCTCGGCCACCCATATTTCGACGACAGTCGCACCACAACCGCCGGTGGTCTTCGCCAGCCGCAGCGCGTCGGACAGCCGCGCGATGGCCGTGGCCCAGGTGGCGCCATTGCCCGGCGTGGTCACGGCCGCATTCACGTACAGGCGGGTGCCGCCGGCGCATTGAAATTCATAGGCCCCGGCATCGGGCAGGCCGGAGCGGGGCGCCCCGGTAATGTCGGTAACGGGTGTGGTGGGGGTACCGCTGCTGCCAAGGTCCACGGCTGGGCCGGCTTGCAGGGCCAGTCCGTCGTCGGTGGTGCCGAAGATATTATCGGGGCCGTCGGGGTCGGCCGCATTTACAAAGCGCGGGTCGGCCTTGCTGATGGTGGAGCTGGAGCCCGAAATATTGGTGGTACCCCCGCCGAATCCGGCGACGTAGTCGCCCACAATAGAGTTGCTTACGCTGGGCGAAGCAGTGGTGGTCGCTTTGTAGATGTTCTGCTGGGCCGGTGTGGCAGCGGTGTTGGTGTTGTTCCAGAGAATGGCATTGCGAACCATCCCCCCGGTACTCGTATCAAAGAAGAGCCCGCCCCCGTTGCCAGTGGCGGTGTTGCCCGTGAGGGTGCAGTTGACGAGGGTGGACGAAGAAGAACTGCCCGTAAAATATCCCCCACCGCCCGCGGCCGCGGCGTTGCCGACAAAGATGCAGCTGAACAGTGCCGGCGAGGCGTTGATATTATACAGGCCGCCGCCGTTGGTGGCCGCAGTGTTGCCGCTGAACACGCAGTTAGTCAGCGTCGGGGCAGAGCTGCTGGCCGCTATGCCGCCGCCGAAGGTGCTCGTGGCCTTATTGCCACTAAAAAGGCACCCGGTTAGCTTCAGCGAAGTAAGGGTGCCGCCCGCGGTGTTGATGCCCCCGCCGCTGTTGGCCGCGTTGTTACTGAACGTACAGTTGGTGAAGGTGGAATTGGCGGCCGAAGAATTCGTGAGTCCGCCCCCGTTGGTAGCCGCCCGGTTGCCGCTGAACGTGCAGCCGGAGAGCGTCAGCAAGGTGCTCGTGCCGGAAACCATGCCGCCGCCCGTAGAGGTGGTGGCATTGTTGCTAAAGGTGCAGCCAATCAGCTTCAGTGCGGAGGAGATGCCGTATAGCCCGCCGCCGCTGAGAGCCGCGTTGCCGCTAAACGCGCAGTCGGTCAGCGTGAGCGTAGAGCTGTTGCTGCCGAGCCCGCCAGCAGAACCGGGCGGCAAGGTTGCCGTTCCCGCTACCATCGGCGCACCAACGGCATTGCCGCCGCGGATGCTGAACCCGCTGAGTCCGGTGGCCGGGCTGGCGGGAAGGTTCGTGGCCAGGAGCACATGGTAGGCGTTTTCGCTGTTGCCCGTAATAGCCAGGTTGCTGCCACTGCCAGTGGTTACGTCGTCGCCGTTGAAATCCCCGCTGAGGATGGTTTCATGGCCGGCCGTGCGGTCAGCCAAGGCCGCTTCGGTGCCCGCGAAGCCGCCGTAGAGACTCACCCCACTCTTGAGCAGGAAGGTGCGGGTGCGCGGGGCCGCAGTGGCGGCAGTGCCGGTGGCGTCGAAAGCGGGCTTATAGGTGCCCTCGGCCACCCATATTTCCGTCACGGTGGCGCAGGTACGGGCCTTTTCCAGCGCGTCGGCGAGACTGATATAGGCAGTGGTCCAGCTCTCGCCGGTGCCATTGACCGTCAGCGTAGGGTCGGCTTTCACGTACAGGCGAGTGCCGGTGGGGCACTGCGCCCGCGCCGCGCCGGGCAGCAAGGGTAGCAATAGACCGGAGCCGGCCAGGCAAAGGCGTAGGGAGTAGGCCGCGCGGGCGGCCCAAGAGTAGCGTTGTTGCATGCAGCGTGTGGGGTGCCAGGTCCAGGGGGAGAAGGCCAGGACGGAAGCAGTTGCTGCTAATGCCCAGTAGGGAGAAACGGTTTGGATAATTCCAGCAAATATACAACCCGCCCTATAGTACGACCTAAGCTTAAGCAACTTTCTACCAGCACTCTCGGCCCCTGTAGCAGACTAGTCCGGGAGGCGGCAGACGCAACAACGACGGTTTGAGGTTTGCTTGGCCCGTGGAAAGACACGACCCTTGGCGTGAACAGTATTACGTTCCGCGGTAGTGGGTCATATTATGCTTTGCTCCGGAGTCGGAAGGCGGCTGTTTTGGCAAGGGCAGCCGAAGTATCCGGCGCGGCCGGCACGAGTTCGGGCAGGAGAAGCAGTCGTACCGTTCCTTTTGCGGTAGAGCTCCGCCTAGTCCTTACCCAAATCTGCTCACGCGCTTCGGCTTATGGCCGTAAGGCTTTTTTAGCGTTGTTGGTGGCCTTTTCGAAAGTAGAACCTACAGCCCGGTGAGCGGCACCCGCTGCTCAACGTTAACGGCGACAACCGTTTTGCTGAGTACCTTACTGCCTCGATGAAACCGCCTTTGTCTTCTATTCTTTACGGGGAAGTGCTATTGACCAATGGCGTAATGCTGGCCATACTGGGAATATTGTACGGCAGCGGGTGGTTGTTTGAAAGCCTCGGGCTGCTCCTGGTATTTTTGTTGGTGGCGGTACTCTTTGCCTTCCTCGAACTGGCGCTTTGTCTGCGTGCTCTCCTCACCGGCCAGTTCCTGGTGGCCCGAATCTATGGTACCTTGTTTGTGCTAATCGCCACACTGGATTGGTGGCTGCTTGAGCAGGCCCAATAGATTAGCTTCGTTTTGTGCAGCGTGAAGGATGTAAACGCAGATACTGGCTCGGTCAAGTTCAGACGCGAATACCTAGATGGCGTCCAGCCCCGGCAAGCCGAGCAGACCAGCAGCCTGCTGCGCCACGGTTTTGACACTGGCGACGTCCGGACCGGTGATAGTCAGATGGCCCATCTTGCGGCCGGCACGCGCTTGTACCTTGCCGTACAGATGCAGGTGCGTCCCCGGCAGGCGCAGCACGGAGTACCAGTCTGGATCCTGTTGCTGACCGCTGGCGGCGAACCATACATCGCCCAGCAGGTTGAGCATGATGGCCGGGGAATGCTGGCGGGGCTGCGGCAAGGGCAAGCCCGCCATGGCATGCACCTGCAGGTCAAACTGCGACACGTCACAGGCATCGAGGGTGTAGTGGCCGCTGTTGTGCGGACGAGGGGCCATTTCGTTGACCACCAGACCGCCGTGCTCACTGCCGTCGTCCACCACAAAAAACTCCACGCACAGCACCCCGACATAGCCCAGGTGATGCGCTACGGCAACGGCCGCCTCGCGGGCCCTCGTTGCCAGGGCGGACGGCATATTTCCGTCGTAGGCGTGGGTCACGGCCAAAATGCCGTTGACGTGCACGTTGCGCTGCGGGGCGAAGCTGACGACTCGCCCGTCCCAGCCACGTGCCACGAGCACCGAACACTCGGCGGTAAGCGGCAGCATCTTTTCCAGCACGCAGGCCACGCCGCCCAACTCCGCCCAGGCAGCGGCCAGTTCACCGGCGGTCTTGACGCGGACCTGGCCCTTGCCGTCGTAGCCCATGCGCGCGGTTTTGAGGATACCGGGCAGCAAATCAGACCGCTCGGCCTGAACGGCCTGCAGCTGGGCCGGCGTTTCAATTACCGCATAAGGCGCGCAGCTTACCCCCGACACGGCCGCGCAGGCCGCGAAGTGGGCTTTTTCCTCGATGCGGTTTTGGGCAATGCCCACTACGGCCGCACCCGGCGCCACGGGGCGGGTCTGCGCCAGTGTTTGCAGGGCCAGGGCGGGCACGTTCTCAAACTCGGTGGTAATGGCCTGGCACAGGTGGGCCAATTGCACCAGCCCGGCCGGGTCGTCGTAGCCGGTCTGGATATGGTGGTGACTCACCCGCCCGGCCGGGCTTTGCGCGTCAGGGTCCAGCACGGCGGTAAAGTACCCCAGGCGCTGGGCGGCATGCACAAACATCCGGCCCAGCTGGCCGCCCCCCATCACTCCCAACGTCGCCGGCTGGCCAGCGGCGTCCACACTGCCCGGAAAAACGGGGGTCATGGCTGTAACGTGGCTACCGTCGTTCATACCGGCAGGGTCATGGCGCGAGCGGCTTCGGTCTGTTCGGCGCGAAACGCCTGCAGCTTGGTTGCCAGGCCCGGGTCGTGCAGGGCCAGCAGGCTGACGGCGAACAGCGCGGCATTAGCCGCCCCGGCATTGCCGATGGCAAACGTGGCTACTGGCACCCCTTTGGGCATTTGCACGATGCTGTGCAGCGAGTCCACTCCCTGCAAGTGGCGACTGGCCACCGGCACCCCCAGCACGGGCACGGTAGTTTTGGCGGCCATCATACCCGGCAGGTGGGCTGCACCGCCCGCGCCGGCAATGATGGCCTGCAAGCCGCGCGGACCGGCCTGTTCGGCGTAGGCAAACAAGTCGTCGGGCATGCGGTGGGCCGACACCACGCGCGCTTCGTGGGCCACGCCAAAGTCCGCGAGAATCTGCACGGCATGCTGCATGGTGTCCCAGTCGCTGCTGGAGCCCATGACAACGCCGATCAGTGGCGTGCCCGGGGCGGCGCTGGGAGTGTCAGATGTGGAATGGGTACTCATAGAGCCTCGTAAATGGGGCGGGGCCGCCCCGGGTGGTACATGTTTTTACGCCATTTCCCGACAATCTCATAGTTGGTAGCAGCCGTCAAGATGAGGGCGCACGATATGTGGAAGGGAGAAACAACGGTAGGAAGCGCTGATCGGCCGGGGTTAACCGGCCGGCGAAGCGTCTCGCAAAACTACCCTTTCCATAAACGGCATGGGGCTGGGGCAGATTCGGCCCTAAAGATAGGGAACCGATAGACGGGTAGGTAGGGCTGACCGCGGCCCGTAGCGACTTAGGCTGCCAGTACTAATTCGACCGTTTGCCTGAACGAGCATGCCTTGCCAGCACCTACTGCCTGATAACTGGTTAGAAGTAGTTACTCCTGCCGCTCCCCGCCTGGCCGCTGGGCCTTCGCCTCGCGGGTGACGCGGGTGACGAAATCGGTCTTAGCGAGCCGATACGCGACGCGCGCATGCCGGTGTTGGACCGCTAAGGCCTGCTTGAGTTGTGCATACTCCTGGGCCACGGCGGGATGCTGGCGCAGGTAGTCCCGAAAATAGAGCCGGTCCCACAGCGCATGCTCCGGTGGGGCCATATGCACGTGGTAGGTCTGCGCTTTCGGGTGGGCCGGGTCGTAGCCTCTCACGAACACGAGGTAGGGCGGATTACCGTCGGTCTGCCACATGAACTCGTAGCCGATTTCCTGCATCCGGGCGATGCAACCGGCGGGCTCGTTTGCTCCGGAAGGCTGTTCTATGAGTAGGTCAAGGGTGTCTTTCGCCGACAGGCCTGGTACCGCGGTGCTGCCAAAGTGCTCGATGCGCACATTCGCTGGGCCTAGGGCTGCCGCAATCCGCTGCCGCTCGGCCCGAAATAGGACCGGCCACTGCGCATCGTAAGGAGAAATCTCGACCGGATACAGCTGGCCAATTTCGTCTTGCGTTAAGTCAGCTAGTTTTTTCATCGCCGTAAATTACCCCCGTTTCGTTTTCCGACCGTTTTCTTGAACGCAGCTCCATACCTTGCGGCCCCCTTTTCGAACCCACCCAACCGGTTCAGAACCGTGCCGCGACCAGCCAGAAACGCAGAACAGACTACGCAGCAAGGCCCGCCTCCCCCACCATGAAACTACTCTTGAGTTGCCTCCTGTTTTTCAATTTGCTGTGCTTCCTGCTCTTCGCCCTGGATAAACGCAAAGCCCAACGAGGCCAGCGGCGCATTGCCGAAAAAACGCTGCACCTGGCTACGCTGCCCGGCGCAGCGCTAGGCGCGTGGGCAGCTATTTTATTGCTCCATCATAAAAACCGCAAAGCCGCTTTCTGGAGCGTTACCCTGGGGCTGACGCTGCTGCAAGGTGCCGTTCTCTATTTCACGTTGCCCTATTTTCAGGGGCAGTTCTAACCGGGTCAAACGGCCGCCTGCGCGAGGCTGGACCATGCGTAAGTTACGCACCGAGAATTCCTGCGCCGAAGCGGTTAGTTGATACGGTTCAAAAACCCTCCTTTCGCTGAGCAGGCAACAGTTAGCAGACCAAGCTCACGCTTAGCTTATTTAGATTGAGCGGCAGCTAAGGTTTCCAGATACGCCTTTATGGCGGGCAAGGCTGCTCCTTGGGTCATGTCTAGCACGGCCACGTGTTCGAGGAGAACGGCCTCATCGCACGCGGCATACAGTGCGAACCATAAGCACTCCTCCACGTCGTCGTGCCACGTCGTCATTACATCATGCGGTGGCAAGTATAGAGCTTCGACCTCTCGAAAAACAATTTCTTCGTCGAGCAAGTCGTGGACCCACTCGCCCGCTGCTCCGACGGAGCAGACCCACGCTACGTCGCGCAGCAACAGTTTGGCAACCACTTCATCGGCATAGGTGCGGCGCTTCTCCTCGGTCACTAGCACGCACAGCCACCCCCATTGCGGCAACTGGTCTAGCCAGTTGCGGTCGGTACGGTATTCGACCAAGGAAACCGTTCGATTGTTGATTACCATCACTTTCACATAAACCTACAAAGTCCCATAGCTAATGTTCAACCCCTCGTTTACCTTACTGGGCGGCTAATACGGTTTCCCACACGGCGGCGGAAGTCATGGCCAAAGCGGCTTCGCTTAGCTTTTCATAGGTATCAGTAGGCTGGTGATAATGCCTGAAAAGTGGGGCTTGCGCTAAAATTTCCCGAAGTGCCCATATGTCCGCCTGCTGCTCAATGGCCTGGAAATAGTGCTGCGCGACAGCAATATCTTGGTCCGTAATGCAGGTTATAGTAAAGGCATCACGCAGCCCGGCTTGGCGAAAGGGCACATGGTCGGCGGTATTGGTTATGAGTTGGCCAAACCGGTTGGTACTAACGCCCTGGCGGCGGGCAACTGCTTCAAACGTGCTGAGTAGTGAGCCCCTATGCGAAGTATCCACGGGCCACAACGCCAGTTTATCACCCATGCCAACCAATTCCAGGTTGAGCAACCCGGCTAAGTTCATGGTACCATAGTGGGCAACGTAGGCGTGCGACCCTTTCAACCCGGTTTCCTCTTCGTCGAAAAAGAATACCCGCAGACCGGCGCTGCTACGGGCTTCTTGGTGCTTGCGAATAACATCAAGGCAAACGGCAATGGCCGAGCCATTGTCATTAGCACCGGCTGAAGTAAGCACGCGGTCAAAATGAGAACCGACGCCGATTTTACCTTTGGTTCGGCCTAGATCGACCACCAGATTGTTACCACTCGCATAGGGCTGCTCAACATAGCGGACATCCAGCGCGTCGAGGTGTTCAATAATGAGTGCTCGGCGCGTGGCATTTGGCTGGTCATCGAGTACTTTGACGATTTCTTGAAGCTTCATACACTAAACGTAGTGTTTACTTTCCTCCTGCTGGCGCGGCAAGGAATTAGCAGGTGAAAATAATGCGATGCAGAAGTAAACCTAGTAGGCTGCATGCACTGTCAGTGTTTTTAGCGAAAGGGTAATTTTGCATAAGCCAGAGACCCTTTTATGGGCTATAAACCACGAACTAAGCCTTATTATAGCAGCGGGGGAATAAAATTACCCGAAAGTCTTTTGCGGACGTAACAGCAAGCCACTGCTTACCAAAACGACCGTTTGGCTGAACGGTCTAATGGGCTTTGGAAACACCACTTTGGGAACTATCACACACTTGCGTGGCGATGTCGCTGAAGTGCGCGAGGCAGTTGAGCGGAACCATGGGGTAACTCACATAGCCGTAGTCACAGGAGCGGAAAACGGCAAACTGAGCGGCGGCCCGGGCAATGCCATTGCCTTTTTCAGGGCACTGATACATCCAGATGGGCAAGGAAAAGTTGTTGGGCCAAGAGCCTAATACCGAGGTTTGCTTGTTGAAGTCCGCGTAGGCTACCACCTTCCGGTGGTACACAAATATTAGGCGTGTGAAGAGATTGGGCACGTCGGGACCGTCCCAGTGGGTGCCCATCTTGGCGTTAGCATACTCCCCGCCTTCCTCCCCCTTGAAGAAGTACACCGTGTCCCAGGCAAAGTCCGTTGCCTTGCTTAAGTCCAGCAGCAAGTGCCCTCCGCGCAAGGACTGTACCGGTGCCAGTTGCTGTCGAATCTGCTGGGTCAGCCGCTCGTTTGTTGGGTCCGAACACCCAGAGAGGGCAACTACAACCGACATCACCAAACCTAACCAGCATAACGGGAAAGCTTTCATGTCGGAAAGGTAAGAGGCTACCTGTTCAAGGATATGCTCCTTTGGGTGAACCGCTGCCCATGCACACCTGCTTGCATGGCAAAGTATCCCTACGGCCCAGTTTGAGTTCAAGAAACTGGTTCACTTTGCAAAGTTCAGAAAACTCGGATTGGCGATGAGTTTTCTGAACTCTTGGCTTTTCGGACGACTGGGGTAAAGGCAGGCCCGCCGCGGCGGCTGCTTCACGCCACGCCGTGCTGAACGTTGTACATCATTTTTTCAAATTCAAAAAATACATGTACAACATCGGCTTGTCACTTGTGCATGTATTTTCGAAAAGCTGATTATTTATGTACAAGCTTCTATGCCGCGCCGCGTACTTCCTTCTACCAATCTGCTAGCCCGGGTGCGGGCTTGGTTCGGGCTTAATCAGCCTGGGTTGGCACTCTATCTGGGCGTAAGCCTGGATATTGTTCGTTCCGCCGAATCGGGGCGGCGGGAGCTTACGACCAACTTGCGGCTGGCCCTGCGCCCCCTGCTGCTGCACCTGCCGCCGGGTGCCCCAGCAGCGGAGCCACCCCCAAAACGTGTTTTCGGATGAGCGGCCACCCGGGCTGCCCGCGTCATGTGCGACGAGGCCACGGCCGAAATTGACTTCCAAATCAAGACCTACACTACCCAAGAAGCCCAGAGCGAGCTGACCGATACCTGCGCCAAGTGGACGGCTACCCGCAAGGCCGCCAAGCTCGTCAAGATGAATGCCCGGATAGCTTCCCAGGACATTCTGCTGGCTACCCCGGGCCTAGATGCCGCAACCCTGCAGGAGGCCACCAACGAGCGGGCCGCCCTGCTGGTGCAGCGCACGGGCCTCAGCAAAACCAAGAGCCTGGCATCGGGGGTGACCCGCTTCTTTATCGGCGTCGATACCGAGCTGATGGCCCAGCAGGTAGCAAAGCTTACGACCGTGAAGCAGGGTATTGCCGTGCACCGGGACACGCTGTCGGCGTAGCACCTCACCAGTTAGCCTAATAGCACACAAAGAAGCTCCGGTTGCCGACGCAGCCGGGGCTTCTGCGTGGTTTCATGTTTCGGCTGGCCTTTTTTTCTTCTGTCATCCTGAGGCGAAGTCGAAGGACCTTCCTCGCCTACCCCACTAGAGCTAACACCAACGCAAAAAGCCCTTTGCCATATAACCGGCAAAGGGCTCTGTCAGGTTGAAGAACGTTGGTCACTGAGACGAAGAAGGTCCTTCGCACTGGGGACGCCCGATGAGGGATGACCGGCGGCGGACAGCCGAAGAAAGGCCAGCTCGCGCGAGGCTTTGCGCTGTTGGGCCTGACCTTTCTTCGCACCTACAACGGCCGCGCCCGGATTTTCTACGACCTTTGCGCCCGAATCGAGTTTGCCTGCATGCAGCCCACCCCCCCTAAAGTATACACGGCCGGTTTCTGGCTGATGTGTTTGTCGTCGTTCCTGTTTTTCATGAGCTTCAACATGCTCCTGCCCGAGCTGCCCGCCTTTCTGACGCGGCTGGGCGGGGCCGAGTACAAGGGCTTCATCATTGCCTTATTTACCCTCACGGCGGGGCTTTCCCGGCCCTTTAGCGGCAAGCTGGCCGATACCGTGGGCCGGATTCCGGTGATGGTATTCGGCTCGTTGGTGTGCTTCGTGTGTGGCTTTTTCTACCCTTGGGTCAGCACCGTGGTGGGGTTTCTGGGGCTGCGGCTGCTGCACGGGTTCAGCACGGGCTTCAAGCCCACGGGCACGGCCGCCTTCATTGCCGACATCATCCCCTACGAGCGGCGCGGTGAGGCCATGGGCCTGCTGGGCGTGGCGGGCTCCCTGGGCATGGCCGCGGGCCCGGCCCTGGGGCCCTACATTACGGCGGCCACGTCCTTGAACACGCTCTTTTATGCTTCGTCGGGCCTGGCTCTGCTGAGTTTGGCCGTGCAGGGCACCATGACCGAAACCCTGCCCCACGAGCAGCGGCAGCGCTTTAGCTGGAGCCTGCTGCGCCTGGAGTGGAACGAAGTGCTGGAGCCCCGGGTGTTGTCGCCGGCCCTGGTCACGATGCTCTGCCTGTTTCCGTTCGGCGCCATTCTGACCGTGGTGCCCGACCAGAGCGAGGCGCTGGGGCTCGACGCGGCCCACAAAGGCTTGTTCTACACCTGCTACACGCTGGCTTCCCTGCTGGTGCGGCTGGTGGCCGGCCGGGCCTCCGACAAGTACGGCCGCCTGCCGGTGCTGCGCCTTTCGACCACCATGATGGTCGTGGCCCTGGGGCTGCTGACGCTGGTGGAACACTCAGTGCCCCTGTTTCTGGGTGCGGCCCTGCTGTTTGGCCTAGCCACGGGCCTGAATTCGCCCACGCTCTACGCCTGGACCGTAGACCTGAGCCACCCGGCGCGGCGGGGCCGGGCCGTGGCCACCATGTACATTGCCCTCGAAGCCGGCATTGGCCTGGGCGCCCTGCTGGCCGGCTGGATTTTCGCCAACCAAACCAGCCACCTGCCCTACGTGCACGCTCTGAGCGCCGCCTGCACGCTAGCGGCCCTGGTCTACCTGCTGTGGGGCGTGAAGAAGCCGCAGCCCGTAACCGCCTAATATTCCGTTTGGCCGGCCGCGGGATTTACCCCACCTTTGAGGTTACTTTTCCTTGTCCGACAGTCTATTGCGTATGATATTAACCTCTACCCGAGTGTGGCTAGCCGCCGCCGTACTGCTTTTTACCACTCCCCTACTGGCCCAGAAGACGGCGCCGGCGCCCATCGTGTACGGCGGCGTCACGGCGGCCGACTTCACGCCCCTGCCCCAGGCCGACAGCACCCAGGCGCCGGCCGAGTACCTGTGCGACTACGGCACGTCCAAGATTGAGGGCGGCCGGGGGCAGTTTCAGGTAATCTTCGAGCGGACCACCCGGCTGCGGATTCACCGCAAAGCCGGCTACCGCTACGCCACCGTGCGGGTCCCGCTCTACATGCGCGACGGCAAGATTGAGCGCCTCGTGCGCCTGCGCGGCATGACCTACAACCTGCAGGATGGCCGCCTGGTTAAGACCAAGCTCAACCCGGATGCGCTGTTCCGGGAGGAGCTGGATAAGAACCATCTGCAGTACACCTTTACCATGCCCGAGGTGCGCGAGGGTTCCATCGTGGAGTTCAGCTACGTCATCAACTCCGACTTCATCTTCAACCTGCAGGACTGGCAGTTTGAGCACCGCATTCCGGTGCGTTGGAGCGAGTACCGCGCTTTCCTGCCCCAGTTTTACACCTACAAAACCATTACCCGCGGCTACCTGCCCTTCGTGGTGAATGAGTCGCTGACGGTGCCGTACGCCACCACGTATACCAGTGAGAGCGTGGGCATGATCCAGGGCACCGAGCAACACCTGATGGCCCTGGCCCAGCAGTTGCGCTGGGCCATGAAAGATGTGCCCGCCTTCCACGACGAGCCATTTATGACCACGCCCACCGACTATTTGCGCAGCGTGCACTTTGAGCTGGCCGGCGTCAATTTCGACGGCACCTACCGCGACCTGACCGGCCAGTGGCAGGGCATTTGGGAGCGGCTCAGCACCGACGACGAGTTTGGGGCCGCCATGACCAAGCCCACTCCCGCCCTGCAGGCCCAGGCCCAGGTGCTGCGGCAGCGCTTCCCCTCCGACTCGCTGGCCCGGGCGGCCGCCGTGCTGGCCCTGGTGCAGCGCAGCGTGGTCTACAACGACGAGCAGCGTATTTACGCCTCGCAGCCCCTGCGCCGCACCGTGGAGCGCCGCCTCGGCAACTCGGCCGACATCAACCTACTGCTGGTGCAAACCCTGCGCGCCGCCGGCCTGCCCGCCACCCCTTTGCTGCTGAGCACCCGCGACCATGGGCAAGTGCAAATGGACGTGCCCGTCATCAGCCAGTTTAACTACGTGGCGGCCCACCTGAAGCTGCCCGGCCGCCCCGATGTACTACTGGACGCCACCGAGCCTCAGCTGCCCCTGGGCATGCTGCCCGAACGCTGCCTCAACGGCGAAGGCCGCCTGGCCGACGCCTCCGGCCGCTGGGTGCCGCTCAAAGCCACCGGCCGCTACATCGACTACCGCACGGCCCGCCTGCAGCTTAGCCCCAACGGGGAGCTGACGGGCACCGTGAAGCTGGAATACGGGGGCTACGCTGCCGTGGCCGCGCGGCGGCAGATCCGGCAAACGTCGGCGGCCAGCTACCTGGGCCAGCTCAGCCGGCGCTGGCAGGACTGGCAGCCCACCAAGCCCGAGCTACTGCCCGACTCGCTGCCCAAGCCCCTCAGCGTGGAGCTGCACCTGCAACATACGCCGGCCAACGCGGAGGCGGCCCTACTGTATCTGCCCCTCTTGAATCTGCCCGACGCGCTGCCCTACGATTTCAAAACCGAAAACCGCATTTATCCGGTCAATTTCGGCATGGCCCGGGAGCATGTCACGGTGGTTACCCTCACCTTGCCCAAGGGCTATATCGTGCAGGAAATTCCGGCCAAGCTCACCATGGAGATTCCCGGGGGCACCGGCCGCTACGTGTACCAAGTGACCCAGCCCACGCCGGGGTCGGTGGAGCTGACGGCCCGGCTGCAGCTCAACCGGGCCGAGTACAGCTCCCAGGAATACGGGGCCCTGCGCGAACTGAACCGCCGCATTATCGCCAAACAAAACGAGCCCCTGGTCCTCAAGCGGGTGCCGTAGCCGGCTCTGGCCGGGCCCGCCGCATAAAAAATGCGGCGTGAAGAAGTCATGAAGCTTGCAGTATTCCCGGATTTCTGCATCTTTAACGTACAATTATCCGCCCTTTCCGCTTCGCCTTTATTTACTGTTTGATCCTGTTGCTTGGCCGCTAGTTCGGCTAGAGCCTTGACTGCTATTTTTCTCTTCTTTTTCTCCTGTACTTTCTTAGTATGATAACACGTTTACTGCGTCCTATGGCCGTGGCTGGCGTATTGGCGGGCTTTATTAGCCTGCCTGCCCTGGGCCAGAATGAGCCTATTAAATTCGGTAAGATTGATGAGCGGGACCTGACCGGCGCCAACTTCGTGGCCGACAGCGCCGCCGAAGCCGTGGTCCTCTGCGACTTTGGCCGCACCCGCTTCGAGGTTTTCGAGGGCGAGTTCCGCTACGTGCTGGAGCGCGTCACCCGCATCAAAATCCTGAAGAAGTCGGGCTATGACTGGGCTACGGTGCACGTACCGCTCTACCGCAAAGACGGCAACTCGGAAAAGCTCTCCAACCTGCGCGGCTTCACCTATAACCTGGTCAACAACCAGGTAGTGAAGGAAAAGCTCGAACAGTCGTCTACTTTCACCGAGCAAACAACCGTCAATAACTCCGTGCGCAAGTTTACCCTGCCCAACGTGCGCGAAGGCTCGATCATCGAGTACACGTACTTGGTTAGCTCCGACTTTATCTTCAACCTGCACGACTGGCGGTTCCAGCGCAGTATTCCAACCCGCTGGAGCGAGTACCGCGTTGCCATTCCCGAATACCTGGATTACAAAATGCTGCTGCAGGGCTACGAACCCCTCGCGACGCAGGAACGGGCCGAAACCAATACCCAGTACACCATTGCCGGCTCCGACCCCGTGGTGGCCCAGGTAACCAACTACCGCTGGGCCATGAAAGATGTACCGGCCATGCACCGGGAGCCTTTTATGACCACGCCCGACGACTACGTGGCCCAGATGGATTTTGAGCTAGCTGGTACCCGCATGCCGAAGCAGGGCTACCGCAGCGTGACTAACTCCTGGGAAAAAATCAACCAGATTCTGCTCGAAGACGACAATTTTGGGGGGCAACTGGGCCGCGGGGGCTTCCTGAAAGAGCAGCTGACGGCCCTGCTGGCCAAGAATCCTAACGCGCCGGAACGCATTGCCGCCATTCACGACCTGGTGCGTAAGGCGGTAAAGTACAACGGGGCGGACCGCATTTTCGCCACTACAACCGTCCGTAAGGCCTACGACCAGCACAACGGTTCGGCCGCCGACATCAACCTGCTGCTGATTGCGGCCCTGCGCGAGGCGGGGTTGCAGGCCAACCCCGTCCTGCTCAGCACCCGCGACAATGGCATGGTCAACCAGAACTTCCCGCTACTGTCCAAATTCAACTACGTGGTGGCCCACGTGGCCCTGCCCGAAGGCAAGGAAATGCTCGTGGACGCTACCGAGGAGATGATTCCCTGCGGCATGCTACCCCCGCGCTGCCTGAGCGGCACCGGCCGCCTGATTATGCCCGAAGCCGCTAAGTCGCGCTGGATTGATCTGCAGCCAACCCAGCGCCACATGGAGTACCGCCAAGTAACGCTGACCCTGGACAACCGGGGCGGCTACACCGGCAAGATTCACCAGGAACACGCCGGCTACTCGGGCGTCAGCACCCGGGAGAAGCTTCAGAAAAACGGGGAGAAGAAGTTTATTGAGGAAATCGTCAGCAGCCACGAAGGCTGGAGCATCCCGAAGTACACCTTCAAGGAGCGGGAGCTGCTGCACAAGCCCCTGGCCGTCGACTACGAGTTTACCATGCCCGGGGCCGACGCCCCGGTGGGCACGATTTACCTGAGCCCCATGCGGCAGTTTACGGACGAGAAAAACCCGTTCAGCCGCGAAGACCGCCGCTTCCCGGTTGACTTCGGAGCCCAGGTCGACGAAACGGTGATGTTGACCATTCAGCTGCCGGCCGGCTACCAGGCCGAGGAGTTGCCCAAGCCGTCCATCGTGGATCTGCCCGATAACGGGGGCCGCTTCTCCTACACCGTGGCCGACAACGGGCAGGGCACCGTCCAGATTGCCAGCCGCATGAGCCTGCGCAAGCCCGTGTACATGGCCGAGGAATACGCCTACCTGCGCGAGTTCTACAACCGTATGCTGGCCAAGCAGGCCGAGCAGATCGTCCTGAAAAAGAAGTCATGAGCCGGTTTTATGCATCCCTAGCCGCCCTGCTGCTGGCGGGCGGCTCGGCCGTGGCCGGGGGCAGCACGCCCAGCTACCCCGTGGCGGCGCTGCCCGCCGCCCTGCGCGAAAATGCCCACGCCGTAATTCGCAACCAGGAGCAGACTCTGGTGGTGAAGTCGGCGAGCCGCTCGGTGGAAACCGTGCGCCGGGCCGTTACGATTCTGGACGAAGCCGGGGCGGAATGGGCCACCCTGACCGTGTACTACGACCAGCTAAACTCGGTGAGCTACCTGCGCGGTACGGTATATAATGCCGCGGGCCAGGCGTATCTGCAACTGCGGCCGGCCAACGTGCGCGACTACGGCCTCTCCGACGGCTTCAGCCTGGCCTCTGACGGTCGGGGCCGCATTGCCGATTTGCGCCAGCCCACCTACCCTTACACGGTGGAATACGAGTACGAGGTAGTTTCCAATAATCTGCTGTTTTATCCTGCGTGGCACCCGCAGCCGGAAGAGCAGCTGGCGGTGGAAAAAGCCTCGTTCCGGGTGCTGACGCCCACCGAACTGCCCCTGCGGTTTCAGGAGCAGCACCTGCCCGCGGGCGTCACGGCCCAGCACACCCTGCAAGGCACTACCGACGTGTACCAGTGGCAGCTGCAGAACCTGGCGGCGCTGGAAGAAGAGCCCGACGCCCCGCCCATGCACCTGCTGACCCCGGCTGTTCTGACGGCGCCTTCCAACTTCGAGGTGCAGGGCCACCGGGGCGCGGCCACCTCGTGGCAAACGCTGGGCCAGTGGAGCTACGAGCTGAACGCCGGGCGCGACGAGCTGCCGGCCGCCGTGAAAACCAAGATTGCCGCCCTCGTTCAGGGCGAACCAGACGAGCGGGCCCGTATTCGGAAAGTATACGAGTTTCTGCAGGCCAACACCCGCTACATTTCCATTCAGCTGGGTATTGGCGGCTGGCAGACGTTTCCGGCCGCTACCGTTGCCGCCACCGGCTACGGCGACTGCAAGGCCCTGACTAACTACTGCAAAGCCCTGCTGCAGGCCGCCGACGTAACGGCCTACTGCGCCCTGGTCCGGGCCGACGCACCCGATATCCGCACCGAGTTTCCCAGCACGCAGTTCAACCACGTGGTGCTGTGCGTGCCCCTGACCAAAGCTGCCAAGGCCGACACCGTATGGTTGGAATGCACCAGCCAAACCAATGCCTTTAACTATATGGGCAGCTTCACCGGCAACCGGCACGCGCTGCTCATCACGCCGGCCGGGGGCAAGCTGGTGCGGACTCCCCGCTACGGCATGGCCGAAAACCGCCAGGAGCGGCGCGCCGACGTTTACCTCGATGCCCAGGGCAATGCCACGGCCACCATCCGGACGCTGCGCACCGGCCTCGAGCAGGAATATGCCAACGCGCTGCTGCACAACTTGTCGGCCGTTGAGCAGAAAAACAAAATTGCCGACCGCTTGCCGCTTTCCGGCTTTACCATCACCAAGTTCAACCTCGCGTCGGGAGTTGCTACTCCCATTCCCACGATGGTCGAAACCCTGGGCTTGACTGTGCCCAACCTGGCCCCGCCCAGCGGTAAGCGGGTTTTTCTGACGCCCAACCTGCTCAGTCGCAGCTCGTCCTTGCCCGCGGCCGTGGGCGAACGGCAGGCTGACATCTGGCTCGACAATGCCTTTGTGCATTCCGACACCATCCGGATTCACGTCCCGGCCGGGCTGAAGCCCGAAAGCCTGCCCGCCCCCGTCAAGCTGACGACTGCCTTTGGCACCTACACCAGCCAGGTGCAGACCCTGCCCGACGGCACCCTGCAGTACGTGCGGCAGCTGCGCATGCCCCAAACCCGCTTTGCCCGCACCGAATACGCGGCCTACGTGGAGTTCCGGCGCAAAATCAGCGCGGCCGATAAAAGCCAGCTGGTTTTCGTTAAAACCGAATCCTAACCTACCGCATAGACGCTGCGAAGCCCGGCCGGATAATACTTCCTGGCCGGGCTTTTTGCTTTTCCGGCTCTCCTTCTGCGGCCCCCAACGCAAACCGGCAAGGTTGTGGAATATGCCTCCATACGTTTACTCAGTCCCCACCTTTTTTCTTCTCGGTGACCATGACTACTGCCTGTGCCGCTGCTCTTACCGCCAGTTTGCTCTGGGCTCAAACCCTTGCCTTGCCCACCTCGCCGGCCTCGCCCGCTTACTGGCACGCCCTGACGCCAACCCAGGCCAGGCACCTCGGCAAGCCCCAAATCCAGCCGCGGCAGTACCGGGTATACCGGCTCAGCCTAAGTGCCGTGCGCCCCATCCTCGCGGCCGCTACCACCGCCCCGACCGGACCGGAGCTGCAGCTTCCGCTGCCCGATGGTACCCTGGCGACGTTCCGGATGCGCACCACGACGGTAATGGCGCCCGAACTAGCCGCCAAATACCCGGAGCTGCAAACCTACGCCGGGCAGGAAGTAAACCGGCCCACCAATGAAGTGCGCCTGGAAATCACGCCCACCGGCCTGCATGCGCTGCTGATTCGGCAGGGCCGCACCTATCTTATTGAGCCTTACGGGCCAGCCAACTCGCAGTACTATCTCTGCTTTGCCAAAGACAGTTTGCCGCCCGGCAGCAAGCAGCCGTTTGAGGTCCCACCGGCTTCTGCTCGCTAGAGCGCTGATTAGGAGGAAGGGAAATTCGCCCAGATGCGCCGGCGCACTGGCAAAAAGTCTATATTAGGGCTTCTGAATCACCTGCGAACATTCTTCATTCCCTTACTCTACTTTATGTTTTCACCCTTTACGAAATCACGGCGCACGTGGCAACCGGCTTTGATGGGCGGGTTGCTGGCGGTGCTGGGGGCTTCCCATGAAGCTTCCGCCCAACGCGTGCTGTGGGCCGATGATACGCAAGCCCCGCTTGCGGCCCACAAAACCACTTCTGCTCTGCGTCAGTACCGCCCCGTAACCTTCCAGCTGGAGGCGATGCGCAGCGTATTGCAGCAAGCCCCCGCCGAAAAAGGCGCCGGCGCCCGCAACTCGTCCACCGTGGTGTCGCTGCCCCTGCCCGACGGCTCGTCGCAGCGCTTCCGCGTGGTGGAAGTGCCCGTGATGCACCCGGCGCTGGCCGCCCGCTACCCCGAAATCAAAACCTACGCGGCCCAGGGCATCGACGACCCGGCCGCCACGGCCCGCCTGGATGTGTCGCCCGCGGGCTTCCACGCCATGATTACGCGCCCGCAAGGCCAAACCGTCTATATCGACCCCGCCGCCCAGGGAGACAATGTACACCACTTGGTGTTCGACCGGCAGTCGATGAACCCCTCGAACCTGGGCCGGGTGTGCCTGAACTCCGAGCAGCAGGACTTTGACCTGCCGCAGCCCGCATCTTTCCAGCGGATTCCCAACGGAACCCAGCTGCGCACCTACCGCCTGGCCCTGGCATGCACGGGAGAGTACGCCGCTACCAAGGGCGGCACCAAAGCCGGCGCGCTGGCCGGTATGGTCACGACCATGAACCGCGTCAACGGCGTGTACGAGAAAGAAGTGGCTGTTCGGCTGGTACTCATTGCCAACACCGACCAGGTCATTTATACCGACGCCTCTACTGACCCCTTTACCAACAATGACGGCTTTGTGCTGCTGAACGAAAACCAGCGCACCATCTCCACCATCATCGGCGACGCCAACTACGACATCGGCCACGTGTTCAGCACCGGCGGCGGCGGGGTAGCCCAGAAACCTTCGGTTTGCTTGCCGGTCAACTCTACCTACACCCAGGGCAAAGCCCGCGGCGTAACGGGCCTGACCAACCCCGTGGGTGATGCCTTCGACATTGACTACGTAGCCCACGAAATGGGCCACCAGTTTGGCGGCGACCATACTTTCAACAGCAACACCGGCAGCTGCGCCGGCGGCAACCGCTCGGCCGTTTCGGCCTACGAGCCCGGCAGCGGCGTGACGATTATGGCGTACGCCGGCATCTGCTCGCCCCAGGATTTGTCGCCCAACAGCATACCCTACTTCCACTCCCGTAGCTTCGACCAGATTGTGGCCCACATCACCGGCGCCGGCAACTGCGGCGTGGTAACGGCTACCAACAACACGCCCCCGGTGGTCAATGCCGGGGCCAACTACCGGATTCCGTTGCGCACGCCGTTTACGCTGACCGGCTCGGCCACGGATGCCAACAACGACGCGCTGACCTACTCCTGGGAGCAGTACAACCTCGGGCCGACCGGCGCGCCCCAACAGCCCGTGGATGACGCGCCGATTTTCCGAGTCTTCTCCCCCACGGCTTCGCCTTCGCGCACGTTCCCCAAGCTGTATAATATACTTACGAATACCGACACGATTGGCGAAGTTCTGCCGACGTACGGTCGGCGGCTGATTTTCCGCCTCGTGGCCCGCGACAACCGCGTGGGCGGGGGCGGCGTGGACTACGACTCCATGCACGTAGTTGTAGTGCCTACGGCCGGGCCTTTCCTGGTAACTTTCCCCAACGCTGCGTCTTCCACGCCCATCCGCTGGTTGGTCGGGGCTCCGCAGCAAGTCAACTGGGACGTGGCCAACACGACGGCGGCACCCATCAACGCGGCCAACGTGGACATTATGCTCTCGACCGACGGGGGCCGTACTTTCCCGACTGTGCTGCTGGCTAACACGCCGAACGACGGCAACCAACTGGTGACCGTGCCCCAGGGCGTAGCGGCCACTTCCCAGGCCCGGATTAAAGTACAGGCTTCGGGCAATGTCTTCTTCGATATCTCGAACAACGACTTCGCCATCGTGGTGCCTGCGGCGCCTACGTTTTTCCTGACGCCGACCACGGCCGCGGGTACCACGCCTTCAATTTGCCCCGGCACTTCCACGACTCTGAACGTAGCTGTTGGGCAGCTGCAAGGTTTCTCGGGCGCCGTGACCTTGTCGGCCGCCAACCTGCCGGCCGGGATGACGGTGAGCTACGCTACGCCCACGCTGAACCCGGGTGGCACTACCACCGCTACCATCACGACCACGGCAGCAACTCCTTCGGGCACGTACGTAATAAACTTGGTAGGCACCAGCGGCAGCCAAACGCAGCAGCAACAGTTCCTGATTACTGTTGAAAAGTCGGCTACGCAGGCGGCTACGCCCATCACCCCTACCGCGGCGGGTCGGGCCACTCTGCGGCCCCGCTTTACGTGGGCATCCGTAACCAATGCCACGAGCTACGAGCTTGAAGTAGCAACCAACTCGGCATTTACTACGCCAATTGTGGCTCTGACGAGCGTCACGGGCACGAGCTTCACGCCCAGCATCTCGCTGCAGCCCAACACGACGTACTACTGGCACGTGCGCGGCGTCAGCCCCTGCGGCGCGGCACCCTTCTCTGCTACGGCTCAGTTCCAGACGGGAGCCGAAGTATGCCAGACGATTGCGGCCACCCAAGTGCCCAAAGCAATTGCGGCGGGTGCCGTTCGCACCGTTACTTCGGTTATCAGCGTGGGTAGCTCCGAGGTAGTTTCCAACGTGCGCATCCGCAACCTGGTGCTGACCCACCCCGATGTAAGCGAACTGACGCTGACGCTAACCAATCCGGCGGGTCGCTCGGTCGTACTGGTAGCCAATGCCTGCCCCGGCACGGCCGACATCAACCTGAACTTTGACGATGCCGCTACGGCAGCCCTGAGCTGCCCGCTGAGCAGCGGCGCCACGGTGCGGCCGGTAGGCAGCCTGGGCAACCTGGCCAACGACCCGGCTTCCGGCAACTGGACGCTGACCGTCAACGACAACAATGCCTCCAACGGCGGCTCGTTGCGTTCCTGGAGCCTGGAACTGTGCACGCTGGGCACGGTGCCCCCCGCTCCCTTCTCGCTGCAGACGCTCTACAATACCTTCAGCAATGGTACTGGCAAAGTGGACGTACTCTGGTCGGCTGACCCCAACACCAACGCTACGTCGTATGAGGTGGAGCGCTCCTTCCAGACCAACGCCAACTTCCAGCGCATCGCTACGGTAGCAGCCCCTAGCACGTACTACGAAGATCAGGTGTCGACTTCCGGCCGCTACTTCTACCGCGTGCGGTCGGTAAACACCATCGGCGCCTCGGCCTATACCAACGAAGCCAACGTGCTCAGCAGCCAGACGGCTACTCTGCTCAAAGGCATTCAGGTGTACCCCAACCCCAGCACCGGTATCTTCAAGGTGAATGTGGACAACGCCCAACGCGGGGCCGTGACACTGCGCGTAACCGACGCCATGGGCCGCACCGTCGCCACGCAGGCCCTGAACAAGGCTGCCTCACTGCTGCAGTACGACCTGGACCTGAGCAAGCTCAGCACCGGCGTCTACCAGCTGCACATCGACATGCCCGAGGGCACTGCGGTGCAGCGCCTGCTGAAGCAATAAGCAGCTTCAACTAACGCCAAAAAGGGCGGCTCCAGCACTGGAGCCGCCCTTTTTGTTTGTCGTTTCTGCGTTTCGCACTCGGGCTTTTGGCGGCTAAAACTTATACCGGGCTTGCACTTTTACTTCTGAGCGGCGTGGCCCCTGCAACTCTTCCAGCCCCGAGCCCACGGTGTTTTGGTGGCGGTAGTGCGTTTCGGCGTAGCGCAGCCACAAAGTCAGATGCTTAGAGCATTTTACCTCGGCAATGGCGTAGGCCCGGGTGCCCTGCCCGCTCAGGGCCGGCACCGAAAAGGCGTAGAGCACATCCTGCTCAAACACGTACTGCCGGGTGTCGAAGTCGTCGGTGTCGAAGAGGGCGTAACGGCCGCTGAGCTGCAGCACCCGACCGATTTTGACCGAGGCGTCCTGGGCCAACACGTAGCCGCTGCGCTGCGGTCCGTCGTCTTCGCGGTAGTGCGTGCCCTGCAGGCGGGTGCGCAAGCTCAGAATCAGCGTGGGACTGGTGTCGTAGAACAAAAGCAGGCTGCGGCGTTGGGTGGGCGCGGTCAGGGGTAGGTTGCGGCCGGGTGCCGCTACATCGTATTCCTTAACGCGGGTCCGAATCTGGGCGTAGAGCAGGCTGGTTTTGGATGGCGAAAACGCCACCCGCACCAGCCAGTCGTGGCCTTCGGTGGGTGTGCCGGCCTGGAATTTCAGCCACGGAAAGCTGAACTGGTCGTAGTAGGCCGACACTTCCCAGCGCGACACGGGCCGCACTTTCAAGCCCACGTACAGGCCTTTCTCGTTGATGTTACGGGTATTTTCGCTGAGCGCATTGCCATAAAAGGTGTGAAAGTCGCGGGCGTAGTTGCGGTAGAGCACCGACACGTCCACGTTGGTAGCCAGGCTGGCCAGCAGGCCGTTTACCGTACCAATACCGCCGCCGCTGGAGCGGGCCGTTTCGCCGAACAAAATGATGTTGCGAATTACGTAGCTGTAGTTGACGCCGATAGCCAGATTATGCCGCCCGCGAAACTCGAAGGCGTTGTAGAGCTCCGGCTGGCGCTGCAGGGGCTTGTCGAAGTGGGTATCAACTGCGGTGAGGCCGGCGCTGAAGTTGCTGCTGCGGCTGGTGTAGGTCAGGTTGCCGCCCCCGATGGTTTCGCGCAAGGCCTGACGGTTGGCCAGCTCGGTGGCCGTGCGGTGGAAGCCCGTAATCAGCAGGCCCGACGAAAACTCGTCGAATTCGGCCAGGGAGTCGGCGCTGGTTTGCACGTTGGCATCCACCCGCTTGCGCGACACGAAAGCCGAAGCCCGCAGCGTAGACGTCAGGTTGAAAGTGGCTGCCGCCCCGCGGAAAAACGTACTTTCCAGCACCGAGGAGTAGGGCCGCACACCCAGACTGCTGCGCCGGATGGTGGTAATGGTTTCGGCCCCCTTGCCCACCTGCAACCCCGACGACAGCAGCAGGCCTTGCCCAAATTGCAATTGATAGTCGCCCAAAGCCAGAGTTTTGAGCTTGCCCCGCTCCTGCAGCACGAAGTGGCCGGAGTAAAAGTCGGCGCCGTAGCGGCGGGTGCCCGGGCTCCAGGTCAGCGGCTCCCCGGCGTCCTTTTCGGCGGTGATGCCCAGGCTGAAGTCGCGCTGGTGGCTCACGCGGTAACGCACCAGCAGCTTATCCGGGGAGCCCAGGTAGCGGCTGGCGGGCTTGCCGGTGCTGGTCGTGTCGGGCGCGGCGTATCCTTGCCGGTCCTGCAGCACCCGCTCGTAGCGCACAAACAGGGCGTTATTATCTTCCTGGGCAATCCGCTGCCAGAGCGGGCCACGGGCGGCGTTGCCCAGGTTGCTTTGCACGGCCACGAAGGGCGACACCCGGTAAATGGTGCGCAAATCGAAGCCGTCCACGCTTTGCAGCTCGTAGAGGCTGATCAGGTTGCCCTGGGCCGCGCGGTGGTCGAGCAAAGCCGTAATCTGGGTTTCCGACAGCAAGAGCAATGCCCGCAGCTCTTCGCGGGTAGCGGTGTTCAGGTTCAGCGGCGTCTGGTAATAGAGCAGCAGGGTTTCGTAGAGGTCCTCGTAGGGCACCTGGTCACTCTGAATTTCGGCAAACAGCTCCTGCACCAGCCGGTCGAGGTCAGCCGGGGGGCGCACGTATTCCTGGGCCTGGGCCGGACGGGCGGCCAGCAGCAGCGTCAGGGCCGCCAGAGAAAGAAACGTGCGTTTCATTTCGCGGCCCGGTTAAGCTGCACCCCGATGGCCAGGTGCTGACTCAGCCCCAGGGCCGTGTGCCAGGCCGCGGCGTAGTCGAAGCGGAACTGACCGGCCTGCAGCCCCACCCCGCCGGTAGTCTGGCGGCTGAGCGTGGAAAAACCACCGCGCACGGCCAGCGCGTCGATTACCTGGTACTCGATACCGGCTTTGAAGTCGGCGGCCTGGTCCACGTCCTTTTCGGTTTCGGCGTTGAGCATCACCTTCCCGGTGGGCCGAAACGAGAGGCCGGCCTTGAGCACGGTAGGCACCCGCTCGTTCTGGTATTCGGCCAGCTTGGCCTGGTTCAGGTTGTACAGATACGCCCCGAAATACAGCTTTTTGGGCAGCACTTCGGCTTGCCCGCCCAGGGACACCGCTACGGCCCGCTTGCTGCCCAGCCCCTCAATACTGACCTGCAGCACGTCGAACCGGGCGCCCACGCTGATCAGGCTGCCGCGGTAGCCGTAGCCGGCCCCCAGGCGCTGCTCAGAGTAGAGCTTGTCGCCGAAGCGCTGGGCTTCGAAGCCGACCACGCCACGGGTGGCCTTGCCGTCGGTGGCGGGGCCGATGGGCAGGGCCGCGGCCAGCACGGCCGTGTTCAGGGCCCGGCTCAGGTAGCGGTTTTCGGCGTAGAAACCCACGGTCGGGCTGGTTACTTGGCCCAGGCCAGCCACGTTGTTGCCAATGGCCCAGACGTCGGTCAGCGTTACGGAGGCGTTGCCCAGACCGGCCGCGCGGGCGCCGCGCGTGCCGGGGCCGTTGCCTTGCGCGCAGGCCAGCGCGGTAGGGAGTAGCAAAGCAGGTAGAATAGCGTAGATTTTTAGCATAGGCCGCGGACAGACAGTTTTTTAGCTCCCTAAGTAGCTCAATGTTCAGCTAAAATGACGCATGTCCGGCCCGCTATTTTCCGGCCATCCGCAAAAAGGCCCCGACGCACGACGCGCCGGGGCCTTTGGGGCTAACAGAAGCAGTTTTGGGGCTTACATGCCCGCCGCAGCTTCCTCTTTTTCCTTGCCTTTTTTCTTCTTGACCTTGGTCTTCTGCCCGTCGTCGGTCTTGACTTTCATCTTGTCGACGTCGCCGAGCTGGTTCAGGGCCGAACCGCCGTTCTGCGGACCCACGCCGGGGTTGGGGCCGTTGTTGACGATGGTCATTTCATCGACCAGGGCCTTGGCACCACCCAGCTTTTCCACGCACCAGAGCACGTAGCGAATGTCCACGTTGATGCAGCGCTTCAGGTCCTTGTCGTAGGCCAGGTCGCCGGTCATGGCTTCCCAGTTGCCGTCGAAGGCAATGCCAATCAGCTCCCCACGGCCGTTGATAACCGGGGAGCCGGAGTTGCCGCCGGTGATGTCGTTGTCGGTGGTGAAGGCCACGTGCAGGGTACCGTCCTTGTCGGCAAAGCGGCCGTAGTCCTTGGCCCGCAGCAACTCATTTTCCTTGGTGGGCACCACGAATTCGGGGTTCGTGGGGTCTTCCTTGTCCAGAATGCCCTGGGCGGTGGTGTAGAACTTGTAGTCCACGGCGTCGCGGGGCGAATAGTCGCGCACGGTACCGTAGCTTAGGCGCAGGGTCGAGTTGGCGTCGGGCGAGTACACTTTGTCGGCGTTTTTGGCCCGCAGCGCAGCCACGTAAGCGCGGTTGGCCCGGGCCAGCGTGGCCTGGTAGCCCTGGATTTTGGGCACAATGTTCTGGCTGTAGTTGGTGTACACCGAGTTCCAGGTCTTGAAGGCCGGGTCGACCTCCAGCTTGGCTAGCGTCGGCGCGGCCAGGAAAGCGTCGGTCTTGGCCTTCGAGGTCAGGAAAGAGTTGGCAAACACGTAGTCGGCGTACTTGCTCATCGAGCCGCCGTACTGCTTCTGCACGGTCTGGAACACGTCGGGCAGCTGGGCCTTGGGCACGTCGGTGGCGTAGAGCTGCAGTAGGGCCACGAAGACCTTCTTATCGGTCGGGGCGTTATAGTCCTTGAAGTGCTCCTCGGCGGCTTCCTTCAACTCGGCGGCGGCTTTCTGCACGGCGGCTTTGTCGGCCTTGGGGTCTTTGAACAGGTTGTAGAGCGGGGCCATTTTGGCGGCAAAAGCCACGATTTCAGTGCCGTAGGCCGCTTCGTTCACGTACACCGAGCTCAGGTTGTACTCGCGCAGCCCAGCGTAGGCCTGGTTGATGTCATTCAGGGCCGAGCCGTAATTTTGCCCGCGGGTGGCGTCGGCCGCAATCCACTGCATGAGGGAAGCTTCCTCGGCCTTTTTCTGGTCCACGGTTTTGAGGCGCTTCATGCCCTCGTTCTGGCCGATGTAGTACTTCCAGTAGTTGGCAATGTTGGCATACTTGGAAGCGTACTTCAAGCGAATGGCCGGGTTGGCGTCCGAATCTTCTTTCCACAGCTTGAGCCGGGTGTCGCGCAGCTTGATGCGGGCCGGGTTGCTTTGGTCGAGGGTCAGCTGCAGACCGGCGGCGGGCAAGAAGCGCTGGGTGCGGCCGGGAAAGCCGAACACCATGGCAAAGTCGCCCTCACTGACGCCCTGCAAACTCACGCTCAAGTGCTTTTTGGGCACGTAGGGCACGTTGTCGGCCTGGGGGCCGGCGGTGGGCTTGTTGTTCTTGTCGGCGTACACGCGGAACATGGAGAAGTCGCCGGTGTGGCGGGGCCACTCCCAGTTGTCGGTGTCGCCGCCGAATTTGCCAATAGCCTCCGGCGGGGCGCCCACCAGACGCACGTCGCCGAAGCGCTGATACACGAACATGTAGTACTCGTTGCCGGCGAAAAAATCGCGCACGTAGGCCACGTACTGCCCGTTTTCCTTGGCGGCATCCGCCAGCTCCTTCTGGCGCTTCTGAATCAGCACGGTGCGCTCCACTTCCAGGGTCTGGGGCGTGATGCCTTCGAGCACCTTGCCCGTCACGTCTTCCATGCGCACCAGAATGTCCACGAACAAACCTGGATTGGTCTTTTCCTCGCTCTTGGTGGTGGCGAAGAAGCCTTTTTCCAGGATGTTGTTTTCCGGGGTGCTGTGGCTTTGCAGCGCGTCGTAGCCGCAGTGGTGGTTGGTCAACATCAGGCCCTGGCTGCTCACAAACTCGCCGGTGCAGAAACCGCCCAGCTGCACAATGGCGTCCTTGAGGCTGGCGTTGTTGATGTCGTAAATTTCGTCGGCCGTCAGCTGGAGGCCTTTTTTCTGCATGTCGGCGTAGTTGAGCCGCTTCACGTAGAGCGGCAGCCACATGCCTTCGTCGGCGCGGGCCGCTACGGGCAGCAGCAAAGCTACCAGCAGGAGCTTCGCCCAGAGTTTTTGTAACATGGGTGGGGAGTGGGAAAGTGGAAAAGAAACCCGGCCGGAGGCGGGGCTGTTTACTAAGCCAAACTTACGAAAAGGCCCGGCAGTTCTTTTTTCACCGGGCCAGTTCGCTCTTATCCCCTACTTTCGCCCTGCCGCGCATGTCCTACTTATTCCGTCAGCTTTTTCTGGGTTTGATCTGGGTGTACCGCAACCTGATTTCCCCCCTGACGCCGCCCAGCTGCCGCTACCAGCCCACCTGCTCGGCCTACGCGGCCCAGGCGGTGCAGAAGTACGGGCCCTGGCGGGGCGGAAAGCTGGCCCTGCGCCGCATCAGCCGCTGCCACCCCTGGGGCGGCCACGGCCACGACCCCGTACCCTAAGCCGGCAGGTTGCGTATAGGCTACTTCGTTTTGTTGGCCCTGGCCCGCCGGCCCGGGCTTTTTTCCGCTATACTTCTTTCACGCATGCGCTTATTTCTGCTAACGGCCTCTTTATCCACGGTTCTGTTTTCCACCAGCTGCTCCGAAGCCCAGAGCGACGACAAAAAAGGCAAGGGCGGCAAGAAAAAGGACCAAACGGAAGGCCTGGAAAATAACCTCATCGAGAGCAGCATTCCCGGCCTGCGCAAGGTGGGGGCCCTCAACGGCGGCGTGCCCGAAAGCTCGGGCCTGGCCCGGGCCGAAACGGCCGGCACCTTCTACACCCACGCCGACGCCGGCAACGAGCCCGTGCTCTACAAAATCGACATGACGGGCCGCCTGCTGGGCAAATCGACGCTGCCGTTTTCCAACGTGGACTGGGAAAGCCTGGCCCAGGACGACAAAGGCAACATCTTCGTGGTCGATGCCGGCAACAACAACAACAGCCGCCGCGACTTGGTGGTGTACCGCATCAACCCGACCTCAAACTCCCAGGACCTGAGCCGGTCCAACTTTAGCTACGCCGACCAGACCGCCTTCCCGCCCGGCAAGAAGGAGCGCAACTTCGACTGCGAAGCTTCGCTCTGGCACGCTGGCAAAGTGTACCTGTTCACCAAAGACCGGGGCGCGGGCCAGACCAGCAAGGTCTACACCCTCTCCGACCAAGCCGGCAACCAGAAGGCCCGGCTCCTGACCAAGCTGACCATTCCCGGCGAAGTCACCGGCGCCGACGTCAGCTCCGACGGCCACCGCATTGCCCTGCTGGCCCGCGAAGAGCTTTTCTTGCTGGAAGGCAACAGCTTCGAGGCGGCCCTGAAAGCCACGCCCCGCCGGATTTCGCTCAAGGGTGCCGGCCAAACTGAAGGCATCGTTTTCCACAAAGACGACAACAACAAGCTCTTCATCAGTACCGAGGAGGGCAACATCTACGAGTACTCGCTGTAGTAAGTAGCTAAGTTCAGAATCGTCCCCGTTGCACGTCAGGTCGAGCAGCGCGAGGCATCTCGCTCGGCTGACGTTGTTGGTATTATCGTTCCATAAAAAAGCCAGCGGCCGATTCAGGAGAGAATTGGCCGCTGGCTTTTTTTATGATTACCGGTTTTGATTACTGGACTTTGGCTACCGGCTTGTTCTCCTCCTGTCCCAGGTCACGCGGGGCGTAGCCATAGGGGTTATTCGGGTCCTTACCGGCGCGCAGCAGCACCCACAGGCCCACCAGAATCAGAGGGATGCTTAGGATTTGCCCCATGTTCAGCGGCAGGCTGTTTTCGAAAGCCACCTGATTTTCCTTGAGGTATTCGCCCAGGAAACGCTGCGTGAACAGGAATACTACGAAGAGCCCGAAGAGTAGCCCGCGGGGGGTGCGCTCCTTGGTGCGGTTCCACATAGCGTAGAGAATAGTCAGCAGCACGATGCAAAACAGGGCTTCGTACATCTGGGTCGGGTGGCGCAGCTCGTTCGGAATGTTGGTGACTTCGTGGTGAATCTCGTTGTAGCGCACGAATTTAAACGCCCACGGCACGTCGGTCACCTTGCCGATAATCTCGGAGTTAAACAGGTTGCCGGTCCGGATCAGGGCCCCGCCCAGGGCTACTACAATCACAATCCGGTCGAGCACCCAGAGGTAGTCGAACTTGTTGTTGCGGGCAAACAGCCAGCAGGCCAGCAGAATCCCGATGGTGGCGCCGTGGCTGGCCAGGCCGCCCTCCCAGATTTTGAGGATATCCAGCGGGTGAGCCAGGTAATAATCCGGGTCGTAAAACAGGCAGTGGCCCAGGCGGGCTCCCACTATCGTGCCCACCAGCATGTAGATGGTAATAACATCGACCCAGCGCGGCGATACCCGCTCCGACTTGTAGATGTGGGACAGAATGAAGGTGCCAAACACGAAGCCCGACATAAACAGCAGCCCGTACCAGCGCAGCGTCAGCGGACCGATTTGGGCAATGATGGGCGACACGTCCCAGGTGATAAAAGCAAGCATAGGGAGCATTGTTACGAAAAGATGGAAAGGACTCAAAGGTAGTCAGACATTCGGCTTGCCGGCAGGTCGGCTGCCGGGCGGCTCACTTGCTGACTTGGGCCAAGCCCGGATGCCGGGAGCAGCTCAGCGCGGGTCCAACGCGGCCGGCTGGCTCCCAAGATAAGGCTTGGCTTGATTGGTTGGGTTAGCGGAAGGCAGCACGGCACCGTCGCCGCTCAGCAGCAGGATTATTCCCAGCATGGCCGCGTAGCTGGGCCAGCGCAGCCACGTGGGCAGCAGCTGGCGTTCGGCAGAACCTTCACCAGCAAGCCGGGCGCGGACACGGCTGTAAAAAAAGGGCCGGGGCTGGGAAGGCTGCCGGGCCTGCCATTGGCGCAGCAGACTTTCCCATTCTTCGTCGGGGTTGGGGCGCGGGCGGGAGTTAGACATGACGCAAAGCGGGAGTTAGGTGGTGACGAAGGGTTTTGCGGGCCCGAAACAGCAAGGACTCCACCGCCGGCACGGTCGTTTTGAGCACGGCGGCTATTTCCTCGTAGCTCAGCTCCTGCTCGTGGCGCAGCGTAAACGCCACCTGCTGCTGCTCGGGCAGGCGGTCAATCAGGGCCAACAAGAGCGTCAGCTGCTGCTGCTCTTCCAGCTGCTGCTGCGGATGCCCCCGGTCGGCCGGCTCGTGCAGCACTTGGTTGTCGAAGCCCAGCAGACTCGTGAAGTAGGCGAAGCGCTTCTGGGCCCGGGCCCGGCGGCGGCTTTTCAGGGCCCGGGAGGTTGCCAGTCGGTAGAGCCAGGTGCTGAGTGCGGCCTCGCCCCGAAACCGGCCGATGGTCTGGTACACCTCCACAAAGACTTCCTGGGCCACATCTTCGGCCTCTTCCGGAGACCGAAGCAGAGCCAACACCGTGCGGTAAATCCGGTTCTGGTAGCGTTCCACCAACGTGCGAAACGCTACTTCACTACCCTGCTGCAGCTGCGCTACCAGTACGGCATCGGCCGCGGCGGCAGTACTTGGGGTAGTCGGCGGGGAACCGTGAACGATAGGCAGCGGCAGGGTATACACGGGGAAAGCAGGAACTGAAAAGATGGAAACGCTACTTGTTCAGTTTCCCGCGTTGGCCGTGAATACTGAGGGTATGCCTGCTTAGGTCACCTTGTTCGCTAAAACTTGCGCCCACCCTCCTACATTTCTTACACTCTTCTGTTAATCAATTAATTAATCTACTCAGAACCCGGCTCATCCTGGTACCCGGCGCTCAACTAGCTTCGGCCCGGTTCGGCTACAGGCTATTGAGTTCCTGGGTGAAGCCGCCGCTCAGAATCGGGAAGCGCAGCCACGAGCGGGGGTCCACGTTGTAGTCGTCGAGGTGGAAGGCCGGGGCAAACCGTTCCCGCTTCCACTGGTTGCGGGACCAGAGCGAGTAGAAGCGCTTCACGTAGGTCTTGAGCTGCTCCGGGTCGGTGTCTTTTTCCTCCTGCAGCAGCGTGGCGTACACCTGCTGCGGGCTTAGCCGGTTATAAAACGCTAGCCGCTCGATGCGGTTGAGCAGGATGTAGGGCATTAGGTCCCGCTCGTCGGTTTGGTTGTCTTCCTGGGGCCGCAGCTCGGCCGTGGGCTGCAGGGCATTCACGTGGCGCAAACCCGGGTAATTCAGCTCGGTTTCGGCCCAGCGTAGCCACTTTTTCACGAAGTCCTTATCCACGCCGGCAATGGGCGAGATGCTGCCAGCCGTGTCGCCGTCCATGGTGCAGTAGCCCACCGAGGCCTCCGAGCGGTTGGAGGTCGTGATGAGCAAGGCATTCTGCACGTTGGCCAGCAGCCAGATGGCGGGGGCGCGCACCCGGGCCTGAATGTTTTGCAGGGCAAGGTCGTCGGTTTGCCAGGTCAGCTCCCGGCCCAGGGCGTGCTCGATCTTACCCACGTAGCCGGTTACTTCCTCATCAATGCCCCAGTTGTAGAATACCGACCCGATGGAGTCGGCCAGCTCTTTGGCCGAGTTGAAAGTGTCGTCGGAGGAATTGACCGTGCCCTGGTAGGCACAGGTAAGCAGGTGGCCGGTAATTTCGCGCTGCCGCCGCCGCTGCTCCTCATCGGGCCGGCTGTGCGAGGCGTCTTTGGGGCCCGGCGCGGCCTGGTCAGGCTGGGGCGCGGCCGAGCCGGCAATCCGGGCAATGTCATCGGCGGTGAAGCAGCCGGAGCGGCGCATAAATTCGGCCGTCCCGATTTCCTGGGTGCCCAGGCGCACCATTTCGGCCACGCCCACGGCGCACATGCAGGAGTCGGCGCCCCCGCTCAGGCTGAGCACGAAGCCGCGGGTGCGGGCCTTGCGCATGTAGTCGAACAAGGCCAGACTCAGGGCCTGATTCAGCTCCCGGTACTCGTCGGGCGCGGGCAGCGGGGTAATGCTTTCAGCCGGCGCCAGCGGCGTGCTAAAGTCCACGTCCACGCACTCAATATCCACTTCTTTGAAGCTCAGCAGCTGGTTGCGCATCAGCAGATGACCGTTGCGGGCCACCAGAATTTCGCCATCGTAAATCATACGGCCCGCTTCGTTGCCGAGCAGGTTGGCGTAGAGGTAGGTGCAGTCGAAGTTGCGCGAGGCATTGAGCACCAGTTTATAGCGCACGTCGGTTTTGCTCATGGCAAAGTGGCTGGCCGACGGATTCACAATTAAATCCACCCGGCCCTTGAGGCGGCAGGCGGGCCGCTCGTTGTCGGGCCGCCAGGCATCCTCGCAGATTTCGAAGCCAAACCGCACGCCCTTGTGCTCAAAGACAAGGTCGCCGATGGGCCACTGCTGCCCTTCCCAGCTCACGGTGCTGGTTTCACCGGCTCGCCAGGAATTAAAGAAGCGGGGCTCGTAGTGCACTCCGTCGTTGGCCAGAAATTGCTTGGCCGCAAAGCCCAGGATTTCCCCGTCGCGCAGCACGGCCGCCGTGTTGTAGGTGCGCCCTTCGAGCCGCACCGGCAACCCTACGCACACCAGAATGCCTTCCGTCCAGGGCCGCACTTGCTGCAGATACTGCAGAGCCTCGGCGGCCAGCCAGTCGCTCAGAAACAGGTCTTCGCAGCCGTAGCCGGTCAGGCAGAGCTCCGGGAGGCACAGCAGCTCCACGCCGGCCGCCTTGGCCTGGTCCAGGGCTTCTTTGATGGTGCGCAGGTTGTGTTGCCAGTCAAACGGTATCTGATTAAGGGCGGCGCCGGCTAGTCTCATTATGCGAAAAACTTGGTTCTGGTTAACAACTGCTTTTGCTGGCGGTGGGTTGCCAAAAAATCCTTTGCGGACCTCTGCCAAACCACTGCGCACCGCTGCGGGAACCGTCGTTCAACGATATTTCCCGTAGCGGTGCGCAGTAGGTTCGCGGAGGTCCGCAGAAGGTTTACACGCCCAGCGCAGCCAGGGCCCGTTCGGCCGCCAGCTGCTCAGCCTGCTTTTTACTCAGGCCCATGCCCGTGGCCACCGGCTCGTCGTCCAGCAGCACCGTGGCCGAAAACTCCATTACGCCGCCCGAGCGGGGCTGCCCGGTCAAATCATAGCGGATGGTTTTGCCCTGGCGCTGGGCCCACTCAATGAGCTTGCTCTTGAAGTTGGCCGTGGTTTCAATCAACGATTTAACGTCGATAAATGGCTTGATCAGGCGGGTCAGCACAAACTTACGGGCCGCCTTGTAGCCCTGGTCGAGGTAAATGGCACCCACCAAAGCTTCCAGGGCGTTGCCGTTTACGGAGCGGGAGCGGGCGGCCCGGCCCTGGGCGGGGTCGAGCTGCACGAGCTTGTCGAGCCCGATTTTTAGCGCCAAACCGTTCAAACTTTCCCGGTTCACGATGCGGGAGCGAAGCTCGGTCAGGAAGCCTTCCTGCTCGTAGGGAAACTTCCTGAACAGGTACTCGGCCACCACCGCGCCCAGCACGGCGTCGCCGAGGAATTCCAGCCGCTCGTTGCTCTGGTGCCGGGCCGTGTCGCCCTGCTGCCGCACTACCGACGAATGGGTGAAGGCCAAATGGTAAAGCCGCACGTTGTCAGGCGTGCGGCCGATTACCGTAGCAATGGCTTGGCGAAAAGCTCGGTCTTGCCCCAGCAGCCGCCGGAAAAATCCGAAGAGCGGTAGTGGCTGACCTGGTCGCAGCATTAGTCGCGCAGCTTGCGGAATACCACCGACGTGTTGTGGCCGCCAAACCCGAAGGTGTTGCTCATGGCCACCGTCACGTCCCGCTTCTGGGCCTCGTTGAACGTGAAGTTCAAACGCGCGTCCAGTTCGGGGTCGTCGGTGAAGTGGTTGATGGTCGGGGGTACAATGCCGTGCTGGATAGCCAGAATGCTGGCCAGCGCCTCAATCCCGCCCGCGCCGCCCAGCAAATGGCCGGTCATGCTTTTGGTCGAGCTGATGTTGAGGTTGTAGGCGTAATCCCCGAACACTTTCTGGATGGCCTTGATTTCGGCCCCGTCGCCCAGCGGCGTACTCGTGCCGTGGGTGTTGATGTAATCCACTTCTTCGGGTCCGATACCGGCGTCGCGCAGGGCGTTTTGCATGACCAGCACCACACCTTCGCCCGTGGGGTCAGGAGCGGTAATGTGGTAGGCATCCGACGACAAGCCGCCGCCGATGATTTCGGCGTAGATCTTGGCGCCGCGGGCCTTGGCGTGCTCGTACTCCTCGATAACCAGGGCCCCGCTACCTTCCCCCAACACGAAACCATCACGGTCCTTGTCGTAGGGGCGGGAAGCCGATTCCGGGTCGTCGTTTCGCTCACTCATGGCCTTGAGGGCATTAAAGCCCCCTACCCCAGCCTCCGTAATGGCGGCTTCCGAGCCGCCGGTAACGGCCACGTCGGCCATGCCCAGGCGGATGTAGTTGTAGGCGGCCACAATGGCATCCGACGACGAGGCGCAGGCCGAAGTCGTCACGAAGTTCGGGCCCCGGAAACCGTTCTTAATCGAGATGTTCCCCGACGCGCTGTCGGCTATCATCTTCGGAATGAAGAACGGGTTGTAGCGCGGGGTGCCGTCGCCCTTGGCGAAGTTGAAGCACTCCTCCTGGAAGGTTTTCAGGCCCCCAATGCCCGAGCCCCAGATGACGCCGACGCGGTCCTTGTTGACGCCGTCAAGGTTGGCATCCTTGATGGCTTCGTCGCTGGCAATGACGGCAAACTGCGTGAACAGGTCCATCTTCCGACCTTCTTTGCGGTCGAAATAGTCGTCAGGATTGTAGTTTTTTACCTCGCACGCAAAGCGCGTTTTGAACTTGCTGGCGTCGAAGCGGGTGATGGCGGCCGCACCGCTTACGCCGCGCGAGAGCCCGTCCCAAAATTCGGCGACGGTTTTGCCCAGCGGGGTAATGGCACCAAGGCCGGTCACAACAACTCTCCGAAGAGACATAGGCGAAAGTGGAGACTGAATAAAAAGCAAAACGGCCGGCGGCGAGCCGGCCGGTAAGCACTAAAACAGGGTAGAAAGAAGCAAAGCCTTACTTAGCGTGCTCTTCCAGGTAGCTGACAGCCTGACCAACGGTGGCAATGTTTTCAGCCTGGTCGTCGGGGATAGACACGTTGAACTCCTTTTCGAACTCCATGATCAGCTCGACGGTGTCCAGGGAATCAGCACCCAGGTCGTTGGTGAAGCTCGCCTCGGGCGTTACTTCCGACGCTTCAACACCAAGCTTATCGATGATAATGGCTTTTACTTTTTCTGCAATTTCAGACATTTCCGTGGGGGTTTAGAGAAAACTCGGCACAAATAACACTAACTTCCCTAACATTGTCAAACCGGGGGCCTGTAATCTTGGCAGGGGAAGAATCTGGGGAAGGTGGTTTCTTTGGGCCTGTTGCGTGTGTAATTTTGTTCTTCCTTGTTTTTGGTAGTGCCTTATGAAAACGCTCACCCTGGATGTAGACTACGATTGTGACTTCGACTTGTTCGGCATTGTGTCGTCGAGCCGGGAGCACAAGCTGGCCTGGACGCTCAACAGCTCGCTGCGCCTGCGCCTGGTGAAGCAGCAGGACCTGATTTACGATTTATTTGCCCAGGGCCGCCTGGTCATCAGCAATTACCTGCACGCCACCGAAAACAGCACCCTGCGCCTGCTGCGCAACCGCTCGGTGGACCCTTCGCCGCTGAAAAAGCCTTTTTTGGCCCCCGATATCAAGGAGTACGACTACCTGATTCAGGTCAGCAACGGGGCCGGACCGCTGGCCCCGGAGGAATTGCTGGAGCAGCTCACCCGCCTGCCGGAGGTGCAGTACGCCTGTCAATTCGACCCGAATACGTTAAAATTCAAAGAAAATCTGCTCTTTTGAGCTCGCACAGTTGTGGCGGCTGGTTGGGCCGCACCGCAGGACCTTATTCCGTAGCCCTGATTTCCCGCAGAATAGCATTCTACCCGGGGAGTTTCAGTTCCGCGGGATGAGGTCCTTCGCTTGCCCTCCAACCGGCTCCGCTTTATAAACCCGAACCATACGCATGGAACCGACCCCTCATTTTAATAAAGTCAAAATCGTGGCCACCGTGGGCCCCGCCTCCAACACCTACGACAAGCTGGGCATGCTCATCCGCGAAGGTGTGGACGTGTTTCGCCTCAACTTCTCGCACGGTTCCCACGAAGACCACCTCTCGGTAATCAACACCGTGCGCCGCCTCAACAAGGATTTGCGCACGCACGTGGGCCTGCTGCAGGACTTGCAGGGCCCCAAGATTCGCCTGGGCGAAGTAGAAGGTGGCGGGGTGGAAATCAAGGCCGGCGACAAGATCAAGCTGGTGTGCGGCGAAAAGGAAATCACCACGGCTACCCGCCTGAGCACGATTTACCTGGGCCTGGCTCGCGACGTGAAGCCCGGCGACATGATTCTCATTGACGACGGCAAAATCGAGCTGCGCGTGCTGGCCACCGACCGCGACAAAGAGGTAGACGTGGAGGTAATCTACGGCGGCCTGGTGAAGCCGCGCAAGGGCATCAACCTGCCCGACTCGGAAGTGTCGGCCCCGTCGATGACCGAAAAGGACATTGAGGATCTGAAATTCGGCCTGGAAAACGACGTGGACTGGATTGCCCTCTCGTTTGCCCGCCGTGCCGAAGACATCCGCTTTATCAAGAGCCTGATTGCTGAAAGCGGCAAAACGGCCCGGGTTATTGCCAAAATTGAGACGCCGGAAGGCCTGCGGAACCTCGACGAAATCATTGCCCTGACCGATGCCGTGATGGTAGCCCGCGGCGACCTGGGCGTGGAGGTGAAGATGGAAGAGGTGCCGATGGCCCAGAAAATGATTGTGGAGAAGTGCAATAAGGCCGGCAAGCCGGTAATCGTGGCCACCCAGATGATGGAAAGCATGATTACGGCCCCCCGCCCCACCCGCGCCGAAACCAGCGACGTAGCCAACGCCGTTATCGACGGGGCCGATGCTGTGATGCTGTCGGCCGAAACGGCCGTGGGCGCCTACCCCGCCGAGGTAATCCGCTCGATGGTAGCTACCATTCTGAGCGTGGAAACCCGCATGCCGAGCCTGTTTAACCGCTGGCACCCCATCACGCCCGAGTCGCCCTCTTTCATGGTCGACAGCGTGCTGTCGGCGGCTTGCCACCTGGCCAAGAACACCGGCGCCAAGGCTATTACCGGCATGACGCACCGCGGCTACACGGCTTTCCAGATTGCCAAGTACCGGCCCAAAGCCAACATTTTCATCTTCACCGACAACCGCCCCCTGCTCACCACGCTGAGCCTGATTTGGGGCGTGCGGGGCTTTTACTATGACCGGATGCTGAGTACCGACGGCACCGTGTCGGACATCAAGTACGTGCTGACCACCACCGGCAACCTCAACAAGGGGGACGTGTTCATCAACACGGCTTCCATGCCCATCAACGAGAAGGGCAAGACCAACATGGTGAAAGTAAGCGTGGCCTAAGGCCGGTTTCCAGTTCTCATAAAAAGCCCGCCTGATAGTTCAGGCGGGCTTTTTTATGGGTATCAGCTTGGTTTAGGGCAACTTCTGCACCCGTACGGTGCGGGCAGCGCCCTCGGTAGTCTGCAACTGCACCAGGTAGATTCCCGCCGGCTGGTTACGCAACGAAACCGGTACGCTGGTTTGCCCGGCGGGCACGGCAGCCCGCCACACCAGGCGGCCTATGGCATCCTGCACCACTATGCTGGTTCCGGGCTGAGCCGGGGCTTCCAGTTGCAGCCACATGGTTTCGGTCACTGGGTTGGGGAAAGCCTGGAAACCGGGTGCCGACTGCGCCGGGCGGGCAGGTAGCAGCGTAGCAAAGTCGCTGCGGGTACCGCAGGTACTGGTGACGCCGCCGCGGGTGCGCGTGTAGTACCGC
This sequence comes from Hymenobacter chitinivorans DSM 11115, assembly GCF_002797555.1. Taxonomy (NCBI): domain Bacteria; kingdom Pseudomonadati; phylum Bacteroidota; class Cytophagia; order Cytophagales; family Hymenobacteraceae; genus Hymenobacter; species Hymenobacter chitinivorans. The sequence continues at coordinate 447,904 of NZ_PGFA01000001.1, read as the reverse complement.
AGGGAGGTTTCGGCGGTGACCAAGTCACCCAGCCCGAGCTCGGGGGAAAAGCTTTGGCCGATGGTCATGGCATCCAGGCCGCGCCAGTACAAACCCGGGGTGTTGTTGTAGGTGTAAGGGTACATCAGTTGGTAGCCCACATTGCGGCTGGAGCCCATGCAGCCGCCCAGGGTTTGGTTCACTAGGCCCGTGCCAACCACCAGCCGGGGGTCGTTGCCAGTGGCAGAGGCCACGCGGTACTCGCCCGAAAGCATGGGCAGGGCCCCGAAAACAACGCTGAATTGTTTGGTTTGGCCCGTACGCAGCGAAATTGCCAGCCGCGCCTTCGCTACGTTCGTCATGCTGCTGCCCGCCGGAAAGCCGCACCCAGGCACGTTGTACGTTTGCGTGCGGCTCTGCTCCTGGTAGGTATAAATTAGGCTGTCGGCGGTTTGCTGCCGGGTTTTGATCTGGCGCAACTTGTAGGTGCGGGAACAGACCAAGCTACCGTAGCTGAAGGGCTCCTGCACGTAGCCCAGCTCGTCGCCAGGCTGCATATCGAAGATCTTGAGCGGGCTGTAGGCCGACTCCAGCAGGGGCGCGGGCAGCGCGGCCTGCACGTATTCCTTCGACGCACCCGAATACGGATATACCAGTTCGGTAGCCGACACCAGCCCGTAGCGCCGACTCAGGCGCACCACCTGCCCGTTGCTGAGCGTAATAGTGGCCAGAGTGTCGGCCACGGCCGGGCTGCCGAAACTCTGCAGGCCCCGGCTGCTGAGCGTCGCCGTGACTAGCGGACTCTGACTTGCCATCCAGGTGGTGCCTACGGCCACGCAGGGACGTAAGAGCAACGCAGTGGCACTCTGCCCCGCCGTGGGGTCGGCCGTGACCAGCAGCTGGTACTCAAAAGTGCCGGGGCGCCACTGCAGGCGGGCACCGAACAGGTTGTTGTGGCTCTTGTAGAAAGTACCCTCGTAGCCGCCCGGGGCCCGGCGCATCATGCGGTTAAAGGTAAAGACCGAGTCACCGGTGGTCGTAACATAGGCCGAGTCGACGCGGAACGTGTGTGCATCACTGCCGGCTTCGGCGCTGCTGGGCTGGTAGGCGTAGATCAGGCCCTGGCGGAAGGGTTTCCAGCTTTGGGCCTTTACAGTTAGTACGGAGGCGAAGAGGGCAGCTAATACTAACAGCTGGCGTTTTTTCATGGCTGCAGAAGTGGCAGAGACAAAACGTAATCTGTTGGCCAGCTTAGCGGCTGTGCTGCAGTTTTAGGTGTTGCACGCCTTCTGTGCCGCGCTGTACTTCGACTATATATAGCCCGGCTGCTACCTCGTGCAACGGCAGATTCAACTCCAGCTGCCCAGCCTGCAGGTCCCGAACCAGCACGCAACGCCCCAGCTTATCCAGCAGCCGGACGGTGGTAGCGGCGGCCGGGGCCTGTGCTAGGCGCAGCGTTACCAGCTCGGCAGCCGGGTTGGGGAATAAAGCCATAAGGGCTGCTGCCTGCGCCGCTTTGGTCGGCAGCAGTGTACCAAAGCTCGTGCGGCTGCCGCAGATCTGGTCGGCGCCATTCGCTGTGCGGCGGGAGTAGGTCAGCTGTTGCTCTGACTGCCGTAGGATGCCTACTCCGGGACTTAGTTCCTGCTTCCAGCCCGCCAGGTCAATTGCCGGAAACTCGGCATAGGTGCCATTCCCGCTTCTGTTACGATACAGCTCCTGCTGTCGTAGCAGAGCTGGAGCGCTGCAAGTCCCAGAACCCGTAGGCGTCGTTACGACTGGATAGCCAAGTAGCACCGTGTTGGAAGCGCCGGGCATCACCCGGTATTCGTAGGCCAGCAAGTCGGCACCGGCGGGAATCAGTGCTCCATTCGGCCTAGAACCGCCAGCCCACCGGCCCGTGCGCAGCGAAGCCGCCAGCCGTACCACCTGCACCGGCGAAACGGTTGGAAACCCAGTGCCGCCACAGTTCGGGGCCGAGCTATACGTGACCGAACTCTGCTGTTGAAAAGTATAAATCAGGCTGTCCGCCGTCAGCTGCCGGGTCAGAACCCGGCGCAACGACTGGCCGGTGTAGCAGGCAAACGTGCTGTAGATGAGTGGCTCCCGGTAGTAGCCCAGCTCGTTGCCGGGCTGCAGATCGAGCAGGGAGAGCGGGTTGTAATAGCTCCGGCCCGCCGGCGCTGGTCGGCGGGCCAGAGTCAGCACTTTGGCATTCGGTACGCCAAACAGCAAGTCCTGCGAAGCCGACACCACCCCGTTGTTCTTGCTCAGCACCACGGTAGTGCCCGAGCTACAGCGGAAAGTAGCCACGGAGTCCGTCACGCCGTCAAGCACCTGAGTACCGCGCGATACGAGCGTCGTGCTGACGCCATAATCGGTAAAATAGCTGCTCCAGGTGTCGCCTACCTTTGCAAACGGCTTCAGCACCAGCATCCGGTCCATCGTGTTGCCCATCGTCGGGCCGCCGTCCCAGTACAGGGCATAGGTACGCGCGGCCGGGTTGTAGCGCAGCTGCTGACCTAGTTTGTTGTTGCGCGACTTTTGCCACGGGTACACATCGAAGGGATTCGCGCGGCGCAAGGTGCGGTTGAAATAATACACTGAGTCGGCGCCCTGCACGCCGGCCGAATCTAGGCGCATGGTGAAGACGGTATCGGCGGAGGCTCCGCGGAAGGCGTGCACGTCTTGGTTGGGCCGAAAGGGTCGCCACTGCTGGGCCTGGGCGGCTTGTTGTCCCAAGCCAATACCGATAAGCAGTAAGGAGTATAATTTTTTCATCGACAAGGAGTTAAAGGTATCAATACCGGAAAATATAGAATAAAGCGCATAGCCGCACTATCAGCCTAAACTAAACAGAAAAGCCCCGGCGCTTGCGCGCCGAGGCTTTCATATAATAGAGCAGAAAAGTCAGTGGTGCTTAGGCAGCCAGCGACTTCACGAACTTAGCCAGCTTCGACTTGTTGTTGGCGGCTTTGTTCTTGTGAATGATGTTCTTCTTGGCCAGACGATCCAGCATCGACGACACTTTCTTCAGCAGCTCTTGTGCTTCGGTAGCATCGGTGGTGGCGCGCAGCTTCTTAACAGCGGTGCGGGTCGATTTAGCCTGATAACGGTTCAACACGCGCTTCGCTTCGTTGGAACGGATGCGCTTGAGGGCCGACTTATGATTTGCCATGGGTATGGTAAAATTGACGTTCTGCTCGAATTGGGTTCAATTGGGTTGGCAAAGGTAAGCCTTTGGTTTGAAATAACAAATACCTGTCCGGTATTTGCCTCTCCCCCACCCGATTTTGCTGGCAAGATACCTAATCCTGGCCCATTGCCAGCTGCTTTAGTGAGTATGGCCGCTGAGTTAAGTTAAAATCGGCTACTTGCGCAGACTGTGTTTTCCTCCGCTATGAAATTTCTCACCCGCACCATCTGGCTGCTTTCCCTGGTCAGCCTCTTTACCGATTTGGCCAGCGAAATGCTGTACCCAGTGATGCCCCTGTACTTGCGGAGCATTGGCTTTTCCATTGTCTTTATTGGGGTGCTGGAGGGTTTGGCCGAAGCCGTAGCGGGGCTGAGCAAAGGCTACTTCGGGCAGTGGTCCGACCGGCTGGGCCGGCGCCGGCCCTTCGTGCAGTGGGGCTACGGGCTCAGCGCGTTGTCCAAGCCCCTGCTAGCGGTGCTGGCCGCGCCGTGGTGGGTGTTCCTGGTTCGGGCCCTGGACCGGCTGGGCAAGGGGCTGCGCACCGGGGCCCGCGACGCGCTACTGGCCGATGAAGCACCGGCTGCCCAGCGCGGGGCTGTTTTTGGCTTTCACCGCGCCCTCGACACGCTCGGGGCCGTGCTGGGTCCGGCGGCGGCCCTGCTCTGGCTGAGCCATTATCCGGGACAATACCGGTTGCTGTTCGTGCTGGCCTTTGGGCCCGGGCTGCTGGCAGTCGTCATTACGCTGCTGGTGCGCGAAAAGCCCCAGCCGCCGTCGGGGCAGCCGATTCGGCCCTTCTGGGCGTCATTTGCTTATTGGCGGCGGGCCCCGGCCAGCTACCGGCGCATTGCCGGTGCGCTGCTCCTGTTTGCGGTGTTCAACAGCTCGGATACGCTACTGCTGCTGCTGGCGCGCCAGCAGGGCCTCTCCGACCAAGCCGTCATCGGAGTTTACATCTTCTACAACTTAGTTTACGCAGCCACGGCATTACCTGCCGGCCTACTGGCCGACCGCCTGGGTCCGGCCCGGGTGCTGACTGGCGGCTTGCTCCTCTTTGCCCTGGTATACGGGGGAGCTACTCAGGTGCATTCCTGGCTGGCATTCGGGATTTTGTTCGGCCTCTACGGGCTCTACGCCGCCGCTACCGAAGGCGTAGGCAAGGCTTGGCTAAGCCAATTGTGCGCGCCCACCGACAAGGGCGCCGCCCTGGGCACCTTTGCGGGCCTGAGCAGCCTGGCGGCGCTGGGCGCCAGCACCCTGACGGGCCTGCTGTGGCAAACGCTCGGGGCGCCGGTGGCTTTCGGCCTCTCGGCCGCGGTAGCCGGGGGCGTGGCCCTGTTTCTGGGCGCTGCGGCCCGCTCCCACAGCGCGTAGCCCCGCCGCGAAGCAAAGTTCACGACGGGGCTACGCCTTAATGGTTGGGTTGGCCGCACGCCTAATCCACCTTCTTCTCAATTTCGTTGGCCATGGTGCGGTGCGAGCGAAGCATGGGCAACGTTTTAGTTGCAAAAGACTTCACGGCCGGGGTTTCGGCTCCGTTGCTTTTCACCTCAAACATGGCAATATCCATCTTGTGGGCCATTTCCATGGCATCCATGTAGTCTTCGTCAAAGGCCTTGCCCGACTTGCTCATCAGCCGGTCGGCCATGGCCTGGTGCACCGGCATCATAGTCTGGGGCAGGGTTACGCCCAGGGGCGAGGCCACGGTTTTGAGCTCCTGAGTGGCTTTGGTATGATGGTCTACCATCATTTGCCCAAACCGCTTCACGTCGGCATTGGTCGACTTCTGGGTAGCCATCTGCCCCATCTGAATTTCCAGCAGGTTGCTGCTGGCCGCCGTCATCAGGAAAGTGGGGTCCTGCATGGTGGCGAAGGTGGCCATGAAAGCCGACATATCGGCCGCGCCGGCCGTACCACCCGCCCCGGCCATGCCGCCGGTGCCGCTAGCGCCCATTGAGCCCGAGGTAGAGCCAGTTGCGGAAGAACCCGAGCTCATGTCCGAGCCCGCCGCCCCGCTCGAACCCGCAGTAGAGCCAGAACCCATGCTGGAGCTCGTACCCGTGGAACTGCCCGACGTGGTACCCGAACTCATGCCCGTGTTGCTGCTGCTACAGGCGGCGCCCAAAAGCAGTACGGCGCCAACCAAAAGAGGGGGAATAGCTTTCGTGGTTTTCATAGCTAGATGGAATTGGTGATATTTTTTATACGAGCCATTAAATAATAAGCTGCTACTGTTCAGCATATTACCTGTATTTTACATCCTACCCCGACCAAGCCCCGGCGTGGGTTTCTTCGAGCTAAGCTGGGGCAACTTTCCACTGCTACCGGCGGTTTGCCGGGCAGGGACGCGTTGCCACGGTGAATATCGTATGCATGCCTACCATATTTGTACGTATCTTTCTGTAGCGGCTTGCGTCGCCGTTATTTAGTGCCTGCTTATGCCCCTTGTTGCTCACTCCCGCTACCAGCCCCCGTTTTATATGTTCAACGGGCACATTCAGACCATTGTGCCTAGCCTCTGGCGCTCCGTGCCCGACGTAACCTACCAGCGCGAGCGGGTCGAGACGCCCGACGGTGACTTCCTGGACCTCGACTGGTCGCGCCAACCCGCCGGAGTGGGCGCCGACACCCTGGCCATTGTTTCGCACGGGCTGGAGGGCGACGCCGGCCGGCCCTACGTGCGCGGCATGGTGCGGGCCCTCAAGCATGCCGGCCTCGATGCCCTGGCCTGGAACTACCGCAGCTGCAGTGGGGAAATGAACCGCCTGGTGCGCTCCTACCACCTCGGCGACACCGATGACCTGGACTTCGTCGTCCGCTACGCCCTGGCCACGGGCCGCTACCGCCGCATCTTCCTCACCGGCTTCAGCGCTGGCGGCAACGTGACGCTGAAATACCTGGGCGAAAACCCGGCCCGCGTCCCGCAGGAAGTGGCCCGGGCCGCCGTGTTTTCAGTGCCCACCGATCTGAAGTCCAGTTCCTACCAGATTTCCAAGCCCGAAAACCGCATTTATCTGGCCCGTTTCCTGAAATCGCTGCGGGCTAAGATGCGCCAGAAGGCCGAGCTGCTGCCCGGGCAGATTGACGTGGAAAATCTGGAGCTACTGCGCGACTTCCCGCAGTTCGACGACCGATTTACGGCCCCCATGCACGGCTTCAAGTCGGCCGACGACTACTACGAGCAGTCTAGCTCGGGCCGCTACCTGGCTTCCATTGCCATTCCCACGCTGCTGGTCAACGCCGAAAATGACCCGTTTCTGGCGCCCTCCTGCTTTCCGCGCGAAACCGCGGCCGCCTCGGCATTTGTCTTTCTGGAAACCCCGCCCGAAGGCGGCCACGTGGGCTTCGCCGAAGGCACCCCCGACGGCGAGTACTACTCCGAACGCCGCGCCGTGGAATTCCTGACGGCGGAAACGCCGGGGTAATGATTCATATGCTCAGGTGCTACTGTGTTTTGAATGTGCTAAATGTGAGAAATGTGGAACTAGGCCCTTACGAGCTTGCGAAGCCATCCGTCCTCTGAAATGTGCTGAGTGCCCCTAAGTAAAAAGCCCTTTCCCGTAGCAAACGAGAAAGGGCTTTCTGGTAAAAGAGCAGTTATCACTGGCAGAGGACGGATGGCTTCGGCTTGCACCTCGCAAGGACAGACAATTAGCACCTCAGCACATTCCGCACATGAGCACATTAAACCGTGTTGGGCACGAAAACTACTTTTTTGGTTTCGAAAAACTCCTCCTGGAAATAGTCACTCAGGTTGTGCACGTGCGCTACCAGGCCGGATTCTTCAATTTCCTCGGTCAGGTCGCCGCCTTTGAGGTAGTAGAGGCCGGTCGTGGCGTCGCCCGGGGATTTGTAGCGGTGGGCAATCCAGGGGTGAAAGGTGGCCAGGCGGGCCACGGCGCGGCTCACGACGTAGTCGTACTTGGCGCGCACCTGCTCGGCCCGGGTTTGCTCGGCCGTCAGGTTGTGCAGGCCTAGCGCCTGGGCCATGTCCTGCACCGCCCGGATTTTCTTGCCGATGCTGTCAACGAGGTGAAACTTCACTTCCGGAAACAGAATAGCCAGCGGCAAGCCCGGCAAACCGCCGCCCGTGCCCACGTCGAGCACCGAGGTGCCGGCGGGGAACTGCACCACCTTGGCAATACCCAACGAGTGCAGAAAGTGCCGCTCGGCCAGGTTATCCACGTCGGTGCGGGCCACGAGGTTGAGGCGCTCATTCCAGCTGCGAAACTCGGTTTCGAGTTGGGCGAAATGGCGTTTTTGTTGGTCGGTAAGGTCGGGGAAGTAGCGGGCCAGAATATCCATTGGGACAAAGATAGGCAGGCAAGGTGGTGACTGGTAAAATATACCTGTCCTCCTGAGCTTGCGAAGGACCTTCCTCCCCTACTCCACGGAAGGTTTTACTAATGTAAAAAAGGCCTTTACCAACGGTAGGCAGAGAGTCTTTTATGGTGAATAAAGCTTGTCACTCAGGGGAGGAAGGTCCTGCACTGCGCTACGCTGCGTTCAGGATGACAGGTATAATAAAAAAGCCCCGACTTACGGCGGGGCTTTTGCTCATCCTTAGATGATGTGCTTCTTGTTTTTTACCATGTCATAGAGCAGCTCCCGGGCGCGGTGCAGCTGGGCCTTTACAGTGCCGAGCGGGGCTTTGAGCTCGGTGGCAATTTCCTCGTAGCTCAGCTCATCGAAGTAGCGCAGCGTCACGAGGCGCTGGTATTTATCGGGCAGCCGCGAGACGACGTGCTGCATGATTTCGATTTTCTGGTTTTTGATGGCCGACTCCTGCGGGTTCAGGTTCTGGTCGCGGAAGTCGATGGTGATTTCGTCGCCGTTGTCGATCTTGATGGCCGAGTCAATCGACATCGTCTTGATTTTATTCTTGCGAATAAAGTCGATGCAGTTGTTGGTGGCAATGCGGAACAGCCAGGTGCTGAAGGCGTATTCCGGGTTGAACTTGTGCAGGTTGCGGAAAGCTTTGGCGAAGGCCTCGATGGTTAAATCCTCGGCGTCGTCGGGGTTTCGCACCATCTTGAGTACCACGTGGTACACTGGCTTCTTGTAGATCTGCATCAGCTCGGCGTAGGCCTTTTCGTCGGACTGCTCGACGGCAGCGCGAATCAGCTTGAAGTCGTGCTTGGCTTTGGCAGAGAACTGCTTCTGAATTTCCTGATTGTTTACTTCCATCGGAGGTTACGGTAGAGGAACAGCGAAATTCCCAGAGCTAGATAGTAAAAAAAATAAACAGCGTCGAGTACGGGCAGCAACATTACCGGCAGACGGTCGTCGAGGCGTTGTCCAAGCTTTGCGTACGAGACGCACATGACCGAAGTACGAATACCCCACAGGGCGGTCAAAGGTACCCAATCGGGGCGGGAAAACAGCAGCACCAACGTTGTGAAATAAAAAAGCAGATTAGTGCCAATAAAGTTTCCAATTCGCAATCTATCGGCCAGCCGGTAGCGCTTGCCGGCCGACAAATGCCGCCGCTTTTGGCGCCACCAGGCGGGCCAGGTTTGGGCTGGTTCGCTCAGCGTATGCGCCGCAGGCTCGGCCTCAACCGTCACCCGCTGCCCGTGGCGCACGGCATCCTGCACCAGCAGGTCATCGTCGCCCCCGAGGCTGCGGATGTGGGAAGCAAAGCCTTTGGTTGCGCGGAAACACTGCTGCGTATAGGCCAGATTTCGGCCCACGCCCATGTAGGGTTGCCCCCGCCACGCGAAGGACAAATACTGCGCTCCGGTGAGCAGGGTTTCAAATCGGATGAGTTTATTTAAAAATCCGGGCTCCGCGGCATAGGCCGAATACCCTAAAATTAAATCGGCGGGCCGGGCGAAGCCGCGCTGCATCAGCCGAACCCACTGATTAGTAGCCGGAATACAATCGGCGTCGGTAAAAAGCAGGTGCGGGTGGCGGGCTACTTTAATTCCGAGAGTCAGTGCATATTTTTTCGGCGACAACCCTTCCGGCGTCTTGTCGATGGTGACCAGGCGCACGTTGGGGTAGTACTGGGTGAGCTGCTGCACGTACAGGTACGTGTCGTCGCCGCTGCGGTCGTCCACCAGAATTATTTCGAAGCCGGCGGGGTAATCCTGCTGCAGCAAGAGCGGCAGCAGGCGGCGCAGATTTTCCAGCTCATTGTGGGCGCACACCAGGATGGAAACGGGCTCGGAGTCGATGCCGGGGCCGGGGGGCGGGGCGGTTTCGGGGCGCAGCGCGAAGGGCAGAAAGTAGTAGGCCGCGTAGCCCAGCTGCACCAGCACCGAGGCCAGCAGCAGCCAGATAGCGGGAGAAAAAGGAAGGGACAACGCGCAGAAATTGGGTAAGTGGGCAAAAGTACGGGTTCAACACGAGGGAACCGTGGTAAGGGTTTACCTTTGCAGATTATTACGACTTTCCCGCAGTGTCGCGGGGTGGTAAACCGCCGGGTCTCGCAGGGTCGTTCCACACGACCCGCGGCGCAACCCGGCGCTTGCCCCTGCGAAACGCTGCGGGAAACTGACTTGCCAGCATGACCTTCGATTTAGTAGCTCACGACCCCCAATCCAAAGCCCGCGCCGGGGTGGTGCATACGGCCCACGGTGCCATTCAGACGCCCATTTTTATGCCCGTGGGCACGGCCGGCACCGTAAAGGCCGTGCAGCAGCGCGACCTGAAAGACGATATCAAAGCCCAGATTATTCTCGGCAATACCTACCACCTATACCTGCGCCCCGGCCTCGACGTGCTGCGCGCCGCTGGTGGTTTGCACAAGTTCAACGGTTGGGACCGGCCTATTCTCACCGACTCGGGCGGCTACCAGGTGTATTCGCTCAGCGGCACGCGCAAAATCAAGGAGGAAGGCGTCAAGTTCCGCTCCCACATTGACGGAAGCCAGCACTTGTTTTCGCCGGAGGGCGTGATGGACATTCAGCGCACCATCGGGGCCGACATCATGATGGCCTTCGACGAGTGCACGCCCTGGCCCTGCGAGTACAACTACGCCGCCCGCTCCCTGGACATGACCCACCGCTGGCTCAAGCGCTGCATTGAGCGCTTCGACAGCACCGAGGGCCACTACGGCTACGAGCAGACCCTGTTCCCGATTGTGCAGGGCTCCACCTTTAAGGATTTGCGGGTGAAGTCGGCCGAGTTTATTGCCGAGCAAGGGCGCGAGGGCAACGCCATTGGCGGCCTGAGCGTGGGCGAGCCGGCCGAGATGATGTACGAAATGACCGAGCTGGTCTGCGACATTCTGCCCCAGGACAAGCCCCGCTACCTGATGGGCGTGGGCACGCCGGCCAACATCCTGGAAAACATTGCCCTGGGCGTGGATATGTTCGACTGCGTGATGCCGACCCGCAACGCCCGCAACGGCATGCTGTTCACGACGCAGGGCATTATGAATATTACCAACAAGAAGTGGCAAATGGACTTCGAGCCGATTGACCGGGAATTAGGCGGCTACGTGAGTACGTTTTACTCCCGCTCCTACGTTCGGCACTTGTTCCAGAGCCAGGAAATGCTGGGCCCCCAGATTGCCTCGATTCACAACCTGTCGTTCTACCTCTGGCTGGTGCAGCAGGCCCGGGAGCAAATTATTGCCGGCACCTTCCGCGACTGGAAAGACAAGATGGTGAAGCAAGTAATGACCCGGCTGTAATTTCTTAGTTGTTAGTTGTTGGTTGTCAGTTGTTAGGAGCAGACATCAGCATGAACTAACAACCGACAACCAACAACTAACAACTAAACTCCCAAGTGAAGCTCCTCGATAAGTACATACTACTGAAATTCCTCACCTCGTTTTTCTTCGTGGTGGTGGTGCTGGTGAGCGTTATCTGCGTGATTGACTTCACGGAGAAAAACGACGATTTTATTCAGCACAACCTCTCGGCGGGCAAGATTATTTCGGAGTACTACATCAACCTGTTTCCGTACTACGCCAACCTGCTCTCCCCCATTACGGTGTTTATAGCGGTGGTTTTCGTGACGGCCCGGCTGGCGGCCCGCACCGAAATTGTGGCGATTCTGGCCAGCGGCGTGAGTTTCCCTAGGCTGCTGGTGCCCTACTGGATGGGCGCTTTCGTCATTGGCGTCATCACCTTTGCTCTCATCGGCTGGGGCATCCCGATGGCCAACAAAACCCGGGTGGCCTTTGAGAAAAAGTACATCAAGAACCCCTACCGCTACGAGGCGCGCAACATACATATCAAGATCGGGCCCAAGGCCTACGTGTATATGGAGAGCTACGACAACGTGAACAACGTGGGCTACCGTTTCGCGCTGGAAACCATTGACGGCACCACGCTCAAGCGCCGCATGACGGCCGATGCCATTACCTGGGACTCGACGCGCCGGGCCTGGAAGCTCACCCCGCAGCTGGTGCGCACCTTTAACGGGCAGCAGGAAAAGCTGCTCACCCTGCCCGCCCGCGACACGACGCTGAACCTTTATCCCAAGGACTTTGCCAGCACCTGGCGCCTGTCGGAAACCCTGACCCTGCCCGAGCTCAACGCCTACATCCAGCAGAAAATTGACCGGGGCGCCGACGACACGCAGGTGTATTTGAGCGAAAAGTATGAGCGCTACGCCTATCCCTACGCCATTTTCATCCTGACCACCATCGGGGTGATTCTGAGTGCGCGCAAGTCGCGGGCCGGGGTGGGCGGGCAGATTGCGCTGGGTTTCGTGCTGGCCTTCGTCTTCCTGATTTTCGTGATTCTAAGCCGCAACCTGGCCCAGGTCGGCGACATGAGCCCCATGCTGGCCGCCTGGGTGCCCAGCATCATCTTCACCGGCATCGGCCTGGCTTTGTATCGTTTCGTCCCGCAATAACGGTGAATGAGTGAAGTGGTGAATGAGTGAGTTGTCTTGCGGAGTTGCGCCAATGGCGCCTCTGGCGCAAGTCGAACATTCACTTCACTCATTCACTCATTCACCACTTCGCTCTATGCTCAAAGACTACCTGCGTTTGCACTTTATTGTCCTGCTGTGGGGCTTCACGGCTATTTTGGGCAAGCTGATTTCGGTGCCGCCGGTGGAGTTGGTGTTCTGGCGCACGCTGCTGGCCTCGGCCGGGCTGGGCGTGCTGCTCACGGTGCGCAAGCAGGATTGGCGCCTGCCGCTGGCCCAGGCCCTGCGGCTGCTGGCGGTGGGGGCCCTGGTGGCCGTACACTGGATTACGTTCTTTCTGGCCGCCCGGCTCTCGTCGGTGAGCGTGTGTTTGGCGGGCCTGGCTACGCTGGCGCTGTGGACGTCCCTGTTGGAGCCGCTGCTGCTGTGGCGGCGGGTGCGGGCCTACGAGGTCGGGCTAGGCTTGCTGACGATGGTTGGACTCTACCTCGTGTCGCAGGCTGAGCTGGACCAGCTGCTGGGCCTGGGTGTGGCCATTATATCGGCGGGGCTCTCGGCGCTGTTTAGCGTGCTCAATTCCAAGCTGGTCAAGCAACACACGCCGCTCAAGCTCACGTTCTACGAAATGGCCGGCGCCTGCCTGAGCATTGGGTTCTTCTTCCCCATTTACTCGCGCTACTACACCGAAGGCGCCGGCCTGCAGCTGGCCCTCAAGCCGCTCGACTGGCTCTGGCTGCTGCTGCTGGCCGGCGTATGCACGGTATATGCTTTTTCCTCGTCGGTAGAGCTGATGAAGCGTCTCTCGGCCTTTGTTATCAACCTGACCATCAACCTGGAGCCCGTGTACGGCATTATCCTGGCCGTACTGATTTTCGGGGCCCGGGAAAAGATGTCGACTGGCTTCTACCTGGGCACAGTGGTCATCCTCTTCAGCGTGCTTATTCACCCCGTGCTCGACCAGTGGAATCAGCGGCGGGCCCGTCGCCAGCACGAGCCGGTACCGGAAGAAGTCGTCGTCACGAATCCGTAGCGCGGTTTTTAGTCGAGCGTACTGCCTCCCTGGGTCGCCAGCTCCTTGACGGGCACAATGAACCCTCGCAGCCACTGCGGCCGGGCCGGCGCCTGCCGGGCCAGCTGGGCCTGCCACTCTTCGTCGGTCAGCCGCGCGGGGCTGGTAAACTCGTAGTAGCTGAACACCCCACCCCGGGCCAGCACCGGCGCGCCCTCAATGTCGACTACCACGTAAAGAGCATCGACGGCGCCGACAGCCTCTTCCAGCACGGTTTGATTGAAGCTGTACACGTCGGCCACCAGCGCCATTTGCCGCTCCCGGTCGGGCAGCTGCTGGGTTTTGAGGATGCGGAACGTGAGGCTTTCCACTTCGCCGCCAATCCAGCTTAGCTTCTCCATTTCGTCGTACGTCAGCCGCTCGTGCTTGATTTCCTTGGCACTGAGGTCGCGCAGGCGGGTTACTAGCTCCCGGATTTCCTTGTTGAGCCCGGTTAGGTGCTCGGTGTTGGCCCGCAGGCGGGTCAGGCTGCGGTCCTGCTGGGTGAGCAAGGCCAGGGCGGCCTCCCAGAACGGCAGGTTGGGTTCCACGTAGCTCAGGTGGCGTGGGGACGGCGGCCCGCCGCTGGGTCCGCCGGCTTCGGCACCCGAAGGCTGCTCGGTGTAGAGCAATAGGTCGTGCTTCAACTCGGCCCAGCCGCCCAGGGCGGTGCTCAGGTTGCGCTTTTGCCAGGCCGGAGTGCGGGCAAACAGCGGCAGCTGCTGGGGTGCGGGGGCTGGCGCGTTTAGGGCCAGCAGCATCTGCATCGTTTTGGTGTAGAGGTTCTGGTCCCAGCCCTTGAAGCCGGCAAACTGCCGCTGCAGGGCCCGGAGCGTATCTGGGTAAGCGGGCCAATTAGCTGCTTCCTTATACTGGGTGAGCAGAATATCCTGGGCCGTGCGGTTACCAAAAGTGGCGAATACGTCGAGTCCTTTGGGAAACGGCCGCGGCGGATCTTGCCGGGGCTTGGACCGCAGCACGTTGGTGAGGCGGGAGAGAATTTCGCCGTCGAAGGTGTAACGGCCGGCCGTAAAGAGCAGCTTAGGCCGTTCTACAGCCACCATAGCATGGGCAGAAGCCCCCTTCACCCGGATTCGGTCGGAGCCGGCGGCAATGAGCTCCCGGCGGATGGCGGCCAGCGTGGCCGGAGCCGCCAGCTGGTCGAGCGACTGGCCGGCGTAGCGGGTTTTGAGCAGGCGCAGCAGGTGGGTCAACGAGCGGTTGTCCTCGTCGCCGACCAGCACATCCAGCACCTGGGTCAGGTTCTCAAAGCCCCGCTGCCCGCTTTTGCTGCCCGCCAACGCCTGGGCCAGCGCCACGGCCCGCAGCACGCCGGCATCGGAATCCAGGAATACGGGCGCCGAGTTCAGCCATTTCACCGTCCGGAAATAGCGGCGCGTGGTGTCGTTGCGGGTGTACATGCCCCGGGGCTTGCACACGGCGTAATCGAACAGAGAGTCCTGAAGCAGCACTGACTGTCGGCCTTCGGCGGCCGTGCACATGGCTACTTCCCGGGTCGCAGCATCGGCGTAGGCGCCGCTGGCCGGCAGCGGGGCCCCGGTAAGCAAAGCGCGGCCCACACTGTAGTACGCCACGGCCCACTCGGCCGCGTCCCGGGCCAGGGGCTGCTGGGCGCGTTGGGCCAGCTGTTGGGCCTGGCCCACGCCCTGGCTTAGCACCGTGGCCACCACCGGCCCCAGGCGCTGCTCTTCCACGTCGCTCAAAATGCCGTTGAGGTACTTATGCAGCAGCTGCAGCACCAGGTCGGTGGTAATAAAGTTGGGCGTATGGTCGTACTGGTTCTGGTCGTAGATGAAGAAGATCTGCTCCTCGCGGGTGGGCACCAGCACAAAGTTGTTACCGTTGAGCACGGTGCGCATGAGCGGCGTTACCAGCAGGTCGCGCTGGTTGACTACGTAGTCGAAGCCAATCATGGCATAGCCGTTTTGCCGGGCTTCGCGCTGCCGCAGCAGCTCGGTTTCGCGGGCGTGGACCCGTTGCACAAAGGCTAGCTCCCGGGGGTCCAGCGGCACCGGCAGCAGCGAGTCGGCGGGCTGCAGCTCCCGGCCGGTGCTGTCCGTAATTACCTCGCTCCACACGGGACGGTACCAGTTTTGTTTGCTGAAGTACTTGCGGGCCGTGGCGTTCAGAAAGCAGTAGCCATTACGGGCGTACACGGTGTTGCGCAGCAGCAGCAAGTCGAGGTAGGACTTGCCATCCAGGTTCTGGTCATAGTCGAACGTGGGCAGCGGGGCCTCGTGGGCGCTTTCGGGGCTGAATTCTTCGTAGTACTCTTCCGTATAATACTCTTTGATGTAGGGCCGCTGGTAGTAGCTGGTCAGCAGGCGCTTATCGGCGGCGGCCACCACGGGCACTATTTCCCCAAAGCCATTATCATGCGCCGAATCTGTGAGCTGGGGCGCGGGGGTGGCTGCTGCTTTTGCTGCCGCCGGAGCCGGGACTTGGGCAGCAGGCCGCCGCCAGAAAAACAACCCGGCGCCCAGGGCCACCAGAATTACCAAGGCCACTGCAATTATCGAATTACGATTCATAATCAACTAGTTAAATCTACACAAACTGCAAATATGCCGCGTCCAAGGAGCGGCTGTGGTACACAAATCGGTCGAGCACCAGACCAAACCCCTGCCAGTAATAGCGCCCCACCCAGTACTGGCCATCGGGCGCCTGCTCCAAGGTAAGCACAACGGTACGGGTATCCGGCGCGCGGGCCGGGCGGAAATATAGCAGGCGGTACACCACCCGGGAACCCAGCCAGCGGGGCACCCAGCGGCCTTGCCGGAGCTGGTACACGAACAAGCGCCGGCGCACCGTGGAGTCGAAGCGCGTGGCCTTTACGGGGCCCACCAGCAAATCAGGTTGTCCGTCGTTGTCCACGTCGCCCTGGGTGAAGCGGTACAGCGGAAAGCCCAGATCCAGCACCGTCGTGGTGGGCCCAATTGTCGTTTGCACCTGATATTCCCGGACGCGGGGCCGGTAGCGCAGCCGCACGGTAGCGCCAGCAGCCGGCAGCACCAGCTGGCGGGCAGTACAAGCGGCCGTAGTATCCGCTGCGGCTGCTACGCTTGGCAGCAATTGCCAGCCGGTACCGGCCGGGTCGGGCACCAGCCGTAGCGCGGAGGAAGCGCCTTGCAGCCGAGCGGCGAGCATAGCACGGGCGGTTTCGTCGGCGGGCTGGGGCACCGCGCCCCGCAGGCGCAGCGGCCGAATCCAGGTGGCCACCACGCGGCCGGCGCGCACGTCAAAATCGGCCTGGGCGGCCAGGTCGGCCCCCCGGCCCTGCTGGTCGAAAAGGAAATTGCCCAGGCTATAGAGAATAGGACGGCCCCGGTAAAACTCGGCCGCCTGCACCACGTGCGGATGCGCCCCCACCACGGCGGCGGCGCCGCAGTCGATAAGCATGCGTGCCTGCTGCCGTTGCTCGGGCCCGGGTTCGAAAGAGTACTCGGTGCCCCAGTGCAGGTATACAATGACGGCCCGGCGGGGAAACAGCGTTTTGTAGGCCGCCACCCGTTCGCAGAGAATTGTAAAATCCCGCCCGCACAGGCAGCCTTGACCCCGGGCGCTTACGTGCAGGGCCGAGTAGGCAAAAACGGCCACGCTGCTGTCGGGACCAAGCAAAGTAGGCAGGCAGCCAGCCAGAGAATCAGCCGCAAAGCCAAGCCCGACTAGCCCAGCTTGCCGCAATACCTCATGAGTTGTGCGCAACCCGGCCAGCTGCTGGTCGAGCGTGTGGTTGTTGGCCAAGGACAGCTGGGTAAACCCCAGCCGCCGCAGCCACCGTGCCGCCTGCGGCTGCCCCCGAAACGAAAACTGCTTGCGCACCGGCACCGCCGCGGAAGCCAAAGGGCACTCCAGGTTGCCGATTACGTAGCGGCTGGCCTCCCAGAGCCGCCGGGCAGTACGTTGCAGCCGGGCACTGTCGCGCCGCGCCGCCGCGGGTACGCCCCGGTCCAGGAGCACGTCGCCTACCACGCTGATGCGCAGCGGCGGCGGTTCAGCCGGCGCACAACCCGCCGCCAGCAGCCCGGCGGCTACCGGCAGCAGTTGGCACAGCCCGCGAAGCCGCTTTTCCAATGCTTGCCGGAGGCTACAGCGGCCCACTCCACACCTGATATTCCGACGACCACGTCAGCGGCGGCAGCTCACTATCCGGAAACAAGCCGTACACCGCCGAGCCCGAGCCCGACAGGCTGGCGTAGGTAGCGCCGGCGGCGTATAAGGCGGCTTTTATGTCGGCCAGCACCGGGTAATGCGGGGTCAGGGCGTCTTCAAAGTCATTGGTCACCGTGTCGCGCCAGGTGGCCATGGGCTGGGCCAGGCTTTGGCGCAGGTCGTGGCGGGGCGGGCGGGTGCCCACGCGGGCATACGCTTCGGCCGTGCTGATGTGCAGATTGGGGTACACCACCTGGCAGGCCACGCCCGTCAAATCAAGCGTAATGGGCGCGAATATGTCCCCTTTCTCGTAAGCAAAAACCGGCTTGTTCTCCACGAAAAAGGCGCAGTCGGAGCCCAGGCGGCGGGCGTACTGCTGGAGCTGCCCGGTGGTCAGGGGCAAGTCGAACAGCTCCCGCAGAGCCCGCAGCGCAAAGGCCGCGTCGCCGGAGCCGCCGCCCAGGCCCGCCCCGATGGGCACGGCTTTGTGCAAGTGCATCTGCACGGCGGGCAGGTCAAAATCCGCTTTGAGCAACTCGTAGGCCCGCCAGCACAGGTTGGTGGCCGCCTCACCCGGAATCGGGATGCCCGACAAAGTCAGGGCAGTGGCCGGGGCTTGCAGCACTTCCAGCGCGTCGCACCACGGCAGGGGCACAAACACCGATTCGAGGTTGCGAAACCCGTCGGGCCGCTGCTCCGTGACGTAAAGGCCCAGGTTGAGTTTGGCGTTGGGAAAGACGAGCATAAGCAGAACAGGCAGAGGCGGAAAGCAGAAAAATGAGCCCCAAACGGGGGCGGATTCAACCACCAGAAGCGGAAGTTGGACGCGCCAGGGCCCGGACACGCCGCAAGCTACGGCCTGCGCTGCATAAAAAGCATATTTTTGCCCTTAGCCCGCTCTCCGTGACCAGGGCTTTTATTACGCGTATGGCCGTTTCTGAATCCGCATCCTGGTACCCAAACTGGGGCAAGCGTGGGCTTGACCTTGTCGTGGCCCTGCCCGCGGCCCTGCTCACGCTGCCGCTGCTGCTGGGGGCGGCCCTGCTGCTGGCTTTCCAGAACCGGGGAGCCGTCCTGTTTCGTCAGCTCCGGCCGGGCCGGGCCGGCGCCCTGTTCACGCTCTATAAGCTCCAAACCATGTCCGACGCCCGCGACGCGGCCGGCCATCTGCTGCCCGACGCCCAGCGCCTCACCCGGTTGGGCCGCTGGCTGCGCGCTTCGTCCCTGGATGAGCTGCCCCAGCTCTGGAACGTGGTGCGCGGGGAACTGAGCCTGGTGGGCCCACGGCCCCTGCTGCCCCAGTATCTGCCGCTATACTCGCCCGAGCAGGCCCGCCGCCACGAGGTCAAGCCCGGCATCACGGGCTGGGCCCAGGTCAACGGCCGCAACGCCCTGTCGTGGGAACAAAAGTTTGCCTTCGACGTCTGGTATGTCGACCACCTGTCCCTGGCCCTGGACCTGCGCATTTTGCTGCTCACCGCGCGGCGGGTGCTCGGGGCCCAGGGCATTTCGGCCCCCGGCCAAGCTACCACGGAAGCTTTTACCGGCTCGCCGCCCGCTTCTTCTCCCCCTGTTGCATGACCCATTTCTTCACGCATAGTATTGCTGCATCCGACCCGCTGCCCAAGCTGGTGATATTCGGCGCCGGGGGGCTGGGCCGGGAAGTGCTGGTGCTGGCCCGGCAAATCAACGAAGCCCGCCCCACCTGGCAGCTAGCCGGCTTCTACGACGACCAGCGCCCGGCCACGGCCATCATCCACGACCTGCCCTACCTCGGTGACTCGGCCGCCTTGAATGCCACTACCGAGCCGCTACAGGTGATTATTGCCGTCGGCAACGGGCGCAGCCGGGCCACCATTGCCGGGCTGCTTACCTCGCCCCAACTCCGCTTTGCCACGCTGGTGCACCCGGCCGTGGCCTGCCAGCTCTACCAGCGTATTGAGCTCGGTGAAGGCTGCATCATCGGGCAGGGCTGCATTCTGACCACCGATATTCGCCTGGGCCGCCACGTGCTGCTCAACCTGGGCTGCACCATCGGCCACGACGCGGTGCTCGCCGACTTCTGCTCCCTGATGCCCCACGCCAACGTGGGCGGCGAAGCGTATCTGGAAACCGGCGTGTACTTAGGTACCAACGCCACCGTTATCAACCAGGTCCGCATCGGGGCCCGCACCATCGTGGGCGCCGGGGCCGTGGCCGTGCGCGACCTACCCGCCGACTGCACCGCCGTCGGCGTACCCGCCACCGTTATCAAAACGCATGCATAGTCAGGATTACGACCGAATCTTTCTTTCCCCGCCCCACCTCGGCCGTCACGAGCTCAACTATGTGCACAAGGCCATTGAGGATAACTGGGTGGCCCCGGCCGGCCCCAACCTTGCGGGTTTTGAGCAGGATATCTGCCAGTATACCGGCGCGGCCCACTGCGTGGCGCTGGCCTCGGGCACGGCCGCCATTCACCTGGGCCTGCTGCTGCTGGGTGTAGGGCCCGGCGACGAAGTGCTCTGCCCCTCGTTTACGTTTGTGGCTACGGCCAACCCGATTCTGTACCTGGGCGCCACGCCCGTCTTCGTGGATAGTGAGCCGACCACCTGGAATATGTGCCCCGACCGGCTGCGCGAGGCCATTGAAGACCGAATTCGGCTCGGCAAAAAGCCCAAGGCCCTGATTCTGGTGCACCTCTATGGCATGCCAGCTTTGCTGCCCCAGCTGCTGGCCATTGCCGAGGCTCACGACATTCCGGTGCTCGAAGACGCCGCCGAAGCCCTGGGCTCCCGCTTCGACGGCCGCCGCCTCGGCACGTTCGGCCACGTGGGCGTTTTCTCCTTCAACGGCAACAAGATTATTACCACCAGCGGGGGCGGCGCCCTAGTCACCAACCGGACCGACTGGGCCGAGAAAACCCGGTTTCTGGCCACCCAGGCCAAAGACCCGGCTCCGTATTATCAGCACTCCACGGTAGGCTACAACTACCGGCTCAGCAACATCCTGGCCGGTATCGGGCGGGGCCAGATGGAGCTTATCGACAGCCGGGTGAAAAGTCGCCGGGAAATCTTTGCCTGGTACGAGCAGAACCTGCGCGACGTGCCGGCCCTGCAATTTGGGCCCACCGAGCCGGCCCTGGGAACCTCCAACCGCTGGCTCACAGCCGTCACCCTCGACCCGGAACATACCTCCGTCACCCCCGAGCAAGTCCACCAGCACCTGGAAACCCACAATGTCGAGTCGCGGCCCCTGTGGAAGCCCCTGCACCAGCAGCCGCTGTTTGCCCACACGCCGCGCTACGGCCAGGCCGTCAGCGCCGATTTGTTTGCCCGCGGCCTGTGCCTGCCCTCCGGCTCGGCCATGACGGAAACCGATTTGCGCCGCGTGGCTGGAGCCCTGCGCGAAATTCTGCAGTCCTAATCTGGACTGTGATTTAGTACATACTCCGGCTACCCAGTACATAAAGTTCAGTGCCTAGCACAAGCCGTACAAAAAGCATGGCACGCAGTACAAACCTTAAGCCGGCAGTATATAGTGTCGAAGCCTGTGGATGGTGCTAAACGCGGCATTTTCCCCACGCATTGGGCAAGACAGCGTGCTTACGCGGCTAGGCGTCCCGTAACTTCCGAAGTACTGAGCCCTTTGGCACGTTGCATGGGGCTGCCAAACACTTTGCGCAGTACAAAATGGGTGGGCAGGTAGAATACGGCCAGCAGCGCCGTCATCCAGCACACCAAATATACCGGCGCGGGCAGCCAAGTCTGGGCGTGGGCATCATCGAAGCCGAAAACGTAGTTGATATTGACCGGGATTTTGGGGTCGGGCATGACGGTACCGGCAGCGGGCAGCAGGAAGTAGGCCACCAGGCACAGACTCCAGCCCAGGCCGGTCCAGGCCCAGAGGGCGCGCCGGTCGTACCCCAGGCGCTTCACCAGAAACAGCAGCAGAAACGGGAGCCAACCGTGGAAAAAGGAAAGCCCGCGCAGAAATAACGAGCGGTTGGGGTCAAACATGTAGCTCGTCATGCCCACCAAACGCATGCCCAGCAGTTCGCCCACGAAGTCGGCGCACCAGAAGGCCTGGGGCAGCAGGATGCCCACCGCGGCCATCGAGGCCGGCAGCGCCGACTCGGTCCACAAACTCACAAAGCAAAGGAGCAGGGCTACGTCGCAGAAGTAGAGGAAGTTGGTGGGGCCGTAGTTGAGGTAATACACCGGCACCATCACGGCCAGAAAGCCACTGACAACAAGCTTAAGCGAAAGAGGCAAGCGGGATGAAGCAGAAGCCATGAGCAAGTAAGTTGGGAAAGCGTGAAACGAAGCCGGACTAGCCAGCAATACACTGTTGTACTGCTGCGAAATACGACACCTTTCCGGCAAGCTTAACCCTAAAAAACAACTTTCCAGGACTTTTACTTTAGCCCATAATCAAACACAAAGGCCTTTATTTCAATGAATTACCCCTACTCAATCAGACTTAATAAATTGTATTCAACTATTAAATTGGGGCCGTTTATAGCTCAATCCAAGGCCTGCGCCAGGTCGGCTAGCAGGTCTTCCAGGGGCTCAATGCCTACCGACAGCCGCACCAATCCCACGGTAATGCCCAGCTCCCGCTGCTGCTCGGGCGTGAGGTAGCGGTGCGAAGTGCCCAGCGGATACGACAAGGACGAGTCGACCCCGGCCAGGGACGGCGCGAAGGGGAACCGTTTGGTGCGGTGCATCAGCTCGTTGACAGCTTCGGCTTCATCAGCCAGCAAAAACGACATCATGCCCCCAAACTGCCCGGCGCCCTGTTCCCGGGCCAGCGCGTGCTGCGGGTGGGCCTCCAGGCCCGGATAATTGACTTGCCGCACTTTGGGGTGGGCCGCCAGGAAGTTGGCAATGGCTAGGGCGTTGGCGCTGTGCTCCCGCATGCGCAGCCGTAGGGTTTTGAGGCCTCGCACGGCCAGCCAGCTTTCCATCGGGCTCAGCGTCAGGCCGTAAAACACGCCAATCTGCTTGAGGCGGGCCGCCGTTTCCGCGTCGCTGGTCACCACCACGCCAGCCGTTACGTCGCTGTGCCCGGCAATGTACTTGGTCACGCTGTGCAAGGTGATGTCGGCACCCAGCTCCAGGGGCCGGGTAATAATGGGCGAGGCAAACGTGTTATCCACCACCAGCTTCAGCCCGTGGGCGTGACACTCGGCGGCCAGGCGGCGCAAATCGGCTACGCGCAGCAGCGGGTTGCTGATGGTTTCGGCCAGCAGCAGCCGGGTAGTGGGCTGCACAAACTCCCCCAGCGTGTAGAGCTGCTCAAACGGCACGTAACTTACCGTGATGCCCATGCGGCTCAGCTCGGCATTCAGCAGCGACGAAGAGCCCCCGTAGATGTCGGCCGCGCACAGCACATGGTCCCCGGCCTGGCAGTAGGCCAGG
This sequence comes from Hymenobacter chitinivorans DSM 11115, assembly GCF_002797555.1. Classification (NCBI taxonomy): domain Bacteria; kingdom Pseudomonadati; phylum Bacteroidota; class Cytophagia; order Cytophagales; family Hymenobacteraceae; genus Hymenobacter; species Hymenobacter chitinivorans. Next base: position 425,274 of record NZ_PGFA01000001.1, on the reverse strand, counting down.
ATGGCGGCGAAAATGGCGGCCATCCCCGAGCCGGTAGCAATGGCCCCCACCCCGCCCTCGAGCTTGTTGACGGCCGCGGCCAGCTCGTCGGAGTTGGGGTTGCCGTTGCGCGAGTACATATACCGGCTCCCCGGCTCCCCAAAGTATTGCTCCAGTTCGTTCAGGTCGTCAAACTTGAAGACGGACGTCTGGTAAATCGGGGTGATTTTAGGGGTAATCTTCATGATTAGCGCGGAAACGGACGTATTTGGGGCCGCAAGATACGGCCGGGCGCAACGCCGGGCGCTATTTCATCTCCCGAATTTCCTTACTCAGGTCGGCCGCGGCCGGGCGGCCTTCTGGTAGCTTGCGCAACGCCGCCAGATATTGCTGGGCCTGGGTCTTATGGCCCAGTTCAATTTCTACCTTGGTCAGGTTGGCTAGGGTTTGCCAGTCGTTGGGCTTGCGGGTATTGGCCTGCTCAAACAGCTCCAACGACTTCTGCCACTCCTTTTTCTGGGCGTAGTACGTGCCCAGGTTGAAGGGCGCCAATGAGCTTTCGGGGTAGTATTTGCCCAGCAGCTCGGCCAGTTGCCGCACCACCTCGTCCGCTTCGGCATTTTGCATCTGCCAGTAGGGCAGCATGTACTCCTCCATGCTTTCGGGCACAAACACCTTCTCGGCCGCGGGCAAAGCCGCCCCATCCCGCCACCGCCAGGGTTTACCGCTGGCTTGCCGATCGGCTAGGGCGGCCGTCAGCACCTCGATTTCGGCGGCCGGTTCCTGGGTCATTTCGTAGGTTTTGGCTAGGCCAAAGCGCATGTCCAGCCGGTCGGGCGCCACCCGGATACCATCCCGCAGCGTGGCGCGGGCCGCCGCCAGCAGCGTGGGCTCGTAGCCTTTACTGATGGAGCCGGCGGCCTTTCCATCGGGCTTGCTGAACACCACCCCGCCTTTCTTGTCCGGGTCCGCGCTGACCACCACCCGGTAGGATTTCTTCAGTAGGTAGTTAAAATTGGCCACGTACCAGTCGGGGTCCTGGGGCTTTTTCTGCTGCCAAGTGGTCAGCACTTTCCGAACCTTGGCCGTATCCTGGGCCTGCATGGCCCGCCGATAATCAATCTGGTACGTCTGGGCGCGCCCGGCAACGGCAGTAAGAGCGAGCAAAGTGAAGGCAAGGAGCTTGCGCATAAATAAGGAATGAATACAAAACGGATGAGCACCGCAAGCTACTGATCCGTCGCACTTTTTTTCAGTTTGGCCGCTGCTTATTACCAAAAAAGTACGGCCACCAAAAAGCCCCGCACCTGTTGCCAGATGCGGGGCTTCCGTATTGTTGAGCCGTCAAGTAGCTTACGCCACTACGCCTTCGGCCAGTACAATCACATTGTTGCGGAGCACTTCCACCACGCCTCCTTCGATGCGGAAGGATTCGCGGCCGGCGGCACCCGTCACCGTGATGTCGCCCGACTTGAGGGCGCTGATCAGCGGAGCGTGGTTGTTGAGGACCTCAAACAGCCCGTCGGTACCCGGAAATTGCGCCGACACTACGTCGCCCTCAAATACCTTCCGGTCCGGCGTGATGATTTCTAAACGCATGGTATTAATGTGCTAATGTGGAAATGTGCTGGTGTGCTAATTAAATATGCTGATGTGTTAACCAGAAAATTCTGCCTTAGCACATCAGCATATTCAATCACATTCGCACATTAGATAAAATTACTTGGCTTCAGCCATCAGCTTGGCACCCTTGGCAATGGCATCCTCGATGGTGCCAACCAGGTTGAAAGCCGACTCGGGCAGGTGGTCGTAGGTACCGTCGATGATGGCGTTGAAGCCTTTGATGGTATCCTTGATGTCAACCAGTACGCCGGCCAGACCGGTAAACTGCTCGGCCACGAAGAAGGGCTGCGACAGGAAACGCTGCACCCGGCGGGCGCGCGTTACGGTCAGCTTATCCTCTTCCGAGAGTTCGTCCATCCCCAGGATGGCGATGATGTCCTGCAGTTCCTTGTAACGCTGCAGAATCTCCTTCACGCGCTGAGCCGTGTTGTAGTGCTCGGCACCGAGTACTTCAATCGACAGGATGCGCGAGGTGGAGTCCAGCGGGTCAACAGCCGGGTAGATGCCGAGCTCGGCAATCTTACGCGACAGTACCGTGGTAGCGTCCAAGTGGGCAAAGGTGTTAGCCGGAGCCGGGTCAGTCAAGTCATCAGCCGGTACATACACAGCCTGTACCGAGGTGATGGAACCACGCTTGGTCGAGGTGATGCGCTCCTGCATGGCACCCATTTCGGTAGCCAACGTGGGCTGGTAACCTACGGCCGAAGGCATCCGGCCCAGCAGAGCCGATACTTCCGAACCCGCCTGGGTAAAGCGGAAAATGTTGTCGATGAAGAACAGGATGTCGCGGCCGGCACCCGAGCCGTCACCGTCGCGGAAGTTTTCCGCAATGGTTAGACCCGACAGGGCTACGCGGGCCCGGGCTCCGGGGGGCTCGTTCATCTGGCCGAACACCAGGGTAGCCTGCGACTTGAGCAGCTCGTTCTGGTCTACCTTCGAGAGGTCCCAGCCGCCAGCTTCCATTGAGTGCTTGAACTCCTCACCGTACTTGATGATGTCCGACTCAATGAATTCGCGCAACAGGTCATTGCCTTCGCGGGTACGCTCACCCACGCCGGCAAATACCGACAGACCAGCGTAAGCTTTGGCAATGTTGTTTACCAGCTCCATGATCAGTACAGTCTTGCCAACGCCGGCACCACCGAACAAACCAATTTTGCCACCTTTTACATAGGGAGCGAGCAGGTCAATTACTTTAATACCCGTGAAGAGGATTTCCGACGACGTGGCCAGGTCCTCGAAGGGCGGGGGCTGGCGGTGAATCGGCAGCGGGCCGTCGCTCTTGGGCTGCGGGATGCCGTCGATGGCGTAGCCTACCACGTTGAACAGACGACCTTTCACGCCTTCGCCCGTGGGCATCGACATGGGGGCGCCCAGGTTCCGTACTACCGCGCCGCGGGTCAGACCTTCGGTCGAGTCCATGGCGATGGTGCGCACACGGTCTTCACCGAGGTGTTGCTGGCACTCCAGGATGACTACCTGGCCGTTGTCTTTCGTGACTTCGAGTGCGTCGAGGATATTGGGGAGCGTAGAGCCTTCACCCGCGAAGCTCACGTCCACAACGGGACCGATTACCTGGGTGATTTTACCGTTATTCGCCATTGCGAGTCTTTATGTAGATGGGTGCAACGTTTTCAGGGTGCAAAACTACGGCTTAATCCCGGCTTTGCCAAAGCCGGGCCGGAGTAAAGTTCGGGCCTTTTTTCCGACCCTAATCCACCCTGATTATCAACCTGTAAGCCCCAAAACGCAATATTTTGCGGGGAAGTACCCGAAAATTTCTGCAAAAATTTTTGCGGTAAAATTTGCCTTGAATGTTTCCCGTAGTACATTTGCACACCCAAACGGCACATCCACACCGATAGCCGCTTGGAAATTGTCCGATGGTGTAACTGGCAACACGCTTGATTTTGATTCAAGAAAGTCCAGGTTCGAGCCCTGGTCGGACAACCGACTACAGTAACGCGAAAGGCGCTGATCCTTCCTCCCCGGAAGAATCGGCGCCTTTCGCTTTTTCAGTTTCTTCCGTTTTCGCCCCCTTACCCCTCTCCATGGCTCAGCAGGTTAAAATCTTTGCAGGAAACGCTTCTCCTGAACTCGGCAAAGCAATTGCCGAAGCATACGGTACCCAGCTCGGTGATTTGAGCATTCAGCGCTTCGCCGACACCGAACTCGGCCCCAGCTTCAACGAAAGTGTGCGGGGCTGCGCGGTATTCCTTATTCAGAGCACCAACCCGCCGGCCGAAAACCTGATGGAGCTGATGCTGATGGTGGATGCCGCCAAGCGGGCCTCGGCTGCCTCGGTCACCGTGGTCATGCCCTACTTCGGCTACGCCCGCCAGGACCGCAAGGACAAGCCCCGCGTGAGCATTGGCGCCAAAGTCGTGGCCGACTTCATTCAGAGCGTGGGCACTGACCGCCTGATGACCTGCGACCTGCATGCGGGCCAGATTCAGGGTTTCTTCGACATCCCGGTGGATCATCTGGACGGGGCCACCGTTTCGGCTCCTTATATAAAGTCCCTGGGTTTGGATGATCTGATTTTCGCCTCGCCCGACGTGGGCGGCGTGGTGCGCACCCGCGCTTTTGCCAAGAAGTTCGGGGCCGAAATCGTGGTTTGCGACAAAATGCGCCTGCGGGCCAACGAAATTGCCTCGATGCAGGTCATCGGCGACGTGACGGGTATGAACGTGGTCCTCGTGGATGACATCGTGGATACGGCCGGCACCATCTGCAAGGCCGCCGAGCTGCTGATGGAGCGCGGGGCCAAGTCGGTGCGGGCCGTTATTACCCACGGCGTGCTCAGTGGCCCGGCCCACGAGCGGATCCGCAACTCGGTGCTGGAAGAGCTGGTCATCACCGACACGATTCCGCTGAAGCAGGAAAACCCCAAAATCAAAGTCATTTCCTTGGCCAACCTGTTTGCTCAGGCCATCCGCAACGTGGTAACCCACGAAAGCATCAGCTCCCTGTTTATCTAACGGGCAGCGTAGGTCGGGTTATATATAGCCGGAGCCAATTTTTGGCATGGTGTTGAAGAGGGGAGCTGAAAGGTTCCCCTCTTCTCGTTTTTATTTTCCGGCTATGAAATATTCTCTACTCCGTTCCGCCTGGGTTAGCCTGGTCTTCCTGGGCCTAGCCAGCAGTTGCACCACGACCGTTCACCTGGAGGCGCTGGCTCCGGCCTCGGTACCGATGCCCCCGACCCTGCAGCGTATTGCCACCGCCAACCGCATCCTGCCCGACAGCCGCCGCGACAAATTCTTCGACGTGCTGGAAGGAATTTTTACGGGGGAAGGGCCGATGGTGGACCGGGCCGGGGCGGAAGCCTGCGTGCTGAGTACCGGCGAGGCCCTGATGCGCAACAGCCCCCGCTTCCGCGTGACGCCGGCCAACCTGCAGCTCGTCGGCCGCACGCGCGAGTTTTTCCTGCCGCCCATGGCTCCCGACTACGTCCGGCGGGTCTGCCGCACCTCCCAGGTCGATGGGCTGGTGGTACTCGAAGCCTTCGACTCCGACATGCAGCTGCAGCGGCGCCAGGAAGAGCGGGTGATTAAGGAGAAAGACAAGCCCGACCGGAAAGTACTGGTAACCGTCGTGCACATGGACATGCGCATTGTGTCCGGGTTCCGCACCTACGGCCCCGAGGGGCTGGTGGTCGACCAGGCCCGGCAGGAAGACCATTTGGGCTGGAGTAGTGAAGGCGCCAGCTACCAGGCCGCGCTGGCCGGTCTGCCCGCCCCGGAGCGCTGCATCCGGGAAGTGGCCCTCCGCATCGGCGACCAGTATGCCCGCCGGATTGCGCCGTCCTACGTGCCGTTGTCGCGCAACGTCTACACCCGCGCCAAGAAGAATGCGCACATGCAGCAAGCCCGGCAGTGCGTGCAAGCCACCGACTGGACCCAGGCTGCGGCCCGCTGGCAGCAAGCCGCCCGCAACCTCAACCACGTCGTAGCGGGCCGGGCGTTTTATAATCTGGCCGTGTACGAGGAAATGAACAACCACCTGCCTGAGGCCATTGATTACGCCCGCAAAGCGGCTTACACCTGCCAAATGCGGCCGGCCGTAGCGTATCTGCGCGTGTTGCAGCAGCGGCAGCAGGCCGAGCAACTGGTGCAACAGCAAATGCTCCGCCCCTGAGCCAACCAGGTTGGTTTTGCCCGTGCTTGTCCCGACAAAGCGGAGCACGAGTTTTAATTGTCGGATAGTCCGTCTATCTTTGCGGCCCGTTTTGGGCTGATTGTCAGCTTGGCCGGGAAAACACACTTTTCTTTTTCTCAAAAACACAAGCTTATGAAAAGCCTCGAGATTGTAGGGTTTAAAAGAGCGAATCTCGGTAAGAAGGATGCGAAAGCACTGCGTCTTGACTCGTATGTTCCGTGCGTATTGTACGGTGGCAACGAGCAGGTGCACTTCTCGGCTCCGGCCATCCTCTTCCGCGAATTGCTGTACACCCCCGACGTACACGTTGTTGACGTGAACGTAGAGGGCACCGTATACCGCGCCATCGTGCAGGACGCTCAGTTCCACCCCGTGAACGAAATGCTGCTGCACGTTGACTTCCTGTTGCTGCAGCCCGGCAAGGAAGTGAAGATGGAAATTCCCGTGAAGTTCGTCGGCGTTTCGCCCGGCGTACTGGCCGGTGGTAAGCTGGTGAGCAAGCTGCGTAAGCTGAAGGTGAAGGCTCTGCCCGAAAACCTGCCCGACTACGTAGAAGTGAACATCTCGGACCTCGAGCTGGGCAAGTCCATCAAGGTAAGCAAGGTAGAAGCCCAGGGCTATACCATCCTGACCAACGGTGCGGCCCCCATTGCTACCGTAACCATCCCACGTGCCCTGAAAGGCCAGATGGCCGGCGACCGTTAATATCTCTCCGCGTTGCGGAAACCCATGGAAATCCTGTCCCGCTTCGGCGGGGCAGGATTTCTTGCGTTAAAACCCCGTATTTCGCCTTATGAAGTTTCTCGTTATGGCCCTGGGCAACATTGGGCCCGAATATGCCGACACCCGCCACAACATCGGCTTTATGGTGGCCGACTTTTTGGCCGCCAAACACGACGCCAAATTTGAGCTTAAGCGCCACGCCTTCGTCACCGAAATCAAGCATAAGGGCAAAACGCTAGTTTTGGTGAAGCCCACGACCTACATGAACCTGAGCGGCAAAGCGGCCCTGCACTACCTGACGAGCGAGAAGATTCCGAAGGAAAACATGGTCGTGGTAACCGACGATCTGGCCCTGCCCTACGGCAAGCTGCGGCTGAAAGGCAAGGGCTCGGCCGGCGGACACAACGGCCTGAAGCACATTCAGGAAACCCTCGGCACCGACGAATACGCCCGCCTGCGCTTCGGCGTGGATGCTAACTTCCCCAAAGGCCGGCAAGTGGATTACGTGCTGAACCCGTTTTCAGCCGACGAAAAAATCGACCTGCCCCTGCACGTCGAAAAGGCTGCCGAGGCTATCCTCTCCTTCGCCACCATCGGTTTGGAACGCACGATGAACGTGGTAAACACTCGATAAAATGTGCGAATGTGGGTAATGGGCTAAATGTGTCATTGTGAGACCGGAGGCCGAAGGCCAAAGCAATCCGTCCTCTGCAAGTAACTAATTCCCTTTTAGCAGAAAGCCCCTTACTACACGCTGTAGTAAGGGGCTTTTCGATTTAGAACACTCAGTCGGCACGTTTCCGGGGCCTAATGGCTTCGGCTAACGTCTTGCCGTGACGTGGTTTGCTTTACGCTACGTGGCTGCCGGGGCGTACGTGCTGGCCGGGCTGCATGAGTTGCAGGGCACCGTCGGCGTTTTCGGCCAGCAGCAGCATGCCCTGGCTCTGGATGCCTTTGATTTCGCGCGGCGCCAGGTTCAGCAGCACCAAGACCTGCTGCCCAATTAGGGCTTCGGGGATAAAGTGCTCGGCAATGCCGCTAACGATGGTGCGCTGGTCGAGGCCGGTATCCACGGTGAGCTTGAGCAGCTTTTTGGTTTTGGCCACTTTTTCGGCGGCTACCACCGTGCCCACGCGCAGATCCATGCGGCTGAAATCGTCGAAGCTCACGTCTTCCTTGGCGGGGGCAGCTACGGCGTTGGCCAGTTCGTTGGCTTTTTTGGTATCGAGCAGCTTCTGCACCTGGGCCTCCACGGTGGCGTCCTCAATCTTGTCGAAGAGCAGGGCGGCAGCGCCGATTTCGTGGCCGGCCTGTAGCGTATTGGGGCGGCCGGCCGTTTGCCAGCTGCCTTTTTCTACCCGCAGCATCTCGCCCAATTTCTCGGCTGAAGCGGGCAGGAAAGGCTCCATGAGCGTCACCAGGCCGGCGGCAATCTGCAGGGCCACGTGCAGCACGGTGCCGGTGCGGGCCTCGTCGGTTTTGATCAGCTTCCAGGGTTCGGTTTCGGCCAGATACTTATTGCCAACGCGGGTTAGGTTCATCAGCTCCGCCAGCGCGTCGCGGAAACGGTAGTTGTCAATCAGCTCCCCGATGCGCTGCGGAAATTCGGCCAGCTGGGCCAGGGCTTCCAGGTCGATGGGCTGTAGGTCGCCGCCGATGGTGGGCACTTTGCCGGCGAAAAACTTGTGCGTCAGCACCACGGCCCGGTTCACGAAGTTGCCCAGGTTGGCCACCAGCTCGTTGTTGTTGCGAGCCTGAAAATCCTTCCAGGTGAAGTCGTTGTCCTTGGTTTCGGGGGCGTTGGCGCAGAGGGCGTAGCGCAGCACATCGGCTTTACCAGGGAAATCAAGCAAATACTCGTGCAGCCACACGGCCCAGTTGCGGGAGGTGCTGATTTTGTCGCCTTCCAGGTTCAGGAACTCGTTGGCCGGCACGTTGTCGGGCAGGATATAGTCGCCGTGGGCCTTGAGCATCGCCGGGAAGATGATGCAGTGGAACACGATGTTGTCCTTGCCAATGAAGTGCACCAGCTTGCTGCCGCTGTCTTTCCAGTAGGTTTCCCAGGTGTCGGGCAGCAGATCTTTGGTGGCCGAGATGTAGCCAATGGGCGCGTCGAACCACACGTAGAGCACCTTACCTTCGGCACCTTCCACCGGCACGGGCACGCCCCAGTCCAGGTCGCGCGTTACGGCGCGGGGCTGCAGGCCTTGGTCAATCCAGGATTTGCACTGCCCGTAGACGTTGGTTTTCCAGTCGGCTTTGTGGCCTTCCACAATCCACTCGCGCAACCAGGGTTCGTACTGGTCGAGGGGCAGATACCAGTGCTTGGTTTCGCGCAGCACGGGCTGGTTGCCGCTGAGCATGGAGCGGGGTGAAATCAGCTCGGTGGGGCTCAGCGAAGAGCCGCACTTCTCGCACTGGTCGCCGTAGGCGTTTTCGTTGCCGCAGTTGGGGCAGGTGCCCACGATGTAGCGGTCGGCCAGGAATTGCTCGGCTTTCTCGTCGTAGTACTGCTGGGAGGTCTGTTCGATGAACTTGCCTTCCTCGTAGAGCTTTTTGAAAAAGCCGCTGGCTACTTCGCTGTGGGTTTTGGAGGAAGTGCGCGAATAGATATCGAACGAGACGCCGAACTCGGCGAAAGAGTCGCGGATGATGGCGTGGTATTTATCCACGACCTGCTGGGGCGTAACGCCCTCTTTCTGGGCCCGGATGGTAATCGGGACGCCGTGCTCGTCGGAGCCGCAGATAAACTTGACGTCGCGGCCGGCGGCGCGCAGGTAACGAACGTAGATATCCGCCGGCAGATACACGCCGGCCAAGTGCCCGATGTGCACGGGACCATTGGCGTAGGGCAGGGCCGCCGTGACGGTATAGCGCTGAGGATCAAGAGACATATGCAAAGAAAAAAGCGAAGGTTCAGTGAGTAAAAAAGCGGCGGCCCACGGGGGCTATTCGCTTGCGGGAGTGCAAAGAAACGAGGATTTGAAAGTATTAAGGTCGGGTTAAAACCTTAACATAGCCCAACAGGTAAATACATCTATATTTGAGCTGAACGGCGACGTTGCAAAACGCTGCATTTGTGTCAGCTTCTTACTCTTATTCCCCTTTGCCCCATGAAAAAGTCTGCTTCGGATCAGCCCGAGAAAAAGGCTAAAAAGGATCCAGCACAAAAAGCGCAGCGCAAAGCCGACAAAGCTACCGCCCGCGCCTCCAGTAGCCTGGTCGACAAGCGTCCCGAGAAGCAAGCCAGTCAGAAAAAGACTCTGAAGGCCGCTGCTAAGCAACTGCAGAAGGAGCTGGACCTGCGCATGAAGGAAGTGGTGGACCGCATCCGCAAAGAAACAAAAGCCAAGCTCAAGGAAGTGGTCAAAGACGCCACCAAGCGCCTAGACGTGGATACGGAGCAGCTCTTTAAAGAAGCCCTGCACACCATCGCGCGGCACTACGATGGCAAAGCCTCAGTAGCCGCTTCCGACAGTATTTCGACAGCCGATACCGCCAGTAAGGCTCCCGCCAAGCCGGCCGCCCCGCGCAACCGGTCGGTGGCCAGCACCAGCAAGCCCCGCCCCAGTGCCGCGCCGGCGGCGGTCCGCCCCAGCCGGGCGGCCAGCAATGGCAGCGCCCCGCGCCGGGACCGGAAGCGTCCGGCCTCGCCGGCCACTCCCAACGCCAACGCCGAGGCCAACGGCGAAAACGCCGCCAGCTAAGGCTGCCCTACTAATTTGCTGTTACCGGGCCGGTTTTCCTGCGGGAGAGCCGGCCCGGTGTGGTTTAGGGCAGGCGGCGCACGGTATCCACGGGGGCACCGTCGAGGCGGCGCAGGCGGGTTTCGGTGGTGGTATTGTTGGGGTCGTTGGTATTGACGTTTTCCACCCGCTGCCGACCATTGGAGCGGGCGGCCTGCTCCCGGATATCGACCCGGCCCGGGGTAGCATCCGGGGCCGAGCCGCCGTAGCCGGCGTTGCTGTTGTAGACCGCCTGCCGGTCGGCATCGGTGCGAATGGTGGCCGGCAACGGAGCCCGGTCTACTTCGGCGCTGCTTTCCTGGCTGGCCGTGCAGGCGGTAAGCCACGCGGCCCCCGCCACCAGGCAAAAGCGGCCGGCCGCGGCTAAAAATTGATATGACATGACGACAAGGTTAGGGCAGCCCGGCTGTGAGCTGCCCTTCTACAACGCGCAGCAAGACCCGGAAGTTAGCTTACCGTCGAAACTGGTACGACGGAGCTCATGGCCTGCCGGATTCCGTCCCACAGCGCCACCCGGGCCTGCATGCAGCGGGTAGCTACTTCGCGGCACTCTTCCCAGCTTTGCTCGGTGCTGCCGCACAGCTCGCGCACCATCTGCTCGGCCAGGGGCGTGTGCACTTCCTCGTCGAGCTGAATGTGGCGGTTGAGGTAGTAAATGAACGTTTCGAGCTGGCCGGGAAAGCGCTGGCTTAAATCAGCCACCAGGTGACGAAACATGTCGGGAATCACGTCCTCGCGGCCGAAGGTAAAGGCCGCGGCCACCGCGTGCGACTTACCCGAGTTGATGACGTTGAAGGTGCTGAGCACGAACTGCTGCACGGCGTAGGGCACGCCCGCGTGCAGCAGGGCCATTTCCACCGACTCCCCCACCGACAGCGCGTCGAGCAGCTTACGGATGGGCTGGGTGTCGGCCCCACACTCGTCCATGGCGCGCATGTAGAGCTCGAAGTGGCTGACGGGGCGGCCGTGCTGATCCACGTCGGTTTCTTCTTCCAGCACGATTTCGTTGATCAACCGGCGGGTAGCGGGATTACCGCGCGGCACCCAGGGTACCGTCACGCAGGTCAGGTCGCGCTGCAGGCTTTTGAGCAGCGACATAAAGTCCCAGACGGCAAAGACGTGGTGCTGCATGAACACGCGCAGGTCGTCGAGGCTCTGAATGCCTTGGTACACGTTGTGGGCCACCAACTGCTCCCGGGTGGAAGACAGCTGCTGCTGCAAGGTGTGAATTGGATCGACGGTGGTCATAAGTACGCAGTTAAAAGCGAAACAAAAGGCGGGGCCTGCCGGGCAAGAAGTCAGCCGGGCCGGATAACATAGCAGCCCGCCGAACGAGTCAGCGGGCTGCCTGGCACTACAAATATCGGGCACTTTTACTTGGCCTTTTCAAAAACCATTCCGTCGGAGTCCATGCAGTAGCGCTGGCCGGTGGGCTTGGGGCCGTCGTCGAAGACGTGACCCAGGTGGCCGCCGCACTTGGCGCACACCAGCTCGTCGCGACTCATGCCGTGGGAGTCGTCGGCCGTTACTTTCAGGCTGCTGTCGGTGGCCGGGGCCCAGAAGCTGGGCCAGCCCGTGCCGCTCTCAAACTTGGTGTCGGAGGTGAAGAGCAGGTTGTGGTCGGCGGCGCAGTAGTAAGAACCTTTTTCGTGGTTGTCGAAGTATTTATTATTGAAGGCCTGCTCGGTGCCCTGCTGGCGCAGAATGAAGTACTGGGCCGGGGTCAGCTGGGCTTTCCACTGGGCGTCGGTCTTGCGCACCGGAAACTCGTCGGGCCGGTGACTTACGGGCTGGGCCTTGGGGTAGGCTTTGGCCGCAGACGTGGGCCGGGTAGGTGCCTGGGGCTTCTCGGCGGCCAGATTCTGACGTTTTTGGGAGCAGGCCGAGCCCAGCGTCAGGGAAGAAAGAAGCAGGACCAGAAAGGAGGTGCGCATGAGTAAAGGAAGAAGGTGAACACAGCAAGAACAGCACCCTCAAGGCCGCCGCTCCTACCAGAAACATACGCGGCGGAGCTTCGGTTCGGTTTAGATAAGGCCGTGCCTTTCAGCCTGAATCAGCTAACATTTTGATAACTCGGACTTTTACGATTAGAAATGCGTACCTTTGCACCCGCAAAACCATCTGTATGCAGAACATTCGGAATATCGCAATCATTGCGCACGTTGACCACGGCAAAACGACGCTCGTGGACAAGATCATTCACGCCTCGAAGCTGTTCGACGAGCACCAGCAGTTCGACGACCTGATCCTCGACAACAACGATCTGGAGCGCGAGCGGGGTATCACCATCGTATCCAAGAACGTATCCGTCCGCTATAAGGACGTTAAAATCAACATCATCGACACCCCCGGTCACGCCGACTTCGGCGGCGAGGTGGAGCGGGTACTGAAGATGGCCGACGGCGTATTGCTGCTCGTCGATGCCTTCGAAGGTGCCATGCCCCAGACTCGTTTCGTACTGGGCAAAGCCATTGACCTGGGCCTGAAGCCCATCGTGGTGGTAAACAAAGTCGACAAGGAAAACTGCCGGCCCGACGAGGTGCACGAGCAGGTATTCGACCTGATGTTCAACCTGGGCGCCAACGAAGACCAGCTGGACTTCGTGACCCTGTACGGCTCCTCGAAGCAGGGCTGGATGAGCACCGACTGGAAAGTAAAAACCGACAGCATCATCCCGCTGCTCGACGCGGTAGTAGCCTCTATTCCCCCGGCTCCGACCCTGGACGGTACGCCCCAGATGCAGGTTACTTCGCTCGACTACTCCTCGTTCGTAGGGCGTATCGCCATCGGCCGCGTGCACCGCGGTACGCTGCGTGAAGGCGCCAACATGAGCCTGGTGAAGCGTGACGGCACCATCAAGAAAGTAAAAATCAAAGAGCTGCAGGTTTTCGAAGGCCTGGGCAAAAACAAGGTTTCCGAAGTTAGCTCCGGCGAAATCTGCGCCGTAACCGGCATCGAAGGCTTCGACATCGGCGACACCCTCGCCGACGCCGAGAACCCCGAGGGCCTAGCCGTTATCAGCATCGACGAGCCGACGATGAACATGCTGTTCACGATCAACAACTCGCCGTTCTTTGGTAAAGAAGGCAAGTTTGTGACCTCGCGCCACCTGCGGGACCGGCTGTTCAAGGAAACCGAGAAAAACCTGGCCCTGCGCGTGAAGGAAACCGATAAGGAAGACACGTTCCTCGTGTACGGCCGCGGTATTCTGCACTTGTCAGTCCTGATTGAAACCATGCGCCGCGAAGGCTTCGAGCTGCAGGTTGGTCAGCCCCAGGTTCTGTTCCGCGAGGACGAGAACGGCAACCGTCTGGAGCCCATCGAGCACCTCGTGGTCGACGTGCCGGAGGAAACTGCCGGTAAGGTTATCGAGCTGGTGACGATGCGCAAAGGCGAGCTGACCATCATGGAGCCCAAGGGCGACCTGCAGCACCTGGAGTTCAACATTCCGGCCCGCGGCCTGATTGGCCTGCGCAACAACGTGCTGACCGCCACCGCCGGTGAGGCCATCATGAACCACCGCTTCTCGGCCTACGAGCCCTACAAAGGCGTAATTCCCGGCCGTATCTCCGGTTCGCTGATTTCGATGGACACCGGTGCCGGCACCGCGTACACCATCGACAAGATGCAGGACCGCGGCGAGTTCTTCGTGGACCCGGGTGAGGAAGTGTACGCCGGCCAGGTTATCGGTGAGCACACCCGCCCCAACGATTTGACCATCAACATCCAGAAAGGCAAGAAGCTGACGAACATGCGCGCTTCGGGCTCGGACGAAAACGTGAAAATCGTGCCCAAGCGTCAGTTCTCGCTGGAAGAAGCCATGGAATACATCCAGAAGGATGAATACCTGGAAGTAACGCCGAAGTCGGTGCGGATGCGCAAAATCCTGCTCGACGAAAACGAGCGTCTGCGCTCGGCCAAGAAAGTCGACTAGTTTTCTAGTTAGTTAAGCAAAAGGGAGGCAGCCACCGGCTGCCTCCCTTTTTTGTTTTAGTGGCGCGGCGGGCAGCTACTTAACGGCCTTGGTTTGTTGTAGAGCTGCTTAGCTTGTTTCTCTGATGTCGTTCGAACCCTCTCTTTCCCCTCCTACCGGCTGGCCGCTAATGCGGCAGCGCTGGAGTCAGCTGCTGTTTGCACACTGGCCGGTGGCTCCGGAACTGCTGCGACCCTACCTGCCGGCCCGGCTAACGCTGGATTTGTTTGAGGGCCAAGCCTGGCTGGGTGTGGTGCCGTTTACGATGAGCCACATCCGGCCGCTGGGGCTGCCGGCCGTGCCCGGGCTGAATCATCTGCACGAGCTGAACGTGCGCACCTACGCTACCCTGGACGGCGTCCCGGGCGTCTGGTTTTTGTCGTTGGATGCCACCTTGAGTCTGGGCGTGTGGGCGGCCCGCACGCTGTTTCATTTGCCCTACCTGCACGCCCGCATGAGCCTGGCCGAAACCAGCGGCACGCTCCGGGCCGTGGCGCAGCGCACGCACCGGGGGGCAGCACCGGCCAGCTTCCGGGCCAACTGGACGCCGGGCGCGGCCCTGCCCAAGGCCTCGCCGGGCACCCTGGCTTACTTCCTGACCGAGCGGTATCATCTTTACACGGCGGGGCCCGATTTGCGCCGCGCCGTTGGCAGCCGTACGCTCTGGCGGGGGCAGCTCTATCATGAACCCTGGAGCTTGCGTGAGGCCACGCTCAGCGAGTGGGAGTCGACGGTGGTGGAAAGCCACGGGCTGCCAACGCCGGCGGGGCCGCCCCTGCTCCACGCGGCCGATACGCTGGACGTGTGGGTACGGGAGCTGCGCCGCATCTGAGCGGCAGCAGCCCGATACAGGTGACCTAGCGGGCAATGCTGAAGTCGGCAAAGCCCTGGACGGCTCCGCCGCGGCTCACCTCTACCCTATCGACGCGGGCGGCGGGCGGGCCTTGGTGGCACCAGGCCTCCAGAGCAGCCAAGGCGTCCGGAGTGCCTTCAGCCTCGATGGTGACGGTCCCGTCGGCGTTGTTGCGGGCGTAGCCGGTCAGGCCCAGGCGCTGGGCTTCGGCGCGGGTGCTCTGGCGGAAAAATACGCCCTGCACGCGCCCTTGAATTTCGAATCGACGGTGTTCTGCGGCCATAGCTGATAAAGCTCAAGAAAGTGCTTTTCCCTGCTACGGCTATTCGGCGGAATGGATGGGCTGCCGGCCGCGCACAAAAAAAGGTCTGGAGCAACTCCAGACCTTTTTTTTAACCAAGCAGAGCCGGGCGTATGCCGGCTACGCAATACTACTTGGCCGTAACGTCGGCCCGGATTTCGCCGCTGGGAGCCGCCGCGCTGTGCAGGTTGGCGTAGAGCTTATTTTCCAGCAAAGCCGCGGCCTGCTCGTTGCTGAGCGTAACCGTGCCGGTGATGGGCGACACGAAGCCGTTGTTGGTGCTGTTGTTGAAGCCGAAGGGCAGCGTAACCGGGCCCGTGGTGCCGGGAGCCCCGATGTGGAAGTGGCCGACGGTGGGCGTAATACCCGAGAACGTGACGGTGTACTTGAGCTCCTTGGTGGTTTTATTGTAGGTACCCGAAACCGTGCCGGTACCCGAAGACGTCACGGCCGGAACTTCCTGGGCGCCGCTGAGCGTGCCCGAAACCGTCAGGGGCGCGGGGGCCGCAGCCGTATCGTCGTCATCTTTGGAGCAGGCCGTAGCCGAAACCAAGCCGGCCAGCAGCACGAGGGAGTAGAGGAATTGCTTCATGAAAAGGGCAATAGAATTGAAAAGATGGGAAGTGTTTGATGCAAACCCGGCGGTACTGATAATGTTTAGCTTACCCTCCGCAGTTTCTTTTTTTTCGATTCTGCGGGAAGTGGTCGGCCTTCCGAAAATGCAATAGTCCGCCGGGCTGCCTACCGTACGAAAGGAGGGCGGCAGTCGGATTTCTCCCGTCTATTCTAACCCTTGTTGTGGTTGTGGGAGCCAGAGCGGCTACTGCCGCTGACGCACGGCCTCGAAGGTAAGCACGGCAGTGGCGATGCTCACGTTGAGCGAGTCGATGTAGCCGCGCATGGGAATGATGATGGTATGGGTGCAGGCCTCGCGCAGCTCGGGGGTCAGGCCGTCGGCTTCGGTGCCCATCACGAAGGCCGTGGGGCCGCGGAAATCATACTCCGTATAAGGCTGAGCCGTGGGCGTGAGGGCCGCGGCGTAGGTTTGAATTCCCTTTTCCCGGCACCAGGCCAGCACTTCTTCCCGGGTGGAGGCCACCGTGGGCACGGTGAAGATGCAGCCGATGCTGGAGCGGATGGCGTTGGGGTTGTAGAGGTCGGTGCGCGGGTCGCAGACGATGACGGCGTCGACGCGGGCGGCATCGGCGGTGCGCAGCACGGCGCCCAGGTTGCCGGGCTTTTCCACGGCTTCCAGAATCAGCAGCAGCGGGTTAGCGGGCAGCTCCAGGGTGCTCAGGCGGCGCTGCGGGGGCCGGGCCAGGGCCAGGATTCCGTCGGACCCTTCCCGGTAGGCCACCCGCTCAAAGACGGCCTTGGACACGGCAAACCACTCAACCTGGGCGCCCAACGTGGCTTGCAGCTCCTGCTGCCGCACCTCGCCGGCCAGCTCGGGGCACACAAACAGGCTGCGAATCTCGATGCCGGCCTGGTGGGCAATGGTCAGCTCCCGGTGACCTTCGATGATGGTGAGTTGCTGCTCGCGCCGCTCGGAGGCTTTTTGCTGCAGGCGCAGCAGGTTTTTGATGCGCGGATTCTGGGGACTGGTTATCGGGTCGAGGGCGGGCATAGGCTAAAGCGGGCAAGGACTGCCGCGAAGGTAAGCACCCGGCGGCGGTGTGACTTGCTGGGCGGCTCCCGAAGCGGTCATCTATTCTGCAAAGTGCTGGTCATAGATTCCAGAATAGATTCTGAATTTTCTGGTCGACGCCAGTGGCTAGGGCATCTGCCCCGAAGCCCGTAGGTTTGTAGCCTATGCAACTCAACCTGAACACCAAAATCCTGCTGGGCTTTGCCGTGGCGGCCGGCGTGCTGCTGCTCACGGCGGTGGCCTCATTTCTGAGCATCCGGCAGCTGGCCGTGCAAACCCGGCAGGTGGAGCATACCTACCGCGTAATTCAGGAGGCCGAGCAGCTCACCTCCCGGGTGCGCGACGCCGAGTCGCGGGTGCGGGGCTTTCTGCTCACGGCCGATACTTCCTACCTGCAGACCTACGAAACGTCGCAGGGGGAAGTAGAGCAGGGCTTTGCGCGCCTCACCCGCATGATGGCCGACAACCCCCGGCAGGCCGCCCGCGTGGACTCGATGCGGCAGCTGGTCGACCGCAAATTCAGCAACATGCGCCTGCTGCTCAACCGGGACCGTTCGATTACCAGCTCCACCACCCAGACGATTCTGGACACCGGCCGGCAAACGATGCGGGCCATTTTCGGCTTGTTTGAAGACATTAAGGCCAACGAGCTGGCCCTGCTGGCCGAGCGCAACCGCCAGCAAAACGTGTTCGAAACCATTGCCCCCATTACCATCATCGTCTCGGCCACCATTGCCATTCTGATGACCCTGTGGCTGTTTCAGAAAATATCCCGGGAAATAGCGGCCAACGAGCGGCTGCAGCAGGAGCTGGCCGCCATCAACCAGGCCACCAACCAGCGCATTCAAATCATCGAAAACCTGGCCAACCAAGTCGTGCAGGGCGACTACAAAGTCAAGATCAAAGACAAGGAAAAGGACAGTCTGGGCAACTTGGCCACCTCGCTCAACCGCATGACCCAAACCCTGGACGACACCTTTAGCGCCCTGCAGAACCGCAACCGGGAGCTCGACCAGTTTGCCTACGTGACGTCCCACGACCTAAAAGCGCCCCTACGCGGGGTAATGACGGTGGTAAAGTGGATTGAGGACGAGCTCAAGGCCGAGCTTTCGGACCAGATGCATCAGTACCTGGGCATGATGAAAGGCCGCCTGACGCGCCTGGAAGACCTCATCAACGGCCTGCTGGCCTACGCCCGCATCGGACGCACCGAGCAGAAGCTGGAGGAAGTAGCGGTGCTCGAGCTGGTGGAGGAAGTGCGGGAGCTGGTGGTGCCGCCCACGTTTGAGGTAAATATTGCCGGTGAGCTGCCCGTGCTGGTCACCGACCGGCTGAGCCTGCAGCAGGTGTTCACCAACCTGCTGAGCAACGCGGTGAAGTACCACCACCGGGGGCAGGGCACCATTACCATCAGCTGCACCGAGGCCAAAAAGGAGTACGAGTTTACCGTGGCCGACGACGGGCCGGGCATTGCGCCGGAGTACCACGAGAAGATCTTCCTGATTTTCCAGACCCTGCGGGACCGGAACACGGCCGAAAGCACGGGTATCGGGCTCAGCATTGTCAAGAAGATTCTGGACGAGCAGAAGGGCAGCATCCGGGTCAGCTCGGAGCCGGGGCAGGGCACGGCGTTTATTTTCACCTGGCCCAAGGTTTCGGTTACCGAAAAAGCAATCTAGGTGCTAGCTTGCACCGTTTTTCGGCTGCGCCCGCGCCCTACTCGGCCAGCAAAAGTATCCTCTTAACGTTTTGAGCTATGCGTTCGGTCCTACTGGTTGAGGATGACTTTTTTGACACGATGACCGTGCAGAAGGCCTTTGAAAAGTTCAGTATCCAGCACAAGCTCTACACGGCCTTCAACGGCCTGGAGGCCCTGGACCTGCTGCTGGGCCGCAATGGCGCGGAGCAGATTGAGCCCCGGCCGGAAGTGATTCTGCTGGATCTGAACATGCCTAAGATGAACGGGCACGAGTTCTTAGCCGAGCTGCGCAGCCACCCCGACCTGAGCGACATTCCGGTGTTTATCACCACCACTTCGGCCATGGATATTGACCGGGTGCGGGCCCAGGACCTGGGCGTGAGCGGCTACATTATCAAGCCTCTGGACTTCGAAACCGGCACCGATATGGTGGACAGTATCAGCCTGCTGGAGCAGCTGCTGAAGTAGTCATTCGAAGCCCTATTACCTTTACTACCAGGCCAATACTGCCGCTTTTTGAGCGCCGCGGTATTGGCCTGTTTCGTACCGGGGCCGGCTGAAAAAAGGCGACCCTGCAACTAATTAGCCCGGCCGTGGCATCTTTGGGAATGGATGAGGCGCGGCCCGTGTTCAGGCAGCGCCGTAGGCAGCCCGCTCGCCGGGTCTGTTTGGGGCGCAGCCGGGGCTTCATCCTACCCACATGCTTCCGGCGCCACGTTGGACTACTATCTGCTTCTCATGACATTCCGTTTTTATTTTCTGCTACTAGCACTGGGCGCGGCCACTCCCACCACGCTGCTGGCCCAGACTGCCCCGCGGGAGCTGAACAGCCTGCCCACCGTACCGGATTCGGCGCGGCGCCAGCCCCGGCAGCAACCCCAGCTTTCCCAGCAGCCCCAGCTCTCGGCGCCACCGAGCCAGCCGGTGCAGCCGGCCACTGCTCCGGTTCAGGCCTCCCCTATCCCGTCGGAAAACAGCCGCTTTGCCGTGGGCCTCAAGAATGGCACCGTATACCGGGCCTACGACGTGGAAACCAAGCAGCCGATTTTCGGGCGCTCCTACCTGCTGCTCGACGACCAGCGGCGCGTGGACCTGAGTGAAATCAGCTTCTACGAGGACGAAACCGGCCACTACGTGCGCACCACGCTGCCCAAGTCCTCGCGCGAGACGACGCTGCGCCGGGACCGGGTGGGCCGCCTGAGTTTGTATTCCCAGACCAGCACCCAGTACGCGGGCAACGGCTACAGTCCCTTCGGCTACGGCCGTTACGGGGGCTATGGCGGCTACGGGGGCTACGGCGGGCCGGTATACCGCACCGTCAAGACCGAGTACTTCAGCAAGGACAACGGCCCGATTCAGGACCTGACCGTGCGCAACCTTAGCATTGCCACTGCCGACAACCCCGGCAGCGCCGCCCTGCTGATGCAGGCCCGCAAGTACCAGACTTTCACCACGCTGAGCTACGTGGCCGCGGCCGGTGTGGTAGCCGCCGGGCTGTTTTCGACTTTGGCGCCCAGCCAATCGGGCTCGGGTATTTCCCCGCTCATTTACGCCGGTATTCCGCTGGCCATCGTGCCCATCGTGCTGGGCAGCAAGCAGCAGCAGAACATCAAGCAGGCCATTTCGCTCTACAACCGGGGCGCGGGTACGGAGTAAACCAGCAGGGCAACCCACCGCGCAAGCTGGGCGTAAGGTCAAGGGTGGAACTTACCCCCGCCGTTTGTACCGATTTTGCGTCCTGCCAGGCCCGCGCCCTGCGGGCCCACGAGCGGCTGTGCGCCGAGTATGGCGCCCCATTCCGGTTTTTCAGCACCAAGGATCCGCTCAGTGAGCTGATCAGTGCCCTACTTTCCCACCGCACCCGCAACCAGGAGTCGCACAAGGCCTACCAGCAGCTGCGGGCCGAGTTTCCGACCTGGGAAGAAGTGCGCGACGCGCCCACGGCGGCCGTGGAGCAGGCCATCAGCCCTTGCACCTGGCCCGAGCAGAAAGCCCCCCGGATTCAGGCCGTGCTGCGCGAAATCAGTGAGCGGTGCGGGGGCCCCTGCGACCTGTCGTTTCTGGCCGAAAAGCCCATTCCGGAGGCCCGGGCCTGGCTGGAATCCATTTCCGGAGTGGGCCCCAAAACCAGCGCGGCCACCTTGCTCTTCAGCTCGTTGCGCCTGCCGGCCATGCCCGTCGACAGCCACCACCACCGCGTGGCCCAGCGCCTGGGCCTGATTGGTCCCAAAGTGGGCGAAGGACCGGCCCATAAGCTGCTGGCCGCCCTGCTCCCGCCCGACTGGGACGCCCAGCAGGTGTACGACCACCACGAGGCCCTGATGTTTCACGGGCAGAAGTGCTGCTACTTTCACAGTCCGGCCTGCGCGCGGTGCGTGGTGCTCGACCAGTGCCCGTTTGGGCAGGCCCGTCTGGGCACCGCGGCTCCCGCTGCGGCCCCACTGCCGGCGGCGTAGTACCTTCGGGCTTCGTTTTGCCTTTCGTATGCCCGTTACGCTCCACCTCAAAGCCAAGCCCAACAGCCGCCAGAACCAGCTGGTAGTAACCGCTGACGGCAGCCTGAGCGTGCGGCTCAAGTCCCCGGCCCAGGACGGCAAGGCCAACGCCTGCCTGCTGGCGTATCTGGCCGAGGTGTTTGGGGTGAGCAAATCCAGCGTGGAGCTGCTGAGCGGGCACACGGCCCCGTTCAAAAAAGTACGGTTGGCCACGGTGGACGAGGCGGCCCTACCCGCAGTGCTGGCGCAGTACCGGGAATAATCGGGGCCCAGGCTCAAGTGGTTGCGGCCGGCCGAAGTTGGCAAGTAGGCCGCCCAGCCCACCGGTGCGTATAAGGGCCGAGCTTCCTTATCCGCCACACATGACTTTTCCAACCTGGGCCGTTGCCGGCTTCTGGGGCCTGGTTTCGGGCTCCGCCCTGGTAATCGGGGCCGCCATTGGTTACTACGCCAACATTGCCCCCCGCCTGATTGCCGCCGTTATGGCCTTTGGCAGCGGCGTACTGATTTCGACCTTATCACTGGAGTTGATGGAGGACGCCTACGATAAAGGCGGCCTCGACTCGACGGCACTGGGCTTCGTGGGCGGGGCGGCGGCCTATACGCTGGCCAACTGGCTGCTGGCCCGGTACGGGGCCAAGCACCGCAAACGCTCGGGAGACCACCAGAAAGTAGAGCGCGAAAAGGTGCAGACCGGCCAGAAGGAAGCTACTGAGCCCGGCGACGACAACGGCATGGCCCTGGCCATCGGGGCTCTGCTCGACGGAATTCCCGAAAGCATCGTCATCGGCCTGAGCCTGCTGGCCGGTGGGGCGGTGAGCATGGTGGCGGTAGTCGCCATTTTCCTGTCGAACCTGCCCGAAGGGCTGTCCAGCGCGGCGGGGATGAAAAAGGCGGGCCGCTCGGCGCGCTACGTTTTCCTGCTCTGGCTGGGCATTGCCCTAATTTCGGGCCTGTCGTCGTTGGCGGGCTACACCGTGTTCAGCCACTTTTCGCAGGAAGTGGTAGCCGCTACCACCGCCGTGGCGGCCGGGGCCGTGCTGGCCATGATTGCCGACACGATGATACCCGAAGCCTTCGAAACGGCCCATAACTTCACCGGCCTGATAACGGTACTGGGCTTTCTGGCCGCCTTTTTCCTGAGCAAGATGGAATAGCAGCAGGTAACTTAACGACCAAACCAAGAGGCCGCCGGAGTTTCCGGCGGCCTCTTGGTTTACCCTCTTTTCGGCCCTGCTGCCGCGGCCGGCATCAGACCTGCTGCTCTACGGCGTCGCGCACCTGCTCCTTACGGTAGGTTTGCTCAAATTCCTCGTCGATGTGGTAGGTGGACTCCTCGTGCTGGCTCAGGTCGAGGCCGAGCTCTTCCTGGGCGGGCTTCACGCGCAAGCCGAAAATCAGGTCGGTGACTTTGAGCAGCACCCAGGCGCCGACGAAAGTGAAGGTGATGACGATGGCCAAACCCAGCACGTGGTAGCTGAAAGTCGTCATGGAGCCGTGAATCAGGCCGACCTTATCGGCAAACACGCCGGTGAGCAGCATGCCCACGATGCCGCCCAGGCCGTGGCAGGGAAATACGTCGAGCGTGTCGTCGAGGCTGGTGCGGCTGTTCTGCCAGTGCACGGCGGCTTGGCTGATGAGGGCGGCCAGCACCCCGATCAGCACGCTTTGGCCGTAGGTGACGTAGCCGGCGGCGGGCGTAATGGCCACTAGGCCCACCACCGCCCCGATGCAGGCGCCCAGGGCCGTGGGCTTGCCGCCCCGCACTACCTCAATCAGCAGCCAGGCTACCAGAGCGGCGGCCGAGGCCATGTTGGTATTGACGAAGGAAAGAGCCGCCAGCTCGTTGGCCCCCAGGGCCGAGCCGGCGTTGAAGCCAAACCAGCCAAACCACAGCAGTCCGGTCCCCAGAATCACGTAGGGCACGTTGGGGGTTACAAACGAGGTTTTGCGGCCGTGGATGCTGCGCGGCCCGAGCACAATGGCGGCGGCCAGGGAAGCAATACCGGCCGAAATATGCACCACCGTGCCCCCGGCAAAGTCGAGCACGCCCCACTTGCGCAAAAAGCCCTCGGGGTGCCAGGTCCAGTGGGCCAGCGGGCAATAGATGAAGATGCAAAAGAGCACCATAAAGGCCAGATACGCCTTAAACCGGACCCGCTCGGCGAAGGAGCCGGTAATCAGGGCCGGGGTGATGATGGCGAACTTAAGCTGAAACGCAAAGAAGAGCACAAAGGGAATGTTGGGCGACAACAACGGATGCGGGGCCGTGCCCACGTTGCGCAGCATCACGAAGGTGAGCGGGTTGCCAATCAGGCCGTGCCAGGACTCACCGTAAGCCAGGGAAAAGCCCACGAAGTACCACACCAGGGAAATAACGCCCAGGGCCACGAAGCTCTGCAGCATGGTGGAAATGACGTTTTTGGGCCGCACCATGCCGCCGTAAAAAAACGACAGGCCCGGCGTCATGATGAGCACAAAGGCCGTGGCGGTCAGCATCCAGGCCATGTCGGCCGCGTTGAGGCTACCGGGCACGGCGCTAGGATGCGGCAGGTCGACGAAGGCGGCGACGGTGCTGAGGATGATGAGCCCGGCCAACGTCAGTAAACTATAGCTGGGGCGAAGGACTGTAGAACGACTCATATACTGGCGTGAAGATGACTACCTATCTGTTCGAAGGTCAATTTACGCTGACAAGCATATAAAATCTATACATAACCTTTAATTTTTAGGTCATATTTTCAAATACTACTCTTTTCAACTCATACCCACCGTATTTTTCGAAGCCATTTTCCAACAACTACCATTTGTTAGCCTTTTTACGCCTTTCAATTATTACACCCTGCTGAAATCATTGCCAACTGCTTTTGCAGATCTGCTAGTACAGAGCATAGACTTTTGTAGAATTCACGCAAAAGCGTCCCGTCTGCCAGCGGCAAACGGGACGCTTTCGAGTACTGATTTCGCACTAACCTATTGACTCAGGGCGCAGTACGCCTACTTTTTGCGTTTGAAACGGTAGTACTTACGGTACCAGCTGGCCGTTTTCTTCAGCAGGGAGCTGGCCGTTTCCTCAGGAAACATATTGATGCGGAAAATTTGAAACCGGTCGTCTTCCAGGTGCAGGCCGCCCGTGTCGGTGGCCACGCCGAAGGCAAAGCCGGCCTCGCGCACCAGGTGCTTGACCTGCTCGTTGAGGCCGCCGTAGGGGTAGGCAAAGGACACCACCGTGGTTTCGAGCTCCTGCTCCAGTTGCTGCTTGCTCTGGGCTATTTCCTGGGCCGCCTGCTCGGCGGGCAGCGTCGGCAGGTTGGGGTGGCGCAGCGTGTGGGCCCCAATTTCCCAGCCGGCGGCCACGAAAGTCCGCTTTTGCTCCAGGCTCATAAGCTCGCAGCGCGGCTCGGTGGGGTCGGCGTCCACGTCCCAGAAGTTGTAGCGCACCGTGGCGTCGCCGAGCAGGTAGATGACGCCGCGGTAGCCGTAGCGCTGCATCAGGGGCAGCAGGTTGGTGTAGTTGTCGGTGTAGCCGTCGTCGAAAGTCAGGATGATGGGCCGGGCCGGAAATTCACTCAACTCCTTTTCGCCGTTGGCAAAAGCCAGGTAATCCCGAAAGGTGATGGGCGTAAAATTCTTGCGCCGGAAAAACTGTAGGTGCTGCTCGAAGTTGGCTAACGTGACGAAGATGCGGTGCTTGGTTTGCAGCGGCTCCAGCGGGATTTTGTGGTACATCAAAATCGGAATGAAGCTTGGCACCCACTTTTTCATGACGGCCGAGCGGTACACGCCCAGCACCTGGGTTGCAATAGCGGGCAGGCTGTAGTCGCGCTGCACCCGGGCCTGCAGGACGGCCCCGACCGGGTACGGCGCCGCCAGAAACGTGCGGGCGTCGTCGAGCAGCAGCGGGTAGTCGACGGTGGTATCTTGGAGGCGGGCGGAAATGTCGCCGAAGTTGGAGGCGGCGGCCTGCTCGTAGGTGGCTTCCGTCACAAGGCCGGCGTAGCTGGCTTCACCCAGGGCCAGCAGGCTGCAGCCCGCGCCCAGGGCCTCAATGGCCACCCGCCCCGCTCCTACCACCAGGGCCGACTGCTGCAGCCACTGGGCCACATCTTTGGTAAAGCCCACGACTTCGACCCGCTCCCCAAACTCGGCCTGCAACTGCTGGAGAGCCGCTTTGCCGGCGGCGGGCAGCTGCTCCAGCTCGGCGCCCACCAGGGCCACCCGTAACACCTCAAACTCCCGGAGCAAAGCCGGAAACACGTGCTGCAGGAGCTGGGCCGCCCGCTCGCCCTTGCCCCCGTTGAAGCGCCCGATAAAGGACAGGCGCAAGGGCCGGGCCTGGGTGGCCAGTTCGGGCGTTTGGCTGGCAAAGCTCACGCCGTTGGGCAGGAGCACTATTTTCTCGGCCTGCATCTTCACCTCTTCCACCAAGTGGGTCTTGAGGTTGGCGCAAATGGCAATGACCCTGTCGCCGTAGATATCGAAGAGGCTGGTGGAGGTGTGCAGGTGCTGGCGGCCGTGCACCGTGGACACCAGCGGCACACCGGTGCCTTTCACGGCAAAATACGCCACCCAGCTGGCGGCCCGGGAATGAGCGTGCACCACCTCAATCCGGTGCTCGCGCAGCAGGCGGCGCAGCAGCAGAATGTTGCGCAGGCGCTGGGGGTGGCGGCGGTTGGTAATGGGTGCCTGCACGCAAAGCGCCCCGGTGGGCAGCTCGGCCATATCCGATACCATGACTACCTCGTGGCCCTGGGTCCGATGCGCCTCGGCCAGATGCACGGCGTAGCTGACGGAACCGGCAAAGAAATCGGCGGACAAGACGTGGAGAATGCGCATAGAGCAGAGAAACGGGAGTGGCCGGCAAAGGTACGAAAGCCGCGAAGCGGGCCGCCGGCAAGGCATGACGCCCCACACCGGGAAGCACCGGCCTTGGCCTCTTGCAGGCAAAAGCCGTAGCTTGCAGCTTCCATTTTAGGCGTACGTTATGGCGGCTTTGCCCAATCCTTCCGATTTACAACCTTTGCTCGACGCCCTGGCGTTTTCGCCCGAAAATGTGCCCTTGCGGCGGCACGTAGCCACGTTATTGCGGCAGGCGGGCCGCCTGGGCGAGGCCGAGGAGCACTACCGCACCGGCCTGCGCCAGGCCCCCGACGACGTGGAGCTGCAGCTGGGCCTGGCCGAAACCTACGCCGAGCTGCAGAAAACCTCAGCCGCCCTGGTCGTGCTGGAAGAATTGCTGCGCGACCATCCCGACCACGCCCGCGCCCACCTGCTGCACGCCCGGCTGCTGGCCCGCGCCGGCGGCCCCCCGGATGAGGCCCGCGCCGCCTACCAGCAGGCCCTGCAGCTCGACGGCAGCCTGCGCGACCCGGCCCTGGACGAGCAGCTGGGGTTGCGCCCAGCCGCCCAGCCCGCCGGCGGGGGCGCTCCGGCCGACTACTCCGCCAGCGTCTCGGCCGACTACGGCATCGATGAGCGAGCTTTGTTTGCGGGTTTGGAGAAGCCCAAAATCACCTTCCAGGACGTGGGCGGCATGGACGCGGTGAAGGAGGAAATCCGCCTCAAAATCATTCACCCGCTGCAATTTCCGGATTTGTACAAAGCCTACGGCAAGGCCGCCGGGGGCGGACTGCTGCTCTACGGCCCGCCCGGCTGCGGCAAAACCCACCTGGCCCGGGCCACGGCCGGTGAGGTGAAGGCCTCCTTTATCCACGTCGGCATCAACGACATTCTGGATATGTGGATGGGGCAGAGCGAGAAAAAGCTCCACGACCTGTTTGAGCTGGCCCGGGTGCAGGCGCCCTGCGTGCTGTTTTTCGACGAGGTAGACGCCCTGGCCGCCAACCGTCACGACTTGCGCCAGAGCGCCGGCCGCACCCTCATCAACCAGTTTCTGGAGGAACTCGACGGGGCCCGGCACTCCAACGACGGCGTGCTGATCTTGGCCGCTACCAACGCGCCCTGGCACCTGGACCCCGCCTTCCGCCGCCCCGGCCGCTTCGACCGGATTGTGCTGGTAACCCCGCCCGACGAGCCGGCCCGCGAGGCCATTCTGGAAGTGCTGCTGCGCGGCAAGCCCGTGGCGCCCGGCCTGAACCTGAAGGCCCTGGCCGCCCAAACCGCCGGCCTTTCGGGCGCCGATTTGCAGGCCGTGGTGGATGTAGCCGTGGAAGCGTGCTTGCGCGAGTCGATGAAGGCGGGCAAGCCGCTGCCGGTGCAGCAAAGCAACCTGCTGGCCGCCGCCAAGCAGGTGAAGCCCAGCACCAAGGAATGGTTTGCCACGGCCAAAAACTACGCGCTGTACTCGAACGAGGGCGGCAACTACGACGACATCCTGACTTACCTGGGCATTAAGAAGTAACTGCTGCCGCTATGCCTGACCGGGATGCTTGCGGCCCGCAGGCGGCCGCTCGTCCGGGTTACTCGCCGAAATAAAACTGCTAAAGTAGCCCGGCCCGTAAGCGCCGGGCTTACTTTAGCGGAACAGTGCCTTTGGGCCGTTCGCAATGCGGGCCGCCGCGCTATTCCGTTGTATTGCTCCCGTTAACCGCCTTATGAATTCGTATTCGAATATTGGCCGCGTCCAGCTCCTGCTTCAGCACCAACGCCCCGCCGACGCCGAGCAGGAAGCCCGCCGCCAGCTGCGCGACGACCCCGACAACAGTCCGCTGCTGTGCTTGCTGGCCCTGGCCCAAATGGCTCAGGAACAGCTGCCCGCCGCCCAGGCCACGGCCGAGCAGGCCATCCACCTCGACCCCGAAAACGCCTTTGCCTTCTACGTGCTCAGCGCCGTGCAGCTGCGGCAGCAGGATATTCCGGCCGCGCTGCTGGCTATTGAGGAAGCCCTGAGCCTTAACCCCGAGGATACCGACTACCAGCACGTGCTGGGCCAGATCCGCTTCCAGCAGGGCCAGCTGCACGCCGCCCTGCGGGCGGCCGAAGCCGGCCTGGCCGCCGACCCCGCCCACGTGGACTGCCTGGGGCTGCGGGCACGCTGCCTGGCCCGCCTCGGCCGCCGCGACGAAGCCTCCCTCAACCTGGATGAAGCCCTGCGCCAGGACCCGACTGACGCCGGTACCCACGCCGACCTGGGCTGGGTGGCCCTGGAACGGGGCCGGGCCAAGGAAGCCGCCAAGCATTTCCAGGAAGCCCTGCGCCTGAACCCCACCTCCGACTACGCCCGGGAAGGCCTGGTAGCGGCCCTGAAGTCGCGCTTTTGGCTCTACAACTGGTTTTACCGCTACACCGTCTGGACCCAGACGATGAGCCCCAATATGCGCCAGGGCATGTTTATCGGGCTGTTCGTACTCTCCCGGCTGGTGCCGGTGCTGCTGCCGCTGTACCTGGTGCTGGTGTACATGAGCTGGTTTGCCGAGCCGCTGTTTAACTCCCTGCTGCGCTTCAACCGCTACGGCCGCTACGCCCTCAGCGAGGAAGACACGCGCTACTCCAACCAGTTTCTGGCTTTGCTGCTCAGCGGCCTGGGTTTGCTCGGGGCGGGCTATTTCAGTGCGCTGCCCGTGCTTACCACCGCCGGCATCGTGGCCCTGGCTCTGCTATTTCCGCTGGTGGGTACCCAGCGGCAGTGGCAGCACAAGCGCCGGCAACAGTCGCGCTGGGCTGGCTGGGGCTTGGCGGCCGTGGGTGCCGTAGCCGTGCTGGCCCAGGCGCTGAACCTGCCGGCGGAAGGCGGCATTTTCCTGGCGTTTCTGGGCGGCACGCTGGCCTACATCTGGCTGATGGCCCTGCGCAGCTAAGCCTCTCGATTACAAGCCCAAAATAGCTCCTAGCACCCCGTTGACGACTTCGGCCATGCGTCGGAAGTCGAGCGTATCGATGGTGTCCGTGGGTTGGTGGTAGTTGGCGTTGCGCAGGAAAGACGTGTCGTTGATCATTAGGGCCTCGTAGCCGTAGCGCCAGTAGTTGCGGTGGTCGGAGAGGCCGGCCAGGCCCACGGCGCTGGGTAGGTTGATGCGCTGCACATCGAGGGCGGCGTGGGCCTGCATAAGCCGTTGCACCTGGGCCACAATGGCTTCCTGCCCTTCCTTGCCCACTACCGTAATGAAGTTGCCGGTGTTGGGGAAGAGCTTGGCCAGCTGCTCGTTGGGAAAGCGCTGGGAGCCGGGCTCATCACTGAAGTAGCCAATCATTTCGTAGCAGATCATAGCCCGCACGGCTACGTTCTGGTCGTGCAGGGACTTGGCGTGCACGGCGCTGCCCATGTCCTCGGTCCCGAAAAACGGTGGCTCTTCCAGCGAATAGGCCACGAAGTCGATGCGGCGGGTGAGGTTGGGCTTTTGGGCGTGCAGCAGGCGGGCCGTTTCGAGCAGGCCGGCTACGGCACTGGCGTTATCGTCGGCGCCGGGCTGGTCGCCGCACACGTCGTAGTGCGCCCCCACGATGATACGCTCCGCCGTGGCCGGGCCGAACGAGGCAATGATGTTGCGGTAGGGTTGCCCGTCGACTTTGAACGGCTGCTCCTCGACCCGGCAATCCAGCTTTTCGAACTCGGCCTTGATATAATCGGCGGCCTTGTTGAGGGAAACCGGGTGGCGGTAGCTGCGGGCCGGCCGCAGCTCGGTCAGAAACTCAACATCGGCGTACAAACGGTCCTGGTTGGCTTTCATGGCGTTGACTTGCGTGGTTGACGACACTTTGCGCCCGCGCTTCTGCCAGCCAACAACGACCAGCAACCCAACAACCAGCACCGCGGCGGCAATGAACAGAAGCTTCGGCATGCTGGTAGTGTACCCCAAAATCAGGAGTTGGTTATGGTCCGGCTCGGCAACAATTGCTCGGCAGCGGCCCGCAAAACAAGCCATGCCACCAACAATCGGCAGTAACAGCTAATTTAGCAAACTAACTCTGATGCGGGGGCGGCAGCGGCAATGGAGCAAACCGGTCGGGGCTTTGCCAGCCCGGCCACTGCGCCAAGGTGCCGGCAAACAACATCTGAATAAGGTCCTCGGGGTCCAGATTATGGGCCCACCAACTCAGGGACAGTTCGTAGAAATACTGCTCCTCCCCTACCCGGTAGTCGAGCACGACGCGCCACTCGTCGGGCCAGATCAAAAGCAGCGTTTCCGGGCCCCGCCGAAACCACAGGCCCGGCCAGCTGCTAATCAGGCCCGCGCGCAGCCGCTCCGCCAGCTCGTCGAGCTGGGCTTGGCAGGGAAAGTCGGCGTAGGCAGCCAGGGCCTCGGCTTCGGTAATGGGACCCTGCTCCCGCCGCTCGTCGGGGGTAAAGTCAACGTGCTGCCAGCCCCAGGTTACGTCCATCGGTACCGTCTTTGGTCGAGCGGCAAGCTACGCAAAGCTGGCGTTTTTGCTTTGCAGCCGGCCTAATACTGGCCTTCCACGTTGTCGAGGTACTTCTGGCCGGCGCCGGTATTGAGCAGCAGAATTTTCTCGTCGGGCCGCAGCCAGCCGGTACCGAGCAAATGGCGGGCGGCCATCCAGACGGCGGCGCCTTCGGGGGCCACAAACAGGCCTTCGAGGCGGCCCAGCTCCCGCATGCCTTCCACCATCTGCTCGTCGGTGATGCTGACGGCCGTGCCGTGCGAGGCGCGCAGCACGTCCAGCATGAGAGGTTCACCCAAGGGGCGCGGCACGGCCAGTCCGTTGGCAATGGTGGGTTTGCCAACGTAGTGGTGGGAGTTGGCCTGCCGGCCCAAATAGGTTTCAATCAGGGGGCAGCAGTTGGTGGCCTGCACGGCTACCATGCGCGGCAATTGCACGTCGGAAGCCAGCCAGCCCAGAGCTTTCATTTCCTGGAAGGCCTTCCAGATGCCAATCAGGCCGGTGCCGCCGCCGGCAGGGTAGAGAATCACGTCGGGCAGCTGCCAGTTGAGCTGTTCGGCAATTTCGTAGCCCATGGTTTTCTTGCCCTCGATGCGGTAGGGCTCTTTCAGGGTCGACACGTCGAGCAGGGCGCCATTGGCGTTGGTGTGGCGCACCCAGGCGGCGCAGTCGTTGATCAGGCCGTCAATCAGCTCGACTTCGGCTCCGTACCAGTAGCACTCCTCGCGAAACGCCTTGGGCGTGTGCCGGGGCATGGCCACCACGGCCCGCATACCGGCCTTGGCGCAGTAGGCGGCCATAGCCACGCCCGCATTGCCAGCCGTGGGCACGATGCAGCCCTCAATGCCCAGCTCCTTGGCCTTGGAAATAGCCATGCTCAAGCCCCGGGCCTTGAACGAGCCGGTCGGGTTTTTGCCTTCATCCTTGAGCACCAACGACTGCAGATCGTAGCGGCTGCCCAGGCGCTGCAGGTTCAGAATGGGGGTGAACCCCTCGCCCAGGCTGACGCGGTTTTCGTCGTGCAGCAGCGGCAGCACCTCGCGGTAGCGCCACATCGAGCCCTCAGTCTGGCAGATGCTGGCTTTGCTCAGGGGCTCGAGCAGGTCGTACACGGCCAGCAGCGGCATCTGGCAGCACTCCGACACCCGCTGCAGGGTAAAGGCCGAATGGGGCCGGCCGCAGGCGGAGCATTCCAGGGTCTGGATTCGGGAGGTGAGGGCAGTGCAGGTTTCCATAAACGGGGCTAGACGGTTGCGCTTTAGAACGGCAAGTAGCCCCGACGGTATGCGGAAACAAAATAGTGATTCGGAATAGGCTATTCCTTTTTCGAATAGTGCCGCTTCATGAATTGGACGAAATCCTTGTAGGGCAAGTTGTTTTCGGTGCCCCGGCGCTGGATGAAATTGAACTGCCGCCGCATGGCCAGCCCCCGAATCGGAACTTCCAGTAATTCTCCCGTCTCCAGTTCCTTGACTACCGCCTGCCGGGGCAAAAAGGCCAGGCAGGTATCCACGCGCACGAAGTTTTTGAGGGCCTCGGTGCCGCCCAGCCGCACTTTCACCGGCAAGTCAGGCAGCTTGAGGTGGTGCGCGGCCAGGGCTTCTTCCAGCACCGCCAGCGTACCCGAGCCGACTTCGCGCACGGCCAGGGGCACGTTGTGCAAGTCCTGCACGGTCAGGTTTTGCCGGTTCAGCGGGTTCTTGGCCGAGCACACGGCAATGACGTCGTCGGTCAGGAACGGGGTGTAGGTCACGTTGCTGACTTTGTTGATGCCCTCGATAATGCCCAGGTCAATTTCGTGGTCGAGCAGGGCCTTGAGGATATTTTCGCTGTTGCGGTTTTTGAGGGTGAGCTGGATGTTGGGGTGCTGGTGCAGATAGGCCGACAGCACCGGGGGCAGCACGTAGAGCGAAATGGTGGTGCTGGCCCCAATCATCATGCGGAAGCGCGGGGAATAGTCGGCGCTGAGGGCGGTAAACTCCTGGTGGAGTTCGTGCTGGAGCTGCTTGGCCAGCAATAGTTTCTGGTAGAGCAGCTCGCCGGCGGGCGTGAGCTTGACGGTGTTGCCGAGCCGCTCAAACAGCCCGATTTTGTACTCTTCCTCCAGGGCCTTCACGTGCTTGCTCACGGCCGACTGGCTCACGAACAGGTTTTGACTGGCCTTAGTGAAGCTCAGCAGGCGGGCCACTTCCAGGAAAATTTCGTGCTTGTAGGAGAGCATAAGGGTGGCAAGCTACACTTCTTGAGCGGGCGCAAGGCCGCGCCGGGGCTACCGACGCGCCCGGCCGCCGAAAGCTGCTTCTGAGCCTTAGTCCCGGATGTTGGCAGCCTGCTTCGAAACGATAGGAATAAATCAGTAAGTTTCAGCTTCCAAGTCCGGGCCCACGCGGCCGGCAGCCCTGCTACGTGGGTTTCAACCAGCTTGGGCGGCGGCCCAGTATTTCCCGAATCTTACCCAGCACAGTAGCTTATGGAGGCTTGGATAGTGGTAATTGTAACGGTCGTAGTGGCCGTTGTCTACCATGGGTTTAAGGACCGGCTCAAACGATTGGAGCAGCGCCTCAGCCAGCGGGAAACCGACCACGCCCAAGTCCTGGCCCAGGTGGAGCAGCTGCGCCAAGAGCTGCAGAAGCTCCGCACCGCGCCGCCCGTAACGACCCCGCCCCGGCCGGCCCCGCCCATTGCTACGGCTGCTGCGGCCACCGCAGCCACTACTGCTACCACTGCCGCGCCCGTGGTGGTGCCGCGGCCGGTAGTCGTGCCAGCAGAGCCCAAAGTAGCTCCGGCTCCGGTAGTTCCGCCAGCTGCACCTGAGCCGGCGGCACCCGTAGTGCCGCCGGCTCAGGTGCCCGTTCTGGCTGTTTCGCCTGCGGCCACTCCAACACCGCCGGTTGCGGCCCCGGTAATTCTGCCGGCCCCGGCTCCTACCGGCTCCAAACCTGAACCGCGGCCCGAGCCCGTCTTTACCCCGCCAGCGCCCCCGCGGCCGACGCCCCGGCCCGTTCCGGTGGAACCGGCCGGCCCCACGTGGTGGGAACGAACCGAACGGGTATTGCTCGACAACTGGACCGGGATTCTGGGGGCCGTGGTGCTGGTTGTCGGCGTCGGATTTCTGGGAATCTACACGGCGGTGCAGGTGACGCCGCCGGTGCGCTTTGCCATGATTTCGGGGTTTGCCGCGGCTTTGCTGGGGTTGAACTACTATCTGCGCACTAAGCCCTTTGCCGCCCGCCTGCACGTGTGGCTGCAAAGCAGCGCGGCGGCCATTTTCCTCTTTGCCTGCGTGGGAGCCAGCAGCGTGCCCGGCCTGCAGTGGGCCGCCCCGCCGCTCAGCTACGCCCTGCTGCTGGCGGGCGTCGTGGCCAACCTGTGGCTGGCCTGGACCAGCAGCCGGGAATCGGTGGCTACGCTGCACGGGGTGCTGAGCCTGGTGGCCCTGGCCGTCATTCCGCCCGATTTGCTGACTTTGGGCACGGCTGCGGCGGTTACAGCTTTCTGCATTGCCATTACCTACCGGCAGCAGTGGAAATACCAGTTGCTGCTGAGCATTCTGAGCTTTTTCGTTTTTCACCAATACTGGCATTTCAGCTTGGCTTTGCCCCTGACGGGTGGGGCCCGGGTAACGGCCATGAGCCTGGTAGTGCTGGTGGGCGTGGCCGCCGCCGTGGTGCAATACCGCCGCGTGTACGCCGATTCGCGCTTTGATGCCCTGCTCTTTGCCGCCCACGTGCTCAACTGGACCACGCTGGGCTTCAACCTCTACCAGTACAGCACCGGCTCGCCGTGGAAAACCATTCCGCTGGCCCTGGGCGCAGTACTGACCTTCTTCGTAGCGCGCCGGGCCCGGCAGCTGGGCATTCAGTGGCTGTTCCAGACCGACACCATCATTTCCCTGATTCTGGCTCTGGCCACAGCTTTTTCCCTGCAGGGCTGGCACGCTACGGGCCCCGTGGTGGGCTTGTTTATGCTGCTCGAAGCCCTGCTGATTGCCTTTATCATGGCCCGGGAGCAGGAAGTGCTGGTGTTTCGGGTGGCCACTGTGGGGGCTTTACTGGCCGGCTTGGGTCTGCTGGTGATGATAACCGCCCAGCTTACCCACTACTCGCCGGCCGAGCTGCACCGCAATGCCCTGATTGTGTTTCTGGCCGCTAGTTTGGGCGCGGGCTACTTCCGCCTGACCAGCGCCCAGCCCCTGCTTTCCCCTGCTGCGCCGGACTCCTCGACCAGCCAGGCGCTGCACCATGGTTTTGGCGGCCTCTTGGGGGTGTTGTACCTGGGCGTGGCGGCACTGGTAGTACAGGCGTTGTTTGGGGTAAAGAACCCGCCCGTAGGTTTGCTGATGGGCGGGGTGGCCGCCGCCGCCGGGGTGGTGTTTGGCCTGGCCCGGTGGCTGCGCGGCGAGCCAGCCTGGTTTCGTACCCTGCACTTGGCCGCCGGCCAACTGCTGCTCACCGTGGCCATCCTCGGCCTGCACAAGCTGGGGCTGGTGTGGCCCGCCACGGCCGCCGTACTTTACCTCGAAACCCTGACCTTGGCCTGGCTGCTGGGCCGCTTCACCGAAGTTGCGGCCGTCCGGATTTACTTGGGCGCAACGCTGCTGGCGGGCCTGTGGCTGCTGCTGAGTGCCGGCCCCGGGCAGCATTTGCCGGCGGCCAGCCTGCACCGCAACGCGGCGTTGCTACTCGGGGCCGGTCTGGTCAGCGCAGTATTTTTCCGCCTGCTTGCCCGTCAGCTCTGGCTCAGTGCCCAGGTCAGCACGGCGCCCGAGCGGAGCCTGGCTCAGGCACTGGGCGGACTGGGCGGAGTGCTGTATCTGGCGGGCGCGGGCGTGCTGCTGCGGGCGTTGTTTGGCCCGCAGCAGCCGCCGGCAGTGGCGCTGATAAGCGGCGCAGCCGTGGCGGCGGCGCTGGTTTTTGGGCTGAGCCGCTGGTTACGCGGCGGGGCAGAGTGGTTCCGGATTTTGCATCTGCTAATCGGGCAAATTCTAGTAAGCGTAGCCGTGCTGGGCCTGCATAAAGTGGGCCTGAACTGGCCGCTGACCACGGTGCTGCTCTACGCCGAGTTTCTGCTGCTGCTGGGCCTGCTGGCCTGGCGCCGCGAATGGTGGGTGTACCGCGTGCAGCTCTACGCTTCGCTGCTATTGGCAGTGCTCCTGCCCGTGGTGGTCTACAACGCGGGCCACCTGAGCTCGGAGCAACGCGCCCTGCTGCTAACCCTGGCTGCTTTGGCTACGGCGGCCACGCAGGCCACGCTGGCACGGTGGGCCGCCCCGGAGTACGATGTGCTGCCCTTTTCCTACAATCCGGCTTACCGCCTGCGGTTGCTGGGCACGGTGGCGGGCTTGCTGCTGCTGGCGGCTGGTGGCTTGGTGTACCAGCATACCTGGGCGGGCTGGGCGGCCGTGGGCGTGGCCGTAACGTTGCTGGCGCTGCGGCGCGTGGTACCCGTGCCCGGCCTGTGGATGGGCCTGCTGCTGGCCGCGGCCGGGTATTATCTGCTGCAGTGGTACCACGTGCTGGTGGCTAAGCCCCACCTGGCCGCCGGGGCCGCATTGGGGTATCTGCTACCCTTGGTGCTGCTGGCCACTCCGGGGCTGGCCTTGTCCTGGTGGGCGGCCCAGGCCCGCCACGTGCGCTGGTCCTGGCTCTACCTGCTGGCGCTGCACGTGGTGGTTATCGGCTGGGCTACGGCACCCTTTCCGCTGGCGGCCGTGGCGGTGCTGGTTTGGTGCGGGGCTGTGGCCCTGGCCGCCGGAGCCGCCCAGTGGCTGCGCCGCCGCTTCCCCGACCCTGCCGCCCTAACCCGCCAAGGCAATCCGGACCGCTACTTACTGCACGTAGCCTATGGTTTGCTGCTGTGGGCCCTGCTCTGGCACTTCACCGCGGTGATGAACGGTACGGCCGAGCTCTGGCACCTTCCGGCCCGGCGCCTTTCGGCCGCGGCCCTGGTGCTGGTGCTGACCGGCCTGGCTTGGCGCCAGCCCCCGACTACCGCTCCCGTGTACCGTAGTTGGCAGCTTCTGCACCCGTATTTGCCCGAGCTGACGGTGCTGTTTCTGAGCTTCACGCTCTGGGATGAAGTACCGCTCACCTGGCAGGCTCTGCTGTGGCTGGTTTTGGCCTTTGC
Organism: Hymenobacter chitinivorans DSM 11115; assembly: GCF_002797555.1. Lineage (NCBI taxonomy): Bacteria > Pseudomonadati > Bacteroidota > Cytophagia > Cytophagales > Hymenobacteraceae > Hymenobacter > Hymenobacter chitinivorans. Next base: position 388,647 of record NZ_PGFA01000001.1, on the reverse strand, counting down.
CCTTACCCTGGGTGGCCGCCACCTGCCCGCCCGCCTGCGCCGCCTGCAGCTCTACGGCGTGCTGTTTTTCTGGCTTTCCGCCTTCTCGACGACCTCCGTGGCCCTGCGCTACCTTGCGCCCGGGCAGCTGCTGAGCATCCGGTGGCTGACCACGGCCGGGGCCGTAGCCCTGCAGTTTGCCTACGCCGCCCTGGCTTTGCAATCCTATGCTCCGGCCGAGCCGCTCTCCTGGCCTGCGGGCCTGAGTGGCCTGGCCCGCCTTGGCCAGCTCAGTTCCCGGCAGCTGGTGGCAGCCCTGCTGTACCCGGCTTTCGGGGCCCTTACCGTACTGCTCGTGCAGTCCTTCGACCGGTCGGTGCTCACGGTACTGCTGATGCTGGAGGTAGTGGCCCTATTCGTGAGCAGCCTGCTTTTGCGCCGTCAGGATTTCCGCTACGCCTCCCTGGCCGGCGTGCTTATCTGCCTGGTGCGTCTCGTGTTCTTCGACCTGAGTCAGCGCGGCACTATTACCCGGGCGGTGGTATTTATTCTAATGGGCCTGCTGCTGCTGGGCATGAATGCCCTCTACGCCCGCTTCAAGGACCGCCTCGCTCCGGCTTTGGCCACCGACGAGTCAGCCGAGGACGTTGCGCCAACTATGGGGCCCGACGAGCCGCAGCCCGCTTCTCCCGCAACCGAGTAAGCAGCCCGCTCTGCCGCTGGCACCAGGTATCAGCGTATGTCAGGAACGGGCGCCGACTTTTTTTGGGCTATGCCAAGCGGCTGGCCCCGGCTACCAGCTCCTGCAGCAAGGTGTGCCCCACGGGCCACTCATCTAACCCAGACGCGGAATTCAGGTGCCCCAGCGCCCCCACGTCGACCAGCCGGCTGCCCCAGGCTCGGGCAAACGCCGCGGCCCGCGCCAGAGTCACGTACTGGTCGTTGGTGGAAGCCACCACAATACTAGGAAACGGCAGCTCCCGCAGCGGCATAGGTGCAAAGCCGACGGCCGCAGCCGGAAAGTCGGCCTGCTCGGTGTCGGCGGGAGCTACCAGCAGGGCCCCGCGCACCTGGCTCGTGTTGTAGTGCCGGGCCCAGTAGGCAATGGTGCTGCAGGCCAGGCTGTGGGCCACCAAAACCACGGGGCCGGGCGCGGCCCGCACGGCCTGGGCCAGCGTGGCTACCCAGTCGGGGCGGCGGGGCGCGTCCCACTCGGGCTGCTCCACGCGCTGGTAGCCGTAGCGCGTCTCCCACTTCGTCTGCCAGTGCTCCGGGCCGGAGCTGCCCAGGCCGGGCACAGTCAGGATGGTGATATTCATACTCGAAGCGGCGCAATCGGCTTACTTGCCCGGCCCCGCCAGCAACCCAAACTCCTGCCGCAGGATGTCCTCGGTCAGAGCCCGGCGGCCCGGACCAAAGCTGCTCGTGGCTGGCTGGCCATCGGCGGGTTCCACATTCAGGGCAAAGAAATACACCTGGCCGGTTTGCTCCACCCAGCCCACAAACCAGCCGTTGTCTTGCCCCTCCCGCATGGCCCAGCCGGTTTTGCCCCGCAGCACCCAACCCGGCCCGCGGCTGAGTTCCAGCAGAGTTTTAGTCAGGTCCTGGTTGCGCTTACTAATGGGCAGTTTACCCTGCTGGAGCCGCTGCAGAAAGTCGATTTGCTCGAACTGGGTGATGCGCGAGGAACCTACCAGCCAAAACGAGTCGACGGTAGCGGGCGTCACCTGCATGCGCCCGAAGCGCAGCTTGGGCAGCCACTGCTGGTAGCGCTTGGCCCCCACGCGCCGGGCTATTTGCTGGTAGCAGGGCACGCACGATACCCGCAGGGCCTGGGCCAGACTCATATCCTGGTTCCACTGCGGGAAGCTGCGCTTTTTACCGTCCCAGCGGAACACCTCGGCCGTGTCGCGCACGGCCCCGGTTTCGAGGCCAATAAGTGTGTTGGGAATCTTGAACGTGGAAGCGGGCAAAAAGCCCTGCCGGCACCGCGCCTCGTCATAGGCCGTGTACTGCCCGGTGGCCCCATTCAACACCAGCAAGGAGCCCCGCAGTCCGTGGGCCGCGAAGTAGGAACTGAAGTCTCGCGTTTGGACCACCGGGCCGGGCACGGCCGAGCCGAGCAGCACCGCCAGGCCCAGCAACAGGCCGGCAAAACGCAGAAAGCGGAAGTGTAGCACGCAAAAACTGCCTATGGGGCCGCCGAACCCGGGCCGGCCGTGAATCCCAAACCAGGCTTAATACTACCCTTTTTTAGCATAACGCGGCATTATTCGCCCGTTATGGCCTCCAGGCGGGACAAGCTCAGGTAGTAATATTCCAGCCCGGGGTCCGGCGGCACCGCCTTGGTGTACTGCGTGTAGGTGCCCGTGAAGCTGACCGGCAACGAATCCTGGCGAAAGGCCTCGGGCAACGCGCCGCAGACAAAGCCCACAATCTGCCCGTTGGTGGTGCCGGCCACGCTGGAGCGAATGGTATATACCTGGTTCTGGGCGTCGTAGCGGACCAGGCCGCGGCCATCCACGTTTTCCTGGACGATAACCGAGCCGCAGCCCTCGGGCGTCACGACGTCGGGACGTTCGTCGGCGCAGGCAGTGGCCAGAACGGTGGCCAGGGCCAGGATGGGTAATGTCGCTTTCATTGTTTTTTCGCTAGGAACTGAGCAGGTCGGAAAAAGAGCCGGGCGCCAGCTATACGGTTGCACGCCGCCCGCGCCGCCGGCAGTTTCTTTCCAGACAAAAAAGCAGCCCGGCTGGTTTCGGCCAGCGTGGTGCAGGCGGCCCCACGAGAATAACCGTACCTTGGCCCGGCTTCCGCAAAACCTACGGCTGGGGTAAACCCGGCGGGCCCCACGGGGGTATATAATTTCTAATCACCCATCTTTTCGCTTAACCATTTTCATCATGGCTACTACCAATCAAGCCGCTGCAACTAACCAGACAGCCGAAGTTCGGACCGAAACTGCCCAGGAGGCCCTCTACCGCCGCGTTAAGCAGGCCCAGGAGCGCCGCCGCCAGAAGCGTAAGCGTATCCACGCTCACTAAGCGGCCCGACTTGCGCCCGAAGGCCCCGACTGTCCCTGCGGCAGTTGGGGCTTTTGCTTGTACCCGGGTGGGGTTGCTTAGTTGCGGGCTTCCACCCGGCCCGATTTTTTAGCACTACTGGTTCAACACCCGGCTACGGGCCCTTTTTCAATCATGCGCACTCCGCTTCTTTCGGGCTTGCTCGTGCTGCTCGCGGCCTGTGACCCGGCCCGGGAAGTACGCCTGCAGGTAGTCAACGACAGCCAGGAAAAGCAGGTGGATATTACCGTGCGCTGCGACGGAAAGCTGGTGCTGGATACGCTGGTGGCGAAATATAAAAGCGCCGACGACCGGTTGCGCCGCCGGCTGTATCTGCGTCCGGGTCTGCACCGCATCGTGGCCGAGTCGCGCCAGCAGCGCACCCGCCTCGATACCACCATCAGCACGGCCGAAACCAACGTGCTGGGCATCACCTTCCGCTACGATTCGCTCGGGCCCCGGACCCAGAAAACGTACTTTGCCGACGGGGCGGCAGGTGAAATTACCTTTCCGGCGTTTTACGTGCGCCGCTCCTTCCGCCTGTTCCAGTTCCAGACCCGCGGCCGGCTTCAGCCCTGATTGTTTTTTTGGCAAGTTGCGGCGTTCCTTTGCCGCATGATCAAAGCCCTTTCCTGGCTGCTAGCGGGGGCCCTGAGTGCCACCGCCTGCCAACCAACTCCCGACCGTGCCGCCCCCGCAACTGCTACTACTGCTGCCGCGGTGACCAACGAAGCCCAGGCCCGCGAAGCCGTAAATTCTTACCTGCAGGAGATGCCCGAGGGCGGCGAGTACAATTTCGACTCGGCTATGGTCATGCAAGCCGATAGGAACTGGCTGGTGCTGGTACCCAGCATTCCCGGGGAGGGCCGCAAACCCAATTCCGCGGCTTTCACCGTTCATAAGCAGACCGGCGACATCCGGGTCCAATTTCTGCCCCGGGCAGGCAAGTAGGGGTTAGTCGGAAGCACTACTCCGGGCTCCTAATAGAATTGCCGCAGGCCTTTTGGCTGGTTTGTGGGAGTGCGGCGGCCGTACTGTTGCCCGGGGAAACTGTAGCCTCCCGGCCCGCGGCGCCGGCCGGTTTGTATTTGCTGCCGTACTTTACGCCCATGAAAAAAGTCCTTCCTTTCCTGCTGCTCGGGGCGGCCGGCCTGTTCGGCAGCTGCCAGCAGAAGCCCGCCACCGACTCGGCCACCCCGCCCACTGCCGATACCATTGCCCCCCCGGCGCCGGCCACCGGCACGGCCGTTTCCACCGAGGCCGAAGCTCGTACTGCCATTGGCCGCTACGTGCAGGGCTTGCCCAACGCCAAGCTCTTCGTCGTCGACTCGGCCACCGCCTTCGAGGTAGATGACCACTGGCAGGTGCTGGTGCCCCGCACCGACTGGGCCGGCCGCATGCCCAACAAAGCCGCCTTCGAGGTCAACAAGTCGACCGGGGCGGTGAAGACGCTGATGGTTAAGTAACCGCGCTGTTTACCCACAAAAAAGCCCGAATCAAGTTTGATTCGGGCTTTTTTGCTTGTTCGACAGAAGCTGGTTACTGCTTGTTGAGCTGGTCGCGGTGTTCCTGCTCGGTGTCGGGCTGGTTGCGGCGGTCGGCGTGGTCGTCGGTACCGTTGATGAAGTCTTCGTCGCCCTTGGCCAAGCTGTGCAGGTGGCGGATACCGTCGCCCATGGTCACGCCGGCTTCCGTGTCGATGGTGGGCGAAGAGGTGGCGGGGTCAATGGGGTTGGCGGCTGAGGCACCAATAGCGCCGGGCGTATTGTCCGTTTTGGTATCGGTCTTCTTATCGGTTTTCTGGGGGGAATTGGCCATGGCTTTACTCGGGTAAGCTGCGGGAAGCAGCGGGGTTGGAAATAGAAAAACAGCCCGGGGAGCGGGCCGCTTTTCTATACGCCGGAAGCAAGCCGCGGTTTTGACCCTGCCCTTTTCCGGGCTTATTGGCGCTTACTGCACCACCAGCTGCTGGGCCGTGCCCTCGCACTGCACAACGTAAAGCCCGGCGCGGAGCCCATTTAGGGTGAGCAGGGCCTGGGTGGCACCCGCCCGAAGGCTCTGGGTACGCACCACCCGCCCGGTCCCGTCCACGAGGCGCACCTGCCGCTCGTGGGCGGCCGGGGCCAGCGTGGCTTGGGCGGCGCCCTGCGCGGGGTTGGGCCACAGCGTCAGAGTGGGCGCGGCCGAGGTGGTGACGCGGGCCAGGTAGCCCGTGGGGTTGACCAGGCCCCCGCGCAGGCTGGCCAGGGAACCGAAGCGGGCGGCGCTGCCGAAGCTGCCCACCGCGTACACGCTGCCCCCGGCCGCCAGAGCCACTCCTGTGCTAGAATAGGAATAATTGCTCCCGGCACCGCTGAGGGCCCAGCTCCACTTGCCCAGCTCATCGAGGCGGGCCACAAACAGGCTGTAGGGGTCCGTTGGGGCCACCAGATGGTCGCCGAAGGCAACCGCGTCGTTGAGGGTACCCGTGAGCACGCAGGCCCCGCCGGGTTCGAGGGCCAAGGCCACGCCCGTGGCACTGCCGGCATTGGTAGCCGAGGCCCACTGCCACTGCCCGGCCGAATTGATTTTGGCTACGAAGGCTTTGGTTTCCTGGCCCGAACCAGCCACAGAGAAGCTGCCAAACCAACTTTCGCCGGCGCAGCTGCCGGTGAGGTAGGCGTTGCCGGCCCCATCCACGGCGAGGTCGGTGCCCTGGTCTTCGTAAGCACTGCCCGCCTGCCGCACCCACTGCCACTGGCCCGCCGGACTGAGCTTGCCCACGAAGATATCCCCCTGCCCCCCATTTTGCCCGTACCCGATAACCAGCAGCTGGGTACTGCCGAAAATGGGACGCTGGCTGCGGTACGCCCCACTGACGTACACGTTGCCCGCCGCGTCCACCCCGATACCCTTGCCTTCATCTTCGGTACTACCGCCCGCGGTGGTGGTCCAGAGCAGGCGTCCATCCGCCGACACCTTGGATACAAACACGTCGGAAAACCAGTAGGCCAGCATACGGCCCGTTACGTAGGCATTGCCGGCCGCATCCACGGCCACGCTGTTGCCCTGGGCCTGCGAGGCTCCTACTCCCACGGCCCACTGCCACTGGCCGTCGGGACTCATACGGGCCACAAAGGCATCAGAGCCGCCCCAGGTAAGCGTAGTAAAGCCGAAAATAGCGTTTCGCCCGCAGGCTCCAGTAATGGTAATCGTGCCGTTGGGCAGCAAGACCAAATCCTGGCTTTCCTCGGAGCCTAAGCCACCGCCCTTGGTGGCCCAGAGCCACTGGCCTTCGGCCGAGCGTTTGGCTACGAACACATCGGTACTACCATTACTGAGCAGCTCGCTAGTGCCAAAGCGCACGGCCCCGCTGAAGGTGCCCGTCACGTATACATTACCGGCCGCATCCGTCGCGACGGAGGTAGTGCGGGAGCTGCCGCCCAAACTAGGCGCCGCCGCCCACTGCCACGTGCCGGCGGCGGGATTGAGCTTGGCCAGCAGCATCGTGGGCGTGCTCGAGGGACCGGGCCCCAGGTTGGCGCTATTATCCAGCGTCTGGCTGCCAAACTGCAGGTAAGGTCCGTAGAAAGAACCCGCTACGGCCAGGTTTCCGCTGCCGTCGAGGGCCAGGCCCAGCGGCGTGCTGCTGCTGCCGTAGCTGGCACCGGGGTACGCCACCGACTGCCACTGCCCCGTGGCCGACACCCGGGCCACGGCCAGGGTATTGTCGTCGCGCCCGGCCACGTACACGCCGCCGTTCGGGTTTAGCACCAAAGCGTTGGCGTTGCTGTAGTAGCTGTTGCCCTGGGTGGCCCACTGCCACTGGCCCTGGGTGTTGAGCTTAGCCACAAACTTATCGGCCCCGGAAACCCGCAGCGTGAAGGGCCCAAATGTGGCGTTACTCCTGAACTGCCCGGCGAAATAGGTGTTGCCGGCTGCATCCACGACTAGGTCGCCGGCAAACTCGGTGTCGAGCCCGCCGGCCCGCACGGCCCACTGCCACTGCCCCTGGGCACTGAGCTTGGCCACGTACAGGTCGAGGCTGGAATTGGTGCTGCTGCTGTAGCTGTTGGTAAGCGTGACCGAGCCCAGCGTGACGGTGGCGCCGCCAAAGGAGCCGAGCAGGTACACGTTGCCCGCGGCGTCGGCCGCTACGCCCGCGCTGTGGTACAACCCGGCCGACGACCGGGCCTGCCCGGGCATTGCTACGGCCCACTGCCACTCGCCGGCCGGGGACAGCTTGCCGGTAAAGCCCGCCGTGTAGCCGTTGCTATTAGTCAGGGTAAGGCTGCCGAAGCTGGCGGTGGAGCTGTACTGGCCCGTGACCAGCACGTTGCCCGCGGCATCGAGGGCCAGGCTGCGGCCAAACGAGTCCCCTTCCCCACCGGGCACCTGGACCCACTGCCACTGCCCGGCCGACGAGAGCTTGGCCACGAAAGCCCGGGGCCCGTAGGTGCCGGGAATGACAAACTCGCCAAACCGCGCCTGCTCCCCGTCAGAGGCCATAAACGAACCGGTTACCAACACGTTGCCGCTGCCATCGACGGCAATATCCTCGCCGATGTTGGTGACGTCATTGCTGTACGCTTTGCCGGCTCCGCCGCTCACGGCCCACAGCCATTGCCCGGCGGGAGACGCTTTGGCCACAAAAACGGCCGCCAACTCCCGGCCGCTGGTCAGCACCTGGGCCCCGAAGCTGATGGTGCCGCTGAAGGTGCCGGTCACGTACACGTTACCGGCCGCATCGAAAGCGGTGCTGGCCGCCTGGGCCGTGCCATTGTTGACCCCAATACCGGGGCCGACCGTCGTGGCCGACTCAAAAACGGGTACTTGGGCCGCGGCCAGCCCGGCACTGCCCAGCAGTAGCACGGCAGCCAGCAGCCAGCAGGGTCGGCGAAACAGAAAAAGGGTGCTAAAGAGCACTAATCGGGTAAAGTTTTGCCTCATCCGTTCGGGGTTGCAGTTATTACTATTTTACAAATTCACTGATCTTCTCGCACGCTACTACACCGCCTGTAACAACCTTATTCTTCTCCCGGGCACGCATCAACACTCAGGCAGAGTCAAAGGTCCGACACGGAATTGTTATTTACAAACCAACAATCCAAAATACACATTTGCAGCACTATATGCAGCATCTTTCCATTTTGCGGCCCAGCTTACTTCCTTGCTTCTTCCTCCCTACCGCCCAAATCAGCCGGGAAGTAATAAGACATTCCGGCTAGAGCAACGCAAAGGCTTCACTACGGCAATAGTACAACATATAAACTTTATAGTATTATCCCTCCCTAGGCCCGCCCACCGGCCGGCTCGGCCCGCCGCATAGGCACCCAGCAGCCTACTGGGCTGGGCTTGCCTTCAGGCCGGGGAGTGGCGGCAGCAACAACCTGTTGGAATGCAGGGCGTAGGCTATGAAAAGCTCTCCGCTCAATCAGCCACAACGTCCCGCTATTCTTTATGAACAACCTACAACCGCAGCCCACCCCGGCGCTGCCTCCGGCCTGTGACCCGTCGCGCCGTCAATTCATTTCCCAAACTGGCCGCGGCCTGCTGGCCGTCAGCGTGGCCGGCACCCTGGGCGTGCTGCCCGCTACTTCGGCCGCCGCTGCCGTCGACCAGGCCACGGACCTGGTGCTGCAGCAAGGCCCCACCGACGTGAAGCTGCCCGAAATCAACGCCAAGACCGAGCCTAAGAGCGGCGGGGTGCCCAACCCCCAGCCCGTAGACCAGCGCGTGGGCTACGCCGTGGTGGGCCTGGGCCACCTCACCCTGGAGGAACTCCTGCCGGCCCTGTCGCAGTGCAAGAAGTCGAAGCTGGTGGCCCTGGTCAGCGGCGACGCCGACAAGCTGAGCAAGGTGGCCCGGCAGTACGGCATTTCGGCCCAGAATTGCTACAGCTACCAAACCTACGATACCCTCAAGGACAACCCCGCCGTCGACGTTATCTACATTGTGCTGCCCAACTCCATGCACGCCGAGTACACCATTCGCGGGGCCCGGGCCGGCAAGCACATTCTCTGCGAAAAGCCCATGGCCAACTCGGCCAAGGAGTGCGAGCAGATGATTGAAGCCTGCCAGAAAGCCGGCAAAAAGCTCATGATTGCCTACCGCATTCAGTACGAGCCCATGAACCGCAAGGTGCAGGAGCTGGTGCGCAGCAACGCCTTCGGCAAAACCAAGATCATCGAGGCCACCAACACCCAGAACCAGGGCGACCCAAACCAGTGGCGGCACAAAAAAGCCCTGGCCGGCGGTGGGGCCCTACCTGATATTGGCTTGTACTGCCTGAACACCGTGCGCTTTTTGCTCGGCGAGGAGCCCACCGAAGTAGCGGCCCACGTCTACACCACGCCCAATGACCCGCGCTTCACCGAAGTCGAGGAAAATATGCTCTTCACCCTGCGCTTTCCCAGCGGCGTGCTGGCCAACTGCGTGACGGGCTACGGCAGCTACACCTCCAAGCGCTACCGGGTGCAGGCCGAAACCGGCTGGATTCAGATGGACCCGGCCTTCAGCTACCACGGCCTCAAGCTGGAGCGCGCCCACGCCCCGGAAGGCACCCAGCAGCGCGAGCAGGTGGGCATAGCGGAGAAAAACCAGTTTGCCCTGGAAATGGACCACTTCTCCGACTGCGTGCGCAACAACAAAACGCCCTACACGCCCGGCGAGGAAGGCCTGCAGGACCAGCGCATCATGGAAGCCCTGTACCAGTCGGCCAAAAACGGAGGCAAGCCCGTGAAGCTCAAGCACGACCCGGCCAAACTCGACGCCTTCCGCGGCACACTGCCCACCGAGCACCAGAGCTAGGCGTGGGACGTATTGCCCACTAAAAAGCTCCGGCCAGCATTGGTCGGGGCTTTTTTAGTGGGTTTCTAATTACCCCGCCGCAGCCTGTGGCATGTTTGCCAGCGGGGGCTTTTTTGCCAGGGAGTGCTACAGAATACTGAAGATGATGGGCAGTTCGTAGGGCACGGCCACGGGCTGCCCGGCTACCACGGCGGGCTCCCAGGCCGGCATCCGCGTCAGGGTGCGGACAACAGTTTCCTCCACGCCAGCTCCCAGGGCCTTTAGCACCTGTACGTTGGTTACCCGCCCCGTGGCATCCACGACGAACTGCACGCGGCTGTGGCCTTCCACCTGGTTGCGCAACGCCAAAGCCGGGTAGCGGATATTCGTGTCGAGCCACTGCTGCAGCGCGGCCGGCCCGCCGATAAAGCGGGCGGGCCGCTCGAAGGCAAACCAAGCCGTGTCGCGGCCGGCGCGGGTGTAGCAGTGGCCGGCGGTGCGCACTCCGACTCGGTAGGTTTCCGTGCGCATCAGCCGCCCCCCCGGGTACCAGGCCCGCAACGGGCCCTGCCGGCGCCCCCGCTCGTACGCCAGCTGCCACCGCGGCCGGCCGCTCGGGTACCAGGCCCGCACCACACCGTGTAGCTGGCCCTGGCGGTAGGGGTAGCTGGCCACGCGCCGGCCCGTGCGGGCGTCCCACTCCGTACTCAGGCCCTGGCGCTGGCCGGTCCGGAGCTGACTATACCGCTCCTGGTGCAGGCGCCGGCCGTCAAGCCCATACGTGGTAATACTGCCGCCGGGGCCCTGCTTTTGCACTACGGTATAGTAGGCGGCCGAATCGGGGGCGGCGGTGGGGCGGCCGGCGCGGGTGTAGTAGGTGCGGCCCGCGGACTGAGCCGCCGCCGGAGCTGAGGCCAGCAACGTGACGAGCAACAGACTGTAAACAAAAATCAGGAAGCGCAGCATGTGGAATCGGGAAGGAAGTGACATCAGACGAGTGGTTGATGCCGCTTTCCCTCTGATTCCACACCAGTTCGTATGTCTAACTCCCGTATATATTTCGCCATTCCCGAGCCCTGCCACCAGGATTGGGCCCAAATGACGCCCACCGAGCGGGGCCGGTTTTGTCAGGCTTGCCGCAAGGAAGTGCTGGACTTCAGCGCCACCGACCCGACCACGATACTGAGCATTCTGCGCCACGCCCCCGAGGGCAGCGTATGCGGCCGTATTCCAACCCAGGTGCTAGCGCAGAGCCGGCAGCAGGCGGAAACAGCCGCGCGGCGCCCACACTGGCCGGGGCTGAGCGGGGTGCGGCGGTGGCTGGCGGCGGTAAGTGTGCCCCTGCTGGCAGTTACCACGCCTTTGCTGGCCCACCCGGTAGCCGTGCCGCACGCCGTGGCTCCAGGGGCTAGCTCCCGCCCCACCACCCTGCAGTTGCGCGTGTATGACCCGGCCACCGGGCAGGGCGTGGGCTTTGCCACCGTGCAGCTTTGGTTAGCCAATTCGCTCTTGCTCACCGCCCAGGCCGAAGCCGATGGCACCCTGCAACTGGCCTTACCCGACAAGACCGACACCCTGCGCCTGCTCGTGCAGATGCCCGGCTTCCGGGCGGCCGAAGAACAGCTGCAGCCCGGAACCGTGCGGGGTCCGTTGGCCATTCCGCTGCAGCGCGGCGCTACGGAGCTGCCCGTAGTGCGCAAGGCGGCGGAAGCGCCGGTACAGCAACGTACCATCCTGGGCGGGGCCATTAGCACCTATGTCGTCGTGGAGCAAGCCCCGCTCCAGCGGCTGACCCGGACCCCAAAGCGGCTCTTTGAGTGGCTGCGCCGTAAGGCTAAGCCGGAACAGTAAGCCCAATAGCCAGCAACTTTCCTACACCCTTCTCTATTACCCACGCCCCTCTCCTACCAGCCGAACACACCCATTCGAGACTCGGGTTTCAAGGCTGCCTCCGGCCCAATATCGACTCTTAACCCGAGGCTATAGGCTCCTTCAGATACCCCGCCAGCACGGCCGCCTCGGCCCGCAGTCCGGCCAAGCGGGCCTCCAGCAGCCGGTGCAGCACGGGGCTACCCTCGCCTTCCAGGGCCTGCTCGGCTTCGGCCGTGGTGGCTTCTACCCAGCATTGGTGCCGCTCAGCTTCGGCCGGAGGTAGTGTAGCTAATAATGCCGGGGCGGCCCGCAGCCAGCTAAGGGCGCGGCGGGCCCGGGCCTGCCCCCGCTCCAGGCGCCGCAGGAGCTGCTGGGTTTCGTGGGCCACGGCCGCGGCGCGGGTGTGCAGCGGCGTGGCCTGCTCTGCACTCAGCGCTGGCAAGGGTGCGGGCGGACCGGGCGGCGGCAAGGCCTGGGTGAGCCAGGCCAAAATTATTCCGGCCGCGGCAGGCAATACCCGCTGCCCGGCTTCTATCTTCGTGACCAAGTGCCGCGACACGCCTAGGGCGCCGGCCAGCTGCGCCTGGGTGAGGCCCAGCCCGGCACGAATAACGGCAAGGTAGTGCGGAGCGGGAGCAGGAGTTGAATAGCGGGGCATGGGTGCAGTTGTCTCCTCGTTTGGCTGTTTTGATTTTTTAGAGACAAGCAGCTTGTCTCCTTATTCGCCAACTACGGATTTTAGGAGACAAAGAATAATTACGACGCTTATTTACGGGCCGTCTTCCTGCATTCAGGATGGTTATCGAGCAGCACCAGCCCGCTGCCTTGGTCGTTGCTGCCAGCATTCTTAGCAGGTTTTGGGAAGCAACAGTAGCGGATGACTCCTGGAGCGTCATGCATCGGTGCGGCCGACTCGCCGGTTAGCTCGGCCTTTTTCCCGCTTCGGCCGGCTTCTCTCGCCTTTTGCGGGCTCTGCGCACACGGCAGATATGGAACTGGCAAGGAGGCGCTCCGCAGTTTCAGCATAGCCGGCGCGGCATATTTGCGCCAACCTCGTAACATTGCAGGTGCCACCTTTCAATACTGCCATGCCTGAACCGGACAACCTCGGCCGTAAGATTCTGAGCTTCTTCATTACGGACGCCGAGCCGGCCCGCCCCGGCGCGGCCCCGGCCCCCGCAGCACCCGCCGGGGCAGGCATGCCCCCTGCGCCGGTGCCTACCGGGCAGCACGACAGCAAGTTTGCCGAGCACCTGGCCGGCGTGCTGGCCAAGAACAACCCGCCCGGCCCCGATTACTTTGAGTTTCGTGAAACCCTGCGCAGCCTCACCAGCCTGGATTTGAGCGAGGAAAAGCAGTTTCAGGCGGCCTGGGCCAGCTTCAAGGCCATGGGCGGGTCGGCCAACGTGACGGCCCTGACCACCACCGGGCAGCACTACCTCACGGTACTGGGGGCCGACCGCGACGCCTTTGCCAAAAGCGTTGACGAGGCCATTAACGAGCGGGTCGGGGGGCTGCAGAAGGAACAGCAGCAGCTGCAGGCCGACAACGAAGCCCTGGCCCGGCAGCTGGCTGAGATTCAGCAGAAGCAGGCCGCCAACAATGCCCGCCTGGCGGCCATCGGCGGCGAAATAACCGAGCAGAGCGGCCGCCTCAACCAGAACCGCCAGAACTACGAGGTGACTTACGCCCACTTCGCCCAGCAAATCGAACAAGACCTGCAGAAAATCACGCGGTACCTGCGGTAGGTGGTGAGATGCTGAAATCGTGAAATGGTGAGTTGTCGTGCTAGCGGCGCAAAATGCGCAAAGCTGCGCCAGTCGAACACCAAACGCACCATTTCCCCACCCGAACAGCAAACTCACCATTTCACAAGTTCACCATTTCACAATTTCACCACTTCACAGAATGGCAACTCCTGACTTTACGCAGCTTGGCGGCTCCACGGAGGCCGAGCGCCGCTCCTTCTGGTCGCGCCCCGAGGGCGTGCTGGGCCTGGTGGTACTGGCCGGACTGGTTGGCACGGGCCTGTTTTATTTTAATGAGGTCGTCAAATTTCTGATTGAAGTGGCCACCAACACCCTGCACCTGGCTTTGCTGCTGGGCGCGCTCGGGCTGCTCGTGTTTCTCTTCACCAGCCGCGACATCCGCACCGGGCTGTTCTTTCTGTTCAAGACCCTGATGCGCAAAATCACCGGGCTCATCATTCAGCTCGACCCCATTGCCATCCTCAAAATCTACATCGAGGACCTCAAGCAGAAGCGCCAGAAGATGCAGGGCCAGATTGATACCCTAGCCGGGCAGCTGGTCAAGCTCAACAAGAAGATCAACGAGAACAACGAGGAAATCAAGCAGAAATTTGCCGAGGCCAACAAGGCAACCAGCATGGCCGCCAAGCCCGGCATGAAGGAAGCCGCCCAGCTGGCCACCATCGAGGGAGCGGGCCTGCAGCAGATGAACGAGAAGCTGCTACCCCTGCAGCGCAACATCAAAATGGTGCTGGCCTTCATGGAAAAGGTGAACCAGAGCGCCGACTACATCATCAAGGAAACCGAAATCAAGGTGCGCCTCAAGGAGGTGGAATACAAGATTGTGAAGGAAAGCTCCAACGCGCTGCGCACCGCCGTGAGCATTTTCAAGGGCGACCCCGACAAGAAGTTTTACTTCGACGAGTCGATGGAATACATCCAGGACGATATGAGCCAGAAGCTGGGCGAAATGAAGCGGGCCATGGATATGTCGATGGACTTCATCAACTCCGTGGACGTGCAGAACGGCATCCTCTCCGACAAGGGCGAGGCCATGCTGCAGGCCTACAACCAGGGCGAATTCAAGCTCGTGACCCTCGATGCCAAGCCCGAAGTGCCGGCGCCCAGCTCCTCCGAACCCTACCCCGCCAAGGATGCCGGCTACCGCGACCTGCTCAACTAAGCCCAGCCGGGTCTTGCGTGCGGAGGTTGTTTACCCTGTCGTCCTGAGCTTTGCGAAGCACCTTCCTTGCCTACCCCACTACGACTTGTGCCAACGTGACAAAGCTCCTGACCGCGCAGGTACCAAATATCTCACGTTGAAGAAAGCTTATCACTCAGGCGAGGAAGGTCCTTCGCAAAGCTCAAGATGACAAATAGCGAAAATGTCGTCTTGAATACTTCTACATTCCCAACTCCCTAATTCCTTTCTTCATGCAGCGTATTACTCTTGCCGGCCGGCTGATTATCACCCTCGTGGTGGTGGCCGCCGTTTATTTCGGCTTCCGCCACTTCGTGGGCAACAAGGCCCCGGACTCCGCCACCACGACTACCGCGCCCGTCTCGCCGGGGGCGGCCCCGGGCACCGAAGCCAGCGGCGACTACTCGACGACTGAGCCCGGCACCTCGGCTTCTACTTCTACGGCGACGGCTACGGCGACGGCTCCGGCGTTTAGCTACGAAGCTCCGGCCCCGGTCAACGGCAAGCTCAAGGGCGTGGTGGAGCTGGGCGCCAGCGGCTTCAACTCCTTTATTGTGCGCATCGACAAAAGCCGGAACTGGAAGCTGGAAAAAGCGGAGTTTGGCAACAGCCTGGTAATGGAAAATATGTCGTCGGACGACGACGTGCGCAAGGGCCTGAAGTCCTACATCGGGCAGATGCTGGACTACGGCGTGGGCGGCCGCGACATTCATTTCGTGGTCAGCTCCGGCGCCATCAAGGCCTCGGGTACGGCCAAGATTATCAAGGCTTTGAAGGATTTGAATTACGTGGTCAACACCGTGACACCGGAGAAGGAAGGCGTGCTGGGTCTGCGTTCGGTGCTGCCGGCTTCCTTTGCCGACAAGTCGTTCGTGACGGACATTGGCTCGGGCAACACCAAGATTTCGTGGCTGAGCGGCGGCGCACCCAAGTCGGTGGAAACCTACGGGGCCAAGTACTTCCAGGACAATGTGGACGACGCCACCGTGGCCGCCGACGTGAAAGCCAAAGCCCAGCAAGTACCCCAAAACCTGCGTCAGACCTGCTTTATCATTGGCGGTGTGCCGTTTGAAATGGCCAAGAAGGTGCGCAACGGCAAGGAGCGCTACACCGTGCTGCAAGCCGCCGACGCCTACCAGCTCGATAACGCCAAGTCGAAGGCCGGCCTCAACATCTACAAGTCCATTGCCGAAGCTACCGGCTGCAAGCAGTTCGTCTTCGACTGGGACGCCAACTTCACCATCGGCTATCTGCTCACGCTGCCCCAGTAAGTGCGGGATAGTGAGCTAAATGAAAAAGGCGGGGCGCAGGCTCCGCCTTTTTTGTGTTTGGAGCCGGCTCATTAAGTCAGTTACCCGTGGCCGGTACGCTGCTACTGCAGGTCGGGGCCAATGAAGCTGCGGAAGGCTTTGCGGTAGGATTCGCTCACGGGCAGAAACCGGCTGCCGATCTGCACCTTGTCCTTGAATACGGCGTCGATGCCCTCCAGGCTTACGATGTAAGAATGGTGAATCCGGATGAAGTGCGTGGCGGGCAGCTGCTGCTCCAGGGTTTTAAGCCGCTGCAGGCTCACGATGCGCTGCTGGCGGGTGTGGATGGCCACGTAGTCTTTCAGGCCCTCCACAAACAGGATGTCGGTCTGCCGGATCTTGACGAGGCGGGTGCCATCCTTCACGAAGAGAAACGGCGCCGGCTCGGCCGGCAGCGGCACCGCCGGGGACGGTACCAGACCGGTTGGGCCCGGAGCAGCACCGGGCAGCAACCGGGCCTGGGCCTTGTGCACGGCCCGCAGAAACCGTTCCAGCGTAATGGGCTTGAGCAGGTAGTCGACCACGTCGAGGTCGTAGCTTTCCAGGGCGTACTCGGAGTAGGCCGTGGTCAGAATCACCAGGGGCTGGCGGGGCAGAATCTTGAGCAGAGCCAGGCCGGTGATTTCGGGCATCTGCACATCGAGCAGCAGCAGGTCGATAGGGTGACTGCTGAGCTCCTGCAGGGCCGCCAACGGGCTGGCGCAGGCCGCGTGCAGGGTCAGGAACGGCACTTTCTCCACGTAGTCGGCCAGCAGCTTCCGGGCCATGGGTTCATCATCCACAATCAGGCAACGCAACATCAGGCCAGGGTTAGGGTGAGGTGGACGCGGTACTCAGCGGGGCTGTCGTCTACCCGCAGCGCGTGCCGGCCGGGGTAGTGCAAAGCCAGGCGGCGGTGCAGGTTTTGCAGGCCCGTACCCGCGGCGGCTGGTACCGGGGCGGCTGGTACCGGGGCGGGGTGGGGCAGCCGGCCGTTGGCCACCGTGCAAACGCACTCGGGGCCGTGCAGCCGGATCAGCACCGAAACCCAGGCATTAGGGTCGGTGGTACTGACGCCGTGCTTGAAGGCATTTTCCAGAAAGGTAATGAGCAGCAGCGGGGCAATACGCACCCCCTCCACCGGGCCCTCAACCACGAACTGCACGGCAATCGGGGCGTTGAGGCGCAGCTTTTCCAGGCTCACGTAGTTCTGCATGTACTCGATTTCCTGACTCAGGGCCACGGTAGCGTGGTTCGACTCGTAAATCATGTAGCGCATCATCTGGGCCAGCTTGGCCACCACCTCCGGCGTGTTCGGCGACTGGGTGTAGGCCAAATAGTAGAGGTTGTTGAGCGTGTTGAAGAGAAAGTGGGGGTTGATCTGGGCCTTGAGCAGCTTGAGCTCGGCCGTCAGCTGCTCGTTTTCCAGGGCCTTGGTGCGGGCGTCGAGGGCAAACCAGCCCACCACGAAGTGCAGCATGCTCAGGAAGGCCACGATAAACAAGGTACCCACCACCACCGACAGCACGAAGGCCCCCGATTCCATGTAGCTCTGCTGCATCTGCCCCACCGCCAGCTGCCGCTGCACCGCCACGCGCAGCGCTACCACCAGCGTGAAGGGAGCGGCCAGCTCCAGCAGGTAGCGCCCAAGCTGCTGCCGCCGCAGTCCCCGGGGCAGCAGGTAGAAGAAGTTGAGGTAGCCGATAAGCAGGTTGCTCACCAGCGGCACCAGCGAGTTGGCCAACGCCAGCCGCCAGCCCGCCTCCCGGCTGATCTGGTAGAAGTAAAACGAAAAGTAGACGCCCCAGAACGAGAGGTGCAGCAGTAGCACCCGGTGGCGGCGAAGAAGCCCGAGCATGGCAGTAGTGGCAGATGGGGCCCCCAAGATACCCGCCGCGCCGCCCGCAACCTGCACGCCCCGCCGGATTTTCGACCGTTGCGGCCTTTCCCTCGACCCTTGGGCCAGCAGTAGCCACCGAGTCCAGGGAAGGCCAATGGTTGAGCAAAGCCTGGTGAAAGCCGAGTAAACCGCCACAATGGTCGAATAGGGCGGGACAATTGATGGCGCTGCTCGTACTTGGCTCCCGTCTTTTTCCCTCACCTTACTCTGTACGCCATGAAACTTCCCGGCTTACTACTGGCCCTGAGCCTGACGAGCACCGCGCAGGCCCAGTCTGCGGTGCTTACCACCGACACGCTGTTGCTCACCCCGCGCCGCAGCGTTGATGGGCAACTTATCCAACCCTTCTCGGCCCGCTACACCATGCTCATGCGCCGCGAGGGTCAGGAAAAGCCCGTCGGCAGCGTGGCTACCTCGTACGAATACCTTACCCGGCCGCAACAGGGACTCGCGCTCAAGCGGTCCGTCATTTCCTTTCCCACCGGCACCATCGTCGACAGTGGCACCGTGGACCGCCGTACGCTCTACCCCCGCGCCCACCGCTCCCACCAGCCCAACAGCCGCACCCTGACCCTGGACTTCGCCGGGGCCCGCGTCACGGGCTTCAACCAGGTGGGCCCCCAGCGCACCGCCGTCGACCTGACCACCCCGGCCGCCCTGTTCGACTCCTTTTCGGCCGACCTGGTGGTGCTGGCCCTGCCACTGCGGGCCGGGCAACCCTTCAAGTTTGCGCAGTACGTGTACGAGAAGGGCGGGCAGGACTGGGTGCGGGGGCGCATTGTGGGCGCCCAGCCCCTGCCCGCCCCCGACGGCAAGTCCAGCCGGCCGGCCTGGGTGGTGCAAACCTTCGGCGCCGATAAAAGCACCGTCACCTACTGGCTCGACGCCCCGACCCGCCGGCTGCTGCAGGTCGAGTTCGTGCGCCCCGGCCGGGAGCTGATTATGCGACTGGCGGAGTGAACTTGTATAAACTGTGCATAACGAAGACGCTCATTTCAAACTATTCCAGTACGGGTAGGCGGACGAGTCCAGGAAGTGAAGGCGGGGCGCAGGCTTCGCCTTTTTTGTACTTGATGGGGAGTTCATGGCTACCATAGAAAGCAGTGTGGGAGTATTGGCGACTTCTAGCCGTACCTGTCGGCAAAATCCTGCCCATCGGTGAAGTAGGCTGGGTTGACGTAGCTAATGACGCCTATCTGTGAATTCAGTAGCATTTTCAGCTCATCCAGGCATTCATCCTCGGCTTCTTCCTCCACGTCGACGATTACGCTCATAACCAACTGTCCATCAGAGGTAAAACGTGCTCCAACCACCACGTATCGGGTTGGAGTACCCACCCCAAGGTTCCAGTAGAAACTACAGACTGCCGCAGTATTTTCAGCGTAATATTCCAGCATTTCATCTTCGGAGCCAAACGTGTACTCAGGATTATTATAGGGAGTATCCCAACACCCGTAGTCGCCATCAAGCGGTTTGTGTGTAGGAGCATAATGGTCTAGCACGGTATACACGGTGCTTTTCGTGCGACTGTTAGCCAGTACACTACAGACGATTTCCGAACGGGAGTGCATTTCCATGCTGTAATAGTGACTGTTATAACTTGCTGCACTTAATTAGGTGCTCGAGCTCAGCTATAAATAACTACAAACATCCTCCTTTTTCTATACCTTCCCGCGTCCATTTTCTTCTCCCTATCCTTATGCTTACCCGCCGCTTATCTCGCCTGCCTTTGCTGGTGTTGCTGCTATTGCTATGCGCCTGCTCCAAGTCGGGCCCCAACGCTGATTCCAGCCCCGAGGGCGAGGAAATCAGCCCCTACCAAAACATTGTATTCACCTTCGACGAGCCCGTGGGCGAAGGCCGCGTGAGTCGCTGGGACACGCTGCAGTACGTGGAGTTTGAGCCCGCCGTGCGCGGCAAGTTCAAGTGGACCAGTGACCGGGAACTGACCTTCTCCCCTTCCGAGCCCTTCCGGCCCGCTACGGCCTTTGCCGCCCAGTGGCGGCCAGTGGCTTTGGAAGCCCTCAAGCTCAAGAAGGAGCCGCCGCTGAGCAAGCGCAAATTCCACACCCCGGGCCTGACGATGCACGAGCCCCAGCTGTTCTGGAGCCAGAGCCGGCGGGTGGCGGGCACGGCCGAAATGCGCGCCAACCTGCTCTTCAACTACGCCGTGAAGCCGGCCGATATTCAGCCCCTGCTCAAAGTAACCCAGGACGGCAAGCCCGTAGCCTTCGAGGTCGTGTCGGCGGAGGCCGACAGCATCGTGGGCGTGGCCCTGACCCAGGACGTGCGCCCCGGCTCCCCCATCACCCTGGAGCTGGCCCCCGGCCTGCACCCCGTGGGCTCGGACCGGGCCACGACTACGCCTCTCACCGCGCAAGTGGCCGTGCCCGACCAGCAAACCCTGCTCGTGCGCGAAGTGGTGGCCTCTATCGTGGACGGTGACCCGGTCATTACGGTGCTCACCAACCAGCCCGTATCAGCGGCGGAAATACCGGCCCTGCTCACCGTGGAGCCGGCCGTGGATTACTCGGTGGAAGCCTTAGAAAGCGGCTTTACTCTGAAAGGTGGCTTTGATGTAGACAAGACCTACCAGATTAGTTTGCGCAGCGGGTTACGCGGAGCCCTGGGCGGGCAGCTTCCGGAGCCCTTCACCCAAACGGCCGCCTTCGTGGAGGAGCGGCCCAGTCTGAGCTTCGCCAACGGCGACAAGGCCATGTACCTTGACGCGCTGGGCACCCGCAATCTGGGCGTGCGCATCGCCGAAATCGAGAAGGTGCAGGTCACCATTGCCAAGGTCTACGCCAACAACATTCAGCAGCTCTTGCGCGGTGGCCAGCAGTACGGCTACGACTACGACGAGGAAGGCGGCGAAGAAGGTGACGGCGGCGACGGTGGCTACGAAGACAAGTCGTACAACTACTACGACGTAGAGCAGCTGGGCAACGTGCTGACCGAGCGCACCTACACCGTGGCCGGCATGCCCAAGGAAAACGGGATGCGCCTGCTCAACCTGAGCTTCAAGGACCTGGAGTTTACGGGGCCAATGAAAGGGCTGTACGTGGTGAAAGTACAGGATACCGAGCGGCAGTGGCTGCAGGTGAGCAAGCTAGTGTCGGTGTCGGATATCGGCCTGATTGTCAAGCAGGGCAAGGCCGGCCGCACGCTGGTATTTGCCAACTCGATTCGCAGCGCCAAGGCCCTGAGCGGGGTCAACGTGCGCTTCGTAAGCTCCAACAACCAAGTCATCAGCAGCGCCACCACCAATAGCGCCGGCGTGGCCGTCTTCGACAGCACCGCCGCTACCAGCCGCTTCCGCCTGACGATGGTCACGGCCCAGCGCGAGTCGGACTTCACCTTCCTGAATTTGCCCACGAGCCGGGTGGAAACCTCGCGCTTCGACGTGGGCGGCCTGCAAAGCAACGCGGCCCGTTACCAAGCCTTCCTCTACGGCGACCGGGACCTGTACCGCCCCGGCGACACGATTCAAACCAACACCGTGATTCGTACCGAGGGCTGGCAGGCCCCACCGGCCAACCTGCCGGTGAAAATCCGCCTGCTGCTGCCTACTGGCAAGGAATACGCCAACCTGCGCAAGAAGCTTTCGGCCGACGGCTCCTTCGAGTCGCGCTTTATCCTGCCCGCCGGCATCATGACCGGCCTCTACACGCTGGAAGTGCTGACCGGCAACGACGTACTGCTCACCTCACGCACCATTTCGGTGGAGGAATTTATTCCCGACCGGCTGAAGGTGACGGTGAAAGCCGCGCCGGCCGTAGCGGGTCCGGGCCAGGCGGTGAATGCCAACATCACGGCCGTGAACCTGTTTGGCCCGCCGGCATCCGACCGGAAGTTTGAGGTGGAATTCTCGCTCAAGGAAAAGCCGTTTACGCCCAAGAAGTACGCCGACTACAACTTCTACATCAACACCGGCGAAAACAAGCGCCGCGGCTACGGCTACGAGGAAAACACCGCCATTTCCGACCGGTTCGAGAAAACCGTGCGCGAAGGCACTACCGACGCCAGCGGCAACGGCACGGCCACCTACGAGGTACCCGATTACGAAGACCTCGGCACGCTCGAAGGCTCGGCCTTCGCCACGGTGTTCGACGAAAGCGGCCGGCCTGTGAACCGCCTGGCCACCTTCGAAGTGCAGACCCAGCCGGTGATGTTCGGCATTCAGAACCTGCCCGAGCTGGTCAGCACCCGCCAGGCCCAGACCCTGCGCTTCGTGGCCCTAACGCCCAAGACGGCCCAGCCCGCCCGGGCCGAAGCCCAGATCAAGGTGGTGCGCCTGCTGTGGGAAACGGTGATTGAGCGCCAGGGTGGGCGCTACCGCTACACCTCGCAGAAGCGCGAGGTAGCCATCCTGACCCAGAACCGCACCATCGACGGCATGTTCACGCTCGACTTCACCCCGGCTTCCTCGGGCGAGTACGAGGTGCGCATTGCCCGCCCGGGCGCGGCGACCTACGTAGCCAGCCATATTTACGCCTACGGCTACGGCGACACCCAGAGCAATTCCTTCGAGGTCAACAACGAGGGCGAGGTGACGATTGAGGCTGATAAGGAGAAATACCAGCCCGGCGAAACGGCCAAGCTCCTGCTCAAAACGCCCTTTGCCGGCCGGGTGCTCATCACCGTGGAGCGCGACAAGGTGCTCGACCATTTCTACGTCGATACCGATGAGAAGTCGGCCCGGGTGAGCATTCCGATTCGGGGCAACCACGTGCCCAACATCTACGTGACGGCCACCGCCATTCGCGAAATTACCGACAACCGCCTGCCGCTGACCGTGGCCCGGGGCTTCGTGCCGCTGACGGTGGAAAAGCCCGGCGCCAAGCTGCCCGTGGCCCTGACCGTAGCCGAGCAGAGCCGCTCCCAAACCTGGCAGACCATCGAGGCCAGCACCGCGCCGGGTGCGGCCGTGACCTTTGCCGTGGTCGATGAGGGCATTCTGCAGATGAAGGATTACCGCACGCCCGACCCCTACGCCTACTTCTACCAGAAGCGCGCCCTGGAGGTGAATGCCTACGACGTGTACCCCTTCCTGCTGCCCGAGCTGGGTACCAGCTCCTCCGGCGGCGACGGGGCCGACCTCTCGCGCCGCACCACGCCCGTGCCCTCGCGCCGGGTGAAGCTGCTGGCCAAGTGGAGCGGGGTGCTGCGGGCCGATGCCAACGGCAAAGTGCGCTACAAAGTGCGCATTCCGCAGTTCAGCGGGGCCGTGCGCGTCATGGCCGTGGCCTATAAGGGCGACGCTTTCGGCTCGGCCGAGCAAACCATGCGCATCGCCGACCCGGTGGTTATCAGCACCAGCCTCCCCCGCTTCCTCAGCCCCGGCGATACGATTGACGTGCCCGTGACGCTGACGAACACGACAGGGAAGGCAGCAAAAGCTTCCGTTACTATTGCTACCACAGGTCCGGTTCAATCAATTCAAACCGGTGACGCCATGACGAATGAAGCGCGGTTTGCGTCGTTGCCAGCCAACAAGGAAACGCAGATTCGCTTCAGGCTTTTTGCCGGCCGTAGTCCACAGACGATTCCCGCTACCAGCATTATTGGTAATGCCTCCGTTAAAATTACGGTCAGTGCAGACGGCAGCAAGGAGCAGTTCACCGAAACCATTGAAATACCCGTCCGCCCGGCTTCCCCGCTGGAAAAGGTATCCGGCTCGGGCGTGGTGCAAGGTGGTCGTAACCAGGCGCTGAACCTGAAAACGGCCTTCATTCCCTCTACCCTGCGCAGTCAGCTGGTGGTGAGCCGCTCGCCGATGACGGAGTTTGCCAAGGATTTGCGCTACCTGTTGCAGTACCCCTACGGCTGCCTGGAGCAAACCGTGTCGGCGGCTTTCCCCCAGCTCTACTACGCGGATCTGACGGCCACGCTCAGCCAGAAAACCGGCAAGCAGACCAAGGGCACACGCTTCAACCCAAACTACAACGTGCAGGAAGCCATCCGCAAAATCGAGTCCCAGCAGCTCTACAACGGCAGCCTGAGCTACTGGCCCGGCGGCGACTACGACAACTGGTGGGCCACCACATACGCCGCCCACTTCCTGCTCGAAGCCCAGCGCGCCGGCTTCGAAGTCAACAAGAGCCACCTCGACAAGGTGCTGCAATACCTGCAAGCCCGCACCCGCAAGCGCGAAACCGAGGAGTACGACTACTTCGACGTGAGCACCATTGCCCGCCGTAAGGTCATTGCCAAAAAGGAAATTCCCTATAGCATCTACGTGCTGGCGTTGGCCGGCCGCCAAGATCCGGTGGCCTTGAACTACTATAAGTCGAACCGGCAGCTGCTGGCCCAGGACTCACGCTTCCTGCTGGCAGCGGCTCAGGCCGTGGGTGGCAACCAGAAAGCCTACCGCGACCTGCTGCCCACCACCTTCACCGAAACGGCCGCTCACCGCGCCTTCGACGGCTCGTTCTACTCCCCCATCCGCGACGAGGCCCTGGTGCTCAACTCCCTGCTCGAAGTTGACCCCGGCAACGCCCTGGTGCCCAAGCTCACCCGCCAGCTCAGCCGGCAGGTCAAGCAGGCGTCGTGGCTCAATACCCAGGAACGGTCCTTTTCGCTGCTGGCCCTGGGCAAAGTAGCCCGCCAAAACGCCAAGAGCACCGCCACGGCTTCCTTGCTGGCCGATGCCCGGGAAATCGGCAAGTTTACGGGCACGGATTTGACGGTGAATAACGTAGCCAACCGCCAGGTAAGCCTACGCACGACGGGCACGGGCAGCCTGTATTACTTCTGGGAAACTGAGGGTGTGTCGGCCACCAACACCGTGCGCGAGGAAGATTCCTTCCTCAAAGTGCGCCGCGACTTCCTGGACCGTAACGGCAAACCCGTCAGCAGCACTACTTTCCGGCAAAACGACTTGGTGGTGGTGCGCATCACGATTCAATCGGCCACCGCGGCCGGGGAAGTGCCCAACGTGGCCATTACCGACCTGCTGCCCGCCGGCCTGGAAATTGAGAATCCACGCATCGGGGCCGTGCGCGACATCGACTGGGCCACGGACGCCGCCACGCCCGACTACCTCGACATGCGCGACGACCGGATCAACCTGTTCACCACCGTCACCCCCGGGGGCAAGTCGTTCTACTACGTGGCCCGGGCCGTGTCGAAGGGCACCTTCCGCCTGGGCCCGGTGAGTGCCGACGCCATGTACAACGCCGAATACCACAGCTACAACGGCGCAGGCGTAGTGCGGGTAAAATAGTAGCCAAACAGAACGTCATGTCGACCAGCGGGAGACATCTCGCGTGCAATAGTAATTTCAGTTACTGCTGCGCGCGAGATGCCTCGCTAGGCTCGACATGACGTTCTACCAGCAAATCAGCGCTTCTCTATGGTCAACCTGCGCGTTATCCTTATTGCCTTTGCCGTCATGTTTCTGGGCTTGATTCTGTGGATGGGCTACTTCTTTTACTTCCGCACCGATGGCCGGGGCCACGTGCTGCGGGTCGCCGACAACCCCGCAGCTGCCGCCCGGGGCCAGCAGCTACTCGGCCGCGCCGACGCCCTGCTACAGCGGCAGCGCTACAACCAGGCCCAAGCCCTACTCGACTCCCTGCGCGACGCCGATGCCAACCCGGCCATGTTTATCAGCACCGACGAGCTGATGCAACGTTTCGACACGCTGCGGGTGCGCCGCGCCCGGCCGCAGCCGGCTCCGTAGTGCCGCCATGGGTAGCTCCACCGCAGCTTTTTGCTTGCGTCACCCGTACCTATTTCTGTCACCAGCCCACAGCCGGCCGCCGTCGCGGTCGGCTGTGGCATTTGGGGCTATTACGGTATAGTTCAGCTACTCTAATTTCGGTATTCCCATGCGCATCCGCCGTTACTTTGGTTTCCGGCTTCAAGCCATACTGCTTCGCCTGGTGCTGCTGCTCAGCGCAGTGCTAGCTTACTCTTCCCTGCAAGCCCAGGGCATCACCACGCTCACGGCCGCCGACAATGGCCGGCAGGTGCAGCTGAACGTGGGCGACCAGCTCGTTATCCGGCTCCCTACGGCCGCCCCGCGCTATGGCTGGCGGCTGGCCCAAAATTACCCGGGCCAACTGCTGGTAACCAGCAGCCACACGCTGCCGGGCATGAGCAGCGGCGTGCCGGGCGCCCCGGCCACCCACGAAATTCACATGCAAGCCATTGGGCCGGGGGGCTTCGATTTGGCCCTTGTGTCGGCAGTGCCAGGCTCGGGCTACTTCCCGCTGGGGAGCTTTTTCCATGCCTACGTCACGATCAATCAGCCGGGCGTGGCCAAAAACGTGAACATCAGCGAGTATGGCAACCACGGCCAGGTAACGGTTAACAAGGGCGACCAGCTCCTGATTAAGCTGGGCACCACCGTGGGCTCGGAGTATGCCTGGGAAGCAATTCCCAGTGAAGGCAACATTGTGCAGCTGGTCGGGCAGCAGAAAGAAGAACCCAAAAAGAAGAAGGCCAAGCCCGGCAGCGCCCAGGAAGTGGCGTTTCAGTTTCAGGCCCTGAACCCCGGACAAACCACCGTGCGCTTTATCTACCGCAACACCACCAACAACGAAGCCCCACCGGCCCGCGACTTTGAGCTGGCCGTAACCGTACCTGAGCCGCCCCGGTAGGCCGCCCCACGGCGTGGTTGGCTCACCAAAAAAGCCCCTCTTTCCGGCCGGAAAGAGGGGCTTTTTTGGTGAGCCAACTATAGAATTAGCTCTACTGCACCACTACGGCGGTAAAATAGCGCCGGTCGGAGTTGGCGTCGGGGTTAATGGCATCAACGGCCAGCGTGAAGGTATTGGCCGGTCGGGTGGTGGCATTGCTGGTGGCGCCCACTATTTCGGTGTCGGAGAGGGTCGACGAAGGCACGTTCACCGAAGCTACCCCATCGGTAACGGGGAACGTCCCAACGAGCTTGGTTTTGGCGGCACCGGCTACCGAATAGCTGCTTTCGATGCGCACACTGGTAGCACTGCCCACGATGCTCACTTTGAGCGAGAGGTTACCGGCCTTTTTGTAGTCGGCCGTGACTTTGTCGATGTTGTCGTCGAAGATGATCTGCGACTTGGGCGTTATCGTGTATTGGGGGTCATCTTCTTTGCAGCCGGCCAGCACCAGGGCCATAAACAGCAGCAGAAAATACGGAAACGTCTTTTTCATGAAGAGAAGCTAAAAAACAAGTCGGGGAAAACCGGCCGGCCACGTTGCCGCGCGGCCGGCCGGCGTAAAACATCAGCTATTTGCCCGGGTCCCAGAATACGCTGGGCACAATCAGGCTGGTGCGCGCCGGGGTATTGGTGGGGTTGGCGGCCCGGTCGGCATCCGAATAGGGCAGAATCCGCAGGATGGCCGTGGTCTGGGCCGATGCCGGCAACGCCAGCTGCGGGAAGCCCGTGCGGCGGTAATCCACCCAGGGCTCCGAGACGACGCCAAAATTGGCCACGTATTTTTCCTCGATGATCTGCTGAATAGCGTTGGTGGCCGTAAGCGCGGGGCGGGCCGCAATGTAGGCCGTGCGCGCCGCCGCGGGTATCTCCGCCATGGTCATGGAAGCCGTAATACCCGCGTCGAAGGCCGTTTTGGCGCTGGCCAGGTTGCCGGTGCGGGCGTAGTACTCAGCCAGAATAAACTGGTACTCGGCGTAAGTCAACATCCGGATGGGAGCCGAGCCAGCGTAATCCTGCAGGCCGGTACCCGTGCGGGCCCCTCGCAGGTAGGTGTGCATGCGCGAGAAGTCGGTGCTAACCGCAGCGCCGGCCCCGTTGGCGGCACCCGTATACTGGCCTGCGCCGCCAAACTCGGTGAAATACGTGGTGCGCCGCGGGTCGGCTTTGGTATTCATGATACCTACCAGCGTGGCGCTGGGGAAAAACTGGTTGGCCCGGGACGACCGTTCGAACTGGTCAATGGGGTTGGTTTTACCAACTACTGCCTCGAAGCGTAATTGAAAGTTGTCAGCCTCACTGCCCATTACCGGCGCCTGGGCAGCCAGCAAATCCCCGATACCCTTGGTGGCGTCCGCCGGGAACTTGGGGTAGTAGTGAACATAGAGCCGCATTTTCAGCGTGTTGGCAAACTTTTCCCACTTGACCAGGTCACCACCGTAAATCAGGTCTTCCGCCGTAGGCTTCAGGGCGCTGGGCTTTTTCAGATCGGCCACACCCGCGTCGAGCAACGCCAGGATGCCTTTGTACACGTCCTCCGACTTATCGTACTTGGGCGCCCCGTTTTCGACAAACTTCAGCGCCTCCGTGAAAGGAATATCCCCGAAGCAGTCGGTAGTAACGCCATACAGGTAGGCCTGCATGATCTTGGCAATACCAGCATATACTGGGCTGGTTTCCTGGGTGGTGTTAATCAGCTGCTGCATGTCGGCCAGGCCCGTGGCGTAGATGCCAAAGCGGAACGCGTTATTCACGTCGCTGCCCGTAATCACGCCCCGGTCGTACTGCACGGGCTGCTGGGCGCTGCCTCCCTGCCCGGCAAACTGCTGCACGATAAGGGAAGTGAAGCGGTGCAGGTCGGAGCCGGCCATAAAGCCCAGCTGGGTCTGGGCGGCCACCAGCACGTTGCCGGCCGGGGCCGCTACCACCGCGTTGGGGTTGTTGTTCACGTCCAGAAAACTGTCGCAGGAGCCCAAAACGCCTACTGCACCAGCCAGAACGATATATTTTGCGAAACGAAACGTCTTCATTCAGATGATGGGCTAGGAGATTAGAAAGTAAGGCGGATAGAACCGCCGTACATCTTCGACTGGGGCAGGGAGTTGAACTCGAAACCCTGCGAGTTGCTAACGCCGGTCGTGTTTACTTCCGGGTCGATGTGGGGAATGTTGGGCGCATAGAGGAACAGGTTGCGGCCGTTCACGCTCAGCTCTACCCCACCCAGGAAGGTTTTATCGGTCAGGCTGCGGGGCAGCGAGTACGACAAGGCTACTTCCCGCAGGCGCAGCCACGAGCCATCAAACACGGCAAACTCGTAGGGGCCCGAGCCCCAGAGGTCGGTGAAGTACTGCTCCGCCGTTACCTGCACGTTGTTCTGCACAAAGGTGCCGTCGGCCTGCTTGATTACGCCATCAATGATGTAGGTCCGGTCCCGGTCGGCAGTTTCTTTGCCCACACCGTTGCGCCGAATGTCGAACACGTTGCGCGACACGACGTCGCCGCCCACCCGAATATCGAGCAGGGTGTTCAACGTCAGCCCTTTGTAGGTAAACGTATTGGTAATACCACCCGTCCAGTCGGGGTTCGGGTCGCCAATTACGCCGTTGTCGAACTGCTGCTGGGTACGGCCCTGGGCATTGAGCAGCAGCGGCCCGGAGTCGCCGTCCTGACGCAGGAACTTGGAGCCGAAGATGACTCCGTACGGCTGGCCGGCAATCAGGCGCGTGCCAGGTGTCGTGAAACCGCCCAGTTGGATGAAGGAAACGCCGGGAGCCAGCTCCAGTACCTTGTTGCGCACCCGCGAGTAGTTAAACGAGTTGCTGTAGGTGAAGTCGCCGATTTTGACCGGCGTGGTGCTGATCATCAGTTCCACGCCGCGGGCTTCCGAGGTACCAATGTTACGGTTCACGCTGCTAAAGCCCGAAGTGGCCGAGAAGGGCACCGCGAAGATGATGTCCTTGCTTTTCTGCACGTAGTAGGTGGCCTCCAGGGCTACGCGGCCCTTGAACAGGCGCAGGTCGACGCCGCCCTCGTAGCTGGTCGTAAACTCGGGGCCCAGGTCCACGTTGCCGCCCACGTTGCTGTAGGTCAGGCCCACCTGCCCCTGGAAGGGGTAGTTGATGGCCGGGCCGAAACCATCCGTTACGCTGGTCGTCTGGAAGGTAGTGTTGGTGCCGTACACGGGGGCCTCGCGCCCTACTTGCGCGGCGGCGGCCCGAATCTTGAACTGGTCGAGCACCTTGTTGTCCTTAAGCATCGGCACCGCGTCGCTCACCACAATGCTGGCCGAGGCGCCGGGGTAGAAGTAGCTACGCTTGTTGGCACTGAACGTCGAGGAGTAGTCATTGCGGCCCGACAAGCCCAGAAACAGGAAGTCGCGGAAGCCCAGCTGCAGGTCGCCGTAGAAACCGACCAGGCGGCGGGTGGTTTTCTCGGAGAAGGGCGTGTAGTTTTTCGTGTTGGAAATGTTGTTGAAGCCCCGCACCTGAATGTCGGAGCCCACCACGGCCAGGTCGTCGGTGCGGCGCTGGTTGATTTCGTTACCCAGCAGCAGGCGGGCCGTGAAATTCTCGCTGATGTTGCGCCGAATGTTCAGGGTCAGGTAGGAGCTCAGCTCGCGGCGGTTGTAGGTCTCGTCCTGGATGTTGCCCACCACGGAGCCGCCGCCGGAAGAAGTCGTGGTGATGCCGCGGCTGTCGCGGGCATTCACGTACTTGTATTGCTGGGAATAGGTATCGGTACCCAGCTTGTAATCCAGCGAGAGCCAGTCGGTGAAGTCATAGCCAATGCTGACGTTACCCACCACCCGGTTTACCTCGTCGTCGTAGGTGTTGTTCTTGATGGTCCACAGCGGGTTGTCGCTGGTGCCGAAGAATGTGTTGTTGGCAGTATAAGTACCCACGACGGCCGCGTTCTGCTGCCCGCCGGTGGGCTGCTCATACGGATACCGGAATACGTCGTACGAGCGGGGCAGCACCCAGGAGTGGAAGAAGGGGTTGGCCAGCTGGTTGCCCTGCGGCGTACGCTTCGACACGCTGTTGGAGAAAATGACGTTGGTGCCAGTCCGCAGCTTGTTGGTCAGCTGGGCATTACCGTTGAAGGTTACGGTGTTACGCTTCAGGTCATTGTTGTCCAGAATCCCGGTTTCGTGCAAGTTGCCGTAGGAAGCGTAGTAGCGCGTGCGCTCCGTCGCGCCCGACAAGGCCACGTTATTCTGGAAGTTGGAGCCCGTCTTGAAGATATCAGACACGTTGTCCGGGTTGATGGCCAGGGTTTCGTCCTCGCCCCGGAAGTTCTGCACCGTCTGGCCCGTCACGCGCGGCCCCCACGACATCTGGCTGATGCGGTTAAACGTGCCGTTGATGCCCTGTCCGTAGGTGTTCTGGTAGTCGGGCAGGCGGCCCACCTTCACGATGTTGTAGTTGGAAGTAACCGTAATGGACTGCTTTTTGGAGCCCAGCGTCGCGCCCTTTTTGGTGGTAATGATGATGGCGCCCGACGCGGCCCGAGAGCCGTAGAGCACGGCGGCAGCCGGCCCTTTCAGGATGGACACCGTCTCAATATCGTCCTGGTTGATGTCGATGGCGCGGTTGGAGTTGGCTACCCCGCTCTGCAGCGTGTTGCCACCACCGCCGTTGTCAATCGGAATACCATCCACCACGAACAGGGGCTGGTTGCTGCCGGTGAAGGTGGTCATGCCGCGGATAAAGATGTTGGAGGAAGCCCCCACCATGCCGCTGGAACCCTGCACTCGCACGCCGGCCACCTTGGCCGTCAGCGAGTTGACTACGTTGGTGGAGCGGGCCTGCACCAGCTCCTGCGATTTTACTTCGGCAATGGAGAAGCCCAGAGCCTTTTTGTCCTTATCCCCGCCCAGGCCCGTCACGACTACTTCGCCCAGCTGTTTGGAGTCAACGGCCAAGCCGATGTTAAGCTGGGTTTCGGAGCCAATGGGCCGCTCGGAGGAAACATAGCCTACCGAACTGAAAACAATCGTACCGCCCTCGGTGGGCACGTTCAGCGTGTAGGTGCCGTCCGAGTTGGTTGATACCCCGTTGGTGGTTCCCTTCAACAGAACCGTTACGCCGGGGAGGCCCTCACCCGACGTACGGTCGGTAACCCGCCCAGACAGGCTCCGGCTCTGGGCCGTGGCTTGCTGGAGCAGAGTGAGCATAAGCAACAGGCTTATGAGTAAAAATTTTTTCATGCAGAAAAGGGTTTGGTGAGTGATAAGTGACGCGAAAAAACTCATGTTCTCCCTTGGCGAACTACGGCAACCAAAGGCCCAGCTGACTTTGATTTGTAACAAAAGTCAGCACCCCAAACCGGCAGGGCTGCAACCTAGCTGGTTTGTTATCTGAGCGTAACATAAGCCAAATTCCTTAGTGAAATCTTAAACACCAAAGTTTTGCACTTGTTTTTTCGCAACAAAAACCCCCTTTTATTGCGTCCAGCACAACAGCTCTGCCTTATTGTCGAGTTATCATTAAGTGCAAAATGAATAAACCGTGAAGCCCAGCTGAGCTGCCTGCGGAACGGTAGCCGGGCACCAGCCCCGGGACTGATTAAGCCCCTGGAGAGCGGCTGACGTTGGCGCAACCATTCTGCTGGCAGCTGGTCTTTGGCAGTTTTGCGGGGCAAACTGGAATCGGCGGGCGTATCTTGCACCCCTTATGCGCTGTGCTTAAACTGGTGGCTACTCTGACAATAAAACGTGCGGCACGGGCCTTACTGGCCACCTTAGTGCTGGTCGCCCTGCTCGGGGCAGGCCTCGACGCGGCGTTTCCTTTGCCGCCCGCCCCGCAGTACTCGCCCATCGTGCTGGCCGCCGACGGTACGGTGCTGCACGCCTTTCTGAACCCGACCCAGAAGTGGCGCCTCAAAACCGAGCTGCGCGAAATCACGCCGGCCCTGCGCGCTACCATTCTTGAAAAGGAAGACCGGTATTTCTACTACCACCCGGGCGTCAATCCGCTGGCCCTGGTGCAGGCCGTGGGGCGCAATTTGTTTGGGCGGGGCCGCACCACCGGGGCCAGCACCATCACCATGCAGGTGGCCCGCCTGCTGGAACCCAAGGAGCGGACGGTGGGCAACAAGCTGCTGGAAATGCTGCGGGCCCTGCAGCTCGAAGCGCACTACAGCAAGGCCGAAATTCTGCAGCTTTACCTGAATCTGGTGCCCTACGGCGGCAACATCGAAGGCGTGAAGTCGGCGGCCCTGCTTTACTTCCAGCAGCCGCCCGACTACCTTTCCCTAGCCCAGACCGTGACTCTGGCCATCATCCCTAACCGGCCCCGGGGCCTAGTGCTGGGCCGCCACAACGAGGCCATCCGGCAGGAGCGCAACCGGTGGCTGCGCCGCTTCGGCCGGCAGGGCCTGTTTCCGCGGCAAGATGTGGAAGACGCCCTGCTGGAGCCGCTCGACGTGCAGCGCCACGCGGCACCCACGCTGGCGCCCCACCTGGCCCGGCGCCTGGTGCGGCAGTTTCCGGGCCGGGCCAGCGTGGCCTCCACGCTGCAGCGCGGCAAGCAGGCCAAGGCCGAAGACCTGACCCGCAACTACGTGCGCCGCCTCCACGAGCTGGGCATCAGCAACGCGGCCGTGCTGGTCGTCAACAACCAAACGCGGGCCGTGGAAGCCTACGTGGGCTCGGCCGATTTTCAGGACAACGTCACCAAAGGCCAGAACGACGGGGTGCAGGCCGTTCGGTCGCCGGGCAGTACGCTCAAGCCCTTTCTGTACGCCCTGGCCCTGGACAAAGGCCTGGTGACGCCCAAGCTGCTGCTGCCCGACGTGCCCACCAACTTCGGCGGCTACCAGCCCGAAAACTTCGACAAGCGCTGCAACGGCGAAGTGCCCCTGGAACGCGCCCTGGCCTATTCGCTCAACATTCCGGCCGTGCGGGTGCTTTCGGAGCTGGGCGTACCCACCTTTACCACCCAGCTGCGGGCCGCCGGCTTCCGAACCGTAGCCAAACGTGCCCCCCACCTGGGGCTGAGCACCATTCTGGGCGGCTGCGGTGCTACGCTGGAGGAGCTGACCAACCTCTACGTGACCCTAGCCAACGGCGGCCGCTACGCCCCGCTGCGCCAGGCCAGGAAGAATGAAGCCCAGGCTGAAAATCAAAACCAAAAACAGCCCGCCAAACCAATTCAGAGTTCAGAATCCGGAATTCAACATTCCCAATTATTCTCCGACGGCGCGGCCTTTCTCATTACCGACATCCTGGCCCAGCTTACCCGCCCCGATTTGCCCGTGGGCTACGAAACCAGCATCCGCCTGCCCAAGATTGCCTGGAAAACCGGCACCAGCTACGGCCGCCGCGACGCCTGGAGCATCGGCTACAACAAGGAATACACCATCGGGGTGTGGGTCGGCAACTTCAGCGGGCAGGGCAGCCCGGCCCTCACCGGCTCCGACATTGCCACGCCCCTGCTCTTCGATTTGTTCAACGCTCTGGCTTACAACTCGCCCAACAACTGGTTTCAGCCGCCCGCCAGCCTCGATTTCCGGCTGGTCTGCGCCGAAACCGGCCGGCCACCGGGGGAAAACTGCCCCAACCAGATTATCGACTATTTCCTGCCCGGCGTGTCGGCGGGGTTGCGCTGCCAGCACCAGAAAGAAGTGCTGCTCTCGGCCGATGGGCAGTATACTTACTGCCGGGCCTGCGCCCCGGCTACCGGCTACCGGCGGGAGCTGTACCCCAACCTGCTACCGGAAGTAGCCGCTTTCAAGGAAGCCCAGGGCATTCCGTACCGCCGCCTGCCGCCCCACAACCCCGCCTGCCAGCTCGTGCGCGGCAGCCGCGACCAGGCCCCGAGCATTACCTCGCCCTTGGCCAACACCGAGTACGTGCTCAACAAGGGCGAACAGCAGCAGCTCCTGCTCAGCTGCACCACCGACAACGAAGTGCGCCAGGTGTCGTGGTACGTCAACGACCAGTTTCTGCGCACGGCCCCGGCCACCGAGCGGATTTTCTTCCGCCCGCCGCCCGGAGCCCTCAAAATTTCCTGCGCCGACGACCACGGCCGCAACACCGATATCCGGATTGTGGTCCAGGAATTCTAGTCGGGACCTGCTTGAGCTTCGCCGTTTTGCTCCTTTGCCTTTCGGGCCAGGTAGTGGCCTGGGCTGCCCGAAAGGCTCATTCTGCTTGGTTAAGCCGCAAGGGGAAAGCGGATAATTATAGCAGTTTGGCATGCTTTCCATAACTTATAGTTATACCACAAAGTCATACTAAACCACCCTCAAATATCTACATAAACAGGTATCGTACAGACCATTGAAGTCAAATTCACCAAAATTATATACTTCGCCAGCTTATAACTTGCAATTATAAAATTCCTGCTATTACCTTTGTAGCACCAATTCTTTACCCATCAAAGGATTGTTTTTATACAGAGGCGTGGAGAGACAGGCTCAACGAAGCGCCGGCAACCATCCGCAAATGCGGAACGGTGCCAAGTCCTGACCATATAAAAACAACAACGCCGTGAAAACCTTGTCCAACGCCCGCACTTTCTCGACCACCTCCGCTGCTCTACAGCATGGATGTTGTGGCATGATGTGCTGTCCGTGTTGGTAGCAGGCCACGCCCCCTCCTTTTCCTGCCCGTGCCCTAAGCTCCGCTAGCTGAGCTGCTCCCGCACAACCCGTTTTCCGACTACCGCAGGATAGTCGGCCCTGGCTTACACAACCCATTTGTGCCCCGGGCTTCCTACCGCCGGCTTTTCCTCGCTGGAAAAGCCACATCCTCCCCGCATCATGCAAGTAGCCTCAGAGGCGCTGGTCATTGGCCTGCGTCAGCAGCTGGCCGGGCATTCAGCCTTGGAAGTACTCACGGCCGTGGCCGCGCAGTTTCCGGGTCAGGCCATTTTCTCGACTTCCTTCGGCCTCGAAGACCAGATTATCACCCACCTGATTTTCGAGCACAACCTGCCCATCAAGGTCTTCACCCTCGACACGGCCCGCAACTTCCAGGAAACCTACTCTACTTGGAATAAAACGCTGCTGCGCTACGGTAAAGCCATTGAGCCCTACTTCCCCCAGCAAGCCGCCGTGGAGCAGCTCCTGCTCGAAAAAGGCCCCAACAGCTTCTACGACAGCGTGGACAACCGCAAGGAATGCTGCGGCATCCGCAAAGTAGAGCCGCTGCGGCGGGCGTTGCGGGGCCAGCAGGCGTGGTTTACCGGCATCCGGGCCGAGCAGTCGGCCAACCGCCAGGACATGCACGCCGTGGAGTGGGACGCGGGCCATCAGCTCCTCAAGTTTCACCCCTTGTTCGACTGGACCTTCGAGCAGTGCTGGGACTTCGTGCACGCACACAGCATCCCGTTCAACCCCCTGCACCAGCAGGGCTTCGTGAGCATCGGCTGCGCGCCCTGCACCCGGGCCATCCGGGCCGGCGAGGATTTCCGGGCCGGACGCTGGTGGTGGGAAGACCAGTCGGCCAAGGAATGCGGGCTGCACAGCACCCACAACGGCCCCGACCCAGTGGTCGAGCCCGTCAACGCTTTTACTCTGGGCTGAAAAACAGAACGTCATGTCGAGTAGCGCGAGACATCCCGCGTGCTGACGTTGCCAAACCAATTTGATTACTACTGCACGCGAGATGCTTCGGCTGCGCCTCTGCATGACGACCTACTTAAGCGAACCTAGCATGAGTACCCCTCACTTCGATTACCTCGACCGGCTGGAAGCCGAAGCCATTCATATTCTGCGGGAAGTTGCGGGCCAGTTTGAGCGGCCGGCCCTGCTGTTTTCGGGTGGCAAAGACTCCATCGTGCTGACGCGCCTGGCCGAAAAAGCCTTCCGCCCCGGCCGCTTCCCCTTCCCGCTGGTGCACGTCGATACCGGCCACAACTTCCCCGAAGTGCTTAAGTTCCGCGACTCCTTGGCGGCCGAGCTGGGCGAAAAGCTCATCGTGCGTAGCGTGGAAGATACCATCAAGCGGCAGCGCCTGCGCGAGCCGGGCGGCAAGTTCCCGAGCCGCAACCCGCTGCAAACCTACACCCTGCTCGAAACCATCGAGGAGTTCCAGTTCGACGCCTGCATCGGCGGGGCCCGGCGCGACGAGGAAAAGGCCCGGGCCAAGGAGCGTATCTTCTCCGTGCGCGACGAGTTTGGCCAGTGGGACCCCAAGCGCCAGCGGCCCGAGCTCTGGAACGTGTACAACGGCCGGATTCAGCGCGGCGAAAATGTGCGCGTGTTCCCGATTTCCAACTGGACCGAGCTCGACGTGTGGCGCTACATTCAGCGCGAGAATATTCCCCTGCCCAGCATCTACTTCGGCCACCCGCGCACCTGCGTGGTCCTGCCCAGCGGCCAACTCCTGGGCCTCAACGAGCACCTGCGCCTCGACGAAACCGACGAAATCGTGGAGCGGCAAGTGCGCTTCCGCACCGTCGGCGACTCGACCTGCACGGCCGCCGTGGAAAGCGACGCGGCTACCATCGACGACATCATTGAGGACCTGCTCAGCGCCAAAGTCAGCGAGCGGGGCGCCACCCGCCTCGACGACAACATCTCCGAAGCCGGCATGGAAGACCGCAAGCGCAACGGCTATTTCTAACCAATTAGTTGTCAGTTGCTAGTTGTCGGTTGTCAGTTTTTTCTGCTGGCCGATACCGAACAACCGACAACGAACAACCGACAACTAACCTCATGGATCTTCTCCGATTTATTACCTGCGGCAGCGTTGACGATGGCAAAAGCACGCTGATTGGCCGTTTGCTCTACGATTCTGACTCGGTGTCCTTGGACGTGCTGGCGGCCCTGGAAAACCGGCCCACCGTGCACGGCACCGTAGATTTGGCCTTGCTCACCGACGGCCTGCGCGCCGAGCGGGAACAGGGCATTACCATCGACGTGGCCTACAAGTATTTTACCACGCCGCGCCGCAAGTTTATCATCACCGACGCGCCCGGCCACGTGCAGTACACCCGCAACATGGTCACCGGCGCTTCGACGGCTGATTTGGCCATTGTACTGGTTGATGCCCGGCAGGGCGTGGTGGAACAGACCCGCCGCCACTCGCTGATTGCCTCGCTCGTGGGCATCCGGCACTTTGTGCTGGCCGTGAACAAGATGGATCTGGTGGGCAACGACGAAGCGGTATTCGACCAGATTGTGGCCGACTACGCCGCCGTGGCCGACCAGCTCAAGCTGCCCCAGGTGACGGCCATTCCGATTAGCGCCTTGCTCGGCGACAATATCGTGGCCCGCTCCAAAAACCTGGGCTGGTACACCGGCCCGAGCCTGCTGGAGCATCTGGAAAGCGTGCCGGCTTTCGAGGAAGCCAGCATTGCCGAGCCCCGCTTTCAGGTGCAGTTCGTGATTCGGCCCCAGACCGACGACTACCCCGACTACCGCGGCTACGCCGGCCGCATCCAGAGCGGGGAGTACCGCCGCGGCGACCGGGTCCACATCCTGCCCAGCGGCCAGGAGTCGGTGATTGAGGCCATTGAGGTAGATCAGCAGGAAGTGGAAAGCGCCGCCGCACCCCAGGCCGTCATCATCCGCCTGGCCGACGACGTGGACATCAGCCGCGGCGACTCCATCGTGCCCGTCGGCAGCCAGATTCACGTGGCCAAGGAGCTGGAAGCCACGATTTGCTGGATGGACGAGCGGCCCCTGTGGCCCGGCCGCAAGCTGCTCGTGCAGCACCACTCGTCGGTGGTGAAGGCCGTCGTATCGGCCATTACTTATAAGGTGAACGTGCGCACGTTTGGCCGCGCCGCCACTGAGTCGGCCCAGCTGAACGACATCGTCGGCATCCGCCTCAAAACGGCCAGCCCGCTCGTGGTGGATTCCTACCAGCAGAACCGCGCCACCGGCGCCTTTATCCTGGTCGATGAGCTCAGCGGCGACACGCTGGCCGCCGGCATGGTCGACGCCATGCAGAACAGCTTCGTGCCCGAACCATTGGGCTTCACGATTTGAGAACTGAGAATTGAGAACCTAGAGCTTAGACTAATGAAACGTCTAGGCACCTCCATCAAATTATCAGACTGCGCCTTGGCGGGTCGTCGAAAAGACTTTGAGCGCTTCACCAGAACGAGTCTAAGCTCTAAGTTCTAACCTCTGAGTTCTAAGTTCTAACCTCTGAGCTCTAACAAAATGTCCAACTTCCTAACTCCCCTACCCCGCCTGACCGTGCTCGGCGCGGGGCCCGGCGACCCGGAGCTCTTCACGCTGAAAGGCGTGCGGGTGCTGGGCGAGGCCGACGTGGTGCTCTACGACGCGCTGGCCAACAACGACCTGCTGACGTACGTGCGGCCCGGCGTCCCGCAGATTTTCGTGGGCAAGCGGCGCGGCCTGCGCAGCTACGGGCAGGACGAAATCAACGCGCTAATCGTGGAAAGCGCCCGGCGCTACGGCCACGTGGTGCGCCTCAAGGGCGGCGACCCGTTCGTGTTTGGGCGGGGGCGGGAGGAAATGCTCTACGCCGAGCAGCACGGCCTGCGCACCGACTACGTGCCCGGCATTAGCAGCGCCGTGGCGGCGGCCGGCAGCGTGGGCATCCCCGTGACGCACCGCGGCAGCAGTGAGGGCTTCCAGGTAATCACGGCCACCACGGCCACCGGCGAATTGTCGGCC
Organism: Hymenobacter chitinivorans DSM 11115; assembly: GCF_002797555.1. Lineage (NCBI taxonomy): Bacteria > Pseudomonadati > Bacteroidota > Cytophagia > Cytophagales > Hymenobacteraceae > Hymenobacter > Hymenobacter chitinivorans. The sequence continues at coordinate 349,586 of NZ_PGFA01000001.1, read as the reverse complement.
GCCGTGACCGAGGCGGCCCGCTCCCGCACCACGACCGTGATTCTGATGGGCCTGAGTCAGCTCGGGCGCATCGTGGAGATTTTCGCGCAGCACGGCCAGAGCCAGACGCCGGCGGCCATCGTGCAGAACGGCACCTTGCCCACAGCCCGGCTCGTGACGGGCCCGGTGGGTGAGCTGCCAACGCGGGCCGCGGCGGCGGGCCTCGAAGCGCCGGCCATTATTATCATCGGCGAAGTGGCCCGGCTGGCCAAGGCCGAAGCGGCGGTGCCCACGGTGTTTGCCGAACTGCTTTCCTACGCTGAGGTAGCCTGATGATATAAGAACGTCATGTCGAACGCAGGGAGACATCTCGCGTGCTGACGTTGCAATGCTACTTGATTACTACTGCACGCGAGATGTCTCGCTTTGCTCGACATGACGGCCTTATGCCGGTCCGACCAACAACGCCTTTCCAGCTTCCGATTTCCTTTCCCATTCGCCATGAGCCTTCTTTCCCAAGACCAAGCGCTGCCCCTGGGCCTCGACGATAACACGTTGCAGCGCCTGACGACGGGCCTCTCCGACCAGCAGCTCATCTGGCTGAGCGGCTACTTCTACGGCCGCACTTCGGCGGGCCGCAGCGAGGTGCAAAACGCCCTACAGGCCCAGGCTGCTCCGCAACCAGCCGCGCCCGAAGCCCCGGCGGCCAAGCTCACGATTCTCTACGGCTCCCAGACCGGCAACAGCAAAAAAGTGGCCCAGCAAACGGCCGAGAAAGCCAAGCAGCGCGGGGTGCAGGTGACGGTGCAGGACGTGAACGACTACGCCACCCGGGCCCTCAAAACCGAGCAGCAATTGTTGCTCGTTGTCAGCACCCAGGGCGAAGGGGAGCCGCCGGTGGCGGCCGAGGAGCTGCACCAGTTTCTGCTCAGCAACCGCGCCCCCAAGCTGCCCGATTTGCGCTACTCGGTGCTGGCCTTGGGCGACAAAAGCTACGTGCAGTTCTGCCAGACCGGCCGGGAATTTGACGAGCGCCTGGCCGAGCTTGGCGCCCAACGCCTGCTGGAGCGGGTGGAGTGCGACGTGGACTACCAGGAAGCGGCGCAAACCTGGGCCGACCGGGTCCTGAACGTCATTGCCGCCGAGGCCAACGCCGGCGGCGTGGGCAGCCACTCCGGCCACGTAATAGCTACCGAAACCCTGACGGCGCCGGAACCGGCTGCCTATTCGCACCACAACCCCTTCGAGGCGACGGTGCTGGAAAAGATTCAGCTCAACGGCCGGGGCTCCAGCAAGGAAACCTACCACCTGGAGCTGTCCTTGGCCGACTCGGGCCTGCACTATGAGCCCGGCGACGCACTGTCGGTGGTGCCCCGCAACGGGGAGGAGCTAGTAGCCGAAGTGCTGCAAGCGGCCCGCCTCGACGGCGCCGCCCCGATTCAGCTCTCGGGCGTGGACTTTGAGCTCGGCACGGCCCTGACCCAGAAGCTGGAGCTGTCGGTGCTCACGCGCGACGTGCTGGAACGCTACGCCGCCGCCGCCCCTCTGCATAAGCCGCTGGCCGACATCGTGACGGACATTCCGCAGCTGCAAAAGTACGTGTACGGCCGCGACGTGGCGGATTTGCTCCGTGAATTCCCGGCCGATTTGTCGGCCGAGCAGCTGGCGACGGTGCTGCGGCCGTTGCCGGCCCGGGCGTACTCTATTGCCAGCAGCTTGCTCGTGCACCCCGACGAGGTGCACCTGACGGTGGGCGCCGTGCGCTACGCCGCCCACGGGCGCACCAAGCACGGCGTGTGCTCGTCGCACCTGGCCGACCGGCTCGAAATTGACCACACGGCCCGCGTCTTCGTGGAGCGCAACGAGTACTTCAAGCTGCCCCAGGACGCGGCTACCGACATCATCATGGTGGGCGCGGGCACGGGCGTGGCCCCGTTCCGGGCCTTTGTGGAGGAGCGGGTGGAGCTGGGCGCCGAGGGCCGCAACTGGCTCTTCTTCGGCAACCCCAACTTCACCACCGATTTCCTCTACCAGACCGAGTGGCTGCAGCACCTCAAACGCGGCACCCTGCGCCATCTGGACGTGGCGTTTTCGCGCGACCAGGCCGAGAAAATCTACGTGCAGCACCGCCTGCTCGAAAAGTCGCGGGACGTGTACGGCTGGCTCGAAAACGGGGCCCACTTCTACGTCTGCGGCGACAAGGCCCGCCTGGGCTCGGCCATTCAGGAGGCGCTGCGCCAGGTGGTGCAGCGCGAAGCCGGCTGCTCGGCCGAAGACGCCGCCGATTACCTGCGCGCCCTCAAAAAGCAGCGCCGGTATTTAGAAGATGTGTATTAGCAGCCTTCAACAGAACGTCATGCCGAGCAGAGCGAAGCATCCCGCTCGGCTGACGTTGCCACGGTATTGTCATGCTGAGCGGAGCCGAAGCATCTCTACCGCAATGCTATTCAAGTGGCAATCCAACGAAGCGGTAGAGATGCTTCGGCTCCGCTCAGCATGACCGTGGGGAGAAGTTTTTGCTCCCAAAAATCCCCCCTTACTACCCTTCTCTCCATCAACTGCCTTTCCACTGCTATGAAAACCCTGGATTATCTGAATCGATGTTGTAGCCGCACCTGAAAAACTGTGCGGCCGGATGTGGCTGGCTTTGTGCCCCCATCCGCTGCTTCCTTTCAATCGTGCTTGCTACATCATGAGAAAAATACTTACCGCTTCCTTACTTACCCCGATTCTGGCGGTGGCCAGCGTGGCCCCGGCCCGTGCCCAGGACGCCATCATTGCCATCAGCGGCGTGGTGCGCGAGAACGGGACCAACCAGCCGTTGCCGGGCGTGAGCATCAGCGTAAAAAACGGCGCGGTGGGCGTGCTCAGCGACGGCAACGGCAACTTCGCCCTGAAAGCCAAGCTGAAATTTCCCTTCACGCTGGTTTTCAACATGCTGGGCTACGACGCCAAGGAAGTCGAAATCGTGAATGCGACGAACCTCGTGTCGGTGGCCCTGGAATCGAAGGCCCTGCTGACGAACGAGGTGGTGGTATCGGCCTCACGGGTGGAGGAAAGTCGGCTGAAGTCGCCGGTGGCCATTGAAAAGCTCGACATCCGGGCCATCAAGGAAACCCCGGCCCCAAGCTTTTACGACGCGCTGGAAAACGTGAAGGGCGTGCAGATGACGACCAGCAGCCTCACGTTTAAAGTGCCCAACACCCGCGGGTTTAACATCCCTAACAACTTCCGCTTCATGCAGCTCGTGGACGGCGTCGACATGCAGGCGGCCACGCTGGGCGTACCGCTGGGCAACGCCATTGGGCCGACCGAGCTGGATATTGCCAGCGTGGAAATTACGCCGGGCGCCGCCTCAGCGCTCTACGGCATGAACGCCATCAACGGCATGGCCAACCTCACGACCAAGAGCCCTTTCGTGTACCAGGGGCTGAGCGTGTACCAAAAGCTGGGCGTGAACCACGTCGACGGCAAAGATTACGACCCGAGCCTCTTGACCGAGTCGGCCGTGCGCTGGGCCCAGGTGTTTGGCAAGCGCCAGCAGTGGGCCTACAAGGTCAATGGCTCGTATTTGCAGGGCACCGACTGGCTTTCCGACACCCAAACCGACCAGAACCCGCAGAACCTGAACGCGGCCAACCCCCGCTTCCCCGAGCTCAGCGGCGCCGACAACCCCGCGGCCGACCTTTGGAACCGCTACGGCGACGATAGGAGCGGCAACGTGTCGGTGCCCATCACCTACAACGGCAAGACCGAAACCTTCAACGTGCGCCGCACCGGCTACTACGAGAAGGACCTCATCAACCCGACGGTGCGCAACCTCAAGTTCGACGGCAGCCTGCACTACAAGCTCACGGATAAGGCCGAGCTGTCGTACGGCTACCGCTACGGGCTGATGGACGGTATTTTCCAGCGCGGCAACAAGATTCAGCTCAAGAACGTGACCGTGCAAAGTCATAAGCTCGAGCTGCGCGGCGCCGACTTCGTGGCCCGGGGCTACGTACTGGTCGAAAACACCGGCGACTCCTACAACCTCAACCCGCTGGCCACCAACCTAGACCTCAACAACGGCTCGAACAGCGTGTGGGGCAACAAGTTCAAGGCCGAATTGCAGAAGCAAGTGGACGCCGGCGTGGATTTGGCCGCCGCCATGAAGCTGGCCCGCACCGCCGCCGACGCGGGCCGCGTGGAGCCCGGCACGGCCGCCTTCGAGCAGCTCAAAAACACGATTACGGGCATCAACAACTGGGACATTGCCGTGAACGTGCCCGGCGCCCCCGAAACCGGCGGGGCGGCCCTCTGGCAGCGCAGCCGCACCTACCACGGCGAGGCCCAGTGGAATCTGGGTAAGCGCATCGAGTGGGCGGACGTGCTGCTCGGCGCCGACGCGCGGGTGTACGAAGTCATTCCCGACGGCAACAACTTCGTGGACTTCAGCAAGCCGCTCTCGGACCGCACTACGCCCGGCGGCGAGAATCAGTACTACAAGAAAGTCGGGGCCTTTGGGCAGGCCACCAAGCTGCTGCTCCACGACCGACTCAAGCTCAACGCCTCCTTGCGCGTGGACTACAACCCCGAGTTCAGCCCCAAGCTCAACCCGCGGGTGGCGGCCGTCTACACCATTGCGGAGCGGCACAACCTGCGCGCTTCCTACCAGAACGGCTGGCGCTTCCCGGCCTTATTCGAGGCCCTGAGCTTTGTCAACAACGGCTCGGTGCGCCGCGTGGGCGGCCTGGCCCGGGTGAATGACGGCATCGGCTACCTGGAGAATTCCTACACCCTCGTCTCGCTCGACAACTTCACGGCCGCCGTCAACAAGGACGTGGCCGCCGACCCCAGCGGCACCACGGCCGAGAAGCAGGCCCGGGCCGCGCTGAAAAACCGCGCCGTGCTGCAAGTGGCCAACCTGCCCACCATGCAGCCCGAGCAAATCAACGCCTACGAAGTGGGCTACAAGAGCGTGCTGCTCGACAACCGCCTGGCCCTCGACCTGGACGCCTATTACAATGAGTACACCGGCTTCCTGGGCCAGGTGGAAGTAGCGGTGCCCAAGTCGGGCCCAGTCGGCTCCGATGCCTCGGTGCTCGACATGCTGGCCCGCGCCAAGCAGGACCGGTACCGCGTGTACACCAACGCACGTAACACCTACCGCAGCTACGGCTCGGCCCTGGGCATCACCTACAACTTCTTCCAGAAATACACCGTGGCCGGCAACGTGAACTACAACGCCCTGGCCAGCAACGACCAGGCCGACGTCTTCGTGACGGGCTTTAACACGCCCAAATGGGTAACCAACGTGAGCTTTGGCAACCGGGAAATTGTGCGCAACGTGGGCTTCAACGTGGTGTGGCGCCGCCAGAACGCCTTCCTCTGGGAAAGTCAGCTGGCCAACGGCCGGATTCCTTCTTACCAGACTGTCGACGCCCAGGTAAACGTGCGGGTGCCGGCGCTGAAATCCACCATCAAAGTGGGCGGCACCAACCTGCTCAACAACCGCTACGTGCAGTACGCCGCCGGCCCCACCATCGGCGGCCTGTACTACGTGGCTTTGACCTTTGACAACACGGTAATCCGCTAACCCCACCCCCGGACCCTCCCCTCCGGGAGAGGGGCTTATTTTACTACTCATACAGACACTAATCCAACTACCTGATACGTCTGCCCCCTCTCCCAGAGGGGAGGGTCCGGGGGTGGGGTCCACGCCATGAAACGCCTCTTTCTCCTTCCGCTTTTCCTCCTGGTCCTGGCCGCTGCCCCATTGCGTGCCCAGAAAGAGTACGTGCGCGAGCAGCAAACCTGGCTGGGCGTGTTCAACCAAACGCGCTTTTCCCAGCACTGGGGCTCCTGGACCGACTTGCACCTGCGCCTGCACGACCATTTCGTGCAGGAACCCTTTCAGACCGTGGCCCGCTTTGGGCTGACCTACTACCTCACCGACGACGTGCGCCTGACCGGCGGCTACGCCTACGTGCACCACTTCCCCGACGGAGCCCGCACCATCGGGCAGGCCGAGCACCGGCCCTGGCAGCAGGTGCAGTGGTTTACCAAGTTTCCCAAGGCCCGGCTCATGCAGTGGGTGCGGCTGGAGGAACGGTTCCGGCGCACAATTCGCAGCAACGAGCGGCTCGACGAGTTCGACTTCAACTACCGCACCCGCTACAACGCGGCCCTGTTTCTGCCCCTTTCTAAGCGCGGCTTCGAGCCGGGCGGGGTGCAGTTTATGCTCAACAACGAGGTGATGATGAATTTCGGCAAGGAAATCCGCCTCAACTACTTCGACCAGAACCGGCTCTTTGCGGGCCTGGTCTACCAAATCAACAAGCACGCCCAGCTCCAGGGCGGCTACATGCACTTGTTTCAGCAGCTGCCCGCCGCAGGCGTGTACCGCAACCAGCACACCATCCGGGTTTTCTACTTCCACAATTTCGATTTGCGGCCCGCCGTAGCCTCGGCGCCCACTCCTACTTCTCCCGTAACTCCCCAACCGTAATGGCTGAGACTATAAAGCTTTCCGAAGTCGAGCACGTCAAGGATGCCAGCAACTATTTGCGCGGCACCATCGACGAGAGCCTGCAGAACCGCGTAACGGGCGCCCTGAACCCCGACGACACCCACCTGATTAAGTTTCACGGCTCCTACCAGCAAACCGACCGGGACCTGGAAAGTGAGCGGAAACGCCAGAAACTGGAGCCGCTCTACTCCTTCATGATTCGGGTGCGGGTGCCCGGCGGCGTGGCCTCAGCCGACCAGTGGCAGCGCATGGACGCGCTGAGCGACGAGTACGCCAACGGCACGCTCAAGCTCACCACCCGCCAGACTTTTCAGCTCCACGGCGTATTGAAGCGGGATTTGCAGCAAACCATTGCCGGCTTCAACCAGGTGCTCATGGACAGCATTGCAGGCTGCGGCGACGTGAACCGCAACGTGATGTGCAGCGCCAACCCGCGGGAATCGGAGCTGCACCGGCAGGTGTACGAAACCTCGGTGGCCATCAGCAACCACCTCACGCCCCGCACCACGGCCTACTGGGACTTGTGGCTGAACGGTGAGTCGACCTACTCCAGCGCCATCAACGAGGGCGAGCAGGAAGACTTCGAGCCGATTTACGGCAAGACGTATCTGCCCCGCAAGTTCAAAATTGCCCTGGCCGTGCCGCCCACCAACGACGCCGACGTGTTTGCCAACGACATCGGCCTGATTGCCATTGCCGAAAAAGGCCAGCTGCTGGGCTTCAACGTGGCCATCGGCGGCGGCATGGGCATGACCTTCGGCATGAGCGAAACCTACCCGCGCCTGGCCGACCTCATCGGCTTCGTGCCCGCCGATAAGGTCGTGGACGTCTGCGAGAAAGTGCTGACCATTCAGCGCGACTGGGGTAACCGCGAAAACCGCAAATTCAGCCGCCTCAAGTACACCATCGACAAGTTCGGCCTCGACGCGTTTGTGGCCGAGCTGCACCAGCGCCTGGGCTATGAACTTGCGCCAGCCAAGCCGTACAAATTCGAAACCTCCGGCGACGCTTTTGGCTGGAACGGTGGCAAGGACGGCAAGGCCCACGTGACGCTCTTCATCGAGGGCGGCCGGGTGTACGACAAGCCGGGTTACTTGCTCAAAACGGCCCTGCGCGAAATTGCCGGCTTCCACTCCGGCGAGTTCCGGCTGACCGGCAACCAGAACCTGACCATTGCCAACGTCGAGCCTCGGCACCGGCCCCGGCTCCAGGCTATTCTGGAGGAGCACGGCGTGTGGAGCCGCACCGAAAAGCAGACCGCGCTTCGCCTTAACTCCCTGGCCTGCGTTGCGTTAAACACTTGTTCCCTGGCCTTTGCGGAAGCCGAACGCTACCTGCCGCAGCTGCTCGACCGGATTGACCAGGTCATCCGGGCTAATGACCTGACCGACGACGGCATCCTGATTCGGATGACGGGTTGCCCCAACGGCTGCGCCCGGCCCTACCTGGGCGAAATCGGGCTGGTGGGCAAAGCTATTGGCCGATATAACTTATACTTAGGGGCTAACCACGCCGGCGAGCGGCTCAACAAGCTCTACCGCGAGATGCTCGACGAGGACGGAATCCTGCGGGAGCTCACGCCCCTGCTCGAAGCCTACGCCGCCGAGCGGCAGCCCGCTGAGCGCTTCGGCGACTTCGTGGTGCGCCGCGGCGTGGTGGCCGCTACCACCCACGGGCAGAACTTCCACGCCTAGCCCCGGGTTCTGTCTGCTCCGCTCCCCGCTCCTACCCGCTCCCTTTCTTTCGCCTGCCAAAATTACCTTTTCATGACCTCCTCGCCCCTTCCTTCCGAAGCAGCCTTGCCGCCGCTGGCCCCGCCCGCCGCGGGGGTGCCCGCGGGCAACAACCTGTTTCCGGTGTTCCTGAAGCTGGAAAAGTTTCGGGTGCTAGTGGTGGGCGGCGGCGCCGTGGGCCTGGAAAAGCTGGCCGCCATTCTGGGCAACAGCCCCGCCACGGCTGTGACGGTGGTCAGTGAAACCTTCCTGCCGGGCATTCAGCTGCTGGCCGAACAGCACCCGCAGCTGCAGTTGCGCCACCACGCCTATACCCACGTCGACTTAGTGGGCCACGACATCATCTTCGTGGCCACCGACAACCCGGTGCTCAACCGCGGCATCAAGGCCCACGCCACCGAGCTGGGCCTGCTTTGCAATGTGGCCGACACCCCCGACGAGTGCGACTTTTACCTGGGCTCTATCGTGCAGAAAGGTGACTTGAAAATTGCCATTTCCACCAACGGCAAGTCGCCGACGGTGGCCAAGCGCCTGCGCACGGTGCTGGCCGACGCCCTGCCCAACGAGCTGCAGGAAGTGCTGCAGCACATGACCATCATCCGGGGCAAGCTGGCCGGCGACTTTGCCAACAAGGTCAAGTCGCTGAACGCCGTAACGGCCGAGCTGGCCGGCGGACCGGCGTACGAGTCGCCGGCGGCGGCGCGCTGGCGCAAGATTGCCACGGCTTCACTGCTGGCCTTTGCGGGCATGCTGGTGTTCAATATCCTGTCGTACTACGTCACCTGGGACCAGGTGTGGGGCGTGGCCTCCAACGCCCGGATGTTCTACATCTTTGTGGCCATTGGCTTCGGGGCCCAACTCGTGGATGGGCTGCTGGGCATGGGCTACGGCGTCGTCACGGCCATCAGCTTGATGAGCATCAATATTGCCCCGGCGGCGGTGAGTGCCAGCATTCATACCGCCGAAATGTTTGCCAGCGGGGCCTCGGGCTACCACCACTACCGGTTTGGCAACGTGAACAAGAAGCTGTTCAAAGTCCTGCTGATTCCGGGCGTGCTGGGCGCCATTACGGGCGCGTATCTGCTTTCCCGCTTCGGTGAAACCTACGGCACCTACGTCAAGCCCCTGCTGGCTCTCTATTTGCTACTATTGGGCCTGCGCATCCTGACCAAAGCCTTCAGCAAGCCCACAAAAGGCCGCACCAAGCACAAGAAGCTGGGGCTGCTGGCCGCGGCCGGCGGCTTCCTCGACTCCTTCGGCGGCGGCGGCTGGGGCCCTTTGGTAACCAGCACCCTCATTGCCGGGGGCCGCACGCCGCAGTACGTCATCGGCTCGGTCAGCGTCACGGAATTCTTCGTGACCTTCGCCAGCGCCGTTACGTTCTTCGCTACCATCGGCATCACCCACTGGCAGATTATTCTGGGCCTGGTGGTGGGCGGCATTGCGGCGGCTCCGTTTGCAGCCCGCCTGGCCGGCCGCATTCCCACCCGCTGGATGTTCGTGGGCGTGGGCCTGATGGTGATAGTGTGGAGCCTGTGGGCGTTGCGCAAGCTGTTTATGTAAGCTCTAAGCGGCCTTACTCCCGCTCTACCGGAAACCAGATGCTCACGGTAGTACCCTGGCCTTGAGCCGACACGATGTCGGTGGTGCCGCCGAGCAGCTTGACCCGGTCCCGGATGGTTTTGAGCCCAAACCCCTTGCTGCTGAGGCGCTGGGGGTCGAAACCACGGCCGTTGTCCTGAGCGGTGAGGCGAATGGCCCCTTCTTCGCGGGCCACCACCACCCGGGCCGTGGTAGCCTGGGCGTGCTTGACGATGTTGTTGACCAGCTCCTGCACCAGCCGGTACAAGGCCAGTTCCAGGTATTTGTCCAGCGCCGGCGCAATGCCCGTAACCTGGCACTGAATCCGCAGGGCCCCGTGGCTCATGTGCTGGCACACGTCATTGATGGCCGCGGCCAGTCCGAAGTCCTCCAGCGTGGTCGGAATCAGCTCGTGGGAAATGGTGCGGGTGGCTTTGATGGCCTCCGACAAAAACTGCCCGGCCCGCTCTTTGGCTTGCAGCACCTGCCGGAAGGCGGGGCTCTCGGGGAAGGGCTGAATTTGCTCCAGGTGTAGCTTGGTGGCATAAAGCACCTGCGCCAGCCCGTTGTGCAGGCTCTCGGCGATGCGGCGGCGCTCAAACTCCTGGGTTTCGAGCACGGCGTTGAGCAACTGCTTCTGCTGGGAAAGCTGCAGAGCCAGGTTCTCCTTTTCCAGGCGCTTGATGTCGGTAATTTCGCGGGCAATGGCCAGCACGCTCTGCACGGAGCCGTCCTCGGCCGTTTCGGGCACCAGCCGGGAGTAGAAGTGCTTGAGGCCCGTGGGCGTGGGGGCCGAGTTGTAGTGGTCTTGGGCCTGGCCCGTTTCGAGCACCAGGCGCAGCTTGGCCATCCAGGGGCCGGCTATTTCCTCGGGGTGCTGCATTTCCCGGTTGGTCTTGCCCAGCAGCTCGGCCAGGGACTTGCCGCTGCGCTGGCTGAAGGCGGAGTTGGCAAAAAGCAGGCGCAGGCTTCGGTCCCAGCGCGTGATAAGGTCGGGCGTATTCTCCACCAGGGTCTGAAACTGGCTGACACTTTCGCGGGCGTCCTTTTCGGCCTGTTTCATCTCCGTCACGTCCTGCACCGTGCCGTACACTTTCACTACCCGCCCCTGCTCGTCGCGCTCCACTTCGGTGCGGGTTTCGACCAGGCGCACCGTGCCGTCGTGGTGAAGGATGCGGTGCACCATGCCAAAGCGCGGCAGCAGCTGCGACATGGTCAGCCGCTGCATAAAGATTTCCTGATCTTCCGGGAACATGGCCGTCAGGCAGCTCTGCGGCGTGGGCGTGTGGCTCTGGGGCTCCAGGCCGTGAATGCGGTAGAGCTCGTCGCTCCAGTACACGTGCCCGGTGCTCATCTCGGCCTCGAAGCTGCCGATGTGCCCGATGGCCTGCGACTCTTTGAGGCGCTGGTGCTCGCGCTGCAGCTCATTGCGCGAGGCTTTCACGTCCCGGATGTCGTAGAACTGCACGATAACGCCGGCCGCCGTGGGCGTAACCGACATATACACCCAGTAGCCCAGCGTGCTGCACAGATACTCGGCTTCCACGCGCTGCTGGGTAGCCAGGGCGCGCCGGATCAGGTTCCGGGCTTCGGGGCTGACGACGGCTTCGGCGTGCTCAATGTTTTTGCCCAGCAGCTCGGCCGGGGTGCGCCCCAGCAGCTGGGCAGCCTGGCGGTTGAGGTAGGTGAAGTCGCCGGCCGGGCTGAGCTCCACGTAGGCTTCCTGAATGGTGTCGAGAATGGCCTGGGCCTTCTGCAGCTCCTGCACCAACTGGCGGTTGTCGTGGGCCAGGGCCTTGCTCAGCTCCACCTCCCGGCTCAGGTCCGTAATCTGGAGGCCCTGCTCCACCAGCTCCGTCACGTCACTCACCTTGCTGATGAGGTAGTGCACCGAGCCGTCGGGGTCCAGGGCTGGGGAGTTGAGCACGCTCCAGTACTTGGTGACAAACGGCTGGGCCGAGCCCGGAGTTGGCGGGGGCAGGTCGTAGCGCTGAATGGGCAACTGCTCGGGCTGACCCGTGCGCAGCACCCGCTGGTAGGACTCCAGCAGCCGCGAGCGGCCCAGCACCGAGGAGTGGTCCGGATTGGCCGGAAACACGTCGGCAATAGACCGGCCTACGAGCTGCTCCCGCCCCATAAACGTAGCCGCCAGGTAAGCATTGCTGGCCGTGAGCACCACAAGCTCCGGCGACAGTAGCAGGTACGGGTCGGGAAGGGTTTCGTACACCTGCAGCACCTCGGCGCTTAACAGTACAGGGGGGAAAGGAGAGGCCGACATCACTTCAGCGGGAGGGCAGTAATAGGAACTCCAAGAGGCGTACCCGGAGCCAAGCTCAACCGCAGCGCGGCCAAGTCTTTCAGCAACCGGCTAGGGAGTCAGAATGTTAGCCGGCCGCGGGTCTTACTGCGGACTTGCCGTGGCCGGCGCGGCCTGGGCCTGCAGCAGCCACTCGGTAGCGCTGCCCTCGTCGGTGGCGTAGTGCAGCCGGTAAGGCAAGCCGGGGCCGCCGGGCAGCACCTGGGTCTGCAAAAACTCCTGGGCCCCGGCCAAATGCTCGGGCGACACCAGATAGCTGAAGTGCAATGGCCCGCCAAACTTGGCCGCTACGGCGGGAGCAAACTCCTCGAACAGCCACTGGGTAACGCCGGGCAGAAAGCTGGGCCGGCGACGGGCGTCAATCAGCCAGAACCGGCACTGCTGCTCGGTTACGGCCTCCACGGCCCGGTAAATGCGCTTGACCTCGGCCTCGTGGGTGGTGGCCAGCCAGCGCATGACCAGAATATGTAAATCGGACCGGTAGGATAAGTCGACCAGCGGAGAGGGAGACAACAGGTGCATACTAGGGGAGAAAGTCGGCTCTTTCGAGCCGCATACGCAGGCCGGGCCCGCCGGGATACATGCCCGCCCCGGCTTGCCGCGTGCAACCCCGGCCCCCGCCGGCCGACTTTGGAACCACTTAGCCACCGGAGCCGGGGCTACATGAGTCTGGCAACCAAACCGCATAACTTTTCCGCGGCACTTCGGTTTAACAGGCTTGTGGCTGCTTCCGCTCCCTGGCGAAAGCAGCTGGCCGGGGCAAAACGTGCCCGCTGCCGCTTTTACTCCGCAGCACTGCGCCCCGGGCCCCAGACCGCCGCGCCGGCTGCACGCCGTTCTATTCTACCGCCGCGCCGGGCTCCCACCCATTTCCCGCGCCCGGCACCCTACGCTTATTCTCTGTGCTTCCCGGCCCTCGGCCGGGGTCTGCACCCGTGTGCGCCTCCTAACGGAGTCGTTTAGTTTGCCCGCTATGAAAAAAAATCAACAAGCTATTTGGTCGTTGCTAGGCCTTTTTCTGCTTGCCCCTTTCCTGGCCCTGGGCCAGCCCACCGCGCCCCCGCCTACCGGGCCCTACACACTGGAGCAGTGCCTGCAGTTTGCCCTCCAAAATCAGCCCCTGCTGCGCCAGGCCCGCATCGATGAGGAAACCGCCGAGGCCAACATCCGCATCGGGCTGGCCGGCTGGCTGCCCCAGCTCAGCCTCAACGCCACCGGTCAGCACTACTTCCAGCTGCCCTACACCGTGTTTCCCAACGCCGAGGGCGTGAACGTACCGCGCCAGATTGGCCTGCGCAATACCTCCACCGTGGGCCTAGGCGCCACCCAGGCCCTTTACAACAACGACGTGCAACTGGCCCTGCGCAGCGCCCGGCCCGCCCGGCAGCTGGCCCAGCAAAACTCCACCAACGTGCGCATCGACGTGGTGAGCGGGGTGAGCAAGGCGTTCTACGACGTGCTCCTCAGCCAGCGCCAGCTCGACGTGCTCAGCGAGGATATCGTGCGGCTGCAGCGCAGCCTCAAGGACGCCAAGGCCCGCTACGACGCCGGTATCGTGGATAAGATTGACTACAAGCAGGCCGAAATCCTGCTCAACAACTCCATCGTGGCCCGCAAGCAGGCCGTGGAGGCCATCAAGGCCAAGTCGGCCTACCTCAAGGAGCTTATGGGCCTGGCCGGCGTGCAGCCCCTGGCCTTGCAGTACGACACGCTGCGCCTGATGCAGGACGCGGTGGTGGATACGGCCGTGGCCGTGGAATCGGCCAACCGCATCGAAATCCAGCAGCTCCAGACCCAGAAGGCCCTGCAGGAAGCCCAGATCAGCTACTACCGCTGGGGCTTTCTGCCGTCGGTATCGGCCTTCGGCAACTACAACGCGGCCTTCCAGAACAACAACCTGGGCGACTTGTACAGCCAGCGCTTCCCGAGCTCCTACGCCGGCTTGCAGCTGAGCCTGCCCCTCTTCCAGGGCGGGCGGCGCCTGCAGAACCTGCGCCGCGTCCGGCTCGGCGACCAGCGCCTCGACCAGGACATTATTGCCACCCGCAACCGGATCAACACCGAGTTTGAGCAGGCCCTGGCCACGTACAAGGGCTATTACACCGACTACCTGATTGGGCAGCGCAACCTGGCTTTGTCGAAGGAAGTGTACTCGGTGGTGGACTTGCAGTACCGGGAAGGCATCAAGACCTACCTCGACGTGATTGTGGCCCAAACCACGCTGCGCACCGCCCAGCTCAACTACTACAGCGCCCTGTTCCAAGTGCTCAGCAGCAAAGTAGACCTGCTGCGCGCCCAGGGCAGCCTGCCGGTTTCTTATTAAAGAACTCAGAGCCCAGAAGTTAGAGCTTAGACCATTCAAGTCTACCCAAAGCCTGTATTCTGGGCTTCGCCAACACCCTCCGTTTCTGCTTTTCCTGCTTCTAAGTTCTGAGTTCTACCCTCTGAGCTCTATAGAATAGAATTACCCGATATGAAAAGAACAATTCTTGCCCTCTCCTACGCTGCCGGCCTGCTGACCTTCGCCAGCTGCGGCTCCAAAGAGGCCGACAAGGCCGCCGGTCCGCCGCCGGCCACGCCCGTGACCCTGGTAGCGGCCCGCACCACCGACGCGGTGTATTACGACGAGTATCCGGCTACCGTGGTGGCCATCAACAACGTGGAGCTGCGCAGCCAGGTGGCGGGCTTTATCACCGGCATCTTCTTCAAGGAAGGCGACGTGGTGACGAAGGGCAAAACGCTCTACGAAATCGACCGGCGCAAGTACCAGGCCGCCTACCAGCAGGCCCTGGCCGGCCTGCGCAGCACCCAGGCCGTGGTCCAGAACGCCAAGGTGAACCTGGACCGCTACCAGCGCCTGGTTCAGCAGGATGCCATTGCCCGCCAGATAGTGGACAACGCCGCCACGGCCTACGCCACGGCCCAGAGCCAGGTGGCCGTGGCCCAGGCCGGCGTGGCCGCGGCCCGCACCGACCTCAGCTACTCCCTGATTACGGCCCCGTTCTCGGGCCGCATCGGCATTTCGCAGGTGCGCCTGGGCTCCCAGGTGAGTCCGGGCTCGACGCTGCTCAACACCATCAGCGGGGAGGACCCGATGGGCGTCGACTTCGTGATTACCGAGGCTGATCTGGCCCGCTTCGTGGACTTGCAGCGCCAAAGCGGCGGCAAGTCCGACTCCACCTTCCGCCTGGTGCTGCCCGACGGCACCCGCTACGACCAGCCGGGCAAGATTCTGGCCATCGACCGGGGCGTAAACCAGCAAACCGGGACCGTGCAGATCCGGGTGCAGTTCGGCAATCCTAAGCGCCAGCTCAAGGACGGCCTGAGCGCCGTGCTGCGGGTGCTCAACCGGCAGTCGGGCCGCCGCCTCGTAGTTCCCTTCAAGGCCGTGGTCGAGCAGATGGGTGAAAACTTCGTCTTCATCGCCGGCGACTCCAGCAAGGCCGTGCAGCGCAAGGTGCAGCTCGGCCCCCGCCTGCGCGACCAGATTGTGATTATGGAAGGCATCAAGGAGGGCGACAAAGTGGTAACCGAAGGCCTGAACCGCCTGCGCGACGGCGGCCAGATTACAACCGCCGCTCCGGCCCCTGCCCCCACCGCCGCCAAGTAGCTCCCACTCCCCTCCTCAGATGAGGAGGAGTGCCCGCAGGGCGGGGTGGTTGACCCCGCCCGAACGACTAGTTAGGTCACTCGTTTGACCGATTTGCTCAAACGAGTCACCAAATCGCTCACTCGTTTGAGCAAAACAGCCAAACGAGTGACCAAAACGCTCACTCGTTTGAGCAAATCGGTCAAACGAGTGACCAAAACAGCCAAACGAGTGACCAAAATGCTCACTCGTTTGAGCAAAACACCGATTCGAATCACTAAAACACTCTTAGCTAAGACCGTTTTGGTCTTAGGTATCGCCGAAATGGTCTTAGCGAAGACCAAAACACCGATAGCTAAGACCGAAAATGCCTTAGCTAAGACCAAAACGGTCTTAGGTATCGCCGAAATGGTCTTAGCTAAGACCAAAATTGCCTTAGCTAAGACCGTTTTGGTCTTCGCTACGCCCTGAACAGCCTTACGAGCAGTACTAATGATTGCAGAAACCTTTATTCGGCGCCCCGTTACGGCCATCGTCACCTCCCTGGTGATTGTGCTGGTCGGGGTGCTGGCCATCCTGAAGCTGCCCGTGGGGCAGTACCCGGAAATCACGCCGCCCACGGTATCGGTGAGCGGCACCTACACCGGCGCCGACGCCCAGACTGTGGAACAAACCGTGGCCACGCCCGTGGAAGTGCAGGTCAACGGCACGCCGGGCATGACCTACCTGCAAAGCAACAGCACCAGCAACGGGCAGATGAGCATGACGGTGAACTTTGAGGTCGGGACCGACATCAACATCGCCGCCCTCGACGTGCAGAACCGCGTGGGTATCGCCCAGCCGACGCTGCCCCAGGAAGTACAGCGCCTGGGCCTGGTGGTGCGCAAGCGCAACCCCAGCATTCTGATGCTGGTGGCCATGTACGCCCCCAAAGGCAGCCACAACACGACCTTTCTCGACAACTACGCCAACGTCTTTATCAAGGACGCGCTGCTGCGCACCAAGGGCGTGGGCGACATCGTGAGCCGGGCCGACGACTTCTCGATGCGCGTCTGGCTCAACCCCGACAAGCTCAGCCAGCTGGGCGTAACGGCCCAGGAAGTGACGGCCGCCATTCAGGAGCAGAACGCCCAGATTGCGGCCGGCTCCATTGGGGCCCCGCCCGCCCAGACCGGGCAGACCTTTGAGTACATCGTGTTCGTGAAAGGCCGCCTGACCACGACCGAGGAGTTCGGCAACATCGTGGTCAAAACCCGGCCCGACGACGGCTCGGTGGTGTACCTGCGGGATGTGGCCCGGGTGGAGCTGGGCAAGTTCAACTACTCGAGCAACTCCTTCGTGGACGGCAAGCGGGCCGCCTACCTGCTCGTGTACCAGGCCCCCGGCGCCAACGCCCTGCAAACCTACCAGAACGTGGTGACGACCATGAACCAGCTCAAGAAGCAGTTTCCGACCGACCTCGACTACGTGATTCCCTTTGAGGCCGCCTCGGTGGTGAAAGTGTCCATCAACGAGGTGCTGCACACCCTGGTGGAGGCCCTGCTGCTGGTCATCGTGGTGGTGTACCTGTTTTTGCAGAGCTGGCGCTCCACCCTGATTCCGGTGCTGGCCATTCCGGTGTCCATCATCGGCACCTTCATCATGTTTATTCCCCTGGGCTTCACCATCAACACCCTGACCATGTTCGGCTTTGTGCTGGCCATCGGCATTGTGGTCGATGACGCCATTGTGGTGGTGGAAGCCGTGGAGCACAACATGAACGAGCGGGGCCTCTCGCCGCTGGACGCCACGCTGGCGGCCATGCGCGAGATTTCGGCGCCCGTTATTGCCATTGCCCTCATTCTGGCGGCGGTGTTTGTGCCCGTGGGCTTTATTCCCGGCATCACCGGCCGCCTGTATCAGCAGTTTGCCATCACCATTGCCATTTCGGTGATTATCTCGGCCTTCGTGGCCTTGTCGCTCACGCCGGCTTTGTGCGTGCTGCTGCTCAAGCCCCACAAGCGCGACGAGAATTCGACGGGCCTCGACAAGTTCTTCTACAAGTTCAACACCTGGTTTGACAAGGTGACGGGCAAGTACGGCAACGGCGTGCAGCGTGGTATCAAGAATGCCCGCTTCGTGGTCATTATCCTGCTCTGCATCGTGGCCGGCACGGGCCTGCTGTTCAAGAATAAGGCCTCGGGCTTTATCCCGACCGAGGACGAAGGCCGCCTCATCGTGACCTTCAACCTGCCCGAGGCGTCCTCGACCGAGCGCACGGTGAGCACCCTGCACGAGATTATGAAGGAGCTCAGCCAGGTGAAGGGCATTGCCCACTACGCCGGCCTGGGCGGCCTGAACGCGGTAAACTTCTCGTCCAAGTCGAACAGCGGCACCGTATTCTGCCAGCTCGAGCCCTGGGAAGACCGCAAAGACAAGGAAGTGCAGCTCCAGGGCCTGATTGCCACGGTGACCCAGCGCCTGAGCCGCCTGCGGGAAGCCAACGTGGTGGTCATTTCCCCGCCCGCTATTCCGGGCCTGGGCAACACCGGCGGCTTCTCGTTCGTGCTCCAGGAGCGCGAGGCCGGCGGCGACATCAAGAACTTCGACGCCCAGCTCCAGAACTTCCTGGGCGCCTTGCGCAAGCGGCCCGAAATTGCGGCCCCGTTCTCGTTCTTCACCGCCAACACGCCCGGCTACCAGCTCACCATTGATCGGGAGAAAGCCAAGAAGCTCGGCGTCTCCATTTCCGACATCGGCACGGCCCTGCGCACCTACCTGGGCTCGGCCTACGTGAACGACTTTACCGTCTACGGCCGCAACTTCCGCGTCGTGACCCAGGCCGACAGCATGTACCGCGCCGACATCTCGAACCTGGGCCAGTACTACGTGCGCAACAGCAGCGGCGGCATGGTGCCGCTAAGCACGCTCACGACGTACAAGCGCACCGAAAGCGCCCCGCTGATTTCGCACTACAACCTGTTCCGCTCGGCCGAAATCAACGGCAACCCGGCCCCCGGCTATTCCTCCGGCGACGCCATTGCGGCCCTCAAGGAAGTGGCCGCCCAGAGCTTGCCCCAGGGCTACGACTTCGAATTCTCGGGTCTGACGCGGGAAGAGCAGCTGGCCAGCGGCCAAACGGTCTACATCTTCGCCTTGTCCATTGCCTTCGTGTTCCTGTTCCTGGCGGCCTTGTACGAAAGTTGGTCGGTGCCCTTCTCGGTGCTGCTGGCCGTGCCCCTGGGCGCCTTCGGCGCCATCCTGGCCCTCACGTTTTTGCCCAAGCTCACCAACAACGTCTACGCCCAGATTGGTCTGATTACCCTCATCGGCTTGTCGGCCAAGAACGCCATTCTGATTATCGAGTTTGCCAAGGAGCGGGTGGATAAGGGCATGCCGCTGGTGGACGCTACCCTGGAAGCCGTGCGGTTGCGCCTGCGCCCCATCGTCATGACTTCGTTGGCCTTTATCCTGGGCGTGCTGCCGCTGGTGTTTGCCTCCGGCGCGGGCGCCCAGAGCCGGCAAACCATCGGCTGGACGGTACTCGGCGGCATGCTGTCGGCTACTATTCTGGCTATTTTCATCGTGCCGGTGCTGTACGTGCTGATTACCCGCCTGGCTTACGGCAAAGCCAAGCTGGCCGAAATGGAAGCCAACTACAAGCCCGACGCCGACGACCATAACCTGCCCGGCCACGACCAGGACCGCCTCAACCCCGGCCCCGACGACCCCAAGCTGCTGCCGGCCCACTAAGCTTATCTTGCCAGAGCAACCGTCATGCTGAGCGCAGCCGAAGCATCTCTCCCGCAATGGTAATTAGATTACTGTGGCGGGAGAGATGCTTCGGCTGCGCTCAGCATGACGTTCTTTTTGCCTTGCTTTTATTTCAATCCTGCTTCCCATGACCAACTCCCCCGACGCCACGCTACCCACACCCGCCCAGTTTGATGCCCTCGTCCGCGCCCGGCGCAGCATCCAGCCGGTTCAGTTTGAGCCCGGCCGCGTGATACCCGACGAAATTGTGCAGCAGCTGCTGGAAAACGCCAACTGGGCCCCCACCCACAAGCGCACCGAACCCTGGCGCTTCGTCGTGTTTAAAGGGGCTGGGCTGGCCAAACTGGCCGAGTTTCAGGCCAACCTGTACCGGCAGCAGGCCGGGGAGTTTGTGGACGAGAAGAAGGCCCAGAAGCTGGCGGCCAATCCGCTGCTGGCCTCCCACGTCATTGCCATTGGCATGAAGCGCCACCACGTGCTGCCCGAAATCGAGGAAGTGGAGGCCGTGGCCTGCGCCGTGCAGAACCTGCACCTATCGGCCGTAGCGCACGGGGTGGGCGGCTACTGGGGCTCGGGCGGCATTACGTACGCGGAGGAAGCCAAACCCTTTTTTGGCCTGGGTCCCGAGGACAAGCTGCTGGGTTTCTTCTACCTGGGCTACGTGCAGCAGCAACCGGGCCGCAACCTGCGCAAGCCCATCGAGGAGAAAGTAACCTGGGTAACGGAGTAAGCCTCGCCGACTAAGAAAAATGCCCCGCCGGAGTCAGACCGGCGGGGCATTTTGGGCAAGTACACTTCCGTGAATTCCCCTGCGAGGCCGGCTAGCCGCTTATGGACGCCTGGTCGGAGCTGCGCCCAGCCAAATTTACTACGGGCTACACTAGGCCATGCCGCTCAGCGTTAGGGCAGGGCTAGTATAGCCTGATGTATGTGGATAATTTGTAAGCCCTTTGCCCTGCTGCTGACCGGCAGCCTCGCCCTGCTGCTGGCCGGCTGTATCGACCAGATTGACGCCGATTTGCCGGAGCCGCCGAAGAAGTTGGTCGTCAATTCCATTCTGACGCCCGACAGCGTGGTTCGGGTGCAGGTGAGCCGCGTGACGAGCCCGCTCGACTCGTCGGCGCGGGTACTGACCGGGGCCAAGGTCTACCTGCTGGTGCCGGGCCAAGTCGCCGTGCCGCTGAGCAGCCAGGGCAAGGGCCTGTACTCCTTGCCCACCGCCCCCACCAGCCAGACGGCCTACACCCTGCAAGCCGAGCTCGACGGCTACCCCCCGGTGCAGGCCTCCGACACGATACCGGCCCGGGTACCCATCGACGAAGCCTGGTATTCCTTTCCCACCGGCACCGACCGAAACAATGAGCTGCTGGGCACTATCGTCGTGCGCTTCACCGACCCGGCCGCCCAGACGAACTTCTACGAGCTCAGCTGCTACCAGGAAAACCAGGGCGTCTTGCTCGATGTCCGGGGCAACGCGGCGGTGACGGCCGAAGACGACAAGGAGTACGAGCCCCAGTCTTTGGTTTTTTCGGACCGGCTCTTCAACGGGCAGGCTTTCGAGCTGCGGGCCTCGTTTTTAACCCACGGCCACAGCGGCGGCGGATCCAGCCCACCCACTACCCGGGACCCGCTGCTGGTACTGCGCACGGTGAGCCGGGCCTATTACCAGTACCGCAAAAGCTGGACCCGCCACCTGTACAACCAGGGCACCAAAGGCGACACCTACAACCTGAACCAGCTGCTGTTTTTGGGGGACCCCAGCACCATGTATTCCAACGTGGCCGGCGGCTACGGGGTGGTGGTAGGCTATTCCCAGCAGACGATGCGCCTGCTCCCCCGCTAAGATGAAGCACCGCCGTATCCTCCGCCGCGGGCCGCTACGGGCCGCGGGCCTTATTTTACTGCTGCTCAGCGCCCCCCGCCTTAGCCCCGCCCAAAGCCGGATTACCCTCAGCGGCACCGTGCGCGACGCCCGCACTGGCGAAAAGCTGCTGGGCGCCGCCGTCTTCGTAGCCAGTGGCACCACCGGCACCACGACCAACGCGGCCGGCTTTTATTCCCTGACTCTGCCCAGCCAGGACTCGGTGCGCCTCACGGCCAGCTACCTGGGCTATCAGCGGCAAACCGTGGTGCTGCCCGCCCGCCAAACGGCCACTCGGAGCTTTGCCCTGACGGCCGACAACGAGCTGGCCGAAGTGCGGGTGCTGGCCGCGCCGGAGGCCCCGCTGGAGCGGCGGGTGGAAATGAGTACCCTGCAGATTCCGGTGGCCCAGCTGCGTAAGCTGCCCGCCCTGCTCGGCGAGCCCGACGTGCTGCGGGCTTTTCAGCTCATGCCGGGCGTGCAGGCGGGTCGGGAAGGCAGCGGGGCGCTGTACGTGCGCGGCGGCTCCCCCGACCAGAACCTGACCCTGCTCGACGACGTGCCGATTTACTACGTGAGCCACATCGGCGGCTTTCTGTCGGTTTTCGACGCCCACGCCATTAGCGACGTGCGCCTGATCAAGGGCGGCTTTCCGGCCCGCTACGGAGGCCGGCTGTCGTCGGTGCTGGACGTGCGCCTGAAAGAAGGCAACAAGCAAAAGCTGAGCGGCAATGCCGGCGTGGGCGTACTGGCCACGCACTTCGCCCTGGAAGGCCCGCTGAACAAGGGCAAGACGACCTTTCTCGTCTCGGGTCGGCGCGGCAACCTGGACTTGTTTTCGCGGCTGGCCAGCGCCCGTTCTTCCGGCGGCAAGAGCGTGGTGGGCTATTCCTTTTACGACGCCAGCGCCAAAGTCAGCCACCAGCTCACCCCGCGTGACCAGGTATTTGCCGCGCTGTATTTGGGCGGCGACCGGCTCTTTATCACCCAGAAGCCCCAGACCGTGCGCGGCGCCCAGGGCAACTTCACCTACCAGGGCGGCAGCAACCTGCGCTTCGGCAACGCCCTGGCCTCGGTGCGCTGGAACCGGGAGCTGACGCCCCGCCTGTTTGGCAACGCCACGGCGGCCTTTACCCGCTTCCGCTACGAAAACGGCCAGGACTACCACCTGGAAGACAACTCCCCGGGCAGCACCCGCACCGAGGACAGTGAGGCCCAGTTCACCTCCGGCGTCCAGGACGCGCAGCTCAAAGCCGATTTCGACTACTACCCCAGCCCCCGGCACCAGGTGCGGTTTGGGGCCAGCATTATCCGCCACGGCTTTACGCCCGGCGTCAACTTTTTCACTACCCGCACCACCACGGCCACCCAGGATACCACCTTCGGTTCGAGCCAGGTGGCGGCCCTGGAGCTAAGCGGGTACGCCGAGGACGAAATCCGGCTAGGGGCGCGCCTGTCGGCGAATCTGGGCCTGCGGGCCGTGCGCTACACCGTGGCTGGCCGCTCGTTTGGCAGTCTGCAGCCCCGGGTGCTGGCCACCTGGCTGGTGGGCGAGCATACGGCCCTGAAAGCCTCCTACGCCGCCATGCAGCAGTATTTGCACCTGCTCTCCAACAACGGCGCCGGCCTGCCCACCGACTTATGGGTGCCCGCCACGGCCCGGGTAGCGCCCCAGCAGGCCCAGCAGGTAGCGCTGGGCGTGGCCCGTACGCTTCCCCAATGGGGCCTGGAAGTTAGCGTCGAAGCCTTTGCCAAGCGCCTGCGCCACCTGATTGAGTTCCGGGAAGGGGCCACGTTCTACAACAGCTCCCAGGACTGGCAGGACAAGGTAGTAACGGGCGGGCAAGGGCGGGTGCAGGGTTTGGAAGTGCTGGTGCAGCGCAAAACCGGCCGCCTCACCGGCTGGGTGGGCTACACCCTGGCCCGCAACGAGCGGCGCTTCGACCAGCTCAACGACCAGCAGTGGTATCCTTATAAGTACGACCGGCGCCACGATGCCTCCATCGTGGTTATCTACGCCCTGAGTGCCCGCCTCACGCTGTCGGCCACCTGGGTGTACGGCACCGGCAACGCCCTGACCCTGGCCCAGGCTAACTACAACGTCATTAGCCCTAGCTACGGCTACACGGACAAGTCTTACATCCCCGCCAACCGCTACGACTACCGCGAAGCCGAAATCTACGGCCCCAAGAACAGCTTCCGGATGCGGGCCTACCACCGCCTCGACGTGGGCGCTACCTTCACCAAGGCCGTGCAACACGGGGAGCGAATCTGGCGCCTGGGTGCTTACAACGCCTACAGCCGCCACAACCCCTACTATATCTACTACGACCAAACCCCCGAGGGCCTCCGGCAACTCAAGCAGCTGAGCCTCTTCCCTTTTCTGCCCGCCATCAGCTACGAGCGGAGTTTCTAACGCCGGCCGGGCCCTTAATTACAAGGCTAGACCAGCTGGGCTGAAGTCCGCAGCCGTGCACTTCTCTTCTATTGCCAACGGCCGGCCCCGGCGAGTGAGGGCCGGCCGTTACGCGCTAGAGTGCTCCACCGCAAGCCGGGCGGCCAGGTTGGGCAACAGCGGCAACGTTCCCGGCAACGATTGCGCGAATAAAGAGCTGGACTGGTGGTTGTTCGAATCGTTATCGGGGTAGTATTAAGGTGGATTCCACCCAACGCCAAGCCCCGTTCTTATGCCAAACCTCTCCTCCCTGTGCCTCTCCCGCGGGGGCCGTGCTGCTCACTTTTGGGCCGTACTGAGCCTGCTGCTGCTAAGCCTGAGTGCCCGCGCCCAAACCTACAACGCCGTGGTGGCCAAGGACGGCACGGGCAGCTTCACCACCGTGCAGGCGGCCATCAACGCGGCGCCCACCGGCCGCACCACGCCCTACACCATCTTCATCAGGAATGGCAAGTACCGCGAAAAGGTGACGGTGCCGGCCAACAAGCCTTTCCTGCAGTTTATCGGCGAAAGTGTAGCGGGCACCATCCTGTCGTGGAACGACGCCAACACGCCCTCGTTTCCCGGCAACTCGTCCAGCTTTATCATCAACGCCTCCGACGTCAGCGCGCTGAACATCACCTTCGAGAATACCTACGGCGACGCCCCGCAGGGTCTGGCCATGTACATCACCGGCGACCGGGTGGCCTTCAAGAACTGCCGCTTCCTGGGTGGGCAGGACACGATGCAGCTCAACTCCCAGGCCGGCAACCGCAGCTACTTCAAGGAGTGCTACATCGACGGCGTGGTCGACTTTATCTTCGGGGCCGGCCGGGGCGTGTTTGAGCACTGCATCATCTACCCGCGCACCCGGCGCGACGGGGGCAGCGGCGGCTACATCACGGCCGCCAACACCCAGCCCGGCCTGCCCTACGGCTTCGTGTTCCGCAATTGCCTTATTCCCGACAACCGGGGCACGACGACCTACACCCTGGGCCGCCCCTGGCAAAACGACTCCGGCTCGACGCCCACCGACCGGTCCCACACCAAAGTCGTGTGGCTGAATACGACGATGGGCAGCACCATTAAGCCCGTCGGCTGGCAGGTGTGGGACGCCGGCACCGTGACCAGCGTTATTCAGTACGCCGAGTACAAAAGCCGGGACTTCAGCGGCAACCCGGTCAACGTCAGCCAGCGGGTGCCCTGGTCGATTCAGCTCACCGACGCCGACACCGCGCTGTACACCCGCGCGGCCGTGCTCGGCAGCTGGGACCCTTGCGCGGTGGTGCCCAACTTCTGCGGCCACCAAGCCCCCGACATTGCCGTGTCGAACTTCTGGGCCGTGAAAGGTACCGCTACGGCTCCTTCCACCATCACCTGGAACCTGAGCTGGCCCATTGCCGGCGTGCAGTACCAGGTATTCCGCAGCAGCACCCGCCGCGGCACCTACACCCCGCTGTACTCCACCACCTCGACCGTCGCCACGAACATCAACTTCGGCACCACGGACCCCGTGCCGGCCGCCGGCTCGTCGTACTTCTACTACGTGCGGGCTTCCAAAGCCGGCCTGGCTACCCACGTCACCGACACGCTGCAGATTTCGAGCACGCCGACCATTACCACCACCGGCGCGCTACAGGCTTTTGCGCAGGGCGGCGGGCAGCCCTCGGCCGCGCAAAGCTTCCTGGTGGCCGCCGAAAACCTGACGAGCGGGCTGCTCCTTGCCCCGCCGGCCGGCTTTGAGGTGTCGGCCAACGGCGGCGCCACCTGGCTGGGCAGCAGCGCCCCGCTGACGCTCAACCCGGGCGCTACCGGCAGCATCGCCAGCACCAGCATCAGCGTGCGGCTGAATGCAACCACCGGGGGCACTTCCGCCGGCAATATTACTCTCAGCAGCCCCGGCGCGGCCAGTCAGGCGGTGGCCGTGACGGGCACCACCCAGGCCGCCGCGCTACCGCAGTCGGTACCGCTGCTCTGGTGGCCCCTCACGCGCACCCCCCAGGACAGCACGGCCGTGCGCTCCAGCCGAATAGTAGCCAGTGTGCCCACCTTCCGCAAGTTTCAGCTTTCCAACGGCTCGGCTACGGCCACTATTCCACCCTACTCTACCCGCTACGGCCAGGCCTTTGCGCCCTCGGCCGACGGGGGCTGGACGGCGGCCGTGGGTGGCAACGGCGGCAACCTGAGCCGCACTTACTACGAGCAGTTCACGGTGAGCGGCACGGCCGGCAGCCCCACGCGCCTCGACTCAGTGTTGCTCAGCGCCTACGTTACGGGCTCGACCAGCAACACCAAGCTGGCGGTGGTCTGGTCGAAGTCGGGCTTCACGGCTGATTCGGCCGACGTGAGCGGGGGGCGGGGCCCGGGTGGCGCGCTGCTGAGCACGGCCAACGGGGGCTTTACCACCCCTATCCTCACCACCAACGCCAGCAGCCCCTACCGCCTGGCCCTGGCCGGGGCCACCGGCGTCACGCTGCAGCCGGGCCAGACGCTCAGCTTCCGGGTGTACTTCAGCTGCGGCTCGACCACCACCGCCACCCGCTTTGCCACGCTCAAGCACGTGGTGGTGAAGGGCGAGGCCGGCGTGGTCAGCAGCACCCGGGCCGCCCGTAGCAGCGTGCTGCAGTTTTACCCCAACCCGGCCGTCGAGCAGCTGACCGTGGTGCACCCGGCGGCCGGCGCCGGGGCCGAAGTGGCCCTCTACTCCCTGCTGGGCCAGCGTGTGGCCGTGGTGCATTGCGCCGCCGGCAGCCAGAGTACCCGCCTCAACGTGGCCGGCCTTAGCTGCGGGCAGTACCTGCTGCGCTACAGCGGCCCCGGCGGGCCCGTCACGGTCCGCATCAGCAAGCAGTAACCAGCAAAAAGGGTCA
The DNA here is from genome assembly GCF_002797555.1 of Hymenobacter chitinivorans DSM 11115. Classification (NCBI taxonomy): domain Bacteria; kingdom Pseudomonadati; phylum Bacteroidota; class Cytophagia; order Cytophagales; family Hymenobacteraceae; genus Hymenobacter; species Hymenobacter chitinivorans. The sequence goes on along the minus strand of NZ_PGFA01000001.1, from coordinate 322,958 downwards.
GCTCGGTAGCTGACCCTTTTTTTGTGCAGAACTGGGTAAAACAAGCAGCGGACTTTCTTAACCGTGGCCGTACGTGCTGCACTTACTGCACCATGAGGCGGACGGCCTGCTGACCACTGCGCACCAGGTAAAGCCCGGCTGGCAGCCCCGGCAAGTCCAGCTGCGTGGTGCCGGCGGCAAAGCGGCGCAGCACCTGGCCCTGCAGGCTCAGCAGCTGCACCTCGGCGGCCACGTCGGCGCCCAGCAGCTGCACCGTGGCGGTAGTGGCCGGGTTGGGGAAGAGTTGTAGCGCCGGGGCCGGGCCGCCGGACACGTAGCGTACCGGGGAGTGCGTTTCGGTGCCGTCCTGGTCCTGTTGCACGAGGCGGTAGTAGGCCGCGCCGGCTTCGGCATCAAGGTAGGTATAGTCGTGGGCGGTAGTAGTGGTGCCATGGCCGGCTACGAAGGCCAGGCGCTGCCATTGGTGCCCGTCGTAGCTTTTCTCTACGGTGAAACCGCGGCTGCTCAGTTCGGAGGCCGTGGCCCAGCGCAGCTGCACCTGTTGTGCATCCTGACGGCGGGCCGTAAACTGCGTCAGCTGTACTGGCAGCGGGATGGCGGCGCCCGTGGTACCGCCCCCGTTCAGGCGGATGCTCACCGAGTTGGCCGTGTTATTTGATGCCATTATGTCCAAATCGCCGTCGCCGTCCACATCGCCCGCAGCCACGCTAAAAGGGTCGGTGCCCACGGACACTTCGAGGCTTCCCGTAACGGCTCCAGTGCCCGAGCCCAAACGTATTGCCACGGTGCTACTGGTGGTGGTGGTTAGAAGGTCCACGTTACCGTCGGCGTTTAAGTCACCCAGGGCAACGTTCACTGGGCCTGAGGGCGCGGGTATGTCGGCGGTTGTGGTAAAAGTACCGTTGCCTGCACCTAGCCAAATATTCATAGTGCTGCTGCGGGCCACTACTATATCCAACTTACCGTCAGCATTTAAGTCGCCTAACGCGAGGCTACGGGTAAGCGAGCCGGAGCTGATATTAGCGGCATTGGTAAAAGTGCCATCGCCTACCCCCAGACGGACGCTCACCGTATTGCTGCCCGTATTGGCGACGGCGAAATCGGCTTTACCGTCGGCGTTGAAGTCGCCCACGGCTACGCTTTGCGGATTGGTGCCCACGGACACATTGGCGGCGCTAGTGAAGGTGCCGTTGCCCACCCCCAGGCGCACCCAGACGGTAGCGGCGCCGTAGTTAGCTATAACGAGGTCGGCTTTGCCGTCGGCATTGAAATCACCCACGGCCACGCTCTGTGGATTGGTGCCCATAGCCACGTCGGCCGCGTTGGTAAAAGTGCCGTTGCCCACGCCCAGGCGCACTGATAGGTTATTAGAACCAGAGTTGGCGACAATCAGATCTAGCTTGCCGTCAGCATTCAGGTCGGCCAGAGCTACGCCAATGGGGGTGCTGCCCACAAACACGTCGGCGGCACTAGTAAAGGTGCCGTTGCCCACCCCCAGGCGGATGCTCACCGTGCTGGAGCTGCTATTGGCTACGGCCATATCCAGTTTGCCATCAGCATTCAGGTCGCCAAAGACAGCTTGTTTAGGGCTGCTGCCTATGGATACATTGGTGGGGGCAGTGGTGAAGGTGCCCGTGCCCGTACCCAGGCGGACACTCAGTGTACTGCCGTTGGCGTTGGCCGTGGCAACATCCGTTCGACCGTCACCATCAAAGTCGCTCAAGGCCACGCTAATAGGGCCGATGCCCACAGTTACGTCGCCAGCGCTGGTGAAGGCGCCGGTACCCGTGCCCAGGAGCACCGAGAGGTTATTGGCACTACCCACCACCGCCAAATCCAGTTTGCCATCGGCGTTCAGGTCGCCCAAGGCCACGCTCCTGGGATTGCTGCCGGCAGACAAGTCGGTAACGCTGCTAAAGGTACCTGAGCCGGTACCGAGCAGGATCCGGACCGAGTTACTGCTGGATTTGACCACTGCCAGGTCCAGTTTACCGTCGCCGTTCAGGTCGCCGGTGGCTACGCCGTCGGAACCACCATTCACCACTACATCGGTACCGGTGGTAAACGTGCCGTTGCCGACGCCTAGACGGATGTTCACCAAGTTGGTGCTCACATTAGCCACTGCCAGATCAAGTTTGCCGTCGGTGTTGAAGTCGCCCACCGCTACGCCGGAAGGGGTAGGGTAAACGGCGACATCGGCGGCGCTGGTGAAGGTGCCCGAGCCCGTGCCCAAGCGAATACTCAAGACACTGTTAGCGTAGTTGGCCACGGCTATGTCTAAGTTGCCGTCGGCGTTGAAGTCGCCCAGCGCAACGTAGCTTGGGTTGCCGCTCCCGGCGACATCGGCGGCGTTAGTAAAGGTACCCGTGCCCGTACCCAAGCGGATGCTCACCGTGTTGCTGCTTTGGTTGGCCACGGCCAGGTCCAATTTGGCATCCCCGTTGAAGTCGCCTACTGCTGCACTGCTTGGAAAAGAGCCCACGGCCACATCGGCAGCCGACGTGAAAGTGCCGTTACCCGTGCCCAGGCGGATGCTGACGGTATTGCTGCCGGAGTTAGGCGTGGCCACATCCGGTTTGCCGTCGGCGTTGAAGTCGCCCACCGCTACGCCTCTCGGATTCGTGCCCACGGCCACATCAGTAGTGCCGTTAAAAGCGCCCGTACCAGCGCCCAAACGAATGCTGACCGACATACTGCCGAGAGTGGTTACGGCGAAGTCAGTTTTGCTGTCCCCATTCAAGTCGCTCACGGCTATGGCGTAGGGAAAAGAGCCCACTACTACTTCATTGGTGCCGGTGAAGGTGCCGTTGCCCGCCCCCAGGCGCACCGAGGCGGTAGCGGCGCCGTAGTTGGCCGTCATCAGGTCGGTCTTGCCGTCGGCGTTAAAGTCACCCACGGCTACACTCTGCGGATTCGTGCCCACGGTTACACTGGCGGCGCTGGTGAAGGTACCGTTGCCCATGCCCAGCCGGATGAGGACGTTGTTGCTATTGTAGTTGGCTACCGCCAAGTCCGGTTTGGCATCCCCGTTGAAGTCGCCTACTGCTACGCTGTAGGTGAGCGTGCCCGTGGCCACGTCGGCAGCATTGGTGAACGTGCCGTTACCCCTGCCCAGCCGAATATTCAGGAGGTCGTTTTGATTAAGCACGGCGAGGTCCGTCTTGCCGTCAGCGTTGAAGTCGGCCACCACCACGCTGTTGGAGCTGGCACCCACGGTCACATCGGCGGCACTGGTGAAGGTGCCATTGCCTGCGCCCAGCCGAATGCTCACCGTATTGTTCGGTGGGTTGGTCACGGCCAGGTCCGGTTTGGCATCCCCGTTGAAGTCGCCCACGGCCACGCTGCTCGGGAAATTGCCCACGGCCACATCGGGAGCCGAGGTGAAAGTGCCGTTGCCTACCCCCAGGCGGATACTGGTGTTGTGACTTCCGTTGTTAACCGTAACCAGATCCAGTTTACCGTCAGCGTTAAAATCGGCTACGGCCACGCTCTGAGGAGCACTGCCCGTGGCCACATCGGCAGCGTTGGTGAAGGTGCCGCTAGCCGTGCCCAAGCGGATGCTCACCGTATTGCTGCCTTGGTTGGCCACGGCCAAATCGACCCGCCCATCACCATTAAAATCACCCGTGGCCACCGCGCGCGGGTTGGAGCCCACCCCGACAGATTCAAATTCGGCGGCAAAGCGGGCCGTGCCGGTGGGGGCCTGGGCCGTAAACTGGTACTGGCTGGGCACCACGGCCGTACCATTGGCCTGGCTGCGGGCCTGGCTGGTCACGCCTACGCTCAGGGGTTCGCCCGGCAGGAAGTACCGGTCGGGCACGAAGCGGATGGTACTGGTGCCGCCGCCCTGGTAGGTGCCTGGCAGCAGGCCGCGCCACTGGCTTACCACGCGCACGGCATCGGGGGCGGCCGTCTGGGCGCTCATGGCTTCGGAAAAGGTGAGCGTCACGCCGTCCTGGCGCGGGGCGGCCGGGGCATTGGCCGCGGGCAGGCGGGTAACCAGCGTGGGCGCTTGGGCAAAAGTCAGCGCCGGCAGCAAGCTAAGGCCAACCAGCCGAGAGAAGATGTGTTGCATGCAATAGGGTCAGATACGCGCGAGGTTAACCCCGTAAAGTTCCGGCGAAAATACTTTCTCTCCAACGCACCTACCCTATTGCACTATTCCGTTTTTCTGCTAACCTTTCAACTACTTACCGCTACCCTATCCGCCTGGCCCGGGCCCCGTTACACACCGCGCTTATCCCCGCTCCGGCCACTTGTCTTATCCTTTACCTTCTTCCCCTACCCCCGTTATGTACGACGAACGGTACGACAACCATTTCCGGCGCCTGCGCGCCTCCCGCGACACGTTCGCGGCCTTTGCCGACTTTACCCTGGAGGCCCTCAAGCCCGCCTCGGTAGCTAAGCTCCTGCGCGACGAGCGCCCGGCCCTGCAAGCCGCCCTCGACCAGTTTCGCCTGGGCCTGCGCGGGCGCACCACGGGCAGCGGGCAGCGCCAGCGCGGCACCCAAACGGAGAACGAGGCCTTCGAGGACCTCAAAAAGCTGGTGCAGATCAACAATATCAGGCTGCTCCAGCCCCGCTTTCTCGAACACCCCGCCGAGGAGGTCCTGTTTTATCCCGACAAGCTCATCGGCCTTACCGGGGCCGCCAAAACCAAGCGCCTCACCCGCTTTGCCGCCTACGTGCAGCAGCTGGAAGAGCACTCCGACGCGGCCTTGCAAACTGCCGGTGCCCAAACCAAGGCCCTGTTGGCGGTTTACACGGAGGCCACTACCGTCAAAAACCGGGGTCAAAAGGCCGTGCAAGACACCATCTCGGACCTGGGCCCCGACGCGCTGGCACTGGCCGATGCCCTCTGGGACGTGCACTGCACTGCCCTCTACGTGCACCGCCGCGAGCCAGCTAAGGCCTCCACGTACTTCAACTATGCGCTGCTGCCGAAGCGTAATACTCAGCGGACGGCGGGCCGCAAAAAAACACCACCCCCTACTAACCCAGCCGAGTAAGTCCGGCACCGGTGCCCGGAGCCTACCGGGTATCCGGGAAGGCTCCGGCACCGGTGCCAGCTGTCTGCCGAATAGTGGGAACACCTTCGGCAGCGGTGCCGGAGCTCTGCAGGAAGCCCGGTATACGTCCGGCACCGGTGCCGCCTATCGGCCAGGTGCCTAACAGAAGCCCGGCACCGGTGCCGAAGGTGTTCCGGGCCTTCTTACCCCTTCAGGCACTGGTGCCGGAGCTTGGTTACTTCTCCAACGCGCCCCGCCTGGCCGATTACGGAAGGCAGGCGGGGCACGCCGGGGGCACGCCACCCGTTGGAACCTAAAAAAGCCCCGCCGACACGTAGTCGGTGGGGCTTTTCAATGCCGCAAGCGGGGCTTAGCTGAGCGTGTCCTTGATGTTGCCGATGATGGTGTCGGTCAGGGTCATCTGCTCGGTTTGGGCGTGGCCCTCGGGCACGGGTGGGGCCAGCTTGGGCTCCCCGCCCAGGGGCTGGGCCTTCACCACGTGGAACTCGCCCTTGCCGTCGATGGACTGGCCCTGGGTCCAGCGGCCGGCCGGCGTGTTGCCGTCGCCGCTGTTGATGTAGGTGCTCACGAAGGCGTAGTTGAAGTCCTGCACCTCCTTGGCCTGGGGGAAGGAGTTGGGAATCGGGTGCACGCCCTGCACGCCGCCCAGCTCCTCGATGACGGCCAGCCACTGGTTCTGGTGCATTGTGTCGCGGGCAATGAGGAAGCTCAGCATGTCCTTCATGCCCGGGTCGTCGGTCATTTCCCAGAGGCGGGTGGCCAGGACCCGGCCGGTGCTTTCGGCCATGACGTTGGCGTACATATCGGCGGCCGTGTTGCCGCTGCCCACCACCCAGGAGCCGTTAAACGGCACCCCGTTGGAGTCGACGGCCATGGCGGCCAGGCCCGCGGAGAGGAAGTGGCGCGGGTCCATGCCGCCGAGCACGGCCCCGATCATCTTGTCCTTGGCCATTTCATCCTTGAGGCTGGTGGGGGCTCCTTCCAGGTTGAGGGCCACGGCCGTGGCCAGCATCTCAATGTGGGCCATTTCCTCGGTGCCGGTTTCGAGCAGCATGTCGCGGTACTTCACCGGGCCCCGGGTGCCCCAGGCCTGAAACAGGTATTGCAGACACACCCGGATTTCGCCCTCGATGCCGCCGATGGCCTGCTGCAGCATGCGCGCAAAGGTGGGGTTGGGCTTCTCGACCCGGACTTTGTACTGGAGTTCTCTATCGTGATAAAACATAGTGGTGAAATGGTTTTGGTAGTGGAGTGAGGTTCCCGAACCACCGGGGCTGGACCTTTTCTACGGGACATTGCAGCGGGCTAATACCTGGCAAATACGGGTTTTGCGGTCGGCCAATACGGAATCGTGTCCGTATTAAGAACCATTATTCAGTTCTTGCTATATAAATTTCGGTTTGCCCATAACCTCCCCGTGCATGACCTGTTTTGCAGCGCCGGCCCGGCCCGCCGGCCCATCCCAGCGGCGACCTTGCCCCTGCCCAGCCTTCAAGCCGTCCTGTCGACCAGCGGGAGACGTCTCGCGTGGCCTCGTTGCAATGCCAGCTGATTCCCATTGCCAGCGAGCTGTCGGCCTGGGGTCGGCCTGACGCGCCGAAGTAGCGCACATACCCTTATGCGCTCCGTCTCTCCTTATCTGGCGGCCCCCGCAGCCCACGCTACGGCCCAGGCGCAGGCCGATGTGACTACTCCGGTTAGCCCGCCCCGCTCAACTAACCTAACTAGCAAAACTTAGTCGGTCACACTCCAGTATATACTAAAAAAGTTAGTAAATGTAAACCCCAACGCTTACCTTAGAGTCCTAATCTAACGCCTTTGCCATGTCTGACTTTGCGTATGCCTATGCCCGCCCTTCCGCCCTGGAAGCCCGTCCGGAGGGCAATTCCTTACTCTTGTCCGCCTTTGCCGAGGAGCAGGCCGCCACGGCTACCGGCTCGGCCTGCTTTTTCTGGGGCCGCCTGCGCGACTCCTGGCTGGCGGCCCGGGGCCTAAGCACCTTAGCAAAAGTGGTGGCCTCGCGCTTCGTGCCCCAGAGTGCCGCCCTGCGCGACCCCATCGTGACGGCCGGGGCCGGGCAGCTGCGCTTCGAGGCCTTCTCGTCGTGCAACGGCGTCTACGCCCGCCTCGACTTGAACTCCGAAGCCCTCGACGGCGAGTTCTTGAGCAGCGGCACCACCAACGTCGACTTCAACGAGCCCATGGTCAACGCCCTGGCCCGCATTGCCCGCACCGAGCCGGTTATCCTCTCCGTCGGCGACAAGGAAGTAACCCTGGAGCGGGCCGCCGGCAAGGTGGTGGAGCGCAAAGTAACCCTGCCCGAGCGGTGGATTAAGGGCCTGACCAGCGTGCAGGCCTACCTGGCCCTGATGGAGGAAAAGCTGCGCCTGACCCGGGTGCAGGCCCTGCAGCTGGTGCAGGGCCTGCCCGCCGGCACGGCCAAAACCGACTTTTTCCTGGTGCTGCGCGGCCCCCGGCCCAGCTTTTCGCCGGTGGGCAGCGCCGGCGCCGTGCGGGTGGGCGGCGTGCACCGGCTGCGGCTGCTGGAAGGCCTGCTCCCGCTCTGTGAGGCCCTGCGCGTGTACGCCACTCCCGACGGGCAGTCTTCGGCCTTCGTGCTGGAGCTGGGCGGCGGGCAGCGGTTTCTGCTGGCCCTATCGGCCGACGTGTGGCGGGGCTTTTCCGGGGAGGGCAACCAGCTCGACACCCTGATGGAGGAGCTGCCCGCCGAGTGGGTGGCGGGGGCCAACCGGCTGTTCCGGGGCAACGAGGTGTTTAATCCCAGCGTGTTTGCACTGGAAAACGACCTGGCGCCCAACACCGTCGACCGGCTCTGCGCCAGCCTCTCGGCCATGGGCCTGCTGGGCTTCGACCTAGCCGATAACCAGCACTTCTACCGCCGCCTGCCCTTCAAGCTGGGCCGCATCCTGGGCCTGAACCCCCGCCTGAAAAACGCCCGGGCCCTGCTCGATGCCGCCGACGACGTGCAGCTGGTGGGCGTGGGGGCCGGGGGCCGCACCGAAGCCCGGGTGCGCGGCACCGATGTGTGGCACACCGTGCTGGTGGGCGGCAGTGAGCCGGCCCGCTGCACCTGCCCCTGGTTTAGCGGCCTGCAGGGCCAGCGCGGCCCCTGCAAGCACATTTTGGCCGCCCAGATGCGCTTCGCCTAAGCCGTCAATAATTCAGTCAATAGTTATTCTGCTTCTAACATTGCGTGTATGAATATGTCCCACTTTGCCCCGGTCGAAGCCTTTGAGCACCTGGCCCGTCACCGCAGCCTGCGCGAGCTGGTCGATTTTCTGGTGCAGCTCGATAAGAAGGACGTGCTGGTCGTGCGCCAGAAAACCAAGGAGCTGCAGCGCGAAATGAACGACTGGCGCCGGCAGGACCGGTTTCCCCACGACCGGGGTGCCCAGCTGTTTCTGGCCGGCCTGGCCACCTACTCGCGCAAAGAGGCCCTGGGCCGCAGCTTCGATATTCCCTGGAACTTCCTGCACAATCAGCACCCCAAGCACAGCGAAGGGCACCAGGACCTGTTTCTGACCGTGCTGCGCCACGCCCGCCCCGCCTGGCTGACCGAGTGGCTGCAGCGCATTACCCGCAGCAACCCCTGGCAGGTGCTGAGCTACGACCAACTGCGCAGCCTGGCCGACGAGGGCCTGGTGGACTACGACCCGTGGCTGTTTGCCCAGTCGCTGGCCCACCTGCTGGTGCGCTACAACTGGCAGCGCAACGCCGTCAAGAGCGGCAACATTCACGGCTACGACCAGCAGATCCTGGCCTTTTTGCAGGCCGACCCGGTGCTGCTGAGCCGGGACCTGCCCCTGCTCTTCGACTTCGACACGATGGTAGATTCGGCCAGCACCTTTACCGACAAGGACCGGCGGGAAGTAAACTGGCTGACCTTGCTGGAGCAGTTGGTCAAGTCGGGCCACCTGGACCGGGCCGACCTGCTGGGCCGCTGCCTGCTGGCCTTGCGCCGCGACTTCCGCCGGCCCTTGCTGACGTGGTTTAAAAACCTGTTTCTGGCCCTGCAGCCCACGACGGCCGAACGGCTGGAGCGGCAAAACGAGTTAGTAGAGCTGCTTTCCCACCCCCTGCCTCTGGTCGTCAACTTCGCCCTCGACCAGCTCAAGGATCTGTGGACCGAACCGGGCTTCGAGCCGGCCCCGCTGCTGCTCTACGCCGAGGGCCTGCTCACCCGGCAGGATCTGAAAACGGCCTTGCGCAGCCTGCTGGGCGCTTTCGAAAAGCTCGTGAAGCGGCAGCCCAACCTGGCGCCCACCGTGGCCCGCCTTACCGTCTCGGCCCTGACCAATGCCGATGCCGGCGTGCAGGAACGGGCCGCCAAGCTGCTGGCCGGCCTGCTGGGCGCTAAAAAGCCCGTGCTCAGGGCCGACGAAGCCGCCGAGCTAACGGCTACCATCAGTCTCTACACCGACCTGCTCACGGCCGCCGCCCGCACCACGCTGGGCAGCTGGCTGGGGGCCACTCCCTCCACCGACCCGGCCTCGGCGGAAGCGGCGGTTTATGCCCCAGTAACGGACTTTGGGCCGGATATTTCCCCGGCCACGGCCCTGGCCCCAGTGGCCGACTGGCACGAGCTGCTGTTTCTGACCGGGCAGGTGGTCCAGCAAAACGAGCCGGCAGCCGTGGAGCGGTGGCTCGACGGCCTGCTGCGCCTGCGGGGGCAGTACCCGGAGGGCTACGCCCAGCAGCTGCGGCCCTACCTGCTGCAGGTGTTGCCCTGGGAGCTGAAAGGCAAAACCGAGGCTGAAGCTGCCATCATTCTGCGCGAAACCCGGTTTGCCGAGGGCCGCAACGGGCGGCGGGAGCTGCTGGCGGCCTTGCTCATCAGCTGGTTTCAGGGCTTTCCCGAGCTTAAAGTGCGGCAGGTGGGCGTCCACGACCAGAAGTACAGCAACCCCGACCCGCTGCTGCGGGTGGAGCAGCAGCGGCTGGCGGCCGTCGAGCAGCAGCTGCAGGCCGGCGCCGAAACGCTGCCCCTGCTGAGCACGCCCAGCCACGCCCCCTACTGGGTGGCGCCCTCCGTCTTGGTGCAGAAGCTGCTGGCCTACCAGGCCGCCGGCCACTTGCCCCAGGCCGCCGACCTAGCCCTGGCCCTGGCCCGGACGGCCTTCCGGGCCGATGCCGACGCGGCCGAGGCCCGGCAGCAGCTGCCCCAGCTTCAGCACGCCGAGCTGCGGGCCCTGCTGGGCTGGCTGCTGGCCCCCGCCGACGTGGAGCAAGCCCTGCCTCTGCTGACGCCCGCGGCCCGGGAGCTGGCCTCGGTAGTGCAAACCGTCGCCAAAAAGTTCGGGCAGCTCAACCCGTTCCGGCAGGCTCAGCCCGAGGCCAGTGTGCTGCCCCTGGCTGAAGCCCTGCCCTGGCTATGGGCCGTGGCAGCCCGCACCCGCCGCCCCACGGCGGTTTTCCCGGAGCTGGAGCCGCTCGCCGCCGGCCCCGGCGTGGCGGAGCCTTGGCACCCGACGTGGCAGTTTGAGCGAAAATCCAATACCTACAAGCAAAGCTGGAACAAGGAAAAGCCGGAAGTCACCACCGTGTGGCAAGAGTTGAGCGTCATTACCCAGCCGCCCGGCAAACGAGCCGCTTCGCCGCTGCTGCTGTATGCTTTGCACGCCGGTCTGCCGTACACTAATCAGTACTATCTATGGTCGGTAAACGCCGACCTGGGCTTTCTGCTCAGCTTGCTGCCCAACAACCCCGCCCCGCTGCACTGGCACTTGCTACGCATAGCCTGCCGTACCGACAGCCAGGGCTCGGAAGGCCGCGACGCGGTGCAGCAGTTTCTTACCTCCCTGCTGGTGCCCGGCCCGGCCTTCGATGAGAGTACCTCCGTCCTGCTGGCTATGGGCCTGGTGCATTATGCACCGGTATGCCGCGCCCTGGCTTTGGAAGTGCTGCTCTCGGCCATTGCCACGGGCCGCCTGCAGCCCACCGACCTGGGTGCGGCCCTGGGCAAAATCCTGGCTACGGAGTTTGCTCCCCTGCAGCGCCTCACCGACGGGCTGGCCCAGGCCCGCGCCATCGACCCGCTCACCGACGATGCCCTGCGCCAGCTGCTGAACGCGCTGCTGCCGCTCCTGCCCGCCGCGCCCCTGCGCAACACCCGCAAGCTCATCGAAGCCTACGCCGACCTGCAGGGCCGCACCCGCCAGCCGGTGCCGCCGGCTGTACAAAGCCGCCTGCGCGAGTGGAGCAGCTCGGCCACCCTGAAAAAGGCCGCTACTGGCCTCGTTACCGCCTAGCAATACCCGTTGCATCTTGTACTTTCGGCTTTCACCTCTCGCTCTGCCTATGAAAGCGTTTGTTTTGACCGCCCTGCTCGGTTTTTTCGCCCACGCTATGTCTGCCCAAAGCATTGTCTCGCTCTATTCGGGCACCATTCCCAACTCCATTGCCACCAACCTGCAGGAAAGCACCATCACGCTGGCCAACGGCGGAGTGCGGGTGTCCAACGTGGTGCAGCCCACGCTGCAGGTGTTCCGGGCCCCGAAGGAAAAAGCCAACGGTACGGCCGTCATTATCTGCCCCGGCGGCGGCTACGTGCGCCTCTCAATGGACCACGAGGGTACCGACGTAGCCAAGCGCCTCAACGACATGGGCGTTACGGCCTTCGTGCTCAAGTACCGCCTGCCCAACGACCAGAGCCAGGTCGACAAAACCACGGCCCCGCTCCTGGACGCCCAGCAGGCCCTGCGCCTGGTGCGGCAGCGGGCCGCTGAGTACGGCATCAACCCCAACCGGGTGGGCATTATGGGCTTTTCGGCGGGGGGCCACCTGGCGGCTACGGCCGGTAATGCAGCACGCCGGGTTGTCCCGGGTAACATAGCAGGTACCGTTAGCGCCACCTCAGCCCGCCCCGACTTTCAGATCCTGCTCTACCCGGTCATCAGCTTCACGGATAGTCTGGCCCACGCCGGCTCCCGCAAGAGCTTGCTCGGCGACGCGCCCACGGCCGACCAGATCCGGCTGTATTCTAACGAGCAGCAGGTCACCAGCCAAACGCCCCCGACCTTTCTGGTGCATGCCGCCGACGATAAAACGGTGAAAGTGCAGAACAGCCTGCGCTTCTACGAGGCCTGTTTGCGGGCTGGGGTACCCGTGGAAATGCACCTGTATCCCAAGGGCGGCCACGGCTTTGGCATGAACAATAAGACCACCAAAGACAACTGGACCGACCGGCTCCAAAACTGGCTCGATGCCAACGGCTGGCTGGTAAAATAGCCCTAAATGGGGCTTTTCGGCTGGGCCGAGGCAGCAAATCCTGGCGAGCTTTTCCGTCGTATAGGTTTTGGCACTGGGCCGGGGCGGCTTCCGTACTGGCACGGTGCTTGCAAAACACCTTCTCACAACTGAAGAAGTGTTCTGAAATCTTAAAGAACTTAAGTCATGAAAAAGGTCAGTTTGATTCTCGCCCTGGTAATGTTCTTTACCGCTGTGTATAGCAACATGGCCCAGGCCCAAAATGGTAAGTGGAGCCCCCAGGCTAAAGGTGCCGTCATTGGTGGTATCGGCGGGGCCGCTGCCGGTGCTATCATCAACAAGCGCAACCGCGCCGTGGGTGGCGTAGTAGGCGGGGTAGCCGGGGCTGGCGTAGGTTATGCCATCGGCAAGCACACCGACAACAAGCGTAAGAAGGCCGCCGCGGAAGCTGCCGCCCGTCAGGTAGCAGCCAACCGCGCCGCCGAAGCCCGTGCCGAGCGCGCCGCGCTGGCCCGCCGCGTAGCCGCCGCCGAACGTAAAGCCGATCTGGCCGCCCAGACTCAGAAACAACAGCAACAGTATCCCGTAATGGCCAATGGCTTCGCCGCCAACACGCCCATGATGCTGACTGCTGCTAACGGCCCGGTAGCCGCTGGTTACCTGCCGAACGAGTCGTACGGCGACCGTAACACGCCCTACTCGACCTCGGAAGTTCGTCGCAAGAGCTGGTAAGTCCGGACTTTGCTTAGTTTCGCCGACTCCAGCCCCGTGCCGGAGTCGGCGAAATTGTTTCCATCCCCCATCAAACCCCTAGACTGTATGAAGTCCCTTCTTTGGATGATGCCCTTGACGGTAGTTCTGGCTTCCTCCTGCACCAAAACGGCCGAAACGCCGGCCACTGCCGTGACGGCCCAAACGCTCGACCAACAGTTTATCAGCGCCTGGAACAGCAAAAACGCCATCCAGCTCGACACCCTGTTTGCCGACGACGTGCACTTTCTGCAGGGCGAATCCCACTTCCAGGGTAAGTCGGAAGTGTCGAACCGCTGGGTGCGCGAAACGATGGGCACTATTTCCAACCTGCGCCTCAACGTAGCCTCCTCCGGCACCGACGCTCAAACGGCCTACGAAGGCGGCACCTACCAGGTCGACGTCATTCCGACCACGCCGGGCACTCCCATGGGCGTGGGCGAAGGCAACTTCGTGCTGCTCTGGAAAAAGAACCCCAAAGGCGCCTGGAAACTCAGCTACGCCCAACTGGAAGGCCTGCCCGTGCGGGTGAAGTAGAAAAATCGGTTGGACTGTCGTTCCGAGCCCGGCGAGGAACCCTGCAGGCAAACTGGATTACCACTGCGGGCCAGATGTCTCGCTCTATTCGACCTGACGGTCCTAGCACAACCAAAAAAGCCCCGGCAGCAGCTGCCGGGGCTTTTTTGGTTGTGCTAAATCTACTTCTAAGCCGCCGCGGGCCGGGTCAGGTACTCCTCGCCGTCGTAGACCGGGGCCATGTTTTGCTCTTCGTCCTGGGTAAACAGCCGGGAGCGAATCAGGAACCGGACGCCGAGCGGAATTTCCAGCGAGAAGCTGGCGCCGCGGCCCTTTACCACGTCCACCGTGAGCTGGGTGTGTTTCCAGTACTCAAACTGGGCGGCACTCATGAAAAAGTCGCAGCCGTGAATCTGGCCCAGCCACACGTCGTTGGTTCCCACCCGAAACTCGCCCTTAGCAAAGCACATCGGCGAGGAACCGTCGCAGCAGCCCCCACTCTGGTGAAACATCAGTGGACCGTGCTCGTCGCGCAGCAGGTCGATGGTGGCTTCGGCGGCGGGTGTTACCAGGACGCGGGCGGTTGGGGAGTTTGCCATGGAAATTGGTTTTTGAAACATTAGAACGTCATGCTGAGCTGGTCGAAGCATCTCTACCGCAGTAGTAATCAAATTACTTTGGCGGCAGAGATGCTTCGACCAGCTCAGCATGACGTTCAGTTTGTTACGCCTTACTTACACTCAGCAGCCTAAAAGAAACCCAGCGGCTTCTGGCTGTAGCTGATGAGCATGTTCTTGTTCTGCCGGTAGTGGGCCAGCATCATCTTGTGGTTTTCGCGGCCGAAACCCGAGGCCTTATAGCCGCCGAAAGGCGCGCCGGCGGGGTAGTCGTGGTAGCAGTTGACCCACACGCGGCCGGCCTGAATGGCGCGGGGCACGGTGTAGAGCTCGTGCGCGTCGCGGGTCCAGACGCCGGCGCCGAGGCCGTAGAGCGTGTCGTTGGAAATTTCAATGGCCTCTTCCACCGTCTTGAAGGTCGTCACGGACACCACCGGGCCGAAGATTTCCTCCTGGAAGATGCGCATCTTGTTGTGGCCCCGGAACACGGTGGGCTGAATGTAGTAGCCCTCAGCCAGGGCCCCGTCTTCCTGGTGGTAGGCGTCGCCGCCGCAGAGCACCTCGGCCCCTTCGGCCTTCCCGATTTCGAGGTAGCTCAGGATTTTCTCGAACTGGTCGTTGCTGGCCTGGGCGCCCATCATGGTTTCCATATCCAGCGGGTTGCCCAGTTTAATGGCCTTCACCCGGGCCAGGACGCGCTCCATAAACTCATCGTAGATGTCTTCGTGCACCAGCATGCGGGAGGGGCAGGTGCAGATTTCGCCCTGGTTCAGGGCAAACATGACGGCGCCTTCAATGGCCTTGTCCAGGAAGTCGTCATCGGCATCCAGCACCGATTTGAAGAATACGTTCGGCGACTTGCCGCCCAGCTCCATGGTCACCGGAATCAGGTTTTCGGCCGCGTACTGCATAATCAGGCGGCCAGTAGTGGTTTCGCCGGTGAAGGAGGCCTTCTGAATGCGGGGCGACGAGGCCAGGGGCTTGCCGGCTTCCAGCCCGAAGCCATTCACCACGTTGACCACGCCGGCGGGTAGCAAATCCTGGAGCAGCTCCATGAGCACCATAATCGAGGCGGGCGTCTGCTCGGCGGGCTTCATTACCACGGTGCAGCCGGCGGCCAAAGCCGGGGCCAGCTTCCAAGTGGCCATCAGCAGCGGGAAGTTCCAGGGGATAATCTGCCCGACCACGCCCAGGGGCTCCTGAATATTCATCGACACGGTGGTGCTGTTGAGCTCGGTCACGTTGCCTTCCTCGGCCCGGATAACGCTGGCGAAGTAGCGGAAATGGTCGATAACCAGGGGCAGGTCGGCGTAGGTGGTTTCGCGGATGGCCTTGCCGTTTTCCACCGTCTCGACGGCAGCCAGGAAAGGCAGGTTTTCCTCGATGCGGTTGGCAATCTTGTTCAGAATGTTGCTGCGCTCGGTGGCCGAGGTTTTACCCCAGGTTTTGAACGCCTCGTGGGCCGCATCCAGGGCCAGTTCAATATCTTCCTTCGAGGAGCGGGCCACTTTACAGAAGGCTTTGCCATCAATGGGCGACGGATTTTCGAAGTACTGCCCCTTCACCGGCGCCACCCATTTGCCACCGATAAAATTGTCGTAGTGCGATTTGAACTGGGGACGGTCGACGAGGGTGATGGGTTTTTCTAACGTTTCCATGCGGTGGGTGTTTATGAGTGATGACTTACTCACAAGGTAGCTTCTGAAATTGCCAGAAAATATGTAGTATTCTCTCAACTAGCTCGGGGATAATCGCAAGTTGCCTTATGCCCTTTCTGCCACTTCCCGCCTGTTGCCATGAATCCACACCTGCTGCCCGCTTTACATGCCCAGGACGACCTGACCACGCTGGTCGAAAACCGCACGGTATACTCGCTCGACGCCTTTGAGCTCAACATCTTCGAAACCCACCAGAAGGCCCGGCGCGTGCCGCTGAGCATGGGCAGCCTGGTGCTGACGACGATGCTGCGGGGCAAAAAAGTGATGCACCTGAGCGGGCAGGCCGCCTTTGACTACCTGCCGGGCGAGTCGGTAATTGTGGGCGAGCAGCAAATCATGGAAATCGACTTTCCCGAAGCCACCCTCGACAACCCCACCCAGTGCCTGGCCGTGGCCATTCCCGCCGACACGATTCGCAACACCGTAGATTTGCTCAACGAGCGGTTCCCGCTGGCCGAAGACCACGCGCCCTGGCACCTCGACGCCCATAACAACGCCCACCTGACCAACACGCCCGAGCTGACTGGCACCCTGGAACGGCTCGTGCATTTGTCGCAGGAAACCCACGCGGCCAAGGACGTGCTGGCCGGCTTCACGCTGCAGGAGCTGCTGATCCGGCTGATGCAAACCAATGCCCGCCAGCTGATTTTCCAGAACTACGCCCAGCATCTGACCTCCCACCGCTTTGCCCAGGTGGTGCAGTACATCAAGCGCCATTTTACGGAGCAGATTACCGTAGACAAGCTCAGCGAACTGGCCTGCATGAGCAAGGCCACGTTTTTCCGCCTCTTCAAGCGCGAATTCGGCCTTACGCCAGTCGAGTACATCATCCAGGAGCGAATTGCGGAAGCCAAGCGCCTCTTGCGCAACCCGGTGACGACGGTGGCCGATGTGTGCTTCCGGGCTGGCTTTAACAACACGGCCTACTTCCAGACTATCTTTAAAAAGTACGAGGGTATCACGCCGGGCCTGTATAAAAAGCAGTGCGGATTGGGGTAACGACCTTACATCCAAATAAGGTCATGTCGAGCAAAGCGAGACATCTCGCGTGTTTCGTTGCTCGGATTCCGGCTTTTTATCTATAGCGTTGCGCTATGAAACTCCAGCTGCAAATTACTCTGGTCGCGGTCTTACTAGCAGCGCATACTAGCTCGGCTCAAAATGCTACCAGCCAGGATACACCTCCGGCCTATTTTCCGTTGGATAGCTTGGTCGGCAAATGGTTTGCCGGGTCCACGGAATACATAGAAAAGAAGCGCGTTTCTAAGAATACTGTTTCTGAAAGTCAGACCGGCGTGCTATGTAATGTCTGCCCGGAGTTGGACTTTCATACAGATTCAACGATTACCATAAAAGGCTCGGGCACCAACGAAATGCCGCAGGTTGATTGCCTCTGGAACGTCCGGGGCAACACACTCAGTATTCGTCCCTTTCCCCAAGCAACTGGCCGGTCGCCTTATTTATCGGCAGGGCAGTATACCGCTGCAACCAGGGTGGGCAAGAATTCTGGCTTGCCCGAATTGGTATTGACGAACAGCACAGGTACCCGTTACATTTTGCGCAGGATCGGAAAGTAAAAGCGGGGTAAAAACTTAAGCGGCTTGCAGCCTATGCAGACGGAACGGTTACTTTCACGCTGGAACCACACTCTCCCCTTTCCCTGCCTCCCGTGAAGAAAACCCTGATCCTGAGCGTCAGCTTATTGGCCGCTACGGCCAGCTGGGCCCAACAAGCGCCCCGCCTGACGGCCGCCGAGCCCGAACTCCCCTACCGCGCCACCGACACCAAAATCAACGCGCTGGTGCACACCAAGCTGGATGTCGGCTTCGACTACGCCAAGCGCCACCTCAACGGCAAAGCCTGGCTGACGCTCAAGCCTTATGCCTACGCCACCGATTCCCTGCGCCTCGACGCCAAGGGCTTCGACATCAAGACTGTGGCTTTGGTGGAAGGCACGACCCAGACCCCGCTCAAGTACGACTACGCCGACCAAAACAACCTACGCATCAACCTGGGCCGGACGATGCCGGTGGGCACGCCCTACACGGTCTACATCGAGTACACGGCCAAGCCCGACGAGCTCAAGGTGAAAGGCAGCGCGGCCATTACCGACGCCAAGGGCCTGTATTTCATCAACCCCGACAGCGCCGTGAAAGGCAAGCCCGTGCAGATCTGGACCCAGGGCGAGACGGAGGGCTCCTCCTGCTGGTTTCCGACCATCGACCGGCCCAACCAGAAGACGACTTCCGAAATCAGCATGACCGTGCCCGCCAAGTACGTCACGCTCAGCAATGGGCGCATGACGGGCTCCACTCCCGCCGGGGCCGGCTTGCGCACCGACACCTGGAAGATGGAATTGCCCCACGCGCCCTACCTGTTCATGATGGCCGTGGGCGACTTTAAGGTGTACGAGGACAAGTGGCGCGACAAGCCGGTGACCTACTATCTGGAGCCCAAGTACGCGCCCTTCGCCAAGCAGATTTTCGGTGACACGCCCGAAATGATGGAGTTCTTTTCCAAGCGCCTCGGCGTGGATTTTCCCTGGAATAAGTACGCCCAGATTGTGGCCCGGGACTACGTGAGCGGGGCCATGGAAAACACCACGGCTACGCTGCACGGCGAGTTTCTGCAGATGAATGCCCGCGAACTGCTCGACCGGGAGTACGCCAACAACCAGTCCGTCATTGCCCACGAGCTGTTTCACCAGTGGTTTGGCGACTACGTGACGGCCGAAAGCTGGAGCAATCTGACGGTGAATGAGTCGATGGCCGACATGAGCGAGGCCTTGTGGGCCGAGCACAAGTACGGCAAGGAAGCCGCCGACGCGCACCGGGCGCAGTACATCCGCAACTACCTCAACAACCCCAACAACTACTCGAAAAACCTCGTGCGCTTCCACTATGGCGACAAGGAGGAAATGTTCGACGGGGTAACCTACCAGAAAGGCGGCGCCATTCAGGACATGCTGCGCACCTACCTCGGCGACGAGGTCTACTTCACCGGCCTGAATCAGTATCTGAAGCAAAACGCGCTGGGCAACGGCGAAGCCCACCAGTTGCGCCTGGCCATGGAAGCCGCCTCGGGCCGCGACCTGAACTGGTTTTTCAACCAGTGGTACTACGGCGCCGGCCACCCCGAAGTCACGATTGACTACAGCTGGGACGCGGCCAAAAAGGTGCAGAGCGTGACGCTGAAGCAAACCCAGGAAGGCCCCGTATTTCAGCTGCCCCTGGCCGTGGATGTGTACGTGAACGGCAAGCCCGAGCGCCACATGGTGATGATGCGCCAGGCCACCGAAACCTTTCAGTTTGCGGCCAGCGCCAAGCCCGAGCTCGTCAACGTGGACGCCACCAAGCTCATGGTGTGGCTGAAAAAGGACAACAAGCCCCTGGCCGACTACGTGTACCAGTACAGCCACGCCCCGCTGTTTCTGGACCGGCGCGAGGCCATTATGGCCGCCAAGGACAAGCAGGACGATGCCGCGGCCCGGACCTTGCTGGTAAAAGCGCTGTCCGACAAGTTCTACAACCTGCGCTCCGTGGCCATTGAGGCCCTGAACCTGGAGAACAAGGCCACGGCCAAAGCGGCGGCCCCGGTGCTACGCAAGCTGGCCGCCGCCGATCCGCAGAACTCGGTGCGGGCCAACGCCCTGGAAGCGCTGGCCAAGCTCAAGGACAAGAAGGACGAAAAGCTCTTCACCCAGCAGCTCAAGAATGAGTCGTACCAGGTGAGTGGGGCGGCGCTGAGTGGCCTGGCCGCCGTGGCTCCGGCCAAGGCCCTGACCCAGGCCAAGTCGCTGGAAACGACGGAAAATCAGAACATCCTGGCCGCCGTCATCGGCGTGTACGCGGCCCAGGGCGGCGACGCGCAGTGGAATTTCGTGCGCGACAAGTTCGACGCGGCCCCGCTGCAGGCTCGCTTCGGCCTGCTCGAAGGTCTGTCGAATATGCTCGTGCGCCTCGACGACCCGGCCAACTTCAGCCAGGGCGTGGAGCGGGTGCGGGATTTGGCCATCCAGTTTAAGCCCCAGGGCGCTGCCGAGCCCCTCATTGGCCTGCTGCAAAGCGTGAAGCAGCGCAAAACTACCGGCCCCAACGTACCGCAAGCCCAGCAGGCCATCGACAAAGCCGTGGAAGAAATTCAGCAGGCCAAGTAGGCTGCCCGTCTTTCCCTGATTCGCAAAAGGCCCTTCACTGCGCAGTGAAGGGCCTTTTTGTATTTTCCCACCTATCACCCTGAGCAGAGCGAAGGACCTTCCTCCTTTACCCCACGACGGGAGGAAGCCAGGTGCGAAGCCATTGACCACAGACCAAGTCTGGCTACTACCACTTGTATACAAACCTGCTCGAAATGTGGAGCTTGCCTACTACGACATGTATACAAACTGTACTAATTATCAAGTCTGTCTACTACAGCCAGTAGACAGACTCGGCATTTTTACCAGGCTTGTCTACTAGAGCCGGTTCTTCGCAAAGTGCAGGATGACAGAATAGATAACGGCTGCCCGCAAGATGTCTCGTTGGGCTCGACATGACGTTCTGATGTTGATTCATGCCGTTATTTACCCCTCGTAGGAAATAGCGGCTACTTCCACCACTTCCTCTTTCGGACCCAGTTTCAGCGTGACCGTTTTGCCCAGCTTGGCCCCCACCACAGCACGGGCAATAGGCGCGACGAAGGCTACTTTACCGGCGGCTACGGAAGCTTCATCCACGCCCACGATGGTGAATTTACGCTCAAAACCAACTTTGCCGCCGCTCTGAGTGCGCAGCGTGACGGTGGCCCCGAAGCGCACTTCTTTGGGCGGCTGGGCTTTGGGGTCGACTACTTTGGCGCTGGCAATCCGGCTGGTCAGGTCACTGATGCGGCCGTTGTAGACCGACAGCAGGCGGGTCCGGTCGGCGTCGTTGTCGCGGTTGGCTTCGGCCTGGGCCCGCTCGGCTTCCAGTGTGACTAGTTCCTGGCGCAACAACTCCAGGCCCTGGGGCGTGACGTAGTTGGGCGTATTGGGCGGCAAAGCGGCCCGGGGCGGAATGATGGTCGGCGCCTGAACGTCGTCCTCTTTGGTAAATGCACGGCTCATACCAAGGCTAAACGCAAGGGCCGAAAACCCGGTTGTTTTCGACCTTTTTACCGGCCCATTTTCTTGCAGGGAGCTTAGGACCTCGGATAATACTGCTCGGCCAGAGCGGCTACCCGGGCGGCCCGGGCCCGGTCGTTGGTATCGGCGGCGGCCTGGTAGAGGTGCTGGAGCGTGAGCAGGTTCACCCCAATTTCGCGCTCAAACACGCCCGGCTCGTGTTGGCTGTAGTAGGCCAACGACTGCTGGGTCCGGTCGGTGAGCAAGTCGAACAGGGCGTGGGCGCGCTTTTGCTGCCCGAGCTTCACCAGGGGCGCAATCAAATCGGCATTGTTGTAGTCGAAGGGAATCGTGTCGTCGGGCATCACGCGCAGGCAGTGCTCCACCACTTGCCGGGCCTTGGCAGTTTCCCCGGCCCGCAGGTAGGCCTGCGACAACCGCGCAAACTGCTCCCGGTACTGGCCCGTCGTGCGCCGGATGGTTTCGTCGTAGTACACGCCGGGCCGGTTGAGGTTGCGGTAGGAAAACTTGCGCATCAGCGAGTCGAACAGCAGCTCCGTGGATACCGTGCCCACTTCCCGGGGCTGCACCTGCGGATTCTGAGCGGGCAGCACCCGGTAAGCCAGGCCTTCGAGCTGCAAATACTGGTCGAGGCCGGCGTAGTCCTGCTCCGGAATGCTGGTAGACAGGTATACCGGGCGCTGCCAGTCGTTGGTGGCCAGCAAATCGAGGATGACCAGCGTATTTTTCTCCAGGGCCTCCTTACTGGCCTGCCAGCTCATGCGGGCCACTACCTGCTGTTTTCTGGCCTTGGGAATAATGCCCAGCCGCCGTACCGCGGCCGTGTCCACGTCGAGGTAAAAGTTGGTAGTCGGGTAGGAAAGCAGGCTTTTGCCACTCTGAGTCTGAACCTGCAGCAAGGGACTGTTCTGCTTGACCAGCTGCAGGAATTCCTTCACGTTGAGGGCCGAGACGGCCGGATTCTCCACGTAGGGCAAGTAGTCGTTGGTGCCCTGCGAGTAGTCCTTATGCGCCAACGACAACGGCCAGGGCTTCGACTGGTTGGCCGGCTGCTTCATCTGGTCCACGTACCAGTCGGTGTTGAGGTAGCTGAGCACGGCCACGCGCACGTCGGGGCGGAAGTTTTCCACGTTTTGAGCGTACCACAGCGGAAACGTGTCATTATCGGCGTAGGTAATCAGAATGGCGTTGGGGGCTACGCTGCGGAGCATGTTCTTGGCCCAATCCAGGGCGGCGTAGCGGTTTGAGCGGTTGTGGTCGTCCCAGCCCTGGGTGGCCATGATGGCCGGTACCGCCAGCGCCAGCAGCGGGGCCACGACCAGTCGCAGCCGCTCGGGGCGCAGCGCGTAGCGCAGCAACTCGTGCAAAGCCAGCACGCCCAGCCCAATCCAGATGGCAAAGGCGTAGAACGAGCCGGCGAAGGTGTAGTCCCGCTCCCGGGGTTCGGTGGGCGGCTGGTTCAGATACAGCACGATGGCCAGGCCGGTCAGCACAAACAGCAGACCCACCACCAAGGCGTTGCGTCCGTCGCGCTTCACCTGGAAAAACAACCCCAACAGCCCCAAAACCAGCGGCAAAGCGTAGAAATTGTTGCGGGCCGGATTGTTGGCTAACTCAGCCGGTAGGCCGTTTTTGGAACTCCCCGGCCACAGTACGCCGGCCTGCTGCACGTCACTTTCCCGGCCCACAAAATTCCACAGGAAGTAGCGCCAGTACATGTGCCCCAGCTGGTAGTTGACCAGAAACGCCAGGTTTTGGGCCATAGTCGGCTTCTGGTCAGGCTGCACGTTTACCCAGTTTTGGTAGGCCCGCACGTGGCCCGGCTGGTTGCTGTAGAGCCGGGGCAGCAGCATCTTGTCCTGGTCGCTATACGTGGTTTCGAGGCGCCGCTCGGCCACCACGTACGTGTCGTGGCCCTGGGCGTCGTGGCTGCGCTCATAGCGCGGGGCGCCCTGCTGCTGGTCCACGGGCTGGGCATTGAACTGCGGGCCGTAGAGCAAGGGCCGGGAGCCGTACTGCTCCCGCTTGAGGTAGCTCACAAAGGAGAGTACATCCTCAGGGTTATTCTCGTCGAGGGCGGGGTTGAAGCCGGAGCGAATCGGCACAATGAGGTAGGTCGAGTAGCCAATCAGGATGAACACAAGGCTCAGCAGGGCCGTGTGCAGGCGCACCCGGCCGGTGCGCCGGGCCAGCCAGAAGCCCGCCCCGATAGAACCCACTAGCAGCAGTAGAAACAAAACCACGCCGCTGTTGAAGGGCAGCCCCACGGAATTGACGAAAAACACTTCAAAATCTCCTGCCACCGACGGCAACCCCGGAATAATACCCAGCAGAATAGCCAGCACCAGGGCTCCGCTCAAACCCAGCGCCAGCAAACTGCCGCGGGTGGTGGGCCGGGCCGTTTTGCGGAAGTAATACAGCAGGCCCAGGGCCGGCAAGGCCAGCAGGTTGAGCAAATGCACCCCGATGCTCAGGCCAATGACGTAGGCAATCAAAATCAGCCACTTGTCGGAATCGGGTTCGGTGGCGCGACTTTCCCACTTCAGCATCAGCCACACCACCACGGCTGTGCACAGCGAGGACATGGCGTACACTTCGGCTTCCACGGCGTTAAACCAAAACGAATCGGAGAAGGTGAAGGCCAGGGCCCCCACCAGGCCCGCACCCAGAATTTGCAGGGTCTGACTGGCGGTAGGCTGCTGGGTATAATCGGCACCGCGCAGCACCAGCTTGTGGGCCAGCATGGTGATGGTCCAGAACAGAAACAGCACGGTAAACGAGCTGCTCAGGGCCGAGAGGCCGTTGACCCAGGCCGCCACCTGAGCCGGGCTGCCGGCCAGCAACGACACCAGCCGGCCCAGCAGCAAAAACGTGGGCGCGCCGGGCGGGTGCGGCACCAGCAGCTTGTTGGCACTGGCAATGAATTCGCCGCAGTCCCAGAAGCTTACGGTGGGCTCCAGCGTGAGCAGGTACGTCGTCAGGGCCAGGCCGAAAACCAGCGCCCCGGCTAGATTATTGGCCTTTTTGTAACTCTTCAACATGGCTGAGGGTTTAGCACAACGCGGTTTCGTCCGGGCCAGTTGGCGCCGGATCCTGCCCCGACAGATACCGCGCCGCGGGCAAGCGTTGCCCGGCGCCATTATTTTAACTGCCTACCGGCCGGCGCTCTTGTGGCGGCCGGCTGTTTTCCGACCATGATTTCTTCTGCTTCCCAAGCCACTACCGCCCCCAAGGCCCACGCTGCTCCCGCCCTCACGCCCGGCCTGGTGTGGCTCATGGCCATAGCCTGCGGCCTGGTAGTGGCCAATATTTACTACAACCAGCCCCTGCTGGCCGATATTGGCCGCACGTTCCGGCTCACCGACAGCCAGGCCAGCCTGGTGGCCACGCTCACGCAGGTGGGCTACACGCTGGGCCTGTTTTTCGTGGTGCCGCTGGGCGACAAGCTGGAGCGCAAACGCCTGATTCTGGTGTTACTGCTGTTTTCGGCCGGCGCCATGGCCGCCGCGGCCCTGGCCCCGTCCTTTCTGCTGCTGATTGGGGCCAGCCTGCTCATTGGCATCTTTTCGGCCGTGCCCCAGCTGCTGGTACCCATGGCTGCCCACCTGGCCTCCGACGCCGAGCGGGGCCGGGTCGTGGGCAAAATCATGAGCGGGTTGCTGATTGGTATTCTGGCCTCCCGCACGCTGAGCGGCTACATCGGGGCCCACGGCGGCTGGCGGCTGGTGTTCGGCATCGGCAGCGGCGTCATGCTGGCCCTGGCCCTGGTGCTGGCTGTGAAATTACCCAAGGACCAGCCCGAGTTTGGGGGCACTTACGGCAGCCTGATGAAGTCCTTGGCCACGCTCACCCGCACGCTGCCGGTGCTGCGCAAGTCGGCCCTGACTGGGGCTTTCCTGTTTGCCTCGTTCAGCGTGTTCTGGACCACGCTGGTGTTCTTCCTGGAAGGCAGCCCCTACTTCTACAAGAGCGACGTGGCCGGCTTTTTCGGGCTGATTGGGGCCCTGGGCGCCCTCGCGGCCCCGTTGGCGGGCAAATCGGCCGATACGCGCGGACCGGCCTACGCCATCAACATCGGTATTCTGATGGCCCTGGTAGCTTACCTGGTCCTGGCCTTTGGCGGCTACCACTTGGCGGGCCTGATTTTGGGCGTTATCGTGCTCGATATTGGTGTGCAGGCGACTCATATTTCCAACCAGTCGCGCATTTTTTCCCTGGTTCCCGAAGCCCGCAGCCGCCTCAACACCATCTACATGACCCTGTATTTCATTGGGGGCTCGGTGGGCTCGTTGGTGGGCGGCACAGCCTGGCACCACTACCAGTGGCCGGGCGTGTGCGGCGTGGGTTTGGGCTTCGTGGCAGCAGCCTGGCTGGTCAACCGGTTTTACGGCAACGTCCGCCCTACCTAAACTCAACCACTCTTTAGGCAGCAAGCAGGTAAAAGCAAAAGAGCCGCTCCCGATTACCCGGCGCGGCTCTTTTATGCACCTATTTCTGTGGATAACTACGCTTCGGTGGCCATTAGGCGGCTGATGCACACACGCAAACTTTCCTGCCAGTGCGGAATGGCCACTCCCAGCTGAGTTTTGGCTTTGGTCTTGTCCATTACCGAGTAGGCCGGGCGCGTAGCCTTGGTGGGATACTCTGCCGTGCGAATGGGAATGGTTTTTACCGTCGTCCGGCTCAGCTCGAAGATGGCCGTTGCAAAGTCGTACCACGAGGTAACGCCCTCGTTGCTGTAGTGGTAAGTCCCAAACTGCTGGTTGCCGCTGGCAATGATGCTCAGAATGCAGCCGGCCAAGTCAATGGCGTAGGTGGGCGTGCCCAGCTGGTCCCAGATGACGCGCAGCTCGTCCCGCTCCCGGCCCAGCTTGAGCATGGTTTTCACGAAGTTGCCGGCGTACTCGGAATACAGCCAGCTGGTACGCAGCACGAAATACCGGCTGGTAAACTCCGCTACCGCCTGCTCGCCTTCCAGCTTGGTAAGCCCATACACGCTGATGGGGGCCGTTTCGTCGGTTTCCACCAGCGGCTGGTTGCCGGTGCCGGCAAACACGAAGTCGGTGGAAATGTGAATCAGAATCGAGTTGTGCTGGGCACAGAGCCGGCTCAAGTTGCCCGCCCCATCCCGGTTGACGTTGCGGGCCAGGTCCACCTCGTCCTCGGCTTTATCCACGGCCGTGTAGGCGGCGCAGTTGATGACGTACGAGGGCTGATACTGCGCAAAAAGGCCCTGTAGCCCGGCTGGGTCGAGAATATTGGCCTGCGCCTCGGGCAGAAAAACCAGGTCGGTCATGCTTCTTTCCCGCGCTACGTGCGCCAGACACTGCCCCAATTGCCCGGAAGCCCCAAAAACCAATACACTACCCATGAACTACGCCGCTAAGGAGGATTAAAATACTTTGTCCCGGCTCGGCTGCCCGGTGTGGAGCAGCGGAGCCGGGACAAAGTAAAATGGTTTTATCCGAGCCGCAAGGCGCGCTAGGGCTGGGGCCGCTTATTGCGGATGGGCTCGAAGCGGGTTTCCCGGGGCTGCTTTTCGCTCAGGTACTTCCAGTAGCGCAGCGGAATGTGCCGCCGGTGCAGCTTGATATTCTTGCGCTCCGGAATATTGACGTGGTCGAAATACGTCTGCCACAACACTTTAAACAGGGGTTCCCGCTCATCAAGCACCGTGGCCGACACCCCCCCCGAGCGGCGCGGTGCGGCCGTGTCGGGCTCAAACTGCACGATGTCGGTGCGGTGCAAATCGTAGTAGAGGCCGTAGTGCCGGCGCTGGTCGTAAATCAGCCAGCGCTGGTCGGCGTAGCGCTTGGTAAAGTGGGGCGCAATGAGGGGCAGCACGTCAAAATCGGGCTCGATGGTGGCGTGAAACAGCTCATCGGACGTTTTTTCGAAACGCACGAAAGCCTCCATGCGGTGCTTTTCGCGCCCCATCTGCTGCGAGAGGTGGGCCACGCGCCGCACGTTGTCGTTGGTGTAGTTTTCGGCAATGTCCTGGCTGGAGCGCATGGCCAGGTCTACGTACCGGAAAATGAGCAACTCCCGGTCGGCCTGCTCGCTCAGAAAAGCGTGAAACAGCCGCGTCCGGGCCTCCTCCTGCATGTGGTGCAACAGCCCCTCCCAGACCCGCGCCGCCGAAGCCTCGTGGGTTTCGACCAGCAGCGGCTGGGTAAACAGTCCGCCCTGCACCGCCCCTTCGGGCTGGATGCTGTTGGGCGCGGCCTTACGGTCATAAATGCTGAAGAGCACCGTCAGCAGCCCCTCGAAGGAGCCGTCGTAGGCGTAGTCCAGCGCCGGGGCCGTCAGCAGCGGAGCCGTGGGGCGGACGGCAGCGCGGGGCTTGCCGGCCTGGTTAGCGTGGTTGAGAGGAGTCAGGGAGCGGCTCATAGTAGCGAATTGGTGATACCAGCCGGCTTCAGGCGTCGAAAAAGCGCAGCAGCAACGCGTTTACGGCCTCGGCCTCCTCGTGCTGTACCCAATGGCTGGCCGGCAGGTAGGTCAGTTGGGCCTGGTCGCAGAGCAACAGGCTTTTTTCGGCCATTTCCCGCTTTAAAAAAGCATCTTTCACCCCCCAAATGATGTGCACGGGCACCGTCACCCGCCCCGCCGACTTAGTTTGGCGCGGAGCCCGCACGGCGGCCCGGTACCAGTTGATCATGCTGCGCATAGCCCGGGGCTGCTGCCAGGCGGCCACGTACTCGGCCAGGTCGGCGGTGCTGAACGTGCCCCGCCGGCTGCTGCCCACCAGCGCCTGCCGCCCAAAGGCCCAGTTGCGGCGGCGCACCAGCCACTCGGGCAACACGGGCAGCTGAAAAAAGAAGATGTACCAGCTTTTGCGCAACTGCTCCACGCTGCGCCGCAACGTGCGAACCATCACGCTCGGGTGCGGCACGTTCAGCACCGCCGCCTTGCGCACCCGGGTCGGGTAGTGCGCCGCCAGATGCCAGGTTACGGCCGCGCCCCAGTCGTGCCCCACAATAAAGGCCTGCTGCTCGCCGGCCGCGTCGAGCAAGCCCAGCACGTCTTGGGCCAGGGCGTCGACGCGGTAGTCGGCCACCCGGCGGGGCTTTTCGCTCAGGTTGTAACCGCGCTGGTCGGGGGCCCACACCCGGTAGCCGGCCGCGGCCAGCGCGTGCAGCTGCCGGTGCCAGGCGTACCAGAACTCGGGAAAGCCGTGCAGCAGCACCACGAGCGGTCCGTGCACGGGGCCGCACTGCACCACGTGCAGGCGGATTCCGTTCGTGTCGACGTAGTGGTGTTCGAGCTCGTAGTGCACCCTACGCTTTACCGCTAGCATAGCGCCGGGGTTGCGGTTGGGCTCAGGCGGCCTCGGGCCGGGTGGCCGTTTGGGCGTGCTGGGCGCGGGTTTTCTCGTGCAGCTGGCGCACAATGGGTAGCAGGTCGCTGAGCTTGCAGCAGCAAGCCAGACGGGCTACTTTTTCGGGTTTAGGCTCCGGGATGGCGGCCGACGCGTCGGCGGCGCGATGGGTGATAGTCATCATCGTGGTTGTTAATCAGGGAAGCGTGGAGGCAGAAGAAAAAGAGTGGTTTAATGCGTAGTAGCGGTTGGTGTAGCCTGTTCACAATTTCTTTCTTCCGACACCGGCCCCAGGCGCCTTAACTGGCCTGGGCAAACAAATCGAGCTGCTGGGTGACCAGCGCCGAGCGGACCGAACCCGCGCCGAATAAGATCTGGCGGCGGATGCTTTGCTCGTCGTAGTCGCGGGTTTCGAGGGCCTGGCCCTTGCAGGTAATAAAGTATTTGGCCCGCTTGAGCACCACTCCGAACTTGTGCAGGTGGTCGAGGCTGAGTGGCGAGAAGCGGCGGGCGGCCACGATGCGCTTGGCCGAACGGGCTCCTACCCCGGGAATGCGCAGAATCATCTCGTAGTCGGCCGAGTTGATGTCGACCGGAAACACGTGGCGGTTGCGCAGGGCCCAGGCCAGTTTGGGGTCAATTTCGAGGTCCAGAAACGGGTGCTCGGGGTCCAGGATTTCGTCGGCCTCGAAGCCGTAGAACCGCATGAGCCAGTCGGTCTGGTAGAGGCGGTGCTCCCGAATCACGGGCGGCTGGGTGACTTGGGGCAGGCGGGCGTCGCCGCTTACCGGGATGTAGCCCGAGTAGTACACCCGCTTCAGGCCGTAGCCTTTGTAGAGCGAGTCGGTGAGCTTGATGATCTGGTGGTCGTTTTCGGCCGAGGCCCCCACGATGAGCTGGGTGCTCTGGCCGGCCGCGGCGAAATTGGGCACCTTCTTGAAGAGGGCCTTTTCCTCCTTGTTCTGGGTAATCCCGTCCCGGATCTGGCCCATGGGGGTCAGGATTTCCTGGTAATTTTTCTCCGGGGCCAGGGTGGTCAAACTCAGCTCCGAGGGCAACTCGATGTTCACGCTCAGGCGGTCGGCGTAGAGGCCGGCTTCGGCAATGAGCTCGGGCGAGGCGCCGGGAATGGTCTTGACGTGGATGTAGCCGTTGAACTTGTGCTCGGTGCGCAGCTTTTTGATAATGCGCACCAGCCGCTCCATCGTGTAGTCCGAATCCTTGAAGATGCCGGAACTCAGGAACAGGCCTTCGATGTAGTTGCGGCGGTAGAAGTTCATGGTCAGATCCACGACTTCATCCACGGTGAAGGCGGCGCGCTTCACGTCGTTGGAGCGGCGCGAAACGCAGTAGGCGCAGTCGAAGATGCAGTAGTTGGTCAGCAGAATCTTGAGCAAAGACACGCAGCGGCCGTCTTCGGTAAACGAGTGGCAGATGCCCATGCCCTCGGCGTTGCCCAGGCCTTTGTTCTCGTTTTTGCGCTTGCCGCCGCTGCTGGAGCACGACACGTCGTACTTCGCGGCATCTGCCAAAATACTTAGCTTTTCCTGAATCCGCTCGTTCATTTGGGGCTGTTTGGAGGCTTAAAAATAGCAGATTGATCTTTTCTGCGCAATACTATACCAAGCTAATTTTTTTAGGAAATGGTTCCGCTCCCCGCCGCTTCTTTGCCAATTCGGCCCTGGCGGCGCACCACGCTAAGTTCGGAGCGCCGTACCCGGGCCACCGACTTTTTCGTCTTATCCGGCCCAGCTCTTGCAGACCGCCCCTGCTGCTTCGTAACTTGCCGAGTAGGGCTTTGCCGCCGGCTCTTTGGCCGGGCCGCCAGCCACCGTGTTGTTGCCGTTTCATGAACCATTGCCTCTGGTCTGCTCCCCCCGTGCTGCGCCGCCTCCTGGGGCTGCTGGCGCTGCTATTGGTAGCGGGCAGCGCCCGGGCCCAGCAGCCTGCCAAGCCCGTCGTGACGGACTCGATGCGGACCCAGCCCGAAACCCGGCGCGACTCCCTGCGCCGCCGCTTCGACCAGGAGCGGGTGCTCACGGGCCTGAAGGCCTATACCCGCCGCAAAACCATTGCCGGCAAGGCCGCCTCGGCCATCTTTAACTTCACCGAGCGCCAGGAAGACCGGGTCGGCATCGACGTGGAGCTGCTCGACCGGCAGTTTGACCAGCACAATTACAAAATCGTGCGCCGCATTGATATCCGGGCCCTCGACGCGTTTGGCTACAGCGTGTCGGACCCCACGCGGGAGCCGCGCAACATTCTGGAGCGCACCGGCAACAGCTTTCACGTGACGACCTCCCGGGCCCGGGTGCGGCAGTTGCTGCTGTTTCGGATGGGCGAAGAGCTAGCGCCCCAGGCCCTGGCCGAATCGGAGCGTCTGCTGCGCCAAACCCCCGAGCTGCTCGACGCCCGCGTATTTGTGGACGAGGAAACGACCACCCAGGACAGCGTCGACATCCGCATTATTACCAAGGACGTGTTCAGCATCGGGGCCAACTTCCAGCTGCGCGACGTGGGCGCGGGCGTGGTCGAAGCCGACGACATCAACTTCCTGGGCCAGGGCCACCAGGTGCGCAACCGTTTCGAGTACGGCCGCACCGAGCCCCAGTCGTGGAGCTACGAGGGCAGCTACGTGGTGCCGTTCCGCAACTTTATCAACGGGCAGGTGCGCTACCGCAACGAGTTTCAGTACCGGGAGCAGGCCATCAGCTTTTCCCGTGACTTTTACTCGCTCAATACCCGCTACGCCGGGGCCGTATCGGTGCGCCTCTCCCAGCAGGGCATCCCGCTGACCCTGCCCGACCAGCCCACGACGTACCTGCCGGCCGACTACAGCATCAAGGATGCCTGGCTGGGCCGCTCGTTTCGGCTGCGCAGTTATGATTTGGGCTACGAAAACCCCGCTCGTCTCATCGTCTCGGGCCGGATAATTAACACGAACTACACGGCCCGGCCCAACCCGGATTACCTCAACTCATCCTTGGTGCTGGGCACGGTGGGCTACAGCGTGCGGCGCTACTACAAGGACAAGTACCTGTTCGGCTTCGGCCGCACCGAGGACATTCCGACCGGCACGCTCCTAAGTTTAACCGCCGGCTACGACTTCAACGATAAGTCCAACCGCACGTATTACGCCCTGCGCGCGGCCACCGGCGGCTTCAGCCTGCGCAATGGCTACCTGTACTTGAGCGGGGAGTTTGGCTCCTTTATCCGACAGCGCGACCATGACTGGCAACAGGGCCTGCTCAGCACCGAGGTACTGTACTTTACCCGCCTTTACCACACCGGCAACTGGCAGTGGCGACACTTCTTCTGGAACCGCTCGGCCCTGGGCTTCAACCGCCTGCCCGGCGAGCAAGGCCTGCTCATCGACGGTAACCGGGGCCTGCGGGGCTTTTCTTCGGACATGCGGGGCACCAGCCGCTTCGTGCTCAACTACGAAACCACCGTCTTTACGCCCGTTTCCTTCCTGGGCTTCCGCGTGGCCGGCGTGGCCTTCGTGGATGCGGCCTGGCTGGCTAACAAGCCCGGCCAGGAGCTGCCCTTCCGCAACACGCCCTACACCGGTTTTGGCCTGGGCCTGCGCCTGCGCAACGAGTACATTGCCGTGCGCACCGTGCAGCTGCTGCTGGGCTTCTACCCCCGGGGCCAAACCACGACCAACGGCTTCCGCGTCTTCGAAAACGCCCGCCCCTACTACGACTTCCCCGATTTCAACTTCGCCCAGCCCAACACCGTGCGCTACGAGTAGTGAAGGAGCGAAGGAGCGAATGAGTGATTTTTTGTTCTCAGGGCGCGTTTGCGTCGCAGGATGGCGTTCCAACTTTCTGAATGCCAGTTGGCGCCTGTAACCCTCCATTCAGAAAGTTGGAACGCCATCTTACGGGCGTAACCCTTCGTTCAAAAAGTTGGAACGGCATCTTTCGGGCGTAGACCTGCCTTCCAAATGTTTGGAAAGAGGTCTACGCCCGAAAGATGCCCTTGCATTCCAGTGTAGTGCCATCTTTCGCGCGAAAACTACCGTTGCGTACGAGTGCTGGGCCATCTTTCGCGCGAAAACCAGCCTTGCGCACGAGTGTAGGGATGGTTTTCGCGCGAAACCTATCCTTACACTCGTGCGCAGTGCCATCCTACGCCCGAAAACCATTCTTACCATCGTTGGTAACGGCAGCTTTCTCGCATTATCCGGCCGTATGAGCATTGGGCGGACCCGCGCACGGTGTACCGCCCCGGATCGGCTACCTTTGCTCCAGCCCTACTTCACTACATCACTACTTCACTCCTTCACTGTATGCTTGCGCTAGGCGATTTTAACGAACTGGAAGTGGCCCGCGCGGTCGATTTTGGCTTGTATCTGACTTCCGACGACGGCGACCTGCTGATTCCGGGCAAGTACGTGCCCGAGGGTACCCAGGTCGGCGACTGGCTGCGCGTGTTCGTGTACCGCGACTCCGAAGACCGGCTCATTGCCACTACCCTGGAGCCCTACGTGCGCGTCAACCAGTTTGCGGCCCTCACCGTGCGCGACGTGAGCAGCGTGGGCGCCTTTTTGGACTGGGGCCTGGAAAAGGACCTGTTCTTGCCCTACAGCAACCAGTGGCGCAACCTGCGCCCCGGCCAGCGCGTGACGGTGTACGTGTACCTGGACGAAACCACGGACCGTATCGTGGCCACGGCCAAGTGGGACCGGTTCCTGAGCGAGGAGCCCTTCCCCGGCCAGACCGGCGACGAGGTGCAGCTCTTCATTGCCGCCGAAACCGATTTGGGCTACTCGGCCATCGTCAATGGTACCCACCAGGGCCTGCTGTATTACAACGAGGTGTTTAAGCCCCTGCGCCTGGGCGACACGCCTACGGGCTACGTGCGCCAGATCCGGCCCGACGGCAAGCTCGATATCAGCCTGCAAAAGCTGGGCTACGCCGAGGCCCTCGACGCGGCCCAGGTAATTCTGGACGCCCTGCGCAAGGCCAATGGCAGCCTGCCGCTCTCCGACAAAAGTGAGGCCGACGACATTTACCGCCGCCTGGGCATGAGCAAGAAAGTGTTCAAGAAAGCGCTGGGCTCGTTATATAAGCAGGGCCTGGTACAACTGTTGCCCGAGCAAACGCGTCTGGTAGAGGGAAAATAGTTGGCGTCGGGGCGTAGTCCCGGGCGGCAATCCTGCGTATGGTAGGCCGGCCTTTTCCTGGTCCAGCCGTTCCGCTTTCCGCTCCCTCTGCCCCATGAAACTCCAGAAAACTGCTCTTATTGCCGGCGCCAGCGGCCTCGTTGGCAGTCAACTGCTGCCTCTGCTGCTGGCCTCCGACCGTTACGCCAAAGTCATTGCCGTGGGCCGGCGGCCGGTGCCCATGGTACACCCCAAGCTGGAGCAGCGCGTGCTGGACATGGACCAGCTGGAGCAGCACCGCCTCTCGCTCATTGCCGACGACGTGTTCTGCTGCCTGGGCACTACCATGCGGCAGGCCGGCTCCAAGCAGGCTTTCTACAAAGTCGACTACCTGTACGTGGTGAAGTTGGCCGCCCTGACGGCGGCCAACTTCGCGGCCCAGTTTATGGTTGTGTCGGCCATGGGCGCCGCGGCCGATTCACGCTTTTACTACAACCGCGTGAAGGGCGAAATGGAAGACGCCGTGCGGCAGCTGCCATTCCGGGCAATTCATATTTTCCGCCCGTCGCTGCTGCTGGGCGAGCGGGCCGAAAAGCGGGCCGGGGAACGAATTGGCGCCGTCCTGCTGAGTGTGCTCAGGCCGCTGCTGCTGGGGCCGCTGCGCAAGTACAGAGGCGTACCGGCCGCTGCCGTGGCCCAGGCCATGCTGCGGGCCGCCGAAGATGACGGAGGCGGGATTAAAGTGCACTTATCGGATGAAATTGCGGTGGGCCGTACTTTGCGGCGCTAAGTCCGGGTGGGCTGCTTACTTTTGTCCACATTTCTCTAAGCAGTTCCCGAACGTATGAAGCGTATTTCCTCTCTCCTACTCGGCGTGATTTTGCTGTGCAGCACCACGCTGGTATCGGCCCAAACCAAAAAGAAGTCCTCCGGCGGGGGCTCTAGCTCGGGCTACAGCACCGGCATCGGCCTGCGCGGCGGGGGCTGGTCGTCGGGTCTGACCATCAAACACTTCATGAGCGGCAAAAACGGCGTGGCCCTCGAAGCCCTGGTGACCACCGAATACGCGGCGCGCGGGGCCCGGCTCACGCTGCTGGGCGAAAAGCACCTGGGCGTGCCCGACGTGCGCGGCCTGCAGTTTTACTACGGTGCCGGGTTTCACGCCGGCGCTTACCAGGGCCGCTACTATTTTGAAGATGCCCGTTTTTACCGCTACGGCCGCAAAAACAAGGACGTGTACGTGCTCTACAACTACCGCTACGACGACGCGACTTACGTAGCCATAGGCGCCGACCTGATTCTGGGCCTGGAGTACAAAATGCCCGAACTGCCCTTCGTGGTGGGCGTGGACTACAAGCCCTTCTTCGAGGTATTTCACGGCTACACCGGTTTCTACAACGACGCGGCCGTGAGCTTGCGCTTTACGTTCTAGCGCAGCGGACTTCGGCTCCTCCTATTGGCAAACGGCCCCGGTAACCCGGGGCCGTTTTTGGTTTGGGGCGGTTCTGCGGCCCAGGTAGTGCTCTGGCGCCCGAAGCAGCCTTTATCCGGAATTTGCCGGCCCATTTTACCTACAAGTCGGTATTGTAAAGCCGGTGGGTGGTCAGCAAATTTGTTCGTGCTTCAGCAGAGCATTAGCTCGCGCCTGCCTCCCTTCATCCACCACACCTAACGCACGTCCAATGAAAAAACCTTTACTCCTCTTGCTGGCAACGCTGGGCGCTTCCTGGTCCTCGGCCCAGGCCCAAACCGCACTGGCCGAACTCACGCAAGCCGCGGCCCAGCGCCAGTTTGTGCCGCGCAACCCGCTGGATGTCCCGTTTAATGCTGCCGACGCGGCCCGCTCCACAACCGTGCGCCGGAACACCCGCTCGACGGGCTACAACTGGATTACCTCTTCGAATCAGTGGACCTCGGCACCCAACAGCACGGCCCTGACCTACACGGCCCAGGCTCTGCTGCAACAGGCTATTTCGGTGGACTCGGCCACGCGGGCACCCCTCAACCGGCTGACTTATACTTACAACCCGACTGGCCAGGCCACCACCTCCCTCACCGAAAACTGGGTGAATTCGGCCTGGCAGAACAGCTCACAAACAAACTGGACTTACGACGCCCAGGGCCGCATGCTCAGCCAAACCTCCCAGACCTGGACCAACGGGGCCTGGGTAAACACGTTCCAGTATCTGTACGGTTACGATGCGCAGGGCAAGATGACGTCTTACTCGACCTTAACCTGGACCAACGGCGCCTGGAAAATAACGTCGGGCTACCAGATTATGACCACCTACGATACGCAAAACCGCCTGACGGAAGAAATGCAAAGTAACTGGAACAGCACCAGCCAGGTCTACGGGCCCAGCACCCGCTACCAGTACACCTACTCCGGTACTTCGGCCCTCTACAGCAGCTACGTGCTACAGACCTGGGTTAATACCGCCTGGGCAAACGCCTCCCGGGCCACAAACTTCATCTACGACACCCAGAACCGGCTCACGTACTACGAAAACCAGTCGTGGAGCAACAACGCCTGGGCACTATCCTCGCGCACCACGACCACCTACGCGGCCGGCTCCAACAACAACGTAACCGTAACGCAGAGCCTGGCCGGTACCAGCTGGGTTGATAACAGCCGCACTACGCGCACCTACGACGCCCAGGGCAACCAGCTAAACTTCTACGTCGAAATCTGGACTAATAACGCCTGGCAGCCGACTTCGGGCCAGCGTTACTTCGACGCCTTCAACTCTAACAACGACATTATTCGCCGCTTGTACCAGCGGGTTGACGCCACAAACCACGTCTTCGTCAACGCCAACAAGTTCTATTACTACGATTACCAGAGCTTTGTATTAGCCGCCCGCCCCGGCAGCCTGGCCGCCCAGGTAGCCCTTTACCCCAACCCCGCTTCCCGCACTGCTACCCTGCAGCTCAGCGGCTTGCAGCAGGCCGGAGCCGCCGCCCACGTTATGGTGCTCAACAGCCTGGGGCAGCCCGTGCAGCACCGGCAGGTCCGCGCCCAGGCCGGAACCCTGAGCTTGTCCCTAGACCTGAGCAGCCTGCCCGCGGGCCTGTACTCGGTGCAGGTGCAAACGGCCGAAGGCGCCACCGTGCAGCGCCTGGTCAAGGAGTAGCTTTTCGGTAAACCCTAACGCGCAAAACACCCCGCCAGCAGCTGCCGACGGGGTGTTTTGCGTGTTGGCTGGCAGGGCTCAAGGCCAGCTTTATGCTCAGCGCACCCGCACGTAGCGGTGCGGCCGGCCGTTGTAGTGGTAATACCCCGGCGCCGGCGCTACAATGACGGGCCGGGGCCGCACGTACACCGGCGGCGGGGGCACGACTACCACCCGCGCCGGCCGGGGCCGGTAGTAGCGCGGGCCGTAGCCGTAGTAGCGGGGCGGCGGGCCCACCACGGCCGTTTGGGCGGAAGCCACGCAGCTGGTCAGTCCTTCACTGACGAGCACCAACAACAAGAGAAACGGAAACTTCAGCAGCTTTTTCATACCACGAGCACCGGTTGATAGAAGCCGGTTCAATAGTAAGACCAGCCTTCGGCCCCAGGGTTTAATCGGGCGCCGGCCTAGATACGCAGCAGCTGTTTCTAGCGCAGCTTGATGCGGTACACGGCGTCGGTCATGCCGCCGAACAAGCCGTAGCCGGGCCGGATGTTGGACGGCAGCGGCGCGGGTTCGGCAAACGGGTTGCCTTCACTGTCGTTGTAGCGCCGCCGGGCCAGAAAAAAGTTGTAAGTGTCCTGGGTCATGCTGGTCACGTACACTTCCATGTAGTCGGGGCGCTGGCAGTTGCTGGCCTGCGGGCAGTAGCCGTCGTAGTAGCGCACGTTGGTCGTCAGCGAAAAGCGCTTGCCGTTCACGGCGGCATCAGCAAAGGGGAACAAATCGTAACCGTAACCCTGAAACGAGTAAATGGTCGAGAGCTGGAACTGGCCCAGGTCCACGTCCACGTCGCTTTCGTCGGTGGCAATATCCACCTGCGACCAGCCCTGGTACTGGTTGTTCTGCGAGTCCACGACGCGGGCAAAGGCCACGTAGTAGTTGGTGGCTCCCGGGTCGTCGGCTACCGTTATTGAAAGCTGGCCATAGACGTTGCTCTGGTCACTTTTGCTCACATTTTTAATAAACGTGGCGCTTTCAATAACTGGTACGGCGGGCAGAGTCAGCTTGCTTTCCACCGTTTCGAAGCCCGGCAGCGAGGCCTGCAGCGTGTAGGTGCGGCCGGGCTCCCCCTTCAGGTTGCGGGTGGGCTGGTAGGTGCCAATGTTGAACGTGTCGTAGGGCGAGGTGGGCGGCACGGGCTGAAACCGCTCGACTTCGGTCCCGTTCTCGTCCAGAATAACGACCGTGGCATCCTTGCGGCCCCGCACGTCCTTGGTGGAAAAAATCCGCTGGCTGGTGCTCACAAACAGGGTGCGGGTGTTGGCCAGCTCGTCGTGCTGACGCTGGGTGGTGTAGTTGCTCAGAATGTACTTCAGCGCAATGCGCGGCGTGTGCGCGGGCTCGGGCAGGTCGATAACGGTTTCGCAGCCGCTCAGCACGAGGCCAGCACTGAGCACCGCTAGGGCCGCACTCCGCCGATTCAGGGTAAATAGCGTCAGCATAAAAAAGGCGGGTTAGAATTTAAAGCTCTTGCTGAAGGACGGAATAATGGGAAACAGCGAAATCTGCTTGTACACCGACTTGTTTTGGCCGGTTTGGTAGTCGTAGTCGCGCGCCAGGTACATGTAGTAGGGGTTGCGGCGGCTGTAGGCGTTATACAAACTGAAGCTGTTCACCACTTCACCCCACTTCTTTTTCTTGGTCTTGCTTAGGTCCAGATCCAGGCGGTGGTAGGCCCGCATCCGGTAGCTGTTGCGCGGGCCGTACTCCTCGTACTGCTCGTTGGGCGCCAGCCGAAACCGGCCTTCCGACAGCGTGGTGGCGTTGCCGGTGCCGTACACCCAGGTGCCCGAGAGCGTGAAGGTGGAACTGAATTTGTGCACGATAACCAGGGACGCATCGTGGCGCCGGTCGTACTTGTAGGGGTAGAGCTGGCCCTGGTTTAGCTCGGCAAATTTGCGGTTGCTCCAGGCCAGGGTGTAGCCAATCCAGCCCGTGGTGCGGCCCGACTTCTTCTGCAGAAACACTTCCGCCCCGTAGGCCCAGCCCTGCCCGCTAGTGACTTTGTCCTGCCACTTGCTGTCGGTGGTACCCAGGAAGCTGGCTCCTTCCCGGTACTCAATCAGGTTCTGCATGGGCTTGTAGTAGGCTTCCAGGCTGAGCTCGTACTCTTCGCCCTTGTGCTGCAGGCTGCGGGCCGCCCCCAGGCTGAGTTGCTGGGCGCGCTGGGGCTTCACCTTGGCCGTAGCCGGCACCCACAGGTCGGTGGGCAGACCGATGCCGCTGTTGGTAAGCAGGTGAATGTACTGGGTGGTGCGGGCGTAGGACGCCTTCAGGGCCCAGTCTTCGGTGAGCAGGAAGCGGGCCGCCAAGCGCGGCTCCACCGACGGATACACCTTGTTGTCGACCAAAAAGCTGTTCAGGCGCAAGCCCGCGTTGACTTTGAGCCGGTCGGTGAGGCGGTAGTCGTCCTCGGCGTAAAGGCTGGCTTCGCTGGCCAGCGTCTGCACCCCCGACTCAATGTCGGCCGCACCCTCACCCTTCACCTGCAGGGCGCCGGGGCGGAAGGAGTGCAGAATGTACTGGCCCCCGAAGCGGATGTAGTGGTCGGGATTGGGTACGTAGTCCAGGTCGGCTTTCAGGCTCAGGTCCCGGATGTTGGACAGGTAGCGCAGGGCAAATTTCTCGACCCGGGGCTGGCCGTTGTCGAGCAGCTTGGTTTCCTGGGCAATGCCGACGTTGAACTGGTACTTGCTGTAGGTGAAGTGCGTGTTCATGAACAGCCGGTCATTGAGCACGTGGTTCCAGCGCAGGGCGGCAGTGAGGTTGCCCCAGCCCAGGCCGTCGTTTTCCTTGTAGTAAGTGCCGTCGTCGTTCTTGTCGTTGTAGCGGCCGTAGAACTTGTCGTAGCCGGTGTAGGCGCTCAGGTAGAGCCGGTCGCGGCGGCTTACTTTCCAGTTGAGCTTGCCGTTCAAATCGTGGAAGAAGTAGCCCACCGTGGGCCGCTCGTCGAACGGAATGCCCTCGTTGGCCAGCGCCAGGTTGATCAGCGGGCGGGCCAGCAGGTCGATGTAGGTGCGGCGGGCCGAGATGATAAACGAGGCCGTGTCCTTCTTGATCGGGCCTTCCAACGTCAGCTTGGAGGCCACGATGCCGATGGCGCCCTCGCCGTGAAACTCCTGCATGTTGCCTTCCTTCATCGAAATATCCAGCACCGATGACAGCCGGCCGCCGTAGCGGGCCGGAAAGCCGCCCTTGATCAGCTCCACGTTGTTTAGCGCGTCGGCATTGAAGACCGAGAAAAAGCCGAATAAGTGGGCCGCATTATACACCGGCGTGCCGTCGAGCAAAATCAGGTTCTGGTCGGGGGAGCCGCCGCGCACGTACAGGCCGCTGGTACCCTCGCCCCCACTCTGCACACCGGGCAGCAGCTGGAGCACCTTGAGCACGTCGGTTTCGCCAAACAGCGCGGGCAGGGTTTTGATCTGGGCAATGGGCACGTTGATAGTGCCCATACGGGTGCTCTGGGCAATTTTTTCCTCTTTGGCGCCCACCACTTCCACGCCAGCTATTTCGGCTGACAAAGGCCGCAGGCGGAAGTCGTGGCTTACGTTGCGCTCAGCCTTCACGGCAAAGCGCCCCTTCTCGTAGCCCAGGTACGACACGAACAGCCGCAGCGAGTCACTGGCGGCGGGCAGGGTCAGGGAGTAGAAGCCGTAGTTGTTGGTGGCCGTGCCCTGGCCGGTGGCGGGGTTCATTACGGCCACGCCGATGAGGTTTTCCCCCGTGGCCTGGTCCCGGACGTAGCCGCTAATGGTAAGCTTGCCGGGCTGCTGGGCCCGGGCCGCCGGGGCCGCGGCCAGCAGGACCCCAAGCAGCAGAAGTGAGCGAAATCGGCTCATAAATAAAGAGTAGAGAAGGACGATAAAGAGGTGGCTAAGGGAAAACAAAGGCCCGCGGGGGCAGCGTCAGCAATAAGCCGGCGCGCTACCGGAGGATGAAAAGTCGGGCCAAAAGGTTGGCTGGGAGAAAGTAAAAATGCCTGCCGTTTTATCGTAAACGGCAGGCATTTCCAGGTTCATATAGAAGAGCTACTATTTTTTGCCGCTGTACTCCTGGTTCAGGTGCTTGAGCACGGCGGCGGTAATGTCGATGTCCTTGCGGCCGTAGGCAATGGTGCCGCTGGGCGCGGCAATCAGGATCAGTTTGTAGCCGTTGGCTTTGCCGTACTGCTCAATCTGCTTGTTGATGCGGCCCAGCACCTGCTGGGTCATCTTGGCTTCTTCTTCCTGGGCCTGGCGCTGCAGCTTTTCCTGGGCTAGGCCGGCCTGCTGCTGCTGGGCCTGGAGCTTCTGCTCAGTGGCGGCGCGCTGCTCGGGCGTGAGGCTCTCGGCCTGCTTCTGGTACTGCTGCACGGCATTCTGGAAGCCGGTTACCAGGGCTTGGTTTTGCCGCTCCCAACCGCGGGCCTTGGCCTCGAAGCTGCGGCGGGCGTCCTGCATGCCCTTGTAGCCTTCCAGTAGCTTACCCGATTCCACGTAGGCTACTTTATCAGTATCGGCCACGGGTACTACCGTGGTAGCGGCGGCCGTAGCGGTGGTGTCGTCATCGTCTTGGTCGGCGGTGGGGGTCGTAACGGCCGCGGCGGCCGGAGCAGCGGCGGGAGCCGCAGCGGGCTTGGAGGAGAAGTGCAGGTAGAATAGCACGATTACGGCCACTACCAGCACGGCGTCGATTATCAGGCGCAGGGGATTGTTCATTCGAGGAAAAAGAGAGAAAAGAGAAAAAGCCCGTCAATGGCTGACCAAAGAAACACAAAAAGCGGCAAGCTACCTGCCTGTTAGGGCCTTTATCCCTGGTTTTGCTGCCACTCCGACCCCAGCAGGGCATACACGTATTCGTCGCCCCAGCCGCCTTTAAACCAGACGTGCTGCCGAAAATGCGCTTCCTGCCGCATGCCTGCCCGGGCCAGCAGCGCCACCGAGCCCTGGTTGAGGCAGTCGGTTACGGCCATCACCCGGTGCAGGTGCAGCTCCCGAAAGCAGTAGCCGAGCAGGGCCCGTAGCGCTTCAGTGGCGTAGCCCTGTCCCTGGTGGACCGGGGCCAGCGTAATTCCGATTTCGGCCTGCCGGGGGTCATCGGCCTGCAGGCAGAGGGCACAGTCGCCCAGCAGCTCGTCGGTGTCGGCGCGGGCAATGGCAATCTGGACCCAGGTGCCGGGCGGGGCCGGAATGACTGCCCCGGCCTGACTGGCCACGAAAGCCTCGGCCTGGGCGGCGGTGTAGGGTTCCCAGCTTTGGAAGCGGGCCACGGTGGGGTCGGCGCGGTAGGCGG
Organism: Hymenobacter chitinivorans DSM 11115; assembly: GCF_002797555.1. Lineage (NCBI taxonomy): Bacteria > Pseudomonadati > Bacteroidota > Cytophagia > Cytophagales > Hymenobacteraceae > Hymenobacter > Hymenobacter chitinivorans. The sequence continues at coordinate 281,118 of NZ_PGFA01000001.1, read as the reverse complement.
CAAAGGCGGGCAGGTCGGCGGCCTGAAACGGGCGCAGCTGCAGGCGGGTCGTACGCGGCAAATTGGAAACTGAACTCATAAGAGCAAAGAAAAGGTGCTGCTGGCGGCAGCGGTGGTTATTCGATTTCTATTTCTTCCAATTCCTCGGGGCTGCCGGGCTTCTCGTTGAAGGGCGGGTTGCGGGCCAGCCGGGCGGCCTCGGCCTCGTCAACCAGCCCCACGTGCAGCAGCGCGTCGCCCTGGTTGACGACCGGCATGTGGTTGAGCCCGATAATATAGCCCGCCACCGGCGACTCCAGCCGCACGGCCTGCTCGCCGTAAGGGTCGGCCACGCTGCCGTAAGTCTGGCCTTTTTCCAGGTACTGCCCGTTTTGCACGTGGCTCCGAAACAGGCCTGCAAACTTGGCCCGCAGCCAGGTGTGGCGCAAGCACACGATAGTGGGTTGGGCCGGCGGGGCGGCCTCGGGCACCATGCCCAGGTGGTGCAGCACCCGAAACGTGCCAGCAATGGCCGTATCGATGCCAGCCTCATCGAGCCGCAGCGACTCCCCGGCCTCGTACACGATAATGGACTTGCCCTGCTTGAAGGCGGCTTCCCGCAACGAGCCCGGCCGTAGCGACGAGTGCAGCGTAAAGGGCGCCCCAAAGGCCTGGGCCAGGGCGTCGCCGTCGGGGGAGCCGAGCTGGCAGCGCACCTGCGGGAAGTTGCTGCGGGCCGCCCCGCCGGTGTGAAAATCAATGCCGCAGTCGACCAGGGGCATGATTTCGCGCATGAAGCGGTGGGCCACGCGGCTGGCCAAGGAACCCCGCGGGTGGCCGGGAAAACTGCGGTTTACGTCTTTGCCATCGGGTACTTCCCGACTGAAGTTCAAAAACCCGTAGATGTTCAGGATGGGAATGGCAATGATGGAGCCCCGCAGCGGGTGCAGCAGGTCGCGCCGGATCAGGCGGCGGATGGTTTCGATGCCATTCACCTCGTCGCCGTGCATACCGGCCATGAGCAGCACCGTGGGGCCGGGCTTTTCGGAGCGGTACACGTGCACCGGCACGTCGATGACGGTGCCCGAGGGCAGGCGCGAAATAACGAGCCGCGTCAGGACCTGTTCGCCCGGCCGGATGGTAAGGCCGTTGATGAGCATATTCTCGGGGGGGTCAACAAACGGGGCTTCCAGCACGGGCAGGCAACGGTAAAGCTGCGTAACGGCCGGACGCAGGCCGGGAGCCGGCCCCTTGCCCGCTCAGAAAGCCCGCAAGTTTCAAAAAATATCAGACAACCGCCCCCGCCGCAACAGGTTTGCTGTATAGCCGGCCGCGTTTCCCCGCCCGATCCGGCCACATTCCCGCTCCTCCCCTGCCGCCGTACTGCTGCCCGCTACCGGAGCGTCAGCAGAAAATAAGGCCCTTCCGAACTGTCGCCCTCGGCGGTAATCGTCCAGCCCAGGGCCCGATAAAAACCCAGGGCCCTGGTGTTTTGCTGCAAGCACTTGAGCGTCGCCGGGCGGCCCATTCGCGCCAGACAAGCCTGCAGCAGTGCTTGGCCAATGCCCTGACCATGCTGCTCAGGCGCGACAAACAACGAATGAATAAAGTTGTCGGGCGGCCACCAGGCAATAAAGCCCACGGGCTCGGCCTGGTTTAGGACCACGAGGATGGTTTCGCCCCGGGTTACGGCGTCGAAGTCTTCCAAGGAAAACTGCGCCGCATCGAGCCAGGTAAAGGCCCGCTGCCGGGCCCGCAGGTACAGCAGCCGCAGCGGCTCGGCGTATTGGGGCACGTATTCGACGATGGTCCAACGCATGACCTTCGATTCCAGCCCCGCCGGCCTACCGCTGCGGCGTGTCCGACTGCGAGTCGGGCATGGGCTCGGGGGCTTTCTTCTTGGTGCCGGCGCCTTCCTTTTTCACCTTGCGCTGGGCCAGTTCCTCGGTGTACTCGATGATTTTGCCGGCAATGTTGAGGCCGGTGGCTTTTTCAATGCCTTCCAGGCCCGGCGAGGAGTTTACTTCCAGCACCAGTGGGCCTCGTTTGCTTTGCAGCATATCCACGCCGGCAATGCCCAGGCCCAGGGCTTTGGTGGCCAGCAGGGCGGCGGCTTTTTCGGCCCGGGTGAGCTTGACGAGCGTGCCGGTGCCGCCGCGGTGCAGGTTGGAGCGGAATTCGCCCTCCTTGCCCTGCCGCTTCATGGCGCCCACTACTTCGCCGTTCACGACGAAGGCGCGCAAATCGGCGCCCTTGCTTTCGGCAATATACTCCTGCACGATGATGCGGGCCTTGAGGTTGTGAAAGGCCTCAATAACGGACTGGGCCGCTTTTTCGGACTCGGCCAGTACCACGCCCAGTCCCTGGGTGCCTTCGAGCAGCTTGATGATAACCGGGGCGCCGCCCACGAGCCCGATCAGCTCGGATACTTCGTTGGAATAGTTGGTAAAAGCCGTTTTGGGCATGCCCACCCCGGCCCGGGACAGGATCTGCATGGAGCGCAGCTTGTCGCGGGAGCGGATGATGGCCTGGCTTTCGACGGCCGTCTTAACCTTCATCATCTCAAACTGCCGCACCACGGCCGTGCCGTAGAAGGTAGCCGAGGCCCCGATGCGGGGAATGATGGCGTCGAATTTTTCGAGTTTATTGTCGAGGTATACAATGCCGGGCGCCCCTTTTTCGAGCACCAGGTTGCACTTCATATGGTCGATAACCGCCACGTCGTGGCCACGCTGCCGGGCAGCTTCTACCAGACGAGTCGTGGAATACAGCTTCGGCTCACGCGACAGAATCGCAAGTTTCATCGGAAAGGGTGTCTTGGAGGATAGAGAGGAAAGAGCAGAAGCGAGCTTGCAAAGTAACTACCCAAAGCGCTTAAGGCCGCGCTTGGTTCGTGGCGTGTTGAAATTTAGCCGAAACATTGCGCCGGGCCACGTCCACCACAAACCGCCCCCGGCGCAGCAGCAGCCGCCCAATGAGGACGGGATATTTCATGTCGCTGCGGTCGGACAGGGAGAATTCGGTGACGTAGTCTTCGTTGAAAAGGCGGATAATGGTTTGGATAACGTAGCGCTCTTGCACGTCGCCGTTGGAGCTTTTGATGTCGCGCAGGCTGAAGTCGGCAAAGTACATGGGTCGGCCATTGAAGTTGGGGTGGGTGTCGTCGAGGAGCTGGACGCGCAGAATCTGGCGGCCGTCGGGCAGCTGCTCCACCCGGATGTTGGAGCAGTGAATGGCGCCCGTGTAGGCGCCCGTGTCCACCTTGGCCTCCACGCCCTGAATATCAAACTGCGGAAAGTCGACCAACTCCCGGCGGCCCACCACGCGCTTCGGCACTCGCTGTTTTTTCATCGGCAGGCAAGATAGGTGTAATGTGCTGATGTGCTAATGGGGGAGAATGGGCTAATGATGAATGTGGGAAATGTGCTTGAATGTGGGGAATGTGGTTGAATGTCCTTGCGAGGACGCAGGACATTCCGCGCATCTGGCGGCGTCAAGCCGTCCGCTGAAATATACTGAGCCCTCTAACGTGAAAAGCCCTTTCCTACCACGTGTAGGAAAGGGCTTTCTGGGAAAAGGACGTTTGTCACTAGTCACTAGCCGAGGACGGATGGCTTCGTCATTCCTCTTCGCAAGGACACGAGTAATGCATTCAACCACATTTTCCCCATTAGCACCTCAGCACATTCAAAACACATTAACCACTAGCCTTTGTAGCTGATGCGGTAGACGGCGTCGTTCTGGTCGTCGGAGAGCAGCAGGGAGCCGTCGGGCAGCTGGAGCAGGCACACGGGGCGGCCCCAGCTGGTTTTGCCCTGTAGCCAGCCTTCGGCGAAGGTTTCGTAGCTGGTGGCCTGCTTGCCGGTGGCGTCGAGCTTGACGAGGCTGATGCGGTAGCCGATTTTGGTGCTGCGGTTCCAGGAGCCGTGCTCGGGGATGAAAATCTGGTTGCGGTACTGGGCCGGGAATTGCTTGCCGGTGTAGAATTTCATGCCCAGGGCGGCCACGTGGGGCCCGAGCTTGCGGGCGGGCTTGGTGTAGGTAGCGGCCGAGCGGCCCTGGCTGAACTCGGGGTCGGGCACGTCGCCGGCGAAGAAGTAGGGGAAGCCGAAGTGCAGACCGGGCGCGGCCGCGCGGTTGAGCTCATCGGCGGGCAGGTTGTCGCCGAGCTGGTCGCGGCCGTTATCGGTAAACCACAGGGCTTTATCCACGGGGCTCCAGTCGAAGCCCACGGTGTTGCGCACGCCCTTGGCTATGGTTTCGAAGCCGGTGCCGTCGGGGTTCATGCGGTTGATGGTGCCGTAAATGGCTTCTTCCTGCTCGCAGGAGTTGCAGGGCGCGCCCACCGGCACGTAGAGCTTGCCGTCGGGCCCAAAGGCAATGTACTTGTAGCCGTGCCAGTCCTTGTTGGGCAGCTGGTTGTAGACTACCACGGGCTTGGGCTTCTGCTTGAGCGTCTTGGCAATGTTGTCGTAGCGCACCACCCGGTTGATTTCGCCCACGTAGAGCGCGCCGTTGCGCACGGCCACGCCGTTGGGCGCGTTCAGGCCGGTGGCCACGGTCACGACTTCATCGGCGCGGCCGTCCTTGTTACGGTCGGGCAGGGCGTAGACTTTGTCGTCCTTGGTGCCCACGTACACGGTGCCGTCGGGGCCCACAGCCAGCTCCCGGGCGCTTTTCACGCCCTGGGCAAAGTAGCTGATGGTAAAGCCCGCGGGCAGTTTGATCTTGCTCAGGTTGGCGTCGGCCGCGGCGGTGGGGCTTTCGGCGGTAAAGCCCAGGGCCAGGGGCGCGAGCAGGGCGAGGGGAAGAAGGCGGCGAATCATATGGGGTAAAACACCGACCAGCTCCCGAAGGTTGCAGCCCCGGCGGCCCCTTCCCTGCCGGATTACAGTATTTGCCGTATCATTTCGTCAGCACCGGCAGTAACCACGCTCTTCCCGGTTTTCAATTCTTCCCTGATGTCCAGATTTTCGCGCGTCCTCGGCCGCCTCGTCGCCAGCTTGCTGGCTATTTTGCTGGTGGCCGGCGTAGCTTTTGCCAATCTGAGCCCCGAAATGGGCGGCAAGCCCACCAAGGCCGAGCGGGCCGCCTACGCCAAAACCGGCCGCTACCAGGACGGCGAGTTCCGCAACCTGATTCCGACCAGCGTCAGCACCGGCGGCAGCATGGCGGGCATGCTCTGGAAGTTTCTTTTCGGCAAGGTGCCCAACAGCCTGCCGCCCGCGCCCCTGCCCACCCGGCCGCTCGACTCGCTCAGCATCACCCGCAAAACGCCCGAGCTGCTGCGCGCCACCTGGTTTGGGCACTCGGCCAGCCTGGTGGAAATTGCGGGCTACAATATCTTGCTGGACCCCATGCTGAGCGTGAAAATGGGGCCCGTGAGCTGGGTCACGCCCAAGCGTTACAACGCCAGTCTGGCTATTACCGCCGAGCAGCTGCCGGCCATCGAGGCCGTGCTCATTTCCCACGACCACTACGACCACCTCGACTACCAGAGCATCCGGCGGCTCAAGGACAAAACCCGGCGCTTCTACGTGCCCCTGGGCGTGGGGGCCCACCTGCGGGCCTGGGGCGTGGCACCCGACAAAATCCGGGAGCTGGACTGGAACGACTCAGTGCAGCTGCCGGGCCTGACCATTGTCAGTACACCGGCGCGGCACTTTTCGGGCCGGGGCCTCACCAACCGCAACTCCACTTCCTGGACTTCCTGGGTGCTGAAGTCGGCCACGAAACGCGTGTTTTACAGTGGCGACGGAGGCTACGGCCCGCACTTCCAGGCCATCGGCCGGCAGCATGGCCCCTTCGACCTGGCCTTGCTCGAGTGCGGGCAGTACGATGCGCAGTGGAGCCAGATTCATATGACGCCCGAGCAGAGCGTGCAGGCCGGCCTCGACGTGCGGGCCCGGGTGATGCTGCCCGTGCACTGGGGCGCGTTCAGCGAAGCCTTCCACGCCTGGAACGACCCTATTCAGCGGGCCACGGCCGAAGCGGCCCGCCTGCAGTTGCCCATCACCACGCCCGAGCTGGGCCAGCCCGTAACGCCCGGGGCCGGCCCGCTACCCCAGCTGCCGTGGTGGCAGCGGGTGGGCCAGTAACGGCGTTAGGGGAAGCCGCTTAGCGACCTTCCCGCTCGCGCACCAGCCGCTCGTACTCCCGCTCCGACTGCTGCCCGCCGAAGCCGCTGTACACCCGAATGCCCTGCATCAGCACGCCGAAGCCCCAGAACACGGTGGACCAGAGTGGCCAGGGAATGTAGTTGAAATGCCGGCCGGTGTGCTGCCAGCCGCTGCTGAAGTCGGTGAGCAGCCAGATGCCCCAGAGCAGGGCGTTTACCACCAGATAGGTAAAGAGGTGGGCTTTGAATTTGGCGCGGGCTTTAGCAATGCGCCACAATTGGGGGTCCCGGTCGGCAGCTTCCATAGCAGTGAGGAGAAAAGTGAATGATGATGGGACGAACCTATTCATTCGCAACTGCATAGGCAACTCCTAATATACCGAGTTGTGGCCGCCGCGGGTCCGAAGCAGCAAAATTCCCGGATGAAGCGTACAGGCTGCTAGGGTGTTTTTAGAACGCCGGACCAGCTTTTCCACCGAACCTGCTTTTCCGCTATGCCTACTGCTGCTTCCGCTTCTGCTGCCGATTGGCGCGCCCAGGCCCGGGCGTTTGGCCGCATTCTGCTCTACCAGGGTGACATTACCAAGCTTGATACTTCGGCCGTCGTCAATGCGGCCAATGCCACCATCCTCGGCGGCGGCGGTGTCGACGGGGCCATTCACAAGGCCGGTGGCCCGGCCATCGTGGAGGAGTGCCGCCAGATTCGGGCCCGGCACTACCCCGACGGGCTGCCCACCGGCGAAGCCGTTATTACCAACGCCGGGCAGCTGCCCGCCCAACACGTCATTCACACGGTGGGCCCCATTTGGCACGGCGGCCGGCAGCAGGAACCCGAGTTGCTGGCCCGCTGCTACCGCCGGAGCCTGCTGCTAGCCGCCGACCACGGCCTCGACAGCGTCGCCTTTTCCGCCATCAGCACCGGCGACTACGGCTACCCCAAGCCCGAGGCCACCGCCATTGCCGTGCGCGAAGTCCGGGAGTTTCTAGCCAGTCACCACCTGCCCAAAGAGGTAGTTTTCGTCACCTTCGACGAGGAAAGCACCCGCCTTTACGAGCAGGAGCTAGGAGATTAATGTGCTCAGGTGCTACTGTGGTTGAATGTGCTAATTTTTAATGTGGATAGAATGTGCAGAATGTGGGTAGAATGTGCGGAATGAATACTCGTGTCCTTGCGAGCTTGCGAAGCCATCCGTCCTCTGAAATGTGCTTAACCCTCTAAAGTGAAAAGCCCTAACGTCCGCTCTGGTGTTAGAGCTTTTGGGTAAAAGGTCACTTCGTACTGCGCAGAGCACGGATGGCTTCGTCCTGCCTCCTCGCACTGGCACATTTCGCACATTCTGCACATTCTACCCACATTAAAAATTAGCACATTCAACCACAGTAGCACCTAAGCACATTACCACTTCACTTCCTCCGGGTGGCGGCGCAGGTAGCTGCCCACGTCGTAGATCAGGCCGGCGTGGCCGGCTTCGAGGAGCACGGTGTGGGCATTTTTAAGGGAGGCAATGAATTCCTGCAGGCCGGCGTGGGGAATTACCCGGTCGTACTTGCCCAGGAAAAACGTGACGGGCGTGGGCCGCTGATTCAGCAGAAAGGCCAGGCGGCGGGTGTCGAACACGAGGTGGCGAAACCCGACCCAGCTGCGGTATACGCGCAGGCGCTTTTCGCGGCTTTCGAGCTGCCACTCGGCAAAGCGCACCAGCCCCGAATCGACGAGGCGGCGCTGGGCCAGGGTGTTGATGAAGCGCAGCAGCCGCTCGGGCCGCAGCACGGCCCGCCCCAGAATGCCCCGCATCCAGGGCGGATAAGTGGCCAGCGCGTACCAGAACTGGGTTTTGATGCCGTCCGGGGCAATCAGCCAGAGCTTTTCAACCCGGTCCGGGAACTGCTCCACGGCCGTCAGGGCAAACTTGGCGCCCATGCTGAAGGCCAGCAGCCCGAACGTGCTGATGTCGTGCTCGGCCAGAAATTGGTCCAGCAGCTCGCCCAGGCGTTTTTTGCGCAGGGGCGCATCGGCTTTGGCCAGCTTGCTCTGCCCGTGGTAAAACAAGTCGAAGGCGTAGAGCGTCACCTCGGGGCCCAGCATGGCAGTCATGCCGCGCCAGTGGCCCTCGTTCTGCCCGTAGCCGTGAAACGCCAGCACCACCCGCGGCCCGGTGCCATATTTCCGAAAATGCAGCGTGGTTTTCATCCAGCAGTCAACAGGTATCAATCAACAAGCAACAATCAGCAGTTAGGTTCTACGGCAAAACCAGCGCTTGGCAGGCTACTGTTGACTATTGAGTGCTACTTGCGGACGGCGGCGCGCTGATTGTTACCTGAACAACGCTGCCCGAATTACAGGCGGGAAACGCCACCCGAAACGATGAACTTCATGACGTCACTGCTGGGCAAATCGAGGTAGGTCACGTTGTCGGCGGGCACCAGCACCAGCTCCCCGGAGAAGTTGTAGGAGTGCGGAAAGTACACGGCCATCAGCGCCTCGCGGTGAATGACGGTCATGCTGGTTTGGGTCACAAAGCCCATTTTGTAGCACTGGGTGGCCTTGTTCATGAGCACCAGCACGGGCTGGTTGAACTTCTGGTTGTCGCCCACGAAGGCGTCGAACAGGTCCTTGAGGCTGGAGTAAATGATGCTCACCAGCGGGGTGCGGTGCAACACCCGTTCGGCAATAACCAGAAACGGCCGCACCATAAACGACTTGGCAATAAAGCCCACGACCGTAATCATGCCGATGATCAGCACCAGGCCCAGGCCCGGAATGTGGCTCCCGTCCCAGCTCAGGTCGAAGGTGTGGTCGAGCCAGCTGAAGATGGAAAACAGGATGTAAATCGTCAGGCCGATGGGCGCCACGATGAGAAACCCGTTCAGGAAGTAATTGAAAAACCTGCTCATAGCACGAAAAAGGCAAAAAAATACCCGGCCATAACCGGCCGGGCAAGTAACGAAGTTTGCGGGTAGAAATTCCGGGTTTTTACCTCGACCGTAGCCGCTCTACACCGGCAGACTTTCGGCAATCTGCGTAACCCGGTCGGCCACGCGCTGCATGAGCCACATCGGGGTGCTGGTGGCCCCGCAGATACCCACGCTGCCCACGCCCTGCAGCCAGGCTTCGTTGAGTTCCTGCTCGTTTTCGATGAAGTAGCTGCGCGAATTGGTTTGGTTCACGACGCTGAACAGGGCCTTGCCGTTGGAGCTTTTGCGGCCACTGACGAACAGTACCACGTCGTAGTCGACGGCAAACTTGCGCAGGGCTGGCTCCCGGTTGCTGACCTGCCGGCAGATGCTGTCATTGGCATCGAACGACTCCAGGCTGCCCCCGGCGGCGGCAATACGCTGCTCGATGAGCTCCTTCATGTGGTAGAAGCCCGCGGTGCTCTTGGTCGTCTGGCTAAACAGGGTCACGGGCCGGGCAAAGTCAATCTGGTCGAGGTCGGCCTCGGTCATCACGATGATGGACTGGTTGCCGGTCTGCCCGTTGAGGCCGGTTACCTCGGCGTGCCCGGGCTGCCCATAAATAACCACCTGCCCGTTTTGGCGGGTGGTGCTGTCGAAGGCGTGCTTCACGCGGTTTTGCAACTTAAGCACCACCGGGCAGGAGGCGTCAATAAGCTCCAGGTTGTTGCGCAAGGCCAGCTCGTAGGTTTCCGGCGGCTCGCCGTGGGCCCGGATCAGCACCTTGCAGTCGTGCAGGTTCTGGAGCTGCTCCCGCTCGATGATGCGCAGGCCCTGCTGGTGCAGGCGCTCCACTTCCATGCGATTGTGCACAATATCGCCCAGGCAGTACAGGGTCGGCTCGTGCGCCAGCTCGTCTTCGGCCATCTGAATGGCGAATTCAACCCCGAAACAATACCCCGAATTTTTATCTATCGTGACGTTCATGACTCTTCCTTCAATACAAACACGCGGCGCTGCCTACAACATTCGCGCCCTTATTTCTTATAGACCAGCTCCGGCGGCATTCCGTTCCTCATTGCCGGCCGGGGCCAGCACGCTGCGCTCAAACAGCCGCGCCGACACCCGCTCCAGCACGAAATCGACCTGTTCGTCGATCATCATGTGGGTCGTGTCGAGCAGCACGGCGTCGGAAGCGCGGCGCAGGGGGCTTTCGGTGCGGGTCGAGTCAATGTAGTCACGCTTGCGCAGGTTTTCGACAATATCTTCGAGCTCCACGTGCTCATTTTTCAGGGCCAGCTCTTCCTGCCGGCGGCGGGCCCGGGTTTCCACGTCGGCGGTCATAAAAATCTTGACCTCGGCGTCGGGGAAAACGGTGGTACCAATGTCGCGCCCGTCCATGACCACGCCGCGCTTGCGGCCCATACGCTGCTGCTGGGCCACCAGGGTGTGGCGCACGGCCGGAATCACCGATACTTCGCTCACGGAGTTGGAAATGCGCATCTGCCGGATTTCATCCTCCCGAATCACCCCGTCGAGGCAGAGCTCGTTGCGGCCGGTCTTGCGGTTGCGCTTGAAGGCAATGTGAATCTCGTGCAGGGCCTGCTCCACGCGGGGCAAGTCGTCGAAGGCAATGTTGCGCTCCAGCAAATAAAGCGTCACGGCCCGGTACATGGCTCCGGTATCGATGTAGGCGTAGCCCAGCTCGGCCGCTACGGCTTTGGCCGTGGTGCTCTTGCCGCAGGAAGAGTAGCCGTCGATGGCAATGACGATTTTTCTCATGGCAAAGTCGGTGGGCTGGGGGCTGGTAGAATTCACTAAATCCAATTTTTACGACGGGGCACTACGGCCAAGCGTTCAGGTACACCCGCGAAGAATACGGCAACGGACTCTTTTTGGCCATGAGCCAGCTGCTGCGAAACGCGGTAGAAGGGGTTAAAAAAATGCTTATCGGCAATACCGACGCCGGTGCTTTTGTCGGGCCCCAGGGCCCACTCGCCCTGGTAGGTGCTTACCAGGCACTGGCCCAGAAAGCAACCCAGGGCCGAAATTACACCTTCGCGCTCAGCATCTTTCACACTGCCACGCTGCTCGTTGATAAAGGCATCGAGCCGCTGCACGCCGGCGGCATCAAAATCAGTGACTTGCAGCTGCTGGCGCACGGCTTCGGCGGCGCGGCGCAGGGCAATCAGGGGGTTTTCGGAAGACATAGGCTACAGGGCTAGGGACGCGGCTGAGCAGCCGTTTGCAAAAATTGCGTGGTTCGAAAATCGGCGTATTCAAGCAGCAGCCGGTGCACCTGCCAGCGGCCCACGCGCTTGGCCTGCAGCCGGGTCACCAGCGCCGGGTCGTCGGCCAGCAGAGTCAGCAACAGCGGCTGCAGCACCGATTTTTGCTTGGGCAGCAAAATCCAGTCGCCGGCGTTTTTGCGCAGCAACAGCTTGTGGGGGCGCATAAATACACTGAGCAGCGACGTTACCGGGTCCGTCACGTCGACGAGCTGCATGCCCGCACCGCGAAATAGCTGCCGGCCAAAGGCGGTGGACAGCTGCCCCAGCTTGCCGGGCGCCATACCGGCTACCGTGATTACCGTATCGGAGTTGCTGAGTACGAAGGCCGTCATTTCCTCCGGCGAGTAGGCCCGGTAATAGTTGCCGCTCTCGTTCAGATACACCCGGTCGGGCAGCCAGTCGGCTATCTGTACCGGGTGCCAGGCCCCGTCGAGGCCCCGGAACGAGCCGGACTGGCCGCCGGGCTCGTAGCGCAGCGTGGGGTCGCGGGTGTGCTCGTCGTAGGAAGTAGGCGGAATAAAGGCCGCGTGGGGCCGCCGCTGCGCCCACCCGACGAAGTGCCCGGCCACCACCAGCAAGGCCGCCAGCAGGTATTTGGAAAGCACAAAAGTCGGGGCGCGGAAGTAATTCACGGGGCGGAAGCGCAGAAGCAGGCAGGAAAACAGGAGCGGCGCCCAAGAAGCGGGGCCGCACCCGGATTAGTGACTATCGCAGGGACAGGGAGTTTTGCCGAATTTGGCTTTGCGCTTAAAGGAAGCCGTTTTTTTCTGCTGCGTAGTGCGGCGGGCGCAGCTCGTCGTAGCAAGGCCGGACCCGGATATCAGGACGGCCAACAGCAAAGTCACAATCTTTCTCACCGGCACGGATTTTCGGCAAATATACGGTTCTTTACCCGTTCGCCTTTGCTCAAGCTCAACTTTCGCCCTTCTTCCCCCCTGCCCTATGCCCGCCGATTTTAGCCTGCGCGCCAACGTTATCAACTTGTTTTCGAACACCATACTGCCTGGTACTATTCACGTGAGTGCGGGCCGGGTGCGGGCCATTGCGCTGGATTCGGCCACCGGGCCCGATGCGGCGCTGCCCTACGCCCTACCTGGCTTTGTGGACGCGCACGTGCACGTGGAAAGTTCCCTGCTGGTGCCCGCCGAGTTTGCCCGCCTGGCCGTCACGCACGGCACGGTAGCCACCGTCTCGGACCCCCACGAAATCGGCAACGTGCTGGGCGTGGCCGGGGTGGAATACATGCTGGAAAGTGGCCGCAGCGTGCCATTTAAGTTCTGCTTCGGGGCTCCCTCGTGCGTGCCCGCCACGCCGTTTGAAACCGCCGGGGCCGAAATAACGGCCCAGGACATCGAGCAGCTGTTTCAGAACCCGGAAATCGGCTACCTGGCCGAAATGATGAACTGGCCCGGCGTGCTGCACCGCGACGCCGACGTGATGGAGAAAATTGCCCTGGCCCAGCGCTACGGCCGCCCCGTGGACGGGCACGCGCCCGGCTTGCGCGGCGAGGATGCCCGCCGCTACGCCGAAGCCGGTATTAGCACCGACCACGAATGCTTTACGGCCGAAGAAGCTCTCGACAAGCTAGGCGTGGGCATGAAGATCCTGATTCGGGAGGGCTCGGCGGCCCGCAACTTCGAGGCCCTGATTGACCTGTTGCCGGAGCACTATGAGAATATGATGTTCTGCTCCGACGACAAGCACCCCGATACGCTGGTGCTGGGCCACATCAACCAGCTGGTGCAGCGCGCCGTGGCTCGGGGCCAGGATGTGCTCAAGGTGCTGCGCGTGGCCTGCCTCAACCCAGTACTGCACTATAAGTTGCCCGTTGGACTGCTGCGGGAAGGCGACCCAGCCGACTTTATCGTCGTCGACAACCTGCAGGATTTCCTGGTGCGCCAAACGTATTTGGATGGTGTGCTGGTAGCCGAAAACGGTGAAACCCGCATTGCCTCCGTACCCGTGGCCGTGGTCAACAATTTCCGGGCCCAGCCCGTCACGGCCCAGGACTTTGAGCTCCGGGCTCCGGCTCCCACCGCCACCGTGCGCGTCATCGAGTGCTTCGACGGCCAGCTTATCACTGCCCGCCACGATGTGGCTGCCAAAGTAGAAAACGGCCTAGTGGCGCCCGATGTAGCCAAAGACATCCTGAAGCTGACCGTGGTGAACCGCTACCAGCCCGCTGCCCCGGCCGTATCCTTTATCACCGGCTTTGGCCTGAAGCGGGGCGCTCTGGCTTCCAGCGTGGGCCACGATTCGCATAACATTACCGCCGTGGGCTGCGACGACGCAAGCCTGGCCCGGGCCGTGACGCTGGTAATGGAAGCCAAGGGCGGCCTAGCCGCCGTAAGCCCCGACGGCGAAGAAATCCTGCTGCCCCTGCCCGTAGCGGGCCTCATGTCGGATCAGCCGGGCTACCACGTGGCCGAAGCCTACGCCGCCGTCGATGCCCTCTCGAAACGCCTGGGCAGCCCGCTCGGGGCCCCTTTCATGACTCTGTCATTTATGGCTTTGTTGGTAATTCCGAGCCTCAAGCTCAGCGACAAAGGCCTGTTCGACGGGGAAGCCTTCCGTTTCGTGGAGGCTGTGGTGTAGGGCTTCTCAGCCTGCTTACAACCAATAAAAAAGGCCGCTGCAAATACTTGCAGCGGCCTTTTTTATTGTAGCTACTCGAGCTTAGATAGTCACGAAGCGCTTATCCAGCAGCTTGCGCATCTTTTCTTCGGTCAGGGGTTTGGCCAGGTATTCCACGCCCTCGTACTTAGCTACCCGGGCCGTATCGGCCGAGTGCATAGAAGTTGTCAGCACGGCCATAACCGTCTTTTCCTTGATTTCGTCGGGCAGTTGGCTGTACTGCTCCAGGAACTCGAAACCATCCATGCCGGGCATTTTCAGGTCCACGAACACCAGCTGCGGGGCATCGGGCTCCATGGAGCTGGCCCGGTCGGTGCCATTGCCCCAGAGGAAGTCGTAGGCCTGCTCGGCGCGGGAAAAGGTATAGACCTTATCGGCCACGTCGAGGCGGCTGAGCAGGCGGTTGTTCAGAAAGCTGGTCGTTTCGTTGTCGTCGACCAGCACCACATTGCGCAGTTTCTTACCCATAGCAGTATCCGTTGAAAGCGTAAGCCCTGCCTATTCGCAAACAGGGGTATTCTGTTACAACCAGCCCTGCTCGCGCATCCAGTCGTCGTTGTAGATTTTACCGAGGTAGCGCGTGCCGTGGTCGGGGAGAATGATGACCATCACGTCTTCCTCTTTCAAGTGCTCTTTGGCGTATTCCAAAGCGCCGTGCACTGCCGAGCCACACGACCAGCCCACGAACAGGCCTTCTTCCTTGGCCAGCCGCCGCGTCATCACGGCTGCGTCCTGGTCGGTGACTTTGATAAACAAGTCAATCAGGTCAAAGTTAACATTTTTGGGAAGAATATCTTCGCCAATGCCTTCGGTCTTATAAGGATAGATTTCGTTTTCGTCGAAGATTCCGGTTTCCTTGTACTTCTTAAATACCGAGCCGTAAGTATCCAGGCCCACGGTTACGAGCTCGGGTTTCTGCTCCTTGATGTACTGGGCCGTGCCGCAGATGGTGCCACCCGTGCCCACGCCGCAGGCCAGGTGAGTGATGGTGCCCTCGGTTTGCTTCCAGATTTCGGGGCCGGTGCTTTCGTAGTGGGCCGCCGTGTTCGACATATTGTCGTACTGGTTGGGGTAGAACGAGTTGGGCGTTTCCTGGCTCAAGCGCTTGGCCACCGAATAATACGAGCGGGGGTCCTCGGGCGCTACGTCCACGGGGCACACTACTACCTCGGCGCCTACGGCCCGCAGAATGTCCTGCTTCTCCTTGCTTTGCTTGTCGCTCATCACGAAGATGCACTTGTAGCCTTTGGCAATGGCGCCCAGGGCCAGACCCATGCCGGTGTTGCCGCTGGTGCCCTCGATAATGGTGCCGCCGGGCTTTAGGATACCGGCTTTTTCGGCGTCCTCAATCATTTTCATGGCCATCCGGTCCTTCACCGAGTTGCCGGGGTTGAAGTACTCCACCTTTGCCAGGACCGTACCTTTGATGCCGTCGGTGACTTTGTTGAGCTTCACCAGTGGCGTGTTGCCGATGGCCTCAACGATGTGATTCAAATACATTGTGAGAGAGGTAAGCAGTTCTATTTTGAGTGAGAGGACCGCAAAGGTACGCATTTGCCGGCGGCGCCCGAAGCCCCGTGCCGCTTTTCCCACTACCGGCCGGCAGCGCTTAGAAATTGGCTGCCGCGTGCTGCTGCGCCACGCGCTCCGCTCCTTCCGGGCTTGGCCGGCCGCCGGTAGCAGGCAGCGGGTGCAGAGCCTGGGTTTGGTCAAGGAACAGAAAGGCGTCGTAGCGGTTGGGCAAGTCGCTGGGCACGTAGTTACCGCTTTCCTGCCCTGGGTCATACACCACCCCGATGGCCCGGTGGCCGCGCCGTTCGGTCAGGGCCGGGTCCTGGCGCCAGCCCTGGAGCATAACTAGCTTGGTGCGGGGCTCCTTGGCGTGCAGCGCGCCTTCCCAGGAACTCTGCGGAGCGGCCGGCACGGGCATGATAGTAGTGGCACCGCCCCAGAACGGGGCGGCCACCACCGTGCCCTGGTAAGTGCCGCTGCCCACCACAAACACTCCCTCGGCGCCGTGCTGCTGCCGCGTGAGCTGGCCCACGTTTACCTCGCCCCGGGCGGCCATATCGGTGTAGCGGGCATCGCCCACGTGGGTGTTGTGCGCCCAGACGATGATTTTGGCGGCCGGGCCGTGAAAGTCCATCAGCCGGTTGATGGTTTCCATCATGTGCTGGTCCCGGATATTCCAGGAGCCGGCGCTTTCCTGCACGGCCGTTCGGTAGTAGCGCTCCGCATTTACGGCCAACAGAGCATTCTGCTCCGCACTGAAGCCCGCTTCATCGGTGGCGGGCAAGGCCTGGCGGCGGGCCCGTACCGCCGTGAGCACCGCGTTGATTTCGGTAGCGCAGCTAACCCCGCGCAACGTAGCCGTGCCATAGGCCTCCTCATTGCTGCGGTAGGGCTCCAGGCAACTCAAGGCATTGATTACAGCCTCGTGGGTAGCCTGGTCGGCCGCCGAAAAATCGGTCCGGACCTGCTCCAGGCTTTGTACCATGCTGTAGAGGTCGAGGCCGTAGAAACCTACTTGCCGCGCGGCCGGCTGCGTTTTGTTATACGTCCGGACCCACTCCAGCAGGTTGGCCACTTCCTGGTTGGCCCATAGCCAGGTGGGCCAGCGGTGCAAGCTTTGTAGGCTCTGCACCGCCGAGCCGGCCGAGCTTTGCCCCCGCACGTAGCGGTTAAGCTCGTAAATAGCGGGCCAGTCGCCCTCGACGGCAATCATGGTGAAGCCTTTTTCCTGAATCAGACGCTTACTCAGAGCTGCCCGCCAAGTGTAAAACTCGGCCGTCCCGTGGGAGGCTTCGCCCAGCAGGGCGTACCGCGCCGGGCCCATCTGCTGCAGAATCGGGTCCAGGTCCTGGGTAGTCTCCAGCCGTGATATCCCGGTGTCGGGCAGGCTCAACAGGTTGCCGGGGCCAACTTCGTCTTTATCGGAGCAGGCAGCCAGGCACCACCATAAACTCAGCAGCCAGGCGTAGCGAATCTTTTTCATAGCGCGGTAGTGGTAAAAGTGGATTGAGCTACAGCAACAGCGCTTGAAATTCAAATAGTTCTAGTTGAGCCACGTAAAATACCAATCAACCCAGCCAGTAGCTGAGCCAATACCAGCCCGGTTCCTGGCCCTTGCCACCCGGCTCCTTTCTGGCTGACAACCGATTGCGCGGCCGGCTTGCCGCGCCCCCAAAAAAGGCTACTTTTGCACACCGGTAGCCCGAGGGCCGCTGGTTACCACCCCAAATTGATAGTAGCCTTTAACACTTCTCCGAATGAGCGTTCTGGTCAACAAGGATTCCAAAGTGATTGTGCAGGGTTTTACGGGCTCCGAAGGCTCGTTTCACGCCCAGCAGATGATTGAGTACGGTACCAACGTGGTTGGCGGCGTAACGCCCGGCAAGGGCGGCAGCACCCACCTCGACCGGCCCGTGTTCAACACCGTGGCGGAGGCCGTTGAAAAAGCCGGTGCCGACACCAGCATCATCTTTGTGCCCCCGGCATTCGCCGCCGACGCCATCATGGAAGCCGCCGACGCTGGCATCAAGGTTATCGTGACCATCACCGAAGGCATCCCGACCAAGGACATGATTGCGGTGAAGGAATACCTCAAAGGCCGCGAAGGCTTGCGCATGATCGGGCCCAACTGCCCCGGCGTAATGACGGCCGGGGAGTGCAAAGTAGGTATCATGCCCGGCTTCATCTTCCAGAAAGGCCGCGTAGGCATCGTTTCCAAGTCGGGTACGCTGACCTACGAAGCCGTGGATCAGCTGACCAAGGCCGGCCTGGGCCAGACCACGGCCATCGGTATCGGCGGCGACCCCATCATCGGTACCACGACCAAGGAAGCCGTGGAGCTGCTCATGAACGACCCCGAAACCGAAGGCATCGTGATGATCGGCGAAATCGGCGGCGGCATGGAAGCTGAAGCGGCCCGCTGGATCAAGGAAACCGGCAACAAGAAACCCGTCGTTGGCTTTATTGCCGGCCAGACGGCTCCTCCCGGCCGCCGCATGGGTCACGCCGGCGCCATCGTAGGCGGTGCCGACGACACGGCTGCTGCCAAGATGGCCATCATGCGCGAGTGCGGCATCCACGTGGTAGATTCGCCCGCCGAGATTGGCGACACGATGCTGCGCGTACTGGGCGGCAAATAATTTTCGAGCTTCGAGCTTATTAATTGAAAAAGCCCCGGCATCCGCCGGGGCTTTTTTTAGCAAATGCCCCTCCTGGCATGCCCCCGCTGATGAATGCTGCCCCCACCACTCCCCCGCCGCTGGCTCTCTCCGTCGTTATTCCTGTCTACGGCTGTGCTGATGCCCTGCCCGAGCTATACCAGCGCCTAACGGTGACCCTGACCGGCTTCGCGGGAGGGTATGAGTTGATCCTGATCAACGACTACAGCCCGGATACCAGCTGGAACGTGGTGCAGGAGCTGGCTGCCCGCGACTCGCGGGTGCTGGGCCTGAGCTTGAGCCGCAACTTCGGGCAGCACGCGGCCATCACCGCCGGCCTCGACCGGGCCACGGGCGAGTGGGTAGTAGTGATGGACTGCGACCTGCAGGACATGCCCGAGGAAATTCCGAACCTGTACGCTTATGCCCGGCAGCAGCACCTGGACGTGGTGTTTGGGCGCCGAATCAACCGGCAGGATACTGCTTCCAAGCAGTGGGGCGGCCGGGCTTTTCACCGGGCCCTTGCCTGGCTTGGGGGGCCGCGGCAAGACCCCACGACGGGCAACTTCGGCATTTTTCACCAGCGGGTTGTGGCGGCGCTGCGCCTGCTGCGGGAACCCACGCGGGCTTTTCCGCTGCAGGTACGCTGGCTGGGCTTTCGGCAGGGCGCCCTCGACGTGCAACACGCTGCCCGCCCCCACGGCCAAAGCAGCTACCGTTTCAGCCAATTGCTGCGGCTGGCTTTCAACATTATTCTGGCCTACAGCGACAAACCCCTGCGCCTGCTCGTGAAGCTGGGAGCGGGTATCGTAGGGGCGACTTTGCTGGGCGGTCTGTTTCTGGTCGGCCACCTTGTGGTTGGGCCGCATGGTTCCACTCCCTGGCTGGCACTGCTACTGCTCAGCGTATGGCTGCTGGGCGGCCTTTTCCTAACCGGCCTGGGTTTGGTAGGACTTTACGTGAGTCGCACCTTCGAAGGCGTCAAGAACCGGCCGCTTTACGTGGTGCGGGAGGAAGCCAATTCCACCCGGGCCAGCCTCACTACCTAAGTCAGATTCTGGGGCCGACGGGTGGCGCCGCTACCCACTGGCAATACGGCTCACTGACGCCCGAAAGCTGAACTATAAATTCTTTTCAGCGTTTGAATATCTTAATAAATTACGCTAATTTCCGACTAAATTTTTTCATTTTTTTTAGTAGGCTCACCTCCTATTAGACGCTTCATTTTTTTGCTCATGCCGTTACAGTACAGTGCTTTAGAGAGTACCCGATTTAACCTGCGTATCCTGCGTGGCTCTTTCACCAAACTCGAACCGTACGATCTTCTGCGCACCATTGTAGAGGAGCGGGCAGATGTAGCCATTCTGCGCATTCCGACCAGCCAGCAGCACCAGCTGTCCAAGCTTAGCCTGTTGCCCTTCCCCATAATTGTAGCCGACACGCTCGTGTCATTTGATGGCGACCTGCGGGAGTATCCGGCGGCCCCGTTACGCAATACCCGCCTCGAAGTAAAGCGCGGTACAATGGAGGATGTAGCAGTACTGGCAGAACTCGTCGACCTCAGCTTTAAAGACTACCGCACGCACTACAACAGCAACCCCCTGTTCGACCCGGAACTAGTGCTGGCCGGCTACAAGGAATGGGCCATGAGTGCCCTGGAACCCGGCGACAAGCGGGTTTGCTTCCTATTCTACCTCGACGGCCAAGCCGTGGCCTACGCCACCAATGAGGTACACGAAACCTACGGCGAAGGAATTATTTTTGGCGCCCGGCCCAATATTCCAGCCAAAAACCTGTACGTCGACCTGCTGAACTATACCAAGCAGTACATGCAGGATCAGGGGCTGCGGCGGGTGCGGGCCACTACGCAGGTCCAGAACCACGGGGTACAGCGGGCCTGGGCCCGCATGGGCTTGTTTCCGGCGCGCTCGTATATCACCGTGCACATCAACGCCCTGCTTCAGCAGCGCCTGATAGCCGATGGGCTATCTGATGTTGTGGTTGAACCGCAGGGCACGAGCTTACAAACGGCCGTGTAGCGGCAGAAGTCTGTCAGCCTTACCGCACAAAAAAGCCCCGACCTGCGTCGGGGCTTTTTTGTGCGCCTATCGCCGGGTGCTGGTTACCGCCGGCCGGACTGCCCGCCCAGGTTGACGATAATGCCCAGCTGAAACACTGAGTTGGCCGCCTTTAGGTACTTGCGGTGGCGCAGGCCGAAGTTGCTGCCGCTAATCATCTGAAACTGAATGGGACCCAGCACGCTGATGCGGGTGAAGCTGATGGGCTCCAAAAAGATGTTATCCTCCATTTCCTGGGGTTTGGCGTCGATGGTAAAGTCGTAGAGCTGTACGTAACTGGCGCGCAGGGCCATACCGTACGACACGGGCCAGTCACGGTCGAAGAAGTGCCAGGTTTTGCTGAGTTTCTTGCTGAAGTTGGCCTGCAGGTAGTATTTCGACAGGCTCCCGTCGAAGGTCTTGGTGACGCCTTCACTGCGCTCGGTGCGCTTACCGTGCCCAAAGCCGTAGCCGCCGTAAAACTCCAGCACCCGCTCGTCGCGCATGCGGGTGAAGTAGCCTAGGCCTAGTTCCCCAAAGTCGTGCTCCTCGTATTTGCGGTTGTTCTTGCTGCCAAAAAACGACTGTTTTTTATCGGAGCGGATAAAGGAGGCACTGCCCTGCACCCCGATATGGTCGCCGAGGGCGTAAGCACCCTGCAGGGCGGTGTTCTGGCTGAAATTGGTGTGGATGCCGCCGCTAAACTCGCCCTTCTGGGTGAGCAGCGGGGCCTGGGGCGGGGGCGGGAAATACAACGACGCACAACCGCTCAGACCCACCAGAATACTCAACAGCCAAAGCCGCAACAAAACCGTCATAGCCACAAGAAAGGCAGAATAAAGGAAGAAATCAGAAAAAGCCCTGCCCCCGGGGCGGCTACTCCGGTAGGCCCCGCGTATAGTGCTTATCCGTTAAGCTCAACAGGATGCGGGCCGCCAGGTGCAGGCGGCCCTTTGCTCCGCCAATTTCCGCTTTTTATGCCTACTTCATACGATGTTTTAATTATCGGCTCGGGCCAGGCCGGCAACCCGCTGGCCACGGCCTTCGCCGAAGCGGGCCGCAGCGTGGTGCTGGTCGAGGAAAACCACCTGGGGGGCTCCTGCATCAACTACGGCTGCTCGCCCACCAAAGCTCTGCTGGCCGCGGCCGAGCGGGCTCACCAGATTCGCACCGCCGAGGAATACGGCATCCGCAGCACCGAGCCCGAAGTGGACTTTCCGGCCGTTATTGCCCGCAAGGATGCCCTTGTGCAACGTTCCCGCCAGGGCGTGCGCGAAAACCTGACCCAGGAGCACGCGGGCATTACGGTACTGCACGGCCACGCGGCCTTCACCGGCCCGCGCACGGTGCAGGTGCAGCTGGCCGACAAAACCAGCCGGGAAATCAAGGCCGCGCGCATTTTTATCAACACCGGCACCCGTGCAGCCGTGCCCGAGCTGGACGGCCTGGCCGATGTGCCCTACCTGACCACCACCGAGCTGCTGGATTTGCAGGAGTTACCCGAGCACCTACTTATTCTGGGTGGGGGCTATATCGGGCTGGAATTCGGGCAGATGTTTCGCCGCTTCGGCAGCCGGGTTACCATTGTAGAAACCGGCCGGCACCTGCTCGAGCACGAGGATGATGACGTGTGCGCCGCCATGCAGGAAATCTTGGAGGCCGACGGCCTAGAGTTTGTGCTGGGCGCCAAGGCCCACCACGTGTCGCGCAATGCGGAGGGCATTATCACACTCTCAGCCCACACTCAGCAGGGCGAAAGGCGGCTGCGCGGCACTCACCTGCTGATTGCCACGGGCCGGGTGCCTAACTCCGACAAGCTGGGCTTGAACACCATTGGCGTCAAAACCGACGAGAAAGGCTACATCCAGGTTAATAACCGACTAGAAACGGCTGCCAAGGGAGTTTACGCCCTGGGGGATATTCACGGTGGCCCGCAGTTCACCCACATCAGCTACGACGACTACCGCGTGGTGCGCGACGGGCTGCTGCACCGCCGGTGGCGCTCGGCCCGGCAGCGGCCCCTGCCCTACACCGTCTTCACCGACCCGCAGCTGGGCCGCATTGGCTTATCCGAGGCCCAGGCCCGGGAGCAGGGCGTGCGGTACCGGGTGGCCACGATGCCGGTGCGCACCATCGGGCGGGCCCGCGAAACCGGCCGTACCCGGGGCTTTTGGAAAGTCTTGGTCGACGACCAGGACCGGGTTATCGGGGCCGCTATTCTGGGGGCGGAAGGCGGCGAAATCATGACCATGTTTCAGCTGGTGATGATGGGCAAGCTCAAGTACCCGCAGCTGCAGAATATGGTCATTGCCCACCCGACCTGGGCCGAGGGGCTTAATAACGTGTTCAGCAAGCTGCAGTAGCGGCTACTCCGGCTTGAATGATTTGCGGAGCCGGTGCGGATACACTATCAGGCTCGCCCCCATTAGAATCCGGCTTTCGCGCAGGTGGTCGTATTCGCGGGCGTAGGGATTGGTATTCTGGTCTTCGGGGCGGGAGCGTGGCACGGCGGTGGTGCCCAGCGAAACCTGGAAGCCCAACCAACTTAAGGAGCCTTCCTCACTGCCAAAACGGGCAAACAGCATTGCTTCCTCCCGGAGCATGCCGCTCATGCCCAGGGGGGCGCCGTTGTAGGTAAGGGAGGTGAAGTCGACTTTGGAGAGGCGGTAGGCCAGCCCCAGCGTCACCCAGGAGTTGTAGTAGGAAGTGGATAATTCGCCGAAGACCCGGCGGTAGTTGGCTTTGAAGTCGACCAGGTAGCCGTTGCCAAAGAGAAAGGTCTGGTAGTAGCCACGGTTGCTGCGGGCCTGGCCGTAGCCGCCCAGGCCCGTGACGAGCCAATGCTTGCCCAGCGGATAATAGCCGCCCAGGCCCACCTCATACTGGTGGACGCGGAAATAAGCCGTGTCGCGCGAATCGGTTTTGATGCCGCCCGCGGCTCGTACCAACACGTGGCGCAGGGGTGAGTAGGTAGCGCCGGCCTCCCAGCGGCCGTTCAGAAAACTGGTGGCCTGTACTTCAGCTTGCCCTTTGTCGCGGATTTGCGGCGCGGCAGGTAGCATGGGCGCATAGACGGAGCAGCTACTCAGGGCGCAACAAGCTACGAGCAGATAGTAAAATGAGGGTACACGTTGCGACATAAGCCGGTGGTAATAGCTTAACACTTGATACTACAGATAAGCAGCAAGATGCGACTATTCACCTAGATCAGCAACGTGAGCTTAGGGTTGCACGGGGCGTGTTTTGTGGGGAAGGTGGGGGCGGAACACCACGCCCAGGCTGGTCATGAGCACCGCGCGGGAGGCATTGCGGGCTTCGCGCTGCTCGGTATAGTTATCGTTCCGGTTAGGGCCGTCCGGGGCTTCTACCGTGGGCTGGGGCGTGGCGCCCGACAGGCCCAGGGTGGCCTGCAGCTGCCACCGGTCTTGCTGGCCGAGTTTGGTGCGGTAAAAGGCCAGGGCTTCGTGCCGCAGGGCTTTTTGCATGGGAATGGCCGCATAGTCCGAGTTGAGGCCAAAGCTGTAGTCGAGCTGCTCGTACTGCACCCGGGCCAGCCGGTATACCACGCCGAAAGACTGTTGTTCGAGCTGATGGGCCAGACTTAGCTGCCCGAATACCTTGCTGTAGGTGGCTTTGTACCGGTCATACCCACCCCCGTACATACCGATGCCGACACCCGGAATAGACTTACTGGTAGTAGCATTGCCATAACCCGCAATGCCGGTCAGCAGCCAGCGGGGGCCCAGGTGCACGTAGCTCCCGAGGCCCGCTTCCCACTGCCGGGTGGCCGAGTAAGTGGTATCCCCGATTTTGGGCCGAAACGAGCCGGCGGCCATGACCAGCGTATTGGGCAGGGGCGAATAGATTACGGTGCTTTCCAGGCGGGTATTGGGCTGGATGCTGCCCGTCAGTTCCAACTCTCCCTTGGCGCCGACCGTGGATACGGTGGGCTGCATGGGGGTATATACCGTGCAGCTGGTAGCGAGCAGCGACACGGCCAGGGGAGCACAGATAGCGAGATAGGTAGTAATGGATTTCATACGCGGCAAGCGTCAGTAAGGCTAATAGTGAAGAATGAGCCAAACGTACGGCGGCTACCAAGTATCGTGGCAACCAGATTTCTCGTTCCGCAGACTTTTTAAAAAGCTCTTTTACAAGGCAGACAATGGGCATAAATCGGCTTTTATGAGTCCTGAACAAGGCCTACAACGAGTGCAGAAGCATTCGTTGTCAGACTTTGCAGCAAGGATCGGCCGGCGCTATATTTAGGAGTAGTGCAACGAACACCGCGGGTTTGCGCGGACTTCGGCGACCTGACGTTGAACTGTAAAGCAATGATACAGGCCTTCGCAGGAGTAACACGGCAGGGAGGCCGGTATCGTGGTGCGGTGGGTAGCGTAGGGTTCCGGGAGCAGCTTGAGGAGCAGGCGGGGCGGGGTCTTGGCCTGCTTTTTTTGTGCATGGATAACACTTTGTACCTTCCTGAATGATACGTACTACTCTTCCCGTACAATCGCAAACAATCACCTGGCTGCACGAAGGGGTGGTGGACTGGGCCAGCGCCGGACGCTACTACACGCCTGATGGCGCAGACCGTGAGTTAGGGTTCGGCCATTTCAATGGGATGGATTTTGACGCCGCTGTTTCCTCCGTCGATGGTCGCTATACTCTTATTTATACCCGTTTGGGCACGAAGGGTTTGCTCCTAAAACAAGGCGAATTACTACGGGAAGTAAACCGCTCATACTACCAGGCCCAAGTGTACGAATACCCGGCGGGGTTTTTCGAATTTGAGGGTCGCACCTACCTTGCACATTGTCCACAGGAGTACAACCGCCTAGACTTTGAGGATGTGGAGACGGGCGAAATTCCCACGGACGTGTCCGGGCGGCAACCAGCCGATGTATTTCATTCGCGCTTCGCGGTAAGTCCTGAGGGCACTTATTTGCTGAGCACTGGTTGGCTCTGGCACCCCTGGGATATTGCCCAGGCATTTGATATCCGGGCGTGTTTCCAGAATCCGTTGTTGCTTGATGAAGGAGCCTATGACAACGAATTGCGCCCGGCGGTCAGTAGCGAAATCAGCTCTGGCAGCTTTCTGAATGACTATACGGTTCTGCTCTCATCTTCTAACGAGCCGCCCTTCGATGATGACGAGGTGAACTTGCCACCTTCACATGTAGTGTTCTGGAATCTGCGTACCGGGGAGCTGACTCAGCCGGTCAAAATGCAAGGTAAATTTGGCAACGTGGTAGCTATCGATGAGGACCGGGCCTGGGACCTGCACCAACACCCTAAGCTTATCGACCTGCGCACCGGAGTCGTGGTGGAGCAATGGCCGGATATTGACCTTGGGCGGCAGAATTCATCCATTCATCCCAATACCGAAGTGCAAATTGTGGTTAGCCCGGATCGACGCACAGTAGTCATACGGTTGGACAATCAGCTCGAGTTCATTGGCTTATAATGTCAACCCGCTCGGCTCCTTGCAGTCGCTCGGCTATGCCAAGTGACGATTACGCTCCAGCAGCTTTGCTGCGCGCGTATTCTACCGGCGCAGATGGATTCGCAGTGAAACTGCTCAGGCATATGGGTCACTCGGCATAGCCGAGCGACTGCGGCGGTTTTGCCGAGTGGTATCATGCTACTGGCGCGGGGACGCGAACTACAAAGTTCGCGCTACATCCAAACGCAAAAGCCCCCGCAACTTCCGTCGCGGGGGCTTTTGCTTGTTCCGAATAAGAGTGGCTTACTTGGCGTATGCTACGGCGCGCATTTCGCGGATTACGGTGATTTTGATCTGGCCGGGATACTGCATTTCCTTCTCGATTTTCTGCGAGATTTCGTAGCTCAGCTCCTGGGCGCGCTCGTCGGTAACGTTGTCGGCGTTGACCATCACGCGCAGCTCACGGCCGGCCTGGATGGCGTAGCACTGGAGTACGCCGTCGAAGGATACGGCGGTTTCTTCGAGCTGCTTGAGGCGCTTGATGTAGCTTTCCATCATCTCGCGGCGGGCGCCGGGGCGGGAGCCCGAAATGGCGTCGCAGGCCTGCACGAGGGGCGAAATCATGGCCGTCATCTCGATTTCGTCGTGGTGGGCGCCAATGGCGTTGACCACGTCGGGATGCTCCTTGTACTTCTTGGCCATTTCCATGCCCAGGATGGCGTGGGGCAGCTCGGGCTCCTCGGTACTTACTTTGCCGATGTCATGCAAGAGGCCGGCGCGCTTGGCGTGCTTCACGTTCAGGCCCAGCTCGGCAGCCATCGTGGCGCAGAGGTTGGCTACCTCGCGGCTGTGCTGGAGCAGGTTTTGGCCGTAGGACGAGCGGAAGCGCATGCGGCCCACCATCTTGATGAGCTCGGGGTGCAGGCCGTGGATGCCAAGGTCGATGATGGTCCGCTCGCCGATTTCAACGATTTCCTCGTCGATGTTTTTGCGGGTTTTGGCCACGATTTCCTCGATGCGGGCCGGGTGAATCCGGCCGTCTTTCACCAGCAGGTGCAGGCTCAGGCGGGCTACTTCGCGGCGCACCGGGTCGAAGCCGGAGATGATGATGGCCTCGGGGGTGTCGTCGACGATGATTTCGACGCCGGTAGCAGCTTCCAGGGCGCGGATGTTGCGGCCTTCGCGGCCGATGATTTTGCCTTTAACGTCGTCCGACTCGATGTTGAAGATGGATACGCAGTTCTCAATGGCGTGCTCGGCAGCGGTGCGCTGAATAGTTTCGAGCACCACTTTCTTGGCATCCTTGGTGGCCGTCAGCTTGGCCTGGGCCACCACGTCCTTGATGTAAGAGCTGGCCTGAATCTGGGCTTCGTTCTTGAGCGACTCAACCAGCTGTTCGCGGGCTTCGGCGGCGGTGAGGCCCGAAATCGTTTCCAGCTGGTGCTGCACCTGAATCAGCTGGGCGTTGAGCGACTCGCGGGTGCTTTCCAGCTCTTCCTCAACTTCTTGTTCGCGCTGCTGGAGTTTGGTCAGTTGGGTTTCCAGCGTAGCCCGGCGCTTTTCTTCCTGGGCTTCAAGCCGCTCGCGCTGCTGCTGGGAGTCATGCTGGAGCTTTTCGCGCAGCAGGTCCATATCCTGCTCTTTCTTCTGGATCTGCTCGAGCTGGCGCTGGGTGGTAAGGGTGAGCTGCTTGATGCTCTGCTCCTGCTCGACCACGCCCTGGCGGCGCTGGGTCAGCTCGGCTTCAAGCTCCTGCTTCTGACGCTTGCTTTCCTGCTCGAATTCGTTCTTAAGCTGGCGGAATTTGTCTTTCGACTGCTGAATCCGCTCGTCGCGGGTGCGGGTGGCCTGGGCTTCGGCCTCCTGAATGATTTGTTGGGCGCGGGCTTTGGCGTCGGCCTCGTGGTCCAGGCGGGCCTTACCGGCCAGCTGCCTGCCGACCACGATGCCGACCCCAAGGGCAAGCACGGCGGCCAGGATGATATACAAAATGTCGGGCATTGAGCTATGGTTTTAGGGGGTGGGGAAGAAACCATAACACGGAAAATACTGCCGACGACGAACGAATGGCGGAGCCGTTTGCCCCACCCGATTCGAGTCTGAAACTATGCCGGCGCCAGTGCGTTTAGCCCAGCACCACTCCCGACAGTAGCTCGTCCAAGCGCGCGAGGCGTTCGGTGAGGGCCGCGTCGGTGCCGTCCTTTTCCTTGCTGACCTTCAGGCTGTCAGCCATGGTGGACAAGGCAATCATGGCCAGCAGATCCTGCTTGTCCTGAATGCCGTACTGCTCGCGAAACTCCTTGATCCGCTCGCCCAGAAGCCGCCCTGCCATGCGCAGACGTTCCTCTTCCTGGGGAGCTACCCGCATAGGGTAATCCCGGTCGGCAATGCGGATTTTGATGGAAAGTTCGCTCATAGGGAGCAGCAGTCGTGGGGATGTAAGGTGGTTACTCTCTCAAGTAGGCAAGGCACTTATCTATTTCGCGGATATATTCGTTGAGGCGAAGTTTCAGCTCGTTTGCGTTGGCAGGCTCCCCTGCTATGGTATTGACAAGTTTAGCGATATTCTCTTGATTCTGGAAATCCTTCAACTGCCGCTCCCGGTCGCGCACGTCGGCCCGAAGCTGTTGAATGGTGGTCTGGGCGTCGGCCAGGTCCTCGCGCAAGCCCTGATAGGCAGCCACTAAAGACGTCACCTGACGCTCTAGGCGGTCTAGTTGGGCAAGTTGCTTGGAAGAGGCCATCGAACAGAAATTTTTACTGGCTAATGTAAGACGAAGTTCCGGGCTGTGGTGCTTCCCGAGTTAAAGTTGTGCTTTAAGTTCGGCAACCAACGGTCCTTAACACCAAAAAGGGCCGGGGAGTTTACCAATCAGAACGTCATGTCGAGCCTTAGCGAGACATCTCGCGTGCAATAGTTATCTGATTACCACGGCACGCGAGATGTCTCCCGCTAGTCGGCATGACGTTTTTTGAGTGAGCAACGAAGCGGCAGAGATGCTTCGGTAAGCTCAGCATGACGTTCTTTTGGCTTTTGGCCCTGCCTCTACTTGCGAATCAAGGCCCCGGCCTGCTTTTCAAACTGGCCAATGAGGCGCTGCATGACACCGTCAATGGCCTGGTCGGTGAGGGTTTGGGTGGGGTCCTGCAGGGTGAAGCTCACCGAGTACGACTTTTTGCCGGCGCCCAGGTTTTCGCCTTCGTACACATCGAACACATTCACGCTTTGCAGCAACTTTTTCTCGGTACGCTGGGCAATCTGGCGGAGCTGGTCGAAGGTTACGGTCCGGTCGACGACCAGGGAAAGGTCACGGCGCACCTCCGGGAACTTGGCCAGCTCCTTGGCCGTGAGCGTGTTTTTGTACTTTCTCATCAGGAAGTCCCAATCCAGCTCGGCGTACCACACGGCCTGGCTCACGTCGAGACGCTTGAGGATACTGGGCGACACGGCGCCGAGGTGGGCTACGGGCTGGTTCTGGGCCAGCAGCGTCAATCCGCCGGCCAGATACGGGTGCTGTACCGGTTGGGAAGCGGGCTGAGCGAAGCCGAAGGAGGCCAGGACCTGTTGCACGGCGGCGGCCAGCTGGTGGAAAGTCGTTTTGTCGGACTTCTGCTGCCAGGTTTCGGCCGCGGTGTTGCCGCTTAGGTAGATGACGAGCTTATTCTTCTCCAGATACTTACCCTCGGCTTCGCGGTGGTAGGTTTTGCCGAACTCGTAGAGCTTCAGGTCGCGCTGGCGGCGGTTGACGTTGTAGCGGATGATTTCCAGGCCCGAGTGCAGCATGGTGGGGCGCATCACGTTCAAATCGGCGCTGTTGAAGTTGAGCACCGGCACCAGGGTTTCGTCCTTCTCCCCTTCCTTCTCGAAGTAAAGCGAGTTGGTCAGCGAGTTGGTAATGATTTCCGAAAAGCCCTGGCCGCTGAGCAGGCGGGCCGTGTTCTGGCGCAGCACTTCGGGGTCGGGGTTGGGGAACTTGGCCAGATACGAGGCCGAGTTGTGGGGCCGCAGCGCCACGTGGTTGTAGCCGTAGATGCGCAGAATTTCCTCGATGACGTCGGCTTCCCGGGTCACGTCCACCTTGTGCGGGGGCACGCTCAGAATCCACTCGGCGTGGCCGGCGGCGTCCTGGCTTTCCTCGGCAATGAGAATATCGAGGTCCGTGAGGATCTGGCGGATCCGCTCGGGGGCAATGAACTGGCCCACGAGCCGCTCGACGCGGGGCAGGCGCAGGCGCACAGCCGTGTGGCTGATGGGCTGGGGGTACTCGTCCACAATGGGAGCAGCAATGGTAGCCCCGGCCACTTCCTGGAGCAGCAGCGCGGCCCGTTTCAGGGCCACGGGCACCATGTGCGGGTCGGTGCCCCGCTCGAAGCGGAAGGAGGCGTCGGTTTTGAGCTGGTGCACCTGGGAAGATTTGCGTACGGCGGCGGGCTGGAAATAGGCGCTTTCCAGGAACACGCGGGTCGTGGCGTCCGACACTCCGGAAGTTTTGCCGCCGAACACGCCGGCCAAAGCCATGGGCGCGCCCTGGGCGTCGGCAATAACCAGGTCGGCCGCTTTCAGGGTCCGCTCGGCCGCGTCCAGGGTCGTGAACTTCTCCCCTTCCTGGGCCCGCTTCACAATGATTTTGTTACCCGTAATCTGGTCGGCATCGAAGGCGTGCAGGGGCTGACCCAGCTCGTGGAGCACGAAGTTGGTCACGTCCACCACGTTGTTGATGGGCGAAAGACCGATGCTGCGCAGGCGGCGCTGCAGCCACTCCGGCGAGGGCCCAACCTTGACGTTTTCCAGCAGCAGGCCGGCGTAGCGCGGGCTGGCTTCCGGGTCCTGAATTTCCACCGTAATGTTGCGCGCGGCCGAGGCAGGGGCGTGAAACTGGCTGGTATCGGGCAGGTGACAGGGCTGGCGCAGCAGGGCGCGCAGTTCCCGGGCCACGCCGTAGTGGGAGGCGGCGTCGGCGCGGTTGGGCGTCAGGCCAATTTCGTACACCGAGTCGGAGCTCAAGCCAAAGTACTCGGCCGCGGGTGTGCCGTTGGGCAAGTCCGTGTCCAGCTCCATGACCCCGGCGTGGGAGGTGCCCAGGCCAATTTCATCCTCGGCGCAAATCATGCCCTCGGAGGCCGCCCCGCGAATTTTAGACTTCTTGATTTTGAACGGCTCCCCGCTCACGGGGTACAGCTGGGCCCCTTCCAGAGCTACCACCACTTTCAGGCCGGCCCGCACGTTGGCCGCGCCGCACACAATATTGCGGGGCGTCGCGTCGCCCACGTCCACGGTGGTCAGGCTCAGCTTGTCGGCGTCGGGGTGCTTTTCGCAGGTGAGCACCGTGCCCAGCACCAGGCCGCGCAGGCCGCCGGGGATGCTTTCGAGCTCCTCAATTCCTTCCACCTCCAGGCCGGAGCCCGTCAGCAGCTGGCCGATTTCCACGGCGGGTTTGTCGGTCGGAATCAGGGTGCGGAGCCAGTCGAGGGATATTTTCATCTTGGTTGTTGATTGCGGGGAGTTGATTGCTGATTGTTCGGATGGGTTGAATGAGCAACCAGTCAACCTATAGCAATCAACAATTCAAGCGGCAAAGGTACGGATTCGGGCCGGCGGCGAAAAGCTAGTGCGAATGGCCGGTGTGGTCGGCTTCGGGGAAGCTCTGCTCGCCGGCCGGCACGGGCACCGGCAGGCGGTTGTCGGCCGGGGGCACGGGGCAGGAATACTCGTTGTTGTAGGCGCAAAACGGGTTGTAGGCCGCGTTGAAGTCGAGCACGACCTGCTTATCCTGCTCGGCCGGCAACGGCACGTCGAGGTAACGGCCGCCGCCGTAGGTATCGAAGCCGTTGGTTTTGTCGGTGAAGGGCACGAACAGCTCGGGCTTGTCGTCATTCACTTTCAGAAACAAAACCAGCTGCTGGGACTGTTGCTCGAGCTCGAACGAAGCTTTGCCCCAGCGCAGGTACTTGTCGGCCTTGCCATCGGTGAGCTGCATGGCCACCGTATCGGGCACGGCAAACCGCTCCAGTTGGGCCGTGACGCGGAAAGCTTTGTCGGGCGCGTAGTAGCGCAGGGAGTCGAAATGGTCCCGCTGCTCGGCGTTGAGCGGGGAGTCTTTGGCGCGGCGGAAGGAGTTATTTTTCTCGGTCCGGGCTTTCTGAATGCCCACGGCATACTGGTCGTGGCCCAGCACGAGGTCTTGCAGGAAATAAGCCAGGACCACCAGCAGGCCCAGGCCGATGAGAAGTTTGGGGTTGATGCGCACTTTCGGGAATGGTGAATGTTAAGGGTTAAATGGTGAATGAAGCCCGTTTGACTACTTACCGAACAGCCATTCCGCATTCAACCCTCAAAATTCAGCATTTCTACAGGATTCCCTCGTCGGCGAAGCTGTAGTAGCCGTGGTCGGTGTAGATGAGGTGGTCGAGGACGGGCAAATCCAGGAACTGTCCGCCTTCCTTGAGCTTGCGGGTTAGGCCAATGTCGGCGGCGGAGGGCTGGCGGTTGCCGCTGGGGTGGTTGTGCACCAGAATAATGCTGCTGGCCAGCTGCTCCAGGGCTTCCTTGAAAATCATCTTGGGGTCGGCCACGGTGCCGGCCACTCCCCCGCTGCTCACGCTGGTTTTGCGCATTACCACGTTGGCCCGGTTCAGCAGAATCACCCAGAACTCCTCGTGGGGCAAGTCCTGCAGGTTGGGCCGCACCAGGTTGTAGATATCCAGGGAGCAGGTGATGGTGGTGCGGGCCGCGGCGGCCGTTTCCTTGCGCCGCCGCCCCAGCTCCAGGGCCGCTACGATGGTAATGGCCTTGGCCTCGCCGATACCCTTGTGGCGCATCAGCTCCTTGACTGAGAGGCGGGCCAGCTCGTTCAAATCATTTTTTACGGCCGCCAGAATCAGCTTGGCCACGTCCACGGCCGAGAGCTTGGCCGTGCCCGAGCCCAGCAAAATGGCCATCAGCTCGGCGTCGGAAAGGGCCGTGCGCCCCTTCTGCATGAGTTTTTCCCGGGGCCGGTCTTCCTCGGCCCAGCTCTTGATGCTGAAGCTGGCGGGGGTTTGGTAGTAGACCGGATTGGCAGCCTCCGGGGCCAAGTCGGGTAGATTTCTAGTCAGATTGTCAAACTCTTGCATAAGGTATACTTGTTGTAGTGACCGGAAAATAAAGTAAAAACCCGACTCCACCGTCTTCGTTGATATGCCGGCCCCCGCAATGGCCGGCCCGCCTGGAGTTTTTAGCCCAATTATGTCCCGTTCCGTTTCTGGTATTTTCTTTCTGCTGCTGATTCTGGTGGCCGAATGGTATGGCTTTCAGGCCGTGCGCACCGCGCTGCAAAGCGCCACTCCCCTCACCCGTAAAGTGGCCGGCACGGCCTACTGGCTGCTCACGCTGGGCATCTGGGGCCTGGGTTTCTGGGCCCTGCTGAACCGCACCCAGCACGCCTCGTTCCGCTCCTATTTCGGCGGGCTGCTGCTGGCCATGATTGCCGCCAAAATCGTGATTCTGCTGCCGTTGCTGCTCGAAGACGTGGTGCGGCTGGCGCGCTGGGCCTACCAAACGGTGGCTCGGCCCAACGGCGCGCCCAGTGGCCCGGCCATTTCCCGCAGCGAATTTATCAGCAAGCTGGCCCTGGTGCTGGGCGCCATTCCCTTCGCCTCGCTGATCTGGGGCATGGTCAAGGGCGGCACCGACTACACCGTGAAGCGCGTGGTGCTGCGCTTCCCCAACCTGCCCGCCTCGTTCGACGGCTTCACGCTGCTCCAGATTTCGGACCTGCACACCGGCTCTTTCCAGTCGAAGGAGCCCTTGCAGCGGGCCGTGGCCCTGATCAATAAGCAGAACGTCGACCAAGTCTTCATGACCGGCGACCTGGTCAATAACTACGCCCACGAGGTGGAAGAGCACATCGACACCCTGGCCGGCATCCAATCCAAGCTCCCGATTCTGTCGGTGCTGGGCAACCACGACTACGCCGACTACATCAACTGGGCCGACCAGGGCGGCCTGGCGGCCAAGCAGGCTAACCTGGCCCGCCTGAAGCAGAACCACGCCAAAATCGGCTGGAAGCTGATGCTCGACGAAAGCCACCACATTGAGCGCAACGGCGAGAAAATTGCTGTTATCGGGGTGCAAAACTGGGGCGCGCGCATGGGCTTCCCCAAGTATGGCAATCTGCCGAAGGCCCACGCCGAGGCGGATGCGCCCTTCAAAATCCTGCTTTCCCACGACCCTTCGCACTGGGACGGCGAAGTGCACCAGTACGAGGACATCGACCTCACGCTTTCGGGCCACACCCACGGCATGCAGTTTGGCGTCAACCTGCCCTTCTTCAAATGGAGCCCGGTACAGTACGCCTACAAGCAATGGGCCGGCCTCTACCAGCGGGGCAAGCAGTACCTCTACGTGAATGCCGGGCTGGGCTTTATCGGCTACCCGGGCCGGGTGGGTTTCTTGCCCGAAATCACCGTGTTTGAGCTGCGCCGGGCGTAAGCGCGACAATAATTTTTCGGCAAAAAAGCGGCTAGGATTATTCCTAGTCGCTTTTTTTATATTCTAACTCAGCCAGTGGTAACCGCGCTATTTATCAGCCCGTATAGCCTGCATCAATTTCTGATTCTTCTCTCACAACCACCATGCATATGAAAAAGACGTTCTGGCTGTTGTCGTGTGCGGCTGCACTCACAATGGCGTCCTGCTCGCAGGAAAAGACTACCGATACCACGACTACGACCACCACGGAGGATGCTTCGGCCGGCACGGCCATGAACACCAACGACATGGACACGCAGTACCGCACCCGGGCCAATACCGTTGCCACCCGCATGGCAACGGACATGAAAATCCAGGATACGGCTACCGTGTCGCGGGTGCGCACGGCGTACTACAATCGGGCCCGCCGTATGGCGGAGCTGCGCAACCAGTACACCACCGACACGACGGGTATGGCCGCCGCCATGCGCTCCGCTTCGATGGAGTCGGACACGGAATTCAAGTCAATTTTTACCGACCCGGCCCAGTATCAGGCCTACGAAACCAACCGCTCGACCTACGATGAGTCGATGTACGCGGACGACAACTCGGCCATGTCGTCGAACACCGACGACTCGAACATGAGCACCACGGAAATGAGCACGACCACGACGACGACCGACAACTCGGCTACGTCGGGCTCGGCCAGCGGCTCGATGACGGGCGGCACCCAGGTTGATAAGCTCAAGGCCAAAGACGCCGAAGGCAACAAGCTGAAGGTAAAAGACAACGGCAAGGTGAAAACCAAAGACGCTGAGGGCAACAAGTCCAAGATGTAAGCGTCCGGCGGAAGCCTGCCCCTAGTAGATAAAAAGCCCGGTCTGGTCGATCGGGCTTTTTTGTTTCCTCTTTTCCGGTTGCTTTACCGGCTGGGGAGCCGCGTCATGGATTCATCATGCGCGGGACGCACCTTTACGCGAGTTTTTTCGTTGTTTCGGGACTTCGGCCTGCAACGCTGGCAGTCGTTCTTGGCTCCATTGGTGGCTACCTTGCCAGTAGCTTGCATTCTTATCCATTTCGTGAAGGGTTCCGTTCAACTACTCCACCGTCTATTTTCAGGGCGGGTATTCTGCCTACTGACCAGCCTGCTACTGCTGGCCGGCGGGGCCACGGCCCAGGTGCGCGTGACGGGTACCGTCTCCGGGGCCAAAGACCGGAAGCCGATTCCCGGCGCGGCCGTGTTTGTACAAGGTACCAATAAGGGTACCGTGGCCGATAACGCGGGCGACTTCAGCATTACCGTGGCCAACACCGACACGCTGCTGTTCCGGGCCGTGGGCTATAAGCCCCAGCGCCTGCCGCTGGACCGCACCGGCCTGTCGCAGATTATCGTGCAGATTTACCTGGTGCGCGACAGTATCCAGCTCGGCGAAGTGCGCATTCAGGAAGGTCGCCCCGACCGGGCCGTCATCAACCGGGCCCTGCGCAACGTGCGCCGCCCCACGCCCCCGGCCAACGCCGTGCGCCGCCCGCCGCCCCCCAAGCCCCTGTTCCCGGTGGATACCATTGCCCCCCGCGACCCTATCCCGACCCTGGCCAGCCCCATCAGCCTGATCTACGACCAGTTTTCGCGGGCAGGTCAGGAACGGCGCAAGATGGAGGCCATTCAGGCCCAGGAAAAAGCCGCCGCCGCCGAAAAAGCCCGCCAGAACTACAACCGCAACTTCAAGGATAACCGCGGCTATGAATGATTAATGTGCTCAGGTGCTAATGCGGGGAATGTGCTAATCTTACTGTGAGAAATATTGAGAATGTGTCATTGCCGCGGCGGCGTCTCGCAATGACACATTCTCTGCGCAGTACAACCCGTCCTTTAGCCAGAAAGCCATTTCTCGTTGGTTCGAGGAAGGGCTTACCTCTTTAGGGCACTCAGCACATTTGAGAGGCCGGGTTGCCTCGTAAGCTCGCAAGGACACATTCTTCGCATTAACCCACATTTCTCACAGTAAGATTAGCACATTCCCCGCATTAGCAGCTGAGCACATTAAAACAACCTCCCCTTTTTGCCCGCGTACACCCAGTCTATGAGAATTGGGTATCCTTGCGTTAATGAATCGTTGGACTGCACCTCGTCGGCTACGTTTCGGCTGGCGTCGTATTCGGCCGAGCGGGTGGAGCTGGCCGTGGCCAGCAACCTGATCTGCCTGCAGCGGATTCTAGAGTACAACGTGGCCAATGAGCTGCGCTTTTTTCGGATCAGCTCGGGCATTGTGCCTTTTGGCTCCCACCCCATCAACACCTTTCCGTGGCAGACGCGCTTTGCCGCCGAGTTCCGGGCCATTGGCGACTACGTGAAGGCCCAGCGCATGCGCATCTCGTTCCACCCCGACCAGTTTGTGGTGCTCAACTCGCCCAGCGCCGACATTGTGCAGCGCAGCATTGCCGAGCTGGTCTACCAGGGCTCCATGCTGGATCTGATGGGTCTCGACAGCACTGCTAAGCTCCAGATTCACGTGGGCGGCCTCTACGGCGACCGGGACCTGGCCATCAGTCGGTTTATTGCTACCTACCGGGAGCTGCCGGCAGCCGTGCAGCGCCGTCTGGTTATTGAGAACGACGACCGGCTGTTCAGCCTGCGCGACTGCCTGCGGGTACACGAGGCGGTGGGCATCCCGATTCTGTTCGACAACTTTCACCACGAGTGCCTCAACCACGGCGAGCCCATGGCCGAGGCCCTGCAGCTGGCCGCCGCCACCTGGCACCCCGAGCGCGACGGAGTGCTGATGATGGACTATAGCTCCCAGCAGCTTGGGGAGCGCAAAGGCAAGCACACCAGCACCCTGGAAGAAGAGCTTTTCCGCGAGTTCCTGACCCACCTGCACGGCCTCGACGTAGATATCATGCTCGAAATAAAGGACAAGGAAGCCAGCGCCTGCCGGGCCGTGAGCGTGCTGCGCGAACTGCAGCTAGTGGCGGCTGAGGCCGGCACCCTATCCTAGCTACCATTTTCTTTTCTTCTATTCCTCCCCCCTTCATGGCCAACGACACCCTGCCCCAGAACCACCTCACCAATACTATTACTGCCCTCAAACAAGGCCTGACCAGTATTCCCATCAGCGCGGCGATGGACAATACGGAGGCTTGGCAGCAGGAATTTCTCCAAAGCGGCATTCCGGCGCTGCAAGATATTGCCCGGGAGTTGGGCAATTTGCAGTCGTTATTGACGGCGCCCAAGCTAAACGGCCCCGACATCGGCCGGTCCTTGAGTTTGCTGGGCTCCCAAACCACGCAGTACGCCTTCCAGGCCAGCGCCGAGCAGCAAGCCGACATCCGCTCCATCGGCGACCTGCTGCTGCGCCTCGGTACCGACTTGCAAAACCAACCGTCGTAAGAAATCAGCCTTTGTAATCAGTACCAAAAGTCCCGCTAGCAGTATGCTAGCGGGACTTTTGGTGCGCTTATACATCAGTTACGAACGGGGCTATATTCCTTTCCGCTCGGTTGTTTTCTTGTGCGTAGTTGTCGTGTGGCGGGTAGTGGCGGCGGCTGGCTTACGGCGCGTCGTGACGGTGCGCTTGGCCTGGGTTGTTTGGGCCGGTTTGGGCGCCGCTACCGTGGTGGTCGTTTGAGTGGCAGCGGCAGCAGTTTGGGTTGGAGCCGTCTGGGCCGAAGCAGCAGAGGCCAAAGCCAGCAGGGCCAGCAGGGACAGAGTGGTTTTCATGGTTGGAACGGGAGCTGAGAGTGGACAAGGAGTTCTGGTCCGTGTACGGTTCAGCTTGCCGTTTGGCTAAAATTGCGTGCCCGTTTTTCTCTGGCTGAGCGGCTGTTTTCCCACAGCCCCCCAACCGGCGGCCAGCACTACTTACTCGCGACTTAGCCCGGGAGCGTGCTCATAGGGAAAAAGGCGTTGCAGACTCAAAAATGGCCGCTCAACAAACCGCCACGACAACCAGGCCACGGCCAGCAATAACAGCCCCATAACGGCGCCGGCCGCCACCGTTGTTTCCCAAGCCAGCACAGCCTGGTAGTAATGGCCGTGCGCAATAAGGCGCCCTACGTGATGCAACAGCCGGTGCAGAATAACGGGCACGTACAGATGATACAGGTAGAGCCCGTAGCTCAGCCGGCCGAGGCCGACCAGCGCGGGCTGGCGCAGCAGCCACTGGGCCGGGGCCGCTTTGGTAGTGAGGGCTAAGGCAATGCTAGCGGCGGCCGCCAATGCCAGACAGGAAGGCCCTAGCAGCGCAAACCCCGTGGCCCAAGCACTGGCACTGAGCCACATATACAGGCCGCCGCTCGCCAAGAGCATGCCAACCCAGAAGCGGGTTGGTAAGCGCCGCCGCTCCAGCACCAAACTTAACCCGGCCCCGATGGCAAAAAGGTCCAGACAGGCCGGGGTCAGGATCAGGGAAAACGAAGTTGCGGTGCGCTCCAGCAGCCACCAGCGGATAAGGGGCCCCGCTAGTCCCAGCAGCGCCAGCCCCGGCCCCAGCCAGCGGCGGGGTAGCAGCAGGACAACCGCCGGCCAGAAAAGGTAAAACTGCTCTTCCACCGCCAACGACCAGAAATGCCCCATTCCTTCTCCCCACTGTTGCTGGCGAAACAAGAAAATATTGGCCCCGTGCAGCACAAACCACTGCCAGGCCTCCCGCATGTACGGTAGCTTCAGCGCCCAGGCCAATAGCAAGGCGCAATAGTAGGCCGGCAGTAGCCGCAGGATGCGCCGGGCAAAAAAAGAGTAAACAATGCTGCCTCTTTTATTACCCGCAACCGGCGCCGCGGCCCGCCGCAGAATGGCCGTAATCAAAAAGCCGCTGAGCACGAAGAAGGCCGTTACGCCCACTCCGCCCCAGTCAGCCACCGCATTCGTAGCCGGAAACCAGTGCGAAATCAAAACCAGCACAATGGCAACCGCCCGCAAAACATCCAATTCAGGCCGGTAAAAAGGTCGGGATGGTGGGGCGGCAGCAGAAGTAGGCGGGTACATAGGTTGGCAAAAGCAATGGTGGGCCCGGGGCTACTTCGCTAGTTCTACCGGCCACAAGCGCCGGAGCGCCGTGAACAGAGGATGACGGTCAACAATTAGGGCTACTGCGGTACTTACCACGGGAGCCGCCAGCAGCAGCATCCGGCTCATTTCGCCCGAGAGCAGCATATGCACCACCACAATGGCCAGTACGCACAGCACCAGCGACCCTCGCAGCCGGGGCAACCATTGCTCAATAGCGGATTTTCCGCCCCAGAACCCGGCCAGCACGACCAGATTGAATAAGCCGTAAACTCCGCTGCAAATAAAAAGTCCCCTGGCCGAAAGTAGCCAGCGCAGGTTGCTGAGCATATTGTATCCGTGCCTTAGGGCGTTGACTACGGAACCCAGGGCGGCAGGCGGCGCCAGGGCATCGACTACCGCGTGCAGGCCGGCTACCAGGGCGGCCGCGCATAGCATGGTTACCAGGCGCTGCCAAAGCGGAACGAAGCCGCCGTAGAGCACCACCACGGGCAAAAACAAAACCAGGGACTCCTTTAGGGCGGGCGCCAGCAGGATGACGGCCAACAGCAGCGGGGCAGAGCGCACCGTTAGGGCGTAGTACAGCAGCACCACCATCAGCACCACTGCGCTGTCGACCAGCACAAAGCCCGTGACGTAGGCAGCCGCGCCGCACGTGAGTACGGCCGCCATGCCAATTAGGGATGACCCAGCCGCTGCTCCGTGGGCGCGGGCCAGCCGGTAGAGGTACAGCCCGGCGCCGGCCAGCAGCAGGGTATTGACCAGAAAAAAGCTCCCGCTCAACACGGACTCGTCGGTACCCAGCACTGCCCGGGCGGGGCCCGCTCCTATTCGCGCTATGGCACCCGCCACCAGTGGCACGATTATCCGGTACCGGTGCGTGACGTTGACGTCGAAATTGCCTTGGGCCATCTGCAAATAGCTTTGCTCGTCGATGGTGTAGCGGCCGGAGTGGTTGGCCAGCACCACGCAGGAGTTGCCCCACAGCAGGG
Source organism: Hymenobacter chitinivorans DSM 11115 (assembly GCF_002797555.1). NCBI lineage: Bacteria > Pseudomonadati > Bacteroidota > Cytophagia > Cytophagales > Hymenobacteraceae > Hymenobacter > Hymenobacter chitinivorans. Next base: position 241,080 of record NZ_PGFA01000001.1, on the reverse strand, counting down.
CAACGGCGAAGAGGTAGACTGGCCAAAAAGACTTCCAGAACGCGGTAAGCGGCATAGCACAAGCAAATAGACAGCAATATACTCGCCCCGGGCCGTCTTACTGCATGTGCGCCGGCGACAAAGCCCCTTACGCAAACAGCCCCCGCTGCCGGAGGCAACGGGGGCTGTTGGTAGAATTCCTTGGGGAATTACATGCCGGGCTTGGTTTTAGCCTTAGCCTTCATGGAATCATCCTTGGTTTTCATTTTGCCTTTTTTATCGGCTTTCGTCTTCATTTTGCCACCTTCCATGGTGCCCGAATTCATCGTCGAACCCGACGTGGTGCCGGTGTCCATCGTGCCGGTGCCCGAGGTGGTGCTCATCGTGCCGGACGTGGTGCCCGTGCCGGTTGAGCCCGAAGTAGTGCCGGTATTATACGTACCGCTGGTGGTGCCGGTGCCCATGGTGCCCGAGGTCGTACCCATCGTGCCGCTGGTGGTGCCCATGCTGCCCGAGGTGGTACCGGTCGAGCCATTGTAGGTGCCGCTGGTGGTACCCGTGCCCATCGAGCCCGAAGTGGTACCGCTGGTCATCGTACCCGAGGTCGACGCGCCGCTGGTCATCGTGCCGGATGTGGATGAACCCGATGTCGAAGCCCCGGCAGTGGTAGAACCCGAAGTCGTTTGGGCCGAAGCCGAAGTGATACCAGCTGCGAAAAGGGCGGCGAGAGCGAATGCAGTTTTCATAGTGTGAGAGTTTGTGAAGTAGAGAGAAGGTACCGCGTTGGTTGTCCACGGTAGAGTCTCATACGGGAAAACTCCTCGGGTGTTGAGAAAATTACCAAGCAAACCTCCACAAAGCGGCCGGCCCTACGCGCAACGGGGCACAAAAAACCGCCTGAGGGGGACTCAGGCGGCTCTTTCGTAGGCTCACAATATGGCGCGCTGGGCTAGGCTTCGCTGTTGGCCGCCTGGATTCCGAATTTGTAAATCGTAGTCGACTGCAGGGTCTGGCCGGGCTGCAGCGTGGTGCTGGGAAACTTAGGCTGGTTGGGCGAGTCGGGGAAGTGCTGGGTTTCGAGGCAGAAGCCCGCGTGCTTGCCGTAGACCGTGCCGCCCTTGCCCGTGAGCGTGCCGGCCAGGAAGTTGCCGGTGTAGAACTGGATGCCGGGCTCGGTGGTGAGCACCTGCAGCGTACGGCCCGAGGTGGGCTCACTCACCAGGGCCACGGGCCGCAGCTTGCCCGCGTCGTTGAGCACCCAGTTGTGGTCGTAGCCGCCGGGCACCTGCGCAATTCGCTCCCCAATGGCGTGGGGCGTGGTAAAGTCGAAAGGCGTCCCTTTCACGGCGCGCAGCTCCCCGGTCGGAATCAGAGCGGCATCCACAACGGTGTACCGGTCAGCGGGCAGCGTGACTTGGTGGCTTAGTACGTCTTTGCTCTGCCCGGCGCTGAGGTTGAAGTAGCTGTGGTTGGTCAAATTGACGGGCGTGGCTTTGTCGGTGGTGGCGGTGTAGTCGATGCGCAGCTCGTCGGTCGTGGTCAGCGTGTAGGTCACCGTCACACGCAGGTTGCCGGGGTAGCCTTCTTCCCCGTCCTTGCTCAGGTAGGTCAGCTTCAGGCTCTGGCCCCGGGCCAAGGTGCCCGGCTCGGCCTGCCAGATAACCTTGTCGAAGCCCTTGAGCCCGCCGTGCAGGTGGTTGGGCCCGTTGTTCTTGGCCAGTGTGTATTGCTTCCCGTCCAGGGTAAACTGCCCCTTGGCAATGCGGTTGCCGTAGCGCCCGATTAATGCGCCGAAGTAGGGCCCGGCTTTCTGGTACTCGGGGCTCTGGTAGCCACTCACGTTGTCGAAGCCCAGCACAACATCGCCGAGCGTACCGGCCTTGTCGGGCACGAGCAGGCTGGTCACGATGCCGCCGTAGGTGCTGATGGTGGCTTTCAGACCGTGGGCGTTGGTCAGCGTGTAGAGCTGCACCTCGGTCCCGTCCGAGGTTTTGCCGAAAGATGCGGAAGTGGGCATATTCTTAACTGAATCAGTAGTGGTGGATGAGGCAGCACCGGGGCTGCCCGCAGTTTGCTCGGGCTTTTTGGCTTGCTCACAGCCCGTGAGCAGGGCGGCCAGCAGGCTGCCGGAGAGCAGGGCCGAGCGGAAAGAAAACAGCGGAGTAGGGTTTGGCAGTAGCATAGAACGTAGATGGGGTTGGAAAGGCAACGTAAGGAAGCCAAAAACGCGGATTTTCACCTCGGCCGCGCTATAAAGTCTTGGCAAAGCCGACCTTAATCTTGAGTTGGAAGTCGCCGATTACCTTGAATATTTCCTTCAGGCTGACTTCCTCCACCCGGGTCAGGGTCTTGGGGTCGAGGTAATTGTCGGGGCGGCGTTTGTCGCTGATAATCTGCACGGCCTGCTTCTTGAGGCGCATGCCCATCAGGTAGTAGTACGACTGCAGCAGTTCGTGGTACTCTTTCTCGCTGAACACGCCCTGCTCCTGGAGAGCCGCCAGCCGTTCGCCGGTGTTGGTCAGAAAGATGCGGTGCTTCAGGGCGTAGATGCGGGCCAGGTCCACGATGGGCGTCATGGTTTTCTTCAGGTTAAAAACCTGCTGAGAGCCCACGGTGAAGGTGCGGATGTTGCGAAAAAACGTGAGCGGGGCCTCAAACTGCAGAGCATTGATGGCCAGGTAGTAAAAAAACCGGTCGTGGGGCGTTTGCAGCTGCTCGCTCAGGAAAGCCTGCAATTCTTCCATAATGGTGGCGTCGCCGTAGAGGTAGCGGCAGTCGAAAAAGGCGGCAAACTGCATCACGGCCTCGGGGTTCGACTCGCTCATCCACTCGGTGTAGTTGCGTTTCCAGTGCGAGAGAGAATGGGTCCACTTGGAATTTTTAGCCATGAAGCCGCCCTCGCAGAAGCTGAAGCCGATATCGTTGAGCTGGTCGGACACGAGCGTGGCAAACTGCTTGAAGTAGGCCCGCACGGCCTCGCGCTGCTCGTTGGCCTTGTCCTCGTAGATAATGGCGTTATCCTGGTCGGTGAGTAGGGTTTGCTCTTTGCGGCCTTCGCTGCCCAGCACCATAAACACAAACTTGGCCGGCGGCGGCCCCAGCTCCTGAATCACGCCCTCGATAACCTTGAGGGCAATGGTGTCGGAAATGCTGGTGATGAGCTGGTTCACGATTTCGGGCTTCACCCCGCGGTCCAGGAGCTGGTACACCATGTCGGGCACTTGCTCCCAGCGCCGCCGCAGCTCCGGGCCCGACACGGCCTGCTTCACCGACTGAATGAAGATAAACGGCGACTGGGCCTGGTCGCTGAGCAGCTTGTTGCGACTCACAAAACCCACGTAACCGCCAGCCTCCCCCTGCACGAGCAGGTAGCGGGTTTTGGTCTGAAACATCAGCAGAATAGCCTCATACACGAAAGCCTGGGCGCTGATGCTGACCACCGGCGCGTCCATAACCGAACTCACCGGCCCGCGCGCATCGGCCAGGCCGGCCACCACTTTGTCGCGCAGGGTAATGTCGGTGACGTAGCCGGTGATGGTGCCCGGCGCGTCGTCGGCGGTAATGAAGTAGCAGCTGGTGCGGGCTTCGGCCATGCGGCGGGCCACCTCGCAGATGGGCGTGGCGCCGGGGCAGGCCAGCAGCTCGCGCAGCTCCACGGCTTCGAGGCGGCGCGAGTAAAGCTGGTCGGAAGCCAGGTAGTTCTGGGCGATGCTGCCCTGGTTGAGCTTGACGAAGTGGGCGTACTCGTCGTCGAGCATGCGCTGCCCGTACTTGGTGGTAAAGTGCTCGAAGAAACTGGGGTAGGCCTGGCACAGGGCCCGAAAGTCGCGGCGGTGCAGAAAGTACACCCGGGTGCCGCGCTTGGCCAGCACCGTACGCAAAGACCGTTTCTTGTTGAGCAGCACCGAAATACCACCGTAGCAGCAGCCCGGCCCGCAGTGCTCCACCAGCCGCTTCGTTTGCTGGCTGTCGTAGAAAAACGTTTCGTACTCGCCTTCCACCACGATGTCGAGGCCGCGCAGCTTGGACACGTCCTGCAGGTAAATCACGGCTTCGCGCGGGTGGGTTACTTCCTCCAGCAGCTCGGCAATTTCGCGCCGCACGTCCTCGGGCAGCAGGTCGAAGGGCTTCACGGTGCGCAGAAAATCTATCCGGTCAGTCATGGTTAGAGCAGTATGAGGTAGGCGGTCAGCAAAGCCAGCAGCAACAAACCCAGTCCGGCAAGTATAGCCCAGTACCGGGGTGCGGGAGCCGCGCCGGGCCGCTGAAACGGCGCTTGAGCGGCAATGACTTCATCGGTAATGTCGCCCAGGCGCCGGAGCTCGAAAAAGCAGCGGGCCGTGGCGTAGGCATCCACCAGCGCGTCGTGCTGCCGCGCCAGGGGCTCCCGAAACAGCCGCTCGTGCAGCTCGCCCAGGCGCAGGTAGCGCTGGGGGCCATTGCGCACGAAGCTGCCGGTGGGCAGCATGGTGCAGAAGGTGGGCAGCACTTCCAGCGGGTTTTCGAGGCCGGCCCGGTAAAAGCCCACGCCCAGCATGTGAAAATCGAGCTTCATGAAATGGGCCACCACCAGGGGCTCGTAGCGCAGCAAATCCTGAAACAGCCGGTGCAGCACCTCGTGGCGGGGCCGGCCGTGCGCCAGCAAAAACTCCCGGGTCAGGCCGTGCACGCGCACCGAGGCGGCACTCACGTCGTAATCACTGGACAGGATGTAGTGGTTTTCGGCTTTGACTTCCTGCCCCTCGCGCGAGTAGACCACCCAGGCCAGCTGGGCAATATGGGGCCAGTTGCCCAGCACCGAGTACGGCTGCGACCAGTCCTGCGGAATGCCGGAGGTTTCGGTATCGACAAAGAGCACATACTCTCTCACGGCGGGGACAAGGCTGGTAGTGGGGCGTACGTAGGGTGCGGATGCGGCCCAAGATACAGAACCACCGCCGCTGCCGCCCGGTTCGGGGTTTATTCCGGCCGACCTGCGAAGCGCAGCATGTTGAGCAGCAGCTGCTGGCCCACCAGGTTGGCTTTGTTTTGCTGGGAGGTGTTGAAGGTTTTCAGGGCCTCGTTTTCCCCGTCGCCCTCGGCCCGCTGCCCCACCTTTACGTCCTTGAGGCAGGCGGCCATGTCCAGGGCCGAGAGGATGATGCGGCCCCGGCCGTGGGGAATAACGCTCAGGGCCGAGTACACCTCCTTTTTGTGGTCCGACACGCAGCCCACCACGGTTTCGCCGTTAAACAGGCGCAAGCCCAGGCGGCTGCGGTTGTAGGTGGCAAAGCACTGGTACTCCCAGTTGAAGACGCAGCTCTGGGGCAAACCCTCGAACAGCGGGTGGCTCTTGACGAAGTAGTTGCCGCCGTACCAGCTGGTGCCCAGCTCCTTGAGGCCGCGGTAGTCTACCACTTCCTTGCGGCCCAGGTGCGTGGCCCACTTGTCGATGTTGCCCACCACAATCAGCGTATTGCCCTCGTTGACCCACTCCAGGATGTCGGTTACCAGCGGGTTGCCGGTTTGCTGCGGATTGAAGGCACCCACGAGCAGGTACTGCCCCTCCGGCCGGCCCGACTTATACTCCCGAAACCCGGCCACGCCCACCGACTTCAAATACCGGCCCAGCACCCCGCTGGTGTCGGCTACCATGCCCCGGGCGGGAATGCCGGCCGTAGTGAGCTGCACGGCCAGCATTGAGTCGTCACCGGAAGCCATAGTCTTGCCGCCGCCGAGTAGCTCGGCCGTGACGTTGGTGTAGCCCGCCGTGCGCGGAGTGATTTTCAACCCGGCTTTGAGCAGCTCCCCGTAGGTGGTGCCCCCGCTCACGCGCACCGGCACGCGGCGGCTAAATACCACGGCACCTTTCTCGTCGGTGGCCTTGACCTGCAGCGTGTACTTGCCGCGCAGGTTGGCTTCGTTCACGATAAATAAGTCCACCGTCGTCGTGTCGCCGACGCCCAGGACTTTGCGGTTCATTTTCACGGCCACGTAGAGCGGGCGGTTGTAGCGGGCAATGAGCTCGACGTCGCCCTTGGGGTTGCGGTAGTTGTCCACGATGCCGGAGTGGTTTTCCAGCATCATGCTTTCCCAGCCGTTCACCGCGTAGCCGTCGGTAGTGTTGTTAATTCGGATGTTTTCAATGGCCCGGCCCTGGTAGTAGTAAGCCACGTTGCCCATGGCCTTGGTTAGGGCGTCCACGGTGGGAAAGGCCTGCCGGAAGCCGGCGTGCGTGGTCAGAAACTGGTCGTAGGCGTCGTACCACTGCAGGTAGCTGGCCGTTTCCCAGCCCTGGTCCGGACCGGTTTTCAGGATTTCGTCCCGAATCAGCTGCAGGCGGGGCGGCGTGCCGATGGCGCCTTCCTCGCCGTAGTAGATGATTTCGTCCCGGTGGTCGGTGTAGCGCAGGTAGTTCTTGGGGTTGGAGTAGAGGTTGTCGTGGTAAGTACCCGGGCCGCCGGCGTGGTGCTGGTCAAACCAGCCGTAGTCGTGAAATTCGGTGCTGTAGGGCAGCAAATGCAGCTTAAAGCGCGGGTTGGGCTTGAACGTCGGGTCGCCGTTGGAGGAGTTGTAGGTCAGCAGCCGGGAGTTGTCCAGCTGGTGGGCGGCCAGCATCTGCTGGCGGTCCTGTTCCTGGGGCGGGGCGCCCCGCTCGTTGTGGAAGTTATAGATGACCAGGGCCGGGTGGTTTCGGTCGCGCCGGATCATGCGCAGCACTTTCTCGGTGCGGGTGGCAAAGTAGAAATCGGTCTGCCGCCGGCCCAGCGAGTCGGTGGGGTTGAACTTGTCGGCCGGGTAGGAATTGCCGCCGGGCTCCTCGAAGTAGAGCAAGCCCAGCTCGTCGGCGTAATCGAGCACGTTGGTTTGACCGATGGTGCGGTGGAAGTTGAGCATGTTCAGCCCCAGGGCCTTGGCCGTTTCCACCTGCTTGCGGGCCAGCGCGTCGCTCGGGGCTATGCCATTCACCGGCCAGAAACCCCAGGAAATAGAAGTGCGCAGCACGATGCGCTTGCCGTTGAGAAAGAACTGCCGGTCGCCGCCGGCCACGTCCTTGATTTCAAACCACCGGAAGCCGAAGCGCTGGGCGTAGGTGTCGGCCGTCTGGTCGGCCCCCTGCCAGGTAGCGGTTAGCACGTACAGATTGGGGCTCTCCACGCTCCAGAGCCGGGCATCGGGCACGCGCACCGGCACCGACTTGGTGCTCAGCCCCGTCGGCAGCTCGCCCATGGGAATACGCTGGGTAAACACCGTTTTGTGCCCGTCTTTGGCTTCCTGAATCTGCACGAGCAGCGTGCCGGCGGCCGGTTTACTGCTGCGGTTATCGGCCGTTACTTCCACCACGACCTTGCGCGGGTCGGGCTGGTTTTTGACGAACACGTCACTGATAAACACCGGGTCAGTAGCGCGCAGCCGCACGCGGCCGGTGATGCCGCCGAAACCGTGGGTGGGAATCGTGCGGTAATTGCCCCACATGAAGTTCTGGGAGTCGCGCCAGTCGAAGTTGCCGTTGGGGTCGGTGATGCGGATGGCTAGGTCGTTGTCCTGCCCGTAACGCACGAAGTCGGTAATATCAACTTCGAACGGCGTGCTGTTGACCAGGTCGTAGCCCACCAGCTTCTGATTCACGAAGATTTCGGCCCGAAACCGCACGCTCTCAAACTGCAGCGTCACCCGTTTGCCGCGCAGCCCGGCCAGCACCGGCAGCTTGGTGCTGAACCACGACACGCCCAGGTAATTGCCGCTCAGCCCAAAGGCGTTGCCGTTGCGGCCCCAGTAGTACCGCTCCACGGTGGCCGGCAGGTGCACCGTTTTGGTATCCCCGGTATTCAGTGCCGCCCAGCCGCCGGTAGGTTGAGGCTGGGGCAGCTGCGCTACGTTGACCGGCGGCACAAACAGCCGGTCCTCAATCCAGTGGGCCTGAGGGTCGAGCCACAGTTTCCAGTCCTGGCCGGAAAGGTCCTGCTCCACCCGGCCCGTCGGCGCTTGCGCAAAAAGTGGAAGCTGGCAGAGCAGGCCGATGAGGAGGAGTAGCGGGGTTCGGAGGTGCATGGATGATAGTTGAATTCGATTCCGCACAGTCATGTCTTCCGCTGGTCGACAGGACGTTCTGTTCATTTCACTTGGCCCTCCCCTACTTCCGGGCCGGGTCCCAGCCTTCGCCGCCGGCGAAGACGGCTTTGAGCGTGTACTTTTTGGCTTCCTTAGCCGTGAGTTGGCGGCTCCATTTTACCCGCTCCTGAGGCTTGGCACCGGGTCCAGTGGAGTGGTATTCGGCATAGTACACCGTCTTTTCGTTGTCGGGATTGCGCCAGTTGTCCCAGCCGGCGGGCGTGATGTGGGCGCCCAGCTCGCAGTTGATGAGTACCGTTTTGGCATTGGGCCGCCAAGGCCGGCCGAGGTAGACCTTATTGACATCGGCGCCGGCGGCGGTGAGCTTGCAGTTCAGCAGCACGTAGCCGTAGCGCTGGTGCGCGGTGGTGGAGGCGGCCGTAACGTAGGAGTTGCGCTTACTGCGCAGTTCGCAGCCCTCAAACACCACCGTAGCCGTGCCGAAGACGAAGTCGGTGGTGCCTTCGATGTAGCAGTCTTTGTAATACTGCCGGCTGTTTTCCACGGCCATATACAGCGTGTCCTGGTTGCCCAGCATGCGGCAGTTACGGAACGTGGCCCGGTCGCCTTCCACGTGCAGGGCCACGGCCTGACCCACGGGGCCGGCGGAATTTTCGAAGGTGAGGTTCTCGGCCGTGAAGTCGTTAGCCTGCACCAGCACGGTGTGGGAAGTGTAGGTATTGTGCTTCGCGGCGTCGCCGGAATAGTCGCCGAAGGTGATGACGACGCCCTCCTTGCTCTCGCCCAGCAGCGTCACGTGGGTTTTGTGCGAGGGCACCACCAGCTTCTCCCGGTAGGTGCCGTTTTTAATGAATATCGTCACCGTGACCTGCGACAAATCCCGGGAGGCATTCACGGCCTCCTGAATCGTGCGGTAGTCGCCCGAGCCGTCCAAAGCCACGGTCATGCGCGTGACCTGGGGCGGCGCGGGGGCCGGCTTGGCGGCTGGCGTGGTGGCAGGCGGCGCAGGCGTGGTTTGGGCGTGAAGAGTGGTGGCGCCCAGCAGCAGCACGGCAGCAAGGATAAGGCGGGGAAATTGCATGCAGCAGATCGGTACTATCTATGGAAAGAAAAACAGAACGGTCCTGCAGATCATTCTGCACAGCAAGCAGAGAAGAACCTTCTCGCGGACTGCTGTTGCTGGAAAAAGAACGTCATCCCGAGCAAAGCGGGGAATCTGGCGTGCAGTGGTCATCAACTTCATTGCAACGAAGCGGTAGCAGTGCTGCGCGGGGCTCAGCATGAGAGGTAGTTACCCCTACAGGCCAGATGTCTCTACTCGAAGCGCAGAATGGTCGACCTGACGTACTTGTGGCAGGCCGATTCATTACGCCTTAGTCCTTGGTGGGGTCCCAGTTGCGGAACACCTTCTCGCGACTGTAGGCCTGGGCCTCAACCTCGGTGAGTTGGTGGCTCCAGGCTACGCGCTGCTTGGGCTGGGCGCCTTTGCCCTTGCTCTGGTACTCGGCGTAGTAGGCGGTTTGCTTGTTGGTGTCCTTGCCCCAGTGGTCCCAGCCGGCGGCCCCGATTTGCTCGCCCAGCTCGCACTTGATGTAGACCGTCTTGGCGTAGGGTCGCCAGGGGCGGCCCAGCATAAAGCTGCCGGCCGGAGCGTCGCCGGTGATTTTACAGTTCTGGAACACGTAGCCGTAGCGGGTGCTGTCGGGGGTGGAAGCGGCCGTGACGTAGCCCCCACCCTGCTTGCAGAAGATGGTGCAGTCCTCGAAAAAGGCGGTGCTGGAGCCGAAGATAAAGTCCACGGTGCCCTCGATGTAGCAGTCTTTGTAGTACTGCCGGGAGCCGTAGCCGTAGGTGTAGAGCGTATCCTGAAAGCCCAGGAAGCGGCAGTTCTTGAACCGGGCTTTGTCGCCGGCCACCCACACGGCCACGGCCTGGCCTACCGGGCCCGAGGAGTTTTGGAAGGTGATATTCTCGGCCGAAAAGTCGGAGCCGTAGACGTAGATGCTCGACGAGCCCGAAGTGCCCTTGTCTTCCCCGAAAATGTTCTTCTTCTGGTTGTAGTCGTCGTAGGTCAGCACCGTCTTCTCCCGGTCCTCACCAATGATTTTAACCAGATTCTTGGAGCCGGCCAGGATGAGCTTTTCCTTGTAGACGCCCTTCTTGATAAAGATGGTCGTGACTTTCTTGCGGAAGTCGGGCACGGCATTGAAGGCTTCCTGCACGGTGCGGTACTGGCCCGAGCCGTCCTGGGCCACCACGAAGTCGTAGCCGAAAGCCCGGCCTGCCAGCAGCCAAAGCAGGGCCAGCAAACTCAGTAGCTTCCTCATGGCGCGGTGGGTTGGTCGTCTTTACCCGGCGTCTTGGCGGGCGGCACGGCGTTCTTGGCCGTGGGCTTGGCAATACGCTCCGACAGCAAGGGCAGCTTCTGGGCTATTACCTGGCTCACCACGAGCTGGGCCATCTTGCGGGCCCCCAGCTCACTGAAGTGAGTGTTGTCCTGGCGGCCGTAGGGGTAGTTGGGATGGTCGCCGGGCTCAAGCTGCAGGAAGAGCTGTTTGGACTGGTCGGCCCCGTACTTCTGCAACAGCTCCCGGCTCAGCTTGTCGAGGTCGATGAGCGGCACTTTCAGCTCCCGGGCCACGTCCATGGTGGCGGCGGAGTAGGCCACGTGGGTTTCCATAATCTTGCCCTCCTTGTCGAATTTGCGGCGGGTAACGGGCGTAATCAGCACGGGGTAGCCTTTTTTGGCCCGCGTCTCGGTCACGAACTTGCGCAGGTTCTTGCTGAAGTCGGCCGGGGCTACGTACCGGTCGGGCTTATCCTGGGCTTCGTCGTTGTGGCCGAACTGAATGAAGACGTAGTCGCCTTCCTGCAGAGCATCCACAATGGGCTGCCAGCGGTTTTCGGCCATAAAGGTGCGGGTGCTGCGCCCGTTCTGGGCCCGGTTATCGACGACCACCGTGGAGTCGAAGAACGTGGGCAGCGGCATGCCCCAGCCGGTTTCGGGGAAGGTTTGCTTGATCTTCTGGGCAATGGTGGAGTCGCCGATGAGGTAGAGCTTGATCTTCTTCGGCGGCGCCCCGGTAAAGGCCAGCAGCAGCAGCAGCACGGCCAGGGGCCCGAGGCGTTTCAGCCAAGATGTTTGCATAGCGGGTGGGTGGGAGTATTAGAGTGAGTAATGTATTCGCCTCTCATGCTGAGGCGCAGTCGAAAAACCTTCCTCACCTTAGTGACCAACTCAATTCAACGCGCTTCACTTTTCGCTTTAAGCATAAGCATAGGTAAAGCACGTTGGTAGTTGTCTTCTGGGGTTAGGCGAGGCAGGTCCTTCGCTCTGCTCAGGATGACAGGTGACGAATGCCAGGTGACGAGACTCTTACCGGGCCTGGGCGTCCACGGTCTTCTTGACTTCGCGCTTCACAATCCGGTCGGCCAGCTCCAGCTTGAGGGTGCGGATGTCGGCCAGCACGAGCTGGGCCATTTTGCGGGCGCCCAATTCGCTGAAGTGGGTGTTGTCGTCGCGGCCGGCGGGGTAGTTAGGATGTTCCCCGGGCGCCAGGTGATTGAAGAGCAGCTTGGAGTTTTCGGGGCCAAACTGCTGGAGTAAAGCCAGGCTTTCGGCGTCCAGGTCAATCAGGGCCACTTTCTGCTCCTGAGCCACGGCGCGCACGATGGCGGCGTACACGGCGTGGGTTTCCTCGACTTTGCCGGCCGCGTCGAACTTGCGGCGGGCTACGGGCGTGAGCAGCACCGGCGTGGCTTTCTTGGCCCGGGTTTCGGCAACAAAGCGCACGAGGTTGGCCCGAAAATCGGCCTCGGGCGTGTAGTTGGCTTTGGTGGGCACCTCATCGTTGTGGCCAAACTGGATGAAGACGTAGTCGCCGGGCTTGAGGTCGGCGGCCACGGGCTGCCAGCGGTTTTCGGCCAGAAACGACTTGGTGCTACGCCCGTTCTGGGCCCGGTTGTCGACGGTGACGGTTTCGTCGAAGAAGTATTTGAAGGGCATGCCCCAGCCGGTTTCGGGGAAGGCTTTTTCCTCCTTGTTGGCCATCGTGGAGTCGCCGATGAGGTAGACTTTGATGGCCGCGGGCGGGGCGCCGGTAAAGGCCAGCAGCGCCAGCAGGCAGCAGGCAGCGGCCACAGAAAGCAGACGGTGAACCATGCAGATCGGGGAAAGGGTGGGACAAGGCAAGTTCAGCTACGCTGCCCGGGGTGGCCGCCGGCATGTCAGGCCCGCTTGTTCCCCGCACCGGGTTACGCGTTTTGGCAAGTAAGGCCAATTCCCGGCCACAAAGGCGGAGCTCAGGGAGTTTATTTGTGCAAACGTTGCCGGGAACGTTGCCACATGCTCTGTCATCCTTTATCTGACATACGCCTGCGAAGGACCTTCCTCGCCTACCCCACCACGGCTAGCACCAACGTGCAAAGCTCTTTTCCACCACGCGGCAAAAGGCTTTGCACATTTATCAGGCCTTGTCACTTAGGGGAGGAAGGTCCTTCATTCCGCTTCGCTACATTCAGGATGACAGACGAAACAAAAAAGGCGGCTGCACGAGAGTGCAGCCGCCTTTTCAACCGACGAAAGAAGGGCTTCCCTCCTATTCGGGCTTACCAGTAAATGGTGTAGAGCGCCGTCAGAATCACGGCAATAACCATGGCCCCGATGGTGAAGCTGCGCTGGGGCTTGAACATGCTGGCATCTACTTCCAGGCCCTTGGCTACCACGCCGCGGCTGGTTTCGAGCAGGCTGATGATGACCATCACGATAATGCAGATGACGAAGACGAAGCCCATCCGGTCGAGGAAGGGAATTTCGTAGATGCCGGCCTCACTTTTCACCGCGAAGCCCAGAGGCGCCAGGAACGACAAATCCACCAGGCCGGGCAAAAACTTGAACATGATGGAAAGCAGGAAGCCGCCAATGGTGGCAAACAGGGCCGCGTTGGAGGTCGTTTTCTTCCAGAAGAAGCCCAGGATGAACATGGCGAAAATGCCCGGCGACACGAAGCCGGTGTACTCCTGAATGTACTGGAAGCCGCCCTTCTTGTCGATGCCCAGGTGGGGCGCAATCAGCACGCCCAGAATCATGGCCACCACTACGGCAATTTTGCCTACTACCACGAGCTTCTTTTCGGAGGCCTCCGTGTTCAGGACCTTCTTGTAGATGTCGAGGGTGAAGATGGTGGCAATGGAGTTGGCCTTACCGGCCAGGGAGGCCACTACGGCGGCCGTCAGGGCGGCGAAGGACAAGCCTTTCAAGCCCACGGGCAGAATGTTGAGCAGCACGGGGTAGGCGCGGTCGGGGTTCAGGTTGGCTCCTTCGCCAAACTCGGTGGCACCGAATACGTCCTGCTTATAGAGTACGTAGGCCGCAATGCCGGGCAGCACCACAATGACGGGCATGAGCAGCTTGAGGAAGGCGGCAAACAAAATTCCGGAGCGGGCCGTGGGCAAATCAGCACCGAGGGCGCGCTGGGTAATGTACTGATTGCAGCCCCAGTAGTTCAGGTTCACAATCCACATGCCGCCGAGCAGCACGGTGAGGCCCGGCAGGTCGATAAAGTTGGGGTTGTCCTTCTGGAAAATCATCTGGAAGTGGTCGGCGGCCTGGTCCTGCATCAGCTTGAAGCCGCTGATAACGCCCGATTGGCCGTAGTGGTCGGCCACCATGTCGAGGGCCAAATACGTGGTAGCCAAGCCGCCCAGAATCAGGAAGAACACCTGGATTACGTCGGTGAAGCCGATAACCTTCATGCCGCCCAGGGTGATGATGACGGCAAACACGGCCAAGGCGTACATGCAGAACGTGAGGTTCAGGCCGGCAATGCTGCTGATGGCAATGGCTCCGAGGTAGAGAATCGAGGTCAGGTTGACTACTACGTAGAGCATCAGCCAGAAAATGGCCATAATCATGGCCACCGTACCGTTGTAGCGCTGGTGCAGAAACTGGGGCATCGTGAAGATGTGGTTCTTCAGATACACCGGAATGAAGAACACGGCCACGATAATCAGCGTCAGGGCGGCCATCCACTCGTAGGTGGCAATGGCCAGGCCCATCTTAAAGCCCGAGCCCGACATGCCCACAAACTGCTCGGCCGAAATGTTGGAGGCAATCAGCGAGGAGCCGATGGCCCACCACGTCAGGGAGCCTTCGGCCAGGAAGTAGTCCTTGGAGTCGCCTTCAATCGTGCCGTCGTGGCCGGTTTTGCGGCGGTAAATCCAGATGCCGTATCCTGACACAATCAGGAAGTAGACAAAGAATACAATGTAATCTAGGGTGGCGAGTTGATTCATTGAAACGAAAGAAAGAGTAGGGAATTCGGGGTCAGGCGCGGAGGCAGGTCTCGCCGCAGCCGGGGAAGGTCGGCTAAAGCTAAGTTTCTGCTGGTTGAGTTCCACCCTTGGAACCCTAAATAAAGCGGTTAATCCTGGTTTTAACCTCCCCGTACCGTTACGTAAACTACCGCAACCGTTTGCATAGACCGGGTTTTGGCCGCGCCGCCGCTCACGGATTGGCCGTGGTCAGCAGGCGTTGCGGACCCAGAGCGGCCGTCAGGTCGGGCAGGTCGTAGTGGCGCAGCACGCCGGGCAGCACCAGCGAGTACCAGTCCCGGGCCGTGGGCTGAGCCAGGATTTGCTGGAAGGAAGTCAGCGCGCCGGGCCCGAGCCAGACGCGGCTGAGGCGGGGCGTGAGTACGGCGGCGTGGGCGGCCACCAGCGCGGCGCGGCCCGTGGCGTACACCTCCACCGGGGCCGCCTTTAGCCGCGGCTCCTGCCCGATAAAGCCCAGGACCATAAACACGTCGACCACGCGCTGGCCCAGCAGGGGCTGGCCCAGGTGCAAGGCCAGCAGGGCGTTGCGGTACTCGGCGTTGTAGAACTTCTTGTCGTTGAGGGCTTCGGGGTCGGTGGTTTCGCCCAGGCCGCGCAGGTCGGCCAGCAGCACGGCGTAGTTTTGCCGCAGGTAGCTGTGGAGCAGCGCGGTGCTGTCGGCCAGGCGGCGCTTGCCTTGCTCGGGCAGCCACAGCACCACTTTGCTGACCGGGGCTTCCCCGGCGGGCAAGGCCAGCAAAGCCGGCAGCGGTACCTGACCCTCGCGCCGGATAATAAGCTTGCGCAAAGTAATGTTGTCCTTGGCTGAGGCTTCGCCCTTCCATTCTACCGTCACGGGCGCGTCGAGCTGAGCCGGGAGGCCCAGCTGCCGGCGAATAGCGGCGGGCAAATCCTGGGGCGGACCGTTTTTTTTGCGCTGCCGGGCCAGCTCGGCGGCCACGGCCAGGTTGCGCCGGGGCAGCAGCACTTCGTCTTTAAAAGCCGTAGCCACCTGCCCCGTTTTCGTGCACCACAGCTCCTCGGGCTTGAGCGTCGCCAATGCTCCTTCGGCCACCGGCTGGTTGTCGTTGTAGAGCCAGCGCCGAAACCACTGCACGGCCGCCTCGCGCTTGGGCTGGGAAATGCCGTGGCCGTCGTCGTAGGTAAACAGGCTGACTTTCTCGGGCTGACCCAGGCGCTGGTACGCCTGCTGCAGCTCGGCGTAGGTGTCCTGGATGATGTTATAATCCACGAAGTCGAAGCGGCCGGCCAGGATTTGCAGGGGCTGGGGCGCAAACATCAGGGGCCAGTCGGCTACGTCGAGGCGGGCGGCGCCCAGGCCGGGCACCATCACGCAGCCGTCGGAAGCGCCGGTTAGCTCCAGCACCCGCTCCCCGGTGGCCACGTAGCTGCACAAGGAGGCCACTTTCACCCGCTCGTCGAAGCCGATAAAGTAGGCCGTCTGGGTGGCGCCGCCGGAGTTGCCCAACGCCCCGATTCGCGCCGCGTCCACTTCGGGCCGGGTGAGCAGGTAGTCGAGGCCGCGCACGTTGTCCCAGAGCTCATCGGCCACGCTGCCGGTGCCCAACAAGGCCGACTCGCTGTTGAGCAACGTATGCTCGGTCGTTCCGCCGCGGGTCAGGGGCTGGCCGGCCGCATCCACCAGCTGGTACCGCTCGCCCTGGGAAATTGGGTCAATTACGAATACCACAAAGCCGTGCTGGGCAAACAGAATAGCCGTTTTCTGGTAAGACTCGGTGGCTTTGGACTCGGCCTCGTGCCCGCAGAACAGCAGTACGCCGGGCAGCTTACCCGGGGCGCCGGCGGGCAGGTAAAGGTTGGCCGTGACGCGGTGCCGGGGCGTACTTTCGTAGATGACTTTCTCGATGCGGTACCCGTCGCGCGCCAGAGTGCCCGTAACCGTGGCTTTAAGCGGAGTTTTGGCTGGCATCGGGCCCAGCACCCGGCGGAAGCGCGCCCGGGCACTGTCGCGGTAGGCCCGCACCCCGGCTTCCGACGCCAGCGCCTGGCTCAGCGCCGTGCGGCGCCCGGCGTACTGCTGGTGCATTTGCTGAATTAAAGCTGTGTTGAGCGACACGTTGGCTTTCCAGTCGAGCACGTCATATTGCTTCTGGGCGCGGGCCAGGTGCAGGCTTAGTACACCGAGCAAAGTCAGCAGGAAAGTTTTCATCCGGAAGGGCAGCATGGCGAATGGTAAAGGTAGCGGGGCGCAAAAAAGCCCGGGCAGAGGAATCTACCCAGGCTTTCGAGCGGTGTGTGCGGGGCGGCGGAGACGCCCCGCGCCGGCTAGGCCGAAACCTGGGCGTTCAGGTGGCTGGCCACGGTGGCGTAGGCGCCCTGCGCCAGCATCTGCTGCAGGTAGGCCGTCACCTGGTCGGCAAAGCCCGGCAGCTGGGTCAAATCCTGCTGCCAGAGCGTGTGGTTGCGCAGCACGGTGCTGGTCAGCTCGGCCGGCGTCAGGCGCTGCCAGAGGTCGGCGAAGTAGCCGGCTTTTTCGTCCTGAATCGGGTACGGCTGGCCGTTGAGCTCCCCGTACCAGGTGTGGTCCTGCTCGCGGAGGCCGCGCATAAACAGCAGATAGGCCGCAAAGCCCAGGGCCGCGCAGCGGGGCGTTTGCCGGGTCCGCTCGGCGTAGCAGGCCAGCGTGGCCACGGCCCGCATCTGCAGCTTGGCCGAGTAGTTGAGGGTAATGCCCAGCCAGCGGTGCTCGATGTAAGGGTTGCGGAACCGGTCGAGCACCTGCCGGCCAAACTCGCGCGACACGTCCTCGGCCACCGGATACGGAATACCGGCCCGCAAATCGTCCTGCATCAGGTGGCTGATAAAGCTGCCCAGCACCTCGTCGTCCATGGCTGAGCGCACCGTGTCGAAGCCGCTGAGGAAGGCTAGGCCGCAGCTGAGCGTGTGCGTGCCGTTGAGCAGGCGCAGCTTGAGCTCCCGAAACAGGTTGATGTCGGGCTGAATAATGACGCCCTTGTCGACCTGCCCGAACGACAGCACGTTGCGCACGTTTTCGTCGCCCTCAATAGCCCACAGCCGGTACACTTCCGACATCGTGAGCAGGTCGTCGGAGTAGCCCAGCTCGGCTTCCAGGGCGGCCTGCATGGCCGCGTCGGGCCGGCCGGGCACAATCCGGTCCACGAGGGAGTTGCAGCAGGTATTGGCCGTTTCGAGCCAGTCGATAAACTCGGCTTCCAGCTCGTTGCGGTGGGCCAGCTCCAGCAGAATGGCTTCGAGCTTGCTGCCGTTGTCGGAAATCAGCTCGGTGGGCACAATGACCAAGCCCCGGGCTTTGTCGCCGCCGAAAGTTTGCCAGCGGGTGTAGAGCACGGCCAGCAGCTTGCCGGGAAACGACACCGGCGGCGCCTTGCGCACGTCGTCGGCCACGAGCTGAATGCCCACTTCGGTGGTGTTGGAAATAACGACCTGTAGCGCCGGGCTCTTGGCAAATTCGAGCACCTCGGCCCACTGGCTTTTGGCCGACAACACCCGGCTGATGGCCGAGCACACCACATTTTCCTCCACTTGCTGCCCGTCCTCAATGCCCCGGATGCCCAGCGTGTAGAGGCCGCTCTGGCGGGTAAAGGCGTTGATGTCGCCGCCGTCGGTAGACTTGACTACCACGATGCGGCCGTTGAAGACGCCCTGGCGGTTGGCTTTGTCGATGAGGTAGTCGGGCAGACCGCGCAGCAGTACGCCGGTGCCAAACTGCAGCACTTTTTCGGGCAGGGCCAGCAGGTGGGTTTCGGGCAGAGCCACGGCCGGGTGGGGCCGCTGCAGAATTGTTGGGGAGAGGTAGGTCATAAAATCAGCGGCTGGTCGTCGTCATCGAAGGGGAGAGAAATGCGCGCCAGGCTGGGCCCAAAACCGGCCGGCTAAAACCACAAGCCACGGCCTTCTCGCAAGAAGACCGTGGCCCGGGCAGTAGCTTTCCGCAGTCAGGCCCGCCAGGGTTAATAGCTGACGTTCTGGGTAAGCTTGGTGTTGGTGGTGCGGGCTTCGGCCGGGATGGGCAGCAGCTGCCGGGCCGGCTGGTAGCCCGAGGCAATGTCGGCAATGCGGGCCTCGGTCACGCTGCGGCGCCAGGCCACTTCCGTACTGCCCGTGGGCTTGGTAGCCGGGAAAGGCCGGTAGAGCGAGCGGGCGTACACAAACTGCCCCAGGGGCGGCGTACCAGTGGCGGGCGTGGTGGTGTAGTAGATGTTCCAGGGAATGTTGGCGTACGGACCGGCCCCAGTCTGGTCGGCAATCCAGCCGCGCAGCGTGGTTTTAATATCGGCGAAAGTGCTGCCCAGCTTGTTCCAGCGGATCAGGTCGTACTTGCGCATGCCTTCGCCGCCAAACTCCAGATTGCGCTCTTTCATGATGGCGGCCTGAAACTCGGCGTAGCCCGTGGGTACGGCTGGCGCTGTGCCGGCCTTATAAGCCCGGTCGCGCACTTCTTTCAGGGCCGCGCGGGCCGCGGCCGTGGGGGCGCCGGTAGCTTCGTTTTCAGCCTCGGCAAACATTAGCAGTACGTCCGAGAAGCGGATCAGGGGCCAGTTGTAGCCCAGGGCCTGGGCCGAGCCACTGCGGATGGTAGAGTTGCTGCTCCACTCCCGCCGGAACTTGCCGTCGTAGGCCGAAATCATGTTGGTGGGCACCTTCTGGGGCACCGCCGTAATGGTATAGGGCGCAATGGTCACGTCCCGGCGCGTGTCGGTCGAGTCGAAGGCGTAGAAGTAGGTGGGCTGCAGCACAATGGCGCCGCTGCTCAGGCCGAAGTTGGTCGAGGCGCCGGTGATGCGCGGCCCGTTGTAGTAGCCCAGTTTGCTGTCGGTAGTCGAGCCGTTGACGGTACCGCCCATGGCCACTTCAAACATGATTTCGTGCTTGTTGTCGCGGCGGTACTCGGCGATGCTGCGGAAGGGCTCCTCGAAACTGGCGTTGAGGTCATGCTCCCCGCGCTTGGCCATCAGGTCGGCGCACTCCTTGCGGACGATGTCGTAGAAGGGTTTGTAATCGGAAGCCCGCTCGACGGCCCCGGTCGTGGAGCTGGTGTAGTAGCCGGCGCGGTACAACGCCAGCCGGGCGCGCAGGGCCTTCACGGCGCCTTTGGTGATGCGCTCATCAGCGGCCACTTCCGAGCGCCACGGCACCAGCGTGGAGGCCAGCTCCAGGTCGGCTATCATCTTGTCGAGGATGGCGTTGCGGTCGGTGCGCTCAATGTTGAAGTCCTGGCCCGTGACGGTGGGCTCGTAGGGAGAGGGCACGTCGCCCCAGTTGCGAATCAGCTCGAAGTAGTACTGGGCCCGCAGGGTGAGGGCTTCGCCGTGCAGGCGCTGAATCACCTTTTGGTCGGCGCCGCCGTTGTACTGCGCCATCGTGGGGATGTACTTGATGCAGATGTTGGCCCGCTCGATGCCTTTGTACAGCGCGTTCCAGGCGTTGCGCACGTCGGCGTTGGTCACGTTAGAGTTGTAGCGGGCAATACCGCGGCGGCCTTCACCGGCGTCGTCGCCGGTGGGCACGTTCAGGAAGTCTTCCGAATCGTAGGGGAAGTAGCAGCTGATGCGGTTGCCGTAGGCCGCGTCGCCGGCCATGGGGGCGTAGGCGCCAATCACGGCGCTGTAGGCCCCGCTGACGGTGCTGAACACCGCCTCGGAAGTATCAATCGAGGTAGGCTCTACCTCCAGGAAGTCTTTGCAGCCGGCCAGCAAGCCCGACAGGCAAACAATACCCAGGGCAGCCACTGTGGAGCGAAATATGCGTTTCATCGGATGGGTGGGTCAGGTATTAGAAGGTAAGGTTGAGGCCGGCCAGGAAGGCGCGGCTCCGCGGGTAGGCGGCATAGTCCACGCCGGGCGTCAGCGGGGTCGAGCGGCGGGTGTTCACCTCCGGGTCGTAGCCCGTGTATTTGGTGAAGGTGTAGAGGTTGTTCAGCGTCACGTAGAAGCGGGCCTGGCTGAGCTTGGCGTAGCCGCTCACCGTCTTGGGCAAGGTGTAACCCAGGGTCAGGTTGTTGATGCGCAGGAAGGAGCCGTCTTCGATGGCCCAGGAGTGCGGGAACAGCGTGCGGGTCGGCGTCCAGATGCTGGCGTTCTGGTTCACGCGGCGGGTGCTTTCGAGGTCCGTAATCAGGGCGCCGTTTTCGTCAATCTGCCGGTAGCGGTCCTTCATAACGGCCAGGCCGTTGCTGAGCTGGGTGTTGGCCAGGTAAGAGGTCAGCTCAATCTTGTTGGCATTGTACACGTCGTTGCCGTACACAAAGTTCAGGAAGATGCTGGCGTCAAACTGCTTGTAGGTAAACTGCTGGTTCAGGCCGCCGGTAAACTTGGGGTTGGCATTGCCGATAACCGTCCGGTCGTTGGCATCCACCACGCCGTCACCGTTAATATCCTTGAGCTTGATAGTGCCGGGCGTTACTTGCTGGCCCGCGGCCGAGAAGCCGGTTACGCCCCGGTCCGAAGCCACACCTTGCTTAAGCACCCACTGGCCGTTCACGTAGCCCGTGAAGTCGTCGGCGTCGTAGAAGCCCTTCTTGTTGCCGGTTTCAAAGTCGGTCACGTAGCCGTACATCAAGCCTACGGGCTGACCTACGCCCACGAAGTAGTCGGCGGCAATGGCGGTGCTGGCCCAGCCCGAGTACTGCAGCGGCAGAGCGTCGCCGCCGCCGAGGCTTTCTACCCGGTTACGGTTAAACGAGAGGTTGGCATTGGCCGTCCAGGTGAAGTCCGGCGTTTGCAGGGCCGTGCCGCTGAGCTGCAGTTCCACCCCGCGGTTCGAGGTCGAACCCACGTTGATTAGCTGGGAAGTGTAGCCGGTCGTGGCCGGAATAGCCAGGTTCAGCAGCAGGTCGCGGGTTTTGTTGTAGTACGCATCGGCCGTGAACTGCACCCGGTTGTTGAACAGGCTCAGGTCGAAACCCACGTTGGTCGAGGCCGTAGTTTCCCACTTCAGGTTGGGGTTGGCCAGCGAAACAGCGGCAGCGCCGGGCACAATCACGTCGTTGAGGGCGTAGTTGTTGCCGTTGTTGCCGGTCGAGAACAGCGGGTCGTAGAGGAAGTCGGCAATGCGGTTGTTGCCCGACAAGCCGTAGCTCAAACGCAGCTTCAGGTCGGAAACCGTAGCGGCGTAGGGTTCCATAAATTCTTCCTGCGAAATACGCCAGGCCAAAGACACGGCCGGGAAGTAGCCTACTTTATTCGGGCTCTTGAACTTCGACGAGCCGTCGGCGCGGAAAGTGGCCGTCAGCAGGTAGCGCTCATTATAGGAGTAGTTGAGGCGGCCAAAGGCGGAGAGCAGGCGGGAGTTTTCGCTGATGCCCGACGTGGGGGCCGGCTGGGGCGTGCTCGGGGCGCTGGGGTCGCGCTGGGAAATGTTGTCCAGGGCGCGCTGGGCCGTAATGGTCTGGGGCAGGTAGTAGCTGGCGACGTTCAGGAAGACGTTCTTCCGGGTGTAGACTTCTTCCCCGATCAGGGCGTCAAAGGCGTGCTTGTCTTTCTTGAAGTTGTAGGCCAGCGTGTTTGACTGGTTGATAGTCACGTTCTGTCCCGTGCCAATCTGCACGTAAGGCAGCTTGGCGAAGTTGTTCGTGTTGGGCGAGTACTGACCGTAGAATAGCTCACCGCGGGTATAGGTGTTGTCGAAGCCCAATACCGAGCGCAGGGTCAGGTTTTTCAGGATGCTGTACGCCGCGTTGCCGCTGAAATTGAACACCCGCCGCAGGTCCTTACGGTACTCGTTGTTGACGGTCAGCACCGGGTTGGAGAGCGAACCGGAAGAGTTGAAGAAGTCGTCGTCCGGGTTGTCGTCGATGCTTACGCCGGCGGCCAGCTGGTTGGGCGTGGCCAGGGGCTGATACACCAGCGTGTTGCGCAGGCGGGAGTTGGTGGTCGAGCCGGTGCCCGCGGCCGAGGTGCCGGCGCCGGTTACGGCTTGGTCGGTCAGGCGGGTGCTGAAGCCGATCCGGAACTTGTCGTTGGCTTTGTGGTCGAAGCGGAAGTTGACCAGGTTGCGGGTAAAGCCCGAGTTGAGCTGGATTCCGTCCTCATCGTTGCGGGTCACGCTCAGCGAGTAGGTCGTGCCCTTGGCCCCACCCGATACCGAAATGTTGTGGGTTTGCTGGAAAGCGTCGCGGCCGAAAACCTTGTCCTGCCAGTTGATAAATTCCGAGTTGCGCAGCGCACCCAGCGTGTCGTAGCCCTGGATGGTCGAGTAGTCACGGGTGTCGCGGAAGGTGGAGCTGCCAAACCGGTTGCGGAAGCTGCGGACCTGGTCGGCACCCGAAATGCGCGACTTTTCGTAGGCGTAGTCGATATAGTCGGCGGGCTGGAGCACGTCCAGCGTCTTGGTGATGCGGCGGAAGCCGGCGAAGCCCGTGTAGGCCACCGTGGTTTTGCCTTCGCGGCCACCTTTGGTAGTAATAATAACAACGCCGTTGGCGCCCCGGGCCCCGTAAATAGCAGTAGCGGCGGCGTCCTTGAGCACGTCCACCGACTGAATGTCCTGGGGCGAAATCACCGATAGGGCATTTTCCAGCTGCACACCGTCTACTACGTACAGCGGGGAGTTGTCCTGGGTAATGGAGCCGCCCCCGCGCACCCGGATGCGGATGTCAGAGCCGGGCTGACCTTCCGAAGCCGTTACCTGCACCCCGGCCAAGCGGCCCGACAGGGCTTCGGCGGCGGAGTTAACGGGTACGTCCTTAATCTGCTGGGCACTCACCGACGACACCGAGCCGGTTACGTCGCGGCGGTTCACGGCGGCGTAGCCAATCACGACGACGTCTTCCATCACCTTGGTGTCGGGGCTGAGCTGCACGTTCACCGTGCTTTTGTCGCCCACTGGTACGTCTTTCGAAATGAAGCCGATGTAGCTCAGGCGCAGCACCACGTCCTTGGTAGCCGCGGGCAGGCTGATGGAGAACTTGCCGTCCTGGTCGGTGGAGGCCCCGTTGGTAGTACCCTTCACGACCACCGTCACCCCGGGCAAGGGCTCGTCTTTCTCAGTGGATCGAACGACCCCCTGAATGCTGCGCTGCTGGGCAACTGCATGCAGCGCGACGCTCAGCAGCAGCCAGAGGAACAGTAGGTGCTTTCTCATTGGAAGTAGGTGTGGGAATTTGAAAATGACAATTGGGAAACCCAGGCGGGCCAGCTGGCGGGTGTAGAGAAACTCACCATCAAGGTTGGAAGCCGACACGACAGGGGCAAAATGCTTTTTGTACTCCTACCAGTTCAACCAGCCAGTTTTGGATTGTTGACCGGTTGAATGATTCTATAAGTTTACACTAACCCCCACCAATTGGGAAGAATGCCCGGCTTTTTATTTGTGCAAACGTTCCCGGCAACGTTGCCGCCATCCAGTTTCTATCTAATTAATCCAATTAAATTACATATAAAGTTATATTTATGACAAATTATGTTAGTCTGATGAATTTTGCAGCTCCTGGGCATGAATTGAATTTTTCCAATCTTATGAGTAATCACTCACTCCTGGTCCGGCTGCTGACACCCCGGGCTTTGCAAATGCAAATGCGGTAGAGCTCAGTTCCCAGAATCATAAAATTCCTTCGGCGCACTGATAGAGCCAGGACTCACACAAAAAAGCCCTCCGCTCGCGCGAAAGGCTTTTCAGGGTCAAAATGGCTCCGGGGTCTACTCCACCCGGAACCAATCGACGTCGGCGGCGCCGGCATCGTTGGTTTTGCCGGCCCGGGTGCAGAACAGGCCCACTTTGGCTCCAATCCACTTGCCTTCCCGGGCCTGGAAGCTCCCTCCCACCGGCTGGAACGTCTGCCCGTCGAGGCTGTAGCTGAACTGGCACTTAGCGCCCGGCGTCACGGCCACCCGCAAATACACGGGCTGCCGGGCGGGCACTTCGGCCACGGGCGCGCCGGTGGTTTCGGCCGCGCCCTTATCGGCATTCTGGCAAGTAGTTTGGCTGAGCTGCAGCTTGCCGCCCTGGTTGGTCACGCTTAGGTAGGCGTAGTCCATGCCCATCATAATCAGGCCGGTTTTCTCGCCCTCGAACCGGGGCGTGAACGTGAGCTTGGTCGTGACGGTGAATACTTCGGCGGGTAGTTTTTGCAGCAGCAGGTTGGGCACCTGCCAGAAGTTTTTGAAGCCCTCGGGCAAGGGCACCGAGTACAGACGCAGGTAGCCGGCCCCGGTCGGGAAGGCCCACCCCACCTGGGGGTTGGCGTGCCACTGCCACTGTAACCCCAACTGATTGGCGTCAAACTCATCGGAAGTAGCGGGCGTGGCCAGGGCAGCTTTGCCCTTGCTGGCGGGCTTGCGAAAGGTAAGTACCGGCTCACCTTTGCCGTCGCCGTCCAGATCGGTGCCGATGACGGGCCAGTCGTTTTTCCAGGTCATGGGCTGCAGGTGCACCACCCGGCCGTAGGGGCCCTGGTCCTGGAAGTGCATAAACCAGTCTTCGCCCGAGGGCGTGTCAATCCAGGCGCCCTGGTGCGGGCCGTTGGTCGGGCTTTTGCCCTGGTCCATCACGATTCGGTCTTCGTAGGGCCCAAACACGGTTTTGGAGCGCATCACGACTTGCCAGCCGGTAGGCACGCCGCCCCCGGGCGCCATGATGTAGTAGTAGCCCTTGCGCTTGTAGAACTTGGGGCCTTCGATGGTGGGGTGCTTTTCGTGGCCGTCGAACACCAGCACGTCGTCGCCGAGCAGCTTCAGGCCGTCGGGGCTCATGCGGCTCACGGCCAGCACGCTCTTGAAGCCGGCCCGGCTGCCAGCAAAGCCGTGCACAAGGTAGGCCTTGCCGTCTTCGTCCCACAGCGGGCAGGGGTCAATCCAGCCCTTGGCTTCCTTCACCAGAATGGGCGCCTCCCAGGGCCCGGCCGGGTTGTCGGCCCGCGTCACGTAGATGCCCAGGTCCGGGTCGGGATAGTAGATGTAGAACTTCTTTTTGTGGTAGCGAATCGAGGGGGCCCACACGCCGTTGCCGTGCTGGGGCACCTCGTAGCGGGCCTGGGGCGGCTGCTGGGTAAACACGGCCCCGACTATCGTCCAGTTGACCAAGTCGGTGGAGTGCAGAATCTGCAGGCCGGGCACGGCGTTGAAGCTGGAGGACGTGAGGTAGTAGTCGTTGCCGACGCGCACCACGTCGGGGTCGGAGTAGTCGGCGTAGAGCACCGGGTTTTTGTAGGTCCCGTTGCCCAGGTCGGGCACCCACACTTTGGACAAGGGCGAGGATTGGGCCGCCGTGAAGCGGGGTAGAAAGGACAGAACGGCCAGGGCGGCCAGCAGCAGGGCTCGGGTGGATTTTACCATTCAAAAACGGGTATTCAGCGGAAAGGAAACAGGTTCTATTAAAACGCAAAACGGCCCCGGATTCTCTTCCGGGGCCGTTTTTTAGAGCTGGTTAATTTCGAACAAACTTGGTTGTCAGGCTCTCCGTGCCACTGCTGTAGCGCAGTAGATACGTGCCTTTGGCCAGGCCCTCGAGCTTGAGCGGGGTCTGTTCCACGCCGGGCTTGGGGCTGAAGGTGGCCACCGTACGCCCGTCGAACGAGTACACCGTAATCAGCGCGTCGGTGCCGGCCTTGGGGTGAGTCAGGGTCAGCTGCTGCTGGGCCGGGTTGGGATACACGGCCACGCCGGCGGCCAGGGTGGCGGCCGAGTGCGTGCCGGTGATGATGAGGGCCTCCCCTTTCACCTGCACGTCGCGCAGCAGGCCGTAGCGGCCCGCGCTGCCGCTGCCGCAGCTCCAGTACAGGCGCACGGTCAGGGTCTGGCCGTTTTCCAGGCGCACCCCGCTGGCGCCGGCCAGGGCCAGGCGGAAGTTCTGGTTGGTACCCGTGTTCTGGTTGTTGAGCACGATGGGCGTGGCAAAGCCGCCGTTGGCGGTGCTGTTCAACGCCCCGGCCGGACCGATGCCACCCGATACGTCGGTGGAGTCGGCGGTGGTGAAGCCGGTTTTGGAGAAGACCACGGCCAGCTTGGTGTTGCTGTTGGTGTTGTAGAAAGCCGACCACAGCAGCAGGGAGTCAACCCGCACGGCAACGCCCTGGGCCTTGATGGTAAACTGCTCGTAGAAGCGGCGGTTCAGGTTGCCGCCCGGGCCACCCACGGCCGTGCCCCACGAACCGTCACCATTGGCCGTGGCCCCGAAGGCCTGGCCGTAGCGCGAGGAGTAGGCCGTAATGCCGGCCACGGTGGTGCCGTTGGAAACGTAGAGGTTGCGCAGCGTGGGCGTGCTGGCCGCCACCCAGGGCGACCGAACGGCGGCGCTGTCCTGGGCGCTTACCCGCAACGACCACATCTGCAGACGCTGCGACACGGGCGCGTTGGTATTCACCTTGGTGCCGCTCACCGGCACCGATACCGAGCCCGCGCCGGGGCTGCTGTGCACGATGTTGCCGGCGAAAGTGCCGGTAGCAGTAGCGTTGAGCCGCACGCTGATGGGCGTATTCGGGATGGTGTTGTCGGTGGGCACCAGCACCAGCGGCGTGGTGGCGGTAAACCAGTTGATGCCGTTGTTGGGCGACACTTCGTAGCCCGCCGGGGGCGTTACGGTCAGGTTGCTGGTCAGGTTCACGGCCGACAGCTGGTAGGTGCGCACGGCCGAGGGGCCCGTGGCGTACTGGGCAAACGTGCCCAGACTGCCGGTGGTGGTGATGGTGGGCACGCGCGAAACTTCTACCGTGTCGGTGATTTGCGTGGCCAGACCCGACTTCGAAGCCCGGATGTAGTAGAAGTAGGCGGCGCCGGCGGCGGGCAGCGCGTCGGAGGTCTGGAAGTTGTAGGTCGTGTCGTTCGGCACCACGATGTCGGTACCGATTTTGGCGTAGCTGCCCTTGCGCGTAGTAGCGCGGAACACTTCAAATTTAGCCTGATTCACGGCCCAGGCCAGGTTCCAGGTGAAGGTGGCGGTGGTAGCGCCCTTGGTGCCGCGCAGGTTAGTTACGGCAATATCGGGGGTGAAGCTGGTGCACACGTTGGCCGCAACCGCGCAGGGGTTCCAGGTGCCAAACAGGTTGGCTACCGAGTACTGGGCCGTATCGGCCGGGGTCAGCTGCTTCGACCAGCTCACGCGCTGGCTCACGTTGATGGGGCGGCCGTCGAACTTGCGGCTGTTGTATTCGGCGTAGGTAATCAGGGCGGTGTTGGTGCCCGCGTCCCACACCTGCCAGCCTTCGGGCTTGATGATACCGGTAGCCATGGTGGTTTTCAGCCACACTACCTTGTTTTCGGCCAGCGGGGAGCTGCCCGTCGAGTTCTGCCAGGGGCGGCCCAGCACGTAGGAAGTCGTGCCGCGGTTGGCCGGAATGGTGCAGCTGCGGAACACGTAGCCGAAAGCCTGGCCGGGCTGGGTGTTGGCGGCGGTGATGTAGCTGCCGCTCAGGCCGTCCTGCCGGGTTTTGGCGTACACGATGCAGCGCTCAAACACGGCCCGGGAGCTGCCGAAGATGAAGTCCACGGTGCCGTCGATGTAACAGTCGCGGAAGTACTGGCGCAGGCCGTTGCCGTTGGCCAGCACCGTATCCTGCCCGCCCAGAAAGCGGCAGTTCTTGAACACGGCCCGGTCGGCATTCACGTTGATGGCCAGGGCCTGGGGCGCGTCGCCGGTGGTGTTTTCGAAGGTCAGATTCAGGGCCGAGAAGTCGGGGGCGTTAATCGTTACCGAGGCCGAGTTGGAGGTGCCAAACGTACCGCCGGCCGGGTTGGGCTTGCCCGAGTAGTCGTCGTAGGTCAGCACGGTATTGGCCACGCTCTGCCCGATGAGCTGCAGAAAGGGCTTGTTGCTGGGCACCGTGATTTTCTCTTTGTACTTGCCGTTCTTGATGTAGATGGTGTACACCGAAGTACGGGCCGTGGGGGCGGCATCAATGGCGGCCTGCACCGTTTTGAAGGTACCGGTGCCGTCCCAGGCTACCACGGCGTCGTAGGTCTGGGCCCGGGCGGCGCTGCTTACCAGGAAGGCGGCCAGTAAAAGGCATAACGCCACCCAGGAGCGGAAGGCCGGCGGCAAAGTGCCGGAGTGCGTACGAGTTAATTGCATCGGAACAGGGTTTGGTGGGAACAACTAGAGCTTAATAGTAAGGCTATTGCGTAGCACTTGCAGGCTGGGGCGCTGGCTTTATTTGCGCAAACGTTGTCGGGAACGTTGCCGGAGCTACCGGCTCACTCACCGATTTGCGCACGCGGGCGGCTTACCCGGAGTGAGTGCCCACCTACTGCCCGCCCTTGCGCCTGCCCCGGGCTGGCAACGTTCCCGGCAACGTTTGCACGAATAAAGTCCGAACGGGGTTCACCGGTCGGGCTCCGGATTGAGTAATATCAGCTTCTGATTCCCGCAATCCGTCGTGGGCGCGGCCTGGCCGGTCCCTCCTTCCCTTTTACTCAACAGAAGCTTTATGCTCCGGAAAACTACTCCGCAACGCCCCGCCTCCCGCTGGCGCGGCCTTTCCCTGATGCTCGTGCTGGCCGCCTCGGCTTCCCTGGCCCAGGCTCAGCTGATTTCCTTTCCCGGCGCCGAAGGAGCGGGCAAATTTACCAAGGGCGGCCGGGGCACGGCCACGGTGCCCACCACCGTGTTTGAGGTAACCTCCCTGGCCGACACCAACACGCCCGGGACCCTGCGCTACGCCATCAGCCAGGCCGCGGCTCACCGCACCATCGTGTTCCGGGTGTGCGGCACGATTCACCTCAACTCGGCCCTGAGCTTTAATAAGGCGAATACCACCATTGCCGGCCAGACCGCGCCCGGCGAAGGTATCTGCCTGGCCGACTACCCCGTTACCATCGGGGCCGACAACGTCATCGTGCGGTTTATGCGCTTCCGCATGGGCGACAAAAACCAGAACAAAGGCATGGTGGACGGGGCCGGGGCCGACGACGCGTTTGGCGGCACGGGCCGCAAAAACATCATCATCGACCACTGCACCATGAGCTGGAGCACCGATGAGGCTCTGAGCGTGTACCGCGGCGACAGTACCACGCTGCAGTGGAACCTGATGAGCGAGCCGCTCGATTACTCCTACCACTTCGAAGCCGGCGACACCGACTTTGAGCACCACGCCTACGGCGGCATCTGGGGCGGGCGCAATGCCTCCTTCCACCACAACCTGTTTGCCCACTGCAAGGGCCGCAATCCGCGCTTCGAAGGCAGCCGCAACCTGCCGCCCTACACCGCGGGTCAGGAAAACGGCGACTTCCGCAACAACGTCATCTACAACTGGGGCTCCTACAGCACCAACGGCGGCGAGGGCGGCAACTACAACGTAGTGAACAACTACTATAAGTACGGCCCGAGCACCAACACGAACAACTCATCCGGCGTGCCAATACGGTCCATGATTATGAACCCGAGCAAGCAGACGTCTTCGCCAGTGCTCCCCTACCCCAAGGTGTACATGACGGGCAACTACGTGGATGGCTACCCCACCGTCACGAACCGCAACTGGCTGGGCGTGGTCATGGCCAGCGGGGCGCGCACCGACACGGCCCAGTCCAAAGTCACTACGCCGTTCAACATCCTGCCCATGCCCACGCAGTCGGCCCAGGATGCCTACAACGCGGTGCTGGCCAACGTGGGCGCCGTGCTGCCCGCCCGCGACACGCTCGACCAGCGCATTATCCGCAACGTGCAGGAGCGCAAAGGCCGCCTCATCGACGTGCAAGGCGGCTACGCTCACGGTACGGCCTACAGCATTTCCCAGAGCGCCTGGCCGGTGCTCACCTGCGGCCCCGCCCCGGCCGACACCGACCACGACGGCATGACCGACGTATTTGAGCTGGCCAACGGCCTGAACCCGAATGACCCTACGGACCGCAGCCTGCGCGGCCCCAATGGCTACACCATGCTGGAGAATTACCTCAACGGCATTGCCAGCGTGGTGATGGGCAGTGAAGATGCCAAGGCGGTGAAGGTCGGCCTGGACGTGTATCCCAACCCGGCCGGTGAGCAGCTGACCGTAACCCACCCCGTAGCCGGGACGGGCGCCATTGTGAGCGTGTTCAACGTGGAAGGCCAGCAAGTAGCTCGGTTTGCGGCCACGCCCGGCTCCCAGCAAACGGCCGTAGCGGCCAGCAAGCTGGCCAGCGGCATCTACCTGGTGCGCTACCAGGATGCCAAGACCCAGCTCACCACCAAGTTTGTGAAGCAGTAAAAGGCGCACTTAATTACTGTAAAAGCCCGCCGGATACGTTTCGGCGGGCTTTTTTAGTTTCTGAACCCAGCTCGTTAGTCTTCCATGGCCGCGCCTTCGGCCTGGGTGGCCAGCCAGCGTAGGGTGTCCTCCACGTCGTAGGGGTTGCCCTGGCGCACGGAGCGGATGGCGGCCCGCTTCCAGTTGAGCAAGTCTTCGGGTTTGCGGCGCCGGTTCTGGAGTCGTTCGGGGTGGGCCAGCAGCCACTGCTCGACCAGCGTACGGGCCTGTTTTTCAGCCTGATTTTCCATGACAGTAGAAAGTAAGGTGGATATTAAATATAGCTTATTTACTGTCCGATTTCAAGAGGTGGCCGCACTCCGCCCGGGGTTTCTTTTCTTGGGGCCCCTCACCGGTAATCTGAATTTTTACGCACCGGTTTTTCCGTATTTACCGGCTTAACGCCCCGGAATGGCAGTGCGTATCAGGGAAAGGCATCGACGGAATGTACCCGTCTGTTGCGTTTGCCAGTTCCCGCCTGCCTTATGATCAACCAGCCAAATTCCACTTACTCGTCCACGCTCATTCAGGACTGGAATGCCGTCCGGGCCCAGTTCAACCTCACCTCCGACTACCTCCACCTCGGCGCCTCGCAGTTTATAGCCTCCCACCCGCAGCCCGTGCGCGAGGCCATTGCCCACTACCGCCGCCTGCTCGACGAAAACCCGGTGCTCTGTACCCAGGAGCTGGAAAACGCCGAAATGCAGAAGGTGCGCCAAGCTGCCGCCCGCTACCTGCGCCTCGAGGAGCCCGACAATATTGCCATGACCGACAGCACCACCATGGGGCTGGGCACCATCTATTCGGGCCTGAATCTGCAGCCCGGCCAGGAAGTACTGACCACCGTGCACGACCATTACTCCCAGCATGAGGCCATCCGGCTGGCTACCCGCCGCTCGGGCGGCAGCTACCGCAAAATTGCCCTCTATAAGCGTGTCAACCACGTGACGACCGACGAAATGGTCGACAACCTGCTGCGGGAAGTGCGACCCAATACCCGCGTGGTGGGCATCACCTGGGTACACTCCAGCACCGGCCTGAAAACTCCGGTAACCCAGATTGCCCAGGCCCTGGCCGAGCTGAACCGCCACCGCGACGAGGCGGACCGGGTGCTGCTGCTCGTCGACGGGGTGCACGGCTTCGGCATCGAGCAAGAAACGTTTCCGGACCTGGGCTGCGACTTTTTCATTGCCGGCTGCCACAAGTGGCTCTACGGTCCGCGGGGTACCGGGCTGGTGGCAGCCACCCGCGCGGCCTGGCAAACCGTGTCGCCCGTCATTCCTACCTTCACCGACGCCATGGACATCATCACGGAAGAAGCCGAGCGCCCCGACCACGTGGACGGCAAACAGATGACGCCGGGCGGCTTCCATTCCCTGGAGTACCGGTGGGCGCTGCGGGCGGCATTTGAGTTTATGGAAAGCCTGGGTCGGGAACAGGTCTGCCAGCGCGTGCACGCACTCAACCGGCAGTGCAAAGAAGGCTTGGCCGCCATGCCCCACGTGACGCTGCACACCCCGCTGGCCGATGAGCTGTCGGCGGGCATTACTTCCTTCGAGGTGCGCGGCTACAATACCGACGAAGTTGTGGAGCAGCTCAAGACTCGCAAAATTATTGCAACCAAAGCTCCCTACCAGGATTTCCAGTACGCCCGCTTCACCCCCGGCATTATCAACACCGAGCAGGAAATAGACCGGGCTCTGGCCGCCGTGCACGCCTTGGCCTGAGCTGGTCGTTTATTTGAGGTTCCGAAAAAACCACAACCCGTTTATCCATACGGGAGGCGCTCCACAGCATATGGAATAACTACATACTTTGAATTACAAAGTACTTTTGTATCTTTGCCATATCCTTAGTCCAAGCTCCGGGAATCATCCGGCGGCCTTGGTGTTGAGTTCATTATCTTCTGTATAGCCATCATGCCACAGCATCCGGATTATTTTGTGGCCCCGGGCTCGGTCGTGCGGACCATCTGGGGCAAAGCCGATACGGTCCTGTTCATTTTTGCCGGGGCCGCCGCCGAGTTTGCCCTCAACAAAGCCGTGGACTGGCTCTACTTCACCGGCCGCCTGCCCGCCGACCCACTGGCCCGCCTGTTTTCCACCGTGGAGTATGCCCGCCAGATTGTCTTTGCCGAGCGGGCCGCCGCCGAGCAGGCCATTGACACCATCACCGCCATTCACGCCGCCGTGGAAGCCAAGCGTGGTATGGCCATTCCGGCCTGGGCTTACCGCGACGTGCTCTTCATGCTCGTCGACTACTCCATCCGGGCTTTCGAAGCCTTGGAACGCCCCATGAGCCGCACCGAGCAGGCCGAAGTATTCGAGGTTTTTACCCGCGTGGGTCAGCGCATGGGCATTCCGGGGCTGCCGACTTCGTACGCGCAGTGGCTCCCAGACCGCGCCCAACATCTGACCGACCACCTCGAGTACAGCCGCTTCACCGCCGACCTCTACCAGCAGTACGCCCGCCATCTGGGCCCGATTCGCTACCAATTGCTGCTGCAGGCCCAGCGGGTAGTGGTGCCGCGCCCGGTGCGCCGGCTGCTGCGCCTGGGTCGGCTGGCCTGGTTACGGCCGGTGCTGCTCATCTACCGCTACGCCCAGCATCTGGCCATCAGCAAGTGGGCCCGCACCAGCCTGCTCCCCGATGATTACAAGGAGAAAATCCTGGGCCTGGACGTGGTACCTCCCACGCTTGCCGTAGCGCATTAAACAACGAAAAGGCCGCTCCTCTCGGAACGGCCTTTTCGTTTTAATCCAGGTCTTTTTACAGGCTCAGCAGCTCGTGCAGCACGGTTTGCATGGAAAAAACCCGGTTGCCGGCTTCCTGAATAATCAACGAGTTGGGCGAGTCCAGGATGGCGTCGGACACTTCCACGTTGCGGCGCACGGGCAGGCAGTGCAGGAACTTCGCGTCGTTGGTACCGGCCATATGCTCGGGCGTGAGCATCCAGCTGGGGTCGTTGCTGAGAACCTGGCCGTAATCTTTGTAGCTGCTCCAGTTCTTGGCCTGCACGAAGTCGGCGCCTTCGAGGGCTTTCTTCTGGTCGTATTCGATACGGGCACCCTTGGTGAATTGGGGGTCCAGCTCGTAGCCCTCGGGGTGGGTGATGACGAAGTCAATCCAGTCGATTTCCGAAAACCAGTCGCAGAACGAGTTGGGCACGCACTGGGGCAGAGCGCGCACGTGCGGGGCCCAGGTCAGCACTACTTTCACCCGCTCCTTCTGCTTGGTTTCGGCCACCGTAATCAGGTCGGCAAACGACTGCAACGGGTGCAGCGTGGCGCTTTCCAGGCTGATAACCGGTACCGTGGCGTACTGCATGATCTTGCGGAACACGACTTCCTGGTAGTCCTCGTCGCGGTCCTTGAGCGTGGGAAAGGTGCGCACACCCAGCACGTCGCAGTACTGGCTCATCACGGCAATGGCATCTTTGATGTGCTCCTGGGTGCCGCCGTTCATTACGGCGCCGTCGGCCATTTCCAACGTCCAGGAGTCGGCCCCGGCGTTGAGCACCCAGGCCTGCGCGCCCAGGTTATACGCCGCCTTGACGGAGCTCAAGCGAGTACGTAAGCTGGGATTGAAGAAAATCAGGCCGACGGTTTTGTTGCGGCCCACGTGCTGGTAGCCAAACGGGTCAGCTTTGATTTCCAGGGCCTTATTGAGCAAAACCCGGTAGTCGTCGACGTCGGCGAAAGAGGTGAAATTTTTCATGTGGGGTGGTGTGGTGTAAAAATCTCAGAGAATTGGCTTACGTCTAAGCAATTTCAACCATTACAGCAATACCAATAGGATAGAATAGTATTGCGCAATTCTGATTCACTGAGTTGATTACAATAGGGCAATCATCGTCGCATTCTATGAAGTAGCGCCAATGCTTTTTAAATGACTGCCACGTAGACTGAATCACAAAGTGTTTACTTATACAAAAGAAAATAGTATCCGTTTCACTCCAAGTGGTCGAGCAGTCAGAGACTTCTTCAAAGCCCGTGTTATTACTATCATTGAAAGCTTGAAGCCAATCACCTATGACTTTTGGCTTTGAACTTACAAGCCAATTCTTGTCAGATAATTGAAAATAAGAATTAGCCTCGTCGTCAATATGTGTTTTCCATATTTCAAAAGCATCTTCTTTATCAAGAAGGAATATTCCTTTTGAATCTATACCTCGAAATGCTTCCGCAAAAACCGAATGGCATACAGGAACGATGCTCATATTGACGATTGTGATTCGCGTTTACTTACAAGCTTCTAGGCATAATTGAGAAGCTACAGGCTAAAAATGAAAGAACGTCATGCTTCGACAAGCTCAGCATGACGTTCATTTTAGTCCTCATTCTGCCGATTACATTGCCTTATACTCGTTCCAGCTCTTGATTTTCAGATCCTTCAGCTCCAGCTTGCAGAAGGCCTGGATAAACGCCTTGGCCAGCCGCGCGTTGGTGAGCAGCGGGATGCCGAAATCCACGGCGGTGCGGCGGATTTTGTAGTCGTTGTCCAGCTCACCCTTCGAGAGGTTCTTCGGGATGTTGATGACCAGATCGATTTTCTTCTCCTTGAGGTAGGTCAGCACGTTGGGCTCCACCATTTCATCGGGCCAGAAGAGCTGGCTGCTGGGGATGCTGTTTTCGGCGAAGAACCGGTGCGTGCCCTGGGTGGCGTAAATCTGGTAGCCCTTGCGCACGAGCAGCTCCACGGCCGACAGCAAGGCCACTTTCGACTTAATCGGGCCGCCGGAAATCAGTACCGTTTTCTGGGGAATCTTGTAGCCCACGCTCAGCATCGACTTTAGCAGAGCTTCCTCGGCCGTGTCGCCGAGGCAGCCGACTTCGCCGGTGCTCACCATGTCCACGCGCATTACCGGGTCGGCGCCGGGCAGGCGGGTGAAGGAGAACTGCGGGGCCTTGACGCCCACGAAGGGCAAATCGTAGACCCGCTCACTCTCGTCGCGCTCTACTTTCTTGCCCAGCAGCACCTGCGTGGCTTTCTGAATCAGGTTGCGGCCCGATACTTTCGACACGAAGGGGAAGCTGCGTGAGGCGCGGATGTTGCACTCGATGACGCGGATTTCGCCGCCCTTTTCCAGGAACTGAATGTTGAACGGCCCGCTGATTTCGTAGCGCCGGGCAATCTTCTCGGCAATGATTTTGAGCTTGCGCACGGTGCGCACGTACACCTTCTGGGGTGGGTAGTACATGGTGGCGTCGCCGGAGTGTACGCCGGCAAACTCCACGTGCTCAGAAATGGCGTAGCTCACGATTTCGCCCTTGTCGGCCACCGCGTCGAGCTCAATTTCCTTGGCATCCTGAATAAACTCGGACACCACCACCGGATACTCCGCGCTAACCTCCTTGGCCGTTTGCAGGAAGTTGTCCAGCTCGAAGGTGTTCGATACCACGTTCATGGCCGCGCCCGACAGCACGTACGAGGGCCGAATCAGCACCGGGAAGCCGACTTCCTGCACGAACTGGTGCATGGCTTCCAGCGAGGTCAGCTCCTTCCAGCGGGGCTGGGCAATGCCGAGCTCGTCCATGATGCTGCTGAA
Organism: Hymenobacter chitinivorans DSM 11115; assembly: GCF_002797555.1. Lineage (NCBI taxonomy): Bacteria > Pseudomonadati > Bacteroidota > Cytophagia > Cytophagales > Hymenobacteraceae > Hymenobacter > Hymenobacter chitinivorans. The sequence continues at coordinate 205,015 of NZ_PGFA01000001.1, read as the reverse complement.
CTTGTGGCGGTTTTCGGCCTGGTCAATCATGGCCGCCGTAGTACCCAGAATCGGCGCTTGGGCTTCTTCCAGACGCATAGCCAGGTTGTTGGGAATCTGGCCGCCGGTGCTCAGAATCACGCCCTGGGGCTGCTCGAAGTCCAGAATGTCCATCACCCGCTCGAAGCTCAGCTCCTCGAAGTACAGCCGGTCCGAGACGTCGTAGTCGGTCGAAACGGTTTCGGGGTTGTAGTTGATGATGATGGTTTTGTAGCCTTCCGCCGCGGCCGTTTGCACGGCATTCACCCCGCACCAGTCGAACTCCACGGAAGAGCCGATGCGGTACACGCCCGAGCCCAGCACCACGATGGACTTGCTGGTTTCCTGGGCCAGGTCGTTTTCGGTGCCGTGGTAGGTGCTGTAGAGGTAGTTGGTTTTGGCCGGGAATTCGGCGGCCAGCGTGTCAATCTGCTTGATGACCGGCAGCACGCCCAGGGCTTTGCGGCGGGCCCGCACCAGCAGCTCGTCGGCCTTCACGTCGCCTTCGCCGAGCAGCTTGACGGCAATCTGCTGATCCGAGAAACCGGCTTTCTTGGCTTCGCGCAGCAGGGTCGTTTCCAGTCCGTCGAGGCCGGTGGCGCGACCTTCGGCCAGCTGGTTGCCGAGCTGGAAAATGGTCATCAGGCGCTGCAAAAACCAGTGGTCAATCTTGGTCAGATCGTGCACCTGGTCGAGGGTGTAGCCGGCCTCAAAGGCCAGGTTGATGGCGAAGATGCGCTCCTCGTTCGGCTCGCTCAGCAGCTTGTCGATGGTGGCGTTATCGACCTGCTCGGGCTTGTTGGCCACGAAGCCGCGCTTGCCGGTATCCAGCATGCGCAGGCCCTTCTGAATGGCTTCCTCGAAGGATTTGCCGATGGCCATGACCTCGCCCACGCTCTTCATGGCCGAGCCAATCTGCCGGTTTACGCCCTCAAACTTGCCCAAGTCCCAGCGCGGCAGCTTTACCACCACGTAGTCCAGGGCCGGCTCGAAGAAGGCCGAAGTCGTCTGGGTCACGCTGTTTTTCAGCTCCGACAGCGAGTAGCCCAAACTCAGCTTGGCCGCCACAAACGCCAGCGGATAGCCCGTCGCCTTGGAAGCCAGGGCCGAGGAGCGCGACAAACGAGCATTCACCTCAATCACGCGGTAGTCTTCCGACACGGGGTCGAGGGCGTACTGAATGTTGCACTCGCCCACGATGCCCAGGTGGCGGATGGTCTTGATGCCGATGCTGCGCAGCTTGTGGTACTCACGGTTGCTCAAGGTCTGCGACGGGGCCACCACAATGCTTTCTCCGGTGTGAATGCCGATGGGGTCGAAGTTTTCCATGTTGCAGACCGTGATGCAGTTGTCATACTGGTCGCGCACCACTTCGTACTCCACTTCCTTCCACCCTTTCAGCGACTCTTCCACCAGAATCTGGTCGGAAGTCGTGAAGGATTTCTGGGCCAGGGTCCGCAGCTCGTCCATGTTGTTGGCAAAGCCGCTGCCCAAGCCGCCCAGCGCAAACGCCGCCCGCACGATAATCGGGAAACCGATTTTCTCAGCCGCGGCCAGCGCGTCTTCCATGGTCGTCACGGCCACGCTGCGGGCCGACAGCACGCCAATCTGCTCGAGCTTTTCCTTGAAAATGTCCCGGTCCTCGGTGTCGATGATGCTTTGCACGGGCGTGCCGAGCACCTTCACGTTGTACTTCTCAAACACCCCGGCGCGGTACAGAGCCACGGCGCAGTTCAGGGCCGTCTGGCCGCCAAACGCCACCAGAATACCGTCGGGCTTTTCCTTCTTGATGACTTCCTCCACGAAGAAGGGCGTCACGGGCAGGAAGTACACGTCGTCGGCAATGTTGTCCGACGTCTGCACGGTGGCAATGTTGGGGTTGATGAGGATGGTGCGGATGCCTTCCTCTTTGAGGGCCTTGAGGGCCTGGGAGCCGGAATAATCGAACTCACCGGCCTCCCCAATCTTGAGCGCGCCGGAACCGAGGATGAGAACTTTGTTGGGTTTGTTCATTCTAAGAGGTGAAGAATCAGCAAATGTTGAGTTGCAACGAAGCCGGTGAGCTTGCGCCCTACTGGCATACCAGAGGTCTAGCAAGGTTTTCCCGGTGCTCCAGCTGCGCAATCAATCTTTTGCCCAATTGCTGGAAGGGAGTTTCAATGAAGCGAAACAGCAGGTGCGCCACACCGGCACTGACGAGTAACCCGGTAGCGAAACGGATTAAAAGATTGGCCATCGACGAACTAGGGCCGGTCGCAGGAATGAGGCTGAACACACCCAGCTTGTTTAAGAAGGTGAATACGGCAAAATGGGCCAGGTATAAGCTGAAGCTTATCTTGCCGATATAGGTGGTAAGCGGGTTTACGAAAAAGGAGTATTCCCGCTGGTGCAGGGCCAGGGCCAGCAACAGGAAAGCAACGCTAAAAAGCCAGTGGGCCGGCGCAGGCAGGCTATGCCCGAGCAGAAGCCATTGGCTACGATGCGCGTCACCGAAAAAGCTCATCAGCACGATCAGCACCGCCAATAAACCCAGGCTGCAGGCTAGTAGCGTACCTGGCCGTGGTAGTGGCTTGTTTTCCTTGACCACATAATAAAAGACAATACCAAGGCTGAAGACGGGTAACTGGTTGGGGAAATACCCAAACAGCCAGTCGTCGTACACGAGTTTCGACGCTTCATCATGGATGCTTATCACCGGGTGCTGGCGCAGCAGGTAGCTCAGCACCATACTGGCACCCAGACTGATACCACACAGCCACACGGCACTACGCAGGCTCTTTATCCAACGAAAAAGCAGGGGCGCCACGGCGTAAAAGGTCATTTCAACGGTTATCGACCAGCCCCCGGGCACCAGACTATTAATCGTATAGGGATGAGCCCCATTGATGAACAGTACCGTTACCAAAACCGAGCGCAGACTGGCCCAGGAGTAACTGTACGTGAGCACATAAAACAGGATGCCCAGGTAGAAAAGCGGCGCAATGCGGAAGAAGCGGCGAATGAAGAAGTTGAGCGTAGGGTATTTTTCCTTTCGTTGACGGACGCCCATGCTCAAAAACAAGGTGAATGCACTGACGACGAAGAACAGTTGAACACCCCGTGCTCCGGACAAGCAAAATGAGACGAAGTCCGACCTTAAAAACTGCTCCTGAGCGCCGAAATACAGGACGTGTACCCATACTACTGCCAGAATTGCCCAGCCCCGCAACGCGTCTATATAGGCGAGCTTTATGGGTTGAGCGGGCAAGGGAATTTCGGTCATGGAAGGCGCAGAAAGAGAATCAGGTTGGTTAGAACTTTGTGCGGAGCGCAACGAGGCATCTTTTGTTTTGCCTAGATTTTGTCCTGCAGACTAGGTGGCTCGTGCAACTCCAGTTCCCAGTCCTGATATGGCGGTTCAACCGTAAAGGCTGGGTCACAATAAGAGCGGAGGTAATCAGCTGCTCGTTTCTGAGCGTGCTGTGCATTTACTACCTGACCATTCTCATCCAACTCGATTACGTTGGCAAAAATGGCGTATGCCTGCTCTATTGCACTTGGCTCCTCACCATACAGTTCGAGGTACTTAACTCCTTCCAGCATATAGTGCGAACCGCTTGCCATGAAGTAAGTAAAGGTTCTGAGGGCCCCGCTGAAAGAGTTGCCAAGCTTCATCTTATTCTACTTGGCTGCCTTATACTCTGCCACGGCCTTCAAAAAATCGTCGAACAAGTACTCGGTATCCTCGGGGCCGCCGGCGGCTTCGGGGTGAAACTGGGTCGAGAAGAACGGCTTGGTCTTGTGGCGGATACCTTCGCAGGTGCCGTCGTTGAGGTTCTCAAACAGCATTTCCCACTCGGCCGGCAGCGTGTCGGTATCGACGGCGAAGCCGTGGTTCTGGCTGGTGATGTAGCTGCGCTTGGTGCCCGAAAGCAGCACCGGCTGGTTGTGGCTGCGGTGGCCGTACTTGAGCTTAAACGTGTCGCCGCCCGCGGCCAGGCCCATGAGCTGGGAGCCCAGGCAAATACCGAAGATGGGCTTGTCCTGCCCCAGCGCGGTTTGCAGATGCTGGATGGTTGGCTCGCACATCTTCGGGTCGCCGGGGCCGTTGCTCAGGAACAGGCCGTCGTAGTCGAGGGTAGTGAAGTCGTAGTCCCAGGGCACGCGGATCAGCTCCACGTCGCGCTGGAGGAAACAGCGGATGATGTTGGTCTTGGTACCGCAGTCGACGAGCACGATTTTGTGCTGGCCGCTGCCGTAGTGCTGCACCTCGGTGGGGCTCACCTGGGCCACCAGGTTGTCCTGGTTGGGGTCGTGCAGGGCCACGTCGTCCTCGGCCACGATTTTGCCCAGCATGGCGCCTTTCTCCCGCAGGATTTTGGTCAGCATGCGGGTATCCACACCGAAGATGCCGGGGATATTGTACTCCTTGAGCCAGTCGCCGAGGCTTTTGGCGGCGTTCCAGTGGCTGTGCTCCTCGGAGTAGTAGTTCACCACCAGGCCGGCAATGTGAATCTTGTCCGACTCGAAGATCTTCGAAATCGACTCGTACAGCTCCTCGCCGGGCACCCCGTAGTTGCCCACCATCGGGTAGGTCAGCACCAGAATCTGGCCGGCGAAGGACGGGTCGGTGAGGTTTTCGGGGTAGCCGGTCATGGCCGTGCTAAACACCACCTCGCCCGCGGCCGAAGTGAAGGCCCCAAAAGAAGTACCCTCGATTTCGGTGCCGTCTTCGAGAATGAGTTTTACCGATTTAGCGTTTTCCACTCTGTTATGCGAAAAAAGGTTTACTCTATTGTTGATTTTCTGCAGTGTTCAGGCACGCCACTTCCTTACTCGTCAATTGGGATGGGGCAGGTGCGCTATTTATCCCGATCCATGCTGATCGGAATCTTGCCATCGAAGGCAATGCGGCGAGTCGTCGAGCCCTTAGGTCGGGCGTTTTGCGGGGGCGAGGCGTAGCCGCCACCATCTTTTGCAGCCGCCACGATACTTTTTCGGCTGGAACAGGACCGTAAATCAGGGGTCTGTTCCAGCCGAAGCAGGATGGTAGCCAAACGGGGGCGAAAGAGGGTAAATCAATCTGCCCCGCGCAATACCGCTTCCGGATGTCAGGCATCGGGAAGTCTGGCGGGCACGACTGCTGAAGGGAATAGGTGGTGGCTGCTCTTTCACGGAAAGAACCGGCCGGTGGCTGCGCAACAGTGGCCAATGGCAGCGTGCAGCTAATCAGAAGGGGAGCCTGGCTCTTGAACCTCGTCGTGCTACTCATTGGGGCTGCAAGTTAGACCACAAGTCGCTTACTTTCTTACCTCGGCCGGAATAATTGCGTACAGAGCCTCCAAAAACCGGTCGACTTCGGCCTTGGTGATGTTCAGCGGGGGCAGCAGACGGAGCACCGTCGGGTCGGAGGCGTTGCCCACGAAGATGTGGTACTCGCTCAGCAGCTTGTCGCGCACGTCCTTGATGGGGAAATCGTACTTGATACCGACCATCAGCCCCCGGCCGCGAATTTCCTCGGCTCCGGCGTTGGCCTCGAGTTCCTGCCGTAGGTAAGCGCCCAGCTCGGCGGCGTGGCTGAGCAGGTTTTCCTGCTCAATAACTTCCAGTACGGCCAGGGCGGCGGCGCAGGCCAGGTGGTTACCGCCGAAGGTGGTGCCCAGCAAGCCATACGAAGCCTTCAGCCCGGGTGAAATCAGAATACCGCCGATAGGAAAGCCGTTGCCCATGCCTTTGGCGACGGAAATAACGTCGGGCTGAATACCGGCGTGCTGGTGGGCGAAGAACTTGCCGCTGCGGCCGTAGCCGCTCTGCACTTCGTCGGCAATGAGCAGGGCGCCGTACTGCTTGCAGAGCGCGGCCAGGCCTTGCAGGAATTCGTCGGAAGGCATGATGATGCCGCCCACGCCCTGGATGGGCTCGATGATGGCCGCGCACACATCCCCGCCCTGCAGTACCTGTTCCACAGCAGCCAGGTCGTATTCCACGAAGGAAATGGCGTGGTCAGCGTTGAAGGGCGCGACAATCTTGGGGTTATCGGTAGCAGCTACGGCACCCGAGGTGCGGCCGTGAAAAGCGCCTTTAAAGGCAATAACCCGCTTTTTACCGGTGTGGAACGAGGCCAGCTTCAAGGCGTTTTCGTTGGCTTCGGCCCCCGAGTTGCACAGAAACAGCGAGTAGTCTTCGTAGCCCGACACGCGGCCCAGCTTCTCGGCCAGCTGCTGCTGAATCGGAATCTGCACCGAGTTGGAGTAAAAGCCGATGTTCTGCAGCTGCTCAGTGAGGCGCTGCACGTAGTGCGGGTGGCTGTGGCCGATGGAAATAACGGCGTGGCCGCCGTAGAAATCCAGGTACTCCTGGCCCTTGTCGTCCCAGAGTTTCGCTCCCAGCGCCTTAACCGGCGTGATGTTGACGAGCGGATAAACGTTGAAAAGCTCCATTAGAAAAGCACCGATTTGAGGTTGAGCCCTGTCGTTTCCGGCAGGCCAAAAAGCAGATTCATATTCTGGACGGCCTGACCCGAAGCGCCCTTCACCAGGTTGTCGATAACCGAGGTGATGAGCAGCTGCTTGCCAAGCTTCTGCACGTGCAGCAGGCACTTGTTGGTATTGACTACCTGTTTCAAGTGAATTTCCTTGTCCGACACCGTGGTAAACGGGGCATCGGCGTAGAATTTCTGGTACAGTTCCCGGGCCTCGTCCTGGGTCAAGTCCGAGGGCGTGTAGACGCTGGCGAAGATGCCCCGGGCGAAGTTGCCACGGTAGGGCACGAAGTAGATTTCCCCGCCGGGCTGGCTTTGCAGCTGAGCCAGGCTCTCCCCTATTTCGCCGAGGTGCTGGTGGGTGAAAGGCTTGTAGATGGACACGTTGTTGGTGCGCCACGAGAAGTGCACCGTCTCCGACAAGCTTTGCCCCGCGCCCGTGGAGCCGGTAATGGCCGATACGTGCACGTCCTCGGTCAGCTTGCCGGCCTGGGCCAGCGGCAGCAAGGCCAGCTGAATGGCGGTGGCAAAGCAGCCGGGGTTGGCAATGCTCTGGGCCTGCTGAATCCGGCCCTTGTTGAGCTCGGGCAAGCCGTAGACAAACTCCCGGTCGGCAAACTCGGCGTCGGCCTCCAGGCGGAAGTCGTTGCTCAGGTCGATGACGTGGGTCGTGTCGGGCAGGGTGTTTTTCTCCAGCCAGGCCTTGGAATTGCCGTGCCCCAGGCACAGAAACACCACGTCCTCGTCGCCAGCCAGCTCGGCGGCAAATACCAGGTCGGTGTCGCCCACCAAGTCGTCGTGCACTTGGTGCACGGGGTTGCCCGCGTTGGACGAGCTGACGATGCCGCCCAGCTCCACAAACTCGTGGTGGAGCAGGATGCGGATGAGCTCCCCGGCCGTGTAGCCGGCGCCGCCCACGATGCCCGCCTTAATTTTCATCGTTGAAAGAGGAGTGAATGCGCAGCTGGTTGCTGAAAATCTTGATAAAGCCCTTGGCGTCGCGGCCGTCCCAGGCGTCGTTTTCCTCGCCGTAAGTCGCCACTTTGGAGCGCATCATGTCGTACTTCGACTCGATGCCCTGCAGCTCAAACTGGTAGGGTTTCAGCGTCACGAACACCTTGCCCGACACCCGCTCCTGCGAGGAGGTCAGCAGGGCTTCGAAGTCGCGCATCACCGGGTCCAGGTACTGGGCTTCGTGCAGCAGCGTGCCGTACCAGTTGGCCACATAGTCCTTGTGCAGCAGCTGCCAGCGCGAGGAAGTATGCTTTTCCAGCAAGTGGTGAGCTTTCAAGAGAATCAGCGGGGCCGGCGCCTCGAAGCCCACGCGGCCCTTGATACCCAGAATCGTGTCGCCCACGTGGGTGTCGCGGCCAATGGCGTAGGTGCCAGCCAGCTCGTTCAGGGCCTGAATCAAGGCCACCGGGTTCATGGTTTCGCCGTTCAGGGCCACCGGCTCACCTTTCTCGAAGGTAATTTCGATGCTCGTAGGCTCCGTTGCGCTGATCTGCGTGGGATACGCCGACTCGGGCAGCGCCTGGTTGGAAGTCAGCGTTTCGACGCCGCCGACGCTGGTGCCCCAGATACCTTTGTTGATGGAGTATTTGGCTTTTTCCCAGCTCATCTCAAAGCCGTGCTGGTTGAGAAAGTCAATTTCGGCCTGGCGCGAAAGTTTCAGGTCACGGATGGGCGTGATAATTTCCGTGTTGGGGGCAATAACCGAGAAAGCCACGTCGAAACGCACTTGGTCGTTGCCGGCGCCGGTGCTGCCGTGGGCAATGTAGTCGGCCTTATGCTCGCGGGCGTATTCGGCCAAGGCCAGACTCTGGAACATCCGCTCGGCACTGACGCTCAGCGGGTAGGTGTCATTCTTGAGAATGTTGCCAAAGATAAGGTAGCGCAAACAGTCCTGGTAGAATCGCTGGGTTACGTCGATGACCTCGTGCTTGGTCGAACCCAGCTCGTAGGCCCGCTTCTCGATGGCCGCCAGCTCCTCGTCGGAGAAGCCGCCGGAGTTGACGATAACCGTGTGAACTTCCAGACCCAGTTCGCGGGTCAGGTATACCACGCAGTAGGACGTATCCAAGCCGCCGCTGTACGCTAAAACTACCTTCTTTTTCATGTATTAGTGAGTGTATTAGAACGTCAGTTGAACGTTACCAGAACGTCATCCCGAGCTTACCGAGGAATCTTGCGTGCTGAGGTGAGAGTACTACTCCAACGTCAGCAGGCGAGATGTCTCCCGCTGGTCGACATGACCAACGATTTTGCTTTTTCTACCCTTGACTTAGAATCTCAATCGTTTCTTGGCCAATCTTGCCGTACTGGTCTTCGAGCTTGTCGTAGACCATGCCGGTGCAGAGGCACATTTTGCGCTGGTTTTCCTGCAGAATCGGGTAGTTTTTGCAGCCCATGCAGCCTTTCCAGAAATCGTCGCTCTGGGTCAGCTCGGTAAAGGTCACGGGACGGTAGCCCAGCTCGGTGTTGATCTTCATGACCGGCCCGCTGGTGGTAATACCGAAGATTTTGGCGCTGGGGTATTTGGTGCGCGAAAGCTCGAACACGCGGTGCTTGATGGAGCGGCCCAGGCCCTCCTTGCGCAGCTCGGTGTTGACGATCAGACCGGAGTTGACAACAAACTTGTTGTCCTCAAAGGTTTCGATGTAGCAGAAGCCCGCCAGGACGTTGTCGTCGGAGAAGGCAATGATGGCATCACCCCGTTCCATCTTCTTTTTCAGATAGTTAGGGTCGCGCTTAGCAATACCAACACCGCGCGTTCTGGCAGATTCCTCATACCACTGACAAAGGGTTTCCACGTACTGCGCATCGGCAGCATTGGCGACTCGTAACAGCATGGTCAAAGCTCGGTTAGTTGCCTTCTTATACGGCAGCAGACTCGGAAAGACGAAAGAAAATGGGGAAGCGCAACGGGTGGACGAGGCTGCGCGACTCCCGGCGGCGGTGCCGGAAGCAAGGGAAAACCCGGAAGAGAGCGGGCCAGCGGATCAGGCTGTAAGAGCAGAGGATTCCGGCGCAGGGGCCGGCAAAAGTCACTCGAACTAGGGGATTACACTCGGACTAAGGTCAGTTATTCGTAAGTTTTCTCTTCAGTGGGGCTACTACTTTGGAAACCCCGCGCCGGTTTGGGAGATGTGGGCCGGCGAATTATTGCAGCCAGCAGTTATGCTGGCATAATTCGCACGACCATAATGGGTCGTCGCAGAAGCGCAATAGAGGAGAGACGAATCATGACGGGTGCCGCGGGGCGGCGTGGGAGTGTTTCGCGCTTTAAATCGTTTAAACCGCTAAATCGTTGCAAAACTAGATGTTTTTTTTCGGAAACTTTGCCGGGCCGGCGCTAAAAAAATGCGCCAACTTTGCCCCTGCCCCGGCCTGACCGGAATACTGGCCCGAACAAATCCGTCTGTTCCAGCCCCTACGCCCCTATTTCCCTTTTTCTCGCGGTATGAGTGAAGTCCTGAAAATATTTAAGATTGGCGGTGGCATCATCGACGACGCGGCCCAGCTGGGCCAGTTTCTGGCGGCGCTGGCCCGGGTGCCGGGCCCCAAAATGGTGGTCCACGGTGGCGGCAAGGGTGCCAGCCAGATGCTGCAGGACCTGGGCATTGCGCCCCAGATGGTGCAGGGCCGCCGCATCACCGACGCGGCCACGCTCGACATCGTGACCATGTTTTACGCTGGTAAAACGAATAAGCAAGTGGTAGCGGGGCTGCAACAGCACGGCGTCGATGCCCTGGGCTTGTCGGGGGCCGATGGCAACGTGATTCGCGCCAGCAAGCGGCCGGTCAAGGAAATCGACTACGGCTTCGTGGGCGACCTGGACGAGCACAGCGTAAATACCGGGCTGCTGCAAACCCTGCTCGGCACGGGCCTGACGCCGGTTTTCTGCGCCATCACCCACGACGGCCACGGGCAGCTGCTCAATACCAACGCCGATACCATTGCCAGCTCCCTGGCCCGGGCCCTGGCGCCGTTTTACCAGGTGGAGCTACACTTCTGCTTCGAAAAAGACGGGGTGCTGGCCGACGTGACGGACGAAACCTCCGTGATTCCGCAGATAACGCCCGGGCAGTACCAGGAGCTCAAGGCCCGCGGCGTTATTGCAGCCGGCATGGTGCCCAAGCTCGACAACGCCTTTGCGGCTCTGGAAGCTGGCGTGGAGCGGGTGGTAATTGAAAACGCCCTGAAAATCAACGAGCCCGTAAAAACAATTCTATGCCGGAATTAACCGACCAGCTGGCCGAAGACGCTATTCAGCTCCTAACCCGTCTCATCCAAACTCCGTCGTTTTCGCGGGAGGAAGCCGCTACGGCCGCGCTGATTTTTGAGTTTTTGCGGCAGCACGGGGCTCAGCCGCAGCGGGATTTGCACAACGTGTGGGCCGTAAACCGGCATTTCGACCCCGATAAGCCCACCGTGCTGCTCAACTCCCACCACGACACGGTGAAACCCGGCGCGACCTGGACTTACGACCCGTTCGGCGGCGTAGTGGAAGAAGCCGACGACAAGCTCATCGGCCTGGGCTCGAACGACGCGGGCGGCTGCGCGGTGAGCATGCTGGCCACATTTCTGCACTTTCAGGACCAGCCGGGGCTGCCGTTCAACCTGATTTGCGCCATTACGGCCGAGGAAGAAGTTTCGGGCGCCAACGGCATCAGCAGCCTGCTGCCCCAGCTAGGCAAAATTGACTTGGGCATCGTAGGGGAGCCCACGCAGATGGACATGGCCATAGCCGAGAAAGGCCTGGTGGTGCTCGACTGCACCGCCCACGGCCAGACCGGCCACGCGGCCCGCAACGAGGGCGAAAACGCCCTTTATAAAGCCGTAGCTGACATTCAGTGGCTGCAGCAGTACAAGTTTGCGAAGGTATCGGAGCTGCTGGGGCCGGTGAAGATGACGGTAACCCAGATTCAGGCCGGCACCCAGCACAACGTGGTGCCCGACACCTGCCACTTCGTGGTGGACGTGCGCACCAACGAGTTTTACTCGAACGAGGAAGTGGTGCGCACGGTACAGGAACACCTGCAGTCGGAGGTGAAGCCCCGCTCGGTACGGCTCAACTCGTCCCGCATCGACCCGGACCATCCGCTGGTGCGCCGGGGCGTGGCCCTGGGCCGCAAAACCTACGGTTCGGCCACCATGTCGGACCAGGCCCTGATGCCGTTTCCGACGGTGAAAATGGGTCCCGGCGACTCGGCCCGCTCCCACACCCCGGACGAGTACATCTACCGCTACGAAATCCGGGGCGGCATTCGGGCCTACATCGAGCTGCTGGAAGGGCTGCAGCTCTAGGCTCAGGCCTGTTCCAGGGTGGCAATATCAAGTTTGTGCATCTGCATCATGGCCGCCATTTTGCGTTGAGCCCGGGCCGGGTCGTCGCTGCGCAGGAGCTGGCCGATGTTGGCCGGCGTAATTTGCCAGGACACGCCAAACCGGTCTTTGAGCCAGCCACAGTCGCCCGGCTCACCACCATCGGCCGTGAGCTTATCCCACAGCGCATCTATTTCGGCCTGATTCTGACAGCTTACCGACAGCGAAATGCCGGTTGTGAAGGTGAAGTATGGTCCGCCGTTCAGGGCAACGTACTTTTGTCCGGCCAGCTCAAATTCAACCGTCATGACGCTGCCAGCGGGCATGTAGGTGCCTTCCGAGTAACGGGTAATACTTTGGATGGCCGAATCTGGGAACAGGCTGGTATACAGCTGAGCGGCTTCTTCCGCCTGGTTGTTGAAAGTCAGAAAGGTGGTAATCTTTTGCATGGCGCCGTATTCTGGTGGGATGAGACGTAAAAGTACCAGTCGACCTGCGCCGCAAGCAGTATAAAAACGACAAATACCGGGCAATTTGCGACAGGTCTGCGGCCAGACTTGGCGCAGCTTTACCCGGTCGTAACACGTAGTACCGAAAAGTCCCGACAGCCGGGCTTTTCAAGACAATTGACCATGAAGATTTGGGACAAGGGCATTGCCGTTGATAAGAAGATTGAGCAGTTCACCGTGGGTAAAGACCGGGAGCTGGATATGTACTTGGCGCAGTTCGACGTGCGGGCCTCCCAGGCTCAGGCCTCGATGCTGGCCCAGGCCGGGCTGATTTCCGGGGAGGAAAACGAGCAGCTCCAGCAGGGCCTCGGGGAGCTGGCCCAGCAAATTGCCGAGGGCCGCTTTACCATCGAGGAGGAGTTTGAGGACGTGCACTCCAAAATCGAGTATTACCTGACCGAAAAGTTCGGCGACGCGGGCAAGAAAATTCACACCGCCCGCTCCCGCAACGACCAGGTTTTGACGGCCATTCAGCTCTTTTTGAAAGACTACACCGAGCGGGTGGCGGCCAAGACCCTGGAATTGGTAAACGTGCTGCTGCAGAAAGCCGACGCCCACCGGGCTGATTTGCTGCCCGGCTACACTCACTTCCAGGCCGCCATGCCCAGCTCGTTCGGGCTCTGGTTTTCGGCCTACGCCGAGCACCTGCTGCTGGACCTGGCTTTGTTTGAGGCCGCCCACACCGTGGCCGACCAGAACCCCTTGGGCTCGGGTGCCGGCTTCGGCAGCTCCTTCCCCATCGACCGGCAGCTGACGACCCGGCAAATGGGCTTCGGCAACGTGGCCGTGAGCAGCGTGGGCGCCCAGATGCTGCGCGGCAAAACCGAGAAAACCGTGGCCTTTGCCGTGGCCGGCATGGCCGCTACGCTGGCCAAACTGGCCTACGACCTGGTGCTGTATAACGGGCAGGACATGGCCTTTGTGGAGCTACCCAAGGAGTTTACGACCGGCTCCAGCATCATGCCCCACAAGAAAAATCCGGACGTGTTTGAGCTCATCCGGGCCCGGTGCAACTCCCTGCAGGCCCTGCCCAACACGATTACGCTCACCATCAGCAACCTGCCCAGCGGCTACCACCGCGACTTTCAGACTCTTAAGGAGCTCCTGTTCGAGCCGCTCACGCAGTTTCTGGACATCCTGGATATCGTGCTCTTCGCCCTGCCCCAGCTGAAAATCAAGCCCGACCTGCTCAACCAGGCCAAGTACGACGCAACTTTCACGGTGGAAAATATCAACCAGCTCATCCAAAGCGGCACCCCGTTTCGCACGGCGTATAAGCAAGTGGGCCTGGCGGTAGAAGATGGTTCCTACGTGCCCCACAAGGAATTCCAGACCACGCATCTGGGCAGTATTCACAATTTGGGGCTGGAAGAAATCCGGGCGAAGGTAGAGCGGCTGAAGAGTTCGAGCCAGCTGTTTTAGCCTAGTCTTGCTGATAAAAGAACGTCATGCTGAGCTTGCCGAAGCATCTCTACCGCTTCGTTGCGAGGCTCAACGTCTAGGCCTACTGATGTAGCGCACGTTCATAGTTTCGCACTCGTAAAACGCCATTTCCGCGTTGCCGAAAACTAGCATGGTGCCCATGCCGTGTCCTACAGTCATGCGCAAAGCTTCATCTATAGTTAGCGTCTGAGTATCGATGGAGGGGTTTTCGCTAATGACATAGCAGGTTGTACCAATGAGCCCCTGTGTCTGAAGCGCTGCACGAACCACTTCCTCCTCAATACCTCGGACGTACTCAAAAGCTTCTGCTTGCAGAATATTGAAGTGATTCAGGTCAGCAATAAACTTTCCCCGGTTCTTTGTCGAACGCACGAACTGAATATATCGGTCTTGTTTACTCTGGTTGATAAACCGTTGAATTACCTTGATTTCTAATTCAGTGTTCTGCGCCATAGGCAAACTTACCTTTATTAACTTTTACCTCTTCTGCACTCCAACGAAGCGGTAGAGATGCTTCGGCAAGCTCAGCATGACGTTCTTGCAACACAAACGATAAACCAATACCCTCAGCTCAGGATCTGACTCGCCACCAGCCCTGAGTTGATGTTCTTCCTTTTTCAACCCCGCCTCTCTCCCGGCATTTTCCTGAGCGAATACCCAAACCATTCCCATGAAGATCAAAAAAGCAGTGATTACTGCCGCCGCCCGCGGCCAGCGGCTCTACCCGGTGGCCGACACGATTCAGAAGGCCATGCTGCCGGTAGTAGACGTGGACGGGTTGCACAAGCCCACCATCCAGATTATTGCCGAGGAAGCTTTTGGCAGCGGCATCGAGGAGCTGTGCGTGGTGTGCGCCCCCGGCGACGGGCCGCGCTACGTGGCCGCTTTCACCTCTCTGCGCGACAACCTGATTAAAACCTACCAGAACATCGACTGGGCCCGGCAGCAGGCCGAGAAAATCGACCACCTGCTCAGCCGCCTGCAGTTTGCCGAGCAAACCGAAGCCCTGGGCTACGGGCACGCCGTGGCCTGCGCCCGGGAGTTTGTCGGCCACGAGCCGTTTCTGCTGCTGCTCGGCGACTACCTCTACGTCTCGGACGTGGCCGGCAAGCGCTGCGCGGCGCAGGTGCTGGAGCTGGCCACCCAGCAGGAGTGCGCCGTGGCCGCCGTAAATCCCACCATTGAGCACCAAATCAACCGCTACGGCACGCTCACGGGCAAGCACGTAGCGGGCCAGGCCGGGGTGTACCAGATTGATAAAATCATCGAAAAGCCTTCGTTGAGCACCGCCGAGCTGGAATTGCAGACGCCGGGCCTGCGGGCGGGCTACTACCTCTGCTTCTTCGGTATGCACGTGCTGACGCCCAGCATCTTCCCGATTCTGCAGAAGCAGCTGGACGCTGGCTCGGCTAACGTGCTGCTGACGCCCGCTTTGCAGGAGCTGGCCGAAACCGAGAAGTACCTGGCCCTGGAAGTACGCGGCAACCGCTACGACCTGAGTCGCCGCCACGGCCTGCTGCGCGCCCAGCTGGCCCTGGGCCTGGCCGGCGAGGCCCACGACGAGACATTGACGACCATGGTAGAATTGCTGGCTGAAGCCAATACCCGCAAGTAGAGACGCAACATTGCGTCTCGTCGTTGAACGGCCTGCGCCTGAACGACCTGGTTTTACACAACGTCAGCAACGATTGAGACGCGAATACGCGTCTCTACACCCAACGTCATGAATATTTTCGTCGAAACCATTACCGCTACCGAGCCCACGAAGCGGAACCGGGACTTTTACGCCCTGAGCCGGGGCCTCTCGGCGCGGGAGCTGCTGCGCAGCCTGCGGGAGTTGGACGAGTTCCGCAAGGCCACGCCCAACCTCTACGACAAGGTGCGGGCCATCCTGTTTTTGTACGCCGGGTTCCGGTTTTTCCTCCAGGAAACGCCCGACGTGCCGGCCGTGGGCAAGATTCCCTACCACGGCTTTGAGGATTTGCTGAGCCGCCGCTTCGAGCAGGCCATCAGCACGTTTTTGCGGGAGCTGGACCAGCACGGCCCCAACGCCACGCTCTTCAGTGCCCTGGCCGACTCCTACCACCACCTCTCCTTCCAGATTCTGGCCGACCAGGTCCGTAAGAGCGTGCGCTCCAGCCGGGGCAACCAGTGGATGTTCCGCGTGGGCCACCAGGACGAGCACCCCATCCGGATTCACCCGGCCCTGCTGCAGCGCAACGACTCCTCGCTGTTTTACCCCGTGCTGCACGAGCACACCTCCGTGCGCATGGACCTCACCCACAGCGGCTGGTCGGACATCTTCTTCCTGGGCATGGACTACCCCGAAGGCGCGCGGGTCGTGAACCTCTCCATTGACCTGGGCATGTTCGGGCGCGACAAGGACATCCGGCCCCCGCTGCACAGCTACGTGCGCGTGATTCCCGAGCCGGTCTTGCGCCTGACCAGCATCGATTTGAACACGACCAAGGACGTGACGGACCTGGCCGACCTGTTCAACTTCGGCAACGACTACCTGAGCTTGGTCAAAGCCGGGGTTATTGCCTCGGGCCTCATTCCACCGTCTTTCGAAGGCACTAACCAGAGCCTGACCGAAATCCTGGCGCGCATCGTGGCCCCGGGCATGGGCATCGAGCTGGTGACCAAGGTGAACGACATTCCCAAAGGCTCCCGTTTCGCGGTTTCGACCAACCTGCTGGGCTCTATTATCAGCCTGCTGATGCGGGCCACGGGCCAGACCAAGAACCTGACCGGCGGCCTCGACGAGAACGAGCGGCGGCTAGTAGCATCCCGCGCTATTCTGGGCGAGTGGATTGGCGGCTCGGGCGGGGGCTGGCAGGATTCGGGCGGGGTGTGGCCCGGCATCAAGGCCATTCAGGGCACCTTCGCCCAGCCCGGCGACCCGGAATACGACATCAGCCGGGGCACGCTGCTGCCGCGGCACCGGGTGCTGGAGGGCGAGGACGTGCACCCCGAAATCGGGGAGCGGATTATGAAGTCGCTGGTGCTGATGCACGGCGGCATGGCCTCCAACGTGGGCCCGATTCTGGAGATGGTGACCGAGAAGTACCTGCTCCGCGGGGCCCAGGAAACGGCCGCCCGGCAGCTGACCAACGAAATATTCGACAACATCCTGGCTTCCATCCGGGAAGGTGACATTCAGAAGCTGGGCGCCAACACGGCCCGCAACTTCGAGGGGCCCATCAAGACCATCATTCCCTGGGCCTCGACCTACTTCACCGAGCAGATTATTGCCAAGGCCAAGCAGGAATTCGGGGCCGACTACTACGGCTTCCTGATGCTGGGCGGCATGTCGGGCGGGGGCATGGGCATGTTCGTGAACCCCGATAAGTACGAGGACTACAAGGTGCGCGTGCTGGACATGCTGCGCACCACCAAGCAGGAACTCTCGGCCGCCCTGCCGTTTGCCATGGAGCCGGTGGTGTACAACTGGAGCATCAACCGGCGCGGCACCTGGAGCACGTTGCACGAAGGAAATGAAGCCCTGATGCCGGAACAGTACTACGCCATCCACGTGTCGGGCTTGGTCAAGCAGGACCCGGAAACCATTTCCTACCTGCGGCGGGCTGAAATCGACTATTTCACGACTTACTGCGAGCAAAACAACCTGGCCTATCCGCTGCTGCGCACCATTGTGAGCAACCTGTTCAAGGTATCGGACCCCACGAGCCAGGGCAACCGCAGCGTGGAAAACGACAAGGCCGAGCAGATCAAGCGTGAAAACGGCTTCGACTACATCCAGCACGAAGACATCCGGGAGGAATTGCAAAAGGGCCTGATTGGTCTTTCGCGCAACCGCCTGCCGGCCGAAACGGCCATCGACGACGTGCAGGCCGCCGACGTGGTGCAGTTTGCCGACTTACAGGACGTAACCCAGCTTGGTGAAGAGGCCATTCGGGCCGGGAAGGTGGCCGTGTTGAGCCTGGCGGCCGGCGTGGGCAGCCGCTGGACCAAGGGCGCGGGCGTTATCAAGGCCCTGAACCCGTTCGTGGAAATAAACGGGCGGCACCGCAGCTTCCTGGAAATCCATTTGGCCAAAACCCGCCGCGTGGCCCAGCAGTACGGAGCCAAAATCCCGCACATCGTGGCTACCAGCTACCTGACCCACGAGCCCATCCGGCAGACGCTGGCCCAGACGCAGAACTACGGCTACGACGGCGCGGTCTACCTCTCGGAAGGCCGCTCGATTGGGCAGCGTTTCGTGCCCATGGAGCGGGATTTGCGCTTTATGTGGGAGGAAATGCCCCAGGAAACCCTCGACGAGAACAAGCAGAAAGTGCGCGACGCGGTGCGCAACACCATGATCAGCTGGGCCAAAAGCAAGGGCGAGGGCACCGACTACGTCGACAACATTGCCGCCCAGCGCTTCTCCCCGCTCGGCCACTGGTACGAGGTATCGAACCTGCTGCGCAACGGCACGCTGGCCCGCCTGCTGCGCGAAAACCCCACGGTGGAAACCATCATGCTCCACAACATCGACACGCTGGGGGCCGACGTGCACGCCGCCGCCCTGGGCTACCACCGCGCCGCCGGCAACGCCTTGACCTTCGAGGTAATCCCGCGCCGCATCGAGGACCGCGGCGGTGGGCTGGCCCGCGTGAACGGCCAAGTGCGCCTGCTCGAAGGCCTGGCCCAGCCCCGCGAAGAAGACGAGCTGGCGCTGAGCTACTACAACTCGATGACCACCTGGATTGAAGTCGACCCACTGCTCCAGCTTTTCGGCCTCACCCGCGCCGAGCTGCAAACGGCCGACGAAACTCAGCTGGCCCGGGCCGTGCGCGCCGTAGCCCAGCGCATCCCGACCTACGTGACGACCAAGGACGTGAAGTTCCGCTGGGGCCACGGCCAGGAAGACATCTACCCCGTAGCTCAAATCGAGAAGCTGTGGAGCGACATGTCGGCCCTGCCCGACGTGCGGTGCGGCTACCTCGTGGTGCCCCGCAGCCGCGGCCAGCAGATGAAGGACCCCGCCCAGCTCGACGCCTGGGTAACCGACGGCAGTAAGGCCCACGTCGAGTCGCTAGGGGTGTTCGGGTAAGAGGCCTGGTTGAGAATAATTTTATTTAATTTCTTTCTCTACCGGCTTGGTTAACAAAGAAATTAAATAAAATTATTCTTAACCGAGTTCGGCCAGCCTTCTTCCCAGTATCGTTTTTCATTCAACCTTAAAGCCCCGACCGGTGTAGTTACTGGCCGGGGCTTTCCCTTTTACCGCTATGAAACTCTATTTCCGCCTGATCTGGCTGTTGCTGACTGCCCGTTTCCAACCCAAGGTACCGGTCATGGGCCCCTGCCGCACCAGGTTCCGGGTGTGGCCTACCGACCTGGACGTGATGCGCCACCTCAACAACGGGCAGTATCTGACCATGTGCGACGTGGCCCGGATGGACCTGCTGATTCGCTCGGGGCTGCTGGCCAAAATCAAGGACTTTGCCCCGCTGGCCGTGGTGGCGGCCGAAACCATCCAGTTCAGCCGCTCTCTGGAGCCGTTTCAGGCCTTTGAAATCGAAACCCGGGCCCTGGGCTGGGACGAAAAGCTGCTCTACATCCAGCAGCAGTTTATCCGGGAAGGGCAGGTAATGGCCACGGCCGTAATCAGCCTGCGCTTCGTGAAACGCAAGGGCGGCACCGCCGACCCGGCCGAGGTGCTGGCCCACGCCGGCGAGCCGACCGAGTCGCCGGAGCTGCCGGAGTGGGTGCGGGCCTGGAGCCAGAACATGCGGGAGCTGCGGGCGGCTTAGGCGCGAAAACTCTGCCGTAGTAGGCGCGTATGGTTTTAGAGAGGATGCTTGTCGTCTTCCCTTAAAACCCACTGCACCATGGCTACTGACCAAGATACTACCGCGAATACCGACGATAAAAAGCACCAAGCCACCCCCCCCGGCACCTCCAGCCAGTCGTTGGCCGACTCGGAAATGAGCGTGGGCAAAGGCGCCCTCAACACCGAGCCCGGCGACGAGCAGGAAAACAAGGAAGCCGACCGGAACGCCGTGCGCCCCGGCCAGGGCCTGGCACCATCTGAAGCAGCACCCAAAGCCGACTGGGGCGGGCAGTTCGGCAACAGCGTGCAGCCCGTGTACCACGACGCCGACCGTCTCGAAAACCAGCTGGCCAGCCCCGGCCGCGGTGAGTTTGGCCCCCAGGACACGGGCGGTACCCAAGGCGGCTACGGCAACCAGTACCGCGCCAACGACGTGTACGGCGGGCAGCTCGGCTCCCAGCCCGTAAATACCGGCGGCTACCAGGGCGGCCGGCCCGAAAACAACACCGGCACCGACGAGTACAACCCCCAGGGCAGCACCTTCGGCCACGCCACCGCCACGCCCCTGGCCGGCACCACCGTCGACCCGCACTACCGCAACGACAACGCCTCTCCTACTGCTCCTGATTCGGGCTTTAGCGAGGATTACGGCCATTCTTCCCTGGTCGGTGGGGCTGGCAACGCACAAGCCGGCACCAGTCACGAGCGGAACCAGAGCGCCGACTACGACTATATTCCTTCCCAGGGCAGTGCCCGCGACGAGCAGCCCGGCACCAGCTACAACCCGCAGCCCACGGTGCACGGCCGCACCGGCGAGCTGAACGGCGCCAACGAGCCCGGCCCCAACCGGGAAGCCGCCACGCCCACCGGCTCCGACTCCCGCACCGGCTACACCCGCACCGAGGGCGAAACCAGCTATCAGGGCAACAGCGGCGAGGGTATCGGCTCGAAAGGCGGCTCCTACAACGACCCCAACGATTCGTCGAACCCGGCCGCGGCCGACGGCGGCGCGGCGCAGCAGGACTACAGCCGCGACGCCCAAAACAACGCCCCCGTACCTCCCCACGACAACGGCTCGGATTACGGTACTATGCCCCGCCGCAACGCCGGCCGCGACAACGACGCGGACCGGAGCTAGAGCGGGCTAGACACAAGTAAGCGGGGCGGTAAAGGGGTGGTCGACCACCTCTTTACCGCCCCGCTTACTTGTGCAATAGAAGCTCTTTATGCAAACCAGGCCGCCGCATGCGCGACAAAGACAGCCAAAACCAACGGCTTTAGCGTTGGCCCACGCTGCCTTTGGCCTCTTTTCCGTCTTTCGATGCTCCCGAAACACTTTCGGGCGGACCCAGGTAGCTGGGCTGCACGCCGCCGAGGTTCACAACCAGCTTTTCGAGCACCACGCCGGGGTCCACGCGCCAGAACTTGAGCGTGTGAGTGCCGGGCTTGGCTATATTGTGCTTCGATTCTCTGAGGATAATATTCTCGGCTACGGCCTTTTCCCAGGGCCTGTTCCCATTGTCGGCGACTAATCCAGCGTGCAAGTTGACAACCTGCGGCGCTTCGTCGTCGAACGACACGGCGTAGCGCAGGCCCTGACCACCGAGGAAATTCAGCGTGGGGGCCAGATACGCCTGCACCGTTACCGGGCCGCTGCCGGTGAGCTGCACCTGATACTCCAGGTGGGGCGAGTTACCGGCCGGGTCTTGGCTGGGCACCGTGGTTGGGAAGGTGGTGACGCCGGAGAGGGTGCGGCCCAGGTCGGGAATGGTTTGCCACTTCACGGCGCCGCCGTCCACGGCTTTAGTGTAGTGCCCGGCTTCGATGGAAACGTAGCCGTCGGCTTCCACAAAGCCCGGTTCTTTCGGTGCTAGCTGAGGCTTTTTAGCTGCCCCCGGCTGACTTGGGGCCGGAGCCGCGGCAGAAGCCTGGACCACGGTCTGTACGGCAGGCATGGCGTTCTGCTCGGGCTGCTGCCAGTAGGTGTAGCCAATGTGGGTTTGGTCCATCATGTGGTTCCACTTGCCGCCGGCCAGGGCGTGGTAGCGCCGGGTGATTTCCGCATCTTTGGCGTAGAGGGCCTTGGCTTTTTCGGCCAGCGCGTTAGCCGTAGCCTGGCCGTTTTTGGCGGCTTCCCGGTTTTGGGCCACCGTGTAGTAGAGCTCGTTGAGGTTGGCGCAGGCCTGTACCGGGTGCAGCACCAGCTGATAGTAAGCGTCGTGGTACTCAGCGGGCAGCTGCTCGTTGATTTTCTCGGCCTGGGTCAGCAGCTGGTTGTAGTCGGCTACCACCGTGGCCCACTCACCGGTGGCCAGGCTGTAGGTGTCGGCGTTGAGCAATTCGGGCTTGCGGCGGGAATTGTACTTGGCGTATTTGGCCAGGATATCGGCAATGCCGGCGGCGTATTTCGGGCCAAACTGCTTGGCGGCCCAGTCGCGCGAGTAGTCGTCGACTTGGTCGGCACTGATTCGGTCGGGGTTCCAGGCGTAGTCCAAAAAGAAGCTGATGGGAAATTCCATAGGCTTCAAATCCCCCACGTTCACAATCCAGATCTGGTTGGCGCCGTACTCGTGGGCCAGGTGCATTTGCTCCCAGATGCGCGGCAGCGGGTTCGTATTGAGCCACTTGTAGTTGCGCGGCCCGCCCACGTAGTCGAAGTGGTAGTAGATGCCGTAGCCGCCGGCCCGGGGCTTCTCCCCTGCTTTGGGCAGCTTGCGGAGGTTGCCCCAGTTGTCGTCGCAGAGCAGCAGCGTCACGTCGTCGGGCACGCGCATGCCCTTGTCGTAGTAGTCCTGCACTTCCTTGTAAAGGGCCCAGAGCTGGGGCGTTTGCGCGGCGGGCTTGCCGGTTTCCTCGGCAATAATCTTGCGCTGGTCGGCCACGATTTTTTCCAGTAGAGTAATGTTGCTCCCCTCGCTCATGGGCTCGTCGCCGTCGCCGCGCATGGCCAGCGTCACGATGCTTTCATGAGTGCCCATGTTTTTGATACCCTGCCGCCAGAAGTCCTGGAGCGTCTTTTCGTTGGTCTGGTAGTTCCAGGGGCCGGAGCCGAAGCGCTTCCACTCCTGCTGGGACCGAACCATGGGCTCGTGGTGCGAGGTGCCCATCACGATGCCGTACTCGTCGGCCAGCACCGGGCTCTGCTTATCGTCGTCGTTGAAGGCGTTGCCCCACATAGCGGGCCACAGGTAATTGCCCTTGAGCCGCAAAATCAGCTCAAACACGTGCACGTACATTTTCGAGTTGATACCGCCGAACTTCTCCTTGGCCCAACCCGACAGCGCCGGCGCTTCGTCGTTGAGGAAAATACCGCGGTACTTCACCTGCGGCGTACCCTGCGTATGGCGCCCGGCGGCCACGTACAGTGCCTTCTGGGGCTTGGTCGGCACGTCGGCCCACCAGTACCACGGCGACACCCCAATCTGCTGCGACAAGTCGTAGATGCCGTAGATGGTCCCGCGCTTGTCACTGCCGGCAATAACCAGGGCCCGGTCGACGCCCGGCAGCGGCTTTTCCACCACCTGCAGCACGAAGGTTTCCCACCGGCCTGCCACGCTAGATACATCCAGCTTCTTGCTTTTCACCAACCCGTCAATCAGCGGACTTTTGCCGATGGTACCGATGAGCACGACTTCCTTACCCGTGGGCGCTTTGTCAGTAGTCAGCGTCGGGGTGAGCTTGGTGACGCGGTTGATGTCGGCCTGCAGGTCTTTGGCGGCGCGCAGCACGCCGGGCCAGTCGGCTTGGCTGGCGTACAACGCCGCCGTTTTGCCACCGGCTGCCAACGGGAAGCTTCCCGTGCTTTTGGCAACTGAAATGTACGAGGCATTTTGCGCGGCTGCTGAGCCGGTCAGCAGCAGCAAAAGCAAGAGTATTCGGACGGAACGTATCATGATTTCACGCAGTGGTGCGCAGTGGGTGGCGCAGGGTCTCGCAGTGAACGGCCGCCGCGCACCACTGCGGCAACCACTGCGAGACCCTGCGTGAAAAAACCTTAGAACTTCACCACTTCCCAGTAAGCCTTCTTGGGCTTCTGGTTCTGGTCGAAGAGCAGCGGATAGTTTTTGCGGCCGGCTACGGGGTAGGTGTCCAGCCAGGTGTACTTGTCGGAGATATTCCAGAACGTGACGCCAGTCAGCACCTTTTTGTAGTCGCGGAACACTTTGAAGAACATCCGGTACTGCTCGGCCTGCTTCTGCTCCAGCTCAGGCGTGTAGGCATCCGACTCGCCGGGGCGCTTCTCGCGCTTATCTTTTTCCCAGGGGTAAATCGACACGTCGAGCTCAGTAATCTGCACCTTCAGGCCCAACGATGAGTACTGGTCCAGGGCCTGGCGCAGCTCGGCTTCGGTGGGTTCCTGCAACGACCAGTGCCCCTGCAAACCCACCGCGTCAATCGGCACCTTGGCGTCCTTGAGCTTCTTGAGCAGCTTAAATATCCGCTCCCGCTTTTCGGGCCGCTCGGTGTTGTAGTCGTTGTAGAACAGCACCGCTTTGGGGTCGGCTTCGTGGGCGTACTCGAAGGCTTTGGCAATGAAATCCTCCCCGCAGATCTTATACCACTCCGAGTTGCGCAAAAACTCCTGGGGGTTGTCCGAAATGGCTTCGTTTACCACGTCCCAGGCGTAGATTTTACCCTTGTAGCGTTTCACCACCGTGAAAATATGGTCGTGCAGACGCTTGAGCAGCACTTCCTTGCTGACTTGCTTGCCCTGATCGTCCTTGAACAGCCACCTGGGCGTCTGCTCGTGCCAGAGCAGGTTGTGGCCCCGCACCCGCAGCTTGTTGTCCTGGGCAAACTTGACGATTTCGTCGGCATCCTTCCACTCGTAGCGGTTTTCCTCCGGGTGAATCGGGCCCATTTTCATGGCATTTTCCGGCGTGATGCTGTTGAACTGCTGCTTGATCAGTTCCCCTTCCGCCCCGCGCAGCCCCGCCGGCGACACAGCCACCCCCACCGGAAAATAATCCTTGTAGTAATCTTTCAAGCCCTTTTCGGGAGCTTTCTGCTGGCTGCTGAATACGGTCAGGCCCGCTAGCAGCAGGCCGGTAGTGGTGAGTTTGCGGAAGGGAGTGGTGGGTTTCATCGAGTGGATTTTGGTATACTTTTTCCGTCTGTCATCCTGAGCTTGCGAAGGACCTTTTCACGCTAGAACGAGTCGTCCTACTGGCATGAGGTCCTTCGCAAGCTCAGGATGACAGACGGTGGTATGGTTGCGCTTTTATCGTCCGTTCCTACTTCAGCTCCAGCACCACCACCGACTGCGGCGGCAGCTCCACGGCCAGGTTTCCGCCGCGCTTTTTAGCGCCATTGAAAGCTGTCAGCTTTACCTTGTTCGGCTTGTCAAAGGTGTTGTAGTCGTTGACGTTGCCCGAAGTCAGCACGCGGCCCGATACGGTTTTCCAGGTCACGCCGGGCAGGGCGGTTTCCAGCTGCAGGGCCTTTTTCGTGTCGAGGTTGACCAGGGAAATGTGCACCGCCCCGCTGGCGTCTTTCGAGGCCGAGGCATTTAGCGCCGGCAGCTTCTGGCCACCCAGCTCATACTCGGGGCTGGTGAACTGCAAAGGCAGATACTGCGCGTTCTGGTGGACCTGGTAGAGGTCAAACACGTGGTAGGTGGGCGTGAGCAGCATCTTCTCCTTGTCGGTCAGGATCAGGGCCTGCAGCACGTTGACGGCCTGAGCCAGGTTGGCCCCGCGTACCCGGTCACAGTGGTTATTGAAGATGTTGAGCGTGGTGCCGGCCACCAGCGCGTCGCGCAGGGAGTTTTGCTGGCACAAAAAGCCGGGGTTGGTGCCGGGCTCCACGTCGGTCCACACGCCCCACTCGTCCACGAGCAGCGCCACCTTTTTCTGGGGGTCGTACTTGTCCATGATGGCCGCGTGCCGGGTCACGATGGGCTCCATTTTCAGGCAGTTCTTCATCGTGTTGAAGTACTGGGCCTCGTCGAAGCCGGTGGCCGCGCCCTTGCTGCCGGTCCAGCTGCCGGTGGGCAGCGTGTACTGGTGCAGCGTGAGGCCCCACATCATGTCGAGCGGGATTTTCTTCATGCACGTCTCGGTCCAGTTGGCGTCGTCGCCGTTGGCCCCGCTCACGATGCGCTTCAGCTTGGGGCTGCCCGGGTAGTTGTGGGCAAAAGTGGCGTAGCGCCGGTACTCGTCGGCGTAGTGGTCGGCCGTCATGTTGCCGCCGCAGCCCCAGCTTTCGTTGCCGATGCCCCACATGAGCACGCCGTAGGGCTCGGGGTGGCCGTTTTGCTTGCGCTGCTGGGTGAGCGGCGTGTCGGCGTTGGAGTTCAGGTACTCCATCCAGTTGGCCATTTCCTGCACCGTCCCACTGCCCACGTTGGCGGCCAAATACGGCTCGGTGCCGAGCAGCTTGCAGAGCTCCAGAAATTCGTGGGTCCCGAAGGAGTTGTCCTCTACTGCGTCGCCCCACCAGGTGTTGATGGTGCGGGGGCGTTGGGCGGTGGGGCCCACTCCGTCGCGCCAGTGGTAGGCGTCGGCGTAGCAGCCGCCGGGCCAGCGCAGGTTGGCTACTTTAATCTTGCGCAGCGCCTCCACAATATCCATGCGGATGCGGCCCTGCTTGGGCACGTTCAAGCCCGGGTCAACCCAGAAACCGTCGTAGACGCAACGGCCCAGGTGCTCGGCGAAGTGCCCGTAAATGTCTTTGCTGATTTGCAGCTTCGGGTCTCCGGGCTGCACGGTCAGGCGTACCGCTTGGGCAAAAGTAACGTTAGCCGCGGCCAGCACGAAGCCAGCTGCCGCCACCAGGCGCTTTAGGTTATGCATCGAGAGGATTGGGGAATTTTTCGATGGGGAAAGGTCAGAAAGCGCAAAAACAACCCGGGCAGCTGGCCTCCCAACCAGCCGCCCGGGCGTATTCTTACGCGGTAGTAGCCGCCAGCGGCGCCGACTGCAGCGCACTCAGCACCGTGCGCAGCCCTTGCTCGGCGTTGTCGCCGAGGTGGATGCGCAGCGTGCGGCGGTTGTAGTCGTGCAGGGCCTGCAAGTCGCCGGCGGCCTGGGCGTTCTTGAACGTCCCGAAGGAGTACGAACGGCCCGGCAGCGCCAGATCCTGCGGGTGGTCGACGGTGAACTGCACGAACAAGCCCTTGTCGGGGCCGCCCTTGTGGTACTGGCCCGTCGAGTGCAAGAAGCGCGGTCCGTAGCCCGAAGTCGTGGCCAGGTGCAGCTGCTCCTGTACTTGCGTACGCAGCTCCGCCAGGCCCTTGTTCAGCTCGTCGGATTCGGTCAGGTAGGCTTGGATGTTGAGGAAGTCGCCGGCTTTGGCCTGGCCGAAGAAGTTGCGGATTACCTCGGCCGCACTGCCGCCCGAAACGGCCGTGAAGTACGACACGCCGTTTTCCGTCACTTTTGCCGGCTCACCAGCGGGCAGGCTGCCCTGCTCCTGCACCACCTTCATCAGGCTGTCGGTAGCAGTTTTGGCGGCCTGCACGTTGGGCTGGTCGAAGGGGTTGATTTCGAGCACGGCGCTGGCTACGGCCGTAGCCACTTCCCAGCGGAAGAACTCGGCGCCCAGGTCCAGGGCATCGTGCATGCGCACGCTGATTACCGGGTGACCAGCGGCCTGCAAAGCTGCGAGCTTCGCGGTATTCTCGGCGTCAGCGTCATTTTCGTAGCCTACGTACACGAACACGCGGTCCTGACCGTAGACTGCCGGCTCGCGGGCGGGCTCACCGGCCACGGGCAAAATGCCTTTGCCTTCCTTGCCGGTGCTTTCGGCAATAAGCTGCTCCAGCCACAAGCCTAAGTCGCTGAGCGAGTTCGGGACAATCAGGGTGAGCTTGTCGCGCCCTTGCTGAGCCAGTACGCCCAGCGCCACGCCCAGTTCCAGCCCCGGATTCTGCTCCACCGCGCCGTAGGCACCGTTGGCGCGCATCATGCGGATGGCCCGCTCCAGGATTTCCCCGATGGGCAATCCGTATAAGGCGGCGGGCACCAGCCCGAAGTATGACAAGGCCGAGAAACGGCCGCCGACTTCGGCGAAGTTCAGGAAGATACGGCGGTAGCCCTGCTCGGTGGCCGAAGTCACGAACTTGGAGCCGGGGTCGGTAATGGCCACGAAGTTCTCGCCGGCCTTGTCGCCCTTGATTTGCTTGAGTCGGTCGTAGAAGTAGTCGCCGAAGGCCAGGGGCTCGGCCGTCGTGCCCGACTTGCTGGCCACGATGAACAGCGTCTCAGCCAGCGGCACCGACTCTTCAATCTGGCGCACCGTGCCGGGGTCCGTCGTGTCGAGCACCGACATCGGCAGGCCGTTTTCGCCCATCGGGAACGAGGATTTGAACACAATCGGCGCCATCGTGCTGCCGCCCATGCCCATTACAACGATGTGCTTAAAGCCCGCGGCTTTTACCTCGTTGACGAACTGCTCGATTTCGGGCACGGCGCCTACCATCGTTTCGGCCACGCGCAGCCAGCCCATGAAGGAGCGGATGCTCTGCTGCCCGGCCTCGTCCTGCACCCACAGGTCGGCTTTCTTATCCCAGAAGCCGGTAGTGAAGTTTTTGGCGTTGAACTCCTGTACTTTGGCGTCCACGGCCGCTTGGTACTGGCCCAGCTGCAGGGTAGCTTCGGCTACGCTCGAATCGAGGGAAGTCAGGCGCTTCTTTTCAATGGAGTCCATCAGCTTGCCGAAGGGCTCGTTGAATTTCTTGGCCCCGTCGACTTCCAGGAAGTTGGTTTGCTCTTCGAGGTTGATGCCCAACTCGGGCAGGCGGCGCAGCACGTCGGCGGCTTTGTCGAGGCCTTCTTCGAGGCGGTTGGCGGGCTTACCCTTTTCGCGGAAGATGTCGAGGGTTTCCACCGGCACGGTGTTCACCGTTTTGGGGCCGATGAGGTTTTCGACGTACTTCAGGTCGTCGTACTTGGGGTTCTTGTTGCCGGTGCTGGCCCACAGCAGGCGCTGGGTATCAGCACCTTTGGCGGCCAGGGTTTCCCAGCGCGGACCCGCAAAAATCTCCTTGTAAATCTGGTACGCCTGCTTGGCGCTGGCCAAAGCCACTTCGCCCACCAGCGACTGGGCCAACTCGCCCTTCTCCCCACCTTCGGCGGCAATTTTCTCCAGCATCGGGTCAATCAGCACGTCGATGCGCGAGAGGAAGAAGCTGGCCACAGAGTCGATATTTTCGATGGGCAGGCCGGCTTTTACCCGGTCTTCGAGGCCCGAAAGGAAGGCTTCGGCTACCAAGCGGTAGCGCTCCAGGCCGAAAATCAGGGTCACGTTGACGTTGATGCCCTCGGCAATGAGGCGGCGGATGGCGGGCAGGCCTTCCAGCGTGGCCGGCACCTTAATCATCACGTTGGGCCGGTTCACGGTTTTCCAGAACCGGATGCCTTCCTCAATCGTGCCTTCGGTATCGTTGACCAGGGCCGGCGACACTTCCAGGCTCACGTAGCCGTCGGACGAGTTGTCGTGGCTGTCGTAGAGCGGGCGGAACAGGTCGCAGGCGTGCTGCACGTCGGCAATGGCCAGGGCGGTATAGATTTCGTCGGTGGTTTTGCCCTGCAGAGCCAGGCTGCGGATGGCCGCGTCGTAGTCGTCGGAGCCGCCGATTGCCTTCTCGAAAATGGCTGGGTTCGAGGTTACCCCACGCAGGGCTTCGTCGGTGATACGCCGCTGCAACTCCCCGTTGATCAGGATCTTGCGACGGATAAAGTCCAGCCAGATGCTTTGGTCGAATTGACGGATGTCAACTAATGGATTCATAGGGTTTCTGTTTGAAGTCGTTCCAAAGATGAGGAAACTCCTTCTTTAGGCTTTCACCGGGCCCGTTTATTTTGCTATAAATCCCTGATTTCCTACCCGATATTTTCCGGTAAGGCCAGTGCGCACTAGTGGTTTTGAGGCAACTGAGCGTGGGGTCAGAAAGCAAACAGTGAGGCGTGCCAGCCGGCGGATGTAGCCGCCAACGCAATGCGAAAAGCTCTCCCTCGATTCGCACTGCGCGCTGGTACGCCTCTTTCTGCTTCCTCCTCTCCCACACTTCTGTTCGTCGGGTGTTAGGCCCGGACGCGCAGTAAAAACTGATTGACGAGCGAGAGTCCGGCTGGCCGGTGGGCGTTGCAGCACCCGCCCGGCCAACGTTCCTCACTCACCTTTTTGATACTAGATGTACTGGTTGATGATGCTTTCCAGCCACTCCTGCTTACCACTTTTCGGCGTGGGCTCACCCGTTTCGTGGGCGATTTTGCGCAGGTCTTCCAGCGTCAGCTGGCCTTTCTCGAAGGCGGCGCCGGCACCTGAATCAAACGAGGCGTAGCGCTCCTGCCGGAACTTGCGGTAGGCCGACTTTTCCAGGATGGCATCGGCCGTGACGAGGGCGCGGGCGAAGGTGTCCATGCCGGCAATGTGGGCAATGAAGATGTCTTCGAGGTCGGTGGAGTTGCGGCGGGTTTTGGCGTCGAAGTTGATGCCCCCGTGCTTGAAACCACCCGCTTCGAGGATGATGAGCATCGACTCGGTCAGCTCGTTGATGTTGTTGGGAAACTGGTCGGTGTCCCAGCCGTTCTGGTAGTCGCCGCGGTTGGCGTCCATCGAGCCCAGCATGTTGGCATCGGCCGCCACTTGTAATTCGTGCTCGAAAGTATGGCCGGCCAGCGTGGCGTGGTTTACTTCCAGGTTGAGCATGAAGTCATTTTCCAGACCGTGCTGCTTCAAAAAGCCGATTACCGTGGCCGCGTCGAAGTCGTACTGGTGCTTGGTGGGCTCGGCGGGCTTGGGCTCAATGAAGAACTTGCCGGTGAAGCCCTGCTGGCGGGCATAGTCGCGGGCCATGGTCAGGAAGCGGGCCATGTGCTCCTGCTCGCGCTTCATGTTGGTGTTGAGCAGGGTCATGTAGCCTTCCCGGCCACCCCAGAACACGTAGTTTTCGCCGTTCAGAGCAATGGTGGCGTCAATGGCATTTTTGACCTGCGTAGCGGCGTGAGCTACCACCTGGAAGTCGGGGTTGGTGCTGGCGCCGTTCATGTAGCGCGGGTTCGAAAACACGTTGGCCGTGCCCCAGAGCAGCTTTACGCCGCTAGCCTGCTGGTGCTCCTTGGCGTAGTCGACAATGGCGGCCAGGTTCCGTTCGTACTCGGCCAGGGAGTTGCCTTCGTCCACCAAGTCGATGTCGTGGAAGCAGTAGTAGGGCGTGCCGAGCTTGGTGAAGAACTCGAAGGCGGCGTCCATTTTGTCTTTGGCGCGGCCAATGGCTTCGTGGTGGGCATCCCAGGCGAATTGCTTGGTGCCGGGGCCGAATGGGTCACCGCCGGTGCCGGTGAAGGTGTGCCAGTAGGAAACCGCGAAGCGCAGGTGCTCCTTCATGGTTTTGCCGGCGACAATGCGGTTTTCGTCGTACCACTTAAAGGCCAACGGGTTGTCCGACTCGCGTCCTTCGAAGCGGATGGTGTCGATGCCGGTGAAATACTCGGTTTTAGAAAGCGTGTTGGATGACATGCCGAGGGGTGGTTGGTAAGGGTACGATTTGATTGAGAATGGACTGCCAGCGGGTGTAGGCAGCCTGATATTGCTCCTGCAATTCGGCAGTGGGCTCCAGGGTCAGAATCCGCTCCAGGCCATTGAAAGCTTCGTTGGTGCTGGCGTAAATACCGGCCCCGACGCCCGCGCCGCGGGCCGCGCCCTGGGCCGCGTCGGTGTTGAGCAGCTCCAGCTCCACGCCGGCGCTATTGACGAAGGCCTCGCGGAAAATCGGGCTCAAAAACATGTTGGCGTTGCCGGCCCGCACTTTGCGCACCTGCACCCCAGACTGGCGCATGATGTCCACACCGTAGTTGAGGGCGAAGACGATGCCTTCCTGGGCGGCGCGGGCCACGTGCACGCGGCCGTGCTGGTTGAAGTTGAGGCCCCGCAATTCGGCTTCGAGCTGGCGGTTTTCCAGGATTCGCTCGGCCCCGTTGCCGAAGGGCAGGAACGTGAGGCCGTCGGAGCCGACCGGCGCTTGGGCGGCCAGCTGGTTCATGTCCTCGTAGCTGATGTCGCCGAGGACTTTGCGCAGCCAACTATTCAGAATGCCGGTGCCGTTCATGCACATCAGCACGCCGTTTTTGGGCTGCTCCGGCGTGCTGTTGACGTGCACAAAGGAGTTGACCCGGGAGCGGGAATCCGACGTCATGGTTTCGTTGATGCCGTAAACCACGCCGCTGGTGCCGGCCGTGGCAGCTATTTCGCCGGCCTGCAGCACATTCAGCGAAAAGGCGTTGTTGGGCTGGTCGCCGGCCCGGTAGCTGATGGGCGTACCGGCCGTAAGGCCCAGCTCCCGGGCCGCTTCGGGCGTGAGCTGGCCCTGCACCGAGAAGGTGTCGACTACCTCGGGCAGCAGGGCAGAACTGATGCCGTAATAGTCGAGCAGCTCCTGAGCAATGGCCTGCTGCTTGAAATTCCAGAACACGCCTTCCGACAAGCCCGACACCGTGGTCTGGAGCTGGCCGGTGAGCTTGAAGGCAATGTAGTCGCCGGGGAGCTGGATTTTGTGAATCCGCTCGTAGATGGCGGGCTCGTTTTCGCGCACCCACTTCAGCTTGGAAGCCGTGAAGTTGCCGGGCGAGTTGAGAAAGTTGTCGAGGCAATACTGCTGGCCCAGGTCCTGAAACGCCTGGTTGCCGTAGTCCACGGCGCGGCTGTCGCACCAGATAATGGCGGGGCGCAGCACCTCGCCGTCTTTATCGACGAGCACGAGGCCGTGCATTTGGTAGGTGATGCCGATGCCGGCAATCAGGGCCGTATCGAAGTCGTGGTCGGCACGGAGCTGCAGGGTGGCGTTGACAACTTCCTGCCACCACCGCTCGGGGCGCTGCTCGGCCCAGTCGGGCTGCAGGGCGGTTATTTCCATCTCCTTCTTCGGCGAGGTGACCGAGGCCACACACCGGCCCGTTGCGATGTTGAGCAGCGAGGCCTTGATGGACGAGCTGCCGATGTCGTAGCCGAGGAGGTATTTCATGGGGTTGGGTACGGCCAGCACTGCTCCTGGGAAGCTGCTGAACCGGGTGGGAATTTTATGGAGGAAAAGGCAGGCGCAAGCGTCGTTGGCGACTGGCTTGCCGGGGGCAGTACTCAGGGCGGCGTCCGACCTATCTACCGGACTTGTTGTTCGAAGATAGATAGGTCAAGGGTAGGAAAGCCAATCTAAAAACCTCATTTGGAGGCTAATTTCGAATATAAAATACCGAAACCGTTTCCGGAAACGGTTTCGGTAGGTGAATGGGTCAAAATTATTTTTCAGGAAATATCCCGCGCTTATTCTCCGAATAATGAAAGCCAACTGCAGGTCTTTGCCGTGCTTTTTCCTGCTGCCCAGCCCAAGCTCAACCTGCCCGGCTGCGGCTGGCGCCCCGACGAGTTGGGATGGGTCCTGGGCTTCGGCGCCGGCGTTGGTTAGATCCTGCCAAAAGGCCTTTCCTTTGCGTGGCATTCTACCTGCCCGACTTATGTTTGATGTATTCGAGAAATATCTGCGGAGCAAGGCCGCCTTTACGGCGGAGGAACTGGAGCAGATTCAGGCCGTAACGACTATCAAAAAGCTGCGCAAACGCCAGTTTCTGCTGCAAGAGGGCGACGTATGGACCTATAACGCCTTCGTAGCCAAGGGCTGCATGCGCATCTACAGCGTCGACGCGAAGGGAGTTGAGCACGTGCTGGGTTTCGCCGTGGAAAACTGGTGGACTGGCGACCTGCAAAGCCTGGCATCCGGTCAGCCTTCGCGCTTTAACATCGACGCCATCGAAGATTCAGTGGTGCTGCTTATCAAGAAGGAGAATTTTGAGCACCTGCGCCAGATAATTCCGGCCCTGCACGAGTTGGTTAACGCTATTCTGCACCGCAGCTTTTTGGCCCAGCAAAGCCGGATTCACACCGTTATCAGCTCCTCTGCCGAAGAAAAGTACCGGGCCTTTCTGCAGGACTTTCCGGAGTTTGCCCGCCGCATTCCCCAGCACATGGTGGCCTCCTACCTGGGCATGACCACCGAAACCCTGAGCCGCATCCGCCGCAACCTCGTTTAGGCCGAAGCTCAACCACCCGGGCCGCCGGTTGAAGGGTGCATTGCGGGCAGCGCCAGGCGCGCTACAACAGGGCCAGAACAGGTCTTTATTGAAGTTATTTGAATGATAAACAGCAACTTAATACCAAGGTCTTGATATTTATCAAGGTGCTTTTTTGATAAATATCAATGGAGACGGAGGCCACGGCAAGCAACCTTTGTGCTGTCGACGGAGGACTACCACTCGGGTAGCTTTTCCTTGGCAAACCGGGCGAAACTCGCCGGGCACACGTTGTACTCCATTCCATTTCTCATTCAGATGAGCACTTCCTTAAAATTAGCGGACAAAGTAGCCCTCATTACGGGCGGTACCACGGGCATTGGGCTGGGCGCGGCCCGGCGCTTCATCGCCGAAGGCGCCTTTGTGTATATCACCGGCCGGCGGCAGGCCGAGCTCGACGCAGCCGTGCAGCAGTTGGGTTCCAACGCCCGCGGCATCCGCAGCGACGTAACCAGCCAGACTGACCTCGACGCGCTATTTGCCACCATTCAGGCCGAGAAAGGTCACCTCGACGTGTTGTTCACCAATGCCGGCGGCGGCGAATTTGCGCCCCTAGGCGGTATCACCGAAGAGCACTACGCCCTGACTTTCGACCGTAACGTCAAAGCCACCCTGTTTACGGTGCAAAAGGCCCTGCCCCTGCTGCGCGACGGGTCTTCGGTTATTCTGATGGCCTCTACGGCCGCCTCCGGAGGCGATGCGAACTTCAGCGTGTATAGCGCCTCCAAAGCCGCCGTGCGCTCCTTTGCCCGCACCTGGACGGCCGACTTGAAAGACCGCAAAATCCGGGTTAATGCCATCAGCCCCGGCCCTATCGACACACCCGGCCTGAGCAGCCTGGGAGCCGATGAAACCCAGGCCGAGCAAATCAAAGCCTACCTGGCTACCACCGTGCCCCTGGGCCGCCTGGGCTCCCCCGATGAGGTGGCCAAAGCCCTGGTGTTCTTGGCTTCCGACGACAGCAGCTTCGTGACGGGCACCGAGCTATTTGTGGACGGCGGCGCGGCCCAGCTGTAAGCACCACCCGTAGCTGCTCAACAAAAAAGCCGGTTCCAACGAACCGGCTTTTTTGCGCTTAAGCCTAATTCCAGCTCGGAGCTGCTAGTTAATCAATGCTTACCGGATTGCCGGTGAGTTGCAGCGAAGCCTGCGCCACGCTTTTCCGGGCTACGGCCGGCTTCAGGGGCTGCCCGCCGCCTGCGAAGAGCTGAACGGTGCCGGGCAGCTGGGCGCGCTGCCCCTGCGCGTTGAGCACCGAAAGCTGCCGGGGCGTGAGGGTGAACTGCACGGTCTGCTTCTCCCCCACTTGCAGCGGTACGCGGCGGAAGCCTTGCAGGGCGTGCAACGCTACACGGCCCTGCGCACCTGAGTGGCGCACGTAGAGCTGAACTACTTCGTCGCCGGCTTGCTTGCCGGTGTTTTGTACGTCCACACTAACGGTAACGGGCTGGCCGGTGGCGGCCGTAGCGGGCACTTTGAGGTTCGAATATCGGAAGGTGGTGTAGCTCAGGCCGTGGCCGAACGGGAACAAAGGCGTACCCTGGAAGTAGCGGTAAGTGCGGCCCTGCATGTCGTAGCTGTCGAAGGGCGGCAGCTGGCTTTCCGACTCGTAGAACGTGACGGGGAGGCGGCCGGCGGGGTTGTAGTCGCCGAAGAGCACGTCGGCTAGGGCCGTCCCAGTGGCCTGCCCGCCGTACCAGCTGTTGACAATGGCCGGCAGGTTGCGGGCTTCCCAGGGGCAGCCGATGGCGCTGCCGGTTAGCATCACGAACACCACTGGCTTGCCCGTGGCGTGCAGCACTTTCATTAG
Organism: Hymenobacter chitinivorans DSM 11115; assembly: GCF_002797555.1. NCBI lineage: Bacteria > Pseudomonadati > Bacteroidota > Cytophagia > Cytophagales > Hymenobacteraceae > Hymenobacter > Hymenobacter chitinivorans. The sequence goes on along the minus strand of NZ_PGFA01000001.1, from coordinate 169,602 downwards.
CTCGGTTTGCACCTTGGGCAGGGCAATGCTGGTCCGGTCGCCGCCGCTGAAGCCTTCCACGTTCACCTTCATTTCCTCGCCTTCGAGCCGGGGCGAAATACCGCCCACAAAAACAACGGCGTCGGCATCCTTCACCTGGGCCCGGATGCTCTGCGCATTCATCGGCACCACGTGGGCACCGGTAAACTTAAGAATGGTGCGGCGGTCAGTTTGGAAGTACTCCAGCTTGAGGTTCAGGGGCTGGCCGGCCGTTACTTTCATGATGTGCTGGGTGGTCGAAACGCCCCGGCTTTTCCAGTTGTCGAGCACCAGCTTATCGTTGACAAACAGCCGGTAGCCGTCGTCGCCGGTGAGCTGGAAGGCCATTTCCTCGGTTTTCTGCGGGGTAAACGTAGTCTGGTAGCGGGCCGAAATATTCTCTGAGAGCAAGCCGGGCACAATTTCCTGTTTCACGTTGGCCAGGTACCGGTCGAGGCCAGCTTCCTGCTGAGTGGCTACCGGCGCGCCTTCCAGATCGGTACCCTTGAAATACTCCGCCTTAAAGCCCGGCTTGCCGTCGTAAGCCAGCCGGGAGTTGACATCGAAGCTTTCGTAAACGATGTTGCTGGCGTAGTCCACGCCCTGGATGTAGGTCACCTGAGTGCCGGGGCCCACCTTGGTCCGGATGCCTTCCAGGGGCGTCACGTTGGTGGTCGGGAAGCCGTTGTAGTTGCCGAGCTGGGCGGTTTCGTTATCGGCGTTGGGACCCAGCACCACGATTTTGCGCAGATTCTTGCGCAGCGGCAGCGTGTTGCGCTCGTTCTTGAGCAGCACCACCGACTCCCGGGCCATGCGCAGGGCGTGGGCCTGGTGCGGAGCACTTTCCACCACGCTCAGCGGAATCTGGGCATATTTCACCCGCTCGACGGGGTCGAACATGCCCAGCTGAAACCGGATTTTGTAGAGCCGCTGCACCGACACGTCGAGCTGCTTTTCGGTTATCAGGCCCTTCTGCACCGATTCGAGCAGGGAATTGTAGGTAAACAGCTTGCCGGTGGCGCACTCCAGGTCGGTGCCGTGGAGCACGGCGTTGGCGGCGGCCGTAGCCGCGTCGGGGTCGGTTTTGTGGTGCTGCCAGAAGTCGTTGAGCCCGTCGCAGTCGGAGGTGACGTAGCCCTGGAACTTCCACTTGTCGTAGAGGATTTCGTTCATCAGCTTGTCACTGCCGCAGCAGGGCTGGCCGGCGTAGGCGTTGTAGGCGCACATCACGCCCGCCACCTTAGCGTCCACAATCAGGTCCCGGAAAGCGGGCAAATAGGTGTCCCAGAGGTCGTAGTCGCCGATCTGGGCGTTGAATTCGTGGCGCGACGGTTCGGGGCCGCTGTGCACGGCAAAGTGCTTGGCGCAGGCCGTAATCTTGAGGTACTTCGGGTCGTCGCCCTGGAAGCCTTTGACCAGGGCCTGCCCCATCTGCCCGGTCAGGTACGGGTCTTCGCCGTAGGTTTCCTGGCCCCGCCCCCAGCGTGGGTCGCGGAAGATGTTGATGTTGGGCGTCCAGAACGTGAGGCCCTGGTAAATGCCCCGCTCGCCGCGGCGGGCGTACTCGTGGTGCACGGCCCGGGCTTCGTCGGAGGTAATGGTGGCCATGCGCAGCATAGCGTCCTGGTCGAAGGTGGCGGCCAAGCCAATGGCCTGCGGAAAGACCGTCGTTTTCATACTGGTCCGGGCTACGCCGTGCAGGGCTTCGTTCCACCAGTTGTAGGCCGGAATGCCGAGCCGGTCGATGGCCGGGGACGCGTTGAGCATCTGCGACACTTTTTCGGGCAACGTCAGCCGGCCTACCAGGTCAGCTACGCGCTGGTCGATGGGCAAATCCGGGTTGCGAAACGGCAGTTCGGCCGGATTGGTGGGCGCGGCGGCAGTTTCGGGCGTAGCGGTTGGGGCCGCAGCCGCGCTGGTCGTGCCGGGCTGGCGCTGACTGGCGGCGCAGCCCATCAGCAAGGCCAGACCCAGGGTTATTACAGAGTTCTTCATGCGCAGTGGTTGCGGTAAGAGGAAGTAGCGGGGCAGCGCGCCCCTACTGCGTTTGAAATGACGAGGCGGGCAGGCCTTCCTTGTTGCTGAGGTTGGCACCTTCCGGGTTGTCGGCCCAGGCGTAGCGCACGGCCACGGGGTTGGGCACCTGGTCATTCCAGACGACTACTTTGTTGCCTTCAATTTTGGCCTGGGCCCAGACAAACTTCTTATCGGGGCCCGCAATGGCGAAGTAGCGCAGGGGCTTGCCGTCTTTGGCTACCAACCCGCTGCCGGTGCTGGTAAAGCTGAGCGTCGCCTTGTTGCCCGCTACCTGCATGCTTTGGTACAACGGACCCGAGGCTACTACCTTCTTGTCACCGTACGCTACTTTCTGAGCCGCCAAAGCCAGGCGCTTGCCCACGTCTTCCTTGTTGAGCGGGTGAATGTCGTTCCACTCGCCCAGGTCCAGGGCCACCGCCATGCCGGTGTGGGGCACGGCCAGGGTGCGGCGCTGCCCGTCGCGCACGGCCGCCCAGTTGCTTTCCGTGGGCTGGTCTTTAACGGCCATGAAGTTGGGCAGCTGGACGTATAGGAAAGGCAAGGTGGGCTGTTGCCAATGGGTACGCCAATCCGTAATCAGGGCCGTGAGCAAGGGCTGGTATTCCTCGGGCTTAGCGGTGTTGGATTCGCCCTGGTACCACAGTACGCCTTTGATGGCATAGGGCAGCAACGGCGCTATCATGCCGTTATACAAGCCGCCGGGCTGGTTTTGAAAGGAAATAGAGCCCGGAGCCGGTGGCGTAGCAGCCCCTAGCTTATACTGCCAGTCGCCGCGCAAATCCAGCGTTTCGCCACCTGCCGTAAGCCGGTACTGCTTGTCGAGCGTGAAGCCGCCGCGCCCGCCGTTGTTGATGACGCGTATTACCAGCACGTTGCGGCCGGGCTTGAGCAGCGCGGCGGGCAGGTCGTATTTGCGCGGCGGGTACTGGTAGCCAGTGGTGCCGGCAAATTGCCCGTTGATATACACCGAGTCACTGTCGACGATGGTGCCCAGCTCCAGCCGGGCGGGCTTGCCCACCATGCTGGCCGGCACGTCCACTTCCTTGCGAAACCAGACCACTCCATTCACCGGCCCCAGGCCTTGGTCGGCCCAATAGCCCGGTATTTTCATGGTTTTCCAATCCGTGGCGTTGTAGGCCGGGGCATACCAGGGCGTCGAGCCTTTGGCATGGCCCTGGTCTTGCTGCCGCAGATTGGTGTACCAGGCCCGGGAGGCAGCCTGGCCTTGGGCAATGGTGCTGGCCACGTAGGTGCTGTCCTTTACTTTCTCGGCAGCCTGCTGGTAATGCGGGAAAGCCTTCAGGGCCTCGGCGCTCAACCAGGCCTCGGCCGGCGACCCGCCCACGGCCGACTTGATAAGACCGATGGGCACATGGTATTTGTCGAAGAGCGTCTTGGCAAAAAAGTACCCAACGCCGCTGAAAGCCAGCACATTTTGCGGTGTCGTCGTTACCCACTTACCACCCGCCACATCGGCTTTCGGCCCGTTGAAGGCGTAGCGCAAATCGACGTTGAATTGCCGAATCATCGGGTTATTGGCCTGGGCCACGACGTCGGGGTATTTGTCGCGCAGCCGGGACATGGGCGTTTCCATGTTCGACTGCCCCGAGCACACCCACACGTCCCCAATGAGCACGTCTTTGATTGTAATCCGGTTGGTGCCCGCCACGGCCATTTCGTAGGGGCCGCCGGCTTTCAGCTGCGCCAGGCTGGTGCGCCACTTGCCGTCGGGGCCGGTGGTGGTGGTGGCCGTTTTGCCAGCCAGCGTCACGGTTACTTTTTCACCGGGCTTGGCCCAGCCCCACACCGCCACGGGCGCGTCGCGCTGCAGAACCATCCCGTCGCTGACGAGCTTGGGTAGGCGCACCTGGGCAACGGCTGGCTGCGCGGCGACCATTGCCAATAGCAGCGAGACCTTTAGCATATTGTTTATCATGAGATTATTAGAGCCATTGCGTTGATTAGACCAGTGTATAGTACCCCGCGTAAGGAAGCGGCGACTTCAGCGCGAAATCACAGCTCACTTCAACTATTCTGACAACAGTTGCACTTACTGCGGGTAACCAGGGCGCTGGGTAGCTTGCCACTGGCGCGGCCATTTTCTGGCGGTGGGAAATAGCCTGCCAAGCGTGGTCAGGCGAACTGTCGATGGCCGCGTGGGAACCACCGTGGTTGGTTTTGTCAGTTGGCGACGCGTGGGAGGCTGCTACTCAGGCAGGCAGCTACTTTTCGCAGGCGCCAGCAGCGTGCCGGCGCGTACCAATGCGGCATGTGCTTGCCTGTGCAGGCAATGCGTCAAGCAAAAAGAGTGGAAGCTCACTAGGAGCCCCCACTCTTTTTTTGCCTTTTTCAGCAGGCTATAGGTAGCCTGGGTTTTGATAAGCCGCTTTTTCCGCCGCTGACACATCCATACGGTCAAGCTGCACCTGCGGAATAGGACGCAGGTAGTGATACGGCTGAATGGTACGCGTAACGCTTTGAGGCGTGTGGTCGCCGTAGTTGGTTCCCCCAATACGGTAGGTAGAAGCCAACTCAGTCCATTTTTGGGTACGGACCAGATCATACCAGCGGTACCCTTCGGCGTAGTACTCACGGGAGCGTTCTGCCAGGATGTAGTTGATGTCGATAGTGGTGGGAGTAGCCGCAACCATAGCAGCGCTATTATCCTGCACCTTGGCCACGTTTCCGTTATTGTCAAAGCGCCACTTACCGGCCCGGGCCCGAATAACATTAATCAATTCCCGGGCACCCTGACCAGCTTTGGTATTTGCTCCTTTTACCGCTGCTTCTGCCGCTACAAAGTACAGCTCCGAGAATTTGGCAATGTTGAACGGACGCGTACTGGCAGCATTCGGTTGTCCTAAGCCGGAACCATTATCGGTACGGTAAGGACCAAGTTTCCAAAGGCCTGGATACACGATTCTGCTGATACCACGCGGAGAAATTACATAATCCGCTCTGCCGGGTAGCACTCCTGCGCCTACGTTGTTTGCGCCTCCTCCGGGAGGGTACGTAATAGTACCAGCCGGTTCGGCATCCAGGAAAGTCAGGATTGGGGCACCGGGGCTAACGGGCAGGTTGTTGGCATTGTACAAGGTTGGGTTAGCCACGCCTCCTTTAGGCCAGTTACCACGGTAAACAGTGGTAAAGGTCCCATCGTAACGAGAATCATTCGTTTTGTCGGCAAAAGTGGTTTCCACTGCACCAATGGTGGGAGCCATCCGGTTCCAGGGACGACCTAACGGCTGCACGGCTTCCCGCTGCACAGAAGATACGGCACCCGTTCCGTCGGCGTTGGTGGCACTTCTGATGTTGGTATAGTTCCAGGTCATCATCCAGCCGGCAAAGTTATCCGGGGCCCCGCCGCTACCAAAGGTCAGGCTGCCGCCATTGTATAGCTCGCTGGATTCAGTGTGGTCCGCAAACAGCAGCATTTCAGCATTGCGGTCATTCGTTGCCAGGTGTACATCGTAGTACGTGCTCTGCAAGCGGAATGGGCCGGGGTTCTCAATACCAGCCATCGCTACATCATACGCCTGCTGATAATAGTACTGGGCGTTGTGACCGGCAGGATCCGTTCGGGTAGTTGCGGGGAAGGTGGGAATATTGTTCGGGTTTTCCAGCCACCAGGCATAGGTCAGGTAGGCCTTTGCCAGGTACAGGCGGGCAACCGTTTTGGTGGCGCCACCTACCACCCGTGGCGTGGCCGGCAAATCAGTAATGGCCTGCAGCAAGTCCGGGAAAATTGCTTTCGTATACACCTCAGGTACCGTATTGCGGACCGAGGTTCTGAAAGCATTGGTGTTGAACTGCAACTCTCCCGCGCCCAGATCCAGCGGCACCCCACCAAAGGTTTGGACCAGCATGAAGTAATCGAAGGCGCGGAAAAATCTTGCTTCGGCCACCAGGGCTGGCGAAATGGTTCCTACGGCGCTGGCATTCTTGATAATACCATTGGCCGTGTTGATGTTCGGAAAGGCAGCCGTCCACAGTCTATCTGCCCGGCTGTTGGTAGCGTTGAGTGCCGCCCGACCGGAGAAGTCCATGGCCAGGAAGTTCTCGTCGGCATCCCGGCCGTAGGTTACCTCATCGGTGCCCGTCAGCGTCGTGTTGTAGAAGTAAGCATCCCCGTAGATGTAGCGCAGGTGAGCGTACATGGAGGTCAGGCCACCATTCACGCCTCTTTCCGTCTGAAAAAATTCGGGCGTGTAAACACTCCTGGGTTCTTCCTCCAAAAGGTCGGTACACCCCGGCGCGGACAAGGAAATTAGGGCCGCCCCGATAAAGAATTTTATGTTGAAGCTTTTCATTTCGCTCTTTTTTAGAAGGTAAAGTTCAGGCCTACCAGGTAGGTGCGGGTTGCAGGCGAGTTAGTACCTATGGTCAACAGACGGTTCGGAACGCCGGTAGTGACGGCCACGTTTTGGTCGGCGTAAGAGTTGGTTTCCGGGTCCATGCCCGACTCTTTCTTGTAGGGGGAGAAGATTACAAATGGGTTTTGGGCCGTTGCGTACACCCGTAGGCGGCTAACTCCGGCGCTTTTCAACCACGCGTTGTTATCAAAGTTATAGCCCAGCGAAATGGTGCGAATCTTCAGGTAGGAGGCATCGAAGTACCCCAGCGTACTGCCATACTTGGGGTTGTCGCCGCTGGCCAGACCACCTGGTTTGGGGTACTTGGCACCCGTGTTTTCCGGCGTCCAGTAATCCACTTTCACGTTGCCCCGACGACCGTTCATCAGATTAAGATAGCCCGATGACCCATACAGGGTACTGTTGAGAAGACCGCCGTTTTGGTAGGCGCCAACGGCACTCAGATCGAATCCTTTGTACGAAACCCGGGTGTTGAAACCGCCTTGAAAGTTTGGGTTCACATCCAGGATCTGACGGTCTTGCGGACCAATGGCCCGGGAAGGGGTACCATCGGCGTTATACCCCCCAGTGTATTTCACCTTGATCATCCCCGCGTTTCCGCCGGGCTCCAGAATGCTTCTGTAAGGATCATCTTGCTGCCACAGGCCTATTTTCTCGTAGTCGTAGATGACGTTGATAGGTTTGCCAACAAACCACCAGTTGTTTTCATCTCTGTCTTGCGCGCCTGCCAGCGACGTAATCTTGTTGCGGTTGGCATACAGGTTAAAACCAGCTTCCCAAGTCCAGCCATTGAGATTCTCTAAGATTACCCCGTTCAAAGACAGTTCCACCCCTTTGTTTTGGGTAGATCCAATGTTGGCCGTGTAGCTATCTACGCCCGAAGTTGAAGGTAAGGGCAAGGGCAGCAGAACATCCTCGGTGTTGGTGAGGTAGTACTCCACGGTGCCCGAAATACGGTTTTTCAGGACCGCGAAATCCAACCCGTAGTTCCAGGTTTTAGAGAATTCCCACCCTAAGTCAGCATTCGGCAGCTGGCTTACGAACAGACCCGTCTGGTAATTGGTGGGGCCAAAATTGTAGGGCCGGGTAGCCAACAGGCCCAGGGTAGCATACGGGTTGATCGACTGGTTTGACGTTATGCCGTAACCGGCCCGCAGTTTCAACAGGTTTATGGCAGAAATATCCTGCATAAACGACTCTTTGGCTACGTTCCAGCCGACCGACACCGCCGGGTAGGTTTTCCATTTATTCCCTGGGGAAAGCCGGGAGGAACCATCCGCACGGACCGTAGCGGATAGCAAATACCGGTCATCATAGGAGTACATCACGCGGCCCATGTAAGACAACAGACCGAATTTCCGGTACGGTTGCTCGTTGGGGTTTACGGTAATTTCGCCGGCGGCAAAACCCAGGTTATAGTATTGAAAGGCGTCCGAAGGAATATCCCGGGCCGCAATCCTCGTTTGGTTGAAAACGTTATCCGAGGCAGAATATAAGGCTATAACATTTACATTATGCTTCTCGGCAAAGGTGCGGTCGTAAGACAGGATATTTTCAATCGTCCAGTCTCTGGTAACTTGGTTGCTAACGGATGCCGTAGAAACGGTAGTGGGGTTCACCGCGTTGATTCCCTGGCCGGTGTAAGAGCCACCCTGGCTTTGCCGATAGTTTGCCCCGAGGTTGACCCGGTACTTCAATCCCTCGACGCCCGGCATTTTAACTTCCGCGAAGATGGTATTGTACGTGGCAATAGACCTGGTTTCACTTAACCACCTATCGCTCAAATCTTCTACGATGCCCCTGGTGTACACCCATTGCTCATCCAACGGCATTCTGATAGTTCTTTTTAAGCTGCCATCAGGATTGTAAGGATTGGCGATTGGCGAGGAGTTCAGAATGCCATATATACCCACATTCGAGCCTTCGGATAGGTTGTAGGTATTATTGGTAGTGAAACCCAACCGGATGTATTTACCAACACCTTGGTCAAGCGTTCCACGTACGGAATAACGGGTGTATTGCTGGGTCGGAATTACCCCTTCTTCCTTATAATACCCCGCATTGAAATTGTAGCGGCCGTTGTCAGTGCCACCGGAAACCCCTAGGTTGTGGTTTGATTGAATACCCGTTTTATACAACAAGTCCTGCCAATCAGTATCTACATCATCGGCTTCATCCAAGGCGTTCTTATACAGGCCGGCCGCTTTGCGCAGGGCAACAAACTCCGGCCCATTCATCATGGGGTATTTGGCGAAAAGAGTTTTTGCGCCAACAAAACTGTCGTAGGTAATTTGCGGTTTTTGCCCTTTTTTACCGGTTTTGGTGGTTATTAAGACAACGCCATTCGCCCCACGCGACCCGTAAATAGCCGTGGCCGACGCATCTTTCAGAATATCTACACTCTGAATATCGTTGGGGTTGATATCGCCAATTGAACCCGGGAAAGGAATACCATCCAATACCACCAATGGATCATTGCTGGCCCCCAGGGAGCGAGTACCGCGGATCCGAATTTGCGTGGTAGCACCCGGCTGGGAGGAGGATTGCGAAAACTCTACCCCTGGCAAACGGCCTTGTAAGGCCTGGGAGATGTTGGCAGAGGGTACTTCGCGCAAGGTCTCTCCACTGACGGAAGCGACTGAGCCAGTTACCGCTTCTGCTCTCTGAGTGCCGTAGCCTACCACTACTACTTCGTTCAGGGCCTTCACGTCGGCGCCCAGCGTTACGTTTACCGTGGGGTCGGTTACGGTTATTTCTTTGCTTACGTAGCCCACGGCGCTGAAGACCAGGGTACTACCCAGGGGCGCCTGCAGGGTAAAGGAACCGTCGGAGTTGGAGGAAACGCCGTTGGTGGTTCCTTTCTGCAGCACCGTCACGCCGGGTAGCGTTTCGCCGTTGTCGGAACTGGTAATCTTGCCCGAAATGGTTTGGGTGGCTTGGGCCCAGGCCTGGGAAGGCATTAGCACCGCCCCAGCCAAGGGTAGCCCGGAGGCCACAAACAGCGGCCAGCTTAGGCAAAAGGCCGTTTTGCGTATTGGTTGATACATGGGTGTGGGAGTTTTAAGGGTTTTTTAGGTTTCGAAGTATCAGAAGCCGATGGAGTTGCCGCCGTCGACGGGGAGGGACACGCCGGTAATGTAGCGGGCCGCGTCGGAGGCCATAAACACGGCCGCATTGCCGATGTCTTCGGGCTGGCCGAACTTGCCCATGGGCGTGCGCCGCATGGCCCGGTCGCGGCGGTCGGGGTCGTTGTTCATGGCCTTGCGGCTCATCTCGGTTTCAATGAAGCCCGGCGCAATGGCGTTGACACGCACATTGTCGCCGGAAAACTCGGAGGCCAGCACTTTCACCATGCCTTCCACCGCCGACTTGGACGCGGCGTAGGCTACTACCCTATCGATGCCATAATAGGCCGCCATGGAGGAAATCATCAGAATCACGCCGCGCTGCCGCTCCACCATGCGGCGGGCGCAGGCCCGGGTCAGGGCAAATACCGAGTTCAGGTTGGTGTGCAGAATGTTGTGAAACTCTTCGTCAGTCACCTGCAAAGCGGGTTTTTTGAGGTTGATGCCGGCGTTGTTGACCACGATGCTGAGTGGACCATAGGAGGCTTCGAGTTGCTCAACCATTTCCTCAATGGAAGCCAGGTCGCAAATATCGTTGACCATGTAGTGGGCAGCTTCGCCCAATGAGTCTACAGCTTCCTTCAGCACCTCTTCCCGGCGGCCGGTAATGATAACCGTAGCCCCGGCGTGCACCATGCAGCTGGCAATAGCCAGACCGATGCCGCTTCCGCCTCCGGTAACTAAAGCCAGCTGCCCCTCCAGGGAAAAGCTGTTTTGGTGCGTAATGGTACTGGTGTGCACGGCGTGACCGTTCACGTGCGGCATGTTTTTCATGACGGGTATGTAATTAGTATTCAATTCGGTTAGCGCAGCTGGTAAATCATGACCAGGCGTTTGATGTCGTCGAGGGTGCGCGCGGGCGGCGCGAAGGGCGCCGGAATGGGCTGCCGGGCGTGGGTCTGGAAGTAGAGCACGCAGGCGTCGCGCCACCAGAGGGCTTCCTTGCGCTGGGTTTGGAGGCGGCCGGTTATGTCGGCGTGCAGTTCGGGGTCAATCTGGGGCTGCACGGCTGCCCACTGCTGCTGCATCCAGGTCACGGAGTCGGCGCCGGTGTAGTAGCGGGTGCAGAGCTCGTTCCACAGGGTGCGCCCGGTGCTGAGTTGCTGATTCCAGCCCACGTGGTGAAACCAGAGCAGGTAGTCGGGCGGGCAGGTTTTGGGATCTTGCCACTGGCGCTGCACTTCAGGCCGGTACAAGCTCAGCGCGTTGCTACCTTTTTCCGTGCGGTCGAAGCCCAGGCCGGCGGCGTCGGCTTTGTGGTAGTACACCGCAGTCCAATCGGGCCGGGCACTGCTTGCCAGCCAGGGCTCGGGGCCGTAATGGATGCTCTGACCCATAATGTGGTGCAAGCCCAGCGGTGTGGTGTAGCGCACGTAGATGTCGCGCGAGCGGACCAGCACATCGGCAATGGTGCGCACGGCCCGGGGCTCGGTGGTTAGAGTCAGGCGCGTCCACTCCTCGGCAATAGCCTGCGCCGAAAGCGTGTGGTCCCAGGCCAGGCGGCCGAAAGCGTACCAGTTGGCCTGGCCCATTGGGTGGCCGGTCCAGTTGCGGTCCGAGCCGATGTTGGCCACGCCGGCAATGCCGCTGATGGCATGCTTATCCACCGAGCCGTCTACCACCTTAGCCACCGTCGAGCCTTGGCCATTGGCGTAGGTGTCGGCGTCCAGGGTTTCCTTGAACATGGGCGCCAGATACACTAAGTGCGTTGCGAAGCCCAGGTATTCCTGGGTAATCTGCACTTCCAGTACCAGCGGGGTGCGGGGCATGGCCCCGAACAGCGGGTGAAACGGCTCCCGACTCTGAAAGTCAATCGGGCCGTTCTTGACCTGGACCAGGGTTTTGGGCTTGAAGCGGCCGTCGAGGGGCTTGAATTCCTGGTAGGCTTCCTTGAACCGGTCGCCGTTGGAGTTGGCTTTATACACAAAGGCCCGCCACATCACCAGGCCGTCGTGCTGCCCGAGGGCGTCGGCCAGCATGTTGGCCCCGTCGGCATGGTCGCGGCCGTAGTCCTGGGGGCCGGGCTCCCCTTCCGAGTTGGCCTTCACCAGAAAGCCGCCGAAGTCGGGAATAGCCTTATAAATCTCGTTGGTGCGGTCGGTCCACCACTGCTTTACCTTGGGGTCGAGCGGGTCGGAAGTGCTCAGCCCGCCAATTACCTTAGGCGCGGCCCAGAGCACCGACATATACACCCGGATGCCGTAGGGCCGCATTACGCCGGCCAAAGCGGCTACTTTTTCGATGTATTCGGGCGTCAAATACCGGGCGCTGGCATTCACGTTGTTGATTACCACGCCATTGATGCCAATCGAGGCATTGGCGCGGGCGTAGTCCTGGTAGCGCGGGTCGAGGCGCTCGGGCAGCTCGTACCACTTCCAGATGCTGGAACCTGCGTAGCCGCGCTCCACGGTGCCGTTGGGGTTGTCCCAGTGGTTGAGCAGGCGGTACTGAATCCGGGGGCTGCTGGTCAGGGCTAAATCTTTGAGCGACTGGCGCGTCTGCATCTGACGCAGCAGGGCAAAAGCGCCATACAGCACCCCCGATTCACTCTGACCGGTAACAACGATGTTGCCACTGCGAGTTGAAATCGAGTAGCCATCCTTGCCCAGCGGCTGTCCGGAAACGTTTGCGGTAGCATCCACGGCAAGAGTAATGGTGCCTTGTCCCTTTTTCGAGGCTGATACCACGGGTACGGATTGGCCTAGCAAACCCTGTAAGCCCTGTTGCAGCTCCCCGGCGGCAGTTTTCAGAATTGGCGTGCTGCCCTTACTCACAATAACGCCCGCCGCCTTTTGATAATCCTTGCGCAGTCCCGCGTCCGGAATCAGGTCGTACTTGAGCCACAGCCGGTAGCCGTCGTCGGCCAGACTGCGCTGAGCGGCCACGACGAAAAACAGCAGGACCAAGAGGGAGCGGAGAAACATGGGTGGGAAAGGCAGGGAGCGGGAGGAAAGAGTTTAGCTATTAGCCAGCGTGAGGTCGGAAGTGAGCCGGGCGGTTAGGTGAGCTTCGGCGGCCAGGGCGTGGCGGATGCCGTGCTCCAGGCCCCGCAGCTCGGCCAGCCCGCGCAGGCGGCCAATGGCGGAGTAGCCGGGGTAGGTTTTCTTTTTCAGGTCGTCGAGCATCTGGTGGCCGTGGTCGGGGCGCATGGGCAGCTGGGCGTTTCCTTCCCCGGTCTGGGCCCGGCGCTGCTCTTCCAGCACCAGCTCCCGCACCACGCTGTACATGTCCACGTCGCCGGTGAGGTGGTCGGCCTCGTGGAAGTTGCGGGGGTTTTCTTCCCGCTTAGTGGCCCGCAGGTGCACAAAGTGAATCCGGGAACCGAAGCGGCGCACCACGCCGGCCAGGTCGTTGTCGGGCCGTACACCCAACGAGCCGGTGCAAAACGTGAGGCCGTTGGCGGGTTCGTCGTAGGCGGCCAGCAGTTGGGCCAGGTCGGCTTCGGTGCTTACCACCCGCGGCAAACCCAGCAGTGGGTACGGCGGGTCGTCGGGGTGAATGCAGAGGTTGATACCGACTTCCTGGGCCACGGGACCCACCTGCTGGATAAAGTAGTACAGGTTCTGGCGCAGGGTCTGGCTGTCGATGCTGGCGTACTCGTCGAGCAAAGCCTGAAAGCCGGCCAGCTCGAAGGCTTCTTCCGAGCCGGGCAAGCCCAGGAGCACGGTATTGGTCAGCTCGGCAATCTGCGCCGGGCTCATCTGGGCAAACTGGGCGCGGGCCGCTGTGGCTACTGCGGGCTCGTAATCGATTTCGGCGCCGGGCCGCTTTAGAATACAGAGGTCGAATACGGCGAAGTCCTGCCACACAAAGCGCAAGGCTAACGACCCATCGGGCAGCTGGTAGCTCAGGTTGGTGCGCGACCAGTCGAGCACGGGCATGAAGTTGTAGCACACCGTGCGGATGCCGCAGATGGCCAGGTTGCGCAGGCTCGTTTTGTAATTCTCAATATACGCCTCGCGCGAGGGGCGGCCTTTCTTAATATCTTCGTGCACTGGCAAGCTTTCCACCACGGCCCAGTGCAGGGGCGAGTAGCTGGCGTTATCGGCTTCGATGAGCTGCTGGCGGCGCCGGATTTCCTCCACGGGCCACACCGCGCCTACTGGCAACTGGTGCAGGGCCGTGACCACGCCGGCACAACCGGCCTGGCGAATGTCGAAGAGCGAAACCGGGTCGTGGGGGCCGAACCAGCGCATGGTGTGAAGCATAACAAAGCAGTGCAAAAAATACAATTTCCTGTATATCCCCCGGTTTGTAGGCCGCTTGAGCGATACAAGCCGAAAAGCAGCGTATAGGCCGATCCGGTTCTTAAAGATAAGGTAGGTGGACCTATCAAAAACAAGTCAAAAACCGCCATAACTCACTGATTTCGAAATAAAAATATCGAAAACGTTTCCGGAAACGTTTTCGATAGGTATCTTTGCCGGAGCATAGCACAAAAAATATTTAGTACATTATCTTCGAATAATGAAACGGTAAGCCACCCGCTCTGCTACCATCCCACCCGGCTTATTGTTAAAAAATACCATTTACCATGATAAAGTGCGTTAAATGCAAGCTGGCCGACGATGTCATGAAGGCCGGCTTCATCCGGGGCCGCCAACGGTTCTTCTGCAAGGCTTGCGACTACCACTTCACGGAAGAAAAATCGGCGCAGGTGCCGGAGCGCAAGCGCCACCAGACCACTATCAGCGACGTAGCCAAGGCCCTGGGCGTGGCTTCCTCCACGGTTTCGAGGGCCCTGAACGGACACAGCGACATTAGCCCCAACACCCGCCAGGCTATTCTGGAAGTGGCCCGCCAGCTCGACTACCAGCCCAACCTACTGGCTCAGAGCCTGAAAAGCAGCGAAACCTACACCATCGGCGTGCTCATTCCCGACATCGAGCGGCCCTTTTTCGCCACGGCCGTCAGCGGCATTCAGCAGGTGGCGGCCGAGTCGGGCTACCGGGTCATGATTTGCCAGTCGAAAGAGTCGTACCAGACGGAGGTGAGCAACGTGCAGGCTCTGATTGCCAGCCGCGTCGACGGGCTGCTGATCTGCCACTCCCGCGAAACCGAGAACTTCGACCACGTCCGCGCCGACGCCTGCCGCGGTATTCCGGTGGTGCACTTTGATAGGGTCTGCAACGAAGTCAACAGCGCCCAGGTGATGCTCGACGACTGGGGCGGAGCCTTTGCCGTGACCGAGCACCTGATTCTGGAAGGCTGTGAGCGGATTGCTATTCTGGCCGGCCCCGACGCGCTGCTCATCAGCAAGCAGCGCATCGGCGGCTACCTCAATGCCCTGCACCATTACGGCATCGAGCCCCGGGAAGAATTGCGCATCAACACCGACTTTCGGACGGAGTCGGCGGTGGCGGCCCTGGATAAGTGGCTGGCGCTGCCCGAACCGCCCGACGCCATTTTTGCCGTCAACTACACCAACGCCCTGGACGTGATTCTGGCTCTGAAGCAGCGCGGCATCCGCATTCCGGAGGACATTGCCGTGGTGGGCTACGGCGACGAGTTCCTAGCTTCCATGATTGAGCCGGCCCTGACCACGGTAGACCTTCACCCCTACCGCATCGGGCAGCAGGCCGCGCGGCTGTTCCTGGACCAGGTGCGACTCAAGGAAAACTTCAAGCCCCGCACCTACGTGCTGTCGGGCGACCTGGTGATTCGGCAGTCGTCGTTGAAAGGCAAAGGCCCGCTGTTCCGGCTCAGCATTTAAGCAACTTCACGGCGGCGCCAATGCTAGTCGCCGAACTCCACGCGCAGGGTGTGCACCGCATCGGGAGCCGAAAAGGTATAATGCACCCGGTAGCCGTAGTAGCGGCCGATTTGCTGCACGATGGACAGCCCCAGCCCCGGCGACTCCGACGAGGCGTTGAGCTTACGGAACCGCTCGAAAAACCGGGCTGGCTCCCCGGCCAGGGCCGGACCGGTGTTGCTGATGGCCAAATACTCGGCCGTGAGGACCCAGTGCAGGCCGCCGCCGCGGTGGTTATGCTTGATGGCGTTCTGGAGCAGGTTGCCTACCAAGGAATCGGCCAGGGCCGGGTGCATGCGCAGCTGCGGACGGCTGCGCAGCTCACTGGTCACGGTCAGCTCCTTGTCGTCGATGAAATCCTGGAGCAGGCGCAGGCGGTTTTGCACCACCTGGTCGAGCTGCACGGGCTGGACGTGGGGAAACTGCCCGTTCTCAATCTTGCTCAGCAGCGTCAGGGCCTGGTGCAAGCGGGCCAGGCGTACGGTGGCGCTGTACAGGTCGCCGACCAGCTCGGCCGTAGCGGGCCGCAGCTCCTGGGCCTGCAGCAGCTGCTCGAGCTTAGCCTGCATGATGGCCAGGGGCGTGCGGGTTTCGTGGGCGGCGTTTTCGGTGAAGTCTTTCAACGACTGGTAGTCGGCCTCCAGGCGCTGGCTCATTTGCAGCAGAGCCTGATTGAGCTCCGAAAACTCGTCGATGGGCGTGTGCGGCGGCAAAGCCAGCACCGGCTGGTGCTGCAAATCGTAGCCGCGCAGGGCCGTGAGCGTGTGCTGAAAGGGGCTCCAGATGCGGCGGGCCAGCCAGCGGTTCAGCCACACCAGGCTCAGCAGCAATAGGCCCAGCACGGTAAGCATGACGGTAAGCACCAGGCCCACCATGTCCTCCGTTTCGAGCAAGGACTTGCGCAGCGTCACCCACTGCGGCGGCCCAGGGCCGGCCACCCGGAAACTGAGCTGCCGGTAGGGCACCAGCACGTTTTCGGTGGGGTCGAGCAGCACCGTGTCGCGCAGGCCGGCGGGCTGGGGCTCGGCGCTCAGGGCCACAATGTCGAGCAGGCCCGCCTTTAGCCGGGTACTGCGCATGACTTCGCGCTGCTGGTTGAGCAACTGTTCATCGACCTCAATGCGCAAAGCCAGACTGATGCCGACGTAGAGCACCACGCTGCCCACGGCAAACACCAGCGTGGCCAGCAGCAGGTAGTAGCGGTTGGTGGTGGCCAGCAGCTTCACTCGGTACTGAGCTTATATCCCATGCCGTAAATGGTGCGGATATAGTTGTCGACACCCTTTTCCTGGAGCTTTTTGCGCAGGTTTTTCAAGTGGGTGTAAATAAAGTCGAAGGAGTCGGCCGTGTCGGCATCGTCGCCCCAGAGGTGCTCGGCAATGCTTTCCTTGGTCAGCACCCGGTTAGGGTTGGCCAGCAGGAACAGCAGCAAGTCGTACTCCATGCGCGTCAGCGGCAGGGCCTCGTCGCGCACGAGCACCAGGGCCTGGTCGGGAAACACGCTCAGGTCGCGAAACAGCAGGTGGCGCTGCCCCTGAAACTGCCGCCGCCGGATGATGGCTTTGAGGCGGGCATTGAGCTCGGCCAGGTGAAAGGGCTTGGCCAGGTAGTCGTCGGCGCCGAGCTCCAGGCCCAGCACTTTGTCGTCGAGCGAGTCGCGGGCCGAAACAATGAGCACCCCGGCCCGGGAGCCGTCGGCCTTGAGGGTGCGCACCAGGTCCAGGCCGTTGCCGTCGGGCAGGGTCAGGTCCAGCAGCACGCAGTCGTAGTCGTAGAGCTTGATTTTCTCGTGGGCCACCCGGTAGCCGTCGGCCGTTTCGCACACGTAGCCGTCGTGGCGCAGGTATTCGACTAAAGAGCTGCGCAACGCCGGCTCGTCTTCAACAATGAGAATCTTCATACGCTAGGCGCCGCGGGGTCCCGGTTCAACAAGGTACTTACCTTGGCCCTAAACTTCGGGGAAGATTCTGAAGCTATTCTGAGCCCGGGCCGGCCGGCTTAGTGCAGCTGCCAGGTAAAGCGCAGCCCCGGAGCCCCGGCCAGGCCGCCGGTGGGTGTGTAGCCGGTTTGCCAGCTGGGCGAAAAACCCATGCCTTTGGGCAGGCTGGGCTTGCGGCCCCAGCGGTTGCGGTGGGTCAGGTAGCCCAAGTGGGCCGACAGAATTCCGAAGCCCGCGCCGGCTATTACGTCGCTCTGCCAGTGCTTGGTATTAATCATGCGCAGGGCCGCCACGCTGGTGGCAATGGTGTAGGCGCCCACGCCGTACCACTGGCTTTTGTCGCGAAACTCGGCGTGCACGATGCTGGCGGCCAGAAAGGCCTGGGCCGTGTGGCCCGAGGGGAAAGACAGGTTATCGGAGCCGTCGGGCCGGGTTTCGCCCACCAGACTCTTCACGGCGAAGGTGCTGGCCAGCATAATAGCCTCGCTCTTGAGCAGCACCAGCACGGTATTGATCCGGTCGTCGCGCGACTCGACCCCGGCCAGGGCCACCAGACCCAGCTCGGCGTAGGGCGCAAAAATCAGAATGTTGTCGAGGTTGGTGCGGTAGGTCGGGAACAGCTTGTGAATGTCGCGGTTGGCCTGCTCGTTGGTGTAGAAGCCCTTGTTGTTGACGTGCAGGGCCCCGTAGGTAATGAGCACCGCGGGCACGATGCTGGCCTTCACCAGCTTGCCCTTATACCAGGGCTGCTTTACCACTGGGGACACCCCGGCCGGATTTTCAAATTTATGCGTGGTATCCGCCGGGGCCGCGACCTGGGCAAACGACGGAACCACGGAAGCAAACCATAAAGCCACGAGGGCGGCACTGCGGGCAATTGAATGGGACATAGGGCAAATATGCGGGAAAGAAGCGGGTAAATAAGACGGCATTACCCCGGCAAAAACCGGGTTTAGGCCACATACGCAGCCAGTCTGAAGGAATTCTGAGCAACCTGGCGCCCATACCCCCAACCGTAGCTGGTGCCGGGGCTAAGGCGTGCTTACGCAGGGCTACGGGGCCACGGTTGCTGCCGGGCTGGGGCTGGCCCCGAACTTACCCGACCGGGCTACGTTGAAAGAACCCACGCCTTCCCGCCTCTTTATTTCTTGCTATGAAAACGGTAATCATTTCCCTGGCAGCCACTCTGCTGGCGCTGGGCCCGGCCGCGGCGCAGTCGGTGGCCCCGGCCTACGAGTGGCAGCAGCCCACGGCCACCTTCACGCTGCCCAAGGAATTGCAGGAAATTTCGGGCATTGCCCTGCTGTCGGGTCAGCGCCTGGGCTGCATCGAAGACCAGACCGGCACCATCTACATCTACAACCTCACGAGCAAAAGCGTGGAATCCACGCTGAAATTCGGTAAGAAAGGCGACTACGAAGACCTGGCCCGCGTGCCGGGCGCCTGGCTCGTGCTGCGCTCCGACGGCACGCTCTTCAAGTACAACGACGACGGTACCAGCCGCTCCTACCCCACCGGGCTGACGGCGGCCAACAACCCCGAGGGCCTGGCCTACGATGCCAGTGCCAAAACCCTGCTGGTGGCCTGCAAAGGCGCAGCCGGCGTGGGTCAGCCCGACCAGAAGCGGGCCATTTACCGCCTCGATGCCAAAACCTACCAGACCGAAACCAAGCCCGCCTTCGTGCTGGACGTAGCCGAGCTCATGGACCTGGACCGGCGCCAGAACCCGGGGTCGGCCATCAACCGATTTGCGCCCTCCGCCGTGGCCGTGCACCCGCTTAATCACCACGTATTCGTGCTGGCTGCCAGCGGCAATGCCCTGGTAGAAATGGATGCGCAAGGCACCCCGCTGACCGTGCAGAAACTACCCCGCAAGCTGTTCCCTCAACCCGAAGGCCTGGCCTTTGCTCCCAACGGCGACCTGTACATTTCCAGCGAAATGGGCGACAATGGCAAAGCCGGCACCATCCAGTTTTTCCGTGCCTCGCCCATTGCGGCCAAGTAAATGAGCGGAAGCGTCGAACAAGTAAAAGGGCCGGCTACTCACGTAGCCGGCCCTTTTACTTTACACCCAGAGCGTCATGTTGACCAATGGGAGACATAACGCGGGCAATGGTATTGTCATGCTAAGCAAAGTTGAAGTATCTCTACCGCTTCGTTGCCAGAGTACTCTAATTAGCACTGCAGTAGAGCTGCTTCGACTGCGCTACGCTGCGCTCGGCTTGACGGTCGTTATGATTTTCTACCGGGCGGAACGACACCGGACTTAGTTGGCCGCCGAGCCGCTCGTCAGCGTGAAGCTGGCCTCCTGGGTGTCGCGGGAGTTGGGGCCTACAAACACCTGGAAAGCGCCGGGTTCGGCCACCCACTGCAGGTCGTTGTTGTAGAACTTGAGGTCGTCGGTGGTCAGGTGGAAGGTGAGCGTGCGGCTCTCGCCCTTTTTGAGCAGCACTTTCTGGAAGCCCTTGAGCTCCCGCACCGGCCGCGACACCGAGCCGGCCACGTCGCGCACGTACAGCTGGGCCACTTCCTCGCCGTCGTAGTTGCCGGTGTTTTTCACGGTTACTTTCACGTCCAGGGCGCCGCCCAGGCTCATGGTGCTGGCACTCAGCTCGGGCTTGGAGTAGCTGAAGGTAGTGTAGCTCAGGCCGTAGCCAAACGGGTAGAGCGGCTCGTTGCTCACGTCGAGGTAGCGCGACTTATACTTGTCGAGCTGCTGCCCGCCGAAGGGCCGGCCGGTGCTTTTGTGGTTGTAGTAGAGCGGTACCTGCCCCACCGACTGCGGGAAGGTAATAGTAAGCTTGCCCGAAGGGTTGTAGGCCCCAAACAGCACGTCGGCAATGGCGTTGCCGCCCTGGGTACCCGCAAACCAGGTTTCGAGAATGGCGTCGGCGTTCTGGTTTTCCCAGTTCAGGGTCAGCGGACGGCCGTTCATGAGCACTACTACCAGGGGCTTACCGGTTTTCTTCAGGGCCTTGAGCAGCTCCAGCTGCTGGCCGGGCAGGCCGATATCGGCGCGGCTGGCGGCTTCCCCCGTCATGCCCTGCGACTCGCCCACCACGGCGACTACCACGTCGGCACCCTGGGCTACCTGCACGGCCTCCTGAATCATGTCGGCCGAGCTGCGCTTGTCCGGAGTCAGCGCCCCCCCGAAGGCATTGAGGCGGTCCACCAGGAGTTGGTCATCGGTGATGTTGGCGCCCTGGGCCGTCACGATTTTCACGCCGCTACCAGCCACGTTGCGGATGCCCTGCTCTACTGACACGGCCTGTTTCCAGTCGCCAGCGGCGCTCCAGTTGCCCAGCAAATCGTGCTGCCGGGTAGCCAGGGGGCCCACGAGGGCAATAGTGCCCGCCTTTTTCAGGGGCAGGGCGTTGTTATCGTTTTTGAGCAGCACGAAGCTTTTGCGGGCAATAGCGCGGGCATCGTCGAGAAACTCCTTTTTCATCAGCGTGGCCTTGGCCCGCTTCTCGCTCACGCCCCGGTAGGGGTCCTGAAACAGGCCGAGCTTGTACTTGCCCTCCAGAATGCGGCGGCACGAGGCATCAATGATTTCCTGCTTCACAGTCCCATCTTTGAGGTTTTGGGCCAAGTTGCGCAGGTACACCTCGCCCACCATGTCCTGGTCGGCGCCGGCGTTGAGGGCCATGGCCGATACTTGGGCCTCGTTGCCCACGCCGTGGTTTATCATCTCCGGAATGGCGGTATAGTCAGTAGCCACGAAGCCCTTGAAGCCCCATTGCTTGCGCAAGAGGTCGGTCAGCAGCCACTTGTTGCCGGTGGCCGGAATACCGTTGATATCGTTGAAGGAGCTCATCACCGAACCCACGCCGGCTTCAATGGCGGCTTTGTAGGGCGGCAGATACTCGTTGTACATGCGCGCCAGGCTCATGTCGGTCGTGTTGTAGTCGCGCCCGGCCTCGGCGGCTCCATAGAGGGCAAAGTGCTTAAGGCAGGCCATGACGGTGTTGTTCTGGCTCAGGTCGGTGCCCTGGTAGCCGCGCACCATGGCCCGCGCAATCTGGGAGCCCAGGTACGGATCTTCGCCGCCGCCTTCAGCTACCCGGCCCCAGCGCGGGTCGCGGGCAATGTCCACCATCGGTGAAAATACCCAGTGCAGCCCGTCGGCCGCCGATTCCTCGGCCGCCACCCGGGCGCTGCGCTCCACGGCGGCCATATCCCAGGAAGCGGAAAGCCCCAGCGGAATCGGGAAAATGGTGCGGTGTCCGTGAATGACGTCGTAGCCAAACATGAGCGGAATGTGCAGGCGCGACTCCTTGAGGGCCATGTTCTGGAGCTTGCGGGCGGCCACGGGCGTGTAGGTATTGAACACGCCCCCAACCAGGCCCTTGCGGATATTCACGTCCACGTCCTTGCTGACCACGGGCCCGGTCACGTCGAAACCCACGGTTATCAGGTTCAGCTGGCCGATTTTTTCCTCCAGCGTCATCTTGCTCATCAGGTCGTCGATAAACCGCTGCATTTTCTGCTCATCGGGGGCCGTGGCCGAAGCAGCGGCGCGGGCGGCTTTCTGGGCGTGCAGCGCGGGGCTCAGCAGCAGCCCCAGCGACAATAGCACGGTGGTACGAAAAGTACGTTTCATGGGAAAAGAAGAAGTAGGGAATTGAAAACACCACCAGCCACAGCTACTCAGCCCGGTTTTTCACGGCTTTTCGTTGTTATCTATCCGTCGAGCCAGCTCGGCCCGGCTCTGGTCGTCAGCTCACGCTTCAGCCACCGGCGGCGAAAGGGCCCGACGGCGGTTGACAAACCGGAAATACAATTCGAAGGGAATGGAATGCGCCCCGCGTGGTGGCTCAGCAAAACCGAACTCGAAGCCTACAACACGCGGATAGCGGCGGGAAAACACGGGGGTGCGGCCTGATTTCGGGCCAATTTCGAGGCTGGCTACCAGGTGGCACGGGCCGGGTTCTGGCCCGCCGAGCGGGCCTCTTCGCCCCAGGCCCGGGGGCTGGAATGGGGTGTTTTCTACTAGTAAGTAACAGCTTTTCAGCAGCCCAGGCAAGCAGGCGGCCCTGGATAATTGGCGAACTACGCCCGGCCGCTTGGCAATCAGGCTGTTCTAGTCCGAACAGCCAAAAATTGGGAAGACGAACCCATGCCGCTTCCGTTTTTCCACCTCACCTCGACACTTTATATAGCCTTTGCTCACTGCCTAAATAGTTGCGCCCCGGCTGAGCCTACCTCACCCGCCTAAGCCATAATTGCCCGGACCCGGGTAGCCAATTTATCCTGTGTTTACCGGGCATACCAAGTCTTTTTTCAGAGCCCGTAGTCAGCCGCTACTGCAGTCATTTGTCAGCCGCAGCCCCACCGCCGCACTCCGGCCAGCGGGAGCTGAGCTACGTTGCTCAACTCCCGCTGACTGGGCGCAGCAGCGTTAAAAAATGGCTTCAGACTCTGTAAAAGCCATGTTACAGAATCAAATGCCGGTCTGAATCACGTGTTACGTAAGCGTATAACCACCAAAGTTGGGGCTGTCTCAGGCCGCGGGTCCGGGCGCTTACGGGGTCCTGGTGGTCGAGGCCCGCACGACCAGCTCCGAGTTGAGCACCAGGCTTTGGGCCGGCGAAATAACCCGGTTTTTACTGATGGCCTGGAAGAGAATTTTGGCCGCTTCCTTTCCAATAGAGTAGGCCGGCTGGGTGATGGTGGTCAGGGCCGGCTGGAGCAGGGAGGCAATTTCGAGGTTGGAAAAACCGATGATCTTGATGTCCTCGGGAATGGCGCGGCCTAGGTTGCGGCAAGCCTCATAGCTGCTCGTCGCCTGGCTTTCGACGGCGGCAAAAATCCCGTCGACGTCGGGCCGCGCGGTGAGCAGTTGCTGAATCTGGTGGATGTCCTGGGCCTTGGTTTCCTGGGCCACCAGCACCAGGCTTTCGTCGTAGGCTATGCGGCGGTCGGCCAGGGCCTGGATGTAGCCTTCCTTGCGGCGCCGACTGATGGACAGGTTTTGCGACACGGTGAGGTGAGCCACGGTGCGGCAGCCGGCGTCGAGCAGGTGCTCGGTGGCCCGGTAGCCGCTTTCGTAGTCGTCGGTAGTGACCTTGGCCGTGGGCATCTCGTCGTAGACCCGGTCGAAGAACACGATGGGAATGCCCCGCTCCCGCAGAAACTCCAGGTGGGCAAAGTCGGCACTTTCGCTAGCCACCGACAGCAGCACCCCATCCACCCGCCCACTGGCCAGCAGGCGGGCCATGGCCAGCTCCCGCTGGTAATCCTCGTGGGTCAGGTAAATCAGCACGTGGTAATTATTGTGGCGGGCCACTTCCTCAATGCCGTTAATGGCCAAGGAAAAAAAGTGGTTGGCCACTTCGGGAATCACCACCCCGATGGTCTTGCTTTTCTGGCGCCGCAGGCTGCTGGCGTAGGGATTGGGCTCGTAGTTGAGCTTGTTGGCCAGGGCCCGCACCCGGTCTTTGGTGCCCTGCGAAATGTCGTACCGGTCGTTCAGCGCCCGCGACACGGTGGCCACCGACAGGTTCAACTCCTGCGCGAGCTTTTTCAGATTGATGGGTTTCATGGCTCAATCTAGGCAGGTTGGTTCTGGGAACGAAACCCGCTCCGGCCCAGCCCCGGGCTTCGCCATTGTTTTACGTAACATTTTCACTTTTAGCCTTCATTATAACCAATCCAGCCTACTGTTCTGACGGCTCCACAGCAATACTTATCTATCTATATATCAGATATATATCCATTCATCTAGTTGGTATAGCCTCACTCACCTAATGGTGAGTGCGCCTGGATAAGTTCCGTAAACGTTTACGTAAATAAACCTGAGGGTAACGCATTTTATGCCCGCGGACTTTGCAGAGATTACCGCTCTGATTCCCCCCAAAGCCGCACACATCATGCAAAAAATCCTACCCATTCTGGTGCCGCTGGCCGTGGCCGTAAGCCTGCCGGCCTTCGCCCAAACCCGCCAAGTAACCGGCCAGGTGCTCAACGCCACCGACCGGACGCCGCTGCCGGGCGTGTCGGTCGTTATCAAGGGCACCACTACCGGCACGGCCACCGACCCCGACGGCCGCTTCAGCCTGCCCCTGCCGGCCGACGGCAACCCCACGCTGGTTTTCTCCTTCGTTGGCTTCGAGCCGTTTGAGGCCCGGGTGGGCGACAACGGCACGGTGCCCACGGTGCAGCTGCGCGAGAAAACCACCGAGCTCAACGACGTAGTGGTGGTAGGCTACGGCACCCAGCGCAAGCGCGACATCACCGGCTCGGTGGCCTCCATTTCGGCTGAGCAGGTGGCCGAAACTCCCATTGCCCGCGCCGACCAGATTCTGCAGGGCCGGGTGAGCGGCGTGCAGGTTACACAAACGAATTCGGAGCCGGGCGGCAACGTTTCCATCCGCATTCGGGGTACCAATTCCATCAACACCGGCAACGAGCCCCTGTTTGTGGTGGACGGCTTCCCCGGCGCCGGCGACCTGAACTCCATCAACCCCAGCGACATCGAGAGCATCGAGGTGCTCAAAGACGCCTCGGCTACCGCTATTTACGGCTCCCGCGGTGCCAACGGGGTAGTGCTGATTACTACCAAGAAAGGCAAGGTGGGCAAGGGCACCATCAATGCCGAAGCGTACACCGGCGTGCAGATCGTGCGCCACAAGTACGAGCTGATGAACGCGCCGGAATTTGCGCGCTACCTCAACGAGGTGAACCCGCCGGTGGCCCCCAGCACCACGCCGGTGTATACCGACGAGCAGATTGCGGCCATGGGCGAGGGTACCGACTGGCAGGACGCCATTCTGCGCCCGGCCCGCCTGAGCAACTACCAGCTGGGCTTTAACGGCGGCACCGAGGAAACGCGCTACAACCTGAGCTTCAACTTCTTCGACCAGGAAGGCATCATCATCAACTCGGGCTTCAAGCGCGGCACGGTGCGCCTCAACCTCGACAAGAAAATCAACTCCAAGCTCAGCTTCAATTTTTCGAGCCAACTGGCCGGCACCTTCGAGAAGCGGGCCTTTGTGAACTCCCAGGGTGGCTCCTTCGGCGGCGCCTTGCTCGACGCGCTGCGCTTTAGCCCCATCAACCCGGTGCGCGACGAAAACGGCAACTTCACCTACTCCAACACGCCCCAGCCCTTCGTGGAAGACGTGGGCAACCCGGTGGCTTTCGCCGAGAAAGTGAAGGACCGCCGCAACACGGCCCGGGGCTTGCTCAACGTGGCGGCCAACTACGAGCTGCTGCCCGGCCTGACGCTGCGCATCAGCGGGGGCCTGGACTACAACAACCAGCAAACCGACGTATTCCGGCCCTCCGACGTGTTTTTGGGGCGCCTCAACGGGGGCTCGGCCAGCCGGGTGCAGAGCAACCGCTACAGCTGGCTGAATGAAAACACGCTGACCTACGACAAGAAGCTCAACCCCAACAACGCCCTGAACGTGGTGGTGGGTATTTCGGAGCAGAAGTTCTACTTCAACCAGTTTGGCGCGAGCGGCACCAACTTCTTCACCAACACGCTGGGCTCCGATAACCTCTCGATAGCCGCCAACGTGGGCACGCCGACTTCGACCCGCAACTCCAACGCGCTGGCCTCCTACTTTGGCCGCGTCAACTACCGGCTGTTCGAGAAGTACCTCTTTACCGTGACGATGCGGGCCGACGGCTCCTCGCGCTTCGGCAAAAACAACAAGTGGGGCTACTTCCCCTCGGCTGCCTTTGCCTACCGCCTCATCGACGAGCCGTTTATGAAGGACCTGACCGCGCTGACCGACCTGAAGCTGCGCCTGGGCTACGGCGTGACCGGCAACCAGGAAATCGACAACTACCAGTCCTTGGCCCAGTACGGGGCCGACGCCTACGCTTCGGGCAGCGCCCGGCTGGTGGGCCTCGAGCCGCTCAACATCGGCAACCCCAACCTGCGCTGGGAATCGACGGCGGCCAGCAACGTGGGCGTAGACCTGGCTTTCCTGGAAAACCGGGTTTCCATTACGGCCGACGCCTACTACAAGAAAACCACCGACCTGCTGCTGCGCGTGGCCACGCCCCGCACCACCGGCTACCCCAACATTTACCTGAACGCGGGCAGCGTCGAAAACAAGGGCTTCGAGCTGGCCGTGAATACCACCAACTTCGACACCAAGACGTTCGGCTGGAAAACCAACCTGAACTTCTCGCTCAACCGCAACAAGGTGCTTGACCTCTACAGCGTTTCGGAGTTGCCGGTGGGTGCCTCCAGCTCCAGCCTGTTTGTGGGCGCGGGCCTGGGCAATACCAGCATCCTGCGCGAGGGTGAGCCCATCGGCTCGTTCTACGGCTACCAGTTCGACGGCCTCTGGCAGAGCGACGACGAAATCAAGGCGGCCGGCCGTACCGGGGTGCGCCCCGGCGACCCGCGCTACGTGGACCAGAACGGCGACAAAGCCATTACGGCCGCCGACCGGGTGATTATCGGCCGGGCCCAGCCCGACTTTATCTACGGCTTGACCAACACCTTCAGCGCGGGCGGCTTCTCGCTCAACATCTTTATCCAGGGCGTGCAGGGCACCGACGTGCTCAACCTGAACCGCTACGAGCTGGAGTCGGGCATCACGACCACCAACAAGCTCAAGACGGTGGTAAACCGCTGGACGCCCGACAACCCCAACACGAACATTCCCCGGGCCGGTAGCACCATCCGTCGCAGCACCGGCATCGTGAGCGACGTGCTGGAAGACGGCAGCTTCGTGCGTCTCAAAACCGTGACCCTGAGCTACACCCTGCCCAAGTTCAGCAAAGTGCTGCGCCAGGCCAGCGTGTACGTCACGGCCCAGAACCTGGTGACCCTGACCGACTACAGCGGCTACGACCCCGAAGTCAACTCCTTCGGCAACGACAACCTGAGTTTGAACACCGATTACAACGCCTTCCCCAGCACCCGCAGCTTCACGGCCGGTATCAAAGTTGGCTTCTAATCCTCACCTCCTGCAGCACTCCCACCTGATATGAAAAAGTCCCTCCTATTTATCGGCTTGCTTTCCCTGGGTTTGAGCCTGGGTTCCTGCGAGAAGTTCCTGGAAGAGGAGCCCTACTCCTTTTTGGCCAGCGAAAATTTCTACAAAACCGAAGGCGACGCCGTGGCCGGCCTTAACGGCGTGTTCAACGCCCTGCTGCCCCAAACCTACTTCGGCCGCACCGGCTGGCAGATCACCGAGCTGCCCGCCGAGCTCATCCGCGTGGGTTCCAGCACCGACGAGCGGGCCCAGCTCTCGCGCTTCACCTTCACCTCGACCAACACCGAAATCAACAGCTGGTGGACCAACACCTACCGCATGATTAACCGGGCCAACGACGTCATCGAGAAGGTGCCCGGCATTGGCATGGACGTGACCCGCCGCAACAACATCGTGGGCAATGCCCGCTTCCTGCGCGCCATGGGCTACTTCGACCTGGTGCGCTGCTTCGGCGACGTGCCCCTGGTGCTGGCCACGGTGAAAGGTCCCAACGACGACCTACGCCCCACCCGCACGCCCCTGGCCCAGGTTTACGAGCAAATCATTGAAGACCTGAAGTTTGCCGAGGCCAACTGCTACCCCGAAGACAAAATTGCGGCCGGCGAGAAAGGCCGGGCGAGCAGCGGAGCCGCCACGGCCCTGCTGGCCAAGGTGTATCTGACGCGCGCCACGACCAAAGCCGCTCAGAGCGGCGACAACCAGAGCGGCCTCGACGCCTGCAACCGGGTAATCAGCTCCAAGCTCTACAGCCTGCTACCCGTGTACGGCGACGTATTCAACCCCGACAAGGAAAACGGCCCCGAGCACATCTTCTCCATCCAGTTTGATTTGCCCCCGAACACGGGCAGCATCATCGTGCGCCAGTTTTTGCCCTCGCAGCTGCAGGGCCTGGGCACTTTCACGGTGGAAGACAGCCTGGTACGCTCCTACGCCACCAACGACGTGCGCCGGGCCTGGAACATCAGCAACCAGGCCGGTTCCACTGTCCTGCCGCGCTACTACTTCAACAAGTTCCGCGACGAGAAGCGCATTGGCAACGACGCCCGCACCAACTACCTGATTACCCGCTACGCCGACATTCTGCTGCTGCAGTCGGAAGCCCTGAACGCGCTGAACGCCGCCGACCCGACCAAGTACCAGGGCATCAACGCCGTGCGGGTGCGGGCCGGTCTGGCCCCGATTCCAGCTTCCAAGGTGACGACCAAAGACGCCTTCGTGGATCTGCTGGTGCGAGAGCGGGGCTGGGAGCTGGTGCAGGAAGGCCACCGCTGGTTTGACCTGGTGCGCCTCAACCGCCTGAAGCAGCGCGAAAAGGCCGTCTTCAACCGCGACATCGACGACCGGTATTTCCTCTTCCCGATTCCGCAGCCCGAGCTGATTCTCAACACCAACCTGACCCAAAACCCGGGCTACAACTAATGCGCACACTCAACAAGCCGTGGCTTGGAATGCTGGTGGGGGCGATACTTCTAGCACTAGCCGGGGCCGCGCAGGCGGCCCCGGTGACGCCCTTCCTGCTGCTCGACCCTAACGCCCTGGTCACATACAAAACTGCCTACCAGCAAGGCAGTCCCGCCGAAGTCCAACAGGTGAAGAGCCTGCTCAGTAAGGCCAACCAGGCCCTGCAGCGCGGCCCCTACACCGTGACCAGCAAGCAACGCGTGCCGCCCAGCGGCGACAAGCACGACTACATTTCGCAGGCGCCCTACTGGTGGCCCGACCCCAGCAAGCCCGACGGTAAGCCCTACCTGCAGAAAGACGGCCTGGTAAACCCCGAAACCAAGGAGCTGAAGGACGACGAAAATCTGGCCGCCCTCTGCCACGACGTGAAGGATTTGGCCCTGGGCTACTACTTCTCCCGGGACGAGAAATACGCTACTCACGCCGCCCAACTACTGCGCACCTGGTTTCTGGACCCGGCCACCCGCATGAATCCCAACCTGAACTTTGGCCAGGGCATTCCGGGCACCAACGACGGACGCAGCTTCGGCATCATCGAAAGCCGCCACCTGGTCTACATCCCCGATGCTCTGGCGTTGCTTAGCGGCAGCAAAAGCGTGACACCGGCCTTGGTAAAGGACCTGAAGAGCTGGTATGCGCAGTACACGCAGTGGCTCACGACGAGCAAAATCGGGCAGGAAGAAGGCCAGAACAAGAACAACCACGGCACGTTTCACGACGTGCAAGTTGTCGACTTCGCCCTGTTCATTGGCAACCAGGAGCTGGCCCGCCGCACCCTGGAAACCCACACCCTGCCCCGGCTGCCGGTGCAGTTTGCCGCCGACGGTTCCCAGCCCCTGGAGCTGGCCCGCACCCGGCCCTGGAACTACGTGAGCATGAACCTGCAGGGCTGGCTGCAGCTGGCCGTACTGGCCCCCCGGGCCGGCGTCGATTTGTGGCACTACACCAGCCCCGAAGGCCGCAGCCTGAGCCAGGCCGTGGCCTGGTTCCGGCCTTATTTGCTCAAGGAAAAGCAGATGGAGCGCCCCGACGCCGTACCCGCGGGCAACAACGCCATTCTGACCATTTACAACCGTGCCAGCCCGGAGTTTCCCCAGCTGCGCGCCGACCAGGTTTTTGCCCAGTACCCGGACTTTGTCCGTACCCCCTGGGCTATTTAAAGCAACTCGGTCTTCGCTGTTTAAACTGTCATCCTGAGCCCTTGCGAAGGACCTTCCTCCCCTATCCCGCTACGGCTCAGTGCCCATGTAGCAAAGCCTTTCTCC
Organism: Hymenobacter chitinivorans DSM 11115; assembly: GCF_002797555.1. Classification (NCBI taxonomy): domain Bacteria; kingdom Pseudomonadati; phylum Bacteroidota; class Cytophagia; order Cytophagales; family Hymenobacteraceae; genus Hymenobacter; species Hymenobacter chitinivorans. Next base: position 139,670 of record NZ_PGFA01000001.1, on the reverse strand, counting down.
GCAGCAGAAACAAAGGACTTCACATTGCATGGGCTTTATCAATCAGGTGAGGAAAGTCCTTCACACCGCGTTACCTCTGCTTGCTACGCAGAATGTTCAGGATGACAGACGTTGAAAACATTTAAAATTCCAGTGGCGTGGCGGTGGCCGCGTCCATTTTTCGAAGCACATGAGTGAGAATTTTTCCCTGCAGGATAAAGTAATCGTCGTCACCGGCGGCACCGGGATTCTGGGCCAATCATTTCTGGACGGCATCGTGGAGGCCGGCGGCACGGTGGGCATCCTGGGCCGCAATGCCGAGGTGGCGCACGAGCGGGCTATGGCCATCAACGCCAACGGGGGCCGGGCCCTGGCCCTGGTAGCCGACGTGCTGGAGGAAGACCAGTTGCGGGCCGCCTGCCAACTGATGATGCAGACGTTTGGCCGCATCGACGGCTTGGTTAACGCGGCCGGCGGCAACGGGGCCGACGGCGTGCTGGCCCCCGAGGAAGACGTGTTTAAGATGAACCTGGCCGGCATGAAGCGGGTAATGGAGCTCAACCTGTGGGGCGCCATTCTGCCCACCCAGGTGTTTGGCGAGGCCATTGCCGAGTCTGAGCGGGGCAGCATCGTCAACATCTCGTCGATGAACTCGAAGCGGGCCATTACCAAGGTGCTGGGCTACAACATGGGCAAAGCGGCCCTGGACTGCTACAACCAGTGGTTTGCGGTGGAAATGGCCAACCGCTACGGCGACAAGCTGCGCATGAATGCCCTGGCGCCCGGCTTCTTTCTGACCGAGCAAAACCGCAGCCTGCTCACCACCCCCGACGGCGGCTTCACGGCCCGCGGCGAGCTGGTTATCCGGCAGACGCCCTTCAAGCGCTTCGGCCACCCCGACGAGCTCAAGGGCGCCCTGGTGTGGCTGCTCAGCGACGCGTCGCGCTTCGTCACCGGCTCCATGATTTGCGTGGACGGCGGTTTTTCCATCTTTGGCGGCGTTTAACCCAACAAGACGATGGAACAAAACAAGCAATACGCCCTGGAGCAAACCATGCGCTGGTTTGGCTCCGCAGACCCGGTCAGCCTGGCCGATATCCGCCAGGCCGGCTGCTCGGGCGTGGTGACGGCCCTGCACCATATTCCGAATGGGCAGGTGTGGCCAGTGGCCGAAATTGAGCAGCGCAAAGCCGTAATTGAACAAGCCGGCCTGCGCTGGAGCGTGGTGGAAAGCGTGCCGGTGCACGAGGCCATCAAAACCCAGGCGGCAGGCTTCGAAGCTTACCTCGAGAATTACAAGGAAAGCCTGCGCAACCTCGGCGCCTGCGGCATCGGCACGGTAACTTACAACTTCATGCCCGTGCTCGACTGGACCCGCACCGACCTGAGCTACGAGGTCGAGGACGGTTCCCGGGCCCTGCGCTTCGAGCGGGCCGCCTTTGTCGCTTTCGACGTGTTGCAGCTGCAGCGCCGCGGGGCCGAGCAGGAGTACTCCGACGATGAACTGGCCAAGGCCCGCCGCCGCTTCGAGGGCATGAGCGAAGCCGAGCGGCAGCTCTTGCAGCGCAACATCATTGCCGGCCTGCCCGGCTCGGAGGAAAGCTTCACGCTGGCTCAGTTCCAAGCGGCCCTGGATGCCTACCAGAACATCGATGCGGCGCGGCTGCGGGCTAATTTGATTCACTTTTTGCAAGCAGTAGTGCCGGTGGCCGAAGCCAGCGGCGTCAACCTGGTTATTCACCCCGACGACCCGCCTTACCCCATTCTGGGTTTGCCGCGGGTAGTGAGCACCGCCGCCGACGTGCAGGCCTTGTTCGAAGCCGTGCCCTCGCCCAGCAACGGGCTGTGCTTCTGCACCGGCTCCTTCGGCGTGCGCCCCGACAACGACCTGCCCGCCATGGTGCGCCAGTTTGCCGACCGAATCAACTTTATCCACCTGCGCAGCACCCGCCGCAATGCCGACGGCGACTTTTTCGAGGACAACCACCTCGAAGGCGACGTGGATATGTACGGCGTGATGCGGGAGCTGGTACTGGTGATGCAGCAGCGCCAGCGCCGCCTGCCCATGCGCCCCGACCACGGCCACCAGATGCTCGACGACCTACACAAGAAAACCAACCCCGGCTACTCCGCCATTGGCCGCCTGCGCGGCCTAGCCGAGCTCCGCGGCCTGGAGTTGGGTATTCGGAGAGGATTACAATCCTAGAAGTCTGCTCGGGCACCCCTCCTTAGATAAGGAGGGATGCCCGAAGGGCGGGGTGGTTGCCCCCGTCAAAATGATTTTAGAGCTAGGTCTTAAAAGTCGTTCTGCCGTTTCAACCACCCCTAGCCCCTCCCCAGCTGAGGAGGGAAACTAGCTTTCTAGCTCTAGCACGCCACCAAGCCTGATACTGAATAACACCAGAGTGAGAAGTAAAAAGTTAATACTCGTTTTTCTGCTGCTGCTTTGCCTGCAACCTGCTTTCGGGCAGCGCCGGCAGCGGCTGATTACGAATTGGGAATTCGTCCGCCAGGATCTGGGGGGCGTGTGGGAAGCAGTGCGGCCCGTGGGTGCCGGTAACCCCGAAAGCGTCCCGTTGTGGGAGAGGGTGACGCTGCCGCACTGCTTTAACGCCCAGGATGCCGTGGACCCCGATGTGAATTACTACCAGGGCCCCGGTTGGTACCGCACCCAGCTCACGGTGCAAAACCCCTACGCGGGCGGCCGGACTCTGCTGCACTTCGAGGGCGCCGGCCAGAAAACGGACGTCTACATTCATACTACCAAAGTAGGCAGCCACGTGGGCGGCTACGACGAGTGGGCGGTGGATGTGACCCAGGCCATAGCCGACTTTCAAAAGACCGAAGCTTACCAGAAGCAGTTCAAAGGCCAGATTCCGCTCAGCATCCGCTGCGACAACACGCGCGACCTGGAAATGATACCGTCCGACTTGTCGGACTTCAACATTTACGGCGGGTTGTACCGCTACGTGAACCTCCAGTACCAGCCGGCCGTGGCCTTGAGCCAGCTCAGTGCCAAAGCCGAGGTCGACAGGGCCGGCAAGGCGGGCACGCTCACGGTGAAAGCCGTTTTGCCGGAAACTGTAGGCAGCGGCTCCGCACCCTACTCCGTACGTTTGCTCGACCCGCGCGGCAAGCCGGTAGCGCAGTTTAAAGGCACCCTCGCTACCAAACCGGGCGAGCTGGATTTGCCCAAATTCGCGGTAAAAAGCCCCCGGCTTTGGTCGCCCGACGCGCCCCAGCTCTACACCGTGCAGGTCACGGTGGGCACGGGCCCGGAGGCCTACCAGCAGAGTGAAAAGGTCGGATTCCGTCACATCGAATTCGTGGAGCACGGGCCGTTTATGCTCAACGGAAAGCGCCTGCTCTTGCGCGGTACCCACCGCCACGAAGACCACGCCGGCGTGGCGGCGGCCATGACCGAGCCCATGATCCGCCAGGAAATGGTGATGATGAAGCGCATGGGCGTCAACTTCATCCGGTTGGGCCACTACCAACAGTCGCGCATCGTGCTCAACCTCTGCGACTCGCTGGGCATCACCGTGTGGGAGGAAATTCCGTGGTGCCGCGGTGGCCTGGGCGGGCCCGTGTACCAGCAGCAGGCCAAGCGCATGCTGCGCAACATGATAACCCAGCACTACAATCACGCCAGCATCATCATTTGGGGCCTGGGCAACGAAAACGACTGGCCCGGCGACTTTCCCGAGTTCGACAAGCAGAAGATTCGGGCCTTCATGACGGAGCTCAACGACCTGTCGCACCAGCTCGACGCCTCCCGCTACACCGCCATCCGCCGCTGCGACTTCTGCAAGGACATCGTCGACGTGTATTCGCCCTCCATCTGGGCCGGCTGGTACCGCGGCATTTACACCGAGTACAAGGAAACCAGCCGCAAGGAGTTTGAGGGCGTCAAGCGCTTTTTGCACGTGGAGTGGGGCGGCGACTCGCACGCCGGCCGCCACAGCGAAAACCCCGACAACGCCCTGGCCAAAATAACGGCCGGCCAAGGCGCCGACGAGCGGTCCGGCGACGCCTCCCTGTTCGGCGGCAGCGCCCGGGTATCCAAGGACGGCGACTGGAGCGAAACTTACCTCTGCAACCTGGTGGACTGGCACCTGAAAGAGCAGGAAACCATGCCCTGGCTAAGCGGGGCGGCGTACTGGCCCTTCAAGGATTTTAGCACGCCCGTGCGCCCCGACAACCCCGTGCCCTACATGAACCAGAAGGGCGTGGTAGAGCGGGATTTCACCCCGAAAGAGGCGTATTACGTGTTTCAGTCGTACTGGACGCCCCAGCCCATGGCCCACATCTACGGCCACGGCTGGCCCGTGCGCTGGGGCGACGAGGGCGAATTGAAAATGGTCAAAGTGTACTCCAACTGCGAGCAGGCCGAGCTATTCGTGAACGGCAAAAGCTACGGCAGCAAGCAGCGCAACAGCCAGGATTTCCCCGCCGCCGGCCTGCACTGGAACGTGCCGTTCGTGGCGGGTCAGAACCAGGTGAAAGTCGTGGCCCGCCAAGGCAAGCAAACGGTGCAGGACGAAATCAGCTTCCGCTACCAGACCCAGAAATGGGGTAAGCCCACCAAGCTCACCCTGGAAAAAGTAGCCGACTCCAACGGCCTGACCACCGTGGAAGCCAAGCTCTACGACGCTCAGGGCGTGCAGTGCCTGGACGCGGCCAACTGGCTGGAATTCTCGTTGGCCGGCGCCGGCCAGCTGCTCGACAACCTGGGCACCAGCAGCGGCTCCCGCAAGGTGCAGGCCTACAACGGCCGGGCCATCATTCGCCTCCAAGCCACGCCCGGCCAAACCAGCGTGGCCGTTCAGTCGCCCGGGCTGCCGGCAGTGGTATTAAACCTGTAATAGCCCGGTGTGGCGACGCGTATTCGCGTCGCCTGCTTGAACGACTCGCGCCCAAAGGATTTGGTTTATAACAATGTCAGCAACGATTGAGACGCGAATACGCGCCTCTACACCCTAATACCAATGCTCAAACAACTGCTCCGCTGCCTGCTTTTGATTTTGCTGCTGGCCTTGCCAGCCGCCGCGCAGCAGCGCATCACGCAGTCAATTAACTCCAACTGGCTGTTTCGCAAGGACGCCGCCGAAAGCACCGCAGCCTCCGTTGCGGCGGCTACGGGCTGGGAGAAAGTCAGCCTGCCCCACACCTGGAATGCCGCCGACGTGCTCGACGATGAGCCGGGCTACTACCGGGGCACGGGCTGGTACCGCAAAACGCTGCAGGTGCCGGCCGAATGGCAGCAGAAGCGGGTGTATCTGTACTTCGAAGGCGCCAACCAGGAGGCCGAGGTGTACGTGAACGGGCAGCTGGCCGGCCGGCACGCGGGCGGCTACACGGCCTTCAGTTTCCCGGTCAGCCAGTTTATCAAGTTCGACGGCCCCAATCCGGCTTCGGCCCAGGTGCTGGTCAAGCTCTCGAACCGCCACAACGTGGACATTCCGCCCCTTTCGGCCGACTTCACCTTCTTCGGCGGCCTTTACCGCGACGTATACCTAGTGGCCGCCAGTCCCGTGCACTTCGACCTCGACAACTACGCTTCCAACGGCACCTTCCTCACCACGCCCACCGTGTCGAAGGATGCGGCGGAAGTGGTGCTGAGCGGGGCGCTGAGCAATGAGTCAGCTACGGCGCGCAAGCTGACGTTGCTGACCCAGGTGCTGGATGCGGCGGGCAAAACCGTGGTCCGCCAGCAAACTTCCCTGACGCTGAAAGCCGGGGAAAACCGCCGCTTCCGCCAGCCGCTGCCGCAGCTCAAGCAGCCCCACTTATGGTCGCCCACGGACCCGTATTTGTACCGCGTGGTGTCGACTATTTCCGAAGGTAAAGCTCAACTCGACGAGTTAGTGAATCCGCTGGGGCTGCGCTGGTTTCGGTTTGATGCCGCCCAGGGGTTTTTCCTGAATGGGCAGCCGCTCAAGCTCATCGGCACTAACCGTCACCAGGACGTATCAGGCCGGGGCAATGCCCTGCCGGACGCCCTGCACGAAAAAGACGTGCAGCTGCTCAAGCAGCTCGGCGGCAACTTCCTGCGCATCTCCCACTACCCCCAGGACCCGGCCGTGCTCCAAGCCTGCGACCGGCTGGGCATTCTGACCTCGGTGGAAATTCCGGTGGTGAATGCCATTACCGACTCGGAGGGCTTTTTCCAGAACTGCCGCACCATGCAAACCGAGATGATCCGGCAGGGCTTCAACCACCCGTCGGTCATCATCTGGGCCTACATGAACGAGGTGCTGCTGCGGTTGCCCGAAGGCATCAAGCGCGACAACGAGCCGGGCCGGGCCTACCTCAAAAAGGTCAACCAGCTGGCCCAGCAGCTCGACGATTTGACCCGGCGCGAAGACCCCAGCCGCTACACGATGTGCGTCAACCACGGGGCCTTTGAGCTCTACCAGGAAGCGGGCCTGACCAAAATTCCCCAGCTCGTGGGCTGGAACCTCTACCAGGGCTGGTACTCGGGCGAGCTGCCGGGCTTTGCCGACTACCTCGACCGCCACCACCGCGAATTGCCCGACAAGCCCCTGCTCGTCACCGAGTACGGTGCCGACTCCGACGAGCGGCTCCACTCCTTTCAGCCCCGGCGCTTCGACAAAACCACCGAATACGCCAACGCCTACCACCAGTTTTACCTCAAAGCCATTCTCGACCGGCCCTTCGTGGCCGGCAGCACCGTGTGGAATTTGGCCGAGTTCAGCTCCGAAACGCGGCAGGAAGCCAATCCGCATATGAATACCAAGAGTCTGCTCACCGCCGACCGCCAGCCCAAGGACGCCTACTATTTCTACCAGGCCCACCTGCTCCAAACGCCCTTCCTGCGCATCGGTAGCCGCGGCTGGAACCTGCGCAGCGGCCCGGCCGCCGGCCCCGATTCGCTGTTTTGCCGGCAGCCGGTGGAAATCTACACCAACCAGCCCGCCGTGCGCCTGCTCGTCAACGGCCGGGACCTGGGCACGAAACCTGCTGAATTTGGTGTGGTTCGGTTCAATGTGCCGTTTGGTAATGGCTGGAATCGAATTCGGGCCCAGGCCCCCGGGCAAGCGGTGGAAGACCAGGCCGACGTTGAATTTCAGCTGCTGCCCACCCAGCTCACGTCCACCCAGCTGCCCTTCACCGAGCTCAACGTCAGCCTCGGCGACCAGCGCACCTTTTCCGATGCCCAGCTGCACCAGGTCTGGGTGCCCGAGCAGGCGTACGCGCCCGGCGGCTGGGGCTACGTGGGCGGCACGGTGTACAAGCTGCCCGGCGAGCGGCTGCCCTACGGCTCCGACCGTGACATCCTGGGCACCAGCTACGATGCCCTCTACGAAACCCAGCGCGTGGGCCTGCGCCAGTTCCGCCTCGACGTGCCCGACGGCGAATACGAAGTAACCCTGCACTTTGCCGAGCTCGAAGCCGCCCCCGCCGCCGAGCAGCTGGTGTATAACCTGGCCGGAACTGGCGCTGCTTCTGGTGCCGCCCCGAAAGCCGGCCGCTCCTTCTCGGTGCTGGTCAACGGCGTAGCGGCCCTGCCCAACCTGGGCGCCGCCGCCACGCTCCCACCCTTGCAGGCCGTCAGCTTTAAAATCCCCGTTTCGGCCCGCAACGGCCGGGGCATTATTCTCGACTTCCAACCCCAAACCGGCGAAACCATCCTCAACGGCCTGCAGGTAAAGCGGCTGTATTAATTAAGCAACTATAGAACGTCATGTCGAGCAACGCGAGACATCTCGCGGGCTGATGTTGCCCAAGTAACTCCCTCCACCTGTCATCCTGAGCCCAGCGAAGAACCTTCCTCGCCTACCCCACGAAAGCCCCTGTCAACGCCCCCACGCGCTTCCCTACGCCGCCACCGAAGGCCTTCTAACGTTGAGTTAAGCTCATCACTCAGGGAAGGCAGGTCCTTCGCTTTGCTCAGGATGACAGACGGCTTTTTTACCCTATTCTATACCTCCGCTCGTCCCGCATCCCGCACCTTTCCAGCTTCTCTCAATGCTTTTTTCTTTCCCCAAAACGCTTCTTCTCACTGCCGCCCTGCTCGCTGCCGGCACCTCTGCGCGGGCCCAGAAAAAAGCCTTGACGCCGGCTGCCATTGAGCAGCGCATCACCGAGCTGCTGGGCCAGATGACCATTCAGGAAAAAGCCGGGCAACTCACCCAGTACTCGGGCCGGGAATTGACGGGGCCGGCCAGCACCCGCAAGACGGATTTGCTCAACCAGATCCGCGGCGGGCAGGTGGGCTCCATGCTGAACGTGAAGGGCGTGACGGATACCCGCGCCATTCAGGCCGAGGCGCTGAAGTCGCGCCTGCACATTCCGCTGCTCTTTGGCCTCGACGTGATTCACGGTTACCAGACGGTGTTTCCCGTGCCTCTGGCCGAAGCCGCTTCCTGGGATATGGCCGCCATCCGCCAATCGGCGCACGTGGCGGCCCGGGAAGCGGCGGCTTCGGGCATCCACTGGACGTTTGCGCCGATGGTGGACGTGGGCCGGGACCCGCGCTGGGGCCGGGTGATGGAAGGGGCCGGCGAAGACTCGTATCTGGGCTCCCAGATTGCCCGGGCCCGGGTGCTGGGCTTTCAGGGCGACAAGCTCGGGGGCACCGACGCCGTCATGGCCTGCGCCAAGCACTTCGTGGCCTACGGGGCCGCCATTGCCGGCCGCGACTACAACGCCGTCGACCTGAGCCCCCAGCAATTGTGGGAAGTGTATTTGCCCCCGTTCAAAGCCGCCGTGGATGCCGGGGCCGCCACGTTCATGAACTCGTTTAACACGCTCAACGGGGTGCCTGCCACGGGCAGTAAGTATTTGCAGCGCGACATCCTCAAGGGCCAGTGGCAGTATCCGGGCTTCGTGGTGTCCGACTGGGGCTCAATTCGGGAGATGGTGAGCTGGGGCTACGCCCAAAACGTCAGCGAGGCCGCCCAAAAGGCCATTACCGCCGGCAACGACATGGACATGGAAAACGACGCCTACTTCGACGCCCTACCCCAGCTCGTGCAGCAGGGCAAGGTCGACGTGGCGCTGGTCGATGATGCCGTGCGCCGCATTCTGCGCAAGAAGTTCGAGCTCGGCCTCTTCGACGACCCCTACAAATTCTCCGACGCCAAGCGCGAAAAGAAGGTGTTCAGCGACCCGCAGCACCGCGTGGCCGCCCGTGACGTGGCCCGTAAAAGCATGGTGCTGCTCAAAAACGAGCGCAACACGCTGCCGCTCAGTTCCCCGCGCAAAATTGCCCTGATTGGCCCCCTGGCCAAGGCCAAGCGCGACCTGGCCGGGGGCTGGACGGTCATTGCCGACACCACCCGGATTGTCTCCGCCTTGGAAGGTATCCGGCAGCGGGCCGGCAAAAACGCCTCGGTGCTCTACGCTAAAGGCTGCGAGGCTACCGGCGACTCCCGGGCCGGCTTCGCGCAAGCCGTGGAAACGGCCCGGCAGGCCGACGTAATTGTGCTGTGCGTGGGCGAAACCTGGGACATGAGCGGCGAAGCTAAGTCCCGGGCCGACATCAGCCTGCCCGGCGTGCAGCAGGAGCTGTTCCAAGCCCTCAAAGCCACCGGCAAGCCCATTGTGGCCGTGGTCTTTGCCGGCCGGCCCCTGATTTTCAATGCCGTGGCCGACCAGGCCGACGCCATTCTCTACGCCTGGTTTCCGGGCTCAGAGGGCGGCCACGCCCTGGCCGACGTGCTCTTCGGCGACTACAACCCCGCCGGCAAGCTGCCCAGCACGTTTCCCCGCCTCATGGGCCAGATTCCCCTTTCCTACCAGCAATACAGCACCGGCCGCCCCGTCGTCGATCCGCAGAACATCCGCTACCGCTCGGCTTACATCGACGCGCCCAACACCCCGCGCTACGCCTTCGGCCACGGCCTGAGCTACACCACCTTCCGCTACAGCGACCTGAAAGTCAGTCAGCCGCGGATGACGGCGGCCGAAACCGTGCAGGTCAGCTTTACCCTCACCAACACCGGCAGCCGCGCCGGCGAGGAAGTGGTGCAGCTCTACCTGCGCGACAAGGTGGCTTCCGTCGTGCGGCCTCTCAAGGAGCTGAAGGACTTCCAAAAAGTCAGCCTCCAGCCCGGCGAAAGCCGCACCCTCACCTTCACCATCACCCGCGACAAACTCGCCTTCTACAACAACGACCTCCAATGGATAGCCGAGCCCGGCGAGTTCCGCCTCCTGCTCGGCGCCGCCTCCGACGATATCCGCCTGGAAGCCGACTTGGTATTGATTGATTGATTGATTGATAGTGATTGTTAGCCGCTTCCGACCCAGAACGTCATGTCGAGCCCAGCGAGACATCTTGCGCGCTGCTGTTGCCACCGCAAACGGCCACTGGCCTTGGTTTTTTACCTGTTTGCCCGAAGCAAAACACCCCTTGCCCACCTGATAACACAGTTTGCCTCCCCCGAACCAGAGCTTACCGAGGGTTTCTCACGATTCGCCGAGGGCATTCAACCATTGGCTGAGGCTTTCCTACCATTCGCCAGGGCTTTCCCAGCACTTGCGGGAGCCTTCCCACGATTCGAGGCGGCTTCCCCAGCATTAGAGCACCTCAACCCACTATTCATCAACACTTTACAATAAGCCATTTACTTCAAAATACGACTTATTCACCCCGTAACCCTCCTTCAGCGACCTTTCTCATGTCCCGAAAAACGGTTTTTATCATTCTACTCCTGCTCCTGAACGCCGTAGCCGGGCAGCCGGGAGCAGCCGCGGGCAAACCCGATAAGAAGCTGCGCCGCCAGGCCGTCGAAACCCTGCGGAAGCAAGTTCTCACCCAGGCCGCCTGGGCCCTGCAGCAGCCACCCGTCACGGTTACGGCCAGCACCTCGCCCCGCAGCGCCGGCACCGCCCACGACTTCTTCTCCGAGGGCGACTACTGGTGGCCCGACCCGCAGAATCCTGCCGGGCCCTACGTCCAGCGCGACGGACTCACCAACCCCGCCAACTTCGCGGCCCACCGCCAGGCCATGATTCGCTTCAGCCGCATCGTCGGGGCCCTGGCCTCGGCCTACCAGCTCACCCACGACGAGCAGTACGCCCGCGCCGCGTTGCTCCACCTGCGGGCCTGGTTCCTGGACCCGGCCACGCGGATGAACCCCTCGCTGCACTTTGCCCAGGCCATCCAGGGCCGCTTCACCGGCCGCGGCATCGGCGTCATCGACACGATTCAATTGATGGAAGTAGCCCAGGGCGTGCTGGTCATGCAGGGTGCCAAAGCCTTTGGCCAAGAAGACGTGGCCGGCATCAAAAGCTGGTTTGCCCAGTACCTGACCTGGCTTACCACCCACCAATACGGCCAGGACGAAATGAAGGCTCCCAACAACCACGGCACCTGCTGGGTGATGCAAGTGGCCGCCTTTGCCCGCCTCACCGGCAACCAGGAGCTGCTCTCGTTCTGCCGGGAACGGTACAAAACGGTGCTCCTGCCCACCCAAATGGCTCCCGACGGCAGCTTCCCGCTCGAAACCAAGCGCACCAAGCCCTACGGCTACTCCCTCTTCAACCTGGACGCCATGACCATGATCTGCCAGATTCTGAGCACTCCGGCCGACAACCTCTACGCCTACCAGCTGCCCGACGGCCGCGGCATCCGGCGCGGCATCGAGTACCTCTACCCCTTCGTGGCCGACAAAACCAAGTGGCCTTTCCCCCAGGACGTCATGTACTGGAACAACTGGCCCGTGGCCCAGCCTTTCCTGGTCCTGGGCGCCGTGCAGTTCAAGCAAGCCGAGTGGCTCCAGACCTGGCAGCGCCTCGACCACCAGCCCGAAGTCGAGGAAGTCATCCGCAACCTGCCCGTCCGCAACCCTATCATCTGGCTCAATTAGCACGGTGCCCAACAGAACGTCAGGTCGAGCCCAGCGAGACATCTCGCCTGCACTGCTAACTACCATTCTCTGTCAGCCTGAGCCTTGCCAAGGATCTTCCTCCCTGCCCCACTATAGCTTCTGCCAACGCCCCCAGCCCTTTACTATCGCGCAGCAAAGGCCTTTTTCACATTTAATCCGGTTTGTCACTAAGGTGAGCAAGGTCCTTCGACTGCGCCTCAGGCTGACAGACGTTTTTTGATTTCCACTTCCCCTCGAACCCCTCCCGCCCATGCACTTCCGCGCCCTCACCCTCGGCCTGACCTTACTCTCGACCACCAGCTTCGCCCAGGACGCGCTGACCAAAAAGACCGTGCGGCTGGCCGAAACTCAGGCTACCACCATGCTCCAGGAATTGCCCAAGTCCATAGCCCAGAAACCGGCCGCCGCGGGCAAGCCCCCGCTGGTGTCGCCGCGCAGCCTTACGCCCACCGGGGAGCTTATTGTGGTGCCCTCCCGCGACTGGACCAGCGGCTTTTTCCCCGGCTACCTGTGGTTTTTGTACGAGCTCAGCGGGCAGCCGAAGTGGATGACCGAAGCCAAGATTTTCACGGCCAACATTGAGCCCGAGAAAACTAACGGCACCACCCACGACATGGGCTTCAAGGTGTACTGCAGCTTCGGTACCGGCTACCGCCTGACCAAGGACGCGGCCTACAAAGACGTAGTCCTGCAGGCGGCCCGCACGCTCAGCACCCGGTTTTACCCCAAGGTCGGCACGCTGCTGTCCTGGGACCACAGCCGCGAGAAGTGGGCCTTCCCGGTCATCATCGACAACATGATGAACCTGGAACTGCTCTTCGCCGCCACCAAGCTTAGCGGCGACTCCACGTTCTACAAAATTGCCGTGAGCCACGCCAACACGACCATGCGCAACCACTTCCGGCCCGACTTCAGCTCCTACCACGTGGTGGACTACGACTCGGCGACGGGCAAGGTGGTAAAGCGCACGACGCACCAGGGCGCGGCCAACGAGTCGGCCTGGGCGCGGGGGCAGGGCTGGGCGCTGTACGGCTACACCATGTGCTACCGCGAAACCAAGAACAAGGCTTACCTAACGCAGGCTGAAAACGTGGCCCGCTTCATTCTCAACCACCCGAACCTACCCAAGGACCTGATTCCCTACTGGGACTTCAACGCGCCGAACTTGCCCAACGAGCCCCGCGACGCCTCGGCCGGCGCCCTCATTGCTTCGGCGTTGTACGAGCTGAGCACCTTCAGCCCGAACGGCAAGCTCTACCGCGCCAAGGCTGATAAAATGGTGAAGAGCCTGGCCAAATCGTACGTGGCCCAGCCCGGCGGCAGCCGCGGCTTCCTGCTGCTGCACAGTACCGGCGCCAAGCCCTCGAACAGCGAAGTAGACGTGCCCCTGAGCTACGCCGACTACTACTTTATGGAAGCCCTGGTGCGGCGCCAGAGCCTGCTCAGCGGCAAGGGCATTCCGGGTCTGTAAAACGGGCCCGGCCGCCGTTTTTTTGGGGTTTTGGGAAGTTTTCTACGTAATCGTTTACGCAAATAAACCTCTCATCACAAGGATGTTTACCGGCTAAAACCTCCCATTTTCCAGCACCTAATCAGCTGTAGGTTTTTGCCTTTCTGTTCTCCATCCTTAACCCCACCAAAACCCATGAAGTACCTCTCGTTCCGCGGGGGCCTGGCCCAGCTCGGCCTGGCCCTGGCCCTCACCATTGTGGCCGGCTGCCAGGAAAAGGAAGCCGCCACCCCCGACACGGCCGAAGCTACGGCCGACTCCACCATCACCACCTTCCGCCACCCCGGCGTGGTCAACAGCAAGGCCAGCCTGGACTTGGTAGCAGCCCAGGCCAACGCCGGTGATGCTACCCGCACGGCCGGCTACAACAAGGTGGTCGACTACATGAACCAGTACGCGGTGCCCACCTCCTTTCCCAGCGTGGTGTACGTGGTGGGCAGCGGCGGCAGTCCCACCGAAGACCAGATCCGCCGGGACGCTATTCTGGCCTACGCCTGCGCTCTGCGCTGGGTCAAAACCGGTAACGCAACGTATGCCAACCAGGCTAAGCAGATTCTGAACGGCTACGCCTACAACTTCCAGCGCTACAGCACTTCGCCCAAGCCCGACGGCAGCCCCACCGAGTTCCGCCAAACCTACCTGGAAGCCGCCTGGGTGGCCCCCACGTTTGTAGCCGCCGGCGAAATTATCCGCTACTACCAGGTGAATGGCACCGGCGCGGGCTGGTCGGCCACGGACGTAAGCAAGTTCTCGGACTTTCTGAACAACCTCAAGAACAACTACGTCAACAACGTGCCGGGCGCCATCAACGATATCAACAACTGGCAGGCTTCCTACGCCTACGCCAAAATGGCCCTCGGCGTGTGGTTCAACAGCACGGCCGTCTACGACTCGGGCTACGACTACCTGTTCCAGATTCTGCCTCAGCTCTTCTACTCCGACGGGGCCGTGAAGGAGCAGCGCGACCGGGACTGTATTCACCCCCAGTACACGCTCACGGCCCTGACCTACGCCGCCGAAACGGCCCGCATTCAGGGCAACACCGCTATTTACGAGGCCAACGGCCAGCAGATCAAGAACGGCTGGAACAAGTACGAGGACGCCGCCGCCGGCAACTACACCCGCAACTGCAGCGGCACCCAGATTTTCCCCGGCATCGAAACGGCCTACAACTACTACGGCACCAGCAAGCTGGCCTCCCTGCGCGACCGGCAGGACCCCTACGGCGTGTCGGGCGACAAAACCTTTCTGGGCTTCACCTCCTTCACCCACCGCAGCATCGGGCGGTAGACTTTGGTTTGTTGGTACCGAAAAGGCTGCTCCGCTGGGGCAGCCTTTTTTGTGCGGGCCCGGGCAGCCGGCCGCCTCCAGAACGAAGTCTGGCTACGGCTCCTCTCTTCCGCCGCCAACTGCGTAGTACCCTACCACTACTTGTTCGTCGCGACCGAACGGGCCTCTCCGCGGGGTCATCGGCCGCCTTATCTGCTTTGCATGCCTGCTTCTCCAACTCGCTACGCCCGGGTGCTGGCCTGGTTCGACCGTCACGTCATCGAGCGACTGTACTCCGACCGGGTGCGCCGCCTTATTCTGCAAAGTTTCCCGTTTTGGTTTGCGTCCATCGTGGTGGGTATCGTGGCCGTTGGCTACGAAAAGCTGTTTGTTTGGGCTGAGCAAACCAGCTTTACGTGGCTTCGGGCGCAGCCCTTGCTGGTTTTTATAGTCACCCCACTAGCGTTCCTGGCGTCGTGGGCGCTGGTGCAGCGCTGGGCGCCGGCGGCTCGTGGCAGTGGCATTCCGCAGGTCATGGCCGGCATCGAGCTGTCAACGCCGGGGCACCACCACCGCACCGGCTACTTGCTGAGCCTCAAGGTGGCCGTGGTGAAAGTACTCAGCAGCGTGGCGCTCCTGTTGGGCGGCGGTATTATCGGGCGCGAAGGGCCAACCATCCAGATTTCGGCGGCCATCTTTCGGGCTATCAACCGTTTGCAACCTACCGGCTGGCCCCAACTCTCCCGGCAGATTGCCTTGGTCACGGGCGGGGCGGCCGGGCTGGCGGCGGCGTTCAACACCCCGCTCGGCGGCATCGTATTCGTGGTGGAAGAGCTGACTCAGATGCACATGGCGCGTTTTCGGATGGCCGTGTTTTCGGCCGTCATCGTGGCCGGCCTCACGGCGCAGGCTATTCTGGGGCCCTACCTCTATTTGGGCTACCCCACCGTGACGCCGCACGCGGGCTGGTTTCTGGCTACGGTGGCGCTGGTAGCCGTTATCTGCGGCCTGGCCGGCGCTTTTTTCGCCAAATCCTTGCTCTGGCTCAATGCCTACCGCCGCCGTTTTGCCACGCTGCCCCAGCAAGCCGGCTGGGTGCTGGGCTGCGGTTTGCTGCTGGCCGGCCTGATTTACCTGACCGGCACTGAGGGTATGGGCACCGGCAAGCCCATTATCAACCGCCTGCTGTTTCAGAATGACGGGCAAACGCCCTGGTACCTGTTTCCGGTGCGTTTTGCGGGTATGGCCCTGAGCTACAGCGGCGGTGGGGCCGGTGGGGTCTTTGCTACCTCACTCAGCGCCGGGGCTGTGCTCGGCGACGGGCTCTGCCGGCTGGGCCAGGTCCCCTTGGCCGACCGCAACCTGTTGATTCTGGTGAGCATGGTGGGCTTTCTGACGGGCGTAGTCCGCTCCCCGTTTACGGCCGCTATTCTGGTGCTGGAAATGACCGACCGGCACGGTGCCATCTTCCAATTGTTGCTCAGCGGCATGATGGCCCAGGCCGTGGCCACCCTGGTAGACTCTCACTCCTTATACGAGCACCTTAAAACCAGCTTTCTGCGCGAAACCCTCAGCCAGGAATTGCCGCCCGCCACCCCGATTGCCCCGAAGTAAGCCCAACCCCTGCCTCCCAGAGCGACCAACCGCAGCCAGGCGCTTTAGCCGCCCCAGTGCCGGCCGGGTAGTCAAGCCAGGTGGTTGGCCCCCAAGTTTCTGTGTGAAGGGCTGCGTTGTTACCTGCCTTTTTCCGGAGCTTGTAGCGTCCCTAGTTTGGTTAGCGCCGGTGGTTTGCTAGCTTACGGTATGGTGAAGCTTCCTTTTCCGGCCATAGTACTATTGGCGCTCGGCGCAACGGCCTGCTCACAACGTGAAACCCTGCGGAGTGAGCCGCCAAAGCAGCCAGCTGTAGTTGCTGCCACTGCTACCCCAGCCCCGCCGCCCGTCGTGCCACCGGCTTCACCGGCCCCTGAGCCCGCCCGCACCCAACCTTTGCCCGGCCCCGGCGAGATAAGCCGCGTCAACCGCTACGGGCGCGCGGCCCGGCCCGCCACCACCGCTACGGCCGCCATTACGGTCCAAGACTTCGAAACGGTGGATTCCTGGCAGCTGGAGCGGCAAGTTCCAACCCAGGTTTTCGTCATTCGTACCGACCGTGACACTGTGCTGCGCGGCACCGGGGGCACGCTCATTGGGGTGCCCGCCCAGGCATTTCGCCGCCCGGATGGCCGCCCGCTGGTGGCTGGCCCCGTGGAGGTGTCGTTGCGGGAATTTTACTCCCTGGCCGAGATTGTGCTCAACCAGTTATCAACCCGCTCGGGGGAGCAGCTGCTCGAAACGGCGGGCATGCTGCACTTGGCCGCCCGTGCCCAGGGCCAGGATTGCGCCCTACGCGACAGTGCCCGCCTGCTGCTGCGCTTTCCCACGCGTCAGGAAAAGCCCGGTATGCAGCTCTTCCGCGGCGTCGGCTCGCCCGAGCAGGGCCTGAACTGGCAAGCGCCCACTCCCCCAATGATTTTCAACCGGATACATATCAGTCCGCCCCACTTCAAGCGCGGCCAAAGTATTGCCCGCCGGGAAATAACGAGCAGAATTCAGGTTGGCAGGGAGTTGCAGCAGCGCCTGAGCCGGATGCGCGTAACCCGCCCCGAGCGGCAGGAGCTGCGGCGCCTTTCCGGCAATACCGGCCTGCGGGTGCGGGCCGTAGCGCACGCGCAATTCACTATTTCCCCCGGCGGGCAAGTACTGGGGCCGAGCATCACGGGCATCTCGGTGGCGGAGCTGGCGCCTTTGGTTGAAAAGGCTCTAAAAGCTATGCCGCGCTGGGAGCCGGCCCGTTACCAGAATATTGCGGTGCCCAGCATCTACCAGCTGACGGTTTTGTTTACCCCCACCGGTCAGGCAGCGGTTCGGTACGAGGGCCTCAACGAGGACAAGACCCTGGCCCAGCTCTCCGCCAAAAGTTTTGCCCAGAGCTTCGAGCAGCAGGCCACCGCCTCCACCGTAACCCAGTTCTCGACCGGCGCCGTCAGCAGCTACCTATTTTCAGCTGCCGCTCTAGGCTGGATCAACTGTGACCGTTTTTTGAACTCGAGCCAGCCGCTGGTCACCTTCGCGGTGAATACTGGCGCCGACAACACCGAAGTAAGCCTGGTGTTTGCCAAGCAGCGGAGCGTGCTGCGGGGCCAGACCAAGGGCCAGCAAACCCTCTTCTACAACGTACCGGCCCAGGAACCCGTGACGGTGGTGGCCTTAAAGCGAGTAGGCGGCACCACGCTGCTGGCTACCCAGGCTACCACGCTGAGCACGCGCCCGGCGCAAAGCCTGGTTTTTCGCCCTGTTTCCCTGGCCGTGCTTAAGGAGGAAATTGGCCGGCTGGAAAAGGCGGAATAAGCCGCGGCCGGTTTTGTATCCCGGAAACAAAAACCCCATTTCTGAGTCAAAAACGAGGTTGCTACTGCCACACTTTAGGAAAAAAGACTTTCTTGTAGAGCTGGGTACCAGGCGTGACGTGCACATCGCCTCCGTTCAGCCAGCCTACTAGATCGAAGTGCGGCAAAGAGCGTTCAAACAGCTTAAAGCCATCCGTGATGTAGTCGGGCACCACAACAGCCGACTTAATTCCAGGCTGCGGCTCACGCAACAACGTAAGCCGGGGAAACGTGAGTTGGTCAAACTGCTGCACCAGCTCGGGCGTAGCAAAGTCCTTACTGCCGTCAAACTTAAAGAATATGTTTTCCCAGTTGATCCGCTTTACCCGCCGGGTCCATTTCTCTTTGGCTTCCTCATCCGAATGGTAGTGCAGAAATTGAATTTCAACTTCTCCGCCCAGGGTGGCAATAGGAAAGTAGTGCTTCCATCCTCTACGCAAAGTGTTTATGGATTCGTAGCGTGACTCGGCCTGAAATTCAAGGGGCTGCCCCAGGTAATGCTGGGGGGCAGATGCTAATTTCAGGTAGCACGGGGCGGCCAGCATCAAATTAATGAAAGGAGTATTGAAAGGCAGGTTAAAGTGCTTGTATACTTGGGCACCCCAGCAGTCGTTGGAGATAAGCGTAAAGGTTTTGTTTTTCAGTCGGTGGCGGTCAATAGCCCGTCCGAGTTGCTGACGGCGCTTATCAATGAAATAGCTCATAGAATGGGCTTAGGCTGATTTAATATTCCGGGCAAAATCTTGTCTTTGCGCCTTGTGTACACGCTCCCCAATGCAGGCGCGTAATAGGGTATACGAGAATATAGACTTTGGATTGTGTTGCTGAGGGGACGAACGGTATTTACTAGGCATCCTTTTCCGTTGGTCACAGTGGGGTGGCCGGCAATTAACCAGGCCGCGCTGCAAGTGTTGCAGTAGGCACAACTTAGCTCCACCCTCTCCTACGACTTCCGAGCCGTAGCCATTGGCAGAAGTAGGGGCAATAAACAAAAAAGCCCTTCCCGTTGCCGGAAAGGGCTTTTCAGTGGAGCTGCAGGGAGTCGAACCCTGGTCCAGACAAGGAAACCGTCGAGCTTTCTACGTGCGTATCTACGCTTAGATTTTCGTGGTAGCCCGGGCGCGCATCAGGCCCTTAGACTCCCCTTAGATGCGATTGTTTTTCGCTAGAAAGTCACACGCCCTTTCTAACTATCTTCTACTTACGACGCCCCGAACTCACCCGTGTAAAAGAAAACGGGTGCGGGACGATGACATTACCTAGTACCTAGACTAAGCAGCCATGGCGTAGCTATACTCGCCAGTTATTGTTCGAATGATTTGGTCGCAGAAGATCCATTCAACTCCTGGCACGCTTACTCGCGACTTGCGCAAGCTGTCAATTCCGGTCAGCCCCAAATGGTAAAGAACGATGCCCGCCACACTGGGCGGGGTGCGAATGTACGCACATCGGGAAGAAAACGCTGAAATCGAGCAAAAATGTTCCCTCACCGGCACTGTTTCCGGCTACTGACCAGTAGTGCAAAATCTTCGCACTCAATATTTAAGTTATTGCTAATCAATTAGTTGCGGCTATATCACGCGCAACTTTGGCTGAGCCCCAGTAATTCTTTTTGCCGGGGCCGGCCTTTCCCAGTCCCATAGTTCAGCACATGCGGCCGGGAGTAGCACGGGCGTCACGCGGATTGACTTCCTATCTTCCGGGCCAAATCCGGCGCTGCGCCTCAGTTTCCTGCATGAAAACACTACCCCTGCCCCGCCTACCGGTGCTTTGCCTGGCCGGCCTGCTGGCCTGCTCCTCACCCACGGCCGAGGAGCCCCGTACTGCCGCGGCGGAGCTGCCCGCCAAACCAGCCGCACCCAAAAGCTTCGTGGGGACCCTGCGGTTTTTGGAGCGTCATTCCCTGGATGGCCTACGCTCCACCGACTACGTGACCATGTACTTCCGGGGCCCCCAACTGCGGCGGGAAGTGCGACCCAACGGCTTTGCGGACTCCACCTACCGCTACGGTATCCTAGTCGACGTGCGCACCGACAGCGTGACGTACTACCTGCAGCACAGCACGCGCAACACCCACTGCCGCATTGCCAGCGCCGACTACCTACGCCGGGTGGCCGACCAGCAGCCCATCCTGCCGAGCCTGAACTGGCAGCCGTACCGCACGATTTTCAGCCTTTTCCCGGCTGATGGGGAGTTGCCGCACCAACAGGTAAATGTTGGCGCTGTGGCTGAAACGCTAAAAGACTGCCGGGCCATAGTCTTTCTATTTCCGGACCGCATGCGCTGTGAAACCATGTATTCGGAGCAGATAAAAGTAGAGCCGAAACTGCTACCCTACATCGAACACCATGCTCCGGCGGCCCTGCCCACCCTGGCCCTCATGGTGCACTACACCCAGCCCGACGCGCCGGGTGGCACCGGAGAAAAAGGCCTGGTGGACCGGATAAAACAGCGGATCCACGAGCCCCGCGAACAGCTCGACTTCGACGGTTTGGACTGGGCTACGCCCACCGACCAGGATTTTCGCCCGCCGGCCGGCAGCCGCTACGCCGGCTCCGACAGCGACCTGAACGAGCAGATACGCAGTTCGTCATCGTCTTCCCACCATTCCCTGTTCGACTAACCCGGCCGGCTTCGGCCGTATACCGAGTTAGCCGAACAGCGCTAGCCTACAGCCGAACGAGTTCCACGCGGCGGTTTTTGGCTTTACCTTCCTCGGTGGCATTGTCGGCCAGGGGTTTGGTTTGGCCGAAGCCGGCGGGTTTGAGGCGGTCGGCGGTAATCTGCTGGCTGGTGAGGGCGGCTACTACGGCCTGGGCACGCTGCTCGGAAAGCTGCTGGTTGTGGGCCGGCGTGCCGGCGTTGTCGGTGTGGCCTTCCACGGTCAGGCGCAGAGTGGGGTTCTGTTGCAACAGCTTCGCCACCTCCCCCACCACCGGCCCCGACTCGGATTTGATGCTAGCCTTGTCGGTGTCGAAGTTGATGTAGAGCGCCACGTGGCCGTTGGCGTCGAGTTCCTTTTTGAGCTGCTCGGCGGGCAGCACGCTGGCCTGCATGGGCAGGGCTTTCTTCTCGACCACCGTCAGCCAGTAGTTTTCCGGGTCGGAAGCGTAGGCTTTGTAGGCTTCCACCCAGATTTCCTTATCGGGGGTGCGCACCATGTAGACGCCCATTTTTTCGTAGGGCAGCATGTTGTACCGGGCGCGGTGGCGGCCGTCTTCGTAGTTGATTTTCAGGCCCTTCATTTTCTCCCCGCTGCCCTCAAACACCGTCACGCCGCCCATGTCGTGGATGAGCTGCTCGTAGGTTTTCTGGACCTGGAAGAAGGAGGCCGTTTTGCCCATGGCAATGACCGTGCGCAGGCGGCCAGCCACGGGAATGAGCTTGGTGCCGTCGAAAAACTCGTACTGGTCGAAATTCACCTCCTTGTTCATTTCCCGGGCCGAGTTGCCGGGGGCAGTTTTCTCGTCCATTTTCACGTAGCCATCCAGCAGGCTGAAGTAAGGAAAAGCGCCGAGCTTGGGGTTGGCCACCGGCACCTGGCTGGGGTCAAAACCGGCTGGCGTGGCTGGCGTGGCTGGCGTGGCTGGCGTGGCCGGTTCGGCGGGAGCCGCGGCAGCCGGCGCTGGCGCAGCAGGGGCTACGGGGGCCGCGGCCGGCTGGGCGGGCGTCGTGGGAGCTTCGGTAGCGGGGGCTTCGGGCGAGCAGGCGGCCAACACCGCCACTGGCAAACCGAGCAGAAGCGCCCGGCGCAGATGGTGAAGAAAGAAAGGCATAAGGCGAGGCTATTAGTCAGAAAGGGCCGTAGAAATGAGAGGAAAGCTAGTTGCGGGCAGCCGTGGCCGGGGCGTTCTGGCTGAGCACCAAAGCCATGATGTCGGCCAGCTGCTGGTAGCGCTGGTCTTTGGTAGAGCCCATGCCGTGGCCGGCGTCGAAGTCGAGGCGGAGCAGCACGGGGCGGCCACTGGCGGTAGCGGCCTGGAGCTTGGCGGCCGTTTTCAAGGACTGCCACACGTCCACCCGCCGGTCGTTTACGCCGTGTATGAGCAGCACGGCGGGGTACTTCGTGCCGGGCTGAATATGGCCGTAGGTGCTCATTTCGGCCAGCGCCCGGAAGCCCGCCTCAGTTTTGACGCTCCCAAACTCGGGGATGTTGCCTTGGCCATTGGCGGTAGTTTCGAAGCGCACCGCGTCGAGGCAGCCCACGTTGAACACGGCGGCCCCAAACAAGTCGGGGCGCTCCGTGACGGCGCGGCCAATGAGGATGCCGCCGGCGCTGGTGCCCTGCCCGGTGAGCCGGGCCGGCGTAGTATAGCCTTCCTTAATCAGGTATTCGGCGCAGGCAATAAAGTCTTTCCAGGTGTTGGGCTTGGTGGCCTGATAGCCGGCTTTGTACCATTCCTGCCCGTATTCGCCGCCGCCGCGCACGTGGGCCACGGCCAGCACTGCGCCCCGCTCCAGCAGCGTCAGGTAAGTGGCATCATAAATGGGCGCCTGGCTACTGCCGTAAGCCCCGTAGCCTTGCAGCAGCACGGGGGCCGTGCCGTCGCGCTTCAGTCCTTTTTTGTACACGATGGACAGCGGCACCAGCGTTCCGTCGTGGCTTTTTACTTTCACTTCGGCTACTTCCAGGTCGGCGGGGTTATCGTAGGGGCTCTGGGGCTCGAGCTGGGTAGCGGTAAAGCGGCGGGCGGCGGGGTCGTAGGCAAAATAGTCGCCCCAGCGCGTCCACGACGTAAGGCCCGCCCAGATACCGGCCTGCCGCGGGTCGTGGATTACTTCGAACACCCCGGCCCCGGGGAAGGGCAGCGGCAGCAGCTCCACGGCCGCCCCGCTCTGGCCGTGGGGCAGGCGCGCAAACTGGTTGGGCCCACCGTCGAGCAGCTGCAGGTACAGGGCATCCTTGGCGGCAAAAATCTCCTGCACCACGCTGCTCATCTGGGGCACTACCACGGTGGCCATGGCCAGGTTAGGCTTGCTCAGGCTGGTGCGCAGCACCTGAAAGCGGGGGGCGTTTTTGTGCGACAACAAGTACAGGTTGTCGCCCTGCACGGCGTAGGCCGTCACCTCATCGGCCGCGCCGCACACTTTTTGCCAGGCCGTGGTGCGGGGCTTGGTCAAACCGGCCAACGGGGCCACGTACAGCTCCAGCTCCCGCCGGGTACCTCGCTCAATCAGGGCTACGGCCGTGGGCACGGCGGCCCCGGCGGGCACTTCCACAAAAGCCTCCTCATTAATGGTTTTGAGCGCCACACTCGGCGGGGCGTAGTCGTAGCCCAGCACGGGCACGTCAGCGGTGGGCGCGGTGCCCAGCTGGTGCCGGTAGCTGGTGACTTTCGTAAACTCGTCGCCGGGCTTTACACCGGGCGTCATTTCGCGGGTGCGGCTGTAGAAAAAGGCGCGGCTGTCGGGCTGCCACTCCGGGCTAGAGAAACGGGCCCGGGGCAAATCGGCGTCGAGCTGGCGGCCGGTGGCCGTGTCGATGAGCTTGACCACCGCATTTTCGGAGCCGCCCCCCGCCACGCCAATAGCCACCGTGCGGCCATCGGGCGAGGCGGTGAAGTAGGCAATAGACCAGTGCTGACCGGGCGTAGCGGGCAGCTTTTCGGGGTCAAACACCAGCTTCTCCGCTCCCTGCATCCCAGGGCGGGTGTAGAGCTTGTAGAGGTTTTCGGCGGCGCCACGCTTGAGGTAGAACAGCTGCTGGCCGCGGCGCTGGTAGCGGCCGGTGCGGGCCGCCGCCGCATTGCCCAGCTCCTGGATGCGGGCGTACAGCGCGGCGCGGTCGGGTAGCTGGTCGAGCTGCTGGCGGGCGTAGTCAGCCTGGCCGTGCATCCAGGCCTGGGTTTCGGCCGATTTTACGTCTTCCAGCCAGCGGTATGGGTCCGTCACCGTTTGCCCGAAGTAGGTATCCGTCATGGGCCGCACTGGGGCCACGGGCGCCGCCGGCTGGGCCAGCGCAGCCAGTGGCACACTCAGGCTAGGCAACAGAAAAAGCAGATTTCTCATGGCAAAAACAGCGAAAAGAGGTAGGCAATACCGGGCCTGGGCGCCGGCCGCTTAGCGCGGCAGGGCGTTGTTTTTCCAGTCCACAGCCGTGAGCTGATTGGTGGGAATCGTGGGCGTGCCGCTAGGGAAGGTGAAGTTGCCGGCCGAGAGCAGCAGCAGCTTCAGAAACTGCCCTTCCGCGCCCCCGTTGCTGCCTAGGCCCTGCTGAATCTGGGCCTGGTTGTAGCTCAGCCCAAAGGACAGCTTGGTGGCGCTGACCTCAAAGAGGGCAAACGTATTGGTCGTCCCGGCCGAGGTAAGGGCCAGTTGGGACTCGTTGTTGACAAAGGCCCAGGTACCGGTGGTGCTGGTGTTGTTGGCCGCCGTGATGGTCACTTTTCCGTCGCGCGTGAACTGGTAGGTATTCACGTCGGCCGCGGCCGTGGGCCGGGTGCCTTCACTGGTATTGAGGCGCAGCGTCTGGGACTGGTCTTTCCAGGTTTTGGCCGTCAGCAGGTCGGTTTTGGTGGGCTCGGCCTCCTTATCTTTTTTGCAGGCAAAGGCCGTGAGCAGCAAACTCAGGAGCAGAATATGGCGGAGCGTTTTCATGGGCAAAAGCATCGAGAGTGAAGAATAAACAGGGTACAATAAGCCGCCTACGCCTAGCGGAAGCGGGTGAAGCTGAACGAGCCGTTGGTCACGCTCTGGGTGCCGGTGCTGCCCGAGTTGGGCACGGGCCCGCCGGTGAAGCTGAAGGTGCCGGCCACTTTCTGGGCGGCCCGGTCGTACTGGGTCACCACGATGGAGCCGTTGCTGGCGCTGGGGCCGTAGAGGGTAATAAACTGCGTGGCGCTGTTGAGCGTGATGCCGCCCACGGGGTAATTATTGAGCACCGAGCCTTTCTTGAGGTCGTAGGTGGTGGCGCCCAGCTTGTATATTTTCTTGAGCCGCAACGACACTGCGTTTTTCATGTCGGCCGAGCTGCCCGTAATCAGCAGGGAAGTATCACTGTCGACGATGGCGCTGGAATAGGCCTTGCTGGTGTAGGTGGTGCCGTTGTGGGTCCAGGTCAGGGTACCGTCGCCGTCGCCGTTGGGGTCGGCCGCGTCGGCATCGTCTTTAGAGCAGGAACAAGCCGCCGCGGCCAGCACGCCCAGCAGCAGCACCGATTGGAAGAAGCGGTTGGTGAAAGAAAGCATAGTCATCAGAGAGGAAGAGTGAGGTGAGAAATTGGAGCCGTGCCGCCGCTGGTAACCACTTGATTGTAAAGCAGCAGCAACGGGGACAAAGGAAGGGCAAGGCGCGGGCAGGGGCTTTCGGGCAGGTCGCAAAAGCATGCGCGGGCGTCGCGCCGGGTGCGCGCAGGTCGTATTCTGCCGTCAAAAGGGGGTGTGCTGCCGACTTTAGCGTAGCCCGTAGTCCGGTTCAGGCACCACAAGTGGACAACTTCTCGGCACCAACGGCCCGCAGCAGAAAGCCCCGCCCGCACCCTGTTATATTGTATACAGGTTACATTCTAAAAATGCATCGTATACCAAACGAGCCAGCAAACTGTATACACGTACTTGCTATTACCAAAATTGTATACCTAACTAAAGCGAAAATGGTATACATTTTTTGGCATTTAGTAATTATGCATACCTAGCAGACTAGGCGTATTCCGGCGCCGGGTTGGAGCGGCCGAAGGGCCACCATAAGCCCAGTAAGCTTGCCGCGGCCGTTAACCGTGACAACCCGGTCTGTTGCCGGAACAACTGCCGCGTTATCTAGGGCACCCGCACCCCGATTGGCTCACTGCGGGCCGCTTCCCGGCGCTGGGCGTCGAGTGAAGCCACGTAGTAGAAGTAAGTTCGGCGGGGCTGCACGGTGGCGTCGCGGTAGGTGGCGGGGCTGGCCGCCACGGTAGCCACGGCCTGGGGCTTGGCGCCGGGCTCGTAGCGGTACACCCGGTACTGCGGGGCGGCGGCCTCGGCGGCCCAGCGCAGTTCCACGGTTTTGCCCACGGCTGCCGCCGTCAGTGTGGCTGGCGCGGCAGCAGTTTCGGCGGCCCGCAAGCTCAGCCGCGCCGGGGTGCTGCGGCGGCCCTGCTCATCCAGGCTCACAATTTCGTACTCGTAGCTCTGGCCGGGGCGGGCCGTGGAGTCGCAAAAGCCGGCCTGGGCCAAGGGGCGCCGCTCGGTACGGGAACCGGGCATACGGGGGCCCAGCGGCAGGCGCTGAAACTGCGGCTGGCCCTCCACGCGGCGGCTCACTTCGTAGAAAGCCGCTTCCGGGGCGGCTTGCCAGCGCACCACGGGTCGGCCGTTTTCCCACTGGGCCTCGGCCCCGGCTACCGGCGCCAGGGCGTGAGCCGCAGTAGCCACGGGACGCTTCACGCCGGCCGTCGTTTCCACCGTATCGGAGTAAATGCTGGGGCGGTGGCTGGAATTCTCGGCCTGCACGGCGTAGCGGTAGCGCACGGCGGGCTGCAACGTGCGGCTGCTGTCGACGAAGACCTGCTCGGCGGCTTTTTCCTGGTGGGGCCGCAGGGCTCCGACGAGGGTGAGCTTGGCCGCCGGCCCGGCGGCCCGGTACACATAGTAGCCCTTGGTGAATTTGTCGCCGGGCAGCCAGCGCAGCCGGATGCCGCCGGGCACCGGGGCGGCGCGCACCTCGTGGGGCGGCAGCGGGGGGCGCTGGTCCTCAAACAAAGCAAAAGCCTTGCTGCTGGGCACACCCGGTTCCTGCAAAAGGCCGGTGGGCTGCACGTAGTAGTAGTACTTTTGCATGGGCGCGGCGGTGGCGTCAAAGTAGCCTGCTTCGGTGGGCGTCACTTCGGCCAGGAGCTTGAAATCCTTGTCGAGCAGGGTGCTGCGAAAGATGCGCACCGAGCGGAGCTTGTTAGCGTCGGGCAGGCGCCAGCTCAGCCGGATGCCGGGCTCGGTGGTGGGGCCGGCCTGCTGGGCCTGGGCCCGGAAGTCGCGCAGCACGGCCGCGTCGAGGAAGTTGTAGGCGGCGGCCAGCACGGTATCGGCGGCGGGACCGGGGTTTTCGTACTGGTCGAGGGTGCGCAGGGTGTAGCGGTAGGCGTGCACGGGCTGTACGTTTCGGTCGTAAGCCACCAGGGCCAGGGCCTTCTGGAACGACTCCAGGGTGAGTGGAGCAGCCGCCGTTTTCCACTCCCCACGGGCGTCGTCCTGGCGGCGGAGCTGCACGTACACAGCCCGCTGCGGCCCGTCGAGCTGGCGCCAGCGCGGAATAATCCGGTTGTCTTCGGTTACCGCAGGCAGCTTTTTCAGCTTGCCGCCGGTGGGCTTGCCCGGCCAGCTCACGGCCGCACTCTGGGCCGCCGCACCCACCGGGGCGCCGTTGCGCTGGGCCGTGACGCGGTACACGTACGAAGTGCCACGCTGGGCCGTGCTGTCGAGTAATACCAGGCCCACAGCCTGCTGCACTGGCATCAGCTGGCTGTAGGCGCGCAGGCTGTCGAGGCGGTGGGTTCGTTCCCAGATACGGGCCAGCTTCTGCACCAGCGGGCCTTCCAGGCCGGTCAACGGAATGGTCAGGCGGCGGTTGAAACTCAGCACCCGGGCCTCAAACTCGGCGGCCGTAGCCGGGGCCGAAAGCTGAGCTACCGGCGCAAACGCCGTGCCGCTGGCCACCCGCCGCTCCACCTGAATGCTGGTAGCGGCGGCCCCGGCCCAGGTGCCGGCCGCCTGGGGCTTGGGCGAGTACACGAAGATTCCCCGGCCTCCGCCCACGGCGGGAGCAGTTGGGTTCTGGGCCTGCGCGGCGGACATTACCAACGCCGCCAGCACCGCCAGCGGCCCGTTTTTTATTTGCTTCTGAAACAGATTCATGGCCGGGGTTATTTGAGGTAGACGGAATAGTCGGTGCCGGCATTGCTGACGCCGATTTTGGCGCCGACGGTCAGGTCCACGCTCTTTTCGTGTTTGTCGCAGGTAAACCAAGAGCAGTCGGAGTCGCAGACGCCGTAGCCGCCGTAGGCTGTGGCAGTAAGCTTCACTGAGGCGTCGCCGGCAATGCTCCAGTCGCCGCTGCTCACGTTCACCTTGCCATCGGCGCTGAGGTCGGCATGCACGCCGCCTTCCACGCCGCCGCAAACAATAATTGCAGTACCGCCCACGCCGGCCTTCACGTCGAGGAACACGCTTTGGCCGATGCCAAACTCGGTGCCGTTGCTGAAGTTCATGCCCATGCGCATGTCGCCGCCCATGACCGACTCCAGCTTGCCCGAAATGACAATCAGATCCACATCAAAGCTGGGAATGATGGGCACCGGCATCCCAATTTTACCCTCGAAGTAGAAGCCCTCGACGGTTTTGGGGAAGGAAGGCGGCATGGTGCCCTTGGTCTGGTAGAAGTAGGAAAATTTCTGGAACTGCTCCTGAATTTCGGGCTCCAGGGCGTGGCTGCCCACCATGAGCATGGCCGCACCCTGCAGGGCTGGGTTGCTTTTCTCCATTTCGCCGGCCGACAGCATCATCCAGCCGCTGGGGTCGGCCAGCAGGTTGGCCGAGCCGTGGACCTTGGTGCCCCCACCCATGTCTTTTTCAAACGGGAGGTAGCCTACGAGGCGCTTTTTCGGGATGTCGAAGGTGAGCTGCATGTCGCCGAAGGGCGTGGGCACGTTTTTCACCGTTATCTGCTGGTTTTCCGACATAATATCCCCGTGCACCGACAAGGACAGCACCCCGCTCAGGCCGTTGGCGTTTTTCACGTCGCCGCCGAAAGTGAGCAGGGGCCACTGGCCGCCGCTGGGCCGCATCCAGCCGCGCACGTTGTCGAGGTATCCACCCCCCTGGGCCAGCTCAAACTTCTGCTGGGGCTTGAGGCCAAGGGCCGTGGAATCGGGGGTGTGGTAGAGCTTCACGTTGAACTTGACCACCCCGGGCTCCTCGGCCGTGCCCTCGAAGCTGACGCCGCCCGTGGCCAGGCGCTGGTAGTTCAGCCCGGGCAGCTTCACGACCAAGGGGCCGGTCTGGAACTGCATGTCGGGCATGGTTACCAGGAGCTTAGGCTGCTGGTTTTCGCGCACGATGGTCAGCTTGCCGTCCTGCTCGCCCAGCTGCGGGATGTTGAGGTTGATGGTGCCCCCGAGCTGCAGGTTGTCCTGGCCCACCACCATCGTCACGGGTCGGAAGCTCACGACCTGGTTCAGGGTCAGGGCCGGGCTGTTGTCGATGAGCTGGGCAGCCTGGGTTTGGTTGGCAAAGAAGGTCAGCAGGCGCAAATCCACGCTGCCGGCCGCGTCGGGCAGGCCGCTGAGCGAAGCCACGGCCGCGCCGGTTTGGTCGGGGCGCAGCACGTCGAGGCTCCAGTGCTTCTGGCCCGCGTCGAAGGCCAGCAGGGCCTTGGCTTCCTTAACCACGGCCAGCGTACCGACGCCGCCGAGCTTGAGGCTGCTCAGGTTAAAACTGGCCTGGCTGAGGCTGGCGGGCAGAATGGTCAGCTCTTCGAAGGCCACGTCGTGGGCCGCGTCGGTTATGGCGCCGAGGTGGAGCGTGCCGCTGGCCAAATACAGGCCCTGGTTTTTGCTGAGCGTAAACTTGCTCGATTCCAGGGTCCAGCTTTCCAGGGGTAAGCTCAGTTTGGCCGTGCCCGACACGGGCAGCACTTTGGCGGGCAGGGCACTGATAACGCCCACGTTGACGCTGAGTGGCGTGGCCAGGCCGGCGGGCTGCGGGTGCAGGGTGGTAGCCAGCCGAAGCGTGTCGTGGCCCAGGGCCGAGGCCGCGGTGGCAGCCTCGGCGGGGAAATTGTAGAGCTTGTAGGTCAGGGCTTTGTTGTCGGCGGTAACCGGCTGCCAGCGCGGGGCCGGAGCGGCTTCGGTACCGGCCGGCACCAGGGCCGGGTAGAGCAGCCGGTCGGGGGCCGGGGCCGTGGGATGCGCCAGATAAACTTTGTCGGTAGCGCCGAAGCTGATGCTCTGGTCTTTGAACTGCGTCACGGGCAGATATACCGCCCCACGCACCGCGCCCGGCTGCCCATTGGCCCCGCCTACCACCCGCAGGCCGTCAGACTTCACCAAAAAGCCGGGGAGCTTGCCGTTCACTACTACTTCGGCCTTGGTCAGGCTGCTGGTCACGCTGTTGCCGGCGGCGGGCATCATGTAGGGAATGCCTTTGACGTTTTTCTCGGCGCCGCCTTTCACGGCTACCGTGCCGAAGGGCAGGCGCAGGGCCGTATCGGCCGGGGCCAGGCCGGCGGTGCCGCGCAGCCGCACGAAGGCCCCGGTGATGCTGACCACCCCGGCTTTGTCTTCCAGGGTTTCCACCTCGACCGGCACGCCCAGCAGGCGGCTCAAATCGAGCTTGTTGTACTGACTGATGAGCAAATCGACGCCGTCGGTAGCGGTGTTGAACGTACGTTTCAGCTCGGCGCCCACGTAGCTGCTGCCGGTGCGCGTGGCCCGCAGCGTGAGGGGCTGCTTGGCCGGCACGCCGCCCAGCTCGTAGTTGCCGTTGGCGTCGGAGAAGGTTTCCACCTTCAGGCCCGACCAATCGACGAACACCCGGGCGCCGGCAATGGGCTGCTTGCCCAGGCGCACCTGCCCGCGCACCACCAGGGCGGGTTCGAGGGCCAGGTGGTAGACGCTGTCCTGGCGGGAGAGGTTGTTGACCAGCGTTACTTCCCGGGCCTGGTAGCTGCCATCGAGGGGCGTGAGGCGCAGGGTAAACTTGGTGCCGCTGGAGGCAAAGCGCAGCGTGGCGCTGCCGCCCACGTCGGTGGTCGTTTCGGTAGGCTCACTCAACGCCAGCACTTCCACTTTCACGTTTTTGATGGCCGTGCCCCAACCGGGCAGAACACTGGCCGCCAGCTGATTGACGGTAGCCGAGTTGACGCCGGTGCCCAGAGCACTGTTCACATTGCCGGCGCCACCCTGGAAGTTGCCGCCCACCCCGCCGGCGGCACCGACCGTAGTCGTGGTGGTTGGAGCGGGGCCGCTGTTCTTGCTGCCCGAGCCGCTGGCCGGGGTGTAGGAAGTAGCGCTGGTTCCTGAAACGCCCGTCCCGGCCATGCTGCCGCCCTGCCCGATGGGCTGTACGCCGCCCACGGAAGTTACGGTGCCGCCTTTTTTGTCGGACTCATACACGATGATATGCAGGCGGTGGAGTTTGTGCACGAGGCGCACCCGGCCCACGTCGAACTTGTCGCCGGTGACGTTGATGAGGGTGTCGGTGGTGAAGTAGTTGGGGTCGTAGGGCTCCACGTGCAGCATCTGCTTGCCGGTGGGCGCCGCCACGTCGAAGCTGCGGGGGCCGCCGCTTTCCGCTTTGGGCTTGTTGAGCACCTGCTCCAGCCCCTCGCCTACCCATACCCGGGCCGGCGGCGTGAGCACGGCGCCTTTCGAGGTGGTTACCTGGATGTTCTGGCCTTTCTTTTTGCCTTTGCCGGGCGCTTCGACCCCGCTGATGGTCACTGATTCGAGCACCACGTCGCCCACGATTTCGCCTTTGACCCGGCCCAGGGGCTGCAAGAGCATTTTACCCAAATCGAGCTGCTGCCCGAAGGCCAGGGGCTTGCCGTTGTTGAGCATGGGCGTCACCAGAGTCGCGTAGCCGTCTTTTTGGAGCGTCACCCACCGCTTGCTGGGGCCCGTAATCTTGCCGGCGGCATTCACGTCGGGGTGTACTTTGGTAAAGACGAAGAAGCCGTCCTTTTCGCGGGAGTACCCGTACCGCTCGGCGGTGCCGCCGGTCCAGTCGTCGTTGATGCGCATAAGCAGGGCCGTGACGCCGGGCAGGGCCTTGCTGGCGTTTTCACCGCGGTAGGTGTTGCCCACCACCCGCGGGGCCTGGGGCTCCAGGCTCAGGTTGGCCACGTCCACGGCATGGCTCAGGTTCCACTGCCCGTTGCCCACCAGCCAGGGGTTCTGCAGGTTGTACAGGTCGCGCTGCTTGCCCTCCACTTTCTTGCCGTAGTACGAGCCCGGGGTATGGTCGGGGCTGGGCTCGTTGCCGATGCTCCAGGGCAGGACCGGGCAGGTGTAGGCCACCGCGCGGTTGTCACCCATAGCCTCACTTCGCACGTCGGCGTAGAGGTAGTAGGGCGTGCTGGGGTTGAGGCCCGGCAGCAGCATGTTGAACGTAGCCGTGGCGTATTTCACCCCGTCAATGGTCGTCAGCTGGCTGGCGGCGGCCTTGGACACTACCACGTAACCGGCCAGCGGCGAGGCCATATCGGGGGCGTTGCCTTCGGGCGGGAAGGCCGTAGGTTTCCACTTGCGCAGCACGTACACCGGCACGTTCAGCAGCGGGTCCTGCTTGGCCTGCCCGTTTTCCTGGACTTCGGCCTGGCTGAACTGCCGGGGCTGCAGGCGCACGTTCAAGCTCACGGACCGCACGCCGGCCCGCTGCTGTTGCAGCGTAAAGGCCACGTTGGCGCCCGTGGGGGGCCGGAATATCTGGTCGGGGCTGGTGTAGTACTGGCTGTTGACCAAAATGCGCAGCCCGCGTTGCAGCCGGCCGTGAAACATGGTCGGCACTTCAGTATTATCGGCGGCGAAGGTGGTGTCTGCCGTGGTCCGGTAATTAATCTGGGTCAGGTAGGCCAGCTGCAGGTTGCCGCTGCCGTCGGTGGTGCCGGTGGCCAGCACCTTGTGGTAGTCGGGCATGCGGTGGGCGGCATATTCGTTGCTGGACCGGGAGCCGTCGGAATAAATGGCCTCGTAGTCGATGACCAGCTTGACCGACTTATTGGCAAACAGGTGAGTTTTCTGCGCGGGGTCGTCGGGAAAAAAGCCGACTATCTGGGTGGTAATCTGGGTCGTGTAGAACACGGGCTGGTACGCGGCCGGATTCACGGCCGGCCCGGTGGCCTTCACCGGCGGCGCGGCCACTTTAACGGGGCCTTTGTCGAGGCCGGGCACTTTCACCGGCGGGGTTACTACCACACCCGAGTTAGAGTCGGAATACTTGGTGGCGGCCCCGTACACGAAGGTGCTGACCTCGGAGCGGCCATTGTTGCGGAACACCGCGCGGCCTTGCGGGTCGCGGGCCGTGACGGCAAAGGCGTAGCGCCGGCCCGGAATCAGGGCCGGGTCGGCGGGGCCGTAGAGCAAGGTGGTGGCCGGGCTTACCGTGCGCTCAAACAGGGCTGGTGTGGTGCCGGCCAGAAAGGCGTCGTTGGGGTTGCGCTTGGGGTCCGACATTTCCACGATGCGCAGCTCGTACTCGGTGCTGATGGGGGCGCCGGCCGGCCGGGTCCAGGTAAAGAGGATGTTCTGCGGGCTCTGGGTTTTCACGATTTCCTCGGCGGCGGGCCGCACGATAATTGGCGGTTCCAGGCTGCGCAGCAAAAAGGAGCGGCTGCAACCCAGCGGGTTTTCGGCCGAGCGGGGCTGCAAGGTGGCGTAGTCAAGGGCCCGGACGCAGAGCGTGTAGCTGCCTTCGGGCAGGCCATTGCCGCGCACCATTTGCTGCACCGTCACGCCGCTGTAGGTCAGCTGGTTTTCGTCGAACAATTGCCCCAGCTCGTCCCGGTCCAGCTGGCGGGTTTGCAGCCCCGTCAGCTGAACCGGGCGCGGCGAGCGGGCCTGGGCGCTGGTTTGCACCCGTACCCCATTGTCGCCGGTGAGCGTGCCGGCCAGCTGTAGGCTCACCGGCGTGCGGGTCAGGTTGGTGAGCGTGACGACGAGCCGGTTGGGCTGGTCCACGTAGTCGGATAAGTGGGTCGAGTAGGGCGGCAACACCAGCACGGTCACCCGCACGTCGTTGGCCGACTGGGCCCGGGCCGCGCCGCTCACACCGAGCAGACCGAGGCTGAGCGCCAAGGCAAGTAGCAGCACCGCGGGGCGACGCCGAAGCAAGAAAAATGGTAGCGGAAAGTTCATAGCAGGGGGTTCCGGGGAAAGAAGAGGTCAGTGGAGTTAGGACAAGGGCGAATCAGAGCGAGAAGGTGTAGCCCACTTCCCCCCGCGACTCGGAGTAGCGGCGGAGTTGGGGCGTTTCGGAGTCGGGGTAGTTGCCGGTAAAGGCCACGTCGGTGCGGAAGGTGTGGTGCTTGCCGGCGCGGTACGAGAGGCGCAGCCCGCCGCCGAGCAGCTTGCTTTCCTGCCCTACCCGCAGCCCCCGCAGCCAGGAGCCGCGCAAGCCCACCCGGAAGTCGCCCTTGGGCCCGAAGCTCTGGTCGGCGGTGAGTTGCAGGCCGCGGTTGCCGTCGTTGCCCTGGGCCAGCTCCAGGCGGGTGAAGTTGTAGGTGGCGCCCACCGTGAAGCGGCGTGGCACCCAGGTCAGCTGGTAAGTCAGAAAAGCGTTGAGGGAAGTGAAGTCGCCGAGGCGGCCCAGCCCGCCGGGGCCCTGGTCGCGCAGGGTGGCGCGGTCCACGCTCAGCAGCACAGTGTGGCCCCAGGTTTCGCCGGCGTAGGTGTAGCGCGGGGCCACTGACACGCTCTGCTGGGTTTGG
This sequence comes from Hymenobacter chitinivorans DSM 11115, assembly GCF_002797555.1. Classification (NCBI taxonomy): domain Bacteria; kingdom Pseudomonadati; phylum Bacteroidota; class Cytophagia; order Cytophagales; family Hymenobacteraceae; genus Hymenobacter; species Hymenobacter chitinivorans. Next base: position 105,231 of record NZ_PGFA01000001.1, on the reverse strand, counting down.
GCCAGCCGAAACGTGTCGGACACCTGCACGGCCCCGGGCTGCTGGTCGGTGCTGAAGTTGGAGTAGCCCACGTCCACGCCCAGCCGTTCGGTGAAGTCGATGGTGGCCGTGGCCGAGGCAATGAAGCGCCGACTGGTCAGCTGCTTTTGCCGGCGCAGGTTGTCCTGCTGCACGCCCAGACTGCCGTTGAAGCGCAGATGCTGCTTAAAGAGCGCGAAGCTGGGCACCAGGGTCAGGTTTTCCACGTCGTCCTGGAAGTAGTAGGCGCCCATGCTCTGGTAGCCCGGGGCCACGCGGCGGTAGCGCACTTTCAGGCCGGTGCTGTTTTTCTGGTAGCCCGCCGCCGCCTGCCAGGCGGTATAGGTTTCCGTCGAGCCGTTCAGGGTAATGAGCTTGCCCAGGGAATTGGAAACGGCGGCTGGCAGGGCATCGACTTGCAATTTGCTGCCCTGGTTGCGGGTGTACACGCTTAGGCCCCCGTCGCCTTCCACCAGCCAGTTTTTGGCGAAGGTCAGCTTGCCGCTCAGGCCCAGTACCACGTTTTCGGCGGGCAGCACGGCGTTGTTCACCGCCCCGGTTTTGGCCGCTTCCTGGCGGGTGGCCCGGCTTACGCTGCTGCTGTCGTCGTGGGCCCGTACAAAGCTCAGGTCCACGAAGCTTTTCTCGGAGCCCACCCCAATGTGACCCGCTACGCCCCGGCGCGAGAAGGAAAACGGCGCCAGCGCCCCGCTCACCGGGTCCACGGTGGTGGCCCGGCTGAGGCGGCCGGTGATGAAGCCGAAGCGGAACTTGCCCGGCGTCAGCTCCAGGCCCGCCCCCAGCACGGTGTGGCCGGCCAGGGTAAAGGGCGAGTAGGTCAGGTTGCGGTAGCCGCCGTGCAAGGTTACCCACTTGTAGGTGGGGCTCAGGCCAAACTGGTTGAAGGGCTGGCGAAACTGCCGGTCCTGCTCACTCAGCGTAAAGCTCAGGGGCACGGCCAGCCCGTAGATATTCAGCGTGGGCGAGCCGCTGAGCACGTAGGAAAACGGTTGGCGGCGGGCCGAAATGCCCCGGGCCTGGTAGAAAATGGTGCGCACGTCTACCGCGCCGGTTACCGTGAAGGGCTTCTGCTGGGGCAGCGCCGCCAGGTCCTGGCCCCGGGCGGCGAGGCTGACCAATAGGCATAGCCCCCCCAAACCCCAACCCGCGGGGTGGCAAAAACGACAGGAATTTTTCATCCGAAAAGGCGACTAGCCGGGCGGCCTAGTATTTAACCAGCGACTTAAAGCTGAACGTGCCGCTGGTCACGTCCTGGTCGGAGCCGTACACGCCGCTGGAAATGCGCACCCGGGCGTTAAAGCTGAAGGTGCCTTTCAGGATCGACTTGGCAGCATCAAACTCAGTTACCACAAACTGCCCCGCCGGCGCCTTGGCCGACCACATGGAGCTGTAGGTCAGCTTCGAGCCGTCCATGAGGGTAAAGCCGCCGTTGGTACCGCCCGCCGAGGTCATGGTGTAGGTGCCCACGCCGGTGAAGTTGGTCATGAGCAGCGTCAGCTGGTAGTTTTTGCCGTCGTTGGCAATGATGACCATATCCTTGGCCGTGGCGGGCAGGTTGTCGGCGGTAGTGGGCCGGTAATGGGCCTGGGCCTGGGCAATGTCGCGGGCCACGTATTCGGTGCCACTGATTTTCCAGTGCACCTCGTTCGTAGCCGCGGTGGCCGCAGGGTCTGGCGTGGGGTCTTCACTGTCTTTGCTGCCGCAGGCGGCTAATCCGACCAGGGAGCTCAGCAGCAGAATGCGGAGCAAGGCAACGGGAGTAAGTAATGTTTTCATGTTTTGCAGAAAGGGTTGGCGTGGTATAATTAGAAGAAGTTGTGGCACTAGAAAGAGCCTCAAAGGACGGGCAGACCGGGCCGGCAGGCATTCACGCAGGTTGCAAAGACGTGCGTGCAGGTCGCAAAAAAGGCCGTTAACGGCTTTTTATAAGGGTTTGCGACGAAATCAAATGGCGGCGGCCGGCCGCACCATGGCCCAGCTCGGTACCAGCAGCCGGTCCAGCGCATTCAGGGCCGGCTGTTCGGCGAAGGCGGCCACTTCGAAGCCCAGGCGCTGGCCCAGGTACACTCCCGCCAAGCCCGTGGCCAGCCCGTAGCACGGCAGGTACCGCCCGCCCACGGCGGCCACCGACGCCCGCAGCAGGTTGCGAGCCTCGCCCCGCCCCTGCCCGGCGGGCCGTACCCCGAGGGCCAGCAGGTAGTGGTGGGCCACGGGCAACGTTTGGTGGCGCCAGGCATCCTGGGTGCGGTGCCAGCGCAACAGCTGCTGCAGCGGCAGGCCGCCCAGCCGGAGCAACAGGGCCAGCTGCCCACCCCGCAGCAGCTGCCCCCAGGATAGCGGGGCGGCCTTGTCGGGCAGCCACAAAGCCACGGCCTGCTCGCCGGGGCTGGTATAGAGGCAGCCTTCGCGCAGACCGTAGCGCACCAGTAGCTGCATCCAGCCCAGCAGGGGCTCAAAAACGTCGGGGCCCCAGAGAGTTTGGTAGGCGGGGTCGGCCGCATAGGCCTCCGTGAGCAGCACGGCGGCCCATTCTTCATCGGGCGGCCCCAGACGGCGGGCGGGCAGAGCCAAGGTTTGCATAGCACGAGCAGTTAAGGTCAATAGGTGCTGCAAAGGAGGCCGAATGCCGCGCCAAAGGCTTTCACGCAGGTCGCAAACTCTTTTTAATGTGCTAATGATTCATGTGCTGATGTGCTAATTGGCTGTCATTGCCACGGCTGCGCCTCGCCATGACACGCCTTTTCATACCCCACATTTCTCCCATTCTCCCCATTCAACCATTAGCACCCGCGCACATTCCAACACATTAGCACATTAACCCCGCTACTTCGCTGGGGGCGTAGCCGAACTGCTTGCTGAAGCTGGTGCTGAAGTGGGCGGGCGAGTTGAAGCCGACCTGGTAAGCAATTTCGGACACGGAGCCGGCGCGGGCGGCCAGCAGCACGTGGGCCCGGCGCAGGCGCAGGTTGCGGATAAAGTCGCTGGGCGCCTGGCCGGTGAGGGCCTTAAGCTTGCGGTGGAGCTGGGCCCGGCTCAGGGCGACTGCCTCACTGAGCATTTCCACGCTGAACTCGCCGTTGTCCAGGTTTTGCTCCACGGCTTCTTCCACTTTGGTCAGGAAGGTCTGGTCCAGGGAGGGCAGGGCGGCCACGGCGGCCGCGTAGGACCGGAACGATTCAGGGGCGCTGGGCTCGGGCTCGGCCAGCTCCTGGCTTACGCGGCGGCGCAGAGCCAGCAGGTTGCGCACCTGAGCCCGCAGCTCCCGCGGGGCAAAGGGCTTGGTCAGGTAGGCATCGGCTCCGGTTTCGAGGCCCTCAATCCGGTCGGTGGCCGTGGCTCGGGCCGTGAGCAGCACCACGGGAATGTGGCTGGTGCTCACGGCGGTTTTGAGTTGGCGGCAGAGCTCAAACCCGTCGAAGCTCGGCGGCATCATTACATCCGATACCACCAGGCTCGGCACCAGCTCGGCGGCCAGCTGCGCGGCTTCCGGCCCCGAGGCTGCCGTGACAATCCGGTAGCCTTCCGTGGCCAGCGCGGCCCGCACAAATTCCCGCACCTCCAGGCTGTCGTCCACCACCAGCACCACTTCGGCCTCTGCGTCAGCCGCCGTTTCCGGCGCCTCAGCCGCTTTTTCCGGCTCCGCCAGCGGTTCCCCGGCGGTACCTGCCCACGCCTTGAGCCCCGCTTCCGGCGCCGGCGCAAGGGGCTGACTGGTCAGCTCGGGCGTGAGCTGCCGGGGCAGACGCACCACGAAGGTGGTACCCGCGCCGGGCGTGCTCAGCACCTGCACCGTGCCGCCGTGCCGTTCGGTCAGCTCTTTGACCAGGGCCAGGCCCACGCCCGAGCCGGTAGAAGCGGCTGCAGTGCCGGGCACCTGGTAAAACCGGTCGAACAGGTGGGGCACGTGCTCGGGCCGAATGCCCACCCCGGTGTCCTGCACGCTCAGAACTACCGCCCCGCCGGGCGCCCCGGCTGAGGCGGGCTCGTCGCGCACGGCCAGGGTTACGTGGCCGCCAACGGGCGTAAAGCGCAGGGCATTGGCCAGCAGGTTGGTTACCACTTCCTCCAGTCGGGCCGCGTCGAATACCAGGGGGACGACGGTGGCGGGCAGGGCCAGGTGCAAGCCCACCTGCCGGGCGGTGGCCAGTTCTTCAAAGGCGGCCAGCCAGGTGCGGGCGGCGGCGGCCACGTCGCCGGGCTGGGGGTGCAGGGCCAGGCCGCCGGCCTCCAGGCGGCTCAAATCCAGGAGCTGGTTGATGAGGTGGAGCAGCTTGCGGGCGTTGCCCAAGATCCGCTGCCCGTGCTGGCGTACGGGCTCCGCGGGGTCCTGGGCCAGCTCCTCGGCCGGGCCCAGAATGAGGGTCAGCGGGGTGCGTAGCTCGTGGCTGATATTGGTAAAAAAGTCGGTTTTGACCCGGTCCATTTCCTGCAGATGGGTCAGGGCCTGGTACTCGAGCTGCTGGCGGGCCCGCTCCCGCTCCCGGCGCTGGGTCTGGCGGCGCACGGCGTAGAAAGAGCCAGCCAGAACCAGCAGATACAGCCCGTACGCCCCCCAGCTGCGCCACCACGGCGCCCCGATGGTGAAGCGCAGCCGGGTCGGCTCCGGATTCCATACTCCGTCGTTGTTGGCCGCCTTGACCTCAAACGTGTAGTGGCCGGGCGGCAGGTTGGTGTAGGTGGCAAAGGTGGTGGCGCCCGGCCGGCTCCAGTGCGCATCGAAGCCCGCCAGCCGGTACTGGTAGCGCACCTTGGCGGGGTTGGTAAGGCTTACGCCCACGAAGTCGAAGGTCAGGTGATTCAGCGCGTAGGGCAGCGTAAAGCCGTTGGCCAGCACGGTGTCCTGCATAAAGACCCGGGTGCCGCTGATGCGGGTGCGGGGCGGCACCCGGTTGGGGCGGGCCCCGGCGGGGTTGTAGCGCATCAGCCCGTTGATGGTGCCGGCCCACACCTGCCCGTCGGGTTCGATGAGCACCGCGCCCTGGTTGGTTTCCTGGCCCAGAAAGCCTTCGGCCAGGCCGTAGTGCGTGGTGCGGCGGGTAGCCGGGTCAAATACTTCCAGGCCTTGCTCGGTACCCAGCCAAATCCGGCCCTGGGCATCGGCTTCCGCGAAATATGGGTTGTTGGAATGCAACCCAACTTCGGGGCCGTAGCTATGCAGGCGCTGCCCGTCGTAGCGCAGCAGCCCGCTGCCAATGCTGCCCAGCCACAGCTGCCCGCGGCCGTCTTCCGTAATATGGCCAATGCTGAGGCGGGCCGGCTGCCCGGGCGCCCGTTGGAACTCATCCGCTCCAGCAGCCCGCGGCTCCACCCGAATCAGGCCCCGGTCGTCGGAGCCCAGCCAGAGCGTGCCCTGCCGGTCCTGGAAGGCGGTCCAAAACTCGTTGGAACCTAAGCCGGAACTCGCGCCGTAGGTGCGCGCCTCCCCCGTACGTGGGTTCAGAATAACGGTGGCCCCGCCCCCGCCCGTCACGGCCCACACCCGCCCGAGGCGGTCCTGAGCAAAGTGCCGCACGTTTTGCCCGACCAGCCCGGCCACGTTGCTCAGTTCCCGCCATTGCCCGGTAGCGGGGTCGTAATACGCGGCGCCGGCCCCGCGGCTGCCCAGCCACACCCGGCCCTGCCGGTCCCGGAACAAGGCCCGGATAAAGTTGGCCTCGGCCCCGCCCGGCCGCTGGTGCCCGGGCCGCAGCCGCTGCCCGGCCGGGGCGGTGGGCCGCAGCTCCCACAGACCGTTGCGGGTAGCCACCCAGTAGAGGCCGGAGCCCATCGGAATAATAGCCTGCACGTCGGTACCGCCGCTCATGCCTTCCTCAGTCCCGTATAAGGTAAACCGCTCGTCGGCAATGTGCTGCAGAATTCCGTCGTCGAGGGCGGCCCAGAGGTTGCCTTCCCGGTCTTCGAGCAGGCTGTTGCCGGTCTGGTCGCTGAGCAAATGGGTTTGGGGAAACGACACGGCCCGGCCGGTGCGGGGCTCGTAGCGCGAAATGCCGGCCGCCGCCAAGGTCCAGATTCGGCCCTGGTGGTCGGCCAATACCCGCAGCACCGGCCCCGGGCAAAGGCCCTGACTGGTGCCGATAGGGCGCAGCTGCCAGCCGGCCGCGGTTTGCGTCAGCTCCCCCAGCCCATTGGCCAGGCCCACCCAGTACGCCTTATCCGACACCCGATAGATAGAATAGAGCCGCTGCCGGGCCAGTACCGCCGGGGCGGGCACCGCGCGCCCGGCCACCGTATCGAGTACGCCCAGCCCGTCGGGGGTAGCCAGCCAGAGCTGCCCGCGGGGGCCGGCCGCTACCTGGCTAATTGTGTCGCAGGGCAAGCCTTGGGCTTTAGTAAAATGCTGTACTGGGCCACCCGAATAGCCCGGCAGGCGGTAAAGCCCGGCCCCGGACGTGACGGCCCACAAGCCGCCCTTGGCGGCGGGCAGCAGCTGATGAATGGGCGCCTTGGCCCGCCATTGCCGGGGCCCAATCAGCCGGACTTTGCCCGCCGAGTCGATTTCCGACAACGCCCCGTAGTAGTGCCCCAGCCGCATGCGGTGGCCCGGGCCGGGCAGCAGGGCCGTTACGTGGTTGTCGGGCAGGCCCTGGTGGGTATCAAGGCTCTGAAAACGGTGGCCGTCGAACCAGCCGACCCCACCCTGGGTGCCGGCCCAGAGCTGGCCCCGGTCGTCCTGCGCCAGGGCGTACACGGTGCTTTGCGGCAGTCCGTCGGCCAGGGTATACACCCGCGTGGCCAGGGTTTGGGCCCGGGCCGCACCGGCGCCGCCCAGCAGCACGAGCAAAGCCAGTAAGCGAAGTAGCACAAGTGGGTGGCAGTGGCGCATACAAGCAGAAAAAGTGGGGCAACGGCCAGCAAAAGCGCCAGCCAGATTTGCCCCGCCAAGTTTACCCCCAAAGCCTATCTACTTCAATCACATGATGATGTGTGTTGCCAAGTTACTTTCGGGGGCTTCCGCAAGCTACGCGCCGCCGAGTCGGGATAAATGAGTAATATTACCTAGTCACTATATCTTCCAATTGGCAGCTTCCTCCGTACATAGCCTAGCGGCCCCCGTGCTTTGCTTGCTTTACTTGCCGCTGTTCTGATGGCTCTTACCCGCACCTATCTGCGCCCCGCCGAGCTGCAGCGCCTGCAGCAGGCCACCTTGCTGGTGTACGCCACCGAGGCCGGGCCCGTGTTTGCGCGACTGGCCCAGGCGGCCGCCACCGCTCTCAGCGCCGAAATTGTTAGTCTCGACGGGTTCGACCAATCCAGCGGCATGGTGAACCTGGGCTACTACCCGGCCCAGCGGTTTTCGGCGGCCGACTTCGAAACCCTGCGCCAGCTGTTGCCCGAGCACCCGCTTTTCGTCAGCCTCATCGTGGAGCGGCGTCCCGAAGCCCTGCGGACCAGCGACTTTCGTCCGAGCCGGCAGTTTCGCAATTCGGCACTCTACCAGGAATTTTACCAGCCCACCGGCCTGCCCCTGCGGGAGCTGATTGTGGGGTTGCCCGTGGTGGAATACGGCTGGATTACCTGCACCCTCAACCGCGCCGGCCGCGACTTCACCGAGGCCGACCGCTACCTGCTAACCCTGCTGGTGCCCCACTTTCAGCAGGCCGTGCGGCAGGCCCATCTTGCCGCCGCCGTGCCGGGGCTGAGCCCCAACAATTTCCTGCTGCACGACCATTTTACGCCCCGCGAAGCCGAGCTGCTGGGCTGCCTGCGCCAGGGCCTGAGCGACAAGGAAATCAGCCAGCGCCTGCGCATCAGCCCGCGCACCGTGCAGAATCATTTGCAGAACATCTATGTTAAGCTGGCAGTGGATAACCGAACGGCAGCCTTGTGCAAGGTGCTGGGCGTGGCCGGCTGAAATGGTCTTTGCAACCCTTCCAAAGCCCGTCTTTTCGGGGTATCTTTGCAGGAAGGAGTATGGAAAATTTCGTCGTTTCGGCCCGTAAATATCGTCCTGCCACGTTCAGAAGCGTGGTGGGCCAGCAGCACGTGACTACCACGCTGCAGAATGCCATTACCAGCAAGCACCTGGCCCAGGCCTTCCTGTTTTGCGGCCCCCGGGGCGTGGGCAAAACCACCTGCGCCCGGATTCTGGCCAAGACCATCAACTGCGAGTTTGTGGAACAGCACGTGCGCCAGGGCCGGCCGGTATCGGAGTTGCTGCGCACCCAGCCCGAGCTGGTGCCGGCCGCCTTGCAGAAGGCTGCCGACCCGGACAACACCCCGTTTGAGCTCGAAGCCTGCGGGCAGTGCCCCTCCTGCCGGGCCTTCCAGGAAAATGCCTCCTTCAACGTGCACGAGCTCGATGCCGCTTCCAACAACTCAGTGGAAGACATCCGCAGCCTGGTGGAGCAGGTGCGCTACGCCCCGCAGCAGGGCCGCTTTAAGGTGTACATCATCGACGAGGTGCACATGCTCTCCAATGCGGCCTTCAACGCCTTTCTGAAGACCCTGGAAGAGCCGCCGTCCTACGCCATTTTCATTTTGGCTACCACCGAGCGGCACAAGATTATCCCCACGATTCTCTCCCGCTGCCAGATTTTCGACTTCAACCGGATTCGGGTCGACGACATTCGCGGGCATTTGCGGCACGTGGCCACGCAGGAGAAAATCCAGGCCGAAGACGACGCCCTGCACCTGCTGGCCCAGAAAGCCGACGGCGGCCTGCGCGACGCGCTGAGCATGTTCGACCAGATGGTGACCTTCTCGGGCCACAATCTGACTTATAAGGATGTGGTCCAGAACCTGCACATCCTCGACTACGAGTACTACTTCCGCCTCATCGATGCCCTGCTGCGGGAAGATTTGTCCCAGACCCTGCTGCTGCTCGACGAGGTAATGCAGAACGGCTTCGATTTGCACAACTTCGTGGTGGGCGCCGCCGAGCATTTGCGCGGCTTGCTCGTGTGCAAAGACCAGGTGACGGTGCAGCTGCTGGAAGTGTCGGAAGGCATTCGGGCCCGCTACGTGCAGCAGGCCCAGGCCGCCCCGCTGGCCTTTTTGCTCTCGGCCCTGAACCTGGTGAGCCAGTGCGACCGGGAATTCAAGCAGGCCAAAAACCAGCGCCTGCACGTGGAGCTCATGCTCATGAAGCTGGCCTACCTGAACGGGGCGGTACAGTTCGCCCGCGAAATGAGCCCTTCGTCCTCCAACGGCGAGGCTAAAAAAAAAACTAGTGTAGCGCCCGTTGCCCCGGCTTCGAACGGCGCGGCCATTCCGGCTCCGGCCGTAAACGGTGCTGGTGCCGCTGCCGCCCCGGCCGTGAATGGCGCCCCACGGGCCGTAGCGGCAGCTATTACCCAAGCTACGCCCCCGCCGCCGGTTTCGGCCGCGGCAGCCCGGCCCGTCGTAACGGCCCCCGCCGACCCGGAGCCCATTGTGCCCATCGAAAGCGGCATCGAGGAGCTGCACGACACCCCCAGCATCGAGGACGACGGGGACGTGGTGGAGCCCGTGCAGCAGTTCCGCGACACGAGTCCGCACGTGGAAATCGGGGCGCCGAGCTTCGAAGGCCACGAGCCCGAGGGGCCGCGCCGCATTGCGCCCATGCTCAAGCCCCTGAGCCCCGCGGCCAAGCTTATTCCCAGCCTCAAAGACCTTAAAGCCCAGGTGGCCCAGCAGGTTTCGGCCAGTCAGGCCGGTCCGGCGGTGGTGGAAGACGAGCCCACGGGTCCCGTCACGGGCCTGCCGCCCATCGATGAGGAAAAGCTGCTTCAGGTCTGGAATGAAATCAAGGAGTCGAGACGGGCGGAGCGGATGACCGAGTACGTGCTGCTCAACCGGCCCATTCTCGTGGATGAGCAGCACGTGGTGCACCTCACCGTGGACAACCCCGTGCAGCTCGACCAGTTCAATGACTTCCGCGCCGAACTGCTCACCGAGCTGCGCCGCCGCACCGGCTACCGCCACCTCAACGTGCAGGTGGTACTGGCCGAAAAAGCGCCCACCGGCCGCATGCTCTACACCTCGGCCGATAAATTCGAGTACCTCTCCGAGAAATTCCCGGTGCTGCTCACCATGAAGCAACGCCTGGGCCTGGATACCGACTAATATCTTACCGCCAGTAGGTAGTAGCGCGAACTTTGTAGTTCGCGTGCCCCGCGCCGTTTCCACGGTTGTCGTTCGGGCACGCGAACCACAAAGTTCGCGCTACTAGCGTTTTACCCCTTCCCAATCCGACCCACTGGCTTCGGCGCCGCCGCGTCGGCCGGGCCCTGCACGCGGCCAGTCTCCGACTTGCCACCAAGCACCCAAAACCAGCCGGCCTTACATACTAATTATTCCGGACTTTGCGCCCAACTTAAAATCCGCTCATAATCAATCCAATAGCGCATTGGGTTTTTAATTGCAATACCGGCCGCCTATCTTTGAAACCTTGTCCTTACGCCTCGCTTTCTGCCCTGGGAATTTCGTGAAAAAACCCTTTCTGCTTCTTTTTCCAGCCATTGCGGCGCTTGGGCTCACCACCCAGTGCCAGACGAGCAAGCCCGCCACCACCGCGGCGGCGACTACCGCTCCGACCCCAACGGCCCCGGCGCAGCAGAAAGAGTACAAGTACGAAACCGTGGCTGGCGACCCGCTCAAGGCCCGCATCTATACCCTCGACAACGGCCTGACCGTGTACCTGTCGGACTACGACGACGCCCCACGCATTCAGACCTACCTGGCCGTGCGCGCCGGCTCCAAGAACGACCCGCACACCGCCACCGGCCTGGCCCACTACCTCGAGCACATGGTGTTCAAGGGCACTTCCCGCCTGGGCACCCAGAACTGGGCCGCCGAAAAGCCGGAATTGGACAAGATTGAGGCCCTCTACGAGGTCTACCGCTCCAAAACCGACCCGGCGGAGCGCAAGAAGCTCTACCACCAGATTGACTCCGTTTCGAGCGTGGCGGCCAAGTACGCCGTGGCCAACGAGTACGACAAGGTGATGGGCGCCATCGGCTCGAAGGGTTCCAATGCCTACACGTCCGTCGAGCAGACGGTGTACCAGGAGGATATTCCCTCCAACCAGATTGAGAAGTGGGCCGCCATCCAGAGTGAGCGGCTGGGCGAAATGGTGCCCCGCCTGTTTCACACCGAGCTGGAGGCTGTGTACGAGGAGAAAAACCGCGGGCTAGATAACGACTTCAGCAAGGAATACGAGGCGCTGAACGCCAGCCTGTACCGCAAGCACGAGTACGGCACCCAAACCACCATTGGGACGATTCAGCACCTGCAAAACCCCTCCATCACCGAAATCAAGAAGTATTTCGGCCAGTACTACGTGCCCAACAACGTAGCCTTGTGCCTCTCGGGCGACCTGGACTACGACCAGACCATCCGCCTCATCGACCAGTACTTCGGCAAGCTCCAAAGCAAGCCGGTACCCACCTTCACCCCTGCTAAGGAAGACGCTATTGCCGCGCCCGTAGTAAAGGAAGTAGTGGGCCCCGACGCGGAAAACGTGATGCTCGGCTTCCGCTTCCCCGGCGCCGCCACCCACGACGCGCTGGTGCTGCGCATGATCGACAAGATCCTGACCAACGGCCAGGCCGGCCTGATTGACCTGAACCTGAACCAGCAGCAGCGGGTACTGCAGGCCGCCTCGTTCACCGATATCAACAACGACTACTCGTCCCACGTCCTCTACGCCACCCCCCGCCAGGGCCAGACCCTGCCCCAGGTGCGCGACCTGCTGCTAAGTCAGCTGGAGCTGGTGAAAAAGGGCAGCTTCCCCGACTGGCTGATTCCGGCCATCATCAACAACGAGAAGCTGCAGCGCACCAAGAGCTACGAGAGCAACGAGGCCCGCGCCGGCGCCTTCGTGGCCGCCTTCGTCTCGCGCCAGAGCTGGCAGGATGTGCTCCAGCAGTACGAGGACTTCGGCAAAATCACGAAAGCGAAAGTACTGCGCGTGGCCAACCAGTACTACGGCCAGAACTACGCGCTGATTTACAAGAAAACCGGCAAGGACACGAGCACGCCCAAAGTGGTAAAGCCCGCCATTACGCCGGTGCCCGTGAATCGCGAAGTGGCCTCCAGCTTCTACAAGGAAGTGGTGAGCAAGCCCAGCCCCGAGCTCCAGCCGGTGTTCGTGGATTACAAAAAGGACATTCAGGAGCTCAAGCTGACTTCGGGCGTGCCGGTGTACTACACCCGCAACACCGAAAACGAGCTGTTCAACCTGTACTACATCCTGGACCTGGGCACCAACAACGACCCCAAGCTGGGCCTGGCCGCCGACTACCTCCAGTACCTGGGTACCGACAAGTTCTCGGCCGCCCAGCTCCAGCAGGAGTTCTACAAGCTGGGCTGCTCCTTCGGGGTATCCAGCGGGCAGGACCGCGTTTACGTCAGCCTCGGCGGCCTCAACAGCAACTTCGAGCCGGCCCTGCAACTCTTCGAAAGCCTGCTGGCCAACCCCAAGCCCGACGCCAAAGCCCTCAAGGACATGGTGGATGGGGTGCTCAAGGCCCGCAAGGATGCCAAGCTCAACAAGCAGGTTATCCTGACCCAGGCCATGCTGAGCTTCGCCAAGTACGGCCCCAAAAACCCCTTCACCAGCCAGCTGAGCGAGAAAGAGCTCAAGGCCCTGAAGCCCGCCGACCTCACCGCCCTGACCAAGAAGCTGACCAGCTACCAGCACCGGGTGTTGTATTATGGGCCGCGCCGCACGGAAGGCCTGCAAACCGTTACAGTAAAGAGTGACGGCACTGATGCTGGGCAGACGGAGAATCAGGCCGGCGTGGTAACCGTCCTGAATGCTTTCCATAAAACACCCGCCAAGCTCACGCCCGTACCGGCCAACAAGGACTTTGCCGAGCAGCCGCTCAAAGACCGCAAGGTGTACTGGGTCGACTACAACATGGTGCAGGCCGAAATCCTGTTCCTGACCCGCGGCGACGTGTACGATAAAGCCCTGGTGCCCACCGTGAGCCTCTACAACGAGTACTTCGGCGGCGGCATGGGCAGCATCGTGTTTCAGGAGCTGCGCGAGTCCAAGGCCTTGGCTTACTCCGCCTCCTCCCGCTACGCCAACGCCGACAAGCTGGGCCGCTCCAACTACAACCTGAGCTACATCGGCACCCAGAGCGACAAGCTCGGCGAGGCCATGGCCGGCATGGAGACCCTGCTCAACGACCTGCCCGTGGCTGAAGCCAACCTGCAAATCGCCAAGCAAAGCATCCGCAACAGCATCGCCACCGAGCGCATCACCAAGTCCGACATCCTCTTCAGCTACGAGCGCGCCAAGCGCCTGGGCCTCGATTACGACCTGCGCCGCGACGTGTACGAGCAAACCCAGAACATGAGCTTCGACGATCTGAAGAAGTTTCAGCAAGCCAAGGTCAAGGGCCAAAGCCAGACCATCCTGGTCATCGGCTCCAAAGACCGCCTCAACTTCAAGGAGCTGGCCAAGTACGGTCAGGTCCAGCAACTCACGCTGAAAGAGATTTTCGGCTATTAACCAAATATGCGCCCCAGCAGAACGTCATATCGAACGCAGTGAGATATCTCGCGTGCAATGGTAATCAGATAGCATTGCAACATCAGCACGCGAGATGTCTCACCCTGTTCGACATGACGGCCAACGTTGCCAAGGAACATAGACGGATTTGTTACCTCTTAAAAACAACTTAAACACCCTAAATAACTGTCAATTCGCAACTGACAACTTTTAACAATGGCAGAGAACAAAATCACCATCAAAGGCGGTAAGCTGAGCGTACCCGACCAACCCGTAATTCCTTTCATTGAGGGCGATGGTACCGGTCCCGACATTTGGGCCGCTTCCGTGCGCGTATTCGACGCCGCAGTAGAAAAGGCCTACGGCGGCTCGCGCAAGCTGATGTGGAAAGAAGTGCTGGCGGGCGAGAAGTCGTTCAAGCAAACCGGCAACTGGCTGCCCAACGAAACCCTGGATGCCTTCCGCGACTACCTCGTGGGCATCAAAGGCCCCCTGACCACCCCCGTCGGCGGTGGTATCCGCTCCCTGAACGTGGCCCTGCGCCAGGAGCTCGACCTCTACGCCTGCCTGCGCCCCGTGCGCTGGTTTGAAGGCGTGCCTTCCCCCGTGAAGCGCCCCGAGCTGACCGACATGGTGATCTTCCGCGAAAACACCGAGGACATCTACGCCGGCATCGAGTACATGAACGGTACGCCCCAGGCCCAGAAAATGCTGGAATTCCTGCAGGACGAGATGGGCGTGAAGAAAATCCGCTTCCCCGAGTCGTCCTCGTTCGGCATCAAGCCCGTGTCCAAGGAAGGCACCGAGCGCCTCGTACGCGCCGCCATCGAGTACGCCATTAGCCACAACAAGCCTTCGGTGACCATCGTGCACAAGGGCAACATCATGAAGTTCACCGAGGGTGCCTTCAAAACCTGGGGCTACGAGCTGGCCGAGCGCGAGTTCGGCGACAAAGTATTCACCTGGGCCCAGTACGACAAAATCGTGGCCAAGCAGGGCCAGGACGTAGCCGATGCCCAGCAGAAGGCTGCCCTGGAAAGCGGCAAGATCCTGATTAAGGACAGCATCGCCGATGCCTTCCTGCAGCAGATCCTGCTCCGCCCCTCCGAGTACTCGGTCGTTGCTACCCTGAACCTGAACGGCGACTATATCTCCGACGCCCTGGCCGCCATCGTGGGGGGTATTGGCATTGCGCCCGGTGCCAACATCAACTACATGACCGGCCACGCCATCTTCGAAGCAACCCACGGCACCGCCCCCAAGTATGCCGGCCTCGATAAGGTAAACCCCGGCTCGGTGATTCTCTCCGGCGCCATGATGCTCGAGCACCTGGGCTGGCAGGAAGCCGCCGACCTAATCTACAAAGGTCTGGAAGCTGCCATTGCCTCGAAGCGCGTAACCTACGACTTCGAACGCCTCATGGAAGGCGCTACTCTGCTGAAATGCTCGGAGTTCGGCGACGAGATTATCGCCCGGATGTAGTAGCTTGGCCGTAGCCAATTAAATAACCCCGCGTTGGCTTAGGCTGGCGCGGGGTTTTTGCTTTAAACTACGATCTGTATGAAACAACCAGTAGCTTTTGCAGACGAATATGGGAATACTTCCTTTGATTTCGGAAGACAGAGCACACATTTCATTGTTGCTAGTATCATCGTGGATAAACATGATCTTGGCTTACTTGAAATTCAAGCAGAAGCAATAAGAAAAAGACACTTTCAAACTGGAGAGATAAAGTCTAAGAATGTTGCTACAAACTATAAACGCCGACTTCTAATCCTTGAAGAGATAGGAAAAATGAATATTCAGATATTCGCTGTCACTGTTGATAAAAGGGCGTTATACAGTGAAGGCTTCAAGCACAAAGCATCATTTCACAAGTTTATAAACGGCCTTGTATATAAAGAGTTATATAGAACATTACCAAATTTGACTTTGGTTGTAGATGAGCACGGGTCAAATGATTACATGAGAGAGTTCAAAGAATATGTTAAAAAGAACCATATAAGAGATTTATTTCATGGATCATATTTTGATCTTGAAAACAGCGAGAAAAATATATTAATACAAATAGCTGACTTCATAGCTGGAACCATAGGCCACCACTATGATGAAAATCAAAGAAAAAAATATAGCGAAAAAGGCTTTGATACAGTGAACTTTCTAAATTTAATACGCCATCAAATAGCAAGTATCAATGAATTTCCACCTAATTATAAAGATGTAAACTATTATCCTATCGAAGACGAGAAGCGTGAATTCGATGAGAATATAGCTAAATTAAGCCTTAGATACGCTATTGACTTTATTGATAATAAAAAAATTAATAACCCAGGCGATATTGAGCAAGTTTCTTTTTTAAAGCTTTTACTCTTTTATCAAAGATCTTATCAGAAGCAAGGCTTCGTACCGACACAAGAACTTATCAATCATCTTAACGCTGGAAGAGAAACAAGATTAACACCGCTCTACTTCAGGACTTCAATTGTTGGTAAACTACGTGACGCAGGAGTATTAATAGCTAGTAGCAGCAGCGGTGACAAGGGTTACAAGCTTCCCACAAGTGTATCAGACATATATCAGTTTATCAACCATAGCAATAGCATAATTATTCCTATGATAAATAGAGTCAGAAAATGTCGAGACCTCATAAAACTATCAACAAGCAACACCCTCGATATTTTAGACAGGTCTGAATATAGCGAACTTCAGAAACTTATTGATAACACAAACTAACGACAAGCCATGTACAAATTACAAACCAACATCGAAAATTTTAAATACAACGTCAGCAGAAATACAACTGGCTATACTGCAACTTGGTTTATCTTGGATGAAGATGAGGAAGCCAGATGCATGACTTATGAAGAGTTAAATATATTTCAGAATTTCACACTTGCTAACCCACTTAACTTCCCTGGAGAAAAAAACTATTCGATTTGCGACGAAAGCGAATGCCCATACATAGGGATATATGGAACAAATAGAACGATGCCTAAATATATAATCATAAGAAAAGAGCCATACATATCAACGAGCGGCATGATAACAGAAGCCATGGATATTGTATTAGTTGACACGAACGGCTATAGAACACACAACTATAATTTACCCTTCGACGTTATTGGGCAATTATATTGATCAATGGTGCGCCTAGTTGCGCCGCAGTCGCTCGGCTATTGCCGAGTGACCACTACGCCCGAGGGGCTCCGCCCCGAGCATCCCGCGCCGTATAGTTCTAGCGGCGCGACCCAATTCGCAGCACAGCTGCTCAAGCGTAGTCGTCACTCGGCATAGCCGAGCGACTGCACCCTCCACAAAAAAGGGCACCCCAACGGGTGCCCTTTTCCTTTTCCACTAACACTCCTTACGCCTCACTCTCCCCACCCCGCTCCGTGCGCACCCGCTTCAGCAGCTGCCGCAGCGTGTAGCTACTGCGGGCCTTCACCTTATCCGAGCGGCCGTAGAGGCTTTTGCCGTCGGCCAGCACCTCCTGCATCAGCGCGTAGAGGTGGTTCAGGGTCGCCATGTTGTCGGCCGTGAGCGTGGGCTGCGTGCTTTGGTGCAAATCCTGCAGGGTCGTGTCCTGGGTCAGGTCGGCGTAGAGGGTGCGCAGGGCCTGGGTGTCCGCGGCCGGGTGGCCCTTGGCTTGCAGCGCCGCCTGGTTGGCATCCAGGTTCTGGAGCAAACTTTTGAGCTTACTCTCCAGGCGCTCCACGTCGCCCGAGCTGCGGGCCTGCCGCACTGCTTTGGTGCCAAACGAACCGGCCGGCACCGTCAGGCCCTGGGCCCGCCGCACCCGGGCGTCGAGGTGGTCGAGCAGCAGGGGCAGCTTCTCCGTCGTGCTCTTAATACGCTGGGTAATCACCTCCCCCTGGGCCCGGGTCGTCGTGGGGCTGACCAGCACTTCGGCCGCGGCTAGGCGGGCGGCGTAGTCGGGCAAAAACTGCGGCCCGTACTCCTGGGGCAGCAAGGCCTTAAACTCGGCCAGGTCCCGCGTGACGTGGCCGTGCAGCAGCCGGGCCAGGGGCAGTAATTCTTCCTGGCGGAAATGGAAATTAGGTACGGGCTTACTCATACAACATAATAAGATTAGAAGGTGTAACTCAACCGTAAGCTAGGATTAATTACCCCGCAGTGTACTCGTAGTCAACGCTTTTCTTTTTTCTACCCTTCGACACCGCACTTCAGGCGTTCGACACCGCACTTCAGGTGTTCGACACCGCACTTCAGGTGTTCGACATCGTACTTCAGGTGTTCGACACCGCACTTCAGGTGTTCGACATCGTACTTTGGGCCTTCGACAACACACTTCAGGTGTTCGAGGCCGTACTTCAGGTGTTAGGAACCCCACTTGAGCCGCTCGGAGCACTTCCCCGGCCTGCGCCCGTCCTCCCGGCTCCGCTGGCCGGCCACCCGCCGCAGATTTTCGACCGGAGCTGCTCCCCCTGCTCCCCATCGCCCCGAATTCTTCCATCCCCTTTCCATTGCCGCTATTCTGCTTAGCTTTAAGCAGTTCCTCCTATCTATTCTTACCCCCCTTCATCCGCATGCAACACCTATTCTCCCGCCTCACGATGCTGGCCCTGCTGGGCCTGGCCGCCACTCCGGCCGCCCGGGCCCAAGCGCCCTGGGCCCCGGCCCCCGTTCTGCCCTGGGATGCCTACTACGGCGCCACCGGCGGCAGCACCGTCGAAACCCTGCAGCTGGCCGGCCCGGCGCTCTGGGCCACGTCCACCTTTAGCGGCTCCCTGGGCGTGGTGCAAAGCACCGTCCACACCTCCACCGACCAGGGCCAGACCTGGCAAACCAAGGTCCTGGCCTCCTACAACGGCCCCGCCGGCACGGTCCTGGAAGACTGCTGGACCCTGGACGGCCAAACGGCCTGGGCCGTAGTCAGCACCCGCAGCGGGGGCGTGCGCGACGGAATGCAGCTATTCAAGTCGACCACGGGCCTAGCCGGTAAGAGCTTCGAGCAGGTTACCAACCCGGTGGCCGGCACCCGCCTCAAGGCTGTGCGCTCCTTCTCCGCTACCCGCGCTGTGGCCCTCACCTACCCCGACGAAGCCACCCCCACTACCTGGCCCTTCCTGCTCACCACCGATGGTGGCCAAACCTGGGCGCCCGTGGCTCAGCCCCTGCCCCGCCTCCCCAACGACCAACTGGGCAGTATCACCGTGCTGGGCTCCCACCTGTGGGTCACCACCCGCAGCGGGCAGGTACTCCACACCCCCGACCAGGGCCAAACCTGGCAGAGCAGTACCACCGGGCTACAGCTTGAACTGCAGGGCACCGCCTTCCACGACGCCCTGCACGGCCTGGCCTATAGCTCCAACCAGCTGCTGCGCACCACCGACGGCGGCCAGACCTGGACCCCGGTGCCCTACGCCAAGCCCCAGCTGCTGACCACCCTGGTGGCCGTGCCCGGCGCCCCCCGCCACTACCTCAGCGCCGGCGCCTCCTACCAATCTACTGCCAACGCCCAGGACGGCACCTCCCTCTCCACCGACGACGGCGCCACCTGGACCACTATCGACGCCAAGGCCCACAGCCTGCTAGCCGCCGGTAGCCCCACCCAGGCCTGGGCCAGCCAGTTTGAGAATGGCGTCCGTTCCAACCCTGCCCTGGTGAAATACGCCGGCGTGGCCCTGCCCACCCAGCGCGCTACGGCCGCCGAAGTGACGCTGTATCCGAACCCGACCACCAACACCGTGACCCTGCCCGCCGCCGGCCGCTACCAGCGCGCCACCGTCGTGGATGCCCTGGGCCGGTCGCGCCAGGTAGTAGCCCTCACGGCCGCCCCCCTGGGCCTGGCCCTGGCCCCGTTCGGCGCGGGCCTCTATACCATCGTGCTGGAAGGCGCCCAAGTCCGGCAGAGCACCGCCGTGGTAGTGCTGCCCTAGCCGCCTCCTCTTCCGCCCAGCCCCTTTCGAAGCCTTTGGGCTACCCCACTTGCCTAGCTGGCGGGGTAGCCCAAAGGCTTCCGCCATTGGGGGCCGCCGCCGCCAGCACGTTGCTAGCCGCACCGCACTCTATGGCCCCGATGTGGATGCCATAAGCAATGGCACCAACCCAATACGTAATAGTATTTATAGTATTTTCAATCAATTAGGTTGTTTATTGGTAGTTATTCCAAAATAAAAGGCCATTATTTGTTAAATTCATAATTACTTCACTTCCTTCTCCCTATGAAAACAACCCGCTTTTCTCTCCTGATGCTCGGCTTAGGTCTCGGAATGACGGCCTTCTCCAGCTGCTCCAAAGAACAAGATGCCGCCGCCCCCGCCAGCACGGCCGCCGTGCAGGCCGCCAAAGTGGAAGAAGCCTACCCCAGCCAGACGGGCCCGGCCCAGGTCAGCAAGCTGGGCGTGTACCAGCAAATCAACGGGGAGAACATCCTCGAAGGCGACATTATCCTGACGGCCAGCCAGGTAAACCCCACCGGCCCGCAGACCGAAAGCGCCGGCCGCAACACCGGCAAGTGGCCCAGCGCCGTGGTCTACTACACCATTGATGCCGCCCTGCCCAGCCAGAACCGCGTAACCGACGCCATTACCCACTGGCAGACCTATACCGCCGTGCGCTTCGTGCCGCGCACCACCCAGGCCAACTACGTGACCTTCCGCGTGGGCTCGGGCTGCTCCTCCAACATCGGCATGATTGGCGGCCGGCAGTACATCAACCTGGCCTCGGGCTGCACAACGGGTAATACCATTCACGAAATCGGCCACGCCCTGGGCCTGTTCCACGAGCAAACCCGCAACGACCGGGACACCTACGTCAACATCCTGACCCAGAACATTCAGTCGGGCTACGAAAATAACTTCGTCAAGTACAGCACCTCCGGCTACAGCGGCACCGACTTCGGCGCCCTCGACTTCGGCTCCATCATGATGTACGGCTCGTTCTCCTTCTCCTCCAACGGCCAGCCCACCATCACCAAGAAAGACGGCTCCACCTTCAACATCCAACGCTCAGCCCTCTCCGCCGGCGACCGGGCCGGCATCGACATTATGTACTAAAGCGGAGTAGCGCGCTGGCCGGTCCAGCGCCGTTACGCCACTAAAAAAGGGCACCCAGCAGTGGGTGCCCTTTTTTAGTGGTGCTCAACCTAAGCAACTACTCCTGCTTGTTTTCCATGTTTTTGAGGCGGTTGTACGTCTGCTTCGACTGCTGGCACTGGCGCTCCACGGCCTGGCGCACCGGGCCGCGCAGGGTATTGTCGCTCAGGGCATCCTCGTAGGCTTTGATGGCCCACTCTTCGCCGTAGATGTTGGAGCCCAGAATGGCTTTTTCGTCGGCGCCGGTCAGGGCCGCTTTGGCATCCATCCAGGCGCGGTAGAACTTGCCTTTCACCGTGGTGCTGTCCTGGCGGCCGCCGCCCTGCTGGCGTAGGTAGCCGTTGAGCTCATTGGCAAACTGCTGGCTCTGGCTGACCAGCTGCTTGTAGTAGCCACTGAGTTGGGGGTCCTGGCTTTCGTCCACGGCGCGCTGGTAGCCCTCTATCCGGTCGTTAACGAAATAGAGCAGTTCGTTGAGCGTGTCGGTTTGGGCATCGGAACCAGCGCTGGCACCGGCTGAGGCTTTGCGGGTCTTGCCCTTGTTGCCGCGCAGCAGGGCCGCGGCACCCACGGCCAGCAGGGCCCCGCCCACTACTTTCTGGGTGGTCGTCATGCGGCCGAGCATGTCGCCCATGCTGCCTTTATTAAGCCACTTGCCGGCCTGGCTCAATAAGGAGTCGTCGGCGTTGGAGGAGCCCAGGGAGGCCGAGTTATACGAGGATGCGCTGCCGCTGCGAGTAGGTTGGTTAGACTGGGTCATGACAAGAGAATAGGTTGGTGAATTCAGCCTAGGCTTACGGCGCGCGTTATCAATGAGTTAGGCCGAGCTTACTACAGCAGCCCCAACCGGTGCCGCCCGCCGGCCCCGGCCGCGTCGTATCTTGCGGCTTCATCAGTAGCTGCTTGTATGCTTTCTTCTTGGTGGCGGACGCCCTTGGGCCGCCTGCGCGTGGTTGGATTTCTGGAAGGCGTATCGTTTCTGGTGCTGCTGGGCATTGCCATGCCGCTCAAGTACCTGGCTGGCCAACCCGAGGCAGTAAAGGCGGTGGGCATGGCCCACGGGGTACTCTTTGTGCTCTACGTGCTGCTGGTGCTGCAGGTGAGCCTGCTGCGGAGCTGGTCGGGGGGCAAGGCCCTGCTGGCCCTGGCCGTGTCGGTAGTGCCGTTTGGTACTTTCTGGGCCGAGAAGAAGCTGTTTCAGGAGTAAGCTGGGCGGGAGTTAAGGCAATTTTGCGGACCTTGGCCGCGGGCAGAAACGGCTGCCCACCGCCCGTTTGTTTTGCTTTCCAACTCCCTCGCCCGATGTCGACCCGCCTGACTGCCCTGACTCTGCCCCTGGCCTCCGTGCGCGTGGGCCGGCCCGCCACCTTTGCCGCCCCCAGCGCTGCAGCAGTTTCCCGGCCCTGGACCTCGGCCATCCGCAAAGCCGAAATTACCGGGCCCGTGTGGCTGGACGGCCTGAACCTGGCCGGCGACCTGCAGGCCGACCAGAAAAACCACGGCGGCCCCGACCAGGCTTTGTGCGTGTATCCCGGGGCGCATTACGCGTATTGGAGTCAGCAGCTGGGCCGCCCCATGCTGCCCGGCAGCTTCGGCGAAAACCTGACCCTGGCCGGCCCCGCCACCGAGCACGACGTCTGCCTGGGCGACATTTTCCGGCTCGGTGAGGCCGTCGTGCAGGTTTCCCAGCCCCGCTCCCCCTGCTACAAGCTGGGCCTGCGCTGGCAAACGCCTATGCTGCCCAAGTGGCTGCAGGACTCGGGCCGCACCGGCTGGTACCTGCGGGTGCTGCAGCCCGGCCACGTGGCCCCCACCGACGCCCTGGAGCTGCTGGAGCGCCCCTACCCCGCCTGGCCCCTGACCCTGGTCAACAGCGTGAAGTACGAGCAGCGCGAAAACCTGGCTTTGGCCGCCGAACTGCTGAATTGCCCGGCGTTGGGCGGGCAGTGGCGGCGCAAAATGCAGGGCCGGGTAGCTGGTACGGCCCCGCTCTACGACGATGCCAGCCGCCTGCAAGGACCCGTCGCCGGCTAAGTCCGGAACTTGGGGCCTAGCTTGGCTGTATCCTTTTAGCAGCAACTACGCGGCGACTCCTGTATATTTGGTAGATGTTCTGCGCCGAGTGGGCCGCGGGCATCCCTCCGGCCTTGAATCGACTTGTCTTCTCTTTTTTGCGTTACCTGTGGCCGGCCCTGGCGCTGCTGAGCGGCTGTGCCCAGCCCAGTAAGCAGCCCGCCTACCGCATCGGGTTTTCGCAGTGCAGCACGGCCGGGCCCTGGCGGCAGGCCATGCTGGCCGGGATGGAGCGGGAGCTGAGCTTCCACCCCGAGGTAGAGCTACGCATGCTCAACGCCCACGACAACAGCCAGGTGCAGCAGCAGCAAATCCGGGAGCTGATGCGTGGGGGTATTGATTTGCTCATCGTGTCACCCTACGAGGCGGGTCCGGTGACGCCGGCCGTGGAGGAAGCCTACCGCCGCGGCATTCCGGTGGTGCTGCTCGACCGGCGCACGGCCTCCCGGCAGTATACGGCCTACGTGGGCGGCGACAACCTGGAGGTGGGCCAGACGGCGGCCCGCTACGCCGCCCGCCTGCTCAATCACCACGGCCGCATCATCGAGGTGCTGGGCACGCCCGGCTCCTCGGCCACTTCCGACCGGCACCAGGGCTTTGCCCAAACCCTGGCGGCCTACCCCGACCTGCAAGTAGTTAGCCAGGTAACCGGCGACTGGACCGAGAAAAAGCTGCCCGCCCTGGCCACGGCCCTGCAGGCCCACCCCGAGGTGTCGCTCATCTTTGCCCACAACGACGGCATGGGCCGCGGGGCCGCCGAAATCTGCCGGCAGCTGGGTTTGGGAAAAAAGGTGAAAATCATTGGCGTGGATGGGCTGGCGGGTAAGAACGAAGGCCTGGACCTGGTGCAGCGGGGCATCGAAACGGCCTCGGTGCTGTACTCGCCCGGCGGTGAGGACGCCATTCGCACGGCCCTGAGCATTCTCAGCAAGCAGCCCTACAAGCACGAAAACACGCTCGGCACTATTGTCATCGACTCGACCAACGTGCGGACGATGCAGCAGCAGACCGACAAGATGATAACTCAGCAGCAGGACATCGAGCGGCAGCAAAGTCTGCTTCAGCGCCTGCAAGCCACCTACGCCAGTCAGCAAACCATTCTGTACGGACTGCTGGCCACGTTGCTGGGCGCCACGGTGCTGGGGATGATAGCCTGGAACTCGGCCCGCAAAAACCGGCTCATCAACCACCAGCTGGCTTTGCAAAACGCCGAAAACGACAAAATTAACCGCCAGCTGGTCAGTCAGAACGAAGAAATCCGCAAGCAGCGCAACCAGCTTGAAGCCCTGGCCGAACAGGCCCGCGCCGATACCGAGGCCAAGCTGCGCTTCTTCACCAACTTTAGTCACGAGCTGCGCACCCCGCTCACCCTCATCCTGGGCCCGGTGGAAGAGCTGCTCACCAGCAGCCCCGATCTGAGTGCGGCCCAGCGCCAGGACCTGGCCCTGGTGCGCCGCAACACCCAACGCCTGCTGCAGCTGGTGAATCAGCTGCTGGACTTCCGTAAAATCGAGGTGGGCAAAATGGCGGTGCGGGCCACGGAAAGCAACCTGGTGGCTTTCGTGCGCGAAATTGTGGACGCCTTCGAGAAGCCGGCCCGCCTGCGCGGCGTGACGCTGCGCTTTTTGGCCGCCGAGCCCGTGCTGCCGGCCTGGTTCGACGGCAACATCCTGGATAAGGTCTTTTTCAACCTGCTCTCCAACGCCCTGAAGTTTACCCCCGACCAGGGCCAGATTACTATCAGTCTGCAGCAAGGCGAAGGCCAGACCCTGCGCGTGAGCATCGCCGACACCGGCCGGGGCATCTCGGACCAGGACCGGGCCCATATCTTCGAGTGGTTTTATCAGGGTGACCAGGGCGCCGTGGCCAAAGGCTCGGGCATGGGCCTGGCGTTGGCTCAGGGCCTGGTGCGCCTGCACCAGGGCCAGCTCACGTTTAGCTCCCAGCCGGGCCAGGGCAGCACCTTCGTCGTGACCCTGCCGCGGGAGCTGCCCGCCGAACTGCGCTCCATCGAGCCGGCCGCGCCCACGCTGCTCACCCTCGACGAGCCCGAAGCCCTGGCCACCGACTTTGGCCCCGACGCCGAGGCCGCCACGGCCGACGCCCACAGCGAGACGCTGGTGCTGGTCATTGAGGACAACCCCGAGGTCAACGACTTCCTGGCCCGCAAGCTGCGCCACGACTTCCGGGTGCAGACGGCCACCGATGGGCACAGCGGCTTCCGCCTGGCCACCGACCTGATTCCGGACCTGATTGTGTGCGACGTCATGATGCCCGGCCTCAGCGGCCTGGAAGTGGTGACCCAGCTGCGCAACGACTGGCGCACCTCGCACATTCCGGTGGTGCTGCTCACGGCCCGCAACGCGCCCGAGCAGCAGGTGGAAGGCGTGCAGGCCGGCGCCGACCTGTACTTGACCAAGCCCTTCAACCCTACTTTCCTGCTGGAAAGCGTGCGGACGCTGCTGGCCAACCGCGCCCGGCAGCGGGAGCATTTCCGCCGCGAGCTGAGCGTAGACTCGGCCACGGTGACGACCACCAACCCCGACCAGAAATTCCTGCAGGACCTGACGGGCATCGTGGAAAGCAACCTGACCAAGACCGACCTCTCCGTGGAAGACATTGCCCGTAGCCTGGGCATCTCGCGCATGCAGCTCTACCGCAAAGTGAAGGCCGTACTCGGCACTGGCGTCACCGACTTCATTCAGAGCCTGCGCCTGACCAAGGCCCGGGAGTTGCTGCTCAACGAAGCGCTAACGATTTCGGAAGTGGCCTACGAGTTGGGCTTTTCCTCGCCCTCTTACTTCTCCACTTCCTTCAAGGCCCGCTACCAGATTTCCCCGTCCGAGTTTCGCAGCCTGCACATTGCCCCGCAGCACTGATATATTCTCAAAAGCCCTGTTATAAAACTGCAACCGGCCCCTTCCAGGGCCGGTTTTTTTTATTTTATATCTATCAGAAATTCAAGCAAATACCACTGTTTTAGCCGGTGAACGAATTTTGAAATAAATCAGCAAGCCCTTGCTGATGCGGGCCTGCAATTTTGTGCAACCCGGTAGCTCGGCCCTGCCCCGCAACTGCAAACGTTTGCACCGCTGCCCCAGGCCCGCCGGCTGGTCCACTCACCCCGAATTCTTCTCAATCCTCCGGACGCCTGCGTCACCCTGCTTTCCCGGCGGGCCCGTCGTCAGTCGTCTTTTCTGCCCCCTCTCCCTTCACTTAACCCACATTACTATGCCGTTTTTACTCCAATTCCCCCACGGCTCCCGCCCGCTCCGGCTGCTGCTAACGCCGGCCCTGGGTAGCATTCTGCTCACGAGCCTGGCGGCCGCCCACCCCCTGACGAGCCCGGCGACTCCCCACGTCTGGGCGGCCATTCCGGCCCGCACCGACGCGGTAAAGGATCTGTACTCGGCCTTCCTGGTAAATGCTCCCGTTTCGGGCCGCGTAGTGGATGCTGACGGCCAAGGTATGCCGGGCGTGACGGTGGTAGTGGCGGGCACCACCCTGGGCGGAGCCACCAACACCAACGGGGAATACCTGATTCCGGACGTACCGGCCGGGGCCCAAACCCTGGTTATTTCGTCGGTGGGTTACATCACTGCACGCATCCCCATTACGGTAGTGGACGGGCAGACGACGACCGTGGGCAGCACCACGCTGAATGAAGACGTGCAGGCCCTGAAAGAAGTCGTAGTTGTAGGCTACGGCACCCAGAGCCGGCAGGAGCTTACCACCGCAGTGTCGTCGGTAAGCGCTAAAGCTCTTGAGCGCCAGCCCGTAGCGGGCTTCGACCAGGCCCTGCAAGGCCAGACTCCCGGCGTGCAGGTGACTTCGCCGAGCGGGGCTCCGGGCGCGGGCATCAACGTGCGGATTCGGGGCAACAACTCGATTAGCATGAGCAACTCCCCGCTCTACGTTATCGACGGGGTGCCAGTGCTGCCGACGTATGACCGGGAGCTGAGCATCGGCAACCAGAAACCCAACCCGCTCAACACGCTCAACCCCAACGACATTGAAAGCATCGACGTGCTGAAGGACGGCGCCGCGGCGGCTATTTACGGCCTGCGCGCTTCCAACGGCGTCGTTGTCATCACCACCAAGCGCGGCAAAATCGGCAAGCCCCAGCTGGGCTTCAGCATGTTTTTCGGGCAGCAGCAGCTGCGCAAGAAGATTGACCTGCTCAACGCCCGCCAATTTGCCGAGTACTACAACGAAGCCCGGGCCAATGCCAGCACTCCGCTCGGGCCGGCTTATACCGACCTCAACAACCTGCCCGCCAACACCGACTGGCAGGACGAGATGTACCGCAAAGCGGCCATTCAGAGCTACCAGCTCAACGTGAGCGGCGGCACCGACAAAACCCGCTACTACGTGTCGGGCGGCTACTTCAAGCAGGACGGCATCATCCGCAATTCGGGCTTCGACCGCTACAACTTCAAGCTCAACCTGGACCAGCAGGCCGGCAACCGCTTCCGCTTTGGCACCAACCTGAACTTTAGCCGCACCAACAACAACGGCAGCGTCCGGAGCGAAATTGCGCTGGGCAGCTCGGGTACCGTGCTCGGCGCCCTGGCCCAGATTCCGACCGTGCCGGTCTACAACCCCGACGGCACCTACGGCCTGAACCCCTTCTCGCTGTCGGACAACCCCATCGGCAACCTGCTCGAAACCCACAACAACGCCATTATCTACCAAGCTATTGGCAACGTGTATGGGGAGGCCGACATCCGCGACAACCTCAAATTCCGGACCTCGCTCGGCCTGGACTTCCGGACCCAGCTCGAAAACCAGTACATCACCCGGGAATATCCCGGCACCTCGCGCTCCACGCCCGAGCAAAACCTGAAGGGCAGCGCCGCCACCGGCACCAACATTCAGAACATCTGGCTGTGGGAAAACACGCTGACCTACGACCCCAAGCTCGGTGACCGGCACCGCCTGACGCTGCTGGCCGGCCAGTCGGTGCAGGAGTCGAACCGCTTTACGTCCGGGGCCTCCTCGCAGGGTTTTGCTTCCAACGCCAGCCCCTACGTATCGGCCGGCGCTACCCGCACCGGCACCAACAGCTACGAGGACGAGTGGGGCCTGATGAGCTACTTCGGCCGGGCTATCTACAACTATGACGAGCGCTACCTGGCGACCGTCAGCCTGCGCGCCGACGCGACCAGCAAGTTCGAGCAGCACTGGGGTTACTTCCCCGCCGTATCGGTGGCCTGGCGCGTGGCCAAGGAGTCGTTCTTCCCGCAGAATGGCACCGTCTCCGACTTCAAAATCCGGGGCAGCTACGGCGTGAACGGCAACCAGGAAATCTATACCTATTCCCGGTTTAGCTCCTACGACACCGGCTCGAACTACGGGGGCGGCAGCGGTACCAACATCGTGGGCGGTATTCGGCCCGGCCGCATCGGCAACCGCGACCTGAAGTGGGAAACCACCAAGCAGGTCAACGTGGGGGTAGACCTGAACCTGCTGCAGGACCGCGCCCAGTTCACCTTCGACGCCTACCGCAAGCGCACCACCGACCTGCTCTACAACGTCCCGATTGCGCCCAGCACCGGCGCGCAGACGCTGGAAGTAACCCAGAACCTGGGCGAAATTGAGAACAAGGGCATCGAGTTGGGCCTGACTACCAACAACGTGCAGGGCAACGAAGGCAGCTTCAGCTGGACTACGAACCTGAACTTTACCCTCAACCGCAACCAGCTGGTAAACCTGGGCCAGCAAACCAACGAGCAGAACGTGCTGGTGGACCGCGAAGTAATCGGCAACAACAACATCCTGCGCAAAGGCCAGCCCCTGGGCTCCTTCTTCGGCTACGTGGCCACCGGCATCTTCCAGTCGGCCGACGAGATTAAGTCGGCTCCCAAGCAGGACAACGCCAAGCCCGGCGACGTGCGCTTTGCCGACGTCAACAACGACGGCGTGATTAACGACAAGGACCGCACCATCATCGGCAACCCCAACCCCAAGTCCATTGCGGGCGTGACCAACACGTTCACCTTCAAGGGCCTGGAGCTGTCGGTGTTCTTCCAGGGCAGCTTCGGCAATGATATTCAGAACCTGAACCGCCAGACGATTGAAAGTGCCGTGGGCCCGGTAAACCAGAGCACGGCCGTGCTCAACCGCTGGACGCCGACGAACACGAACACCAACATTCCGCGGGCTTCCACGGAGGATTTGAACCAGAACAACCGCTTCTCGACCCGCTTCGTGGAAGACGGCTCCTACGTGCGCCTCAAAAACCTGACCCTGGCCTACAACATCCCGACCACGCTGCTGCAGAAAGCCCACTTCAGTGGCCTGCGCCTCTACGTGACCGGCCAGAACCTGCTGACCTGGACCGACTACTCGGGCTACGACCCGGAAGTAAGCGCCGACCCGTTCTCCAGCACCACGTTTGGCCGCGACTTCGGCACCTATCCGCAGGCGCGCACCTACACCATCGGCCTGAACGCCAGCTTCTAACCGCACCTCCCTCTCCCGACGAATCCCATGAAAAAGATATTCATCCCCGTTTTCGCCCTGATGCTGCTGGGTGGCTGCAACGTGCTCGACAAAGAGCCGCTGCCCACGGTGTCGCCCAACACATTCTTCAAAACCGGTGACGACGCCGAAGCCGCCATTACGGCCGCCTACGATGCCCTGCAGGGCACCGGCCTCTGGAGCCAGGATTTGATTGTGGCCGGCGAAATGCCTTCCGACAACTGCACCAGCGCCAACGGCGACGTGGGCTCCATGGAGCGCATTGCCTGGACGCCCACCACCAGCCAGGTGACCAACATTTACCGCGACTCCTACATCGGCATCAACCGCGCCAACGCCGTGATTAAGTACGTGCCGGGCATTTCGATGCCGGCGCAGCGCCGCGATGAAATCCTGGGCGAAGCCTACTTCCTGCGGGGCCTGCACTACTTCAACCTGGTGAAGCTGTACGGGGGCGTACCGCTGCGCCTGGAGCCCACCGAAAGCGGCACGCCCGAGGCGGTGTCGCTGCCCCGGGCCTCGGCCGAAGCCGTGTACGCCCAGGTGGTGTCGGACCTGACCCAGGCCGCCGAAAAGGCCCCGGCCGCCAAAAACTTCCGGGCCAGCCGGGCGGCGGCCAGCGCCATTCTGGCCCGCGTGCAGCTCACCCAGCGCCAGTGGAGCGCGGCCCTGGCCGCCGCCAACGCGGTGCTCAGCAACAAGACGTACTCGCTCAACGGCAGCTTTAAGTCGCTGTTTCCGGCCAACAACACCGGGGAGTCCATCTTCGAAATCCAGAACTCGGGCGCGCTCGACGGCAACAACATCCTGCCCGACTTGCTGCTGCCCAACCCGCCGGCTACCTACTCTTTCCCCAAGTTCAACATTCCAACCCAGGAGCTGGTACAGCTGGGCTTGTCGGATAAGAACGACAAGCGCTGGGCGGCCATTGGGCCCGTGCCCGGCGGCATCGACCACGCCAGCTACGTGGACGGCGGGGCCGGTACCGGCAACGACAACGGCCCCTTCGTGTACAAGTGGCCCGGCAACCCCAACGCTTTCAACAGCCCCGACAACACGTATGTCATTCGCCTGGCCGAGGTATACCTGATTTATGCCGAGGCCGCCAACGAGCTGGGTAACCCCGCCTCCGACGTGCTCGACAAGCTTAACACCGTGCGCCGCCGGGCTGGCCTGGCCGATTTCCCCGCCGCCGGGGCTACCAAGGAAAGCCTGCGGGCCGAAATTGACAAGCAGCGCCGCCTGGAGCTGGCCTTCGAGGGCGAGCGGTGGTACGACCTGCTGCGCTACGCCCGCCACACCCAGGCCGACCCCTCGGCCAAGCACGCCAAGACGGCTTTGGATGTGATTGAGCAAATCCGCGGCAGCCGGGAGGAAAAGTACCTGCTCTTCCCGATTCCGCAGAACGAAATGAACAACAACGCCCAGTCGTCGCAAAACCCTGGGTTCTAAGCGTCGGGGGCGCTGCAACGCCCCCGATTTGTTTTGCGCGGCCGTGGGGAGGCCTGGTCGCGCGAAGCCGGGGCCGGTTTCGGTGTGGGAGAGAAACGAAACCGGCCCGCAGGCTTCACCTGCTGGTACTTCTCCTGGCCTTCGAGTGGCGCCGCTGGGGCGCCGCGCACTACTGCTCTCCGCTCAACTTCCCTTTCTAGCATGTTCCGCACTTTTTCCTTGTCCGCTTCCGCCCTGGCCCTGCTGCTCTCGCTCGGGGGGCTAACCACCAGCTGCCAGCGTACTCCGCAGGCCAGCTCGGCCGCGGCCCGCGGCGCGGCCTTCTGGCTGACCACCACGGATAAAACGGCGCTGTTTCAGAGCCAGGCCGCCCTGCCCTGGACCACGGCCCAGCCCTCGGGCGCCGTTATTGACATCAACGACCAACAGACGTTTCAGCCCATCGACGGGTTTGGCTACTGCCTCACCGGC
The DNA here is from genome assembly GCF_002797555.1 of Hymenobacter chitinivorans DSM 11115. Taxonomy (NCBI): domain Bacteria; kingdom Pseudomonadati; phylum Bacteroidota; class Cytophagia; order Cytophagales; family Hymenobacteraceae; genus Hymenobacter; species Hymenobacter chitinivorans. The sequence continues at coordinate 74,214 of NZ_PGFA01000001.1, read as the reverse complement.
GGCTCGGCCGAGCTGCTGCACCGCATGGGCGCCCCGGAGCGCAAGGCCCTGCTGCAGGAGCTCTTCGGTACCGACGGCAACAACATCGGCGTGAGCTACCTCCGCCTGAGCATCGGGGCTTCCGACCTCGATGCCCAGGTTTTCAGCTACGACGACCTGCCCGCCGGCCAAACTGACCCGGAGCTGACCAAGTTCAGCCTGGCCCCCGACCAGCCGCACCTGATTCCGGTGCTCAAGGAAATTCTGGCCATCAACCCCAAGATTAAAATCCTCGGTTCGCCCTGGTCGCCGCCCACCTGGATGAAAACCAACGGCAACTCCAAGGGCGGCTCACTCAAGCCCGAGTTCTACGACGCCTACGCCCGCTACTTCGTGAAGTATGTGCAGGGCATGAAGGCCCAGGGCGTGCGAATTGACGCCATTACGGTGCAGAACGAGCCCCTGCACCCGGGCAATAACCCCAGCCTGCTCATGCTGGCCGAGCAGCAGGCCGAGTTCGTGAAAAAGAACCTGGGCCCGGCCTTTCAGCAGGCCAAGATCGACACGAAAATCATCGTCTACGACCACAACTGCGACAAGCCCGAGTATCCGCTCACCATCCTCAACGACCCCGAGGCCAAGAAGTACGTGGATGGCTCGGCCTTCCACATGTACGCCGGGCAGATTGATGCCCTGAGCAAGGTGCACGACGCCCATCCCGACAAGAGCCTGTACTTCACCGAGCAGTGGGTGGGCTCGAAGAGCAAATTCGCCGAAAACCTGCCCTGGCACGTGCGCACCCTCATCATCGGGGCCACCCGCAACTGGGCCCGCACCGTGCTGGAGTGGAACCTGGCCGCCGACCCCCAGCAAAACCCGCACACGCCCGGCGGCTGCACCGAGTGCCGCGGCGCCCTGACTCTGGACGGCAACAACGTGACCCGCGAAGACGCCTACTACATCATTGCCCACGCCAGCAAGTTTGCCCGCCCCGGCTCGGTGCGCATCGGCTCTACCCTGCCCGAAAAGCTGCCCAACGTGGCCTTCAAAGCCCCCAACGGCGACAAGGTGCTGGTGGTGCAAAACGACAGTCCGGCGGCCCAGACCTTCAGCGTGCGGCACCAGGGCAAAGCCTTTGCCGCCACCCTACCCGCCGGCGGCGTGGGCACCTACGTGTGGTAGCCCCGCCTCCTTCCCTTCCCTTCCCTTCCCTTCCTGACCTCACTTAACTCACTCCTATTTCAAAATTCCCATGAAACAACTCTTTACTCTTGCTACTGTGGCTGCTCTGACGGCCGCTTCGCTCTCGGCTCAGGCCCAGATTACCGTGGACGGCACCCTGTCGGCCGCCGAAATCGGGACGGGGGCGGGTAAGTACCAGCTGGTGGGCACCTACACCAATGCCCACTCCGAAGCCGACCGGGGCCTGAAGGCGCTCTACATGGGCACCACGGCCACCACGCTCAACATTATGGTGGTGGCCTCGCCCGAGAAAGGCGACTACAACGCCCTGCTGCTGTACCTGGACGCGCCCAACAAAACCGGCGTGGCGGCCAATACCAAGCTGGCCGGCGGCTCCGACAACTCCTCGCAGTTTCGCAGCCAGCCCACCCTCGACATGCCCGTGGATTACGGCTTCCGCCTGACCGTGTCGCCGTTTTCCGCTACCGGCAGCGGCGACGTCTACCACAGCAAGATTGACTTTACGGCCAACCCGACCAGCGCCGGCAAATACCCCGACGTGTACCTGGGCTCGACCAACAAAACCGGTACGGCCTTCACGATTACGGATGCCAACAGCGGCGTGCTGGGCGGCAAGATTTCCTACAAAACCAGCGCCACCGGCAGCGTAGCCGCCAATACCACCACGGGCTGGGAAATCGAGTACCCGCTGTCGGCCCTGGGCGGAGCCTCTACCAACGACATTTTCCGGGTGATGGTGGCCTACGTGGGCGACAACGCCGAGTTCTATTCCGACGTGCTGCCCCAGATTTCGGGCCGGACCACAGCCCTGGGAGCCAACCCCGACTTTACCGCCATTGCCGGCACCCAGAGCTACTCCTACCGGGTGGGCACGGGCGTGCTGGCTAGCCGCGCGGCTTCGGAGGCTTTGCAGGTGGCTGCCTACCCCAACCCCGTGGCTGCCAACAGCCGCCTGAGCTACACCGTGCCCACCGCTACTGCCGTGGCCGTGAACGTATACAACAGCCTGGGCCAGAAAGTACTTAGCCTGCTGGACGCGGCTCAGCCGGCCGGAACTCATGACCTGGCCCTGGCCCCGCTGCGCCAGCTCCCGGCCGGTGCTTACCTGGTCACGCTGCGCGTGGGCTCCGAACTGAGCACCCGCCGCGTGGTGGTCGAATAACCGCTTGATTCTTACCGGCCAGTGCCCCCGGCGGGTGCTGGCCTTACCTTTTTTACTAGCTGCTATGCGTTTTTCTGCTTCTGCTTCCCGTCGTCTTCGTTTGGCCCTGAGCTGCGTGCTGCTGCCAGTGGCCTTGCTCACCCAGTGCACCTCGGAAAAGGAAGACACGCCAGCTCCCGGCGGCGGGGGCACCACCGGCGGCACGGGGGGCGGGGGCGGCAATCCGCCAACTACCGGCCCCTCCCAGGTGGCCCTGTGGCTGACCACGCCCGACCAGGCTTCGCTGTTTCAGAAAAGTGCGGCGGTGCTCAACTTCCAGGCACCCAGCAGCTCCAATCCGACCATTATCGTCGACACGACCAAGACCTACCAGTCGATTGACGGGTTTGGCTACACGCTCACCGGCGGCAGCGCCATGCTCATCAACCAGCTCAGCGCCCCTACCCGCACGGCGCTGCTGCAGGAGCTTTTCGCCACCGACAACACCAACATCGGCACCAGCTACCTGCGCATCAGCATCGGGGCTTCCGACTTGGATGCCCGCCCCTTTACCTACGACGATTTGCCGGCCGGGCAGACCGACCCCCAGCTCGAAAAGTTCAGCCTCGCCCCCGACAAAACCGACCTGATTCCGGTGCTCAAGAGCATTCTGGCGCTGAACCCCACGCTGAAGATTCTGGGCTCCCCATGGTCGGCGCCGGCCTGGATGAAAACCAACGGCAGCCTGAAGGGCGGCTCTTTGAAACCCGAATACTACGCGGCCTACGCCCAGTACTTCGTGAAGTACCTCAAAGCCATGCAGGCCGAGGGCATCACGCTCGACGCGGTGACGCTGCAAAACGAGCCCCTCAACGAGTACAACAACCCCAGCCTGGTGATGACGGCCGCCCAGCAGGCCGACTTCATCAAAAACCACGTGGGCCCGGCCCTGCGGGCGGCCGGCCTGAATACCAAGATTATCCTCTACGACCACAACCTTGACCGGACCGACTACCCGCTGGCAATCCTAGCCGACCCAGTGGCCAGTCAGTACGTGGATGGCTCGGCCTTTCACCTCTACGCGGGCAGCATCTCGGCCCTGACCGGCGTGCACAACGCCTACCCCACCAAGAACGTGTACTTCACCGAGCAGTGGGTGGGCGGCCCCGGCAACTTCGCCGGCGACTTTGGCTGGCACGTGAATAACCTCATCATCGGGGCCACCCGCAACTGGAGCAAGAACGTGCTGGAGTGGAACCTGGCCGCCGACCAGAACTACGGCCCCCACACCGACGGCGGCTGCTCCACCTGCCTGGGCGCCCTGACCATCAATGGCAACAGCGTGACCCGCAACCCGGCCTACTACACGGTGGCCCACGCCGCCAAATTCGTGCGCCCGGGCTCCGTCCGCATCGATACCAACGTGCCCAGCAGCCTGTCGAACGTGGCCTTCAAGAACCCCGACGGCAAGAAGGTCCTCATCGTGCAAAACGGCAGCAGCCAGTCGCAAAGCTTCGACATTCAGTACCGTGGCAAGGTCGTCACGAGCGTGCTGAGCGCCGGTGCCGTCGGCACCTACGTCTGGTAGGCCCGGCTTTTTTCTAGACCCGCTTTTCCTCCTTTTCCCCTTATCCCGCTCCGCTTTCCGCTCTTCCGCTTTCCGCCCCGCTCACACCTGTTCTCCGCTCTGTCTCTCCGTTTTTTTCCACCACCAAAATTCCCACAGAACATGAACAAGACTACCTTTTTAGCGGGTGCGGCGCGGCAGCTGCGCACGGCGCTGGTGCTGGCCACCGGCTTCCTGGTCCTGGGCCACGAGGCCACGGCCCAGAGCTTTTTGCGGGCCGACGGGCAGCGCATCGTTAATGCCAGCAACCAGGAAGTGATACTGAACGGCATGAACCTGGGCAACTGGGCCGTGCAGGAAGGTTACATGATGAAAGTGGGCTGGCCCGGCCTCGACGGCAAGCAGACCCAGGGCAAGGTCAAAAAGACCCTTTATAACGCGGGCATGAGCGACGCGGCCGTGGAAACCTTCTACCAGAACTACCGCGACAATTTCATCACCAAGCCCGATATCGACTACATCGCCAGCAAGGGCTTCAACTGCGTGCGCCTGCCGCTGCACTACGAGCTGTTTCTGACGCCCGCCCAGCGGGCCGTGCGCAACAGCGTGATGCGCGGCACCGTCTCGTACGACTCCTACGTGAGCCAGCTCACGGGCTGGTACAACAACAATCAGCTCTTCGTAGACCCGGCCAACATGGCGGCGCTGCGCATGATTGACAACACCCTGGCCTGGGCTCAGGCCAACAACATGTACGTGGTGCTCGACATGCACGCCGTGCCGGGTTCCCAGGGCACCGACGCCAACATTGCCGACCAGATTGTGGCCAACGACCTCTGGAACCGGCAGATCAACCAGGACGTGCTGGATCGGCTGTGGCGCTTCGTCTCGAACCGCTACAAGAACGACTCCCGGGTGGCCATGTACGACTTGATCAACGAGCCGAACAACTTCCCCAACAACCCCAAGATTCACGACGTGCTGCAGCGCCTGATTACCTCCATTCGGAGTCAGGGCGACAACCACCTGATTTTGGTCGAGGGCAACGGCTGGGGCAACGACTACAACTACATGGAGCCCTTTACCTTCTCCAACCGCACCAACCTGGTGTATAACTCCCACCGCTACAGCGGCGGCGGGTATGAGATGGACAACGGCGTGAACTCGACCGGCGGCGGGGCCAACGACCTGCGCTTTATCGGTAACCTGCGCAACTTCCGCTCGACCCACAACGTGCCGATTTGGGTGGGTGAAACCGGCGAAAACACCGACACCTGGATGCGCGACGCGGCCAAGAACCTGAACTCGGTGGGCATCGGCTGGTGCCACTGGACCTACAAGCGCTTCGAGGACCGCAGCAACCCGGCCTTTATGCACATCAACCCGCCCTACGTGGTGGACGGCCCGGCGGGCCTGAACCAGGTGCTGACCAACATTCAGTGGGCCAACTGCGTGCCTAACACGACCGTGGCGGCTGTGTCGCCAAACCAGAACGGCATTATTAACTACCCCGGCGGCGGCAACTACAACGGCACCACCGCCACGCCCAGCGGCCCCAGCATCGGGCGCATCTACGAAATCAGCTCCAAGAACGGGGGCAAGGCCATGGAAGTATCGGCCAACTCCCAGGTAAACGGCGGCCGGGTGCAGCAGTGGGGCTGGGTGGCCTCGGCCAGCCAGAAGTGGAAGCTCGTGGATGCCGGCGGCGGCTACGTACGCATCGTGAATTTGAACAGCAACAAGAGCCTCGACATTGCTGGCCCCAGCACTGCCGACGGCGCCGCCGTGCACCAGTGGGACTGGCTGAGCCAGGACAGCCAGTACTGGCAGATTCTGAGCAATGGCGACGGCACCTACCGCATCATCAGCAAGTACAGCGGTAAGGCCCTCGACGTGGAAAACAACTCCACCGCCGACGGCGCCGCTATTCACATGTGGACTTACGGCGGCGGCAACAACCAGCGCTGGTACTTCTCGGACCAGGGGGCGGCCCGCCCGGCCCTGGCGGCCACGGCCGGCTCGGCGGCCGATGCGCGCCTGCAGCTCTACCCCACCACCGTAACTACCACGCTAACTTTTGACTACACCGCCACCCAAGCCCAGCCGTTGCGCGTAGAGCTGGTGGATATGCTGGGCAAAACCGTGCTCCAACGCCCGGCCGCTCCGGCTACTACTGGTCTGAACACTTTTACCCTGAACGTGGCGGCGTTGCCGGCCGGCGTGTATGTGCTGCGCCTCGGCACCACCGAGGGCCAGCTGCAGCGCCGCCTGGTTATCAGCCGCTAGCCTGATTTTTTTACCCGCGGCCCGTCGGCGCCTCTCCGCCGACGGGCCGCTTAGGCGGTCCTCCCCGCGCATCCTTCCCTTATCATGCTCAACAAGTTTCTTTCTTCCCTGCTGCTCTCGACCCTGACCGTGGGTGGGGTGCTGGCGCAGAACGCGGCCAACCCCGCCCGCAACTTTAAAGCCTACTCCGTGGCCGGCAAAAAGGCCCAGGTGTACGCCACCGTAGCCGGTACCGACCAACGCCTGGCCGCCGGCTCCAGCCTGAGTTTTCAGCCCGCGCCCCAACCGCTGGAAACCCAGGTGTGCGTATTCGTGGACCCCACCAAGACGTTTCAGACGATGCTCGGCATCGGGGGAGCCCTGACCGACGCGGCGGCCGAAACCTACGCCAAGCTCAGCAAAGACCAGCAGCAGGAATTCATGCAGGCCTACTACAGCCCCACCAAGGGCATTGGCTACACCCTGGCCCGCACCACCATTGCCAGCTCCGACTTCAGCAGCGCCCCCTACGACTACGTGGCCGACAAGGACGAGAGCCTGAAGACCTTCAGCGTCAAGCACGACGAGCAGTACCGCATTCCGTTTATCAAGCAGGCCATTGCCGCCGCCGGGGGCAAGCTCACGATGTACGTGGCGCCCTGGAGCCCGCCGGCCTGGATGAAGGACAACAGCAACCGCCTCAAGGGCGGCAAGCTGCTGCCCCAGTACCGCCAGACCTGGGCCGACCACTACGTGAAGTTTATCCGGGAGTATGAGCGCCAGGGCATTCCGATTTGGGGCCTGAGCACCCAGAACGAGCCCATGGCCGTGCAGAAGTGGGAATCCTGCCTGTTTACGGCCACCGAGGAGCGCGACTTTATCAAGGAATACTTGGGGCCCACGCTGAAGAAGAGCGGCCTGGGCGACCGGAAGCTCATTGCCTGGGACCACAACCGGGACCAGGTCTACCAGCGCGCCAGCACCATTCTCGACGACCCCAAGGCGGCCCAGTACGTGTGGGGCGTGGGTTACCACTGGTACGAAACCTGGACCGGCAGCAGCATGATGTTCGACAACGTGCGCCGGGTGCACGAAACCTACCCCAATATGAACCTGCTGCTCACCGAGGCCTGCATCGAGAAGTTCGACTTCAGCAAGGTCAACGACTGGGCCCTGGGCGAGAAGTACGGCATGTCGATGATTAACGACTTCAACAACGGCAACGTGGGCTGGACCGACTGGAACGTGCTGCTCGACGAGCAGGGCGGCCCCAACCACGTCAAGAACTTCTGCTACGCCCCGCTTATCGGCGATACGCGCACGGGCAAGCTGGTGTATACCAACATTTACTACTACATCGGGCACTTCTCCAAGTTTATCCGCCCCGGCGCCAAGCGCATCGTCAGCTCCTCCAACCGGGACCACCTGAGCACCACCGCCTTCCTCAACACCGACGGCAAAGTAGCCGTGGTAGTAATGAACGACGGCGACCAAAAGCAGGACTTCCAGCTCTGGATGCAGGGCCAGGCCGCCGCTGTCAGCAGCCTGCCCCACTCCATCATGACGCTCGTTATCAACTAGCGGCTAACCGATGTGGAGCTGCGCTGCCTCTCAAAAAGCTGCCCCTAGCCGCCCCGAAGCCCTGGAAACAGCACCCGAAGCCGCAACTACAGCGTCCGAAGGTCTGCCCACAGCAAGCGAAGCTTCCCGCACACCGCCCGAAGTCTCGCACGTAGCCCCCGAAGCGCCAACTACAACGACCGAAGAGGCATCCCATAGCTAATTTGATGTTTCAGACACGGTAGCTGGGGCCTCGGGGCGGCGGGTGGCTATTGCGGCTACCAGCCCGCCGGTTGCCGGACTCTTTACTTCTCTTCTCAGCCCACTTTCGCTCCGGCCGCCGCCCCGCCGGCCGCTTGCGCGATTTTCCCGGTTTCATCAGGCATGATTACTCTCCCAAAACAGCTGGCTTTCCGTTGGCCACGAGTGCGCCGCCTGCTGCTGGCGGTGGCCCTGCTGGCGCCGGTAGCGGCCCGGGCCCAGCAGCAGCCCCCAGCCGACTACGCTAATCTGAAGCGCTACGCCGCGGCCAACGAGCGGCTGCCCGCCCCGCCGGCCAGTCCGGCCCGGGTGGTCATTATTGGCAACTCCATTACCGAAGGCTGGGTCAAGACTGACTCGGCCTTCTTTGCCGGCAAGCCCTACGGCTACATCGGGCGGGGCATCAGCGGGCAGCACACCGGCCAAACCCTGCTGCGCTTCCGCCAGGACGTCATCGACCTGCGGCCGGCCGTGGTGGTCATCATCGTGGGTACCAACGACGTGGCCGAGAATGGCGGCCCCTACGTGCCCGAGCACACCATGAGCAACATCAAGAGCATGGTGGAGCTGGCCCAGGCCCACCGCATTCGGGTGGTGCTGGCCTCGGTGCTGCCCGCCACCGACTTCTGGTGGCGCAAGGGCCTGAATCCGGCACCCAAAATTGTGGCCCTCAACCGGCAGTTCCGAGCCTACGCCGACCAGCAGCACCTAGTCTACCTCGACTTCCATACCCCGATGGCCGACGAGCAGCAGGGCCTGAAGAAAGTGTACGGCGAGGACGGCGTGCACCCCAACCTGGCCGGCTACCGGGTGATGGAGCCCCTGCTCAACCAGGCCGTGGCCCAGGCTCTCAAGCGCAAATAACCCGTTTACCCCTTCCGCTTTTTCTCTCCCTTTCCTCTTTTTTCCGCATGGCTGTAGTTGCTCCTTCCACCCTGGGTCCGCCCACCACCGACCACGACCAGAACACCCCGAGCTACACCTCGGCCTTGTCGTCGCTGACGGTGCTCTTCTTCATGATGGGCTTTATCACCTGCCTCAACGACATCCTGATTCCCTACCTCAAGTCCATTTTCCAGCTCAACTACACCCAGGCCAACCTGATTAACTTCTGCTTTTTTGGAGCCTACTTCGTGATGGGCATTCCGGCCGGCTGGCTGGTTAAGCGCCTGGGCTACAAGGGCGGTATGCTCACGGGCTTCGTGGTGGCGGCCCTGGGCTGCTTCCTGTTTTACCCGGCCGCGGCCAGCCGCAGCTACGGGCTGTTTCTGGCGGCGCTGTTTGTGCTGGCTACCGGGGTGGTGCTGCTGCAAGTGGCCGGCAACCCTTACGTAGCCATTCTGGGTCCGGCCCGCTCGGCCCCGGCCCGGCTCACGCTCACCCAGGCCTTCAACTCGCTGGGCACCACTGTGGCCCCGCTGCTGGGCACCTGGCTGATTTTGTCCCACCTGCCGGCCCTGGATACGCCCCAGGCCGCGGCGGCCATCGACGTGCGCGCCGTGCAGGTACCATACCTGGGCATCGGGGCCGTGCTGCTGGTCATCAGCGCCCTGCTGGCCCTGCTCAAGCTCCCGACTATTACGCACGCCCCGGCGGCCGGCTCCTCTTCCCAGAGCATCTTGCAGTACCGCCACCTGCTGCTGGGCATGGTGGGCATCTTCGCTTACGTGGGCGGGGAAGTAGCTATTGGCTCCCACATTGTGAGCTATTTGCATTTGCCCGAGGTAATGAATATGGCCCCGGCCGTGGCTGGCAAGCAGGTGTCGTACTACTGGGGCGGGGCCATGGTGGGCCGCTTTATTGGAGCTTACCTGCTCAATAAGTTTAACCCCGGCCGGTTGCTGGCCTTCAACGCTATTGGCGCCGTGCTGCTGCTCATCATCTCGGCCCTGACCCGGGGCGAAGTGGCCATGTGGAGCCTGCTGGCCGTGGGCCTGATGAACTCCATCATGTTTGCCACCATCTTCACCCTGGCCGTGGCCGGGCTGGGCCGGCACACCGAGCAGGCCTCGGGTTTGCTGAACGTGGCCATCGTGGGCGGTGCCATCGTGCCCCTGCTCTTCGCCGTGGTTGCCGATGCCAGCTCCCTGCGCTGGGCCTTCGTGCTGCCTGTGCTCTGCTACGCCTACATTTTCTGGTACGGGCTCAAGGGGCACGTGTTCCGTCTGCCCGCCGTCTAAGGCTGCTTCTTTTAGCCCTCTTATACTTTATCCTTTAGCAAGCTACGCTCATGGGCCGCCAGCGGCAAACTCTCCACCTCACTCTCCGGCAGCGCCAGCAGCTCGACGACTACCTGCGCCAGAACGACTTGCTGCCGGTGCAGCACAATCGGGCTCAGGTGCTGCTGTACTGGGCCGCGGGCCACTCGGCGGCGGCCTGCGCCCAGCGCCTGGGCACCACCGACGACCGGGTGTACGCTATGCGCCGCGCCTACCGCCGCCTGGGCCTCACGGCCTACCTGGCGGCCTCGGTGCAGGGCGGCGCACCCACCAAGCTCACCCCCGCCGCCGAAGCCGCCCTAACTCACCTGGTGGCCGACGAGCCGCAAGCCTCCTGGAGCCTGCGCCAGCTAGCCGAGTTCTTGGTGGGCGCCGGCTACACCCCCTCCATCAGCTACGTCACCGTGAGCAAAGCTCTGAAGCGGATCCGGCAGACCACGCCCGTGACTGGGGCCTGCCACTAACGGCGGCCCGGCTTTTTGCTCCGCGCCGAACCCGCACAAAAAAAGGCACCTTACTAGGTGCCTTTTTTTACTTCTCTTCCAAACCAATTGTATCCCTTCTCCACCATACGTACCCGGGTCGGGCCCTGACAAGTACTCTGGAGTTCAATTGATAGTGGAAAGGTAGTGGGCCGCGCTGGGCGGCGGAAGTTTATTACACCAACCCCGGCTTAGGCGGTATCAACCGGCCGTTGGGGGTAGGCAGCGCGGCTTTAGCGCCCAAACAAAGCGGCCAGCAGGGGCTCGTCCTGGCAGTACACGTCGGCATAAAACTGCAGCCGGCCGTTGTCGGCCTGGCAGGTGTAGTAGCGAATCTGCAGGGGCAGGCCCTGGGCCAGGTCGAAGCGGCACTTCTCGCGCTGGGCAATGCTGCGGCGCACACTGGTCAGGGCCGCCTGCTGGTTTTCGCGCCGCAGCAGGTAGGTAGCCAAGGCCAGCGGCTTCTCGACCCGCACGCAGCCGTGGCTCAGGGCGCGCTGGGGCCGCTGAAACAGGCTGCGCGCCGGCGTGTCGTGCAGAAAGACGCTGTGCTGGTTGGAGAAGTAAAACACGATGTTGCCCAGGGCATTGTGCCGCCCCGCCGTTTGCCGAATGGTGTAGGGAAACGTTTCGGGCGTGACCGTGCGCCAGGGCACGTGCCAGGGGTTCACCAGCCGGCCCCGGGCGTCGTAGAGACGGTAGTGGTTGTCGTAGAGGAAGCTGGGGTCGTCCTGGAGCTGGGGCAGTATTTCGCGCACGGCAATACTATAGGGCACCCGCCAGTCGGGCGCCGTCACGAAAACGATAAGCCGGCTGCTGAGCGTGGGCGTGGGCGTTTCGGGCTTGCCCACCACCACCCGGTGGCTTTGCACTACCCGCCCATTCTTGAGTATTTGCAGCCGAAACGCCGGAATATTGACCAGGGCCACCTCGCCGGTATCGGCCGCCGGGGTTTCCCAACGCAGCCGCTCCAGATTCACGGCCACCCGCCGGAAGTCGGCCTCGTTGCCGGTCAGTCCCAGCGAATCGGTGACGGCCAGCTGCTGGCTCCAGGCCTGCTGCACCTGCCGGTAAGTAAAGCTGCGGGGCTGGCCCTGCAGCAAGGCCGGCGCCAAGGTTGCCGCGGCCAGGGCCTGCTCCAGCGCGGCGGTGGCCTGCCGGGCTGCTTCGCCCCCGAGCGGGACGGGCTGCAGAGTGCGGGCGTCGAGCTGCCCGGCGCGCAGGTGGGCCGCGTAACGCAGCAGGGCATCGGTGAGGCGCAGCTCGAAGGTGGCCAGCTGCCGGCTGCGGGCGTCGGTGGTGGTGGCCGCCGCCAGCGAATCGGGCAGAGCAACCAGCAGGGAGTGGCCGTAGGTGGCCGGGCGCAGGCCAAACTCCCGGGCCCGGCCCAGCAGCTGCACCGCCTCCCGGGCCGGACTACTCCAGCCAGCGGAAGCATCCGTCCAGGCCGGTTCGAAACCCCGCTGCGCGTAGAAGGTCTGGACTACGGCCCCGGCCTGCAGGCCCAGGCGGGCGTAAGTAGCCGGGGCGCCCAGCGCGGCCGTGTCGAGAAGGGCGCGTAGGTAGAGCACCGCCGCCGAGCCGCGGCTCACGGCTGCGTCCGGCTTCTCGCCGCCGGCTACGGCTCCACTTGGAGGCCCTAGCAGCGCGCAGCAAACCAGAACAGCCCCTAAAAAGGCAGGCCGCACACTACTTCTTCGCCCGTGTATCATCGGATTGGCCAGAAGGGTGGAAAAAGCCGGGCAGGTATAGCTTACAGCATAGAAGCGCGGTTAAAAAATCGTCGTCACCAGCCCTCAGCAGACCGGTGGCCTTTTCCTAAGTTACGCAATAATCCCCTGGCAATCAAGCCTTATCCATGCTGCCCAAAACCCGCTGCCCGCAGCACCCGGGCCGTGACCAGCAGTTGGCCGAGGTGGCGCATGGTGTGCTCCGCTGCGTGCACCAGCAGGCCCAGCACCGTGGACGGCAGCTGGGCCCGGCCCACGCCCCGGACTTCGGTTAGGGTAGCTTCCGGCGTGGCCTTTAGCTGAACCAGGGCGGCATCTACTTGCGCGTTGAAGGCCGCTACCAGCTCCCCGACCGTGCCTCCCGCCGCCGGCGCCTGCCCTTCCTGCTGCAGGGCTTGCAACTGCACCGGGCTCAGGGCTTCGCCCCGGGCGTAGGTCAGCAGCCGGTCGAGTACCCCGCGCAGGTGCTGCAGGTGAAAGCCCACCGAGGCCACTCCGCCGGGTTGCTGCCAGAGCTGGTCGGCGGGAAAATCGAGGAGCTGGGCCTGCAGTTCCTCGCGGGCCTGCAGCAGGGCGTGGGCCACGGGCTGCAGCAGGGGCGGCACGCCGGGCAGCGGCCCGCGCAGCCATACTTCCGGAAGGTTGGGAGGGTGCATAAGTAGACTAACCGGCAAAGGATATTCTTGTTAGAACGCCTTTTTGTTTGCTTTTTGCTGATTCGAAATGCTTTTTCTCACCACCGCCCCGGTCGTTTCCGGTCGGTGTTACCCTTTTTCGGCCCATGTTAGAAGTCTCGCAGCGTGGCCACGCTATGCCGTTGTCGCCGTACCGCCGGCTCACGCCCTTCGCCGACGCCGCCAAGCAGCGCGGTGTGCACGTGCACCACCTCAACATCGGCCAGCCCGACATTGAAACCCCGCCCACCATGGTGGCGGCCGTGCAGCAGGCCGACATCCGGGTGCTGGAATACAGCCCCACGGCGGGCTACCTGAGCTACCGCCGCAAGCTGGCCGCCTACTACCAGCGGGTCGGCATTCCGGTCAGCGTCGACGATATTCTGGTGACGACGGGTGGCAGCGAGGCTATTTTCTTTGCCCTGATGTGCTGCCTCAACCCCGGCGACGAGCTCATCATTCCCGAGCCTTTTTACGGGGCCTACACCGCCTTTGCCGTGGCTACCGACGTGCGCATTGTGCCCGTCACGTCTTACCTGGCCGACGGCTTTGCCCTGCCGCCCATCGAGGAGTTTGAGCGCCGCATCACGCCCCGCACCAAGGCCTTGCTGCTGTGCACCCCCAACAACCCCACGGGCTACGTTTACAGCCGGCAGGAGCTCGAGCTGCTCAAGGACCTGTGCGTGCGCCACAACCTGTACCTGCTCTCGGATGAGGCCTACCGGGAGTTCTGCTACGACCGGGAATACGTCAGCGCCCTGCACCTGCAAGGAGCCGACGAGCACCTGGTAGTGCTCGACACGATTTCGAAGCGCTACAGTTCCTGCGGGGCCCGCATCGGGGCTTTTGTTACCAAGAACAAGGCCCTGCAGCTGGCCGCCTTCAAGTTTGCCCAGATGCGGATTAGTCCGCCCGGCTTGGCTCAGGTGCTGGCCGAAGCCGCTTCGGAGCTGCCCGAGAGCTACTTCGACCACACCAAGGCCGAATACCTGGCCCGGCGCGACCTGATGGTGCGCCGCCTGCAAGCCATCCCCGGCGTGCAGTGCCCCGTACCCGGGGGCGCGTTCTACGTCATGGCCCACCTGCCCGTCGACGACTGCGACCGGTTCTGTCAGTGGCTGCTCGAATCGTTTGCTTATGAAAATGAAACGGTGATGTTGTCGCCGGCCAGCGGCTTTTACGCCACCAAGGGCCTGGGCCGGCAGCAAATCCGGATGGCCTACGTGCTCAACTGCGCCGACCTGGACCGGGCCCTGACCTGCCTCGAACAGGCCCTGCTGGTGTATCCCGGCCGGGAAATTGCGGTGCCCGAGCCCGCCCTCGACCACAGCCACTAAGCTGTTTTTCGCCTACTTTCTCCACCGCTTTCCTCCATGCAAGTACAATCCGCCCCCGTTACGGCGCCGCCCGTTGCCAACCGCCATTCCCTGGGCCTACGGCTCTGGCACTGGGGCAGCGCGGCCGTTATTTCCGGCCTGCTCACCACCATTCTGTTCCTGTTCGTGATTCTAAAAATGAAGACCGTGGGGCCGCAGTTTCAGGAGGTGCTGCAAAAAGAGGGCGTCACGATGAGCAAGGAGCAGGTGCGGGGCCTGACGCGCATCATTTCCCACCGCATCTGGGACTGGCACATTTACCTGGGCGTGGCCTTGTCGTTTCTGCTGCTGTTCCGTATCGCGCTGGAATTTGTGCAGCCCCGGGCGCAACGGTTTGCCACCAAGCTCGGCGTGGCCCGGCAGTATGCCCAGCAGGTGGGCGCCGATGTGCGCGACACCCGCCACTCGGTGCTAGTCAAATACTCCTACCTGGCCTTCTACCTCATGCTCACGGTCATGGTCGGCACGGGCCTGGTGCTGATATTCGCCGACGACGTGGAATTTCTGCACAAAATCGAGCACACCGTTAAGGAAGTGCACAACGTGACGATGTACCTGGTCCTGGCCTTTATCGGGTTTCACCTCGGGGGCGTGATGTGGGCCGAACTGACCAAGAACCGGGGCATCGTGTCAGACATGATAAACGGCGGCAAATAGCCCCGTCGGCGGCCGGCCACTCGGCTGGGTTAGCAAAATAAAACCGCTTCTACCCGGGCTAGAAGCGGTTTTGTCGTTTTATAGTGTCAATTTCAGGGCTGATACCCTCCGGCCTGCTTTCTTCCGCTTTCGATTTCTGCTCCATGCTTCCTTTTCTTTCCCGCCTGACTGCCTTTTCCGCCCTGACGCTGAGCCTGCTGGCCGGCCCCGCCCCTACGGCCTGGGCCCAGAGCAAAGCGCCCAGCCGCTTCATGACCGACAGCTTGGACCGCTACATCGAGCGGGGCATGCGGCAGTGGCAGATTCCGGGCTTGTCGGTGGTGGTCATCAAAAACGGCAAGGTGGTCGTCAGCAAGGGCTACGGGGTGCGGGCCGTGGGCAAGTCTGAGCCCGTGGACGCCAACACGCTGTTTATGATTGCCTCCAACACCAAGCTCTTCACCGGTACGGCCCTGGCCAAGCTCGAAGACGACAAGAAACTGTCCCTCAACGACCGGGTCGACAAATACCTGCCCGGCTTCCGGCTCTACGACTCGGTGACGACGCGCCTGGTGACCGTGCGCGACCTGATGGGTCACCACTTCGGCACCAAAACCTTCCAGGGCGACTTCACCTTCTGGGACTCCGACCTGAGCCGCCAGGAAATTGTGCAGCGCATGCGCCTGCTCAAGCCCAGCGGGCAGTTTCGCAAAGACTACGGCTACTGCAACGCCGGTTTCGTGGCCGCGGGCCTGGTCATTCCGGCCGTTACCGGCGGCACTTCCTGGGACGACTACGTGCAGCAGAACTTCTTGCAGCCCCTGGGCATGAGCAATACCTACACCGGCACCGCGGGCTTCGAAAAGCGGGCTAACATTGCCCTGCCCTACTCCAACACCTTCGGCCCGCTCACGCCGATGCCCTTCGACCACATCGACAACATCGGGCCCTGCGGCAGCATGGTCTCCAGCGTGAATGACTTGGCCAAGTGGATGCAGTTCCAGCTCGACAGTGGCCGTTACCAGGGCAAGCAGGTGATGAGCTGG
Organism: Hymenobacter chitinivorans DSM 11115; assembly: GCF_002797555.1. Taxonomy (NCBI): domain Bacteria; kingdom Pseudomonadati; phylum Bacteroidota; class Cytophagia; order Cytophagales; family Hymenobacteraceae; genus Hymenobacter; species Hymenobacter chitinivorans. The sequence continues at coordinate 58,075 of NZ_PGFA01000001.1, read as the reverse complement.
GCGGCCCTGCGCAAAACCCGGGACCCCAACACCCTGCTTTCCACCCGCAAGTCCAGCGCCCTGCCCACCCACTACATGACCTACGGGCTGGGCGTATTCTCGGCCGACTACGCCGGCAGCCAGGTATTCTGGCACACGGGCGGGGCCACGGGCTTCGTCAGCAACGTGTGCTTTGTGCCCGAGGAGCAGCTCGGCATTGCCATCCTGACCAACAACGACAACCAAAGCTTTTTCGAGGCCCTGCGCTACCAGATTCTGGACAGCTACCTGGGCGTGCCTTACACCAACCGTAGCGCCGCCTACCTGCCGGGAGCCCGCACCGGCGACCAGGAAACCTACGCCGCCGTGGCCAAGCTGCAGAAGCGCGTGGCGCAGAAAAAGAAGCTGCCCCTGGCCCTGGATGCCTACACCGGCCAGTTTTCCCACCCGCTGTTTGGGCCCATCAGCATTGCCAAGCAAGGCAAGCAGCTGCTGGTGAGCTTCTCGAACCATCCTAACCTGACGGCCACCCTGGACTACATGGACGGGCAGGAATTCCGGGCTACCTACTCCAACCCCACCTATGGCATCTTCCCGGCCGTATTCAAGGTGGAAGGTCAGCGCGTGGCCAGCGTGGAAATGCGCATTAACCCCTTCATCGAGTACGATTCCTACCTGTTCAGCCGTTTGTAGGAAGCGGCGGCTTTTCCGGCCGCCGGTAGTTCCTCTTTCACCTTCAGTACGCACTATGCGGTGGCGTTTATTTCTAGCGGCCTTGGGCCTGGGCAGTAGCCTGGCGCTGGCCCAGGGCCCGGCTCCCGCGGCGCCGGCCGGCTCCCGCACGAGCCTCACGCTCAAGTTTAACGGGGAGCCCGTGGCCATCGACACGGCCTTTTCGCGCCTCGAAGTCAGCACTGGCGTCAACAAAGTGCTTAGCCTGAACCTGGTGCGCACCGACAGCCCCGACGACCAGGGCCTGACCATTCTCATCGACCAGTTTCCGCTGACGGTGGGTCAGTACCGCTTCAAGGAAATTCTGAGCGGGCACGTGCGCGACGCCTCCTACCGGCAGGGCCGCACCACGGCTTATTCTACCGCCTGCGGCCTCAACGACGGGGTGGTACAGGTGCTGGCCCTCGATGCCCAGCGCCACCTGATTCGGGGTACCTACCGGGCGGTGCTCTGCGAGGCCGAAGCCCGCCCCGGCACCAAGCGCCGCCGCTTCACGGTGGAAGGCACTTTCCAGGGCCGCTATTTTAGTCAGTAGGCCATGCAACCCCGGCGCCGCCGGGCGGGTCATGCTCCCGGGCACCTTGGTGGAGCCTAGCTTTTTGCCGCTTGCCGCGTCCGGGGCAAGCCGTAGGAAAGCATTTTTTGAATTTTAATTCCGAGTTAAATACCAGAGCTATTTAGCCTTGCTATTAAATAGCAAGGTCAAACCGTTATTCATTTTTAGGATCAAGGCTGGAATAGAAAAACGTGGCATGATTTTGCCTGCGCGCCGCTTCCCTTTTTGCTTGCTTTCTTTTCTTTTTGTTTCCCTAATACTTATTACATGAGTAGAGACTTTACTTCTACAGTTCGCTTTTTTTTATTTCTCGCTACTCTTCTTTCAGCGCAATATGCTAAGGGTGGTGATACCTTGACGGTAGCCAAGTCTTTTTACCACATTGATTATTCTAAAAATATCATTCTGGTCAACAAGGGCGTAACGGCCGGTACGCCGCAGGATCTGGATCCGATAACGCATCTGCAACTCGACCGGACGTACACTTTCCTTAGTTCGCTGAACGCGGCCGAAACGGATTCGGCGTACCAGGTCGCCAACCAGGGCCGGCGCTTTACCCTGTACTTTACCCAGCTTCCGGTTATTCACCTCGACGCCCGCAACCCCATCGTCGACAGCCCGAGCACGTACGCCAAATTCACGCTGGCGGAGCCCAACGGCGCGGTTACGGAGCTAAACGCGGGGGTAGAAATCCGCGGGGGCTTTTCCCAGACTTACCCCAAAAAGTCGTATGAGCTCAGCCTGTGGAACGACACCACCGGAGCTACCACCCGCGACGCGCGCCTGCTCCAGATGCGCACCGACAATAAGTGGAACCTGCAGGCTTTATACAATGAGCCCCTGCGCATGCGCAGCAAAGTAGCCAATGAGCTGTGGCAGGAAATTCACCAGCTGTATTATAAAGCCAGTGAGCCGGAAGCTAAAATTGGCATTGCTACCGCCTACGTTGAAGTGTTTGTGAACAACGAATACAAGGGCATTTATGCGCTTACGGAACGAATAGACCGTAAGCAGCTGAAATTAAAAAAGTACGACAAAGGAATTAAGGGCGAGCTGTACAAAGGCAGCGACTGGGGCGGTGCCGTAACGTTTACGGAGCTGCCGCCCTACGATAATTCCAGTGAAACGTGGGGTGGATTTGAGTATAAACATCCGGAGGAAGAAATTAATTGGTCCAACCTGTATTCGTTCGTGGACTTTGTTAAGAACACTCCGAATGAAGAGTTTTACAGCCGTTATAAAGCATGGCTCAAGCTGGATAATGCCGTCGACTATTATATTCTGCTGAATTTGCTGCGGGCCACCGATAACACGGGCAAAAACCTGTATATCGCCAAGTACAAGACCGGGGAGCCTTACTTCTTCGTGCCCTGGGACTTGGACGGGGTTTTCGGCACCGATTGGCAGGGCCTCAACTCGCCGACGACGGACGACTTACTCACCAACGGACTCTACGACCGGCTGCGCGAGGACTGCTCTCCCAACGGCTTCCGGGCCACGCTCAGCCAGCGCTGGACCCAGCTGCGCGCCACCGTGCTGACGGAGGAGAAGATTCGGGCCAAGTTTGCCACTACCCATACCTACCTGCGCTCCAACAACGTGTACGCCCGCGAACAGCTGGCCTGGGGCGAGTTTACGTATGGCCTCGACCAGCTCACGTACATGAACTCCTGGCTCCGAAGCCGCCTCACGTACCTGGACGCGGCCTTCACCCAGCCCTGCAACAATACCACGCTGGCCACCACCACGGGCCGCTTGGCCCCGGCTCTCACGCTGTACCCCAACCCGGCCAATGACTACGTGGTAGTGGAAACTACCGAGCCCTACGAACTCTGCATCCGCAACGTGCGGGGCCAAGTGCTGCTGCGGGCGCAGGGCCGGGGCCGCCAAGAGAAAATAGCGCTTGGCGCCTTGCCCAAAGGTCTGCACGTAGCCACCGTGACGAGCTCTACGTCGGTCCGGACCCACAAGCTGCTCATCAACTAGCAAGGTTAGGCAGTAGGCTTGCCCCCACCGCTGATCCGCAGATTCCCGCCTTGTGCAAGCCCGTACGGCTTACGCGAGGCGGGAATTATTGTGTCAGGGCCCCGGTAAAGCCGCAGTAGCGCTGCCAGTTGAGCTTCGGCAAGCTTTACCAGTAGAAAGGCAGCCTGAAATAACTGTTCAATTTTAGTATTATTCTATTTATTTTTTGCATAATATTCGTTATACTGCATGGTAAATAACGCGAGATAGTTGCCACTTGGGCTCAGGGTTTAACGCTGGCAACTGCCTTACGGCACCTCGATTAGTTTCTCCCTATCTGTGCTGTCCATTTTTGCCCTATGCTGATGAACAAGAAGCTACGGAACCTGGTGTTTGGGCTGCTGCTCCTGGTCTGCAAGCCAGCGGCTGCCACCACCATTGCCTTTTACGTCAACGGCCACCCCGATGACTGGCAGCTGTTTATGAATCCGGACGCCTATCAGGACCTGACCAGTCCGGATACCCGGGTAGTGTTTATATACCTGACTTCCGGTGACCAGGACCTGCGCGGGGGGGGCGACGGCTCGTTGCCGCTGTACCTGGCCCGCGAGAACGGGGCCCTGCGCTCCAGCAGCTTCGCCTCCAACCTAGCCCAGGCCGCGTCCAGCCCCGGGGCATTGGGCCCGGTAGAAACTGGCATTTTCAACCAGCACCGGGTAGCGCGCTACCGCTACCGCAATGCGGTGCACTACTTTCTGCGCCTGCCCGACGTGGCCGATTGGCAGAGCATCACCCACCTCGACCAGTTTCACCGGCGGCCCCTGCCCTTGCAGACAATCGACGGGGCCGCTACCTACACCACCTGGGCCGATCTGACGGCCACGGTGCGGGCCATTATTCTGGCTGAAAGCCAGGGGGCCCTCAATGCGCATCTGAACGCCCTGGATCCGGATGTGCGCTACAACCCCGAGGACCACCCCGACCACCGCAATGCCGGTTCCATTGCCGTGGAAGCCTGTCAGGGCCTGAAAGCCCGGATCAAGCTGTTTCAGGGCTACGCTACGGGCCTCTACCCCGAAAACCTTTCGAACGAGGAAAAACTCAACGAGTCGGCCCTGTTTGCCCTGGCGGCCAGCGCCACCACCGAGGCCGGCTACGACAACACCTGGGAATATTGGCACAAGGCCTTCATCGGCAAAAACTATTACCGCCTCTACTACGACCCGGTGAGCCTCCAGGCCAGCGGGCTGCCTTCCATTGATGGACTACCGGTAACCTCGACGACGGCCAGCGCGTTTTCGCTCGAATACATTTCCCCCCCCGGCCACTCCGATGCCGACCAGAACATGGTAATGCAGGCCCTGGACCGGGCCAGCGAGTTTATTTCCTACCACAAGCGGCACTTCAACAACATGCACCTGTTTGTGTATGCGTCCTTGCTGCTGGGTGGTTTTTTCCTGGGTCTGCTAGTCATGAAACGGCGCTACGCGGCGGTAGCCGAGCCTTTGCGCCACGCCACGGCCTAGCTTCTTGTTCCTCGGCCGATTCAGCGCCCGGACCTGCCCGCCAGGTCCGGGCGCTGGTTTTTTAGGGGTGGGCCCAACCCCGGACCGAGCAGCAAGTGGGCCACAGGCAAAGACGACGGCCCGAAAACCAGGCCGCCTGATTTCCGCAGTGGACGCCGCCGGTGCTTATCTTGGCCCGCCTACGGGGCCGGCGCTTCGTCCGGCTGCTTCATGATTTCTGCCATGCTCGTCTCTGCTTCCCAACCCGCTGCCAAGCCGTACCGGGGCTGGCTCCTGCTCTTTGTCATCGTCAAAATCGGGCTGCAGTACCTGGTGACGCACCCTATTTACGAGCTGCACCGCGACGAATTCCTCCACCTCGACCAGGGCAACCACCTGGCGGCCGGCTACGTGTCGGTGCCCCCGCTTTCGGCCTGGGTGGCGGGCCTGATTCAGCTGCTGGGCAACACCGAAGGCTGGGTGCATTTCTTTCCGGCCCTGTTTGGGGCCCTGACGCTGGCCGTGGTGTGGGCGGCGGTGCACGAGCTGGGCGGGGGCCTCTACGCCAAGGTTCTGGCCGCTACGGCCGTGCTGTTTTCGGTCGTGTTGCGCCTGAACCTGCTGTTTCAACCCAACTCTTTCGACGTGCTGGCCTGGACGGCGGCCTACTACTGCCTGCTGCGCATGGTGCGCGACGCGCACTGGCGCTGGCCGGTGCTGCTGGGCGGGGCCGTGGGCCTGGGCATGCTCAACAAGTATAACCTCGTATTCTGGGCTGCCGGTATGGTTCCGGCCCTGCTGCTCACGACCCAGCGCCGGTTGCTGCTGCTGCCCCGCACCTATCTGGCGGTGCTGGTGGCGCTGCTGGTGTTTTTGCCCAACCTATTCTGGCAGTACCAGCACCACTGGCCGGTGCTCTGGCACATGCGGGAGTTGCAGCAAAGCCAGCTGGTGCACGTCGACCGGGCCGATTTTCTTAAGGAGCAGCTGCTGTTCTTTTTCAACAGCGTGGTGGTGCTGGTGGCGGCCGGCGTGGGTCTGGTGCGCTACCGGCCGTTGCGGCCCTACCGGTTTGTGGGCTGGGCGGTACTGTTTACGCTGGCCTGGTTTACCTTGATGCACGCCAAGAGCTACTACGCCGTTGGCGTGTACCCGATTTTGCTGGCCGTGGGCAGCGTGTATTTGGAGTACAGCTGGCAAACCGGGCGGTGGCGCTACCTGCGGCCGGCGCTGCTGGTGCTTATTGCCGTGCTGTTTTTGCCCATGCTGCGCGTGGCCTTTCCGCTCCAGTCGCCCGAACAGATCCGGCAAAGCCCGGGTCCCTACGAAAAACTGGGGTTGCTGCGCTGGGAAGACGGCCGAAACCACGCCCTGCCCCAGGACTTCGCCGACATGATTAGCTGGCGGGAAATGGCGAATCTGGCCCTGCAAGGCTACCGGCAGCTCACGCCCGCCGAGCGGCAACACCTGATTATTATCACCGACAACTACGGCGAGGCCGGGGCCCTGAACTTCTACAACCACGGCCGCATGCCCGCCGCCGTATCCTACAACGCCGACTACGTGTACTGGTTTCCGCCGCTGGAAGGCCTGCAAACAGTAATGCTGGTGACGGAAGACCCGCTGGAAGCCGACGACGCCATTCACTTCAAAGCCGCCACCCTGGTGGGTCGGGTGCAAAACCCGCTGGCCCGCGAAAAAGGTACGGCCGTGTACTTGCTGCGCGGGCCCGACGCGGCCATTATTCAGGAAGTGCGGCAGCAGATACGGGACGAGCAGCGTCGGATGCGCGGTTGGCCGTAGTGCCGGTTTCGAGCATTTCCACAACCTGCGCCCGGAGCCGCTTCAGCGACTCGTGGGCGAAGCGCCGCTGCAGCATCCGGCCAAACAGCTTGAAGCCCAGCCAGTAAAACGGGTTGCGGATGCGGCCTACCTGGGAAAAAGCGTGGATGTGAAACACGACGCGGCCGGTTGCCAGGTTTTTGTGGATGGTAAATTCAATCTGCCCCCGCTCGAAGTGGCCTTCCAGGGTGCGGTAGTTGTAGCCCCACACTTGCTCCTGGGTGCCGTCGGGCAGGGCGCGGGTTTCGTCCGTGACGCCGCCGATGCGCACCCCAAACCAGAAGGTGAAAAACAAGAACTGGCCCCGTAAGACCATCGTGCGGTTTTCCAGGGGCGCATCGGGCACGAAGATGCCGGTAATGAGGTCGGAGGGCGGGAAGGTGTAGTTGCGCAGAATCGTTTGGCCCGCCTGCCAGGAGCCGTGCGCTTCGGGCGGGCCGGGCGCCTCCCCGGGCAGCTCGATTTCGTAGTCGTCGATGCGCCAGCCGTTTTCGGCGGTGTACTCGGCCGTGCGCTCCAGGTCGAAGTTGACCTGGGCCTTGCCGAAGGATTCGAGCCGGGCCCGCTGCACTTCCCAGAGCGGGGGCTGGTTGGGGGCGGTGGGGTTAGGCATGGGCTTGGGCTTCCGCCGAGTTTTTGTCGTGCTCAATGGTTTCGACCTGGACCGGGCCGCGGGCGTGGCCGCCGCTGGCCTGGGCCACTTTCTCGCAAAACAGCTCCCAGGTTTGCTGCTGCACTTTTTTGCCCATGCCCAGCGTGTCGTAGGTGAAGGCCACGAGCCCGTCGCGGGAGCGGGCCCAGGAGTGAATTTCGAAGCGCAGCGCTTCTTTGCCCAGGGGCGCCACCGAAAACTTGATGCGGCCCGCCTCGGGGTGGTCTTCCAAGGTCACGAACTCGAAGCAGTCGGGGGTGACTTCCGTGACGCGCACCGAGCCGTTCCAGGGACCCAGAATTTTGATGGAAAACTCGTCGCCCTGGCGCAGGCCCTGCTCGTGGCCCTTTATTTTCTCAAACTGGGCCAGCAGATCGGGCGAGTAGTGGGCCACGTTATTCTGGATGGCCTCCATGAGCTGCCCGGCCGTGAGGGCGGGCCGGTCGATATCGATGTAGTAGCGCCGCTCAAACAGGGGGCCGGAGCCGGTGCTGGCGGGTTGCTCGGGTTTTTTCATAAGGGAATCAGGCCCGCTGAGGAAATGCAGCCGGCCGTCTAGCCCCTAACGCGGGCCGTCCGGCGCGGGTTGGGTTTTGCGGCCCTTGGACTTAGCCCCGGCAATTCCCGCTACTTTTGCACTTCCTCACCAGCTTCGCCCCGCTGCATGCGCACTTCCCGGATTTCTCAGTTTCTGCTCTCGACCCGCTTTGTGGTACCTCTCTACGCGGTCCTGACCGTGCTCATCAGCTTTCAGCACTACTTCAAGGGCACAATCAACAACTACCTGATTTTCGTCAAGCCCTTTTTCAACCTGGTGGCGGGCAAAAATCTCTACCTCGAATACCCCGAGTACTACTACGATACCTACAAGTACAGCCCGGTGTTTGCCCTGTTTATGGGCCTCTTTGCCTGGATGCCCAACTGGCTGGGCCTGCTGCTCTGGAACGTGCTCAACAACACGGTGCTCTATACCGCCGGCCGCCGCCTGTTCCCCGAAGTGCGCCGGCAACTGCTGTTTCTGCTCCTGATTTTCATCGACGTCATGACGGCCCTGCACAACAGCCAGGCCAACTGCCTGCTGGTGGGCCTCATGCTGTGGACTTACCTGAACCTGGAAAACCGTAAGCCCGTGTGGGCTGGGCTGTGCCTGGCCCTGGCCTTCCTGATTAAGATTTACGGCATCGGTATCGGGCTGCTGTTCCTGTTTTACCCGGGCTTCTTCCGCAACAGCTTCTGGGCCGGACTCTGGCTGCTGGTATTGGGCTTCACACCCCTGCTGGTGGTCAACTGGACCGACTTTCAGATGATTTACCGGGGCTGGTACGACATCGTGCGGGCCTCGGCCACCGGCGTGCAGCTCTCCCTGATGGGCGTGCTCGACACTTGGTTTGGCCTGCACGTGTCCAAGGGCGCGGTGCAGCTCACGGGCCTGATTTTCCTGCTTATCCCGCTGGGCTACTGGCGCCGCTGGACCGAAACCCACTACCGCCGGCTCTACGTTTCGTCCATCCTGATTTTCGTGGTCATCTTCAACCAAATGGCCGAGTCGCCCACCTTCATTATTCCGGTGGTGGGCTTCGTGTTCTGGTTTTTGCACTACCGCCGCAGCACGCCCCTGGCCTGGCCCCTGTTTGTGCTGGTAGCACTGTTTACCTCCTTATCGGCTACCGATATCTACCCCCATTTCATCCGCGACGGGGTTTTCGACGCTTACAAAATCAAGGCCGTACCCATGATTCTGGCCTGGCTGGTTATTCAGGGTCAGCTGCTGTTCTACCCCCGCTGGCGCGAGCGGCTGGCCGCTGCCGCTGATGCCGCCGAGCAGGAAACCCTGGCCGCCGAAGCTGCCCCAGCCCAGTAGCGCGAACTGTGTAGTTCGCGTGCCAGAACGACCATCGTTGGCGCGGCACGGGGCACGCGAACTACACAGTTTGCGCTACTCCACCCCACCGCCGCATTGCCAAAAGCCCCGCCCCTGCCGTATAGCAGCAGGCGGGGCTTTTTCGTGCGCAAAAAGCCTACCCGCGCCACCCGCCCGAAAAACTCACCATTCACCATTTCACCACCTCACCCTTGTACCGCCCCTACCACCCGCCCGCCGACCCGCAGCTTGTGCGGGAGCTCACCCAGACCCAGCAGGAGCTGCGGACCCACGTACGCCTGCTGCCCCTGCCCAAGGAGCCCGAGTTTATTGCCGGCTGCGACTCGTCGTTTCCCACCCCCGAAACCATTCTGTCGGTGTTCGTCGTGCTGCGGTTTCCCTCGCTGGAGCTGGTCGAGAAGGTGTGGCACACCGGGCCGGTGGAAGTGCCCTACGTGCCGGGGTTTCTCTCCTTCCGGGAGGCGCCCAACGTGCTGCGGGCCTACGAAAAGCTGCAGCAGAAGCCCGACATCATTATGGTCGACGGGCACGGTATTGCCCACCCGCGCCGCATGGGCATTGCGGCCCACATCGGCGTCATGCTCGATATGCCCAGCTTCGGGGTGGCCAAGCAAAAGCTGACCGGCAGCTTCCCCGAGCCCGGTCTTACCCGGGGCAGCATCACGCCGCTCACCGACAAAAGCGGGGAACTGCTGGGCGAGGTTATCCGCTCCAAAGACAAGGTGCTGCCGCTGTTCGTGAGCCCCGGCCACCGCTGCGACCAGGCCACGGCCACCCGCCTGACGCTGGCCTGCCTGCGCGGCTACAAGCTGCCCGAGCCCACGCGCCTGGCCGACCACTGGGCCGAGGAGTTCAAGAAGGAGCTGCGCTAAAGCCCGACTTTCTACCCCGACAATACAGCCCCGCTCACCCACGCGCCCCCTTTTGCCCGAGCCGTAGCCCGGGCTCGGTCAAACACTGGTACCGCCGCTTATTGCTAACCCGGCGGCCCGGAAAACCGGTCAGCTTTCCGCCACACGTGTGACAGCTACTCCCGAGAAGCACGGAGCACCTATCACGGGTGTGACGAGTACTCCCGAAAAGCGCGAGGCACCTGTCACGCCTGTGATAGGTCGTCCCGAAAAGTGCGGAGTACCTATCACAGTCGTGACAGGCACCCGCCAAAAGCCGGGGGCACCATCACAGTTGTGCCCGATACTCCCGAAAAGCGCGGGGTGCCTGTCACGACTGTGACGGGGGCCCCGGGAAACAGGGCCTTACTTATTACGGTGGCGGCGGAGACCCTACCTGGGCCGGATGGCACTAGCGGCTAGCTTTGGCCGACGTGCTGCGTCTGGGCTCCGAGACCCGGCAACCATCTGGACCCGGGCGGCTTACCTGCTGCTTAGCTACATAATAGCCGCGTTTTCGAAGGCTGAGCGCAGGGCGGCCAGGGAGCGGCCCGCTTCGGACGGCAGCTGTAGCACACTGGCCACGGCTTCAAACACCGGCCGGGGTGAGGCCGCTTCGGCCATAATGCCGCGGTCCAGGGGTTGCTGCTGGGACTTTGACAGCTTGCCACCATCCGGGGCGGGCAGCAGAATGTGGTGTACGAGGCGGGTTTGCAGAAAACCAGCCGTTTCGGGGGTTTGGGCCGCCAACCAGCGTTGGGCGGCCGTGCTGGGCAGCAAGTCCAGGCCCCGCACGATGAGCGTCACGCCCAGCCGCACGTCGTCCACCACGGAGCCAATCTGGTAGGCGGGCAGCCCATCCTTTTTACGCACTACAAAGTCGCCCAAATCCCGGGCCAGCTCAATGGCTACCGGACCCAGCCACAAATCGGTGAAGTTGACCACGGTAGAAGCGCCCACATGGGCCCGCCAGGCCGTTTCCGGCGCTTCAAAGTCCAGATTTTGCGGCTGGCAGGACCCGGAATACACGCCCCCGGCCGAATGAGCCAGCACCTGGGTGCGCGAACAGCAACAGGCGTAGAGCAGGCCGGACTGCTGGCGCAGGGCCTCCAGAAAGTCTTCGTACTCGGCCAGGTGGTGGAGCTGGGAAAAGTTGCGCTCAAAGTCCTCGGGGCCGCTGGGGCCGTGGTCGTAGTCAATACCCAGCCACTCGATGGTGCGGAAGATATTCTCCACGTAGGCCGGCCGCAGCCGGGCCCGGTCCAAATCGTCGATGCGCAGGTGCAGCACCCCGTACACCCGGCGCACAATCAGCCAGGTAAGCAGGAAGTTGACGGCGTTGCCCAAGTGTAAATACCCGCTGGGCGTGGGTGCCAAGCGCGACACAACGGGAGCAGAGTACGGCATGAATGAGAAATTACGGGCAGCTTTTTGGGTGGGGCAGACCAGGGGGCTATACAGTATTCAATATTTTATATAAATAAACTGGTCCGGTTAAACGCGGCATTCAACCGGCTGTTTAACTGGTTTAACGCTCAACTTATGAAATACGTTGTACTCTTGCCAGTGCTTTGGCTTCTGCTGTGGCTGTGGCCGAAGCCCGCTACGGCCCAGCAACTCTACTTCCCGCCCCCGACCGGCAACACCTGGGCCACCGTGTCGCCGCAAACCCTGGGCTGGTGCCCGGCCGCCCAAGATTCGCTGCTGGGTTTTCTGGGCCGCAAGAATACGAAGTCGTTTCTGATTCTCAAGGACGGCCGCCTGGCCCTGGAGCACTATTTCGGCACCTACACCCAGGATTCGGTGTGGTATTGGGCCTCGGCCGGCAAGTCGCTGACGGCCGTACTGGTGGGTTTGGCGCAGCAGGAAGGCCTATTGAGCATCGAGGACACGACTTCGCGCTTTCTGGGCCGGGGCTGGACTTCGGCCCCCGCCGCCAAGGAACGCCTCATCCGGCTGCGCCACCAGCTCACAATGACCACCGGCCTCGATGACACCCCGCCCGCGCCCTGCGACAACGAAAGCTCCACCCCGGCCTGCCTGCGCTACCGTACCGACGCGGGCACCCGCTGGGCCTACCACACCGGCGCTTACCGCCTGCTACAAGACGAAATTGCCCGGACCAGTAACCTGACCAGCACCCAATTCACCACCCAGCGCCTGGGCAGCCGCATCGGCCTGAGCGGGGTGTGGTACAACTACGTCTTCTACAGCCGGGCCCGCGACATGGCCCGGTTTGGACTCTTTATTCTGGCCCGGGGCAGCTGGAATGGCACCCCCATCCTGCGCGACACGGCGTACTTCCGCCGCATGACCACGCCCTCCCAGCCACTAAACCGCTCCTACGGCTACCTGTGGTGGCTCAACGGGCAGTCGTCGTACATGCTGCCCCAGAGCCAACTCACCTTTTCTGGCCCGCTGGTGCCCACGGCTCCCGCCGACATGCTTGCGGCTCTGGGTAAAAACGACCAGAAAATCTACGTGGTGCCCAGCCTGGGCCTGGTGGTAGTGCGCCAGGGTCAGTCGGCGGAGGCACCCAAGCTGGCTGTTTCCTCTTTCGATACCGAGCTCTGGCGCTACATCATGAACCTGTATTGCCGGCCCCTGGCTACGTCTGCGGCCCGCGCCGCCGCGGTGCAGCTCTACCCTAACCCGGCCCGCGGGCAGGTGCATATCCAGTTCCAGACTGCCGCTCCCGGCCAGCAGCTGCGCTGCCTGGACCTGCTGGGCCGGGAAATGCTGCGCTCCCCCTTGCCCGCAGCCGGCCTCACGCTCTCGGCGGCCCCCTGGCCCGCCGGCCTCTACCTGGTGCAGGTACTCGATGCCCGGGGCACTGTGCTAGGCACTCAGCGCCTGGTAAAGCAGCCGTAAGAGCGGGTTACGGCTGGTAGGGCCAAGCCCCAGCAGGATGACCTGTCGATAGTAGAAATTCGCTAATTATATGATTGCCGAAGCCCAGCGGGGCAACATTCCTTGACCAGGTGTTGCCCCGCTGGGCTTCGAGGTTTTGCGGTTGCCCAATTGCTACCAATATGCCGTTCCGCTGGGGCTTCGGCAATCAATAGTCCTAGAAACCTGAGTTACTTCTTACCTGCCAGCGCCGGCGCTTTGCGGGCGGCTTTGCTGCCTTTGCTCTGGCTGATGACCTCCCGATTCTGCACGCCCCAGGCCTGAATAGCCTGAATGACCGGCTCCAACGACTGCCCGCACTCCGTCAGCGTGTACTCCACGGTGGGCGGCACGGTGGCGTAGGCCTGCCGGCTCACAATGCCGTGGGCTTCGAGCAGCTTGAGCTCCTTGATGAGCATGCGGGCGGTAATGCCGGCTACGTCCCGCTCCAGCACCTTAAAGCGCATGGTGCCGTGCCGCAGCAGACTGTGGATAATGGCAAACTTCCACTTGCCTTCCAGCACGTCGAGGGTTTGTCGGAACGGACAATCGGCAATTATTTTTTCCTGACTCAATGCCATAACCAGTTGATTTTCTGCATTAGTTACAGATTGTATATTGATATACATACGCGTAACTACTAGCAAAAGTATAGTGAAAGAGTGAACTTTCGGCCCTGATATATGTATGTACATAAGTCAGCCTCTGGCTAATATTTCCAACTCTCGCCTTCACTTCCCCTTTTGTTATGCAAACTGTTCTGCACAAAGCCGAATCCCGCGGCCACGCCAGCCACGGCTGGCTCAACTCCTACCATACCTTCAGCTTCGCCGGCTATTCCGACCCCAGCCGGGTGCACTTCGGGGTGCTGCGCGTGCTCAACGACGACACCGTGGCCGGCGGCATGGGCTTCGGCACCCACCCCCACGACAACATGGAAATCATCAGCATTCCGCTGTCGGGCGACCTGGAGCACAAGGACAACATGGGCAACCACGGCATCATCCGGCGCGGCGACGTGCAGGTGATGAGTGCCGGTACGGGCGTGGCTCACAGCGAGAAAAACCACAATAAGGACCAGGAAGTAAAGTTTCTGCAGATCTGGGTGTTTCCCAACCAGCGCGGCGTAAAGCCCCGCTACGCCCAGCAAACCTTCCGGGCCGAAGACCGCCACAACCAGTTTCAGCAGGTGATTTCGCCCTCGCCCGACGATGCCGGCGTCTGGATTCACCAGGATGCCTGGTTTAGCCTGGGCGACTTCGACCCCGGTTTCCAGACCGAGTACCAAGTCAAAAAAGCCGGCAACGGGGTCTACGCCTTCGTGCTGGAAGGCGAGGTGACCATCAACGGCCAGAAGCTGCACCGCCGCGACGGGCTGGGCAGCTGGGACACTGACTCACTCAGCATTCAGGCCGACAGCCAGGCGCAGCTGTTGCTCATGGACGTGCCCATGTCGCTATAACTAGTTGTCGGTTGTTTGTTGTCAGTTGTTAGGTTTGGGGTGGCGCGTGAAATCATCGACTGCCTCCGACACTTACCAGCTGGCAACCAACACTGGCTAAAACCCGACTAACAACTGACAACAAGCAACTAACAACTAAAAATGAAGACTGCCCCCACCACCTACCCCGTGCACGAGCTGATCAAGAACCGCTGGAGCCCCCGTTCCTTTTCGCCCCAGCCTATTGCGCCCGAAACCCTGGGCCAGGTATTCGAAGCCGCCGCCTGGGCCGCCAGCGCCATGAACGAGCAGCCCTGGCGCTACATCTACGCCCACCGCGCCGACACCGAGGCCTTCCAGAAAATGGTGGACTGCCTGATGCCCGGCAACCAGCCCTGGGCCAAAAACGCCGCCGTGCTCATCCTGTCCCTGGCCAAAACCCAGTACGACAACGGCACGCCCAACGGCGCCGCCCTCCACGACCTGGGCCTGGCCAACGGCAACCTGATTCTGGAAGCCACGGCCCTGGGCCTGCACGGTCACTTCATGGGCGGCTTCGACCGGGAAAAAGCCAAAGAAGTGTTTCAGCTGCCCGACAACCTGCAGCCCGCCGTCATGATTGCGCTGGGCTACCGGGGTGAGGCCGAGCTGCTGGAAGAGCCCTTCCTGAGCCGGGAAAAAGCTCCCCGCCAGCGCAAAAGCGTCGCCGAAATTGCCTTCCAAGCCCATTTGCCGCAGTAGAGCTTTAGTTGTTAGTTGTTGGTTGTCAGTTGTTAGGAAAAAGCTAGCAACCAAGCTAGGACTAACAACTGACAACCAACAACTAACAACTAGAAAGAATGAACCACCGCATCATCCGGGCCGCCGAGCGGGGCCTCAAGGACATTGGCTGGCTGCAAAGCAACTTCTCGCTGAGCTTCAGCTCCTACTACAACCCTGACCGGGCGGGCTTCGGCCTGCTGCGGGTCTTCAACGACGACTTCGTGAAGCCCGGCAACGGGTTTGGCCTGCACGCCCACGCCAACATGGAAATCATTTCGGTGATGCTGGCCGGGCGCATGAACCACATCGACTCGATGGGCTACCGCGAGGAAGTCAGTACCGACTCGGTGCAGATCATGAGTGCTGGCAGCGGCCTGCGTCACGAGGAGCACAACATCGGCGACGACGAGGTGAACTTCCTGCAGATCTGGATTGAGCCCAAGCTCCAGAACGTGACGCCGCGCTACCAGAAACGCAGCTTCCCGGCCGAAAAGCGCCGCAACCAGCTGACCACCATCGTCAGCAACGAGGAAGGCACGGCCCACGTCTGGATCAACCAGAACGCCAAGCTCAGCCTGGGCTACTACGACGCCGGCCAGACCGTGGACTACCCACTGAAGCCGCTCAACAAGTGCGTCTTCGTGTTCCTGATGGAAGGCGAAATAACGGTGAACGGCCAGCTGCTGCAGAAGCGCGACAGTATTGGGCTCTGGGACACAGAGTTGGTCAGCATTGCCAGCAGCCAGGAAAGCAAGTTTATCGTCATCGAAGCGCCCATCAACCACTAGCTATGCCCACGCTAACCGGCCGCTCGGGCCCCGAACCCTACCTCACGCGCATTACTTCCGACACCGGCCACGAGCTCCTGGCCGATGAGCCGCTGGACAAGGGCGGCCAGAATCTGGGCCTTACGCCCGGCGAGCTGCTGGCCGCCTCGCTCAGCGCCTGCGTCTGCATCACGGTGCGCATGTACGCCCAGCGTAAGCAGTGGCCCCTGACCGGCGTGGAAGCCCAGGTGACGCTGGAGCGCAACGAGCAGCAGGTGGTAACCCGGCTGGGCTGCGCCTTGCAACTCGCCGGTGAGCAGCTGACCGAGGAACAGCGCCTGCGCCTGCTGCGCGTAGCCGAGCTTTGCCCCATTCACAAAACCCTGATGGGAGCCGTGCCCATTAGCACCCAGCTGGCCTAAACCGGCAGTTTTGCCGGGTTTGACCACGCCCTTCAGCCCGCTCCACTTATGCAGTGGGGCGGGCTGTTTTGCTAGCTCCGGCTCCGGAATTACCACGCTGCCGACTGGCCGGATTTTGAAAAAAACTGCGCCCCTCGGCACTTTTTTTTGGGCTCTAACACTGATTTTGCCCGCAAGCTCAACCGTAGTTTTCGGATTCCAAGTGCGCAGGTAGTAGCCGGCCGAACAGCACTATTTGATTGTACGAATCCAATAGTTACTGCCTTACTTGCTGGTCTTTATTAGAAATACAAAATACTTAAAGTCAAAATATTAACCACTGATTTCGGGCAGTAGACGGGTGCATTCTTTTGCGTTAAGCTCCTCACTAATAAGACAAAAGCCGGACCTAAGCAGTCTAAGCTCAGCACTAGCTACGGAATAGGGCCAGCCTGAAATCCGGCTTTTGATAGGATACATCATAGAACAGATAGCAACGGTAAGAACAACCTTATCCGGCGGCCTCAGGTATATAGCGACACCACCATAGAGGGTACCTGCACTTTCCTCACTTCTGTTCTACTATATGAGACTACACCTTACCTCCCCGAAAGCCTTGCTGCTGGGGTTGACGCTGCTGGCCCTGGCGCCGCGCGACGGACACAGCCAAAATGCCGAGAAAAAAACCGGCCTTAGCCTCTACGGCTCCACCTTGCAATACCACGGTGACCTGGGCACGGAATGGTTTAAAAACGACAAGATTGAGTTTGGCGCGGGCCTCAAGCTGAGCCGCTACCTCACCCCCGGCCTCGACCTGGGCCTGGACCTGAGCTACGGCGAAATGGCTTTCTCGGCCGACCCGCCCTACAACATGAACCAGGCGTTCAGCGGCTTCCGCGCCAACGTGGTCAACATTGGCATTCCCGTCACGCTGAAGCTCAACAACGGCTGGGCCCTGAAGGAAGACGCCTTCTTCGCCCCCTACCTGAGCCTGGCCCCCGGCATCTTCTTCGCCAGCACCGACCGGTTTAAAGTAACGGGCGGCACGCCCGACAACCGCGACCTGTACGCCTTCGATATTCACGGCGCCGCCGGTATCCGGCTGAACTTCTCGTCGAGCGTATCGGCCTTCATCCAGACCGGCCAGCACTACATCCTGACCGACCAGATTGACGGCATCACGGAGAAAGGCCACATCAACGACCGGTACCTGCAACACACGGCCGGCCTGACCTTCAACTTCGGCAAGACCATCGACACGGACGGCGACGGCGTGAGCGACAAAAAGGATAAGTGCCCCGGAACGCCCACCGGCGTGGCCGTGGATGCCAACGGCTGCCCCCTCGATGGCGACGGCGACGGGGTACCAGATTACCAAGATAAATGCCCCACCGAAAAAGGCCTGGCCACGCTCGAAGGCTGCCCCGACCGCGACGGTGATGGTGTGCGCGACGGCGACGACGCCTGCCCCGATACCCCCGGCAAAGCCGAACTCCGCGGCTGCCCCGACGCCGACAATGACGGCGTAATTGACTCGGCCGATAAGTGCCCCGGCACGCCGGCTGGTGTGAAAGTTGATGCCAACGGCTGCCCCGTAGACAGCGATGGTGACGGTGTTCCAGATTACCAAGACCGCTGCCCGCAGCGTCCCGGCCCGGCTTCGAACAAAGGCTGCCCGGAAATGAAGGTAGAAGAGAAGAAAAAGCTCCAGGAAGCCACCAAGTACATCCAGTTCGAGTTCGATAAGGCGACGCTGAAGCCGATTTCGTTCCCGACCCTGAATGGCCTGGTTGAAATCCTGAACGCCTACCCCGACTACTCGCTGGGCATCTCGGCCCACGCCGATAACAAGGGTGACGATGCCTACAACCTGCGTCTGTCGGATGCCCGCGCCGCCTCGGCCCGCACCTACATGCTCAGCAAGGGTATCCCCGCCGACCGGATTGTGTCGCACGGCTACGGCGAAACCAAGCCGATTGCCGACAACGCTACCGAAGCCGGCCGGGCCATCAACCGCCGCGTAGAGTTCGACGTGTACCTGCCCGGTGACCCGAACCCTGCCGAGACGAAGTACGGCCCCGCCCCCGAGATTCCTGCCGCGCCGGTGAAAGCCGCCCCAGTCAAGAAAGCTCCGGTGAAAAAGGCGCCGGTAAAGAAAGCCGCCCCGGCCCGTCGTAAGTAAGCTCCCCGGCCTCTGGCACATACGCCCAGAGTAAATACCCCAAAAGTGGCCAGCTCCCGTAGCTGGCCACTTTTTTTTTGCCCGCGGCCCTGGAACCGGGAATTTGTGAAGCCGCAAAATAATTGCACTTTTCTTCCGCGCAGCTTTTCCTCGACTATTTAAAATCCAGTTCTAAATAATGTGTAATTTTGTAGGATCGGTAAAAATTGCCCTAGCTAGCGGCTTGTCTTATCGTATCTTACACGGCTTTTTTACTTTGCTTCCCGGAAACTCCCTTTTAGTTCTCTATGAAAATATTGTACTTTTTTAGTGCCATCATGTTTTGTAGTCTGACTAGCTCGGCGCAGGACGTGATGTACCAGACTCCTCCCAAGTCCATCGTGGCCCTGGCCGAGGCTCCTTCTACCCCCCGGGTCAGCGTTTCGTCGAATGGGCAGTGGATGCTGCTGCTCGATAACCAGGACATGCCCAGCATTGCCGAGCTCTCGCAGCCGGAGCTGCGCGTTGGCGGGTTGCGTATTAATCCCAAAACCAACGGGCCCAGCCGGACAAACTACATCACCAAGCTCCGCCTCAAGCACCTGCCCGACGGCAAGGAACTGCTGGTGCAGGGCTTGCCGGCCAAGGCCCGCATTAGCGAAGTAACCTGGTCGCCGGACAACACTAAGGTAGCCTTCACCCACACCGCCGACCGGCACGTGGAGCTCTGGCTGCTGGACGTGGCCTCAGCCTCGGCCCGCCTGATGCCCAACCTGTTTTTGAACAGCGTCTTTGGCAAGTCCTACGAGTGGGTGTCGGATAGCCAGACGCTGCTGGCCCGCGCCTGCGTGGGGGGCCGCGGCGACACGCCGATTCTTAATCCCGTGCCCATGGGCCCCACGGTGCAGGAAAACAGCGGGAAGAAGGCACCGGCCCGCACCTACCAGGATTTGCTGAAAAGCCCGACCGACGAGAAGCTGTTCGAGTTTTACGCCACGGCCCAGGTGGTGAAAGTAACCGTGACGGGCCGCATGCAGCCGCTGGGTCAGCCCGGCATTGTGCAGCAAGCCTCGCCTTCGCCCAATGGCCGCTACGCCTTGGTGAAGACCCTGCACCGGCCGTTTTCCTACACCCTGCCCTACACCGATTTTCCGCTGCAGGTAGATGTACTCAGCATGGAAGGCCTGGTGGTGAAAACCATGGCTGACCTGCCCCTGGCCGACAACGTGCCCAGCAGCTTCGATGCCGTGCCCACCGGGCAGCGCGGCCACGACTGGCGCGCCGACGCTCCCGCGACCTTGTACTGGGTGGAAGCCCAGGACGGGGGCGACCCAAAAACGCCGGCCACCGTGCGCGACAAGATTTTCACGCAGGCCGCGCCCTTCGAAACCGACCCGCAGGAGCTGGCGGCCCTGCCGCTGCGCTTCCGGGATATTATCTGGGGCAACGCCAACCTGGCGCTGGTGGAAGGCTACCGCTGGGCCGACCGCAAGGAAATGACCTGGACCCTGAATCCGACGACCAAAGCGGCGCCGGCCGTGCTCTTCGACCGGTCTTCCCAGGATACGTACACTGCGCCCGGCACTCCCTACACCCAGCGCAACCTTACCGGCAACGAAGTGCTGGCCACTGATGCCAAGGGCGAAACGCTCTACTTTATCGGCACCGGCGCTTCCCCGGAAGGCGACCGGCCGTTTGTGGACGAAGTAGCCGTAGCTACCAAGAAAAGTACCCGCTGGTGGCGCTCCGAGGCTCCGTACTACGAAGTGCCCGTAGCCATTCTGGACCTGTCGAAGCGCCAGCTGCTGACCCGGCGCGAGTCGCAGCAGGAAACGCCGAACTACTACCTTCGGGAAGTAAAAAGCGCCAAGCTGACGCCCCTGACTAAGTTTGACAACCCCTACGCGGCCGTGGGCAACCTGACCAAGCAGGTGCTCAAGTACAAGCGGGCCGACGGCGTGGACCTGACGGCCAACCTGTATTTGCCCTACGGCTACAAAAAAGAGAACGGGCCCCTGCCCACCCTCATGGAAGCCTACCCGGTGGAGTTTAAGAACAAGGCCAATGCCGGCCAGGTGAAAGGCTCGCCCTACGCCTTTACCCGCCTAAGCTGGGGCTCCCCGATTTACTGGGTTACCCAGGGCTATGCCGTGCTGCAGGCCACCAGCATTCCGATTGTGGGCGAAGGCTCGAAAGAACCAAACGACACGTACATCGAGCAGCTGACGGCCAGCGCCAAAGCCGCCATTGATGAGGGGGCCCGCCTGGGCGTAGTCGACCGGAAGCGGGTAGCGGTAATGGGGCACTCCTACGGAGCCTTTATGACGGCCAACCTGCTGGCCCACACCGACCTGTTTAAGGCCGGCATTGCCCGCAGCGGCGCCTACAACCGCACGCTCACGCCCTTTGGTTTCCAGGCTGAGGAGCGTACGTACTGGGAAGCGCCGGAAGTATATACCAACATGTCGCCCTTCACGTACGCCGACAAAATTAAGACCCCGCTGCTGCTAATTCACGGGGAGGCCGATAACAACTCGGGCACCTTCCCGTTGCAGAGTGAGCGGTTTTACAACGCCTTGAAGGGCCACGGCGCCACGGTGCGCTACGTGGTGCTGCCCTTTGAGGCCCACGGCTACGCGGCCCGGGAATCCATTCTGCACACGTTATGGGAAATGAATACCTGGCTGGATAAGTACGTGAAGCAGCCGGCCGCTGCCGAAGCTCCCACCACGCCCGACCAAAGCGCCGTTGGGGCCAAGACGGAAGGCAATTAGCCCGCTGTTTGCTTGTATCAAAAAGCCTCGCTCTATCCGGAGCGAGGCTTTTTTGTGGGGTGCCTAGGGGGTGCCAAGGTGGCGGCAATAGTCGCGCAGCTGCTGACCGTTGCGGATGGCAGAGGCGTCGATATCGTTGTTGAAATACACAAAGGCCCGCTCTACGCCCGGCTCCTGCTGAATCTGGTGGGCCAGCTGGTGCAGCTCGGCTTCGGAGTAGGGCGACTTATAGAGCTCCGGGATGCCGTGCAGGCGGTAGTAGAGCGTGCTGGTGTTGGCAATGACGTCAGTCGGTAGGGCCGGGTGGCTCTGGCCCACGAACGTAACGTTGCGGCGGCTCAGCTCCTGGAACACCCGCTCGTGCCACCAGCTCGGGTGCCGAAACTCCACTACGTTGGTAAAGGCCGGGTCGAGGCTTTCGACGAGGCGCAAGAGCCGCTCCTCGGTGTACACCGTGCGCGGGGGCAGCTGAAACAACACGGGGCCGAGCTTTTCGCGCAGCCCTTCCTGCATGGTGCCGTAGAAATCGGCCAGCAACTGGGCGCAGTCGTGAAACTGCTTGTAGTGGGTAATCAGCCGCGGGGCCTTCGTGGCGAAGACAAATTCGGGCGGGCTGATCTGGTACCAGTTTTCGACGAAGGCAAGCTGGGGAAACCGGTAGAAGGTCACGTTTAGCTCCAGGGTGTTGAAGTACTGGGCATAAAACTCGAACCAGCGGCGCTGGGGCAGTTTTTCGGGGTAAAAAGTGCCCCGCCAGTGGCGGTAGTGGAAGCCCGAGCAGCCGATAAACCAGGTAGTCATAAGCAGGAGGAAGATAGACGAAAGGTCGCCGGTCTATACGGGCTCCGCCCCCGGAAAGCTACTCCACAACCTTGGCTGGGCGGGCTACGTTTTAGGCACATAGTCCCATTACATCAACTTTAAATTCAAACGTCATGAAAACGTTCAAGATATATCTGACCATGCTGCTGGCCTTGTTTATGCTCAGCACCAGTCTCAGCAATGAAGCCCACGCCCAGACGGAGCCCAAGAAAGGCTGGAGCAAAAAAGCCAAGGGCGCAGCCATTGGGGGCGGCGCGGGCGTCGTGGGCGGCGCCGTAGTGGGCGGCACCAAAGGCGCTGTCATTGGCGGCGTGGCCGGGGCCGCGGCCGGGGGCCTGATTGGCCGCAAGAAAGACAAGAAAAAAGACCCGGTTCGTCACGCCGAGTACACCCGCAAAGACTAACCCCCGAGCAACCTCTGCCGGCCTCGGCAGCAACGGAAAAGGCCGCGGATATTCATATCCGCGGCCTTTTCTGCTTTATTGCGCTGGCCTACGGCTTCACCAGCTTCTGGTAAGTTTGGCCACCGGGCGTCGTGAGGCGCAGCACGTACACGCCACTGGCCCACGGGCTGGTTGCAACTAGCAGCGTGCCGTCGGGGGCGGCCGTGGCGTGGGCGGCTACGGGGCGGCCCAGGGCATCGAGAACGGTGAGCTGGGCGGGCTGCAGGCGGGTAGCGGCCCGTACCGTTACCAGGTCGGTAGCGGGGTTGGGATAAAGCGTCAGGGCGGCAGGGGCAGTAGCGTTACCGGTACTCAGCGGCCCGCTCAGCCGACTAAGGCGGTAGCGCCGCAAAAAGCGCCACACTTCCACGCTGGCGTTGATGTCGCGGTTCGTTACGCCGATGTTGACCACTGCGCCCGGCCAAGTGTGGCCGCCCCCGATGATTTTGTAGTGCTCCACCGCGCTGCCGTTGCGGCCCCCGCCGTACACGTAGCGTTCTGCCGTGCTACCATCGGTGGTGTTGGTGTTGGGCACGGTCGTGACGGTGGGCGTAGCAGAGCAGCCATTGAAGCGCACCCAGTAATCGACTACCGCCGGGATGGGCACGAACAGAATGTTGCCGTTATAAGGTACTGTGTTGTCGGCCGTGCCGTGAATTTCCATGACCGGCACCGGGTGCTGGGGCGTGCAGGCCCCCAGGCGACTTTGCACCAGGCTGCCCGTCACCGAACCAATGGCGGCTATCCGGTTGCTGAGCTTGCAGGCCAGCTCGTAGCTCATAAAGCCCCCGTTGCTCATGCCGGTGCTGTAAACGCGGTCCGCGTCGATGGAGTAGCGGGCCTGCAGGCTGGTGAGCAAGTCGGACAGAAACGCCACGTCATCGGGGCCACCCGCGCCGGGGGCCGTGAACGTGTTCCAGTAGCGGTTGCCCGTACCATCAATGGTGCCGTTGGGGTGCACGATCAGGAAATTGGCCGTATCGGCAATAGACCGGAAGTCGCCGTACACTTCCTGCTCCAGGTTGTTGGAGCTGTAGCCGTGCAGGTTGAAAAGCAGCGGCACCGCCTTGGTGGCCGAATACGCGGCCGGAATGTAGAGCCGGTACTCGCGCGTAAGGCCGCCGCTGACGATGGTGCCCGTAATGGTGCTTTGGGCCTGGCTGGCGGCGGGCAGCAACAACGCCAGCGCGGTGGCCGTCTGGAGTAGAGTTTTCATAGGTATAGGCCGAGGTGCGTGAAGAAAGGTCAGTTAACCAAGCATTCTACGCAGTAAATGTTCCTACCGGCATCCAATACTCTTTCCGCTACGCCGGCGGCCTATCAATTACTAAGACCAGACGGGCCAGATTGTCTGCCCGGCAAGGCTCCGAAAGCCGCCGGATTTAGTGGGTGGCCAGCTGGGCCAGAACGGCCGGCAGCGTGTTGACGCCCCAGTGCTCCACCAGCTTACCCTCGTGCAGGCGGTAGATATCAATGACGTTAATCACAACGGCCTGCCCCGTGGGAGCAATACCGAGCAGCTCGCCGGTGTGGGTGCCCTTCAGGGCCTTGCGGGTCGTTACCTTGTCGGCTTCGGCCACTTGGTCGTACACTTCCACCTGCAAATCGGCGAAGGCGGGGCGCAGCACCTGCAGAAAGGTGTACAGCATCCCCGCCGGCCCGTTGTCGGCGCCGGCCGGGGCCGAGTGGTTGATGAAGCCGGGGCTCAGCAGCTCCCGGAGCGTGGCAGCATTGCCCTGGGCAATTCCTTCCTGGTTGTAGCGCCGGATAATGGCTTTGTTTTCTTCGGCTTGCGTGGGCATACGTTGGGCAGTTGTTGGGGTGAAACAGATGCGGCAAAGTTGGCGCCGGCCAGGGTCTGCATGGTAGCGGACTTCGGTCAAAAACTCTGGGTTTCCGGTCAATTTCCCGCCGCGACACCGGGCCGGTTAGTCCCCCTATTCCGCTCCTGGCATTTGCTGCTGAAAAGCCCGGGGCGAGAGTCCGAACGTCTTTTTGAAGGCCTCGGCGAAGCTGGAATAGCTTTCGTAGCCCACCTGCTGGTACACTTCCCCGGCCAATTGCTGCGGCTGCCGCAGCAGGTGGGCGGCCCGCTGCATGCGTTGCTTGAGCAGCCATTGGTGGGGCGACTGGCCGTAGATTTCGGCAAACCGGCGCTGAAAAGTCGACACGCTCATGTGGCACAGAAAGGCCAGCTCCTCCACCGTGATTAGGCGGTTCACGTGGGCTTCGACTACGCTACGCAACCCCAGCTCGGGCCGGGCCAGGCGCGAATCCAGCTGAAAGGCCAGCAGGCTGGCCGGGGCCGTGTGCAGCAGGTAAAGCAGCAGTTCCTCCAGCTTCAGCCGCTGCAGAGCCGGGCTCAGCGCCGTGGGAGCTTGCAGCAGTAGGCTCAGCGAGTCGATGTAGTGCCGGATAAACCCATCCTTGGCAAACGTTACCAGGGGCTGGGCTGCCGCCGGGTGGCGCTGGCCCAATTGCGGGGCATGCTGCCGGTAAAAATCCTCCAGCACCTGGGTGCTGAAATACACGATGATGCTGCGAAATTCACCCGCGTCCGAAAGCACTTCGCTCGTCAGGCAGTGGCCCGCGGCCAGCAGCACGATTTCGTCCTGGTACACGGTGCTAGAGCCGGCCGCCTGGGCAATGGTTTTGCGCCCTTCCACCAGCAGGTTGAGCATATTCTGGTGCAACACAATCTTGTTCTTGACCGTGTTGCGCCGCGCCGAGTAGCTCCGAATCAGCACGTCGGCCGGAGCCGGGACGCCGGCCAGGCACGGGTCGTGGGGCAGGTTATAGATATCCATACGGCCCCAAAACTACGGCCCTTTGCTACTCGCCGCCGCTCAGCAGCTCCTGCATCTTTTTAGCGTCGCCAACGCCCACGCCGCCGATGCCGTTGTTGAAGAACAAGTAGACCTGCGCCAAGCGGGGCAAGGCGGCAATTTCGGCGGCAATGCGCTCCAAAAACTCCCGGCTGTACGCCGACTTATACAGCTCCGGCACGCCGTGGAAGCGGTAGTAGACCATACTGGTGGTGGCCACCACCTCGTCGGGCAAGGGTAATGGGTGGCTCTGGCTCACGAAGGAAATACGGTGGTGGCTCAGCTGCTGAAACACCTCCCCTTCCCACCAGCTCGGGTGCCGAAACTCCACCACGTTTTCGAAGCTGGGGTCCAGGTTATCGACCAGGCGCCGGAACAGCTCCTCGGTGTAGGCCGCTTTGGGCGGCAGCTGGAACAAGACCGGCCCGAGCTTGTCTTGCAGCCCTTCCCGGATGGTGGCGTAAAACTCGGCCAGAATCGGCTCGGCCTCGGCGTTGAACTTCTTGTAGTGGGTCACCTGCCGCGGGGCCTTCACCGCAAACCGGAATTGGGGCGGACTCTGCTGGTAGAGCTTCTCGAAAAAGCTCAGCTCCGGCATTCGGTAGAAGGTCACGTTCAGCTCCAGGGTGTTGAAATGGGTGCAGTAGTACGCAAACCACTTGCGCGGGGGCACCTCGGGCGGATAAAACACGCCTTTCCAGTCGCGGAACGAGAAGCCGGAGCAGCCGATGTAGGTAGCGGGCATAGGGAGAAGCTCGGGTGGAAAAAGCTTCTACGGAACATTCCCGCTTTCTGCCGCCGAAGCCCGGGGGAAATACGTGGGGCCCGACAGGCTGCCCCCAATGCGGCTTCGAGCAGAGGCAGCTGGCTGGGCAGCGGCAGCAAGGCTTACTCAAGCTCCGCAACGCTCGGTTAGGGAAATATCCCGGCTGCTATTCAGTATATTAGAGTATGGTTATACATTCCCCGGTCAGGGCCGGCTAACCCTACTCCGCCCATGAAACCTGTCCTGCTGTCGGTTCTGGCGTTGAGCGGTCTGCTGAGCACTAGCTGCCGCCAGACTACTTCCCAAGCGCCCTCTCAAGCCGAAATCAATGCCATTGGCCTCAAGCGGGGCAGCATCACCATGTGCGGGCCCGCGCAGGGCCAAAAGCTGGGCACGGCAAGTTTCGGCACTTCCTGCCCGGCCGCCGCCCAGCCCGACTTCAACCTGGCCCTGAGCCTGCTCCACTCCTTCGAGTACGACGAGGCCGAGAAGGTCTTTGCCCGCGTCATTGCCCGGGAGCCGGGCTGCGCCATGGCCTACTGGGGCGTGGCCATGTGCAGCTACCACCCGCTCTGGACGCCGCCCAGCCCGGCCGAGTTGACCAAGGGTGCCAAGGCCATAGCACTGGCCCAGCGCTTGGCCGGCAAAACCAACCGGGAAGCGGCCTACATTCGGGCCCTGGCCGCCTTTTACCAGGATTGGAACCGAACCGAGCACAAGGTGCGGGCCCTGCGGTTTGAGCAGGCCATGGCCGCCGTGCACGCCCAGTACCCGCAAGACTCCGAGGCCACCCTTTTCTACGCCCTGGCCCTGGATGCTGCCGCCGACCCAGCCGACAAAACCTTCGTGAAGCAGAAAAAAGCCGGCTTCCTGCTGCAGGCGCTGTATCCCGGGCAGCCCCACCACCCCGGCATTCTGCACTACCTCATCCACACCTACGACTACCCCGAGCTGGCCCGGCTGGCCCTGCCGGCGGCCCGCCAATATGCCTCGGTGGCGCCTTCCTCGGCCCACGCCCTGCACATGCCTTCCCACATTTTTACCCGCCTGGGGTTGTGGGACGAGTGCATTGCTTCCAACCGGGCCGCCACCGAATCGGCTAGGTGCTATGCGGCCAGTGCGGGCCTCCCCGGGCACTGGGACGAAGAGCTGCACGGCCTCGACTACCTGACGTACGCCTACCTGCAGCAGGGCCAAAACCAGCTGGCCCGGGCCCAGTGGCAGTACCTGGACACGATTCGGCGGGTGTCGCCGGTCAACTTCAAGGTGGCCTACGCCTACGCCGCCATTCCGGCCCGCTACGTGCTCGAAAACCGGCTCTGGCAGCAAGCCGCCCACCTGCCCCGGCACCCCGGCCCCCTCGATTGGCAGCAATACCCCTGGCAGGCCGGCATCATTCACTTTACCCGGGCCCTGGGCCAGGCCCACCTCGGCCAGCCCGATTCGGCCCGCCGGGAGGTAGCAGCTCTGCGCGGCTTGCACAGTGAGCTAGTCAGGCAGAAAGACGCCTACAAAGCCACCCAGGTCCGGATCCAACTGCTGGCCGCTGAGGCCTGGACGCTGCTGGCCGAGGGAAAAGCCGCCGCGGCCGAGCAGCGCATGCGCCAGGCCACCGACCTGGAAGACCACACCGAAAAGCACCCCGTAACGCCCGGCGAAGTGCTGCCCGCCCGGGAGCTGCTGGCCGATATGCTGCTCCAGCGCCACCGCCCCCAGGAGGCGCTGGCCGCCTACGAAGCCAACCTAATCAAGCATCCCAACCGCCTCAACGGACTGCGGGGCGCCGCTACGGCTGCGGCACAGAGTGGAGAAACAGCAAAGGCGGCGCGCTACCGTAAGCAGCTGCGGAAGCTGGCTCCGGTAGCCCCCAATCCCGAAGCGGCAGCGGCGCACCTTTCTTCGTATCGCAGGCCCTGACCGGAGGGGTGGTGCTATTTACGGCGCCAGGACACTACATTCGCCACGCAACAGGGCTAATCCACCCAACGGCGCTGAATTTGATGCAGTAGCGCACCTCATCAGTAGCAGAGAAGCCCTAGCGTGGTGCCTCATTATACTATGGCTAACTCCGACGTTGGCTGAACTTTCACAACCATGATCCAAACCAGGACCCCAAAACGCCTGCCGGTATTCTTCCTTTTTCTGCTTCTAAGCAGCCTCTCGGCAAAGGCCCAAATCAGCCATCCTAAAATTGACAGCCTGATAAATGCTTACGTCGCTATCAACAAATTCAATGGCTCGGCTTTGGTCGTCAAGGATGGTAAAAAGATTTACGAAAAAAGCTTTGGCTATCGGAATGCAGCCAACAAAAGCCTGAATAGTGCTAGTAGCATATTCCCAATTGGCTCATTAAGCAAATCCTTTACTGCCTTAGTTGTTTTAAAACTTGCCGAAGAGAAAAAGCTAGCTATTAATGACCCAATCAGCAACTATATTCCGGACTATCCCAGGGGAAGTGAAATCCAAATCCGGCACCTTCTCTCAAACAGCTCTGGCATCTACGAAATATTCAGAAATCCGGAGTACGTTAAACAGCTAAATACCAACACGACGTTTAGCCGCGAAGATTTAATAGCTTTCTTCAAAGAAAAGCCTTTAGACTTCGAGCCGGGCAGCCAATTCAGCTACTCAAACTCGGGCTTTGATTTACTAGGCATCATTATCGAAAAAGTCACGGGGTTATCCTACTCAGAAGCGGCAAGCAAGTATATATTCAAGCCCCTAAAAATGAACAACAGCGGCTTTGATTTTAAGAATTTAAAAAACGCAAATAAAGTAGTCCAATACTCCTTTATATCTAAGACAAGACAAGTTGAAACCAAGCCCTGGAATTCGAGCCTAAATTTCTCATCCGGGGGCTTGTACAGCACAACGAACGACCTGCTCAAGTTCTACCAGGGGCTAAGTAGCTTCAAAATAGTTTCCAGAGAAACGTTCAGTCAGGCCACCACACCCTTCCGGGGCCACTATGGCTACGGTTGGTTTATTGACCAGATACACGGGGATAGGGTAATCAATCATGGCGGAAATGTAGAAGGCGCCACCAGCTATTTTCTGATGATACCCGAGCAGAAGATAGGCATTATACTATTGAATAATATTACGTCAACCTCGTTGGAAAAAATAGGCAATTCCATGTATGCGGCTTTGCAAAACATGCCCTACAGTCTCCCTAAGCCCAAGAAAGGAATTGAGCTAACCGCAACCACTTTGCTAAAGTATACGGGCACCTTTGAAGTATCGGAAAGCTACAAAGTGAAAATCTACGAGGACGCGCACCGGCTTTTTGTACAGGTTAATGATGCTAACGGAATACCGCTGTCGGCCGAAAAGGAAGGTGTTTTTTTCGTGAACGACGACGATATTGTGCTCGAGTTTATTTCTAAAGATGACAAAGTCGTTCAATTGAAAATCAAGCAGGGCTTGTCAACAAAAGTAGCCGATAAAGTAGGCTAATAATTACCTCAGCCGTTTACGCTGCCCAAACCGGAGTTCCTTCACCACCTCAACCTACTACTTCACGATGGCCGATTCCTGGACAGCCAAATGGGACGAACGATACAGCACGGAAGCCTTTGCTTACGGGGAGTTGCCCAACCATTACTTACAAGAACAACTGGCCAAGCTGCCCGTGGGCAAGATTCTGTTCCCGGCCGAAGGTGAGGGCCGCAATGCGGTGTATGCCGCCACTCTGGGCTGGCAGGTTTCGGCCTTCGACATCAGCAGCGCCGGCCAGCAGAAAGCCCGGCAGCTGGCCGCCGCCAAAGGCGTAAGCCTGGACTACCGGGTTGGGGAGCTCTCGGCCCTGGATTTTGCCCCGGCGCAGTTCGACGTTATAGCCCTGATTTACGCTCATTTCCCGGCCAGTATCAAATCGACTTATCACCGCCAGCTCAGCACGTATTTGCGCCCGGGCGGCACCCTCATTTTCGAGGCCTTCAGCAAAAAGCATCTGGAGTACCTGGCCCGGAACGAGAAAGTCGGGGGCCCAAAGGATGTCGAGTCGTTGTTCTCCCTGGAGGAAATTCGCGCCGACTTTGCCGACTACGACTTTATCGAGCTGGCCGAAACCGAAATCGAGCTGGCGGAAGGGCTTTACCACAATGGGCAAGGGTCCGTTATCCGGTGTGTGGCCCGGAAGAACTAACTCTACCACACCTGTACTCCTAACATTCCAGTGACCTGCCTTATACAACCGCAGCAATGCTCTGGAACTGCGTCAAGCGTTAAATTATCATGTACTTGCACATTTAAAAGCAAATAAATAATGGGAGGTATAACATGTCCGATTCATGGACCATCAGGCTTTTATGAATTATGCGAACATATTCACAGGGATTTTAATAACGGGGTTATACCTGAGAGGAGGTACCTACCAGTGTGCAGAACACAACTATGTACCGACTGCTATTACGAAAACAATGTTAAAGAAATCCCATATTTGACTTATGACGAAATCTTATCACTTCCCAAAGAAGAGTATCTTATACTAGAAGATAGAATACGGACAGTTTATAATGCTATAAATAGAAGGCACATATGTGCAAACTGCTTTAAACAAGTCCAAATAATTGACGCAAAGACAACTGGCAAGGAATTGCCCTTCGAGGCCTTTGAAAACACGCTCATGTATAAGGACAAAGAAACAATCGAAGCACTAGAGCAAATTTTGAAATATAATTATAAATTTAAACAAACTATAAATCATTTTACCAATACTTTCGAAAGGAATTGGCATATAATGGGCGGAGAGGTAAGCAGCCCATTGTCAATAACATTTTATTACATAAACAAAGATGAGGATCAGAATAAAATTCTTACCTTGATAAATAATTTTTTGAAAATATTCCTCAAAAACAGCGTAAAATCATTTTTTACGAATCCGAAAACTGGATTATTGAAAAAAGAGGTAGTGGAACCAGAATTTCTAAAGGCCAGGAGAAAATACTTTTGGAAGTATTAGTTAGATAAAACACGTTGGCTGCACTGATAATAAATTTCATCTGATCAAAAACGCCCCGGAACCACTCAGGCTCCGGGGCGTTTCTGTTGCTGCTTCAGCCACTTACAGCAGCAGCTTATCAATGGAAACCGGCAGGTTGCGGATGCGCTTGCCGGTGGCGTGGTAGGCAGCGTTGGCCACGGCGGCGGCCACGCCCAGCAGGCCTACTTCGCCCAAGCCTTTGATGCCCAGCGGGTTCACCTTATCGTCTTCCTCCTCCACGAAAATCACGTCGATGTCGTGGATGTCGGCGTTGACGGGAATGTGGTACTCGCTGTAGTTGTGGTTCATGTAGCGGCCGAAACCGTGGTCCATCACGCTTTCCTCCATCAGGGCCATGCTGATGCCCCACACCACCGAGCCCAGCACCTGAGAGCGGGCCGTTTTGGGGTTCAGGATGCGGCCGGCGGCCACGGCATTTACCACGCGCGTCACGTGCAGGGTGCCCAGTTCGGGGTCTACTTTCACTTCCACGAACACCGCGTTATGGGCGTGCAGGGAGTTCTTGAGCTGGTTGACGGGGTTGGGCAGCATCGTGTTTTCGGCCTCCAGCTTGTCCTTGCCGCTGGCGGGCAGAATGTCGCGCAGCACCACGGCCTGCGTGATATCAGCGTTCAGCCGAATCTGGCCGTTGACGAATTCCACGTCCTCGTACGCCGCACCTTTCAACGGGGAGTCTTCCATCTTCTGAGCCAGCTTGAGCAGCTGCTCGCCCAGCTTGTCGCACACCTGCTTCACGGCGTTGCCGACCGAGGCGGCCGTCCAGGAGCCGCCCTGCAGCGGGGCCTCGGGCTGGTTGGTGTCGCCGAGCTTGAAGGTCACGGCTTCCAGGGGCAAGCCCAGGGTTTGGGCCGCAATCTGGGTCATGATGGTGTAGGTGCCCGTGCCGATGTCGTTGGAGCCGCTGAGTACCGTGAGGTGGCCGTCGGCCGAAAGCGAAGCACTGGCGGCGCACTTCTGGATGCTGGCATCCCAAACGCCGGTGGCCATGCCCCAGCCCACCAGCAGGTCGCCGTCGCGCATGGAGCGGGGCTCGGGGGTGCGCTGGTCCCAGCCGAATTTGGCGGCGCCTTCGTGGTAGCACTCGCGCAGCTTTTTGCTCGAAAAGTCCTTGTTGGCGTTCTGGTCGCGCTCGGCGTAGTTGCGCAGGCGGAATTCGAGCGGGTCGAGGCCGGCGGCGTAGGCCATTTCGTCCATGGCGCATTCCAGGGCAAACGAGCCGGTGGCCGCGCCGGGGGCGCGCATGTCCTGGGGCGTGTACACGTCGATTTTAGCCAGCTGGTAGGTCAGCTTCACGTTGTCGCACTGGTAGAGCATGCCCGACCAGTTAACCACGTTTTCGGTGTAGTCCTCAAATTGGGAGGTTTCGTGCAACGCGTGGTGGTGCAGGGCGGCCAGGGAGCCGTCGGGGTTGGCGCCCAGCTCCACATACTGCAGCGTGTGGGGGCGGTGGCCCATGCTGAACATCTGCTGCCGCGTCATCGACACGCGCACTGAGCGTTTGAGCTCCAACGCCGCCAGCACGGCCAGAAACAATTGATACTGGGGCCGCAGCCCCGAGCCGAAGCCGCCGCCAGTGTACTGCGACACCACGTGGGCCTCGTCCTTATTGAGCCCAAACACCTTCATGACGTACTGCTGGGAATTGAAGGCGCCCTGGGTTTTGTCGTAGATGTTGAGCTTTTTGTCGCCGAGGAATTCCACCGTGGACGCAAACATTTCCATCGGGTTGTGGTGCTGGGCCAGGTGGATATACTCGCCCTCGATGCGGTGAGCCGCGTTTTTGAGCTCCGAATCGGGGTTGCCGCGGGGTTTGGGCGGGGGTACCCAGCCGGTTTTGCCCCGGCCGGGCTCGAAGCCGTCGTCGCGCTTGGTTTCCAAGTCGGTATCGTGTTTTTCCACCTCGTAGTCGATGCGGAGCAAGCTGGCGGCGTAGCGGGCCACCTCGAAGGTTTCGGCCACGACCAGCGCCACGGGCTGCATGCTATACTTTACCTCGGCATGCTGCAGCGGCCGGAACGGGGAGCCGCCGGGGGCTACGTCGTCCTTGTAGCTGCGGTCAAACCAGGCCAGGGAAGGCACATTTTCGTGGGAAAAAACCTGCAACACGCCCGGAATGGCCAGTATTTCGTCGGCGTGAATCTTAGTGATTTTGCCTTTGGCAATCGAGCTGCTCACGATGTGGCCGTAGGCCAGATTCGGCACGTTGAACTCGGCGGCGTACTTGGCCGCGCCCGTTACTTTGGCCGGCCCATCGACGCGGTTGACGGGCTTACCGATATAGTTGGTCGTGCTCATGGATTCGAGTTGGTAAAAATGTCGGACGCGTGCTGGGTGCCTTCGGCGGCCTGCTTGAGGGCCCGCACAATGGCGCGCTTGGCTAGCTCAATCTTAAACGTGTTGTGGCCGTAGCCCTGGGCATTTTCGACCACCGCCGCCGCGGCCCGGCGGAAGGTATCTTCCGTGGCGGGCTGGCCTTTGAGCAGAGCTTCGGCCTGCTGGTCGCGCCAGGGCTTGTGGGCCACACCGCCCAGGGCCAGGCGGGCTTCTTTGATGGTGTTGCCGTCGAGCTGCAAAGCCGCTGCTACCGACACCAATGCAAAGGCGTAGGATTGCCGGTCGCGCAGCTTGAGGTAGCTGAAATTCTTGCTAAAATCCTCGTTGGGCAGGTCAATGGCCGTCACGATTTCGTCGGCGGCCAGGGTGTTATCCAGCTCGGGTTTGTCCTCGGGCAGGCGGTGGAAGTCCTCGAACTTAACCGTCCGCTCGCCCTGGGGGCCAGTGACGCGCACCGTGGCATTCAGCGCGGCCAGCCCGATGCACATATCCGAGGGGTGAGTGGCAATGCAGCTCTCAGAAGTGCCCAGAATGGCGTGAATCCGGTTGTAGCCGCCGATGGCCGAGCAGCCCGAGCCGGGCTCCCGCTTGTTGCAGGGCGTGGCCAGGTCGTAGAAATAGTAGCAGCGGGTGCGCTGAAACAGGTTGCCGCCGTTGGTAGCCATGTTGCGCAGCTGGGGCGAGGCGCCGGCCAGAATAGCCTGACTCAGCAGCGGGTAGCGTTGCTGCACCTGCTCGTCCCAGGCTGTATCGGCGTTGGTGGCCAGGGCGCCCAGGCGCAGGCCGCCGTCGGGAGCGGCTTCGATGGATTTGAGGGGCAGGTGGTTGAGGTCGATGAGGCGGGTGGGCCGCTCCACGTTTTCCTTCATCAAATCCAGCAGGTTGGTGCCGCCGGCAATGAATTTAACGCCCTCGTCGGCCGTCTTTTCCCGGACGGCCGCTTCCACGCCACTGGCGCGGGTATAAGTGAAACTGTTCATCAGGTGAGATGGTGAAATAGTGAAATGGTGAGTTTTTGTTCTGCTGGTGCAATGGCGGGGTCAAAGCGACACCTCACCCTTGCACCAACTCACTATTTCACCGTTGCTGATTCAGCACTTCCTCAATGGCCGACACGATGTTAGTGTAAGCCCCGCAGCGGCAGAGGTTGCCGCTCATCAGCTCCCGGATTTCGGCGGTGGTTTTGGCCTTGCCCTCGGTGAGCATGCCCACGGCCGAGCAGATCTGGCCGGGGGTGCAGTAGCCACACTGAAATGCGTCGTGGTCGACAAAGGCCTGCTGCAGCGGGTGGAGCTTTTCCTCGGTGCCTAAGCCTTCGATGGTCGTGATGTCGGCGCCTTCCTGCATCACGGCCAGCGTGAGGCAGGAGTTGATGCGCTTGCCGTCGACGAGCACCGTACAGGCCCCGCACTGGCCATGGTCGCAGCCTTTTTTGGTGCCGGTCAGGTCCAGGTATTCGCGCAGAGCATCGAGCAAGGTGGTCCAGGGGGCAATTTGCAGCTGCCGCTCCACGCCGTTTATTTTCAGCGTGACGGTGCCCGTGGGTGGCGGCAGGGCAATAGTAGAAGTGCCCAAGGGTGCTTGGGAAGTGGTTGTACTCATAAGATGGCGCGGATAAGTGAGGTGAAAGAATAGAGCCGGGCGAGTAGGTTCAGGGGCGGGGCACGCACCAGCCGCAGCTGAGGGTGACCAGCCAAGCTGAACTCTATTTGCTTACGCCCGGAAGCTGGCCATTGTTGAGGCGGCAGTGCCTCTTTTTGCAGCTTTTGTCTTATTTATACTAATTATAGGTAAAACCCAGCCCCATTCCTGAACCCGCCGAAACCGTATTCGGCCCCGGCAGCCCCGGCCGGCCGGGTCATTCACATTCGGCCTTGGGCCCGGCCTTTTTTACGTCATGACAACCGGCACTCGAAGCCGGACATCTTCTAGCCGAAGCCGCAGCCTGGCTTAGCGGCGGGTAGAGCGTCGACGGCTTTTTTTGGCCTTTACGCCAGCGGTGGCCCTGGGCCGGGTTCCCGCTTGACGAGGGCAAGCAGTGCAAGCAGCACCGCCGCACAGCCATACAGTAGCCCAACTGGCGCAATCTTTACCTGACCGGGGTTGTTGCCATCGGCGAGGACTACGCTATGCATGCCCCGCCACTGCCCCACCATGCCGCTCACAAGCAGCAGCAGGCTTACGCTCAGCAGCAGCTTTGTGCCGTTCTTATCAAGCCAGGCGCGGGATTTTTGCATGGAGGCAGCTATTTGCAGGGGCAAAGGCAAAGATACTGCCCGCGGGTTTAGGGCCCGGCGCAACCAAGCCGGCGGCTGCTAGTACACGGAAAGTCTACGGCCGCCCCGGCGCCCCTACCCGCAACCTGCCTTGCTATGAACACCATCGTCACGCTGACCCTAAACCCGACCGTCGACAAAAGCACGACGGCCGACCAGATTATTCCCGACCAGAAAATCCGCTGCGCCGCGCCTAAGTTTGAGCCCGGCGGGGGTGGTATTAACGTGTCCAGGGCCCTAAGACGGCTCGGCTCCGACTCGCTGGCGGTGTTTCCGGTGGGCGGGCCCAGCGGCACGCTGCTGCGCGAGCTGCTCACCCAGGAAAATATCCGGCAGGCCCCGGTGGAAATGGTCAGCCGCACCCGGG
Source organism: Hymenobacter chitinivorans DSM 11115 (assembly GCF_002797555.1). NCBI lineage: Bacteria > Pseudomonadati > Bacteroidota > Cytophagia > Cytophagales > Hymenobacteraceae > Hymenobacter > Hymenobacter chitinivorans. Next base: position 22,039 of record NZ_PGFA01000001.1, on the reverse strand, counting down.
AGAATTTCATTGTCGTCGACGCGGCCAGCGGGCAGCAATACCGCTTCGGCATGCCCGGCACGGCCCTCTCGGCCGAGGAGCAGCACCAGATTCTGCAAACTCTGAAGCACATTGATCAGCTGCCGGAGTTTTTGGTAATCAGCGGCAGCCTGCCGCCGGGCGTCGAGCCTGAGTTTGTGGTAAAAGTGGTGCGCGCAGCCAAGGAGCGGGGCGTGAAAGTGGTGGTCGACACCTCCGGCCCGGCTCTGCTCCGCGTGCTGGAAGAAGGCGTATTCCTGGCCAAGCCCAACGTGGGGGAGCTCAGCAAAATGGCCGGCGTCGATGAGCTCGACAACGAGGCCGTGGCCGAAGCCGCCCACCGCCTGGTGCGCGAGGGCAAGGCGGAAATTGTCGTCGTGTCGCTGGGGCCGCAGGGGGCCTGCGTGGTCACGAAGGAGCTGGTGGACCACGTGCCGGCCCCGGCCGTGAAGCGGCGCAGCACCGTGGGCGCCGGCGACAGTATGGTTGCCGGCCTGGTGCACGGGTTGGCTTCGGGCCTCTCGGTGCGGGAAGTGGTGCGCCTGGGCGGGGCCTGCGGCTCGGCGGCCACCATGAACCCGGGCACCGAGCTGTTTCGGCGCGCAGACGTGGATAAGCTCTACCACTGGCTGCTGCAAACCATGCCCGCGGCGGCGGCGTAGCGCGGGCGGCAGCGGCTGGGAACCACAAAACTCTATATTTACACCCTTCCCCTGCCTGCTTGCTATGATGGATTCCGCCTCTCCGACCCCGTGGCCGGCCCTGCCCGCCGCTGCCTGGCAAGACACCCGCCAGACCCTGCACCTGTGGACGCAAATCGTGGGTAAGACCCGCCTGGCGCTGAGCCCCATGCTCAACCACTGGTGGCAGGTACCGCTTTACGTCACGCCCCGGGGACTGTCTACCGGCCCGATGCCTACTGCCGCCGGCTCCTGCGAAATCGTGTTCGACTTTCGCCGCCACCAGCTGCGCCTGCACACCAGCGCCGGCCAGCAGTGGGACATGCCGCTGCAGCCCCGGTCCGTGGCCGACTTTTACCGGCACTACCGCGCCCTGCTGCGCGAGGCGGGCATCCACGTCCGGATCTGGCCTGTGCCGGTGGAAATAGAGGACGTGACGCCGTTTGCCGAAGACGAGCACCACCGGGCCTACGACGCAACGGCCGTAGAGCGTTTCTGGGACGTGCTGCTGCAGGCCGACCAAGTGCTCAACGAGTTTCGGGGGCGCTTTATGGGCAAGTGCAGCCCGGTGCACTTTTTCTGGGGCTCGTTTGACCTGGCCGTCACCCGCTTCTCGGGCCGCCCGGCCCCACCCCACCCCGGCGGCATGCCCAACCTGGCCGATTGGGTGACGCGCGAGTCGTACTCGGCCGAGCAGTGCGCCGCCGGCTGGTGGCCCGGCGGCAACGGGCAGGAGGCGGCTTTCTACAGCTACGCCTACCCCGGCTTGCCCGAACTTGCCCACGCCGCAGTGCAGCCCGCCGCCGCGTTTTTCAGCCCCGAAATGGGCGAATTCTTTCTGCCCTACGAAGCGGCCCGCCTGGCTCCCGACCCGCGCCAGGCCGTCCTCGATTTTCTGCAGAGCACCTACGTGGCCGCCGCCGAGCTGGCCCATTGGGACCGGCCGGCGCTGGAACGCCCCTAGCTGCTGTCCGTGTCCTTGCCGTTGACTTTTTCTGGTTCTGCCCGCCGGCCACATGCTCCGCTGGCCTTTCCTCTCCTACCTGATGCCTCTCAACCTCCAACCCCGCCTCGAAAACCAGCAGGTGCTGCTGCTTCCCCTGCAAGCCGACGACTTTGCAGACTTGTACGCGGCAGCTTCCGACCCCAAGATCTGGGAGCAGCACCCCAACAAGGACCGGTGGCAGCGGGAAGTATTTCAAACGTTCTTCGAAGGCGCGCTCCAGAGCCAGGGCGCCTTTAAGATAGTGGACAAAGCAACCGGCGCAGTGGCCGGCAGCACCCGCTTCTACGGCCCCGACGAGCAGGACGCCAGCATCCACATCGGCTACACGTTTTACGCCACCCGCTACTGGGGCACGGGCCTCAACCTGCTGGTGAAGGGCCTGATGCTGGACTACATCTTCCAGTTCGTTGCGCAGGTGTATTTCCACATTGGCGCCGTCAACCGCCGCTCCCAGATTGCCATTGGCCGCCTGGGCGCCGAAAAGATTGCCGAGGAAGAAATAGCCTACTTCGGCGAAGCGCCCAAGCTCAACTTTGTGTACCGGCTGGGCAAAGAAGAGTGGCTCACTCGCGCGCAGAGCGGCCCCGCCGGCCGATAAAGCTGCCGGCTTGGCTTCTGGCCCCGGCAGCCCGCCGTGCCCATGCACGTAGACCCTTATTCCTGTGCATTCTATCAAGTCAAAATTCCACGATATCGAGCTGATTCACTACGGCTGCGTGGAGCCCAACAACGGCCGCATGCTCTGGGAAGTGGATTTGAAAATCAACGGGGAGCTGGTCACCGAAAAGTACTTTGGGGGCTGGCCCCGCACCGACATGCCCGATAAGTATGAGCCGGATTCCCCGGACGGCCGCTTTTTCTTTATTGCCGAAGAAGGCGGGGGCTTTGTCCTCGACACGCACCACGACTTCAAGGCCATCGGCTTTTCGTGCCTGGGGCCCAGCGCGGCCACTTTCCGGGGCAATATCTACTCCGACCGCTACCTGTTTCTGGTGCATTACCACGAAGTCATTCTGTTCGACCTGACCACGCTGACCCAGCGCAGCCTGGCTTTTCCGGACCTGGGCGTCCGCTGGATCCGACTCCTGGACGATTCCCGGTTTGAAATTCTGTACCAGGACCCCGAGACCCGGCAACAAGCCGCCCGGCTGGTGGTGCTCTAACCGAACTGCGGCGCGTTTTTGCGCGTTTGTTCCTAACTTACCGTAGTCTTAAGAACTTTTTTCCGCATGCCTGCCGCTTTGTCGATGTCGCCCGAAACCCGAATGCTCACCCGCAAAGAAATTGAGGCGCGGGCCCAGGCCGTGCTGCAGCAGGCCGGGGCGGCGGCTAACCTGCCCATCGACCCGGTGAGCCTGGCCCAGCAGCACGATATTACCGTGCACAACGCCGAGTTTGCCCAGGACAGCCTTTCGGGTATGATTACCAAGCAAAGCAGCGGCACCATCATCCTGGTCAAAGGCTCGGACCCGGCCAGCCGCAAGCGGTTTACCATTGCCCACGAGCTGGCCCACCACTTCCTGCACCTGGCCGAAGCCGACGGCTCCTTCGTCGACAGCACCATCAACCTGTTTCGGGAGCAGTTTTCCGACTCGATTCCCGACGCCGACCGGGCCCGTGAAATTGAGGCCAACCGCTTTGCCGCCGCCCTGCTCATGCCCGAGCCCCTGATGCGCCGCGAGTTTGCCCACAACCCCGACATCGACTATCTGGCCTGGCGCTTTGGCGTGTCGGAGCAGGCCATGGGCTACCGCATGGCGGAACTAGGCTTGCGCTAAGGATGGCCGACTTACTCCAAGCCCTGCCGCCCGAACTGCGCAACCAAGTGGCCGCCGTGGGCGAGCAGGTCAACCCCGGGGAGCTCGAATCCTTTGAGCGCGTGACCCGGGCCCGCGACCAGAGCTACAAGCTGCAAACCCTGGTGACGGCCTGGAAACAGCAGCACGAGGCCGAGCGCAGCCTGCGCCAGAAAGTGGCCTGGTGCATTCTGGGGGCCCTGGCCTTCCAGATCCTGCTGGTCAACACCTGCTTTTTCCTCATCGGCTTCAACGTGCTGCACGTCGACGCGGACTTGTCGAAAATCTTCGTGCTGGCCGTCTTCGCCGAAATCGTGTCGATGGTGCTGATTGTGCTGCGCTACCTGTTTCCGCAGGTCGGCACCGAGTTTTTACAGCTGATTAAGGAGCTCTAAGCAACGTCGGGCAGCCCGACCACCCGCCGCTCGCGCAGTGGTAGGCTGATCTTGGGATGCTGCTCACCGGCTTCAGTACGGAAGCAAAATAGTCGGGGCCCGCTCACTTGGTAGTGACGGGCCCCGGATTCAATCTAGGATAGCTAAATAAGGGTAAGCGTAGGATTGCGAATTGCGCTGATGAATTGGGTAATTGGTGTCCCAAAGTAGGCGCCCCAATTTCCGGCAACCAATCCAGCTTTTCGGTTTTGTAGACTTTACAAAATAACCCGTCGGGCGGCGCAAAACTAACCAAGGGCCCTTTAAATAGCCGTAAGTGGATATTAGCCACTCCGCCACGGCCCCGGAGCCGAGACTTTTCACTCCGCCTATTTACCTGCACTTTTCGAGTAAATAGTTGTTCCTCTCCCAGTCTGGCAGGGTACTCCACGCCATTCAGGCCTCCAGCGGCAGCTGGGTCGTAACCGCAATCCGGTTCCAGCCATTGATAACGATAATAGCCATCAGAGCCTGGGCCACGTACTGCTCGCCGCAGGCGGCCACGGCCTGCTGGTAGGTAGCGTCCGAAACGCCACCCTGGCTGAGCAGCGTGACTTCCTCGCAGAGGGCCAGCAGGGCTTTTTCCGCGGGCGTAAACAGCGTCGTTTCCCGCCAGGCCGGGAGCAGGTAGAGCCGCTGCTCGGTTTCGCCATCCTTGCGGGCTTCCTTGCTGTGCATGTTGAGGCAGTACGCGCAGCCGTTGAGTTGGGAAGCCCGCATTTTCAGCAGGTGCCGGTGGGTGGCGCTGAGCCCGGTGCCGGCCAGGTATTTTTCGAGGCCGAACATGGCTTTGTAGGATTCGGGCTCGAGGGCTTGCAGGTTGAAACGCATGGTCAACAAGAGGTTAGGTTGAAGAATGCATCAAAGGTCCGCGCTGCCCCGCCGTTTCTCCTTAATCTAGATTAAGAAATGCCGGCCCTCTGCTCAGGCTCCACCTTTGCCCGGATCTTGCTCAAAAATTCGGGCGTAAAGCCCAGAAACGACGCCAGCATGTACTGGGGCACCCGCTGCACAAATCCCGGCCAGGCGTGGCTGAAATGCCGGTAGCGCTCCTCCCCCGACATGCTATACAGAAACTTGATCCGGAACAGGGCCGCCGCGGCTGCCCGCTGCAGTACCAGCCGGAAGTAGCGCTCCAGCGGCGGCAGCCGCCGAAACACCTCCTCCTGCACGTCCTGCGCCAAGACCACTACCTGCGTAGCCTCCACGGCCTGAATATTGAACTGCGAAGCCTGCCCGGTATCGAGGCTGGCGTAATCGGTCAGCCACCAGTTTTCGATGCCGAACAGAATGGTTTGCTCCGTGCCTTTCTCACTCACCAGGTAAGTGCGCAGGCAGCCCTGCAGCACAAAATAGTTAGCGGCGCACACCTGCCCTTCCCGCAACAGATGGTCTTTGCGGCCAATGGTCTGCACCCGCAGGTACGAGCACAGCAGTGCCTCCTCCGACTCGGTCAGGGCAACGTAACGGGCAATGTGGGCCAGTAGGGGCGCGTACATAGCAGGAAGATATCTGGCGGGCACCATACTACAAATTTTCCGGGCGCCTGAGTTGGGTTCGACTACCGGCAGGCCCGGCCTAACTCCGCCCCAGCAGCCCACCACGCCGCTCCCGCTCACTCCAAGTCTTTGCCGACGAAACCATTAGCACCACTTCAAGTAAAAATATCTTGCCCTTACTTTGAAATACAAAGTTCTTTCACTTGCTTTGTTTCGCTGCTGCGCAAGTGCCTCCGGCCCAGGCGTGGTGGCCGGCTCCGGCGCTTTTCTCCTGCCTCAAACTCCTAGCTTTTCTCGTCATGAACCTCACCAAAAGCCTGCTGCGCGTGGCCCTGGCCACCGGCCTCCTGCTCCTGATTCCGTTGGTAGCCATGCAGTTCACCGCCGAAGTAAACTGGACCCTCTCCGACTTCGTCTTCGCCGGCGTTTTGCTCTTCGGGGCGGGCCTGGTGTTTGTCCTGGCTGCGCGCCTGGCTACCAACCCGCTCTACCGGGCAGCCGCCGGCGTGGCCGTGGCCGCGGGCCTGTTGCTGGTGTGGGCCAACGCGGCCGTCGGCCTGGTGGGCAGTGAGCATAACCCCGCCAATAAGCTCTACGCCGGGGTCCTGGCCGTCGCCTTTATTGGGGCCCTGGTGGCCCGCTTCCGACCCCGCGGCATGTCCAACGCCATGTTTGCCGCCTCCCTCACCTACCTCGTTATTACCGCCCTGGCCCTGTTCGTCTGGACGCCCGCCGGGGCCGCCGCCGAGCCCTCGGTTCACCTCTTAAACGTCGTCGGGGCCAACGCCGGGTTTGCCGCCCTCTGGGCCGTATCGGGCTGGCTGTTCCGCCGCGCCAGCGGCCCTGCGTCCTCCCTGCAGCAGCGCCTGGCGTAAGCCGGGAGTCGGCGTCACCCCACCAGGTTTCTTCCCAGCATTCTTCCCATGACCCTGGCTTCCCCGTTTCCCCCGCTACTTGCGCTGGCGGCCCTGCTGCTTACCCCGGGCCGCCCCGCGAGTACCGCGCACTTCGTTACGGCCGGCATCGCGCTACTGGGCGCGGGCCTGCTGGGTCTGGTCGTGGCCGGCTGGTCCCGCAGGGGCGCCTACCGCCTGGCCGTCGGCGTCACCGTGGCCGCTTCCCTGCTGCTGGTGTGGGGCAACCTGGCCGTGGGCTTCATTGGCAGCGAAGACAACCCCGCCAACCTGCTTTACGCCGCCGTGCTGGTCGTCGGCTTCGTCGGGGCCGCAGTAGCCCGGCTCCGGCCCCTGGGCATGGCCCGCGCCCTGCTGGCCACCGCCCTTGCCCAGTTTGCCGTGCCGTTTGTGGCCCTGCTGATCTGGCGGCCGGCGCTGAATATGGGCGTGGTCTGGGTACTCGTGCTCAACACCCTCTTTGCCGGCCTGTGGGTGGCCGCGGCCCGGCTGTTTCGCCGCGCTGCCGCCCCCGGCTCCCCTACCAGCCCCCGGTTGGCTTAATTCCGAAGTTCCCCCGCCCGCTTCCTGTGCTGCAACGGGGTGGTGAGGGTGGAAAAGTTGAAGAAAATACCCCCTGGCCGGGTTCGGCGGCCTGCCCCTGGTTGTTCCCCGCAACCCGCCCGGCAGGCCCCCGAACCCGGCCTTTTTGTTGCCGGCTCCAAACGTGGGGCACCCCCGAATGCCTGCCGCCAACCATACGTGAGCAGCCAGTCCCCCCAAACACCCCGCCGCAGTATTGCCCCGACCCGACGCACAAACGCCCGCTGACTCGGGAAAGTCAACGGGCGTTTCTGTCTCAAGCCGGCCGCTTATCAGGCAGCGCAGGCAGCGGCCGGGTGCTTAGCAGTCGGTGCTGGTTACTGGTACGTTGTTGATCTGCTTACCGCCGTAGCTGAAGCCACCCTGGCCGTTCCAGTCCGAACCCACGACCATGTGGGCCGTGAACTCCGCCTGGAAGGTGCCAATGGCGGGCGGCGGAACACTATAAATGTACGAGCCGGTCAGCTGCACAACCTTGGTTTCCTTGGCACCCCACACCAGCTCCGAGACGGTGCCCTGGACGTTGTAAACCTCAATATCGGAGCCCGGGCCCTGAATGGCCTGGGTGATGTGCACGGCGCCTACTACCTTGCCGCCCGCGGGGTTGACCAGCAGCGAGAAATGAGCAATAGGAGCCCCGGGCATCCCGGCGTTGCCGATGGTGCCGCAGGCGCGGTAAAGACTAGCCAAAGGGGCTTCGGAGGTGCTAGCTACGGGGGCTTCGGGGGTGGCTGACAGAGTGGTTGACATAAAAGGGGTTGGTTGGGCAGGTTTCCTACTCTCTTGCTTCGGCTTTTCGGATTCCGCCGGTGCCCGCCGGTTTTACCCCGGTCAACACAGTTGTAAAGGAACGGCCCGCCCAGCAGTCTATTCCCGGTAGAAAAGCCCCTTTTCAAAACCAGGTATTTCCACCCGGCGACGCGTAAAAACACTGGGGCCCGGTCTTATTCTCGGCCCCGGCCCTGCGGGCAGGCAACGGTTGCCCGGCTGCCGCTATCTGAGCAGGTATCAACCAGCCATTTCCTTGCTAGCCATGAAAGCCCTGCTTCTCTCCGCCGCCCTCCTGCTCAGCGCCCCGGCCTGCTTCGCCCAGCTCAAGGTGACCCACACCCTGATTCTGGATTCCCCCTTCAAAGGCGCCAATACCATTATCGTCACCCTACCCGACAGCAGCACGGCCCTCCAAAAAACGACTTCGGTGTTTGCCGCCAATGGCTACACCGTGCGGCAACCCAACGCTCCTAAGCCGGTTTTCGCCCTCACGCCCCAGCCCAAGTCCCCGGACACCATCCTCGCTACCATCCGCGGGGCCAAAGTATACCTGACGGCCACCAGCCTGGTCAACAGCGCCACCGACCCCACCGTCCGCTACCCCGGCAAGAAAAAGCAGGCCGCTTCCCCGTCCTGGCAGCAGCTCGAAGCCTCGGCCCAGCTGCTCGGCGGCACCCGCGAATACACCCGCCAGCGGTAAGGCCCCAGTCGCCTACCGCTCCGCCCGGCCCAGCCCCCGCAGTACCAGGCGCTGATGGTGCCGCACGTGGTAGAGCGTGAAGTAGAGCATTTGGCGCAGCGTGAGCTTGCCCAGCGCCGGGTGGGGCAGCAGGTGGGTGTCCAGCTGCGCTTCCGAATAGCCCGCCGCCCGCCGCGTCAGCCGCGCCACCTCGGCCCGCAGCTTCTCGGGCAGCTCCCGCTGCTGGGCCGCCCCCACTTCGTCCGGCAAAAACGACTCGGTAGCCGTAAAGCCCCCCGCCAGCACCTGCTGGTAGCGCGCCACCAGTTCCTCGTACGACCCGGCCGGCTCAGTAGTCTTACCAAACAGCCAGCCCTGCACCATCCCCGGCAGCTTCAGCGCCCCACCCACCCGGCTCACCCCCCGCAGGATGTGGTCCAGGTGCTGGCCGGCATTCCATTTCCCCGGGGGCTTGCGCAAAAAGTCGTTGGCATCCAGGGCCTCCACGGTCCCGGCAAATTCCTCGTGCGCGGCAGTAAGCGCCTCTAGTAGCTGCGGCGTAGTCATGGCGAAGCAGTAATAGTTGGTGGGCGCAATAGTACACCATTTCCCGTAGTACCCGCCTCCCGCGTGCTTGCCTACTAACCCTTTGGGGGCCTTCTCAGCCCCTGCCGGTAGCCCCGCTTCGCCCAGCAACCACCCCAACCTGCCAAAGACATACCGCCGCCATCCAACGCCTGGCCCCAACCGTCCAAAGCCCGGGCGCAACCGGCCAAAGCCCGGTCCCAACGCACCAAAGCCCGGCCTCGGCACTCCAAAGCCCGGCCCCAAGTGTCCAAAGCGTAGTCACAATCCTCCAAAGCCCGGCCCCGGTCGTCCAAAGCCTAGCCACAGTTCTCCAAAGCCTGGCCACGGCGGCCAAAGCTTGGCCTCAATCATCCAAAGCCTGGATTCGGTCGTCCAAAGCCTGGCCCCAGGTGTTCAAAGCCTGGTCACTACTTTTTTCTGCCCAGCTTATGCTATAATATGACAGAATATTCCTACTCTTGAGCTACGCTACTGTCCCGCTTCTATCCATACCTATTCACGTCGTTCAATTCTCTTTTTTCTACTTATCCCCCTCTGCCTTTTATGCTTACCGCCAAACAAGACAACCGGCTCACCGCCGCCGAAAACACCCTGGCCGCCCTGCGTGAGGACGCCACCCCCTACCAGCGCGACCAGGCCCTGCAGGATATCATCGCCGACCTCCAGCAGTTCACCACCGACCTCGAGCCCCTGCGCCAGAAAATCCGGCCCAAAGCCACCAAGGGCAAGACCGACGCCAAAACCGACCGCCGCGAACTGCTGGCCGTCAGCGCCGGCGAAGTAGCCGGTGACCTCTACGCCTACGCCACCGCCAAAACCGACCGCCCCCTCCAGAACGCCGCCAACCACAGCTACGGCACCCTGCTCAACCTGCGCGCCACCGCCCTCACCGACACCGCCCAGGAAATCCTCGACCACGCCACCACCCACGCCCAGGCCCTCGAAAAGTACGATGTTACCCCCGAGCGCCTCGCCGAGCTAAAAGCCGCCCTCGCCGCCTTCAGCACCGGCAAGAACGACCCGCGCCAGGAAACCACCAAAGGCCAAGCCGCCCGCCTCGCCATCAAAGCCAAATTCAGCGAGCTAGCCACCCTCCTAGAAGACCGCCTCGACCGCAGCATGCGCAAGTACGCCCGCTCCCACCCCGAATTCTACCACCGCGTTACCGCCGCCCGCCAAATCATCGACCGCCCCGGCAAACAGCAAAGCCCCGGCGAAGACGAACACCCCCCAATCAAACCCGAGTAACCCTAACCACCTGTCATGCTGAGCTTGCCGAAGCGCAACGAAGGACCTCTTGCGCTTCGCCTGCTTGCTACACCAAGCACCTGCCGAAAAAGCCTACGCCCGTGCGTGGGCTTTTTTACTCCTATTACCGTCTATACCTGTCTGTAACCCCTATTAAGCACCCGCTATCAATGAGCGAAACAAAGGATTTGCCGTAACTTAGCTAGTACGGCACTGTGCTTCTCCCCTGTCCTAATCTCGCTCACCATGCCCACTACCCTATTACTAGAGCCAACCAACGATTCCGACCTGCACTTGCTGCTAAGTCTGGCGCAACGGCTGGGCGTCAAGGCTACTGCTACCCCAGCCGCTGAAATATCCGCGGAAGAGCGAGAGCAGCGTTTTCTGGCCCTATTCGGCTCCTGGCAGTCCAACAAAACCGGCGACGAAATCAACCGGCAATTGCAGGAGTCCCGCCAAAGTAACCGCCCTGATATCGAGCTATGAGCGCCGGCTATCTGCTCGATACCAACATCTGCGTCCATTTCCTGCGCGGAGAGCATCAGTTAGATAAAAAGCTAGCCGCAATTGGTCTGGCCAAATGTTTCCTATCTGAAATTACAATTGCCGAACTGCTCTTCGGCGCGGCCAACAGCGCCCCGGTCTGGCAGGTCCGGCAGCACCAGCAGATAACCGAATTCCGGGAGCTGTTTGCCGAACAAGTACTTCCTATTGGCCCTACCCTGGAAATATTCGCCGCCCAAAAAGCCCACCTACGCCGCGCCGGCCGCCCCATCGACGATTTCGACATCCTCATCGGCTGCACCGCCCTTACCCACAGCCTCACCCTCGTCACCCGCAACACCCGCCACTTCACCAACCTAAGCGGCCTCCAACTGGAAAACTGGATTGACACCCCACCAAGGTCAGACCTAATACTTGCACCGGCATTACAGTAGAGTCCTAGCGCGAGTTTAGCTGTGCATCAATGATAAACGTTTAGAAATACTACCCTTAGTACACAAAAACAATGACAGGAGGAGAAATAATTGCTAGCAAAGCCATTGAGGCCGCTACATCCGACAAAGCACAAGGATTAATCAAAGGTCTATTTGGCAAAGCCTTTGAAGAAACAGGTGAAATGATTGCTGACCAGGTGCGCTTAAGGAGATTTAAGAATCAAGTTAAAATTCTTAAAAAAGCTCAAAGCTACTTAACAGAGAATAGTATTGACACTCAAAAAATCAGTTTAAAGGTTCTTTCTCCATTGCTTGAATATTCTTCATTGGAAGAAGAAGAGAGTCTTCAAGAGCGTTGGTCTAAACTCATTAAGAACATTTTGTTACGACCTTTACCTGTAGTATCTCAACAGAATGCTGTAGAAATATTGAACAAAATATCTAACGACGAGGCAGAGCTATTAGACAATATTTATAATAAATATATAAAAGGCAGAAAAGAAAAAGCCGCCAAACAGAATGCATATGCAATAATTAAGCTTCCAGAAGTTAAAGCCGAGGACTTTCCTGTAGATATTTTTAGTTTCGAAATAAAGTCTTTGGCAAGGGGATTAGGATGCTCTCTTGAAGATATAGAAATACAAATTTCTAATCTTGTTGCGTTGGGCACATTAAAATATGAAGTGGAGGTTGATGTTAAAGTTGAAAAGCCAAACGAAGACTTTGAGGAATTAGAGGTTGATGTAGAAGTTGATGTGAGCGACTATATCAAAGTTAGAATTACTAGACTAGGCGTTGTGTTTGTTGAATTATGTACCTGATACACAATAAGACATTTTGACTCAAACATAACACAAGCAACTACCCAAACCCCGCCAAAACGTCAGAAAAACCTCTTCTGCACCCCGTTTGCTATGCCCCTCGTAGACCTTCCTAACCCGAAGCCTACCTAAGACTCTAGCAAGCCATGAACTTTAATAACTATACCATCAAGGCACAGGAGGCTGTGCAGAAGGCCACTGAAATTGCCGGGGGCAACCAGCAGCAGGCCATTGATACCGGCCACCTGCTCAAGGGCCTCTTCCAGAGCGACGAGAACGTCCTCTCGTTTCTGGCCAAAAAGCTGGGCGTCAACCTCAACATCCTCACGCCCCGCCTCGATACCATCGTGGCCGGCTACCCCAAAGTAAGCGGCGGCGCCCCCTACCTCTCCAACGAAGCCGCCGCCGCTCTGCAGCGCGCCACCGGCTTCCTCAAGGAGTTCGACGATGAATACGTATCCGTGGAGCACCTGCTGCTGGGCCTGCTCGGCGGCAAAGACGCCACCGCCACCCTGCTCAAAGACACCGGCTTCAACGAGAAAGACCTCAAAGCCGCCATCAAAGAGCTGCGCGGGGGCCGCAAAGTCACCTCCCAGACTGCCGAAGACCAGTACCAGAGCCTCAACCGCTACTCCCGCAACCTCAACGAGCAGGTGCGCACCGGCAAGATGGACCCCGTCATCGGCCGCGACGAAGAAATCCGCCGCGTCCTCCAGATTCTGTCGCGCCGCACCAAGAACAACCCCGTCCTGCTCGGTGAGCCCGGCGTCGGCAAAACCGCCATTGTCGAGGGCCTGGCCCAGCGCATCGTGGCCGGCGACGTGCCCGAAAACCTCAAGGACAAGATCATCATGTCCCTCGACATGGGCCTGCTCATTGCCGGGGCCAAGTACAAGGGCGAGTTTGAAGAGCGCCTCAAGTCCGTCATCAAGGAGGTCACCGACTCCGAAGGCCAGATCATCCTGTTCATCGACGAGATGCACACCCTGATTGGGGCCGGTGGCGGCGGTGAAGGCGCCATGGACGCGGCCAACCTGCTCAAGCCCGCCCTGGCCCGCGGCGAGCTGCACTCCATCGGGGCCACCACCCTCAAGGAGTACCAGAAGTACATCGAGAAGGACAAGGCCCTGGAGCGCCGTTTCCAGGCCGTCATGGTCGATGAGCCCACCATTGAGGACGCCATCAGCATTATGCGCGGCATCAAGGAGAAGTACGAGCTCCACCACGGCGTACGCATCACCGACGACGCCGTTATTGCCGCCGTCGAGCTGAGCAGCCGCTACATCACCGACCGGTTCCTGCCCGACAAGGCCATCGACCTCATGGACGAAGCCGCGGCCAAGCTCCGCATCGAGCTCAACTCCATGCCCGTGGAATTGGACGAAGTGCAGCGCCGCATCATGCAGCTCGAGATTGAGCGCGAAGCCATCCGCCGCGAGGAAAACGTGGACCGGGAAAACGTGCTCAATAAAGAGCTCAGCGAGCTGTCGGCCAAGCGCGACTCCCTGAAAGCCCAGTGGGAAAACGAGAAGTCCGTCCTGACCAACATTCAGGAGCAGAAGGAAGCCATTGAGCGGTTCAAGGTCGAAGCCGAGCAGGCCGAGCGCCAGGGCGACTACGGCCGCGTGGCCGAGCTGCGCTACGGCAAGATTCAGGAAGCCGAAGCCAAGCTCAAAACCCTGCAGGACGAAGCCAACGCCAACAAGGACGGCGGCCACATGCTCCAGGAAGTCGTCACCCACGAGGACATTGCTGAGGTAGTAGCCAAGTGGACCGGCATTCCGGTGAGCAAGATGCTGCAGTCGGACCGCGAGAAGCTGCTCAACCTCGAAGCCGAGCTGGGCAAGCGCGTAGCCGGGCAGAGCGAAGCCATTGCCGCCATTTCGGATGCCGTGCGCCGCTCCCGGGCCGGTTTGCAGGACCCCAAGCGGCCCATCGGCTCGTTTATCTTCCTGGGCACTACCGGCGTGGGTAAAACCGAGCTGGCCAAGGCCCTGGCCGAGTACCTGTTCAACGATGAGAACAGCATGGTCCGCATCGACATGAGCGAGTACCAGGAGCGCCACGCCGTGTCCCGCCTCATCGGGGCGCCTCCCGGCTACGTGGGCTACGACGAAGGCGGGCAGCTGACCGAGGCCGTGCGCCGCAAGCCCTACTCGGTCATCTTGCTCGACGAAATCGAGAAGGCCCACCCCGACGTGTTCAACATCCTGCTCCAGGTGCTCGACGACGGCCGCCTCACCGACAACAAAGGCCGGGTGGCGAACTTCAAGAACACCATCATCATCATGACCTCCAACACGGGCGCCGACATCATTCAGAAGAACTTCAAGGAGCTCAATGACTACAACCACGACGAGGTGGTAGACCGCACCCGCGAGGAAGTGGTGGAGCGCCTCAAGCAGCACATGCGCCCCGAGTTCCTGAACCGCATCGACGAAATTGTGATGTTCCAGCCCCTCAAGCGCAAGGAAATCCGCAAGATTGTCGACATCCAGTTCAAGCAGATTCAGCAGCGCCTGGAAGAAGCCGGTATCCGCCTCGAAGCCACCGACGAAGTGCTCAGCTACCTCGGCGAGCAGGGCTTCGACCCGCAGTTCGGCGCCCGCCCCCTGAAGCGGGTGCTGCAGCGCCTGGTACTCAACGAGCTGTCGAAAGACATCCTCTCGGGCCGCGTCACCAAGGATGCCGTGGTAGAAGCCGTGCTCGAAGACGACCACATCCGCTTCGTCAACGTGGACGTGGAGATTCCCGGGGTGTAAGCCCAGGGCCGGTCATTGCGAGGAGGGACGACATTCCGCGCCTCAAGCGGCGTCAGTCCGTCCTCTGAAATGTGCTGAGCCTTCCAACTTGACAAGCCAATAAACCTCTTGAAGCCCCGCTGGCAGTTGCCGGCGGGGCTTTCTTTTTACTCAACAAGCTGGCTATTAGAATGAATTATATATATTCAAATATAAGGTTATATAAGCAAAAGAATTGCTTCATCTCCCAGGTCACGCTAAAGAACATACGCTATGCAGGCAAGTCGATACGCGCGGAATATCAGCCAGGTCTACCTGACGTTGGTTCCCTTTCTAGGGCTCATTATTGCATTTGCCAGCGGGCACAGCAGCTATAAAATCTATTTGCCGATTTGGCTGCTCCATGCCTGCCTGATGCTACTGGCGGCCTGGGTTCTGGGCGGGCACCTTAGTCGAGGGCCAGATGCCAATAAAAAGCGCATAGCTGTCATTGGCCTGTTTCTTATCGGGCCGTGGGTGTTAATATCCATTTTCGCGGGTATAGGCCCCCTGCCAGCTAATGCTGCCGCGTGGGTGGCCACTGCCACGGAACAGCAGATCCGGTATTATATCCTAATTATTGCCGGGTTAATAGCAGCCGGTGGGTTTATGCTGCTGCGAGAATACTTAAAAGAGGCCGGGGAAAGCCTGTATTCGCGGCTGGGCAGCACGGCTGTCGTTGTTGCTACTCCCCTATTTATTATCAACATGGCTTTCTGGGGAAGCTATTTGACAGAATCGTACCGCTTATTCACGGCCTCGGCTTCTGCAAACAGGCCTGATTGGTATCTACCCGTTAGGGCATTATTTGAGTCAATCACCATCGTTGAAGTCGCGCTTATTTACGTAGCCACAATAGCGTTTGCCGTCTCAATGAGGCGGACAAGCTTGTTGAAGCCCGCCGCTTGTACTGTCTATATACTAGTCAGCCTGGTGGGCGTCGTGTTGTGCTCCTTGCCCGGCCGTGGCGTGCCCGCACCACTGGCAATAGCCAGTTTTGCCGTATCTATTCCAGCCATTCCGTTCATTATGCCCTATCTGATGGCTATTAACCTGTTGCGACGCGTGGGCAATTGATTGCCTGCAACGCATACGATTACGGAAATGACTGCCTTAGCTGACGCGACGGTGGGACGCAGCCCGGCGAGTGGAATTAAAGCTACGACAGCCGTGACCTTTCCTAGATGGCAGATCAATAAGTATTGGGCTGGTTTTAGAGGCAAAAGCTCCAGCCGCTCTTAGCTGGCAAGGCTTTCTCTGAGGCATCATGATGAAAAGCCCAAAGAAACTGTTGCGCCTCCTGGGCCTGATTGCCATGCTGCTGCTAGCTGCGGCCGGCGGGGGCTTCACCAGCGCCGCCCCGATTCACCAGAAGCGGGAACGGTTCATCGACACCGATCCTAAAACAGAACAGGTGGATAAAAAAGAAACGTCGGCGGACAACGAGTTGGGGCAGGAATAAGCAACACCAGGGCACGTAAGCCGCAATTTCATTCAATCAGTTCGCGACAAGGCCCGTATGCACTGCAGTAGCTGAACCGTTAACCCTTACCTGCTGTATCATGCCTTACTCTTCCCTGCTCCCTTCGACTGGGCAGTTTTCCTTGTTTAGTCTAGCACGTCTGGCGGCTTTTACCCTGGCCTTTACCGGTGCACTGACCAGCTGCTCCGATGACGACGAGACGCCAACCACCCCGGCCAACCCGGCCAAGATAACCGTGCCCCAGGCGGCGCTTTCGCCCGAGGGCGTGCAGTACGACGAAGCCAACAAGCGGTTTCTGGTCAGCTCCCGCACCAAGGGCCAGATTGGTACCGTCAAGGACGACAGCACGTACGCCGTGCTGGCCGATAATGCCCAACTGATTTCCACTATTGGCCTGAACCTGGACGCGGGCCGCAACCGGGTGCTGGTTGCCGTGTCGGATGCCGGTGGCAACAGCAGCCGCACCTCGGCGGCCACGCTGCGCAAACTGGCGGCCGTGGCCAGCTTCAACGCCACCACCGGCGCCCTGATTTCCTACACTGATTTGGGCAGCAAGGCGGCCACCTACACCCAGCACTTTGCCAACGACATTGCCGTGGATGGGCAGGGCAACGCCTACATCACCGACAGCTTTGCCCCGGTTATCTACAAGCTCGATTTGCAGGGCAACGCCACCGTGTTCCTGGAAAACGCTGAGTTCAGCGGGGGTGGCGGCTTCGGGCTCAACGGTATTGTGTACCATCCAGACGGCTACTTACTAGTTGCCAAAACCAGTGACGGCAGCCTGTACAAAGTACTGCTGAGCAACCCGGTTTTGTTTACCAAAGTGGCGGTTTCCCAAAGCCTAACCGGGGCCGACGGCCTGCTGCTCTTCGACCCGCAGACGCTGCTGCTCGTGTCGGGGGGCCAGAGCACCGTGTTTCGCCTGACCACGACCAACAACTGGACTTCGGCGGCGGAGTCGGGCAAATTTGCCACCGGGGCCGTCAGCCCTACCACCATTACCCGCCGCACCCCCGCCGATGCCTACGTGCTCTACCCCTTCCAGGCCACCTCGCCCCGGTTTGCCATTACCAAGGTGGGTTTTTAAGCTGACCTACTCAGCCTGACGTAAAAAGCCCCGCGAAATTGACTTTCGCGGGGCTTTTGGTTGGTATATCTGGTAGCCAGCCTAATGAATCTTGCGGGCGGCGCGGCGCAGCTGCCGGTTACGCTCCTCCCGGCCGGCCTCGAAGTGCCGGGGCTTGAGCAGCACCCGCACCTTGGCCGGAATGGGCGCGCCGGCCTCGCAGGCCGTGCGGATTTCGGCCAGCTTGGCTTGGGTGTAGGGGCTGTTGTGCAAAATCATGTAGGTAAAGCTGCCGACCACCAGGCCCAGACCCGCCGCTATAGCCCCACCGGACGCTTTTTTATCCTCAAACTGGCCCGTGTACATGTTGTATTCCTTGCCGCTGCTACCCGTCATGAGGCGGGCGGCGGGCAGCACGGCCAGCAGCGGAATTTGTCCGCCCAGCCGCCGGCTGGCAAACAAGCCGGCCACGGCGTCCAGCGAATCGGCCATGGTATAGCCCGTAGCGGCAGCTGGCCGGACCCGGGCGGCCGAATCGGTAGCGGGAGTAGCGGGGGGAGTGGCGGCCACGGGGGGAAGAGCACCCGGAGCCAGCGTATCAGTCACAACGGCGGGCCAGGTGCGGTTGCCGGGCACGGGCCGGCAGATGCCGCGCAGCCGCCGGCGGTACTTACGGTCCAGGAAGCCGGTTTTGGCGTAGTCAGTCAGCACTACTTGCTCCCGGCTCAGGTTGTAGCGGCGGTGCTTACTCACGCCCAGCCAGATGGGCAAGGCCCCCATAACGGCAACGACGCCAATGGATGGCAGCACTTCCCCGCTGCCTTTGGGTGGGTTGGCAAGGGAGCCGACGGCCACGATGCCGGTCATAGCTACACCGTAGCCGGTGAAAAAAGCTCCGCCGGTGCGGCGCTGAAAAAACAGCTCATGCACGGCATAGGCAGTGTCTTTGCGGGTAAGCACGGGCCCAGCGGCAGCTAAGCGGGCCCGTTTGCGGGCACTTTGGGCCTGCCCGGCCTGGGGGAGCAGGGTAGTAACGAGAAAGAAGCTAAGCAGCAGAAGTAAACGAGGGGGCATACGGCAGTAATAGATAGAAGACAGATTTCCTCCAAAAGTACAACAATGACCCAAAAATCAGGGCATTATCTGGGGAGTTTTGTGGGTTGCAATCCAGCTAGTTGACAAGCCGGTTGGCACCAGCTTAGCAGCTGGAACCCGGTAACGGACTTGCAGTTAGACAAATTGACTTTAATAAAGCGTTAAATCTATATAGCGGCGCTTCCTATCCGCCGCTCCCCGCCCTGCGTTATTGGCGGCAGCAAGCCCGGCCGGGCCGAGTAAAAAGTCGGGTGGGGCTTGCGCAAATACACCCAGGCAGGGCCGCAGAAGCCCTTTTCAGAACTCGTGCATAAATCCGTGGGGCGGGTGTACCCTTTCTCTTCCGTTGCCGTACTGGCATACGCAGCCGGCTTCTGGTCACGCGGGGCTACGCTGCCGCAAAAAGGATTTTTTCTGCATTCTCCCACTTACGCCCTCTCCCATTTCTCATTCCTACTTCCAGTTCTTATGACTGCAATCTTACTTTCCTGCCGGCGGTCTGGCCCAGACCACCGCACCCTCACTGCGCGGCGGCCAGCTGGTTGGCGGCTGCTCTGGGCCTTGCTGCTATTGCTGACCAGCGCCCCGCTTAGCCACGCCCAAACCACTACCACTGGCCGCCTGCAGTGGTGGCCGCTGAAGGTCAACAGCCAGGACAGCGCCGCCGTGCGGGCTACTGGCATCCTACCCAGCACCTCCAGCCTGCGCAATTTCTACCTTTCCGACCCCACGCTGGGCACGGCCATCAAACCCTACTCGTCGCAGTTCGGGGAGGCTTTCGGCTCCTCGTCCAGCGGCGACGGGTCGTTTGTGCCGCTGCCGGGCAGCAACCTGAACCGGGTATATTACGCCCAGTTTACGGTGACGGCCACGGCCAACGCCACCGTCCGGGTGGATTCTTTGGTACTGTGGTCGGCCTTCAACAACACGGCCAGTAACCTGAAGCTGGCCGTGGCTTATTCCAAGTCGGGCTTCAGCACCGACTCAGCGGAAATAGCCGGTGGCGGTAGTGGCCCCATCGGTCCGCTGACCACGCGCACTACCACGCCGGGCACCGGCACCGGCACCTTTGCCGACCCTATTTTCCTGCGCAACCAGAATACCGGCTCCAACCAAACCTACCGGCTGGCTATGGCCTCGGGCAGTGGCGTGACCATTACCGGTGGCCAAACCCTGACTATCCGCCTGTATTACGCCAGCGGCAGCAGCAGCGCCGGGCGGTATGCCCTGCTGCGCGACGTGCGCGTGGTGGGCCAGGCCAGCACCAGCTCCAACTGCAACGCGGCCTTCACTTATTCAGCCAACACCTTCTGCACCAACGGTACTACCCCCACGCCCACCATCAGCGGCACCACGGGCGGCACGTTTAGCTCAAATGCGGGCTTGAGCATCAACGCTTCGACGGGCGCCATCAACCTGGCCGCTTCCACGCCCGGCACCTACACCGTCACCTACGCTACTGGCAGCAACTGCTCCAGCACGGCCACGGTGACCATCACGGCGGCGCCTACGGCTACTTTTAGCTACTTCAACCCCACTTACTGCAGCGGCGACGGGGCCACTCCGGCACCCACGCTGGCCGCCGGGGCCACGGCCGGCACGTTTAGCTCGACGGCGGGCCTGAGCATCAACCCCACTTCTGGCGCTATCAACCTGGTTACGAGCACGCCGGGCACCTACACCATCACCAATACGGTAGCCGCTTCTGGCACCTGCGCTGCCGTCACGGCCAGCACTTCGGTTACCATCAGCCCGGCTACCACGGCCACGTTCAGCTACGGAGCCTCGTCGTACTGCCAGAGCGGCACCAACCCCACGCCCACCATCAGCGGCACCACGGGCGGCACGTTTAGCTCAACTACTGGTTTGAGTTTGAATGCCAGCACCGGCGCCATCAACCTGGCCGCTTCCGCACCCGGCACCTACACCGTCACCTACCGGGTGGGTGGCCCTTGCCCGTCGACCGGGGTGCAGACCGTTACGATTACCTCGGCACCCCTGGCTACTTTCTCGTATTCGGGCGCCATATACTGCGTAGCGGGAGCTACAAACCCCACGCCCGTGTTTGGCAGCGGTGCCAGCGCCGGCACCTTTTCGGCTACGCCCGGCGGCCTGACCCTGGACCCGGCAACGGGAGTCATTACCTTGAGCAGCAGTACGCCCGGCACCTACACCGTAACCAATACGGTGGCGGCCTCGGGTAGCTGCGCCGCCTCCACGGCCAGCACGCAGGTAACGATTCAGGCGGCCCCCACGGCCACGCTGACGGCCGGCGGCCCCACCACCTTCTGCCAGGGTGGCTCAGTAGTGTTGACGGCCCCCACCACGGCGGGTGCTACTTACCAGTTCCAGCTCAACGGCGCGGACATAGCCGGTGCTACGTCGGCTTCCTACTCGGCCACGGCCAGCGGCAGCTACACGGTCAGTATCCGCACGACGGGCGGTTGCTCGGCTACTTCGGCTCCGGTAGCCGTGACGGTCACCCCCGCGACTACCGCCACGTTTGCCTACTCGGCGGCAGCCTTCTGCCAGAGTGGCCCCAACCCCACGCCCACCATCAGCGGCACCACGGGCGGCACGTTTAGCTCAAATGCGGGCTTGAGCATCAACGCTTCGACGGGCGCCATCAACCTGGTGGCTTCCACGCCCGGCACTTACACCGTGACTTATAGCGTGGGCGGCACCTGTCCTTCGTCGAGCACGCAAACAGTAACCATTACCAACGCGCTGTCGGCCAGCTTCAGCTACGCCGCTACGCCGTACTGCGCGACGGGCACGGCTAGCCCGACTCTGGGCGCTGGCGCAGTAGCGGGCACGTTTAGCTCGACTGCGGGTTTGAGCCTCAATGCCAGCACCGGTGTTATCAACCTGGCCGCCTCCACGCCTGGCACCTACACTGTGACCAACTCGGTAGCGGCTTCGGGTAACTGCACGGCCACTTCGGCCACCGCCACGGTGACCATCAACGCGGCCCCCACGGCCACGCTGACGGCCGGCGGCCCCACCACCTTCTGCCAGGGCGGCTCGGTGGTACTGACGGCGGCACCGGTAACCGGGGCTACTTACCAGTACCAACTCAATGGCGCGGACATAGCCGGCGCTACGTCGGCTTCCTACTCGGCTACGGCCAGCGGCAGCTACACGGTCATTGTGACCAACGGCGGCTGCTCGGCCACCTCGGCTGCGGTGGCCGTGACGGTCAACCCCGCTACTTCAGCTACGTTCAGCTACAGCGGCACTACGTTCTGCGTGAGCGGCACCAACCCCACGGCTACCGTGACGGGCACCACGGGCGGCACCTTTAGCTCGGCCGCCGGCCTGAGTTTGAATGCCACCACCGGCGCCATCAACCTGGCCGCTTCCACGCCCGGCACTTACACCGTCACCTACAGCGTGGGGGGTACCTGCCCTAGCAGCAGCACCCGCACCGTGACTATTACCAATGCCCTGACGGCGGGCTTCAGCTATGCGGCGGGCACATACTGCGCCGGCAGCACCGGCTCGGTGACGCCCACGCTGGCCACCGGAGCTTCGGCCGGCTCGTTCAGCTCCACCACGGGCCTGAGCCTGAACGCCAGCACCGGGGCCATCAACCTGGCCGCCTCCGCCGCGGGCACCTACACCGTCACCAACACCGT